>CAVXQR010000006.1:0-237430 GCA_963763975.1 uncultured Acidobacteriaceae bacterium
TGACCAGGCTTCATTTCACCTCGCCGGTGGAGACGTCATACATGGCGCCTATCAGCACAATCTGATGCTGCTTCTCCATCTCGGCCAGGATGGGGCTGATCTTGCGAATGTTGTCCAGGGTGAGCTCGACATTCTTGGTGGCGACGGCATCCACGAAGGCTTTGTTCTTCGAGGTATGTGCGCCGGGAAAATCGCGGCAGGCTTCCACCGCGGGTTTCAGCTTGGCCAGCAATTCGGTCAGGTTGCCGAGCTCCACGTTGTCAATGGCGCCCTTGATGGCGCCGCACTCGGTGTGTCCCATGACCAGCGCGACCTTGGAGCCGACGACTTTGCAGGCAAACTCCATGCTGGCGGCCAGGTCGGTGTCAATGAAGTTGCCGGCGATGCGGGCGTTGAAGATGTTGCCGATGCCGGCGTCGAAGATGATCTCGGCGGGCGCGCGGGAATCAATGCAACTGAGCACCACGGCCGCGGGATACTGCCCCTTCTTGGTGCTGTGCACGTCGGCGCGGTAGTCGCGCTCGACTTTTTCGCCCTTTACGAAGCGCGCGTTGCCGGCCTTGGCCAGGGCGATGATCTGCTCCGGGGTCAGCGAGTCCTGCCATTCTTTGGTCAGAGCGCGACCGCGGGGAGGAGGGGTGGGCTTCTCCTGGGCGAAGGCAGCGGCGCCTCCGAGTAAGGTGGCGGCGGCCAGGCCTGCGGCGCCGCAGGCTCCTGTCTTGACGAAACTCCGGCGTGCAAGGATTTCCTTCATGGTCATCTCCTGAGATGGCGTTCCTGGTGAGTGATTCAGTTTTGCACTGAGATAAGTCGCGAGGCATCTTACCCCGTCGCCCGCTCGGCGGCAATATGCAATAATTCGCGCATGAAATCGCAGGTGAATCACCTATATCGCCGCGTTGCCGCAATCGTTTTCCTGACCGCCAGCCTAGCCGCGTACGCGCAGAATGTCCCGCCCTCCGCCACGTCCAAGAACGACGACGCGCTGGAGCTGGTGAAGCAGGGACAGAAGCTGAACTCCGAAGGCCGGCAGGACGAAGCCCTGGCGCTCTATCAGAAGGCGCTGGAGGAGACCCGAATCTCTACCAGGCGCACCTGGCGGCGGGCGTCGCGTTAGACCTGGAAGGGAAGTACGAAGAGGCACGGCAGCACTTGAGCAAGGCCATCGAACTGGCGCCGGCGGCGAACAAGGTGCAGACCTTGCGCACCATGGCCGTGTCCTATGCCTTCGAGAAGAAAGGCGATGAGGCGAGGAAGTACGAGCAGCAGGCCTTCGATCTGCAATTTGCGGCGCAGCAGTTTGAAGACGCCGGTGGCACCGCAGACGAGGCCGCGCGCATTCTGCTGGAGTCCGGCGACCTGGACAACGCCTTCCAGTGGTACCAGACGGGCCGGTTGACGGCGCTGCGCAAGCCCAACATCACTCCAGCGGAAAAAGATCTGTGGGACTTCCGCTGGGAGAGCGCGCAGGCCAAGATTGCCGCGCGCCGCGGCCAGCGCGAATGGGCCTTACAGCGGTTGCAGGCTGCCAAGGGCTTGCTCGACAAGGGCAGCAATCCGGATCAGATGCGCTTTTATCCGTACATCAACGGCTACGTGGATTTCTACGGCAACGCCTACAAGCCGGCCATCGCCGAGTTGCTGAAGGGCGACCAGAAGGACCCGGCGGTGCTGGCGTTGCTGGCGCAGGCTTACGAGAAGTCGGGCGACCAGGCGAAGGCGCTGGAGTTCTATCGCCAGACGCTGACCATCAACAGCCACAATCCCGCGAATGCGTTTGCGCGACCGCTGGCACGGGAGAAGGTCGCGGCGCTGTCAAAGAAGTGAGGCCGCGAGCAAACCTGGCCATGCCCGACACGCCGCGGACATACGGGCGGTTTGCATGCCCAGGTGGTGTTGAATCAAGCGAGCGACAACTTCGGCACCACATTTTGTGAGTACGGGTAGAGCGGTTTGCCCCATCTTTGATAGCACTTCAAGCATCTTTCCGCCGTCTTTCTTGTCGGCCTCCTCTTTCGCCTGCGCTAGCAGTTGGAGCCGCTGATAGTCCTCGCTTGATGACGCGGTCTGCCGGAGATGCTGAATCGTGCTGTGCAACTCGTCAGCGATTGTCGACAGGTCTACCTGATGCTTCAGGGACGCCCATTGACTTTGGTAATTGACTGTCCCGGTAGAGTGGTGCCCGATAGCACCAGCCTGGCCGTAGTTGTTGAATTGGTCGCCCTGGATGATGGTAGCTGACGTAGATGGGGCAGAATGACCAGATAGGTGCCTGCGACCCTCAGCAGTGATCCCAATGTCAGCCATCGCAACAAGCTCTCCCTGCCCGGACATGCTCTCGAACAAGGGCTTACCTTCAATGAGGCCGTCGCGCAGTAACCCTGCCAGTGCCATCATCAACGCCGGGTCGCTAGGCTCATTCTCAAGAGTGTGCTTCAGATGGCTCGTCTGGATCGCGTGAGGAAAGCGCTTGTTTATCTCGACCAGAACCCGCTTCGCGAAATCGCTGTCAAACCTCATCATTTTCATACCTCTTTGCTACACGATCCATGGCTGCTTTGATCACCTCGCCTTCCCAATTTTCGCCGTGTTCCCATTTCCAAGTGTGAGGGATTTCAACAACTGTAGATCCATGACGCTGCAGCAATTCACAGCGACGAAGTTGCTCAGAGCTGAGAGGTCCGGTTCTGATTTCGAAGGAATCTTCAGAGTCCTGGGATACACCCTTAATGACGGCACTCTTTAAGAACCTTCCGTCAGAAGAAATGCAAGGCTCCTGCTGAATACTCTCCACAGAAACGACGAACAACGCGGTTTTGGGCGGCGGCATCAACAAAACCCCTTCACAACAATAACGAAGACTTACACGCCAGGATACGCGGCTCAACGATCCGCCTCGGCAGCAGTGCCATTTCCACTTCCTCCGCTTCGGGCTTGCCGAAGGATTCCTCGGGAACCGGCGCACCGTGCAGCGTCTTCCAGCAGTGGCGTCCTGCCTCGATCACCACCACGATGACGCCCACGATAAAGATCGGCATCACCGTGGAATCCAGATGGCCCTGAAAGCCCTTGCCCCGGCATGACCCGGGTCACCGCTAAGTATGACTTAGGCAAAGACCTTAAAGACTTAGACATCAAAGCCCTTGTATTTGCGGGGGCTCCATACGATAATCATCTCCCACATTTCCAGCAAAACTAATCCTAAGGTGCGGTTTAAAAGGGGGGGCTTCTACATGCGCATGCGCTTGGTTTCGCGTTTGGCGGCGGTTTTAGCAGCAGCAGCAATGATGACTTCCGGCCTGGCGATGGCGCAGGTCGCGGTGACCACTTATCACAATGACAACTCGCGCAGCGGCGCCAACAGCCACGAGACCATCCTCACTCCCGCCAACGTCAAGATGAACACCTTCGGCAAGAAGGCCACCTTTGCGGTGCAGGGCTTCGTCTATGCGCAGCCGTTGTATTTGCCGAACCTCTCCATCAACGGTACTTCGCATAACGTGGTTTTCATCGCCACCGAACACGACCAGCTTTACGCCTTCGACGTGAACAGCGGCCAGCAACTGTGGCGCGCTAATTACCTGGCGTCGTCCAATCCCAGCATCCAGATCAGTTCGGTATCGTCCAACGACGTGAACTGCGAAGACCTGGTGCCGGAGATTGGCATTACTGCCACGCCGGTGATCGATGCCTCCACCAAAACCATGTACCTGATCACCAAGACCAAGGAGTACAACACTTTCACCCGTACCACCACCTTCTACCAGACGCTGCACGCAGTGGACGTGACCACCGGTAAAGACAAGGTCCCGTACAAGCGCATTGCCGCAACCGCGCCGGGAAACGGCAACGGCAGCGTGGGCGGGATCCTCACCTTCGATCCGCTGGTGGAAGGCCTGCGCGGCTCGCTGCTGATCGTGCGCGGCCAGGTCATCATTGCCTGGGCCTCGCATTGCGACCTGGGTACCTATCACGGCTGGCTGATGGCGTACAACGAGTCCAACCTGGCGCCAGACCGCAGTATTGGTGGACACGCCGAACGGTTATGAAGGCGGCTTCTGGGGCGGCGGTGCCGGAGTGGCGGCGGACTTGAGCGGGTCCATCTATGCCGCTACCGGCAACGGGAAATTCGATCTCGACCGCGGCGGCACCGATTACGGCGACAGCGTTCTTCGACTGGTCAGCTATACCGGCCACAGCTTCACCGTGCTCGACTACTTCACTCCCTGGGACCAGCAGACCTGGACAACAACGACACCGATCTGGGCTCCGGCGGCGTGGTTCTGCTGCCTGACCAGCTGGGCAAGACCTATCCCCACCTGCTGATCCAGGTGGGCAAGGAAGGCACCATTGATCTGGTGAGCCGCGACAACATGGGGCACTTCAACTCCTCCGGCGACAGCCAGATCGTGCAGACGCTGCCATACGCCATCGGCGGCATCTGGGGCAGCCCGGCCTTCTGGAACAACACCGCCTACTTCAGCGGCCAATACGACCACTTAAAGGCGTTCAGCTTGATCCGGTGGCGCAGAAACTGTCCGGCGGCTCCACCTCGGAGTCTCCGCAAGGCTTCAATTATCCTGGTACGACACCGTCCGTCTCTGCCAACGGCACCAGCAACGGCATCGTGTGGACCATCCAGTCGGACAACTACAACGGCGGCTCGCACCACGCTGCGCGCCTACGACGCCACCAACCTCGGCACTGAGCTGTACAACTCCGAATCAGAACCCGCAGCCGCGACAATCCGGGACTGCCAGTGAAGTTCTGCGACGCCCACCGTTGCCGACGGCCACGTGTTCGTGGGGCGCGAGAACCAGGTGGCCATGTACGGCCTGCTGCTAATAAGCGAAAGTGGAATTGTTTCAGACTTGGACCGTCCGCCCCACAAGCGGCGCGTCTTTATTTTGCGGAAGACTACTGTCTTGCCTGAAGTGCGGCAGCACAGCTTCGCCGAAGAGCGTCGGCCTGCTCTTCGCGGTCGTCGCCCCAGATTTCCAGCATGATGTTGGTGCAGCCGGCTTGGCGATATTCCTCGATGCGCTCGCAGCATTCGTCGGGCGTGCCGGCGATGGCGCAGACCTTGCGCAGCACGTCGTCGGTGACCGCCCTGGCGGCGGCTTTGCGCCCGCCTTTTTCCATGGCGTCGGCGATGGGCGAAATCTCCTCAAAGGTCAGGCCCGCCTTTTGCAGCAGCACGTCGGCCGAGCCGCGAATGTTCTGCACCTTGTTGGCCAGATACATGGCCGCCATCTCCCGCGCGCCTTCTTTGCCCTTCTTGCGAATCGCGGTTGATGCTGCCCACGATGACGCCGCCCAGGTCGAGCGTCGCCGGATCCTTGCCGGCCTTGCGCGCGCCTTCTTCCATGTTGCCGCGTGCGTAGCGCAGGAAATCGGGCGTGGTGATGCTTGCGGTCAGCAGTCCGTCGGAGTGGGAGCCCGCCAGCCGTTGCAGCACCGGGCCGGTGGCGCCCACATAGATGGGAACCGCGCGCGCGATGGACGTGCGGCCTCGGCTTCAGCGCCGGGGCAGATCGCGTCAAAGGCCTTGCCGTGATAGTCCACCGCTTCTCCGGCGAGCATGGCGTCGAATGATCTCGATGCTTTCGCGCATGACCACGGCCGGGCCGACCTCCTTGCCTTTCTCGCCTTCGCCAATCTCCTTCATGAAGATCTTCGACGCGCCAAGGCCGAGCAGAAAGCGGCCGTCGCCGGCGGCGTCCTGCAGCACGCGCGCTTCCATGGCGATCTGCACCGGATGGCGCGTGTAGGGCGAGATGATGCCCCAGCCGATGACGATGTTCTTCGTTTGCGCGGCGATGACGGCGGTCATGGCGGTGGAGGAGCGCGCTTCCATGCCGTGCTTGCGCCACCAGGGATAAGCTTCGGCCAGCCAGAAGATGTCGAAGCCGGCGCGGTCGCAGGCCTGCGCCATGCGCACGGTCTGCTGCCAGCGGCTCCATGCTCAGTTGCAGAACGCCAATGCGGAAGGGAACTGACTCATGATTAAGAATGACCTTTCGTTTGTTAAAAGACGCTATTCGCTATTCGCCAGAAAGAGCGGGCTGATAACCGAAGCTCGTTTCACAAAGTGCGCCTGGCCCACCAACTTAAAGACAACCAGAAGTCTGGACATACGTCCTCTGGCGAAAAGCGAATGGCGAATGGCGTCTTCACTCCCCCCACGAGTGCTCCAGCCCCTTGATCAGCGCCCACATCGCTTTGTTCAGCGGAGTCGGTACGCCGTACTTCTCGCCCCACTTCACGATCGCGCCGTTCATGAAATCGACTTCGGTCTGCCGTTTCGCCAGCATGTCCTGCAGCATGCTGGCCTTGTGCTTGCCGGGAGCGCGCGCGCCTTTCTCCACCAGTGCGTCGGGTCGCCGTGCAGGGTCGATTCCCATCGCCGCGGCCACCGCTTTGCCTTCCGCAATCAGTCCGTTGAATAGCTCGCCCGTCGGCCGGAAGCGCGAGGCCGCGCCATGATGCAGCAGCGTCAGCGCGCCCACCGGATTGGTGGCCGCGTTGAAGATCAGCTTGGTCCACTGCGCGCCGCGAGCGTCGGTCAGGGCGATGGTGTTCATGCCGCCGCGCGTGATGTAGCCCGCCAGCTCCTCCACGTGCGTCCATCGGCGTGGCCGTCGGCTCGAACGGCCCAATCCAGGTGTCGCCTTTGATGTCGAAACCCACGTGCCCGGGCGCCACGATGTGTCCGGCCGGGAAGGTGGTTCCGCGGATGACGTACTTCACATGCTGCGCGATCAGTTCTTCGTTGCCGACGCCGTTCTGCACCGAGCAGACCGCGCTGTGCTCGTCAAAGCAGCGAGCGGCGCCGCGAATGGCGGCCTCGGTATGGATGGCCTTGGTGGCGACGATGCCGTAGTCGCAGAGCGGCAGTTCGGCGGCGTTGCTGGTGGCGTGCTTCAGGTGCACGTGCAAATCGGCCGCGCCGGAAAGCCGCAGCCCGTCTTGCGAATGGCGTCCACGTGCGGCTCCGAGGCGTCGAAGGCATAGACCTCGACCTCGCCGCGCCTGCGCCAGATGCGCGGCGAAGAGGCTGCCGATGGCGCCGCATCCCACGATCAGAACTTTCTTCATGCGTCGATCCATCGGTCGGAGACTGCCTTGGCCGCCGTCGCTTTTGCATCAGCGTGCGAGTAGAACTTCCAGGGAATGCTGCTCAGATTCTCGCCTTCCGTCTGGCCCACGCGGAAGGTGTCTTGCGTGTAAAGGCAGACGTTCCCATCCTGGTCGACCACCTGCGGATGCAGAGAAAATATCATGTTTTGCTTGAGGGGTATCTGCGACTTCGCGCCGATCGCCGGATGTTCGATCATGGTGGTGCCGATGGAGTGTCCGGAGAGATGGCCGAGCGCGAAGCCCTGTCGCGCGAAGGTGTCAGCGACGACCTTGTGCACCTCGCAGGCGAGCGTGCCCTCGCGCATCAACTGGCGCGCCTGCTCCATGGCTTCGGGATAGACCTCGGCCATTTGCAGCGTGCGCGCGCTGGGCTCGCCGGCGATGAGCGGCCGCGAGAACTCGACCCAGTAGCCGCCGGCGCCGGTAATCTCCAGCGAGTAGAGCATCAGGTCGCGCGCGCCGACCTTGCGATGTCCCGGCACCTTGAAGTGCGCTTCGGCCTCGCCGTTCTCGCCGGAGAGCACGATGTTCATCATGCGCGGGCCGGCGCCGCGAGCGAAGAAAATTTCCACCGCCGGCGCCATGATTTCCGCCTCGGTCTTGCCCGGCTCGAAGCCGTCGAGCATCGCCCAGAAGCCTTCCTCGATGATGCGCATGGCGTCGCGCACTTCGGCCAGCTCCTCGTCGCTCTTGACGGCGCGCGCCATGTCGAAGTGGTAGTCGAAGGGAACCAGCTCGAAACGGCCCTGTTGCAGCTCGCGATAGTCGCGGACCGCCATGATGTAGTCGAGTCCGTACACCGCCAGCCGCTTCCAGCCGGCAGCCTGCGCGCGTTCGCGAAGCCAGCGGCCGGGAATGTCGGCCCAGACTTTTTCCTCGACAAACGGCTTCTTCTTGTCGCCGATCCAGCGCGCCTCCTGCGGGAAGATGAGCACGGGATCGCCCTCGAGCGGGATGAGGACGTACACGTAGCGATGCACGATCTCGAAGCCGGAGACATAGAAGACCGCGCCTTCGAAGCCGGCATACTGATTGCCGCAGACCAGCAGGGCGTCGACATTCTGCTCGCGCATGGCGGCGCGCAGGTTGGCGTAGCGGCGGGCGATTTCGGGTTGAGATGGCAAACTGTACAGTCGACGCTTCCGGTGGAACAGCTGGCCTTCAAGCTCGTATTTAGTGACTAGTGATTAGCAATTGTGAAAGCGGCTGAGCCAGCGATAGATTTGAGCAGGACATTGTCACCGGCTACGCCGGCTCCGTTCGGAATGCGACTTAACGTTAGCCTGAATCAGCTAATTACTAACCACTGCCTCCGCATAATTTCTGCCGCGGTCAGCGCGTACACCTTGGTAATTTCCACCAGCGTCTTGATCGCGACCTTCTCGCCTTCGTGATCGCGCGGGCCGCTGGACGGGCCGTAATTCACCGTTGGGCATCCGAAGCGCGAAAGCACCGACGCGTCCGAGCACCACAGCACGGTATCGCGCTCGACGTCTTTGCCGACCACCGCGCGATGATTCGCGCTCGATGGCCTTCACCATGGCGTGGTTCTCGTCCAACGTGGCGCCCGGAACGGAAACATAGGTCTCAAACTCCAGCCCGTACTCAGGATGCTTCTCCTTCAGCGCCAGGAACAGCTTGCTCGCGGCACGCCGCGCGTCGGTCATCTCCATCGTCGGCGGCACGCGCACGTCGAGGAACAGGTCGGCGCGTTCGGGCGTGCGGCTGGCGCGCCACGGATGCCCGGCCCGCACGCATCCGATGTTGACGAAGCCCGGACGGCCCGCCCAGCGGCTCTGCTCCTGCCACTCGGGAATCCAGCCCATCACTTCTTCCAGCACAGTGTGCATGCGGCGAATGGCGTTGTGATCTTCCTTGCCCGGCGCGAACGCCGAGTGTACATAGTTGCCGGTGAGGCCGAAGCGCACCCACATCGAGCCGGCATGCTCTAGCACCAGGTGCATGTCGGTCGGCTCGCCCAGAATGCACATGTCGGGCAGCACGCCGTGGTTGACCAGATAGTGCGTGCCGGCGCCGTAACCGCGGTAATCCTTGCCCTGGAATTCGCCCCACTGCGTCTTCTCGATCTCGCCGCAGACGGCGCCGAGAATGACGTCGCCTTCGAGCTTGACTCCGGCCTCCAGCAACGCCTTCACCGCGTGGACGTAGCACACGAGCGCGCCTTTCATGTTGTAAATGCCGAGGCCGTAAATCATGCCGTCTTTGACCACGGCGTGCGGCTTGTAGCCGATGCCGGTGAGAAAGTCCTCGTCGCCGGTGTTCGACGTATCCATGTGGCCGTTGAACATCAGGTTGCGGCCGTTGCCCAGTCCTTCGAGGCGGCCGATGACATTCGCGCGCGTGTCCTCGATGGGCTGCCAGGTGACGTGCATGCCCAGCCGCTGAAAAGCCGCGCGCATGTACTCGGCCATGGCCAGCTCGTGTCCGGTGGCGCTGGGGATGTTGATCACGTCGCAGCACATGGAGACGATCTCCGGCTCGCGAATGGCGTCGAGGATGGCCTGCCGGCGGCGATCGTCAAGCGCCGGCGTGCGAGCGGTTATAGCCATTGCGTCCTCCGCGAGGGGATGAGCACGCGAAAATCGTCGGGGAACGAGCACAGCTTTTCGTTGCCGCTGCCGGTGATCCAGAAATTGTCTTCCAGGCGCAGGCCGCCTCCGCCGGGCCAGTAAATGCCCGGCTCGATGGCCAGCACCATGCCTTCGCGAATGGTGCCGGAGCCCGCCTGGTGCGCGTAAGGCGGCTCGTGCGCACGCGCTCCCACGCCGTGGCAGATGGGATGCGACGGCTGGCCGGGATAGCCACCTTCGGCGATGCGCGCGCGAATCATGCGATCGAGCTCGGGGAAGCTGGCGCCATCGCGCGCAAAATCGGCAGCCTCATGAAACACCTTCAGCAGCAGCTCCAGCAACTTTTCGTACTTCGGCGTCAGCTCGCCGGGACACAGATTTTTGGTCAGGTCGTTCCAGTACCCATCCACGCACACCCAGATCTCGAACAGCGTGGGCTCGTGCTCCTGCACCGGACGGTCGCCGGTCGCAGTGAAGGTGCGAATGCCGTTGCCCGACCATACCAGCGTGAAGGCGCGCGCCATCTCGACTTTGCCCTTGTAGCCGACGCCGGCGGCGTGCACGAAGCCCTCGAAGATGGCGGCCGCTTCGCTCTCCTTCATCCCGGGACGCAGGCGCTCGGCGGTATGTTCCATGGCCAGCGCGGCCAGCTCGTTGGCCAGCTTCATGCGCTCGATCTCCTGCGACGTCTTAATGGCGCGCGCCGTGGCCAGCAGCGCGGAGGCGTCCACCACTTCGCCGGCGACGGCGCGGAAGGCGTCGAACCAGCGGCTGCGTCCAGGTGCTGGGCTCGCCCACCATGCGGTCGGCGCTTTGCGTGCCTTGCGAAAGTTCCAGGCCGATGCGGCCAGTTAAGCCACGTTCCTTCAACACGGCCAGTGCAACCTCGAGCGAGCGCAAGCCCGGCGGTCGAGGATCGCGGTCGTGGTAGCTCTTGAACAGGCGGATGTCCTGGGTCCACGCCGTGCGGCGCGCGTCGTCTTCCTGCGGCTCGATGGCGATCAGCGTGGCCTCGCCTTCGGCAGGGAAGACGGCGATGTCGTAGCCCTTCATGCACCAGTAATTGGTGAGATAGACGATGTTGTCGGGCGCACGCACCACCAGCGCGTCGAGGTTCTGCTCCTTCATCAGGCGGCGCATGCGGTCGAGTTTGAGTTCGTCAATGGGGTATGGCATGGGTTCAGTTGTTCGTGGGTAGTGTAGGCGCTGCGTGTTGCCAGTGTAACTCTGAGGGATATGCTGGGGCCGCATTTACGACCCACGATTCACGATCCACGATCCACGGTCTTCCAGCACATTCTCGCGCTTCCAGGCCCAACTCGCCTCTTTTGCTTTGATCAAGCCGATACAGTGCGGTATGCAGTGGTGCGGGTACGCCGGCGCGCTGCCGCTTCGCGGGCGATGGCGCCGCCAAGATAATCCACTTCGGTCTGCGAATGCTGCCGGATGTCCATCAGCATCGAAGGCGGATGATTGGTCTGCGCGCCGATACAGTTCATCGCCCAGGGATCGTCGTGCAGTTCGATGCCGCGAGCGGCGGCCACGGTTTTGCCTTCGTCCATCAAGGCGTGCACCAGGTGCCCGAGATCGCTGAACTCGGCTTCGGCGGCGAAGTGCGGCGAGTGCGGCAATTCGGTCAGCGCAGAAACGGCATTCACCGATGCATTGAAAATCAGCTTCGACCACTGCGCCGGACGGGCATCGCGCAACGCTTCGGCCTTCAGACCGGACTGGTTGAGCAGCGCGGCCAGTTCTTCCACCATGGCATAGGGAGTGTTCATCGGCTCAAACGGGCCCATCCAGGTCGCGGTATTGAGCTCGTAATGCACGTGATCGTCGGCAAAGCGGGTGCCGCTCATGAAGGTGGTGCCGCGAATCACGAAGCCGTGCGGCATCAGCGAGGCCATGACCTCTTCGCTTCCCAGGCCGTTCTGTGCCGAGAGCACGGCGCCGTGCGGGAACAGGTGTGCCACCGGCGCAAACGCTTCGCGGGTCTGGCTGGCCTTGGTGGCGACGATGCCGAAGTCGAACTCGGGCAGATCGCGCGGATGCCGTGGCAGCCTTCAGGCGAGCATGAAATTCGTTCCGCCCGGTGACGCGGATGCCGTGTTCGATTGAGACTGCGGCGCGTGCTCGGTCGCGACGGGCAGAAGACCCACACCTCGGCCACCCGCGCCAGATGTGCGGCGTACAGGCTGCCGATGGCTCCCGCTCCGACGATGAGAATGCGCTTCATAGTAGCTGTCGGCTGTCAGCTATCAGCCGTCAGTTCTCGGTCCGCTTGTCTTCAACGCAATTGCACGCCTGCAACATGACCATTGCTACGCAGCCGATCCTATGCCTGACTCGTATTGGTTTAGCTGACAGCCGACGCTGATAGCTGACAGCCATCCGCTATCGTTCAACCTTCACATTCGCCGTCAACTCGCCGCGGCGCTTCTTCTCCAGCAATTCGAACAGCGTGCTGGCGTTGTTATAGGAATCGTCAATGATGATGCCTTCGTTCCACAGCGCATCCTGCAAGCGCCGCGCTGATGGCGTGCAACGGCGCGCCTCCGCCTTCGCCCATGCCCTTGGCTCCGCTGTAGCTGTGCGGCGACGGCGTCTCGATGTTGCCGTACTTGATGAGCGGCATGCTGACCGCGGTGATGGGGGTGTAGTCGCTGAAGGTCGAGGCCAGCAGGTTGCCGTCGGTGTCGTACTGGCAATTCTCCATCAGGGCCGCGCCAATGCCGTGCGCGGTAGCGCCATGCACCTGGCCTTCGACGATCATGGGATTAATCACCGTGCCGCAGTCGTCTACTGCCGCGTAGTCCAGAATCTTGGGGATGTACGTCTCGCGGTCAATCTCGATAACCGCAATGTGCAGTTGCGAAGAGTAGGTCAGCGTCAAGTTGCCGTACTTGCGTTTGACGTCGGGCACCTGGAATGGCGCGCGCCAGGTATAGCGGCAGTTCAGCGTGAGCGAGCGCAAATCCTCGGGAACGACGGCTGTATTCACGTTGGCGAGATTGGCCAGGCCAATGTAGGGAATCGCCTTCTCGGTCCCGCGAACGCGCACCTCCGGCCCCTGCTTACCGACGCCGAACTCGAGATCGTCTTCCGCAGCTTGCAGGACGAAGGCTGCCAGCTTCTTCATCTCCGCCTTCAGCAGTTGCGCCGCGCCGTTCACGGCCGACAGTCCCGACACCGCAAACTGGCTGGCGTAGGTGCCGCTGTGTCCGGTGTGGACGTTGCGCTCGGTGTCGAAGCCGACGCGCACATTCACCAACTCCGGCGTGATGCTGAGGATGTCGGCGACGACCTGCGATACCGTTGTCTCGTGGCCCTGGCCTTGCGGCACCGAGCCGACGGCGATGATGACCTCGCCATAGATGTCGAGCCGCGCGCTGGCCGCCTGCGAGTTGCCGGAGAACGGCGCCTGCGGGTTTACGATCTGCGCCTGGCCGAAATTGTTGGTGCCGGAATCAAGCGTGGTGCCGATGCCGATGCCCAGCCAGCGCCCTTCGTTTTGCGCCTTAGCGCGCTCGGCCTGCCATTTCTCCCAGCCGATCAGCTTCTTCGCCATGTCCAGCATCGCCGGATAATTGCCGGAGTCATACACGCAGCCGTTGGGCGTGAGTGTAGGGAAATTCCTCCGGACGGATGTAGTTGCGCAGCCGCATCTCGTCGGCGGGAATGTCGAGCTCATGCGCGCAGATATCCACCACGCGCTCCAGGAACCACAAGATGCTGCATGCGCGAATAGCCGCGGTTGGGGCCGACGGGACACTTGTTGGTGACCACCTGGGTGAAATCAATGCGCAGGTTTTTCAGGCGATAAGTGGCGGGCGCGACCTGCGACCAGATGACGCACCCTAGCGGCTCATAGCGCGGATAAGCGCCGCAATCGTCAAGGTGGCGCGAACTGACGGCCAGGATGACGCCGTCTTTGTCGAGCGCGACGCGAGTGTCGCGGAAGGTGCGCTCGTTGCCGTGCGCGCTGGCCTGCATGTGTTCGGTGCGGGTCTCGCTCCACTTCACCGGCAGGCCGCCGGCCTTGCGCGAGGCCAGGGCGCACACCGCCATCTGCGGATAGTTGGTGATCTTGATGCCGAAGCTGCCGCCGATGTCGTGGGTCTGCACCCGCACCTGGTCCATGCGAAGGTGCAGCGCCGGCGCCAGCAGTTGAATGCCGATGGTGGGGAAGGAATTGTTTGACCAGAAATGCAGCAGTTGCTCGTTGTCGTCCCATTGCGCGATGACCGCGTTGTTCTCCAGCGGAGTGCTGGAGAAGCGATGCACGTGCAGATGATCGATGTGCACGACGTGCGCGGCTTCGGCGAAGGCCTTGTCCACCTCGCCGTACTCGAAGACGCCATTCCACACGACGTTGGTGCCCATGGCCTCGTGCAGGACGGTTGCATCGGTGGCGGCGATCTCGGCGTCCACTACCGCCGGCAGCGGCTCGTAGTCCACCTCAATCAGTTCGGCGGCATCTTCTGCGATGGCCGCGGTTTGGGCGACGACGGCTGCGACGGGCTCACCCTGATAGCGCGCGCGATCCACCGCCAGCGGATAGTCGAGAATGCGATTGCTGGGCGCAGGGCCGATCTCGAAGAACGGATCCACCAGCTTGCTGACCTCGGCGCCGGTTAGCGCGCAAACCACGCCCGGCAAGGCTTCGGCGGCGGCGGTCTCCACCCGCGTGATTTTGGCGTGCGCGAACGGCGAGCGCACAAACACCAAATGCACCATGCCCAGCAGCTTGATGTCGTCCACGAACTTGCCCTTGCCGCGGACCAGCCGGCCATCTTCCTTGCGCTTGAGTCGCTGGCCGACCCAACCGCTCGCGTCACTGTGCGTGGTCGTTGACATGGCTCTCTTCGGGAGTTTGGGTTGATTCCGTCGCGGGCGGAACGGCGCTGACCGTCTCGACTTGCGGCGGCTGACCGGTGGGCATGTCTGATGGCGTGGGCGGCTGGGTTGCGGGCGCTTCGGCCGGCGCTGGCGGCTGCGACGCTTCCTGCGGCACGACCTCGGGCGTAGCCTTCGGCATGGTGAGCGACCAGCGCAGGCTGTCGATCAGCTTCTGGATGTTCTTGCGGCCCAGCGGTTCGAGCATGCCTCCGGCCATGGAAGCCAGCTTGCCGAAGATGTTGGCTTCGCCCTGCCACGAGACTTTGGTGCCTTCGCTCTCGGGCGCGAGGTCGAAGCCGGCGCTGATGGTGATCTGGCTGCCCACCGCCGAGCCCTGTCCTTTATAGAGCGCGCGAGTGGGGCGGGTAGCCTCCGCCAGCTCCATCTTGATTTCGGCGGTGCCGCGAATGTTGCCGACGCCGACGCCCACCTTCACGGTGAAGTGCGTCGGGTCCTGCACCGTCATGCCCTGGAATTCCGGCAGCAGCGCCGCGAACTTGTTGGGATCGGAGAGAAACGAGTACACCTCTTCAGGACTGCGGGGAGCGGAAAAATCGCCAGAAAATTTGATGGCCAAGACTTAGCTCCTGGAAGACGCCGCTGCTGCATGTATTGCTTTAAAGATATTCTGATATCCGGTGCAACGGCAGGTGTTGCCTGCAATGCCTTTGCGGATGTCGGCGTCGCTGGGATCGGCGTTGTGCTCCAGCAGTTGCAGGCTGCTCATCAGGAAGCCTGGCGTGCAGTAGCCGCACTGGAAGCCGTGGCAGTCGCTGAAGGCCTGCTGCAAGGTGTGCAGGCGGCCGTCGCGCTCCAGTCCTTCGACGGTCAGCACCTTGCCGCCATCGGCCTGGAAGGCGAATACCGTGCACGACTTCACGCTGCGGCCGTTGAGCAGCACGGTGCAGGCGCCGCAATAGCTGGTGTCGCAGCCGATGTGCGTGCCGGTAAGGCTTAGCTCCTCGCGCAGAAATTGCACCAGCAGCATGCGCGGCTCGACCTCGCGCGAATATTTCTTGCCGTTCACTTCTACCTGGATCGAGATGCGGGCGACGGCTTCAGGCATACAGGTGCGTGACCTCCACCTTCTGTCCGCGCGCGCGTTTCGATGCGGCCTCGATTGCGAGCCGAGTGAGCGCGCCGACGGCATGACGCTTGTATTCGGCCGATCCGCGCATGTCTGCCGTTGGGCTCGACCGCCTGCATCACGGCCTCGGCAGCGGCGGCAATCTGCTTTGCCGGTGATGGTTTGCCCGCGCAGCCGGTCTTCGGCGGCGGCGATTCGTGTTGCCGTCAGGCCGATGGCGCCGACAGCGATACGGGCGTCGGCGCAGGTGTCGTTACCGTGCAGGCTGAGCTGCACGGCGACGCTGGCGCTGGCATAAACCGGCGCGCAGCGCTTCAGCGCGATATAGGCTCCGCCGCTCTTCTGCGGCTGGTGGGGCACGGAAATTTCAGTGATGAGTTCGCCCGGCTTCAGCGCGCTGGTGAAGGCGTCCAGGATGAAATCGGCGATTTCGATCTGGTGTTCGCCGTCAGTGGACAGCGTCTTCAAGGTAGCGCCGGTGACCAGCAGCGTGGGCGCCCAGTCGCCGGTGGGATCGGCCTCGGCGAGCGAACCGCCGATGGTTCCCATGTTGCGAATCTGCGGGTCGGCGATGCCGGCGGCGGTATCGTGCAGGATGGCAATACGCGCGGCGGCAGGCGAATCAGCGATCTCCGCGTGGCGCGTCATGGCGCCGAAGCGCAGCGCGCCGTTGTCGTGGATGAAGGCCGTGCCGGGAATGAAGTTCAGGTCCACCAGGTGGGCCGGCGCGGAGAGCCGCAGCTTCATCAGCGGAATCAGGCTCTGGCCGCCGGCCAGCAGCTTGGCCTCGTTGCCCAGTTGCTGGAGCAGCAAAGCCGCTTCCGGCAGGCTTTTCGCCCGATGATATGCAAATTCCCGAGGATACATCCCGACCCCACGACGAGATTGCGCTGCGGTGGATTAGCTTATCGCAGAACCGCGAGGCGCACAAAGGCCGCCGCGTGGCAAGATGCGCAAAGGGAAGTACGGTAATCTAAGCACGCATGGAAGAGCTGGTCACATCCGAGGAATTTCGTGCGGCGCTGGGGCGCTTTGCCAGCGGCGTCACCGTGCTCACGGTAGAAACCGTCGAGGGTGGCGTGCATGGCATGACCGCCAGCGCCTTCTGTTCAGTGTCGCTGCGCCCGCCGCTGATTCTGGTGTGCGTGGACCACGAGGCCGAGACCTATCTGCACATTCGCGAACGCCGCCAGTTTGGGGTCAGCATCCTGAAGGAAGAGCACGAGGCGCTGTCGGAGTTCTTCGCCGATCCGGAGCGCAACCATGAAGCCGGCCAGCGGCTGGGGATCGAGTACCGGCCCATGCTCAGCGGAACGCCGGTACTGCGCGACGCGTTGGCACACTTGGATTGCACCGTGGTCAGCGATCATCCCGCCGGCGATCACACCATCTTTGTCGCCGCGGTGAAGGAAGTTGTCCTGGGCGAGGGGAAGCCACTGGTGTATCACCGCGGCCGCTATTCCAAACCGGTTCTGCCGCAGAAGTAATCGTGTCACGCGCCTTTCATGCAGGAGGCGCGGGCTTGCGATATCCTTGCCAGAACAACGAGCGCTCGCGGAGTGAGCTTTGACTGCAACCGGCACACATCCTGGTGAACAGCTTTCGGCCAGCTATCTTGCGGGACATCTGCGCGAAGTGGCCGAGGGGCTGCCGCTGGCGGAAGACGTCGCGGTGCAATTGCTCGCGTGCGATGAAGAGACGCTGCCGCATCTCCTGGCGGCGGCGCGACGGCGGAAAGCGCAGCACCATCCCGGCGTCATCAGCTATTCGCGAAAAGTTTTTATCCCGCTGACCAATCTCTGCCGCGATTACTGCGGCTACTGCACCTATCGCCGCGATCCCGGTGATCCCGGCGCACATACCATGACGCCCGATGAAGTGTTGGCAGTGGCGCGCGCGGGCGAAAGCCTGGGCTGTACCGAGGCGCTGTTCTCGCTGGGCGACAAGCCGGAGTCGCTGTTTCCCGAGATGCGGGAAACTCTGCTCCGGTTGGGTTATCGCAGCACGCTGCATTACCTGGAAGCCATGTGCGAGTTGGTGCTGCGCGAGACTCGCCTGCTGCCGCACGCCAATCCCGGACTGCTGAGCGCGGCTTGGATCGAACGTCTGCGTGCCAGCAATCCCAGCCTGGGGCTGATGCTGGAAAGCACCGCGAGCGATTTGCCGATGGCGCATCCCCACGGCCGAACGCCCGACAAGCTGCCGGCACTGCGGTTGAAGACCATCGAGGATGCCGGCAAGCTCGGCGTGCCGTTTACCACTGGGATTCTGATCGGCATCGGCGAAACTATGCACGACCGCGTCGAGTCACTGCTGGCGATTCGGCGCTTGCACGGTGAGTACGGACACATCCAGGAAGTCATCGTGCAGAATTTCCGGGTGAAGCCGCCAATCCCTATGGCGGCATGGCCCCAGCCTTCAACCGGCGACATGCTGCGAACGCTGGCGGTGGCGCGACTGCTGCTGGACGACATCAACCTTCAGGCGCCGCCGAACTTGACCGAGCGTGGCTATGAGCGATTGCTCGATGCGGGCATCAATGATTGGGGCGGGGTGTCGCCGCTAACGCCGGACTACATTAACCCGGAGGCGCCTTGGCCGCACCTGCGCGATTTAGAGGCGCACACCGAAGCAGCCGGACAGCGATTGCGGCAGCGGTTGCCGGTGTATCCGGAATTTATCTCCATGGTGGCGGCGCGTGGCGGATTTCTCGCCGAGCGATTGCGCGCAGCGGCGAGCGACAGCGGTTATGCGAGGGCGGCGTAGATGATCGTCGTGTTCACCGGAGGAACCGGCGGCACCAAGCTGGTGCAGGGGTTGCAGCAAATCGTCGCGCCCGAGAACTTGACCGTGATCGTGAACACCGGCGACGACCTCATTTGGTGGGGCTTGCATGTTTCGCCCGATGTGGATTCGGTGCTGTACGGGCTTTCCGGGCTGCTGAGCACCGACCGCGGATGGGGCGTCGAAGATGATAGCTTCCGCTGCCTGGAGCGCATGAAGCAGATGGAGCAGCCGGGGTGGTTTAGCCTGGGCGATCTGGACCTGGCGACGCACTTGACCCGCACCATGCTGCTGCGGGAAGGGAAGACTCTGAGCGAGGCGACGGCGGTGCTGGCGGCGAAGCTCGGCATTCGCGCGCGGGTGCTGCCCATGTCAGACGATCGCGTTTCGACCATGCTGGATACTGCGGTGGGTACGCTGAGCTTCCAGGAATACTTCGTGCGCGAGCGTCACGCGGTGGAAGTTTCGGCCGTACGCTTCGAGGGCGCGGAGAGCGCTCGGCCGGTGCCGGGTGTTTTGGAAAGCATCGCCGCGGCGGAGGCAATTGTGTTTGCGCCGAGCAATCCCGTCACCAGCATCGGGCCGATTCTGGCAGTGCCGGGAATCCGGGAGGCCCTGCGACAAACGGCAGCGCCCATTGCGGCGGTCAGCCCGATCGTAGGCGGGGCGGCAGTATCGGGACCTGCCGGAGCCTTGATGCGAATGATGGGATGGCCGAGCACGATTGCTGGCGTTGCCACGGCGTATGAAGATTTTCTCGATGTACTGGTGGCCGATCGCGCCGACCAAACCGAAGCGCAGCAGATGAGCGATGTCCAGGCGGTGTGTACCGGGACCATCATGCGGTCGAATGACGATAAGAAGGCTCTGGCGAGGTTCGTGCTGGATGCTTGCAGTGCGAAGCAAAGAGTAGGCGCTTGAATCGTTCCCGCTCAGATTTGTATCAGGGCACGACTTCAGTGTCTGCGTGAGAACTACTGTTCGCCAAAGTCGGTGGTCTAAGATCGCAAGTGGGAAAAAATCTTGAGTCCCCCGGGGACGACAGGGTTCTCACGCAGACACTTCAGTCGTGCCATAGCGGGAGGTTCGCGACAACGGCTTTAGCCGCTGAGGGCAGGGCTAAAGCCCGGCGAAATATGATGTCTTTCGGAACGGCTGAAGCCGTGCCCGACACAAAGCGGTTGACAACAGAAGCTCAGGTGCGGTGAGTCGGAAGTCCGTTGCATAACCGGCGCCGGCGCCGTCGAGCGGGGAAACCGCAGATCCCTCCGCTCCGCTGCGGTCGGGATGACAGACGAGGACGATGCGTGGAATTCTTCTAATTCCGGTAAAAAGTCTTGCGACGGCCAAGCAGCGGCTGGCTACCGTGCTGGACCAAGCTCAGCGCTCTGAGCTAGCTGCGGCTATGCTGCGGGACGTGATGACGGCGGCTGCCGGTGTGCGCGACCAAATTGACATCGCGCTGGTCACTGGCGATGTCCGCGCCCAGCAGATGGCGGCGGAGTTCGGCTCCCTGGTCATCGAAGACGATCGCAACGAGAGCGAGACCGCGGCCATCGAGATGGCTACCGCGTGGTGTGAGCGGCAGGGTTATGACACCTCCATCGTCGTCCCCGGCGACATCCCGCTCATCACCAGCGCCGAGTTGCATCAGGTGCTGGCGGCGGCGCCGGCGGAAGGCGCGGTATTTGGTCCCGCTTATGACCGGCGCGGCAGCAACTGCATTTTGCGACGGCCGGCGTCGCTGATTTCGCTGCGCTTCGGCAACGACAGCTTTCTGCCGCACTGCGCTGCTATGGAGCAGACCGGCAAGCCGCTGATCATTCTCGAACTCGAGGGTATCGGGCTGGACATTGATAATCCGCACGAACTGGAGTTGCTGCTGCGACGCGAAGGTGACACGCACGCGCAGCGGCTGTTGCGTTCGTGGAGCGCTGAAGATTCCAGCCGCTGGAAGATGGCGGTGTGATGGCGGCCCGGCGATCTTCTGCTGCTGACATCGCGATCGAATTGCGCGCGATTCCCATTCGCGGCCTGGCGGAAGTTCATTCTGGCGACTCCGTGGCCGATTTGTTGCTCGAAGCGCTGGCGCGCGGCCGTCAGCGTCTCGAGGCCGGCGACATTCTCATCCTCAAACACAAAATCGTCGCCAAGGCTGAGGGCCGCACGGTGATGCTGGCAGACGTGAAGCCGTCCGCCGAAACCAAACGCTTTGCCGCGAAGAACGGCGTCGACGCGCGCGTTATCGAGCTTGCGCTGCGTGAGGCGCGGCGCGTCGTCCGCAAGAAGCACATCCTCATCACCGAGACCCGGCATGGTTTTGTTTGCGCCAACGGCGGCGTGGATGTCTCCAACGTGGATGGCGGCAAGACCGCGGTATTGTTGCCGGAAGACGGCGATCGCTCTGCCGCGCAGATCCATCGTCGCATCAAAAAACTGACGGGCTTGCATATTCCGGTGATCGTGGCCGACAGCTTCGGGCGTCCTTGGCGCGAGGGACTTTGCGAGACTGCAATCGGTGTCGCCGGTATGCAGGTGCTGCACGATTACCGCGGCAGCCGCGATTTCTACGGTTACCAGATGCACGCTACCGAAGAAGCGGTGGCCGACGAACTGGCATGCGTCGCGGGGCTGGTGTGCGGCAAAAATTCGCGCGTTCCAGCTTGTATAATCCGGGGTTACGGTTATCGCCGCGGCGACGGCAGTGCTCGCCAGATGGTTCGTCCCGCGAAAAAAGATTTGTTCCGTTAGCCGGCGTCGCTGGCTTCATGCCTGCGAGGCCATGAGTCGAAGAGGACCATGCAAGCCATCAGTTGGGCCAATCAGAAGACCCTTCAAAATACAAACTGGAATGATGTGCGGTCGCGGGTCTCAGAGCCGGCGCGGCGCGCGTTGGAGAAGGTGCTCGACTCGCTCGACGGCGGCGCGCTCGCCCCGGACGACTGCGTGCAACTGGCCCTCGCCACCGGCGACGATCTGTTCGGCCTGGCCGTCGCAGCCAATGAAATTCGGCAGCGGCTGGTGGGCGACGTCGTCAGCTACGTGGTCACGCGCAACATTAACTTCACCAATGTCTGCTTCGTGGGCTGCAAATTTTGCGCCTTCAGCGTGGGCCCGCGCGACCACGACGCCTACTTCCTCTCCCTGGACGAAATCGGCGACAAGTGCCGCGAGGCGGAATCCTGGGGCGCCACCGAGGTTTGCATTCAGGGCGGCCTCCCGCGCAATCTGCCGCCGCTTTATTACCGCGACATCCTGCGCGCGGTGAAATCGGCAACGCCGAAGATGCACGCGCACGCTTTCTCGCCCATGGAGATGATGTACGGCGTGGAGCTGACGGGCATGCCGGTGCGCGAATATCTGCTGATGCTGAAGGAAAATGGGCTGGATACACTGCCGGGCACCGCGGCGGAGACGCTCGATGACAGCGTGCGCCAGGTGCTTTCCAAGAACAAACTCAGCACGGCGCAATGGTGCGAGATCATCGAGACGGCCCACCAGTGCGGCATCCGCAGCACTTCCACCATGATGTACGGCCACAGCGAAACCTGCGAGCAGTGGGTGAACCAGTTGCTTCTGCTGCGCAGCATCCAGGCGCGCACCGGCGGCTTCACCGAGTTTGTGCCGCTGGGCTTCATTCACGACAACACGCGGCTATTCGCGCAAGGCCTTTCGCGCAGCGGCGGTACGCTGGAAGAGCATCTCAAGGTGCATGCCCTGGCGCGCGTGATGCTGGCCGGCTCCATCAATCATGTGCAGGTGTCGTGGGTGAAGTTGGGGCGCGAGGTGTCGCAACTGGCGCTGCTGGTGGGTGCCGACGATTACGGCGGCACGCTGTTCGAGGAGAGCATCTCGCGGCTGGCAGGCGCCACCGCGGGACAGTACGTCTCGACCGCCGAGTTCCAGGAACGCATCCTCGAACTGGGACGCATTCCCGCGCAGCGCAACACGACCTACAGCAAGTATCTCGATCCGGTTCCGTCGGTCGCAGGCGAACCGGTGGCAGCCGGCGGGCGCGCTTGATCGCCATCGTGGGCGGTACCGGTCCGGAAGGCTCCGGCCTGGCGTTGCGCTGGGCGCGCGCGGGAGAGTCCATCATCATCGGCTCGCGCGATGCCGAGCGGGCGAAGACTGCTGCTGCGCAAATCAACGAGAAGGCTGGTTCCGCGGGGCATGTCGAGGGAGCGGATAACGCGACCGCGGTGAAGATGTGCGACATCGTGGTGCTCACCGTGCCGTTCGCCGGGCAGGCAGAACTCCTGAAACAACTGAAGCCGTCATTTCGGCAGGGAACCGTGCTGATTGACGCAACGGTGCCGCTGGCGGCCGCCGTCGGCGGACGCCCGACGCGCGTGCTGGGCGTATGGCAGGGCTCGGCCGCGGAGCAGGCTGCCGAGATCGTCGGCAAGAATGTTCAGGTGGCGGCGGCGTTTCATAGCCTGTCGGCGACGGTGCTGAACGCCGATGGCGACGTGGCTTGCGACGTCATCGTGTGCAGCGACGACGATCGTGCGCGGCAGGCAGCGTCAGAGCTGGCGGTGAAGATTCCCGGCGTGCGCGCCATTGATGGCGGCAAGCTGGAGAATGCGCGCATCGTCGAGGCCATGACCGCGCTGCTGATCACGCTGAACATCCGCCACAAAGTACACGGCGCGGGGTGGAGGGTGACCGGAATTTGAAGTCACTGGGCTAGTGGCTAGTTTGTAAGCCGACGAAGCGCCGGCTTTCTGTCTAAGGCCGCCGAGGCAATCCCTGAAGATTGGCTTTGTTGGCCAAATGGCGTATTCTAGATAGCCAAGAGGCTATATGACGTCAACTGCCATCGCCGAACTCTTAGGCGGCAAGAAGGTCCTGGGACGCTCGATCAAGAATTTTGTGCAATTGACCGAGTTAATTCGGCAGGGCTTGCCCGCCAACTCTCTGCGCGTGTTGGGAGAGAAGCTCGACCTCACGAATGCGGACTTGTCCGAGAAGCTAGGCATACCGCAGCGAACCTTGACCCGTCGGCTGAGCCGTCATTCCCGGCTCACGGCCGGCGAATCCGACAGGGCCGCCCGCCTGGCGCGCGTCTATGCCACAGCCACCGAGATGATCGGCAATGCCGACAAGGCCGCGCAATGGTTGAACACCCCGAACCGCGCGCTGGGAGGCGAGATTCCTCTCAATCAACTGGACACCGACGTAGGCGCAAACGAGGTCGAGAACATTCTGGGGCGCATCGCCTACGGCGTTTATAGCTGATGCGCCTGTGGAGAATATGCCGTAGGATTCATGCGGCGGAGGCGTTCTCGGGTGAGGGCGCCCGTCTGTACGGCGGGCGCTGGAACAGCCCCGGGGTGAAGGTCGTGTATTCGTCCCCCTCTCTCGCGCTGGCTACGGTTGAGACGTTCGTCAACCTCGAAGCTAACCTGCAGCCTGATGACCTGGTCTTGATCGAGGCCGAACTTCCCGACAAGATCGCAATCGAGCGGGTTGACGTCAATGTCCTGCCGCGCAACTGGCACAGCTCACGCAACGAATCCCTGAGAAAGTTTGGCGACGAGTGGATTCGGCTGGAGAAAACCGTTGCCCTACAGGTTCCCTCGGCAGCGGTGCGCGGAGAGTGGAACGTGTTGCTGAATCCCGTGCATGAGGAGTTCGGCAGCATTCGCATTGCGAAGCCGCAAAAGTTCCGCTTCGACGTAAGGATGTTCCAAGGCCGGTAAAATGATAGCGGCTGCGAACAGCTATGCGCCAATCGGATTGACTCGCCACTGACCACCAGCCACTGCTTCTCACGCTTCGCGAAGCGCGCTGGTAATCGGCAGACGCGCAGCGCGCAACGCCGGCAGCAATCCTCCAAAGAAACCCATCAACACCGCAAACAGCATCCCAATCATTAAGTTCTCCGGCGTGATGCGGAAGGCGAAAGCCATCTCGCTGAAGCTTTGGGTCTGTCCCGTGCCGGCGGTGTAGCCGTTCATCACGAAGGCCAGCATGCATCCCAGCACCCCGCCGACAACCGCCAGCAGCACCGATTCCAGCACAAACGAAAACAGGATGCTGAGCCGAGAGAAGCCGAGTGCGCGCAGGGTCCCGACCTCGCGCGTGCGCTGCGCCACGATAGCGTACATGGTGTTCATGGCGCCGAAGACCGCGCCGATGCCCATCACCAGCGAGACGAAGGCCGCCAGTCCGAGCAGCGCGCCGGCGACCGGGCCGGCCTGGTCCTCGTAATATTTCGGCTCGGAATCGACCTCGAGCTCAACCCGCGGGTTGGCGCGCACCTCTTTGTCGAACTCCGGCAAGGTGGCGGGGTTGCTCATGCGCACGGTCATGGAACTACAGCCGCCATTACGGCCAATGGCGGGCGCCATGGCGTCGTAGTCACCCCAGATTTCGCTCTCGAAGGAACTGCCGTCGGCGGTAAACAGGCCGACCACTTTGAAATCGTGCTTCTGTACGCTAATGGTGTCGCCGATATCCAGGCCTTTCACACGGTCGGCCATCTTCTTGCCGACGATGATCTCATACAGTCCCGGCGTGAAACGCCGGCCCTCCACAATCTTGATGTTGTTGCGGACGCCGAAAACCGCCGGCGACACGCCGCGAAAGGTAATGTTGGCGGGCTGATTGTCGGAACGCCGTGGCTTGTTGGCCAGAATCACGACTTCGCAGGAAGCCAGGGGCTTGCCGTCAGCGCCGCGCGCCACGTGAGGATCGACGGCGATGACCTGGGCATCGGCAACATTGATCCACGAAGTAAGCTCGGACGTAGAACCGCGCTGAGTAATGATTCCGTTCAGTGGCGAACCGGTGGAGCGCAGGGCGATGCGGAAGCCGCTCTGCATCGCCAGTAGCGCCACGAATACCGCGACTACCAGAGCAATGCCGACGATGGCCAGCAAGGTGACCTTCCAGCGCTGGCGGAGGTTGCGGACGTTATAGATAAGGGGGAGTGCCATGTTGTGTACCGAGTAATTAGCAACTAGCCTTTAGCTCTTAGCCTTTAGCTTTTAGCAACCAGAGACTAACGACTCTCAGTGATGTGTTTCCGCGAAGTCAGTGGGCCATGGTTCTTTACAGCCTCAGCTACCTGCCAATTATTCAAAACCAATTAGAGTTCCAACTGTCAATAGCCTCGCTCGTTGCTAAACGCTAAACTCTGGAAGCTAAGAGCTAAGAGCTAAAAGCTAATTGCTTCTTCTCACACCTGCCGCAAGGTCTCCGTGATCCTGGCACGATAGCCGTTGATGGCTGGAAAAAACCCAGCTATCAGTCCCAAAAGCAGGGCGATGCTCATGCCGAACATCATGGTTCGCGGCGAAAGCCCGAAGTTGGGATACTGGGCGACGATGTCGCCAAGGAACGGTACCTCGGGCAGCACTTTGAGCGCTCCGGCGCTGATCAACAAACCTACTCCGCCGCCGAGGGCTCCGATGAGCAATGCCTCACTGAGGATGAGCGTCAGCACCAGCGTGCTGGAGAAGCCCAACGTCTTAAGCACGGCAATTTCCTGCTGCCGCTCGCGCACCGCGATACTCATGGTGTTGGCCGTCACCAGCAGAATGGTGAAGGCCACCGCCAGGCCGATGCCGTTCAGCAGCAGCGCCAGATTTCCCGCCATGGCGACGAAGCCCGCCTGGAAGGCCTGTTCAGTCTCGGTCTTGGTGGCCGCGTCGCTGTTCTCGAACATCGCGTCAATAGATTTGCTGATGGCTCCGGCATGGCTGGGATCGTCAATCTTTTCCACTAGCCAGCCAATGCCGAGATTGCGCCCGGTGGCCTCGTACAGGTAGTGGTAATCGAAGTACATCGAGTTCAGGTCAGTACCGGGGTACTTCGCTTCGTCGGTGTCGTAAATACCGTCAATCACAAAATCGAAGGGATGTCCCACGCGGTAAGGCGGGATGGAACTCTCCAACTGGAAAGTATCCCCCAGCTTCCAGCCGAAGCGCTGCGCCAGCTTGCGTCCGACGATGGCGCCGCGGCGATCGTGCAGCCATTTCTCTTTCTGATCGGGCGGCACCATGACTTCAGGATAGACATCGAGGAACGGCCCCGGCTCGGTGGCGATGGTGGCGAAAAAGTTCTTGGGATCGCGGTAGATGCCGCCGAACCACCAGTTCATGACCACGTCCTTGACGCCCGGAACGGTCTCAACGCGCTGCTTGTAGTTCAGCGGCAGGTTGAAGACCAGGCTGACATAGTGGCGAGTGACCAGACGCCCGGCATTGCCGGAGTGCAGTCCAAAGTTGACTGCCTCCACCACTGTCTGCAAGGTGCAGAACAGGAAGATGCACACCGACATGGCCAGCACCGTGCTCAGGGTGCGGATCCAATTCTTGCGAAGATGCTTGAGGACCAGGGGTGCGAATTTCATAAGCAGCTCTTAGCTCTTAGCCGTCGGCTGTCAGCCGTCAGCCATCAGCTCCTGACAACGCGAACATTCATCCGTTCCGACGTGAGACATTTACCAACGCAATTCCATCCAATCCAAACTGCACAGGGCCAATCCCGTTCTGCATCGCCGGCTTGCTAAGAGCTAATAGCTAAAAGCCGCTAAAAGCCAATAGCTGTTAGTTAATTCGTCAGCACTCCTTTGTCGAGATGGAGCTGGACGCGGGCGCGGGAAGCGGCGCGCGGGTCGTGGGTCACCATGATGATGGTCTTGTGGAAGTCGCGGTTGAAGGTCTCCATCAGGGTCAGGATTTCTTCCGCGCTTTTATGGTCGAGATCGCCGGTAGGCTCGTCGGCCACCAGCACGCTGGGGTCGGTGACCACGGCGCGTGCGATGGCAACGCGCTGCTCCTGTCCGCCCGAAAGCTGGCGAGGATAGTGCTTGGCGCGGTCTTCCAGCCCCACGATGCGCAGGGCGGTCATGGCGCGCTCGCGGCGCTCGCGGCCGGAGAGGGAAGTGAGCAGCAGCGGCAGTTCCACGTTCTCCACCGCGGTGAGCACCGGAATCAGGTTGTAGAACTGGAAGATGAAGCCGATGTTATGGCTGCGCCATTTGGCCAGTTCGCCCTCCGAGAGCGGCCCCAGATCGGTGCCGGACACGATGACGCGGCCCGAGGTCACGCGGTCAATGCCGGCAATCAAGTTCAGCAGTGTGGTCTTGCCCGAACCCGACGGTCCCATGAGGGCGACGAACTCGCCCTGCGGCACCGCCAGGTTGATGCCCTCGAGCACAGGAATCTGGATGCTGTCGCGGTGGTAGACCTTGCGAACGTTCTCGACATTCACAGCAGCCGTCGCGGCCGCCAGGTT
Organism: uncultured Acidobacteriaceae bacterium; assembly: GCA_963763975.1. Taxonomy (GTDB): domain Bacteria; phylum Acidobacteriota; class Terriglobia; order Terriglobales; family Acidobacteriaceae; genus Bog-257. Next base: position 27,751 of record CAVXQR010000006.1, read on the forward strand.
GTTTGCACTCATGGCTTCTCCGTGTCGCTTAACTCTTCGTCTTTACCGCGTCGCCATCCTTCAGCTTCTGCGGCGGATTGTTGACCACAGTTTCGCCGCCGGCCAGTCCGTGGTTCACGATAATCTGCCCTCGCAGATCGGCGCCGGTGGTGACCGGGACCAGGTGAACGCGCTTGTCTTCGATGGTGAAGACCGCCGGCTTGCCGTCGCGGGTGATGACCGCTTCTTTGGGGATGGTCACAATGCGCTGCGGCGTGGCGCCAGGGGCCTGCTTCTTCTCCGGCTGCAAGAAAGTCACATTGCAGCTCATCTCCGGCTTCAGGTACTTGTCCTTGTCGGTGATGGCCACCTTGACGGTGACCGTCGCCTTGGTGCGATCGGCGGTGGGAATCACCTGCCGCAGCACGCCCTTGTAGGTGTGGCCAGGAATCGCCTGCACCTGGATCTCAGCGGGCTGCGTCGGTCGTAACTCGGCCACGTTGGCCTCGTTGACGTCAACTTCGGCCTCCAGCGAATTCATGTCGGCAATGGCGACGATGGCGCCGGAAGCGGTGGAAATATTCACCCCTGGCGGAATTGGGGCGACGCTCTCGCCCACTTCGGTCATCTTCTTCACCACCACGCCGGCGAACGGGGCACGAATGGTGGTGAAGTCCAGGTACGCCTGCTGGACTTGCAAGTTCGCTTTGTCCTGATCGATGGTGGCGGCGGCCAGCGCCACCTTGGCTTTGGCGGCGTCGAGCGCGTCCTGCGACACCACCTTGTCACCATACAGCGATTGCTGCAGCCGTTCCTGGCGCTGCGCTTCCGCCAGGTCGGCCTTGGCGTATTCAATATCGGCTTTCGCTTTGACGATGGCGGCCTCGTAGTCCTCGCTGTCGAGACGGGCCAGCACGTCGCCCTGCTTGACGATGCTACCTTCTTCCACCAGCAACTGGCTGATGCGGCCCTGAATCTTCGACGACACCACGGATTGCTTGCGCGCCACCAGATATCCGGACGCGGTGAGGACGGGCGTTCCGGCATTGGCGCCCCCGCTTTGCTGCACACTGGCCTGAACGGTCTCGACATCGACGGCGGTGAAGATAGAGCGCTGGCGCCATAGATAAGCGCCGCCCGCTGCCAGGGCGGCAATCAGCAGCAGCCAGAGAACGATCCGCCCCGTGCGATGCCGACGCGGGGCCTCGCGATCAATGCGCAAAGATGCCAGCTCATCCTTCAAATCCGGCATGGGCATATCCAATTCCCGTGAGGCATTCATCTCTAGCATCGCATTCCGGCGCAAAGTTTGGAAGGCCGTGGACCGGTTTGTCGTACAATCCGCTGGCTTTCTACCATAAGAGTGCAACGATATACGGGCGGGAAGTAGTGCCGAATGTCAGTCGCGAGACATGACAAATGTCACGACGGAGGGAAAGGACTACTGGCTGTCGGCTTCGGCCAGGGTGGGGTCGTTCTTATGCCGCTGCCAGCGAAGCACGGTCTGCTGATGCTTGCGGAAGAACGACGTGATGTCAGGCCAGAATTCTTCCAACATGTTCGACTCGGCCACGGCGCCCAATCCGCCGATGGCGTCTTCAACCGTGCCGTGCATGGTTTCGCGGCGATAGGGAATGTAGGCGTTGGCGATCGCCGCCTGCACCAACTGGCTCATGATGGCGGAAGTATTGATGACGGTACGGCCATCATCGCTACGGGTGATGAAGGCGCGGCTGACGGCGTAAGCCAGGCGGTTGCTGGTCCGAGTGTCGGTCGAAGGAAAATAGCGTGGGTCCTGGTGGAGCAACGTAGGAAACAGAAAGCGGCCGAAGAAAGCGCCGGCTTCGGCTCCCGCTACCGAATTTCCCAGGCGCTTCCCGAAGCCGGGCAATCCCCCACCGAAACCGGGATAGGCGCCGGTGGCCTGGTCGGAAATCGCGTCCACCACCGAACCGAAGGCCAGGTCGCCGGAGTGACTGCGACGCACAAACGAATCCCACTTCTGCCGCGTGCTCATGGGAACATACGATGGAGCGTCCGGCAGCGGCTGTCCCGGCACAAAATTGCGCACCATCTTCACCATGTTGTCGTGAGTGAAGGCCCTCCGAATCGCCGCCGGATGCAGGTCGAGATGTTCGATGGCGTTGTAGGGAATAGCTTCGGCGCGCGGCGGCAACGGCTGCGAACACCGGATCGCCTCGGGATTGCCGAGGAACGCCGAACTCACCACCGGGTTGCTGGGCAGCTCCAGGTCAAGCGACATCGCCGGCAAAACCGCTGGCGTCGCTTCAGCCACCATGGCGGGAGGCTGGACGGAGATGGCTTCGGAAGCAGAGCCGATCGGCTGAAAGAACTCCACGTTCGCGCTCCAGCGCAGGGTGGAGATCAAAACGCTTTGCGCATTTCCCGGCGCGCAACCGAGACCGAGGCAGATGCAGCAGATTAAACCGCGCGCCCTCATACTCCAACCTCAGGTTCCGATCTATGGCCAGCGAGCACTAACTAGGAAGTAATAACTAAGCGAAAAGGCTGTGTCTCGCAAGAGAATTTTTCTGCCCGGCTGCGGGCAACCCCGGAACCAAACTGGTGACTTAGGAAGTCGCAAGTACGCGGCGCAACGGACTAGGCGCAACGCGCGACTAAAGATATGATGCTTGCATGGCACAACGACTTAGGTTGTCCCTAAGCGCCCTGCTCATTCTCGCCCTGCTGCCGGGATGTAAAGTCCGGCACAAGCCACTCCCCGTCACCGTGCACCTGTTGCGCGATCTCAATTCCATCTACGCCAGCAATATTGACCATGCCATTCTGGATTTCCAGGCCATCAATCCCAAGACCGCTTCCGGCCGGCCTATCCTGGTGGAGACCATCGAGCTCCACGATTACAAGGACCTGCTGGCAAACCACGTGGGCTCCGATCTGTTGACCGACCTGATCATTCTGGATTCGGAGGATGATGCCGCCCTGAACCCGATGCTGACGGCGCAACTGCCCAGTGCGGTGAATGTTTGTGCGGCGGTGAGAGTTTGCCCGCAGCTGGTGCCATCCATCATCCCGCCCAATACCGCAGGCGACCCGCTGGAGGCGGCGCGGACCTTCCAGTTATTCCTGGCGACAGGTCACGCGCCGGCTAACACCTAGCGATTCGATTTCTCCGGCGAACTAGCTTTTTTCGCGGGCGAGGCTTTCGTCCGCGATTTCTTTTTGGCCGTGGCGCGTTTGCCCGCGGTTTTCTTGGCCACCTTGACGACGAGCAGCGGCAGGTCTTTCATCTCCGCCGCGCGCCACATGTACCACGCGGCCACGCTGCGGTACGGGCTCCAGCGCTCGCCGTACGCCGCCAGCTCTTTCGGCTTGGGCAGCGCGGTGAGCTTCTGCATCTTGGCAAAGCCTACGCGAACCCCGTAGTCGTCCACCGGCAGAACGTCGGGACGCGCCAGCCGGAAGAGCAGCAGCATCTCCACCGTCCAACGGCCGATGCCACGCACGGTGATCAGCCGGTCAATCAGCGCCTGATCGCTCATGCGGTGTGCTTCCTTCACGGTGGGGACCGTGCCGTCCAGCGTCTTTGCCGCCACGTCGCGAATGGCCAGCATTTTGGCGCGCGAGAGCCCGGCGGAGCGCAAAGTCTCTTCGCTGGCGGAGAGAATCTGTTCCGGCGTGGGGAAGCCCGCCACCAGCCCTCGGCGGGTGCGAATTCGGTGTGTGTTGTCGGGGAAGAGCGCTTTCACCCGTCCGACGATGATGGCGGCAACCTTGCCGTTGAGCTGCTGATAGATGATGGATTCCATCAGCGCTTCAAAGATGCTCGGCGCCGTCTCAGCTTGCAAGCCGCAAGCTCCGGAGCGTGCCATGATGCGCGCCAGCCCGCGGTCAACCCGCGAGAGGTGCTCGCAGGCGGCGGTGTGATCGAGTTTACGAGGCATAGGCTGTAATTCTAAACGGCGGGTTCACCACAGAGACACAGAGACACAGAGAACCTCAAACAAGTAGGAAAACTAAAAGTCTTAAATCTCGCATTTCTGCACGTCGGTGCACAGGCTTGTACAGGCTCACCATCAGGCAGGCACTTCCAGGTGTTCAACTTTTAGGGGATTTCTCTGTGTCTGTGTCTCTGTGGTGAATCAGCTTTCTTTTTCTTCTGCGGCCTCGGCGGACTCGCTCTCCAGGGCGGTGATGGTCTCGTCGTCCACGTCCCATTTCTTGAGGATGCGGAAGATGATGCGGCTGCTGAAGCCGGCGCGGGTCATGATGCGGAAGGCCCGGGCGGCCTCGCGCTGGGTGGCCGGCTTGGTAATCCGCTTACGCCGCAGGAAGTCGCGCGCCAGCTTCTCTTCGTCCACGCCTTCGTAGGTGGCGCTGACGGCCTTGGCGATGAGATCGCCGTGGACGCCCTTGGCTTTCAGGTCCTGCACCACGCGCGAGCGCCCGAACTTTTCATTATCGCGGCGGAAGCGCGAATAGCTCTCGGCATAGTTGGTGTCGTTCAGGTACTTCTGCTCCTTCAGCAGGCCAACCACGACGTCAATCAGTTGTTCGCCATTTTCCTGACCTTTGACCCGCTCGCGCATCTTGCGCTTCAGCTCCGCGACGGTGCGCATCTGACTTCCCAGCGCGCGCACGGCGTACTCGTAGAGCGTGGCCTCGTCGTAGGTCTTCTGCGTGCGCTTGAAGGGCATAAGCGAATTATAGGGCGAGGTGCCGCCGAGCGTGTGCTCGGCGGCAAAGGTCATACGACGGTGGTTGGCTAGCCGGTTGGTTGCTTCGCCAGATATTGGCGGAGCAAGTCGTCCAGCTCGTCGTAGCCCGTCGGCAGCTCGATGCCGGCCGATGTGGCGCCGGCCTTCAGCAGCGCCTCGGACGACTCGGTGGAGCGCCGCGATTTCCAGTACGAATCCACGCAGGCCTTGACTGCCAGCATCAACGCGGTGCGTCCCTTGCCATCGAGGGCGTTGACCGGCGTGCCGCGCGCGATGAATTCCTTCACCACCGCAGGCCAGCCGCGCCACGCCGCCACGTGCAGCGCCGTACTGTCGCGAGCGGTGTCGAAATAGGCATCGCCCTCGCGATACAGCGCAGCCGGGGAAACCCCCAGATCAAGCAGGCATCGCACGCCCTCCAGATTGTCATTGCCGGCGAATTCCGCCAGCAGGGTCCCGCCGTGCTCGAGCAGTTGTGTCAGCAGCACCGGTTCCTGCTGCGTGATCGCGGCGATGGCTTCGCGGTCCGCTTTGGCACAGGCGGCGATCAGGCGATCCACTCCGTCGAGGGCAATGGGGATACCGCGTCGTCCCAGCGCCTCCAGCACGTCGCCGCGGCCACGGTGAGCGGCGATGGCGGTGGCAGAATGCCCGTCGCGAGTGAGCAATGCCGGATCGGGGGAATGGTCCAGCAGCAGCTCGATAATCTCCAGGCGATTGTCGCGCCGAACCGATTGATGCAATGCGGTGATGCCCCAGATCGTGGTGCGATTGGGATCGGCGCCGTACTCCAGCGCCATGCGCATGCCGTCCAGGTCATGCCAGTCGGCTTTTCGCACCAGCAGCCACGACAGGTGCGTGGCATCCAGCTTTCTGCTCTCCAGCACGATCTTCATGATGGTGTTGTCGTAATCTTCGGGCAGGTGATAGGGCAGCTCGTCGTCATTGGGATCGGCGCCGTGCTCCAGCAGCAGGCGAGTCACGCCCGCATGCTTGGCCACGGCGGCCGCGCCGTAGATAGCGCTCTCCAGAATCGGCCGCGGGTTGGGATGGTCAATCATCTCGGTCCAGCCGGTGTTGGCGCTGGCGCCGGCTTCCAGCAACGCTCGCGCCGTACGCACAAAGCCGTCTGTCCGCGCGGCATCCATGCGCAGATATCGCGAGAAGCAAAGATGCGTGAGTGCGTCCCAGCCGTGGGGTCCGCCTTTGGTGGTGGCGTTGCGCTTATCGGCCGCGAGAAAGCGCCGCACCGTCGCATCATCACCGAGGATCGCCGCGGTGTGGATGTTGGCCGTCGCCACCTGCGGGTAGCGCGCGAGGATGGCCTCCGCGTGCTCCAGTGTGCCGGCGGCATGGCCGGTATGGCGCGGGACGCAGGCCACCTCGATGAATGCCGCCACCGGATCCTCCAGCTCGGCAACCGAGCGAATGATGTGCAGCATTTCGATGTGGTGAGCGAATTTCGGCCAGCTCTCGAAGCCGTGTTCGCGCGCCAGCACCAGTTGCGCATCGGAAAGGCTCGCACGCGCGGCGCTTAGCTCGGCCGGAGGCATTTTGTGGAAGCGAGGATGGTGGCGTTGCATGCGGCTGAGCGCGTCGCCGGCGCCGGCGGCACACTCTGCGGCCAGCTCTTTGGCCTGCTTTTTATATTGTTCCAGGTTGGGACGGTCGGGAAGGGTCTTATCGAACACACGAAGCTCCTTTCATCGGCTTGCCTGGAGTCCGCACGAGTCAGGCATGAAAGAAGGTTCGTAAAAGTTTTGAAGTGAAGGTGGGCACGGCCCTTTCCGCGGACTGGATGCGCCCTTCGCGCTCGTGTCCAAATTACGAAAAGTACCGCGAGAAGTCAAAGGGAAGGTGACGAGTTGTACGGGAATAACGATGAGTTGGCAGAAACCTGGAGCAGCTCACGGCAGGAGTGAGCCGGCAGAACTGGCAACTGGTCTGAGGAAAAAGGGCTAGCGATAACGCAGGCATCCGCCCGCAGCCGCCCAGATTTGCGGAAACAAACCCGGGCAGCCTCGGACGGCAGGGACAAGCAGGCAAAGAATACTTCTGCAGCAAGTCGGGTTCAACAGCGACCAACTTGCCTGACTTACAGCCCGTGGCGGGCCACGGCGCACTGGTTAAGCGTGCAGCCCAAGCCGCCGCAAGTTCGACGCCCCAACTCCCCCAAGCCAGGGCCTTGCGTTTCTCAGGCCGCACGCCTTTCCAGATCACCGAGGCTTTCACGCACCATCGGATCCGGCTTAATCTCGCTGAACAACAAAGCGACGTGATGGGATGCAGCCCTGCGGCCCATCAGCTTGTTCCACCAGTGGCTGCGTCTGCCGTTGAGAAGCTCGGCCAGCATAGACTCGGCCTCGGCGGTGAAGGCCGCCACTTTTTCCGGCGGCAATGCGTGGTCCTTCCATTCCACGAACACATCCGTGTTGGCGCCAACCTCAACCCCAAAGCCGCTGACTGAGCTGACGCGCGGTATCAGGACGAATTGAATATTGACCGCGTGACGGTGCGCCTGATCGAGTTCAAAGATGCGCGACATCAACGTCATCAGGGTTTGGGAGATTTCGCGTTTTTGCGCCAGGGAGAGCGGATGCGAGTAAATGCGTAGGTAAGGCACGGATGTCACCTCCTACAACCGCTTGGCTAAGGGCATTCGGCGTTCCACATCTGCACGGCCTGTAACCCCATGTTAATGCGGCATTTACATACCACGGGGTCGCGGAATTACGGGTAAAAGTGACATACAGGTACGCCAATTCTTCCGGTAACCACCTGTATTTTCAGCGGTACTCATGCCCGGACATTCTGAGAACGCCGGTGGGGGAACACGTTGCAAGAGTCGGGCCGAGAGGCGTCCAAATTCCGCGTCATCCCCCGACGGTTAGGGAGAGACTGCCGTCCTGCTTGATCCGCACTTGTACGTACGCCAGAGAGGGAATGACCAGCGCGGCGGCCTGCAAATCGCCAGCCTTATACGTGCTGAGAATCGCGATGACGTTCGCTCCGGCGGCGCGAGCCGACTGGATGCCCGACGGCGCGTCTTCGAACGCCAGGCATTGGCTGGGTTCAACTCCGAGCAGGCGCGCCCCGGCGGCATAAGGTTCGGGATCGGGCTTGCCGCGGCTGACGTTGGCGGCGCTGACAATCGTTGCCGGCACCGGCAAACCGGCGGCTTCCAGGCGCTTGACGGCCAACTGCCGTACGCCGGAAGTAACGATGGCAAAGCGGCCCGCAGGCAGTTCTGCAAGTAACGCTTTAGTACCGGGCAAAGCGATCAAGCCGTCAGTGTCGTTCAGTTCTTCATGCAGGATGGCCTGTGTCTCGCGCTCGGCGTCTAGATGCGGCGCCACCGTCCTTACCGTTTCGATCGTGCGCTGGCCATGAGCCACGTGGACCACGTAGTCAGGGTCGAGCCCGTGCCGGCGGGCCCAGGCCTGCCAAACTCGCGTGACGCAGGGCGTGGAATCCACCAGCACGCCATCGAGATCGAAGAGCAGCGCCTGGCAGGAAAAGGTTTGCATCGTCCCAGTTTCGCAAAGCCTTCGGTGGCTGGCAAAGGTTCGCTCCCAAAATGAGCCGCCAGCGACGGCGCGCGAATTTTTCCCTGACCGCGAGCTTGGCCCTTCGCATATATTGGCTGCAATGCCTGAACTCGCACTTTCCGACCTGATTGGCTACCCGGTGATTGACAATACCGGCGCCCATGCGGGCAAGGTGCGCGAAGTCGCGGTCGCGCCGCACGAGAGTCCGAACCAGGTTTCCGGCTTCGTGGTGAAGACTCGCCATGGCGACCGCATGGTGCCGGCCACCTGCATCAGCCTGATTGACGGCGAGCTGCGCATGTCCACCAACGCCGCGGAGTGGAGTCCCTTCGGCGGCGGCGAAGGCATGCTTCTGCTAGAGCGTGACCTGCTCGACCAGCAGATCATTGACGTGCACGGCCGCAAGGTAGTGCGAGTCAATGATGTGGACATTCACGAAGAACTGGGGCACGGTCGCATCGTCCTGAAGCTGGGCGCGGTGGATGTGGGCGCGCGCGGTGCAGTGCGCCGCCTGCTGAAGAATGTCATCCCCGGAGCCGCGTTGAGGCCGCTGCTGGCCAAGATTCCGCCGCGCATGATCCCGTGGGAATTCGTTGATCTCATCGAGACCGATCCCGCGCGGCGGGTGAAGCTCAAGATTTCGCTCGATCGCCTGGCCAAGCTGCATCCTGCCGACATTGCCGACATCGTGGAGGATCTGGCGCCCGCCGAGCGCGAAGCCATCTTCGAGACCCTGGACGAGGAAGTGGCCGCCGAGACGCTGGAGGAGATCGATCCCAAGCTCCAGGTTTCGATTCTCAGCTCGCTCGACTCCGACCGCGCCGCCGACATCGTCGAGGAGATGGACCCGGACGCGGCCGCCGATCTGCTGGGCGACATGCCGCCCGATACCAGCCAGGAAATCCTGACCGAGATGCAGCCGGAGGAGCGCGCCGAAGTCACGGAGCTGCTGAGCTTCGACGAAGACACCGCCGCCGGCCGCATGACCACGGAGTACATGGCGCTGGGGCCGGCGGCCAAGGTGGAGGATGCGATTGATATGCTGCGCAAGTTCGAAGGCGGAGTGGAGAGTGTCAGCACCATCTACATCATCGGCGAGAAGGAGAAGCTGCTGGGCGCGGTGCCGCTGGCCAAGATCGTGCTGGCGCCGCCGGGCACGCCGCTGATGATGCTCAGCACCGGCCACATGACGACGATTCATCCCGGCGCCGACGAAAAGGAAGTTGCCGAACTCTTTGACAAGTACAACCTGCTGACGCTGCCGGTGACCGACGACGAAGGCATCCTCACCGGCGTGATCACCGCCGACGACGTCATCAACATGCTGCGCGCCAAGCTGTAGGTCCAGATCTCCGCGGCTGAAGCCGCATTCTTGCGGTCGTCCGTTCGGCACGGCTGAAGCCGTGCCCTTTCAAAGCCACACCTCATCACCACTGCCGAAACTGACTTGGCGCATTCCTGATCCGCATATATCCTGGTGGGGTCTTTGATCTTCTCGCCGTTCCCGTCAACATGTCTGACAGCCGCCGCCTGAAAGTCTGGAGAATTCGTCTGCTGATGTTCCTGGCCGTCATCGGGCCGGGCTTCATCACCGCGAATGTGGACAACGATGCCGGCGGCATTTACACCTACTCGGCGGCGGGCGCGCAGTTCGGCTATCTGCTGTTGTGGGTCATGATCCCCATGACCATCGCGCTGGTGGTGGTGCAGGAGATGTCGGCGCGCATGGGCGCGGTCACCGGCAAAGGCCTCAGCGACCTGATCCGCGAGGAGTACGGGCTGCGCATCACCTTCCTGATGATGCTGGGCCTGATCATTACCAACTTCGGCAATGTGGTCGCCGAATTCGCCGGCATCGCCACCAGCCTGGAGCTGTTCCATATCTCGCGCTACATCAGCGTGCCGGTTTCGATGTTAGTGGTGTGGCTGCTGGTGGTGAAGGGAACCTACAAGACCGTCGAGAAGGTTTTTCTGGCGGCGTCTTTCTTTTACTTCACCTACATCATTGCCGGCGTGCTCGCGGGTCCGAGTTGGAAGGAAGCGGTCATCGCCACCTTCAAGCCGCCGCACGCGGCGCCCTTCCACCAGTCGGCATATCTGTACATGGTGATTGGCGTGATTGGAACCACTATCGCGCCCTGGATGCAGTTCTACCTGCAATCGTCCATCGTGGAGAAGGGCGTGACTGCCCGCGAATACCGCGCTTCGCGCTGGGACGTGATCCTGGGCTGCTTCTTCACCGACATTGTGGCCTGGTTCATTGTGGTGGCCTGCGCGGCTACCTTGTACATGCACGGCTTCCGTCAGATCCGTGATGCCGCCGACGCCGCCCAGGCATTGCGCCCCCTGGTCGGCGAGTATGCCTACATCCTGTTTGCTGCGGGGCTGTTCAACGCCTCGCTGTTCGCGGCTTCCATTCTGCCGATTTCCACCGCCTACACGGTTTGCGAGGGCCTGGGATTTGAGTCGGGCGTAGGAAAAAAATTCAGCGAGGCCAAGGTTTTCTACTGGCTCTATACCTTGCTGCTGATCGCCGGCGGCGGGACCATTCTGCTGCCCAATCTTTCGCTGATCAAGATCACGATTTTGTCGCAGGTGGTGAACGGTATTGTGCTGCCGTTTGTGCTCATCTTCATGCTGCTGCTGGTGAACAAGAGCGAGCTGATGGGCCAGTACATCAACGGAACCTGGTTCAACCTGATTGCCTGGGCCACCACCATCATCATGATTGGGCTGACGATTGCGTGGTTTGTGACCGGCGGCCTGGGAAGCTAGAGCAGTTCGCCGCGGGCCAGTTGCTGCACCAGGGTGCGGTCGGCGTCGAGAAAATCCAGCGCCGGCAGGTCCTGCTTTTTCATCCAGCGAACATCGCGGAAGATGCGGTTCTGGAGTTCGCCTTGGAATTGTTCCACCAGGAAGAAGCGCAGGGCGACGGAATTTCCGTTGGCGTAGGTGTGCTCCAACTCCGCCACCATGCGGCCAATCTCCGCGCGAATGCCGAGCTCTTCTTCCAGCTCTCGATGCAGCGCTTCGACCGCCTCTTCGCCCGGTTCAATCTTGCCGCCGGGAAATTCCCACTTCAGCGCCAGCGCCTGATACTTGGTGCGCTGGCAACACAGGATGGTGTCACCGCGCACGATGAGCGCCGCCACTACCTGCTTGACGGTCGGGGCTCCGGACGCGGATTTGCCAGTGGCGGCGTTCATGTGGTGCGTTCGAGATAGGAGCCGACCAGCGCGGCGCAATGCTCGACCAGCGCACGGTCGTCGGCGGCGAAAGCGGCTGGAGTGTGGCTGTCAATATCGAGCTCGCCGACGATGGCGCCTTTCACCGAGATGGGCGCCACGATTTCCGAACGCGTCTCGATGGAACAGGCAAGATAACGGGGATCGGCCCTCACGTCATCCACCACCACAGTTTGCCCGGTGCTGACCGCGGCGCCACAGATGCCCTGATTCAGAGGAATGCGCTTGTGCGGCGTTTCCGCACCGACATAAGGCCCCAGCACCAGCATGGGATCTTCGCCGGGACGGCCATTTTCTACCATGTAAAAGCCGACCCAGTTGAAGTGCGGCAGCCGCTCCTGCAAGCGCCCGGCGATGATGCTCATCAACTCCGTGGTGTCGGCGGCCGCGGCGGTGACCGCGTTCAGTTCTTCCATCAGTTGCTGGTAACGCGAAGCCATTGTCCTCCATTCATATCACACGCGTGCAATGGCGCGAATGCCGCGCGGCTGCTCGAACAGCTCGGGATGAAGCGCCCATGCGATGCAGTGAAGCCCTTCGATTAAGTTGCTCGCCGGAGTATTGAACAGCTCGTCGCGGACGCAGAACACTCGGCCTTCGCGGACCGCCGGAATTTCGGCCCAGTGTCGCTGAGCCACGATTTTCTCCAGCGGCACGCGGTCGCCGGCGCCGCACCAGGCCGCCAGCAATACCTGCGGTTGAGATGCAGCCACCGCTTCTGCCGTGGTGGTTTTTCCCGGCTCGCCGACGAATTCTCCGCCGCAGGCCTCCAACATTTCGGCGATCCAGGGCTGCGAAGCGATCAGCGGCTTGCCCCACTCTTCGCTGAAGACCCGCTGCCGTGGCCGATCTTCGGTCTTCCGGCGAACATCCGCCAGCGATTCCTGCATCTTATAAACGATGGCCTGCCCTTTGTCTGTGACGCCGAGGACGCCGGCGATGGCCACAATATCGGTGTATATATCGTGCAGATTTCTGGGAGCCAGCCCAAGGAAGCGGATGCCGGCTTTCAGGATTTCGCCCACGGCCTCGATCTGGTAGGGAACCGAGGCCAGAACCAGATCGGGCTTGGCCGCCACGATTTCGGCAGACTGCGCCGTCCAGGAATCGGCGACGATGTGGCAGGCGCCGCTCGCCACTTCCGGGCAGACGTCGGCGCAATAACGAGTGCAGGCCACCAGGCGGGTCAGTAGTCCCAGATCGCGCAAGGTAAGCGTGGCGCTGGGTTGAAGCGAAACGATGCGCTGCGGTATGTAATCGGTGGGAGGCAAGGCCTGATTATACGAAGCCGACGGAGAGACGGTTGGCCGCGGAAATTATCAGGTAAACTTATGCAGAACACTTCGGGATGAATACCCGCCGACTGACATTGCTGCTTGCCTGCTGGTGGATTGTTGCCGGCCTGTGCTGGGCGCAAGCCCATCCCACTGCCGCCGCGCCGCCGGTGCGGGCGGAAAACGACGTCGCCACTCGCCGCGGCTTCGACCACTTCTACAATCTGGAATACGACAAGGCGATCACGGAGTTCGAGACCGCGCTGAAGGCCCATCCCGACGATCCATTCGCGGTGAACCACCTGCTTTCGGCGGTGATTTTCAAGGAACTGTTTCGTATCGGCGCGCTCGACACCGAATCCTACGCCGGCGACAGCTTTCTGAACCGCACCTATCTGCACAGTCCTGATCCTGCGGTCCGCGACCGCGTCCACAAACTTGTGGACCAGTCGCTGGCGCTGTCGGAGGCGCGGCTCGCCAAAAATCCCAACGACACCGATGCTCTCTACGCGCGCGGCATTGCCAAGGGTATGCGTGCCACCTACATGGGCATGGCAGAGAAGTCCTGGCTGCCGGCTTTGCGCAGCGCGGTGTCGGCGCGCCACGATCACGAGCGCGTGCTGGAAATCGACCCGCAATATGTGGACGCGAAAGTTCTGGTCGGCACGCACCTCTACATCGTCGGCAGCCTGAGCTGGCCCATCAAAGTTGCGGCGTCGGTGGTGGGACTGAGCGGCAGCAAGAGCAAGGGGCTTGATTATCTCCGCGACGCCGCCAATCATGCGCACAGCGAAGTGGCCAGCGACGCGCGCATTATCCTGGCGCTATTTCTGCGGCGCGAGCAGAAATATAACGAGGCGCTGAAAGTTGTCGCCATCATGATGGAGAAGGACAGCCCGCGCAATTACCTGGTGGCGGCGGAATACGCTCATCTGCTGAACGCTGCCGGACACGGCCAGGAAGCGATTGCGGCCTATCGCAAGGTGGTTGCCGGTTGCCGCGCGGGAGCGTATTCGCAGTGCCGCATCGGCACGCCAGCGTATGGTCTCGGCGAGGCTCTGCGGGGCCAGCGGGACTTTGCCGGGGCGGCGGAAGCCTATGAGTTGGCGGCGGACAAAGGCGACGATCCCGACCTGCGCCAGCGTGCCACGCTGGCTGCCGGCGAGATGTACGACGCCCAGAAGAATCGCGATCATGCCCTGGAGCGCTATCGCACGGTGATTGCCGAAAATTCCGGGTCGCTCTCGGCAGAGCAGGCCCGGCACTACATGAAACAGGCCTATAGTCCTTAGAATCATTAAGATTGGTGGCCGGGGAACTTCTGGCTCGTCCGTTCGTATCTAGCAGAGGAGGGCGATATGTACTGCAACTACTGCGGGAAAGTCATACCGGATGATTCCAATTTGTGCGCCTATTGCGGAACGCGCGTAGGGCCGTCGGTGGCTTGCCGGCATCGGCTGATGCGTCCGCGAGTCAATCGCAAGATCGCCGGTGTCTGCGCCGGCTTTGCCGAGTACTTCGATCTGGATCCGACCGTGGTCCGCGTCCTCTGGCTGCTGGTGGCGATCTTCGGCGGCGGCGGCTTTATCGCCTACATCATCGCCTGGATCGTGATGCCGGAAGAGCCGGAGTATATCGCCGCGCCGGCCCCGAGCGCTTCGTCGCCCTATCAACATTCCTGACGCCTTTGCGCGAGCCGTGAGCCAGGGGGATCGGCTTCCCTGGCTTTTTGTTGTGACCTGTTGTGACCCCATGCCCACCCTGCTCAGCGATGACGCCAATCTGTATTACGACGTGCTCGGCAGCGGGCCGCCGGTGGTCCTGCTGCATCCCTTTCCCTTACATCACGGTTTCTGGAGTGGGTTCGCGCCGCAGTTGAGTTCGCGCTATCGCCTGCTGATTCCCGATCTGCGCGCGCATGGGGATTCCGAGCTTGGCAGCGGCCCGGCGTCCATGGCGAAGCTGGCCGACGACCTGATGCGGATGTGCCGCGCGGAAGGGATTGGCAAGGCGAGCTTCGTCGGCGTTTCCATCGGCGGATACCTGCTGTTCGAGTTCTGGCGCCGCTATCGCGGGCAAGTGGGAGCCTTGGTGCTGGCCAACACCCGCGCCGGCGCCGAGACGCCGGAGGGCAAAGCCAACCGCGCGCAGATTATCGCGAAGATCGAGCGCGAAGGGACCGGCGGCTTTATCGAGGAGATGCTGCCGAAACAGCTTTCGCCGGCTACGGTCGCGAATCGTCCCGACATCGTGGATGCCGCGCGTCGCATGATGCAGAAGATGTCGGCCGCAGACATCATCGGCGTGCAGCAGGGAATTGCCGGGCGTCCCGACTCGATTGCGACGCTCGCGGCGATTCAGGCGCCGACGCTGGTGATTGCCGCCGAAGCACGACGGCATCCCGCTGTCGGAGATGCAACTGATTCGCGACCGCGTGCCGGGAGCGCGCATGGTGGTTCTGTCGCGCGCGGGGCATTATGCGGCGATGGAGCAGCCCGCCGAATTTGGTCTCGCCCTGCGCAAGTTTCTCGATCAGGCGCCGTTGTAACATCCGCAGAACTTGTGACGCGCGTCACCGGGCGCGCGGTCCTTCCTTCGCTAAAATTACGGCATCATGATTGATGCCTTTCTGGTGCCGGAGAAGAGCGTGGTCACCGCTAAGGGTGACAGCCAGCCGGTGGATGTCAGCAGCGCCGCCAATCCAGTTTTTCTTCTCACCCTAAGCATCGCCAAGGTGGTTGAGCAGGAATCCATTGAGGTCAACGTTTTCACCTCCGCCGACGGCACTACGTGGGAGACCACATCGGTCGGGACGCTGTCGCAGAAGTTCTATCCCGGCGAGTATCCGCTGCTGGTGGACCTGTCCACCATGCCTGCCGCCAAATTCGTGCGTGCCCATTGGGACGTTAGCCGGTGGGGAAGAGGAGCAGGCGGCGCAAATTTTGAACTGAGCCTGCGCCTTCGGGAAGTTTCCCCGCAGGCGCTGCAGGAAGCTAAGGGTGAGGCTGCGCTTCAGCGCTAGAGTCTCGCAGGCGCCCGCCCGGCAATTTGGCCTTCTCCAGAATTCCTCCTACACTGGTTGCTTGAGTCTGTGTCCGCAGGCAATTTTCTCATGACTTCAAGTTCTTCGACTGAGCCGGTGGTCGTCCATCCGGCGCGCAATATTCTCGGAAGCATGCGCGTGCCGGGCGATAAATCCATCTCCCATCGCTACGCCATGCTGGCGGCGCTGGCGCCGGGCCAATCGCGCTTCGACAACTATTCGCCGGGCGCGGATTGCGCCAGCACTCTGGGCTGCGTTCGCGCGCTGGGCTGCGCCGTTGAGCGCGATGAGCAAGGTTCGGTGGCTATCACCGGGTTTGGGCCGGAGCTGCACGCGCCCGCGGCCGCGCTCGATTGCGGCAATTCCGGCTCGACCATGCGCATGCTCTCCGGCATCCTGGCGGCGCAGCCATTCGGTTGCGAGTTGATCGGCGATGAGTCGCTGTCGCGACGTCCCATGAAGCGCATCGTGGAGCCGCTCACGCGCATGGGCGCGCACATCCAGACGTCCCCGGGAGACTGCGCGCCGCTACGCATCTCCGGCGCGAAGTTGCGAGGAATCGAGTATCAGCCGCCGGTGGCCAGCGCCCAGGTCAAAACCTGCGTGCTGTTTGCCGGACTGCTGGCGCAGGGAACCACGACGGTCATCGAGCCGTCGCGCACTCGCGACCACGGCGAGGTCGCGCTGCGGGCGTTCGGCGCCACCGTGAACCGCGATGCAAATTCTGTCAGCATCAAAGCCGGTCAGCCGCTTCATCCGCTGGAAGCCTTCATTCCTGGCGACATCTCGTCAGCCGCATTTTTCCTGTGCGCAGCGGCGATCTTTCCCGAGTCGAATCTGGTGGTGGACGGCGTTCTGCTAAACCCGACGCGCTCGGCGCTGCTGGATGTGCTGTCCGCGATGGGCAGCCGCATCGCCATGCTTCGCGTGGAAGAGCAGCACGGTGAGTTGGTGGGAACCATTTCGTTGCAGCCCGGTCGCGGCCGTCCGGTCGTGGTTTCCGGAGCGCAGACGGCGCTGCTGATTGACGAGCTGCCGGTGCTGGCGGCGATCGCTCCTTTCACCGGCGGTGGCCTGGAGGTGCGCGACGCCGGCGAGTTGCGGGTGAAGGAATCGGACCGGCTGAGCGCCGTCACCCACAATCTGAAGGCCATGGGCGCCGCCGTAGAGCAGACGGAGAGCGGCTGGAAAATCAGCGGCAAGCAGAAGCTGCATGGCGCGGAAATCGACAGCTTCGGCGATCACCGCATTGCCATGGCGTTTGCCATCGCAGCTCTGCGCGCCGAGGGCGACAGCGTCATTCGCAATCCCGAATGCGTGGCCATCTCCTATCCGGGATTTTTTGCGGATCTGGAGAAGATCGTCGAGCGCTAATCGGCGGCGCTGACCGGAGCGGCCATGCGTTTGGGCAGCATCTCTCCCAGGCGGCGAATCTGCGCGCCCACACCACGCAGCTTTTCCTCGATGCGCTCATAGCCGCGATCAATGTGATAGACGCGGTCAATGATGGTCTCGCCGTCGGCCACCAGCGCCGCGATCACCAGCGACGCCGAAGCCCGCAGGTCGCTGGCTAGCACCGCCGCGCCGCTTAGCGGAGTCGGCCCGACGACGGTCGCCACGTTGCCCTCCAGCCGGATGTTGGCGCCCATGCGCACCAGTTCCAGCGCGTGCATGAAGCGGTTCTCGAAGATGTTTTCGGTCACCCGGCTGACGCCCTCAGCCTGCGTCGCCAGCACCATGTACTGCGCCTGCATGTCGGTAGGGAAGCCGGGATACTCGCAGGTAGCAACGTCTGCGGCGCGCAGGGGCCCCGTCCCGCTAACGCGAACTGATTCTCCATTGGCGCTTACACTTACGCCACATTCTTTCAGCTTCTGGATTAAGGCTTCCAGATGCCGCGGCTCGCAGTTCGCTATCTGAAGATCGCCACCGGTCAGAGCGGCGGCGACGATGAAGGTTCCGGCCTCAATGCGGTCGGGAATGATGCGATGGCGCGCGCCGTAAGCCGGTCAACGCCGGTGACGCGGATGGTCGGCGTCCCGGCGCCGGTGATGCGGGCGCCCATCTTGGTCAGCAGGGAAGCAAGGTCCACGACTTCGGGTTCGCAGGCGCAATTTTCCAGCAGGGTCTCGCCCTCGGCCAGCGTAGCCGCCATCAGCAGGTCTTCGGTGCCGGTGACGGTGATCTTGTCGAAGACGATGTTCGCGCCGCGCAGGCGTCGGCAGCGGGCTTCGATGTAGCCGTGCTCTTGCGTGATCGTGGCGCCCAGCGCCTCCAGGCCTTTCAGGTGCAGATCAATAGGGCGAGCGCCGATGGCGCATCCTCCCGGCAGCGACACGCGCGCCGATCCAAGCCGTGCCAGCAGCGGCCCCAGCACCAGGGTGGACGCGCGCATGGTCTTGACCAGGTCATAGGAAGCTTCAGGATTGGAGAGATTGCGGCAGCAGATGGTAGTGCGATGCTGGGCCCGTCCGTAGCCGAGTTCCACTTCGGCGCCCATTGCGGCCAGCAGGTTGCGCTCGGTGACGATGTCGCGGACCTGCGGAATGTTTTCCAGTATGACCGGCTCTTCCGTCAGCAGGGCCGCCGCCATGGCCGGCAGCGCGGCATTCTTGGCACCGCTCACGCGGACGCTGCCCACCAGCGGATTGCCGCCACGAATGACGAATTTGTCCATGTAAGGAAGTCCTACATCCGCGCTGCGAACACTAAATCTCTGGAGCACGCGCTAACCTCAATTTTACGTGGAATCGCAGACCGAGTGGCAACCGCAAGGACTTACTTTTCAGGTCCGGCCCGAGGTGGCGAAACAGATTCCGTACTATCGCATACCGAGGCGCGTCGTGGAACCGCGCGGCGAAATTATTTTTCTTGCAACGCCCGGCGCACGTGGCACTTGGCTTGCGCCAGAATTTCCACAGCCTTCGCCCGGTCAACTTTGCGCTTGGCCATGACCACGGCCAGCGGAACGTTGCCTTCCGTCGCGCGCAGCAGTTGCAGGCTGCGCTTGCGGTCCAGCCCGGTGGCCAACTGCAGAACTTCGATGCCGCGCGCCGACAATTTGCTGTTCTTCAGCGGCACATTAATCATCAGGTTGCCGTAAACGTAGCCCAGGCGCGCCATGGCGCCGGTGGACAACATATTCAGCACCATTTTTTGTGCAGTTCCGGCCTTCAAGCCGCGTCGAGCCGGTCAGCGCTTCCGGGCCGACCGGCACCACGATGGCGATGTCCGCCGCCTGCTCCAGCGCGGACTGACGATTGCAGGTCACGGCGATGGTGGACGCGCCGCGTGCGCCTGCGTAGCGCAGAGCGCCAACGGTGTAGGGAGTTCGTCCGCTGGCGCTGATACCCACGACTACATCTTTTTCGGTCGGCTTGCGTTTGGCCAGGTCCGCGCGTCCGTAGGCTGCGGAATCTTCGTTGGCCTCTACCGCCGCGCCCAACCCTTTCGCGCCGCCGGCAATTACGTACTGCACCAGCTTGCTCCGGGTGCCGAAGGTAGGTGGACATTCGGCGGCATCGAGAGCACCCAAGCGGCCGCTGGTTCCTGAGCCGACATAGATCAGCCGTCCGCCATTCGACAGCGCAGCGGCGATGGCATCAATGGCGCGGGCGATCTGCGGCAGAGACCGGCGAACCGCGGCGGCGACCTTCGCGTCCTCGGCGTTCAGGGTTTGTGCGATTTCCAGCGCCGAGCGCTGATCGAGATTGCGGCTGGCGGGATTCGGCTGCTCGGTACCTAGCTTCGCGGTATCTTTTGCCGGCCTGTGCTTCACCCGGCGCTCCCTACGGCTTCCACAATGGCGTCGTGGACCTGCGGCCGCACTTCGCGAATGAGTTGCGATGAGCGGTCCGGCCAGGTGCGGTTGCTGAGCAAGGTGACCGAAAGTTGCCGTGCCGGATCAATCCATAGTGAGCAGCCAGTGAAGCCGAGATGTCCGAAAGCCAACTGAGAGAAATGCCGCCCGGAGGATGACCCGGACAGCGATGGCGTGTCCCAGCCCAACGCGCGCGAAGTGCCCGCGGGCGAAGTTTCTCGCCGCGTGAAGCGCGCCACGGTGTCGGGCTTCAGGATCGGCGCGCCGCTGTGGAGCATGCATTCGGCAAACTGCGCCACGTCCTCCGCCGCGGAAAATAGTCCGGCATGGCCCGCGATTCCGCCCATGACGGAAGCGTTCTCGTCATCCACTTCGCCCTGGATGACTCGCAAACGGAACTTCTTGTCGTCCTGGGTCGGGGGAATCTGGCTTCGCAACTCGGGCCGCGGATTGAAGCAGGTGGATGCGAGCTTGAGAGGACGCAAAATCTCAAGCCGCGACAACTCCTCCAAGCGCATGTCGGCTTGCCGAGCCAGGATTTCGCCCAGCAGAATGAATCCGATGTCGCTGTATTCCGCGCGCTTCCCGGGGTCGGCTCTCAGCGGCGTAGTCAGGGCGGCACGCACCAGTTCCTCGCGGGAGTCTGCGTATTCGAACAGCCGCTCATAGGCGGGGAGGCCGCTCGAATGGGCCAGCAGCATGTGCACGGTCACGGCGCGGCGGCGCTCCTGCTGATGCAGCGGCGCCAGCGCGACGAATTGCGGCAGATAGCGCTCGACCGCAGCTTCCAGGTCAAGCTGGCGGCGCTGGTAAAGAAGCATCGCCGCTGTCGTAGTGATGATGACCTTGGTCAGTGAGGCGATATCGAAGACGGTCTGCGGAGTGACCGCCGGGGAACTGGTGTCGTAGGTGAAATGCCCGACCGCCTTCGATGCGATCAGGGCGCCGCGATAAGCAACGGCAAGTGAGGCGCCAGGAAAGGCGTGCTTCTCGACCGCATCCTGAAGCAGAAAGAAGGCGCGCACGAACTGCCGGTCCTGCTGTTCGAAAGCGGGCTGCAACCCGGCCAGCGGTTGTGACGAGTGGTCCAGAACGTCCCTCGCGATGCGGCGCGACCGCGCTGCAACTTATAATAGCTTGCTGGAACAACCGCCGCCCGCTTATTGCTGAAGGGGATGCCGGCTGCTCAACACACAACCGTCGCTGCTGAAAGGTCCTGGATCCATTGCGTCTTCGTCGCTGCTGGCTGGCTGTCCCGGTAGTCGCTGTCGTCGTCCTGTCCACACTCAAGCTGCCGATGGCCGCGCAGACCACCGCGCCGGCGGCATCGCGCACGCTTCAGAACGAAGAGCAGAAACTGGCGCCGCTCGACGCCATTCTGAAGGCGGCCATCGAGCGCGGTGAAACTCCCGGCGCCGTCCTGCTGGTGTCGCACAACGGCTTCACGGTATATCGCAAGGCCTTCGGCAACCGCGCCACCGATCCGGCCCACGAAGCCATGACCGTGGACACCGTCTTCGATCTCGCCTCACTGACCAAGGTCATCGCCACCACTACTTGCGTGATGCGACTGGTGCAACTGGGCCAGGTCAAGCTGAACGATCCGGTCGCAAAGTACATCTCGGCATTCAGCTACAACGGCAAAGACGACGTCACCGTCCGGCAATTGCTGACGCACTACTCCGGCCTTCCCGCCGACATTGACCTCAAGGAAACCTGGACCGGCACGGACGAGGCCTATCGCCGCGCTAACGCGGCTCGGCTGATTCATCCGCCGGGCGCCGTGTTCCTCTATAGCGACGTGAACTTCATCGTGCTCGGGGAGCTGGTGGAAAAAGTTAGCGGCATGTCGCTGGACAAGTATGCCCAGACCTACGTCCTTGGGCCGCTGGGAATGACTTCGACGGCGTTCAACCCGCCGCAGGCCTGGGTTTCGCGTATCGCGCCGACGGAGCGCGACCAGGCCACCGGTCAGATGTTGCGCGGCACGGTGCACGATCCTACCGCGCGCCGCATGGGCGGCGTTGCCGGACACGCCGGACTTTTCTCCTCCGTGGACGACGTGGCGAAATTTGCCCAGGCGCTGCTGAACGGTGGCTCGCCCATGCTGTCGCCGCTGATGGTGGAGAAGATGACCACCCCGCAGCAGCCGCCGAATTTCACCAACGTGCGCGGGCTGGGCTGGGACATTGACACTCCGTTCGCCTCCAATCGCGGCGACCTGCTGCCGGTTGGCTCGTTCGGACATACCGGCTTTACCGGCACCTCGCTGTGGATTGATCCCACCACCAACACCGTCATCGTGCTGCTGACCAACGCTGTTCATGCCAAGCAGGGAAATGTGGTGTCGCTGCGAACGGAAGTTGCCACGGCGGTGGCGGCGAATTTGCAACTTGCGCCCAGCGAAGAGCAGAAGATGCGCCTGGCGCGGATTACCGGCTACAACGAAGCGGCCGCTGCCGCACGGCGCATTACTGTGCGCAACGGGAATATCTCGCTGGGTATTGACCAACTCGAAGAGCGCGGCTTCGACGCGATTATGGTGCCGGGCGTTATCACCCCGAGGATTGGCCTAGTCACCAATCAAACTGGCGTGGATTCCGAAGGCAAGCGCACCATTGATGTGTTGGCCAACGCTCCGGGCGGACGGCTGTCGGCGATCTTCGCTCCCGAGCACGGAGCTACCGGCACTGCCGATTCCACCGCCATCGCGAACTCGGTTGATGCTGCCACCCAGGTCCCGATTTATGCGGTGTACGGCGAGACCGATGCCAAGCGTCGTCCGCCGCTCGATGTGCTGAAGAAGCTGGACGTCGTCGTTTTCGATATCCAGGACGTCGGCGCGCGCTTTTATACCTACGAGACCACGCTGGGTTATTTCCTCGAGGCGTGCGCTAAAGCCAACAAGCCGATCATGGTGCTCGACCGTCCCAATCCCATCACCGGCGCTTACGTTCAGGGACCCGTCTCCGACACCGGCGCGGAGAGCTTTGTGAACTATCAGCCGCTGCCGGTGCGTCACGGCATGACCATCGGCGAGCTGGCCAAACTATTCAACTCCGAGCGGCACATCAACGCCCGCCTGACGGTGGTGCCGATGAAGGGCTGGTCGCGCGGCGACTGGTTCGATTCCACGCTGCAGACCTGGATCAATCCTTCGCCCAATCTGCGCGACCTGAATCAGGCGACGCTCTATCCCGGAGTAGCGCTGATCGAAGGGACGAACGTTTCAGTGGGGCGGGGAACCGACACGCCGTTCGAGGTGATCGGCGCGCCATGGATGAACGGCAAGCGCATGGCCGCTTACCTGAACGGCCGCGAGATTGCCGGTGTGCGCTTCGTACCGACGACCTTCACGCCGACCTCAGCCATGTATGCCAATCAGCTTTGCGGCGGAGTGAACCTGATCGTCACCAATCGGGAAATTCTGGATGCGCCGGAGCTCGGCATCGAACTGGCGTCCGCGCTGCACGAGCTTTATCCCACCAAGTCCGATCTGAAAAACATGAATCAGTTGCTGGTGAATCAGGCGGCGTTCAACGCCATCATGATGCGCGAGGACCCGAATCGCATTGCCGCCGACTGGCAGGACGGCCTGCAACGGTTTTTGCTGATCCGGAGCCGATTCCTGCTCTACTGATCCACCCGGTTGACCTTGGCCCGGTCCACGGTGATGTTGCGCTCCAGCACCATTTCGATAGAGTCTCCTATACCCAATTTAACCTCGGGGCCGCGCGTCAGCAGAACGGTGGCCAGGCCGAGTGCGCCGCCGGCCAGTCCGCCGACCGCCGCTCCCTTGGCGCCAGAGGCAATGGCCCCGATTCCCGCTCCGGGAATGGCAGAGCCGACCACAGTGCCGACGTCCTTACCCTTGTTGCCGGGTCCCTGAATGGTGCCTTCGCTGTTCTTAACTTGTTGAGTCTCCGAGCCCGGCGTGCCCTGGACCGCACCCGGCAGCAGGATGGTGTAGCCGTTGGGGAAGATCATGGAAGTAAAACTCATCTGCAGCTCGGCACGGCCTTTGACGCGGCCGGGCCGGACCACGCGCTGCACGATGCCCTGCACGAAGGTGCCAGCGGGAATGACGATATGGTCGTCC
Source organism: uncultured Acidobacteriaceae bacterium (assembly GCA_963763975.1). Lineage (GTDB taxonomy): Bacteria > Acidobacteriota > Terriglobia > Terriglobales > Acidobacteriaceae > Bog-257. The sequence continues at coordinate 51,459 of CAVXQR010000006.1, forward strand.
TGCGCCACCGGAAATGCGGTTTGCGCGTAAACCGGATCGCCGGGGCGCGCATTTTTCGAAGTTACGCCCTGTTTCATCACCAGCGGGACGCGCGTGCCGGCAGAAACGGTGTAAATCGCGTCGGCGCTCGGGGTGTCAGCGGCGGGCTTGGCTTCGCGCAAGGCGTGGGGAGCATTGGCGCGGACGTTCAACTGCGGCTGATTGATCGGATCTTGCGCAAGAAGCGAGAGACTGCCGATTCCGAGGAACACCACCGACACAGCAACAGCCGCCTTCATGTTACCCACCCCCAAGATGAACCCAACGACATTGTCTAAAACGCTAACTCGCCACGAAAGTCGCGGTTACTTCAAGCCGTAGAGCGCGTTCACGTGCGCCGTGACGGTGATTTTCTGCGCTCCGAATTCCTCAGCCGGCGCTGGCGATGGCGCCGCGACTCCAGCGGAGATCTTGGCCATGGTGAAGACCTGCGGCCGGATCGGCGATGACTCGTAGGTATCTACCGAGGCGTACGACAGTTCGCCCAGCGACCTGCCGCTGGCGCGGGCCACGGCGGCGGCTTCGTCGTGCGTCTTGCGCAGAGCGTCCTCCACGGCCTTGATTTTCGCCGCGTCCATGTCGTCGAGCTGGTAACTGAGCGACTGATTGCCGGTCACATCCATGTTCGACAGCCCCACGGTCAGCGGCCCGATCTTGGAGAAGTCCTTCACCTTGATGCTGATGTTGCTGTCCACGCGATAGCCCACCAGCTTGCGCTTGGGATTCTTGTAGTCATAGACGGGCTCAACCGCGAAGCGGCTGATCTCGGCATCTTTGGGATCGAGGCCGTTCGTGCGCAGAAGTTGGCGGATCTGTTCGGCCGCCTTGGTGGCGCGCTCGTTGGCAGCGTCCAGCTTTTCTTCCTGCGCCGAAATGTTGAACTGCAGCAGCGCGGTGTCGGGATCGGTTTCGAACTTGCCGTCAGCGCCCACCCAGATGGTGTTGGGGATGGGCTGCGAGCGAGTGTTGTCCTGCGCCTGCAGCCGCGTAGCCGGCAGCAGCATGGCCAGCAGCGAAGCCAGCACAACCAAGCGAATTTTCCAGTTATGTTTCATAAAGGTGTAGACGGCGCCCCCTTCCGCGGCGTAAGCGCTTGCCATGCCAGAAATTGACGCCCGCTCGTGCCTGTCTGGAAATCATAGCCCGACCCAGGCGCTTCGCCAAGGAACCAAGCTGGATAACAAGCTCCGTCCCTGGTAGAACGGCCACGGACGGTCTTCTTGCGCTGCGGGGAATTGCCAGTCTGGAACCGCTGGACACTTTCTTCCCAGAATCAACTTTCGCATTACTTTCGTACGCACCCACCCCATCAGGACTGTTGAAAGTGCCCGGCAATGACGATAGGTTGCGTGTAGGGTAGCGAGAATTCCGATGCGCAAATGGTATGTGCCACTTACCGTGCTGGGCCTGGGCAGCCTGGGCGTTCTGCTGCTCAGCGAACGCGGCCGTGACCGCCTGCGTCGTCTGGCCGACAGCCTGGAGCAGGCGCCGGACCGGCTTTCCGAGTGGAACGAGACCGCGCAAGCCGAACTGGAGCGTATCCAGGACGCGCTGAACCGCATCTCCGAAGGCATGGAGCCGCACGCCGAGCTTGGGCAGTAGCGTCTGCGTGAGAACCGACCGTCCCCGGGGGACTCCGCCCATTTTGCCCACCTTACCCAGCGTTCCGCTTTCGCTCCACGCTGGGCTGTCATGACACGCGCCTGCGGCGCTCTGATTTTTCCAACCGCTGACTCCACTGTGCTAAACGAAAGGTAGCGCTCACGCAGACAAAGTAGTCCGTCCTCCCGTTCGTAATCCCCAACTGTATAATCCGCCTCGCGATGGAGAACTTCTTTGCGCGGCGAACTTCGTGGAGCCTTGCCCCTAATCGCTACTCGCTGGCGCTGGACGCACATCGCCGCAGCGGCAGGCCGCTTCTGGATCTGACCGCCTCCAATCCCACCACGGTTGGCTTGCGCTATAACGAAGCGGCGCTGCTGGCGGCGATGGGGAATCCTCGGGCGCTGGTGTATGAACCGACCGCCATGGGCTTGCTGGCCGCCAGAGAAGCGGTCGCCGCCTATTACGGCGAGAAGGGCATCCGCATTTCGGCTGACGACCTACTGCTCACCACCAGTACCAGCGAGGCCTACAGCTTTGCCTTTCGCCTGCTGTGCGAGCCTGGCGACTCCGTCCTGGTGCCCACGCCCAGTTATCCGCTGTTCGAGTTCCTCGCGGATCTGCAGGATGTTCGCCTGGCGCCCTACGAGCTGGTTTACGACCACGGCTGGCAGGTGGATCTCCACTCGCTGGCCGAAGCGATGGAGAAGGCCCAGGCAGCGGGATCGCGCTGCCGCGCCATTCTGGTCGTCCATCCCAACAATCCCACAGGCTCGTTTGTGAAGCGCCATGAAGCCACCGAACTGAACGCGATCTGTGCGGCGCAGGACATGGCCATCATTGCCGACGAGGTGTTTCTCGACTACTCGCTGGCCGAAGAAACGCCGTCGAGCTTCGCCGCCAGCCACGACGTCCTGAGCCTGACGCTAAGCGGCATCTCCAAGGTCTCGGCGCTGCCGCAAATGAAGGTCGCGTGGATGGCCGTCTCCGGCCCGGAAGCGCGGAAACGCGAAGCGCTGAGTCGCCTGGAGGTCATCGCCGACACCTACCTTTCGATGAGCGCTCCGATGCAATGGGCGACGGCGACGCTGCTGGAGGAGCGGCGCAATGTCCAGCCGCAATTGATGCAGCGCCTGCGCCAGAATCTGGCGGAGTTGGACCGGCAACTGCCGACGCAGCAGGCTGTTCGCAGACTTGCGGTGGAGGGCGGCTGGTACGCGGTGCTGCGGGTGCCGGCGCTGGGCTCGGATGAAGATTTCGCCATTGCTCTGCTGGAGGCGACCGGCGTCCTGGTGCAGCCCGGCCACTTCTATGACTTTGTCGCGGACGGATATCTGGTGCTTAGCCTGATCACTGCGGTCGAGGAGTTTGCTATCGGGGTGGAGAGATTGCTTGACTATGTTCGGCAGTGTGGCCGGTAGCGGCTGCCTTAGCGGGAGGGCGGCGCTTGTGTTCGGTCAACGCGCCCTGGCGGAGCAGTTGCAGCGCGCGCTTGCCATCGGAAGAGGGAATGGGCAGCAGGTTGACTCCGCCAATTACCAGGTTGGCCAGGCCGAAGGTGGGCGACAGCGAACCGAAGAGCGCGGCCAGCAGCAGGTTCCCCAGCGGGCCGGCCATGCTGACGTCGAAATTCTGTTGCAGCGTGCCCGACTCCCGCACCACGTAGGGGCCTTTCCAGCTCAGGCCGACGCGTTTGATCTTGAGACCGTGCAGCCGAGCCATCAGGATGTGAGAGAGCTCGTGGAGGATGATGGCAATGATTCCCACGCCCATCAACTTCATGATGCCGGCGGGATGAGCAATCACCATGCCACTAATCCTAGCATTCGGTTAGAAATCCCCGACGCGCAAGTTCGCACGCGCCGTTTCGCCCCCATGGGCGGGCAAGTATGCCCAGAACTGGAGGAATTTCCGCCTCGCTGACCATCGGTGCCAGGCAACGATTTCTTCGCCTCTGGTAATCAACTGTCAGTAACATCCGAGTTCCGCCGACGCCGCAAGATCACCGTTCGGGGTTAATTCAACAGTTAACCGTTCCCCGGAACAGAGTCCCAAATCGGTATAATGGTAAGGCCGTGCCCAAATATTCCATAGTCGTGCCCTTCCATAACGAGGAAGAAAACATTACCGAGCTCTACGACCGTCTGCGGGTGGTCATGGAGGCCACCGGTGAGCCGTTCGAGCTGGTTTTCGTCGACGACGGCAGCCGCGACCACACTTTTTACATGCTGCAGCAGATTGCTGCCGTGGATCGCCGGGTGGTCGTGGTAAAACTGCGTCGCAATTTTGGGCAAACTTCTGCACTGGCGGCCGGATTTGACCATGCCGCGGGCGAGTACGTCATCGCCATGGACGGCGATTTGCAGCACGATCCCGCACGACATTCCCATGTTTCTGGAGAAGCTGCGCGAGGGATACGACATCGTCAGCGGCTGGCGCAAGCAGCGGATCGACAATTTCGTGATGCGGCGCGTGCCTTCGCGTATTGCCAACTGGCTGATGGCCAAGCTAAGCGGCGTCGATCTGCACGATTTCGGCACCACCTTCAAGGCCTATCGCCGCGAAGTAGTGCAGGAAGTTCCGCTCTACGGCGAATTACACCGCTTCATTCCGGCGCTGGCCTCGGCCTACGGCGCCACCATTTGCGAGATTCCCATTCGCAATATAAACCGGGAGCGCGGCGAATCGCACTACGGCATCTCCCGCACCTTCCGTGTGTTCTTCGACCTGATCACCATTCGCTTTCTGCTGCGCTACATGTCGCGGCCGCTGCACTTCTTCGGCACCATCGGCGCGCTCGGTTCGATCAGCGGCATCTGATGCCATGTGGATGGTGGTGGAGAAGCTGCGCGGCGTGCACGTCATGGGCGAACACGGGCCGCTGCTCATCTTTGCCGCCGTGCTTATCCTGGCGGGCGTGCAATTGATCGCCCTGGGACTGCTGGGCGAATTGCAGGTGCGGCATTTCCACGAGCCCAGCAAGCGCGCTCCCTACACCGTGGACCGGGTAGTGCGTTCGCAGAGCGAGTCGGCGCTGGCGGAGTAGGAAGAGCAGTGGTTAGTGGACGGTGGATAGAAACCCCAAAGGCTCGCCTCGCCCCGGTTTAGAATATTTTTCGAGCCGTCGAAGAAAACCAATGTCGCCTAAAAGTCATAGTCCAGCAATGAACAACTATCCACTACCCACTATCCACTATCCACTCTCTTGACACGTCCTCACCCCGCGCGCGGCTACTTGTTCATCGCCGCAGCCACTTTCTTTTGGGGACTGGCGGCTGCGCTGGGCAGGGCAGTATTCACCGGCAAGCTGCTGGCGGGCGCGCAACTGCGGCCGATTGAGCCGCTGATCCTGGCGCAGAGCCGCACTACCATCTCGCTGCTCCTTCTCGCTCCGTTGCTGCTGATGACCCGGCGCTCTGCTCTGCGAGTTCGTCCTTCGCACGTCGCCCAGTTTTTCGTGCTGGGCATCGTGGGTCTCGCCGCTTCCAACTACTTCTACTACCTGGCAATTCAGCGAACCACGGTGGCGCTGGCGATTGTTCTGCAGTACGTTGCTCCGGTCTGGGTATTGCTGTACATGTTGTCGCGGCGGCTGCAGCGGCCGACTTTGCAGCGCATCAGTGGCGTGGGGCTGGCCGTTGTCGGCTGCGGCATCGCCGTCGGCCAGATTGCCTTTCACAGCCACTTCCCGTGGGTTGGGCTCGCCGCGCTTCGCTATGACCGGATTGGCATTGTGGCGGCCGAGTTGGCGGCCGTCTCCTTCGCCTTCTACAACGTGTACGCGCAGCACTTGATACAGCTCTATGACCGCTGGACGGTCTTGGTGTACTCGCTGCTGGGAGCCACCTCTTTCTGGCTGCTGCTGAATCCGCCATGGAAGATCGCGGCCCAGCATTACGGCGGCGCCGAATACGCCTTCCTGGCAGTCTTCTCCGTGATTTCGATGCTGGTGCCGTTCTCGCTGTATTTTGCCGGGCTTCAGTATCTCGATCCCACCCGCGCCATCGTGACCAGTTGTCTGGAGCCGGTATGGGCGATCGCCCTGACCGCCCTGCTGCTCGGCGAATATGTGTCCCGGGTGCAGGTCTTCGGGGTCGCCATCGTGCTGGCCGCCACCATCCTGGTGCAGCGGCCCGACCGCCGCCGGGCCGGCGAGCCGGTGATTGCCATGGAACCAATCGAATAGCCTCTCCGTATCAGTGTCCAGGTTGACCTCTTGCTTTCCCATAGGAGGAGTGGCATAGTCCTATGGGTTTCCCAGAGGAGAGACAACATGGGCGACAAGAAAGACGTCTGGCAGGGAACTTTGGCCCTGATGATTCTGAAGACCCTGGAGGCCATGGGCCCGTTGCACGGCTACGGTATTGCCCGTCGCATTGAGCAGACCAGCGGAAATCTGCTGTCGCTCAATTACGGCACGCTCTATCCGGCGTTGCTGAAGCTGGAGCAGGAAGGCGCTGTCGCCTCCGAGTGGGGTGCTTCGGAAAATAATCGCAAGGCCAAGTTTTACCGGCTCACACGCAGCGGGCGGCGCCAGTTGCAGGCGGAGACCCGCGACTGGGAGCAGACCACGGAAATTCTGGCGCGCTTTCTGTCGCCGCGGGAGGACCCGGCATGAACCATTTACGAGCCTGGCTGCTGCGCTTCACCGGCATTTTTACCGGCAAGTCGAGAGAGCACGAGATGGCGGAGGAACTGGAGAGCCACCTGCAGATGCACATTGCCGACAACCTGCGCGCGGGCATGTCGCCGGAAGAGGCGCGCCGCGTGGCCATGGTTGCGCTTGGCGGGGTGGAGAACACCAAGCAGGCTTATCGCGACCGCAGCACCATCCCGTGGATTGAGAGCCTGATGCAGGACCTGCGCTTTGCGCGCCGGCAGCTGTATCAGCATCCTGGCTTCGCCGTGATCGCCATCGTGGTGTTGGCCCTGGGGATCGGCGCTTGCGTCGCCATCTTCGCTTTCGTGGATGCAGCGCTGCTGAAGCCCTTACCCTACTCGCAGCCCGACCGGCTGGACAGTGTGACCGAAAGCGTGGCTATGATCCCGCGCGCGAACCTGTCCTATCCCGACTACCTCGACTGGAAGAGCCGCAACGACGTGTATTCCTCGCTGGACGTCTATAACCAGCGCGGTTACATGCTGCAGACCCACGAAGGAGTAAAGCTGGTGCACGGCGCTCGCGTCAGCGACGGATTCTTCCGCACCCTGGGCGTAAAGCCGGTGCTGGGCCGGGATTTCTATTCCGGCGAGGACCTGCCCAGCGCGCCGCACACCGTGGCGCTGAGCTACAGCGGTTGGCAGAAGTGGTTTGGCGGACGAGCCGACATCATCGGACAGCCGGTCACGCTCAGCGGCGACGTCTATACCGTGGTCGGCGGTGCTGCCCGCTGGTTTTCAGTTCGCTCCCGCGAGGCGGTGCCGAATTCTGGACAACCCTGCACGTCAAAGGCGATTGCGATCTGCGGCGCAGTTGCCATAGCCTGAACGGCGTCGGCCGGCTGAAGGATGGCGTCTCGACGGAGAAGGCTGCGGCGGAAATGAAGGCCATCGCCGCGCAGTTGGAGCAGCAGTATCCCGATTCCAATCGCGGACAGGGCGCGATGATTGAGCCCTTGCGGGAAGTCATTGTCGGCGATGTACGCCCCATCCTGATGCTGCTGCTGGCCGGGGCCGGCCTGTTGCTGCTGATTGCCTGCGTGAATGTCTCCAGCCTGTTGCTGGTGCGTTCGGAAAGCCGGCGAAGGGAGATCGCGGTGCGCGGCGCCCTGGGCGCATCGCGCAGCAGGCTGCTCGGCTTGTTCCTGACCGAGGGCCTGGTGCTGGTGACCATTGGCGCCGGCATGGGTCTGCTGTTCGCAGCTCTCGCTATCAAGGTATTAGTCAGCCTGATCTCAGAGGACTTGCTGGCGTACATGCCTTACCTGGTCGGGTCGGGCATCTCGCCGCGCTCTCTGGCCTTTGCCGCCGTGCTCGCCACGCTGGCACTGCTGCTGTTCACGCTGGCGCCGGCGGTTCGCTTCCTGTCGGCTCATCCGCTTACCGACGGCCTGACCGACGGTGGCCGTACGGCGGCCAGCAACACCTGGCGTCGCTTCGCTTCCAAGCTGGTGGTGATCGAACTGGCGATGGCGCTGGTCTTGCTCGCCGGCGCCGGACTGCTGGGCCGCAGTCTCTATCGCCTGCTGCACGTTGACGTTGGCTTCCAGCCCGAACACCTGGCCACGGTGCAGGTAGCGCTGCCGGCCAGTTACGCCAAGAATGAGCAGCTAGTCGCGGTGACCCGCCAGATTGTCAGCCGGCTGTCGGCTTTGCCGGGCGTGACCTCGGTTGGCGTGACCACTCGCGTGCCGGTCAGCTCCAACGGCAATACCACGTGGATTCGTTTTGTCGGCCGGCCCTATCACGGCGAACACAATGAGGTGAACGAACGCGAGGTCAGTCCGGAATTTTTCCAGACACTTCAGGCCCGGTTGCTCCGCGGCCGCTACTTTCACCGATGCGGAAGACGTGACCAAGCCTAACGTCGCCATCATCAACCAGGCTCTGGCGAAGCAGTATTTCCCGGACGAAGATCCCATCGGCAAGCAGATACGGCGAATACCGCTCTCGAACCTAAGATCGCTGCCGAAGATCATCGGATGGTGGAGACATCAAGGAAGGTGGCCTGGACGAAAGACCTGGCCGGCGGTTTATGAGTCCATTCAACCAGTGGCCGGACGACTTCTTCACCGTCTTCGTCGCGTTCCCAGCAGGCGGAGCAGACGCTGCTGCCGGTGATGATCTCCGCCATTCATCAGGTCGATCCCGGTATCGCCGCCTTCGACGAGATGACCATGGCCGGGCGCATCCAGAATTCGCCGTCGGCGTACATTCATCGCACCTCGGCGTGGATCGTGGGTAGCTTCGCTGGCCTGGCGCTGCTGCTGGGTGTGGTGGGACTGTACGGCGTAGTGGCTTATTCGGTGAGCCAGCGCACGCGCGAGATTGGCGTTCGCATGGCGTTGGGAGCGCAGCGCAGTTCGGTCTATCGGCTCATCTTGCGCGAGGCGGGATGGCTGACGCTGCTGGGAGTGCTGGGCGGTCTGGTCGCTGCCGTCGCCGCGGGCGCGCTGCTGCGCAAGATGCTATTCGGCATTCACTCCTGGGACCTTCCCACGCTGGCAGGCGTTGCCGGCCTGCTGACGATTTCCGCGTTGCTGGCCAGCTATATTCCGGCGCGCGGCGCCGCATCGGTGAATCCGGTGGATGCACTGCGAACTGAGTAGCGAAGGCGAGGGAATTGCGCTAGCTGCGTTTGCCCGCAGGAAGTGTGGGAGCGTTCCGGAGCGGCGTCGTCGTGATAGAGCGACTCGATCTCCTTGTGATAGCGCTGTTCCAGGATGCGCCGCCGCAGCTTCATGCTGGGCGTCAGCGTGCCGTCGGCAATGCTGAGCTCTTCGGGGATAAGCAGCACTTTCTTCAGTTGCTCGTAGCGCGCCAGCTTGGTGTTCATGGTTTCGATGACGCCCTCGTAGAGCTCCTGCACCGCGGGCGATTTGATGAGTTGATAACGGGTGGCGAATTTCACGTTATGTTCGCGCGCCCAGGTTTCCAGCGCCTCAAAGTTGGGAACAATGAGCACCGCAGGGAAGCGCCGCCGGTCGCCCAGCAGGCAGGCTTCGCCGACAAAGGGATTGCCCTTGAGCGAGCCTTCGATCGGCTGGGGCGCGATGAACTTCCCGCCCGAGGTCTTCATCAGGTCCTTCTTGCGGTCGGTGATGGAGAGGTAGCCATCGGCATCGAGGGCGCCTATGTCGCCAGTCTTGAACCATCCATCCTCAATCGCTTCAGCGGTCTCCTGAGGCATTTTCCAGTAGCCTTTGAAGATCAGCGGGCCGTGAACCAGAATCTCGCCATCCTCGGCGATCTTCACCTGCACGTTCGACACCGGCTTGCCTACGCTGCCGAGGCGGTGATGGACGGGGTTGTTCAAGGCGACGACGGGCGACGTCTCGGTCAATCCATAGCCCTCGTGGATGCGAATGCCGATGTCGGCAAACCACGTGGCCAGGTCGTGTCCCAGCGGTGCGCCTCCGGAAAGGAAGAAGCGCACGCGACCGCCCATTGCGGTGCGTACCTTGGAGAAGACCAGGTGATTGGCCAGCTTCCATGACGCCGATTTCGGGGTCTCTCCAGCGAGGACGGTCTTACGGTTCTTCTGGCCCACGCCCACGGCCCAATCGTAAATCTTGCGCTTCAAGCCGATGGGCTTGCTTTGCACGCCGTTATGGACTTTCTCATAGAGGCGCGGCACGCCCACGAACAGAGTCGGCCGAACTTCGCTCAATGTGCGCATCAGGTTGTCGAGCACCGGACAGTAGGCTACGGTGACACCGCGATAGAACATGGCGTAATCAAGGTGGCGAGCGATGATATGCGACAGTGGCAGGAACGACACGACCAGGTCGTTCTCGCCAACGGGGTACATTTCCAGCGAGACGTTGATGTTGGAAGCAATGTTCCCGTGGGTGAGCATCACGCCCTTGGGCGTGCCCGTGGTCCCGGACGTGTACATCACCGTGACCAGGTCCTCGGGGCTGACGGCGCGGGCCATGCTTTCGATATCGGCATCGCCGATGGGCGACGCGCCGCGCAGGATTCCCGCCATCGACTCGGCGCAGGTCGGATCAATCTCGCCGGCGATGTCGTCCATCACCACGATGCGCTGGATGTTGGTCTCGGGAAGAATGGAGACGACCTTGTGATACTGCTCGCGGTTTGAGACGAAGGCCGCCTTGGCCTCCGAATGCTGAAACATGTACTTGATCTGCTCGGCGGTCAGCGTGGGATAGATGGGAACATCGGCGGCGCCCAGCAGGATGCTGGCGAAATCGGCGATCGCCCACTCCGGCCGATTTTCGCTGAGAATCACAACCCGGTCGCCCTTTTGAATGCCGAGCTCGTGTAAGCGGCGGGCCGTCGCCATCACGTAGGCATAAATCTGCGAGGCAGAGATGGCCGTCCACGCCGGATGAGGAGATTTTTCCGTGATCGCCCAGGGACCGGGCTCGCGCGTCAGCATCACCTGTGCGCGGTTGGCGGTGACCAATTCAAAGAAAACATCGTTGAGGGTTCGCAGCGTCATCGGACCTGGGTATCTATCGCTTTTTTCATGCTACTCGTGTTCGCGGAGCCAGTTACCACTTTGGTTTAGGGCGATTTAGGAGCTGTTTCATTTTGGGACTCGTGGTGGCGCTGATTGACGCAAGGCTGTCACCTTGCAAATCTAAGCGTCAAGATTGTTCCGTGTGCATGCCTCGCAGGAAGAGATCGACCACCGCATCCGACGATTTCGTCAACGGGAAGTCGTGGTGACTCAGCACCCATGAGGTGACCATCTCGTCGAGCGCTCCGAAGAAGCAGTTGGCGGCAACTTTCTCCGGCATCTCCGCGCGAAATCGTCCGCTGGTCTGGCCTTCGCGGATGGCGTCGCGCACCAGGTTGAAATACTCCACCAGGTGCTGATGGGAGAACTCCGAAAGAAAGCGCGTGCTCTGGCGCAACTCCATCTGAAAGACCACGGCCAGGTTGCGGTTGGAGCTCATTGCATCCAGGTGGAGAAAGGCCAGCCGTCGCAGCCGCTGCTCCGGGTCCGGCAGTTTCTCCAGTTCGGTTCGAGCGTGGCGCATGAATCCGTCGAAGGCGGTGTTGATCACCGTCATCAGGATTTCCTCTTTGTTCTTGAAGTAAAGATAAACGGTGCCGTCGGCGACTCCGGCATGGTCGGCAATATCGCTGATGCGGGAGTTAAAAAAGCCCTTGTCGGCAAAGACCGCAGCCGCGCCGTCGAGAATGCGCTGGAACTTGTCCGGGCTGTGGCCGGGAGTTGCGGCCGAGTTGCCGCGGGACGAGGGAAGTTGAGATTCGCGCTTAGTCACAGGCCGATCGCTGGTACAGGGTTGACCCTCAATGGAGGCGCGCGCCGCCCGCCCATCCGTGACCCTCCAAATGAATGGTCATTCAGTACTATCAATCTATCGCTGCTGGTGGGTTTGCGCAATCCGTTCGTCCCAGGCGATAGGCAGCGGAGCCGCTTTGATGTCACAATGCCATGTTCACTGCGGTAAGGAGAGAGCTCATGAAGCAACTGCTGATGGCAGGCCTGCTGGCGATGTCACTGACCTCCGGTATGGTGGCGGCCAACAAACCGAGCGAGACGCCGCCGCCCAAGATCAAGGTGGGCGATATGGCTCCGGACTTTACGCTCACGGATCAGAATGGAAAAAAGGTCTCGCTGCACGACTTCCGCGGCAAGAAGAACGTCGCTCTCGCCTTTTACATCTTTGCCTTCACCGGTGGTTGAGCCAAGCAGATGCAGGCTTTCCAGCAGAACCTTGCCAAGCTGGAAGCCGCAGACACCCAGGTGCTGGGTGTAAGCATGGATTCTCCCTTCTCCAATCGCGCGTGGGCGAAGCAACTGGACGTGACCTTCCCGCTGCTGAGTGACTGGGGCGGCGACACCACCAAGGCGTATGGCCTTTACGATCCCGAATACAAGGCCGCACGCCGGGTCAACTACCTGATTGACAAGAGCGGCAAGGTGGTCGAGATGCAACTGGATGACGACGCCATTGATCCCAGCAAGGTGGTCGTGGCCTGCCAGGCCCGCAAACTGAATCGCTAGCGGAGGCCTCTTTGAGCAAACCGCAGTTGTTCGAGGACGATAGCGCCGGACAGGCGCCAGTCCGGGGATATCTGCACGCAGCGGCAAGTCCGGCCGACGCCTTTCTGGTGCTGACGCACGGCGCCGGCGGCAACAGCGAGACGCCGCTGCTGGTGACGCTGGCGGATAAGCTGACGGCGTCGGGCGTAAGCGTTCTGCGCTGCGACTTGCCGTTTCGCCAGCGCCGGAAGACCGGACCGCCCTCGACGTCCGACGCCGCTCGCGACCAGGCCGGCCTGGCTCGCGCCGTGGAACTGATGCAACGGACCTTTGGCGGACGCGGATTCCTGGGTGGGAGTTCCTACGGCGGCCGGCAGGCCAGCATCCTGGCGGCCGCAGAGCCGCTGCTGGTCGAAGGGCTGCTCCTGCTGTCTTATCCGCTGCATCCGCCGGGACGTCCGGCACAACTTCGCACCGCGCACTTCGGACAACTGAAGACGCCGGCGCTGTTTGTCAGCGGCACCAAGGACGCCTTCGGCAGCATCGAGGAATTGCAGGAGGCGATCAAGCTGATTCCGGTCGCCACCAAGCTGGTCGCTATCGAGGGCGCCAGTCACGGTCTGATGCAGAAGTCCAGCCGCGACGAAGTCGTCGCCGTCATAGTCGATAATTTCCGCTCGTTCCTGATGGGTTCCTAGCCGCAAATCGCAACCGCCGTCTCCGGTCTCGCCCTCACCCGTTCTGGGTGTACCATGTTGCGTTTGGAACTGGAGGGGCTGTGATTGATCGCCGCCGTTTTCTCGCTTCCACTGCCGGTTTCGCTGCTGCCACGTTTGCGCTGCGTCCCGAGGCTTGGGCCCAGTTGCCGTCGGCCCCGGCTTCGCTGCCGGATCCCACTCGCTACGCGAGCAACGATGAAGCCTACTGGGCCGAGCTGCGCAAGCAGTTCCTGATTCCCGCCGACGAGATTTATCTCAACAACGGGACCGTCGGCTCCAGTCCGGCGCCGGTGCTGCGCGCGGTGTTTGAAGGCTACGAATCCACCGAGCGGTTGGACGAGACCGATCCCGAGGACTATCCCATCTGGGGCTACGGCCCGTGGAACGAATTCCGCGATCCGCTGGCCGAATTCGTGGGATGCAAGCGCGACGAGATTGCACTGGTGCGCAATGCCACCGAAGCGAACAGCTACATCGCCAACGGCATTGATATGAAGCCCGGCGACGAAGTGCTGATGACCGACCAGGAACATCCAGGCGGGGAACAGCCCTGGCAATTGAAGGCGAAGCGCTACGGCATCGTGGTCAAGAAGGTGAAACTGCCGGTGCCGGTGAAGGACAGCGCCCAGGTGCTGAATCTTTTCAATGATGCGATCACGCCGCGCACTCGCGTAATGTTCGTCAGCCACATCACCACCGTCACCGGTGTCGTCCTACCGGTGAAGGAGATGTGCGCCATGGCGCGTAGCAAAGGCGTGTTGTCGGCGCTCGACGGCGCGCACGTCACCGGCATGATGCGATTCAATCTGCACGACATTGGCTGTGACATGTACAGTTCAAGCCCGCACAAGTGGTTGCAGGCGCCCAAGGGTTCGGGCTATCTGTACGTGCGCGACGAAGTGATGGACCAGCTGTGGAACACCATTGTGACCGCCGGATGGAACGAGCCGGCGCTGCGCGCGGAACGCTTCCAGCGCATCGGATCGTCGAATGTGCCGGCGCTGTGCGGATTGCGCGCCTCCATTAAACTGGCGAACGACATCGGCATGGACAAGATCGAAAAGCGCCAGCGTGAGCTGGCGGATTACATCCTCGCCGGCATGATGAAGCGCGGTGCCGAATCCTGGACTTCGCCCGATCCCAAGTTGCGTTGCGCCATTGCCACGGTCAACGTGCCGCCGGTCCAGGAGATGAAGCTGGAGAAGTGGATGTGGAGCAACAAGAAGATTCGCATCCGCGGCGGCGCGCCGTCCAAACTGCGTCTCTCCACGCCCTACTATTTGCAGAAGGCCGATATTGACCGCTTCTTCGACGCCTTTGATCAGTACCAGCGCGAGAGCAAACTGCAATAGCGAGCTACGGCGCCGGTTGGCTGATGGCGAAATTGTCGGGATAGGCAAAGCGGCGGTTGCTGGAATCGAACATCACTTTTTCGCGGGACCTTGCCGCCGGCGCGAACAAATCTCTGCCTGCGACCGGCCACGGAATTTTGACTCCGGCCACGGCTGCCACCGTGGGCATGATGTCCAGCAGTTGCGCATCGCGGCCGGAAACCTTGCCCTCGGTTTGGCCCGGCAGCTTGATAAACAGCGGCACCGGAAAGATCAGGTCGGCGCTGCCGGCGCTGAGAGATCGGCCGGGTGCATTCACCTTCCAACTCACGCCATGGTCGGCGGTCACGATGATCATGGACTGGTCATACAGTCCCGCCTGCTTCAGCCGGGCCACAAATTCTCCCACCAGCGAATCCACAAACTGAATCTGCTTCTCGTAATCCTGCCGTATCCTCGCGAGCATCTCGGCATCACCGGCCTGCCAGCTTTCGAAGGCGTTGGGGGTGGTCTCGTGAAGGCTGCCGTCGGGGTTCAGCAAGTAGGGTGCGTGCGGCAGCTCGAGATGCATGAAGTTGAACGGCGGCTTGCTGCCGGAAGTTGGCGGCGCGATTTCGCCGAGAAATTCCTGAAAGCGCTGCTGCTGTTCCTTCAGGTCATCGGCCTGAAGTCGCAGCACCACCGACTTCGGCGCCACCCGAGCGAGATACAGGCTGAGGATCGCTTCCAGCAGATACCCGCGTCGCTCAACCCGCGAGGCATCCGGACAGCCGTAGGGAGACCCAGAGCAGAAGCGCGTTACCGCCTCGTGAATGGTGACGCTGTAATCGGGCGCCAGCAGACGAAACAGATTATCCGGATAGGCGGCGTCAGAAGGATTATTGCCGTTGGGATAGTTGCCGGTGACGATGACCGGAATGGAGCGCGTGGTGTATTCGGCGTTGGCGGTGGCGTTGTCGAACCAGGTGCTTTCCCGCGCCAATTCGGCAAAGTGTGGGAAGCGCTGGGCATCAATCTGATTGTGCGAGTTCAACAGCGCCGGCCGGGTCAGCTCATCCAGCAGCAGGATGAAAATCGGAGGATGGTCGGCACTGGTGGGCTTGCCTTCAAACGCACTGGCGCTTACTTGCAACGTCACCGGCGGCGAAACCTCGCTCCAGGTGTGCCAGAGGAACAGCGCCGGGAAAACCACAATTACCGGCGACAGCACCAGCAGGAACTGCATGAACTCCTTGCGAAAGGCGAAGCATATCCACGCCGCCAGCGCCAGCGGCAGCAGCACCAGCATGGTGTTGTGGGGGAAGGCCAGCAGGCGCGACAGGAAATGCTTGTGAAGCTCGAACAGAAACGGCGTCAGCAAAAGCAGGAACGAGAAACTCAGAAATTTGTCGCCGGCTCCCGCCCTCCAGCCGGAGATAAAGCGCCAGACGATCGCCACGCAGATCGCCGGCAGCAGATTGAAGACCAGGATGACCAGCAGCAGTTCGACGTGGCTGATGCGGTTCAGCACCACGAACTCGGCGTTGCCGGAGATGGATTCGTACAGCGACTGCGAAATGGCAAAGGTGGTCAGCGACAGCAGGGCGAGAAAGACACGCGCGGAGCTTCGAGTGACGGCCAGATTTTGCATCGCTAAGGGCGACGAACGGAACCGCCAGTTAAACATGGCACATCCCGTCCGGAGTTGCAATTGTAGTTAGTTCGACGACTTGGCGTGGTAAAGAACCCGCGTGCCGCCGGGAAGTTCCTCGCGTGCCGTCACGGTGAACCAGCCCTGTAAATAGCCTTCAAAACTCTCCCGGCAGTAGTCGGAATACGTGTCGTCCTTGTTCAGCAGCAAGCGCTGCACCATGGGGTCGTCCTTGCTGATGAACTCGATTACCAGTTCGCGGGTAATGGCTGCCAGCCACTCCACAAACGTGCGTAAGGGTACATTGCCGGTAATCACGATGTGATGCACCAGGGCCAGCGCCAGCGTAAGGTCCGGCTGGCCGCGCTGCACCAGCGACGAGCGCTCTACCGAAGCCCAACCCTGCGCCGGCGAGGGGTTGGCGACGTTCATCAGCAGCGGCAGGATATTGTCGGATTTCTGCTTCCTCAGCTCGAGGTAAAGCCGGTTGATGGCGGCGGCGTCAGCGTCCATGGCGACCACCGTTTTGCTCGCGGCGGCCAGGATGCGGCTGAAGCGGCCATCGTTGCAGCCGAGGTCCCATCCCAGTTCGAGTTGACGCCCGGCCACCGCCTGGCTGACAAACGCCTCTTTGCGCGCCAGGGCATCGTCGGTGTAATGCTGCCGCGAATAGTCGCTCCACGCCGTCTGCTCCTGCGGCGGCTTCAGCCCGAGTACAAGCTTGCGCAGTTGCCGCACATTGCGCTCGATCATCTCCCGTGTCATGCCCGCGGTTTTGATCTGCTTGCGCACGCTGTAGTCGGCTGCCGAGAACTTGCGCTGGAGATAGGCCTGCGCGGTGACGTGGCTCAGCACGCCGCGCTTCAGGCGAGACGTTCCGCGCAGCAGATTGCTGCACGCGACGGGATCAATACCTTCGAGGTCGCTGCGCAGCCAGGGCTGGAAGGGAAGATGGCGGTAGGCCTCCAGCATCAGCGGGTAAAGCATGGTGCGGCAGAACTGGTTGTAGCCGGCCCAGGGATCGCCGGGTGTCAGCGGCGTGAACGACAGCACGTCAATGAACACCGGCCGCGCGCCCATGAACTGCACGTTGTAGGCGGTAGCGTCCTTCAGGATCCAGCCGCGGCCGAGCGAGCGCTCCATGATGTCCAGATGGAGCAGCGCGGCGTCGCGCAGCATGTCGAAGGTCCACTCATAGGGATAGCTGATGAAGGGAATGCGCTCGTGCTCCAGCACCAGCGAGCCGGCGGGCAGATGCAAATCGTCGAGCGCCGTGATGTCGGAGAGCTCACGCGTAGGAACCAGCAGCCCGGCGGATTGCAATTCCTCCGCCAGACCGGACGCGGCGAACTGACGCCAGCGCTCTACGGCTGTAGGCAGAATGACGCGCAGAATGCGGTCGCCGCGGCGGACGATGAAGCCGTCAGGATCGCGAAAGGAACCTTGATCACGCCGGAGCTCCGCATCCAGCCGCTGCGATTCCATCGCGGTTAAGCGGGCCGCCTCAGATTGTCCTTGTCGGAACGGGCGCCGGGCGCCACCGCGGGCTCGGCGGCAGGCTCGGCCGGGTGAATCCCAAAGATGCCAAGGATCTTCTGCTTAAAAATTCGGAAGATGACATACACACCGCTGACCCCGCCCAGCAGGATCTGCAGAATCATGCTGCCGGACCCGGGATCAACGTAAAACGCGAATGGCAAACTATGCAAAACGGCTCCTTGGGCCAGAAGGGGTCCGCCACGCGGACCCGGCATTCAGAATACCACCGCCGGGGAAAGCCCAACAACCGCAGGCAGTTGCGGCGGTCGCGGCGCGCGCCAGTTTTGCTATAATCGTCTTGCCGCGCGACACGCGCCCTTAGCTCAGTTGGATAGAGCGTCTGGCTACGAACCAGAAGGTCGGGAGTTCGAATCTCTCAGGGCGCGCCATTCCTGCCTCGATCCTCAATTCAAATATTTACGAGCTGGTCCTCCTCGCAGGTCAAGCTGGGAAATGGCTACGATCCCAGAGGTCGCACGGTGACGCTCCAGCACGGCTCATCCTGGATAAGCTTGGGCGCGCAGGTAAGCGGGCTCCGGGAACACAACGGGATGTGACGCCCATCACGCTGTCTTTTAGCGAAAAAAAGCGAGCCATCTTGAAAACAAAAGGCTTGCGGGACGATTCGCCGCAAAATATTGGTCTCGAAGAAGTTGAAGGTAACGCGCTGATAAGAAATGGACTTTGGGGCGCACCAGGCTCACATCGCCGTGTGATGCCGATCACCCATTGTTCCGACGAAAAATAACCCGCCATCTTGAAAACAAAAGGCTTGCGGGACGATTCGCGGCAAAATATTGGCTGCGAAGGAGTTGCATGCAAGCTCCTCATCACAAATGAGATTCGAGAAGCGCTGCCCAGCTCACGCGGCGAGGTGACGCCGATCACGCTCTGTTTCGGCGAAAACAATAGTGCCGTGCGGCAAACAATGGAGTTGGCCCGCAGTTCCGCGCAAAATATTCCAAGCAAACGAGTTCGAGGCAAGCTCTTCATTCTGCGAACGCTTCTCTCGAGTCGCACCACTCCGTTGCGGGCTTACGGGCGCGAAGTCGCGGCGGCGTCTCGGTGGCAAACACCGGCGACTTCCCGATAATCAACTGCGGCGGTCCGGCCCTGGGTGGTGGCGCACAGCCCAGTTCTTTGGCCATCCATACCAGCCTGCGCTGCGGCAGCTTGCCCTGCAGTTGCATCAGCAGTTTCAGGACGCGAGTGCGATGGCGCCGCTCCCGCAGCCGCCGCGAGTGAAAATAGCAGCCGTCATAGCCCTTCACCGCAGGCGAATTGCAGCGCGTGCCGTCGCGCTTGTCGTAAGGGCAGGTGCGCAGAATCATCCGTTCCTCCTACCTCAAGCGTAAGCACCGGGCGAGCGCCAAGTCATGAAAAAACGTACGTGCGGCAGTTACGAAGGTACATGAACTTTGGGACAGGTTTTGTACACCTGGGAGTCGGCCGTTCTGGCCATCGTTGCGAGGTCGGGGTCTCGTGCGTTGGTTGGCCGTGGCGATTGGTGGAGGAAAAGTAAGCGTCCCTACGAACCAGCAGGTCGGCAATTCGAATCTCTCAGGGCGCGCCATTCCTGCCATTTGTTCTCAGCGCGTTAAACAACCTCGGCGACTGGTAAGGCGTCCCCCAGGTGTCCCACTAACATTTGACGAGTTTGAAAATTCTATCTCCGCCACCTCAGCCAATTACCCACGGATTGTAAGTCTTAGAGGCGTTGCGATAATCCAGTTTCGACGGGAGCACAGATGTGGCAGAGAACGCACCGGATAAATTTGATGCCTCGCGTCGTAGACTGTTTTTATGCCGCCACTCACTCGGGAGTTCAAACATCACCTGCACGAACTGATGGTCGAGACCAGCCACAAGTTAAGCGACGAGCTCAATGGATACAAGCAGACCCTCGTAAGGGAGGCACAGAAAAGGAACAACGCCGCGGGCATACCCATCGCGTACAGCGACGCTGCGGTATACGCCTTCCGCGCCCGGGTTGAAGCGACCTTACAGAGTTATCTGAACGCGCTGGAAAAATGGGGAATTGTAGTAGACGGCACTGTCGAGCGGGAGATGTTGCAGGAGATTTCCCAGCTCACGAGCGGACCGAAATCCCTAACCCTGCCGCCAGGAGTTAAGGGGCCCACCGTTGCTGCCGTTCAGGCCGAACACGCCAGAAAGATGGAGCGCAGTGGCAATGCCCTCCAGCGGGAAGCTGCCAATCGCCTTCGCGAGCTTAAAATCAAGGCGAGCCATCAAATTCAGAAAGCCGAGCCAATGACGCAACCGCCGAGGCCATTCACGATTGCTTCCGTCGCGCCCACCCAAGCCGCTCTCAAGACGCTTCCGATGCAAGAGCAGGCGATGCTTCTACTGAGGAGACTCGTATACCTCAGACCTCAGCTGGGCGGCGACACTTTTAGCAAGTACAACCTGTCGCTAGCCGGTGATCCGTATGGCATCGCGATGGGACTATCTGACGCCGAACGGGCGCCGGTTCTACGGCATCTGCTCGGCGCTCCATGGAGTTGGCTCGTCAACCAAGGTTATCTGCTTGACCCTGGGAACGGCTGGTTTTTCATAACGGAAGAAGGGCTTGCGGCTGCCGAAGACGCAGCTAACTCGAAGGCGCGTGCGACACCTCTTCCCCAAGCCATTGCCGACGGCAGGCCAACTGTCTTTGTTTCCTATTCCTACGATAGTGAAGAGCACAAAGAATGGGTGCTTCAGCTTGCGGCCAGGTTAAAGGAGAAAGGGGGCGTAAACGTCATTCTTGATCGGTGGAATCTCCGCAAGGGGCATGATAGGGCGCACTTTATGGAAACGGGCATCGTTTCAAGTAAATTCGTCCTGGTCGTATGCACTCCGGAATACGCTCGGAAGGCCGACGAGCGAACCGGGGGCGTCGGCTACGAGGCGATGATCATAACCGCCCAGCTTGCGCAAGACATTCTGCAGGCAAAATTTATTCCCGTGTTGAGAGAGGGCGGATGGAATTCGGCGCTTCCCACTTGGTTACAAGCCAGAATTGGTACCGATCTTAAGGGCGATCCCTATAGCGAGGAGGAGTACGAAGAGCTTGTACGGGAGTTGCATGGGGACTACCTCAAGCCCCCGCCACTGGGTCCGAAGCCGGTATTTCCGGAAAAAATCTATCGGACCGTTCCGGGTCCCCAGCCTCAGGGTTTAGTGCCCGCGGCGACACCCGAGGACAAAACTTCGGCCCGCACCGATATGTACAGCACCAAAGCGAATGCGATCGCCTACGCATTCTACGAGACGAAGGGCCCGGACGCGAAGCAATACAAGGCGTTTGTGCGTCCTGCGGACAACGTGGGCGAACGCTTCACCTTAGAAACCTCGGATGGCGAAGTAGATGAAGGCTCCCTGGCCGAGACCGCTCGCGATTACCATTTGGTAGACCAGGAACGGCTTCAAGACGGTTACTCACGCACCCACTCGTCCAACGCATCCGGTCGAAAGGAATTCGATTTGCCGTAGAACTTCGCCACCGATTTCAGTAGCTTCTACAGGGAAGGAGCCGTGCGCTTTCACCATTTTTGCTCGCGGGGCGGCTGGTCTACTCCCCGGCGGCTTTCTTCAGCACCTGCACTTCCGGCTCGACGTCTGCGGATGGCGCGGCCCTTTACCCACACGTAGTAGATGGGATAGTTCACCGCGATTAGAGCGAAGGTGAACAAGCTGTGCTTCAGGTCGCTGACCACCGCCGCAATCAGAAATCCTGCCGACACCAGCAACACGCCCATGGTGGTCCAGGGATGGCCCCAGGCCTTGAAGGGCCGCGGCAGCTTCGGCTGTCGTGCTCGCAGCCGGAACAGCGCGCAGAATCCGGAGATGTAAACCGTCACAAACAGAAATGTCGCAATCGCAATCAGCGTCTCGAAGGTCCCGCTGGCAACCAGCGCAAGACTGACCACGGCGCACATCAGCAGGGCGGTGGCGGGCGTGCCGCCGGCGTTGACCGACGCCAGCCGTGGTGGCAGCAAACGGTCGCGACCCAAGGCGAACAGAATTCGCGACGAACACAGCAGCGACGCATTGATGACGCTCAACACCGTGATCATCGAGATGACCAGCACGATCTGTTTGCCGTGCGTGCCGAAGATGGCCATGGCCGCGTCGGCAGCGGGCATTTGCGAAGCAGCCAGCCGCGACATCGGCAGCGCGTGCAGCAATGCGACGTTCACCAGCAAGAAAATTGCGATGCACGCCAGAACTCCGCCGATGGCGGAACGCGGCAGGTTTCGGACCGGATCGCGGTCCTCCTCCATGAAGTAGATGGCCGAGTACCAGCCGTCGTAGGTGGCAATCACCGCCTGCATGGCGATGACCAGCGCCAACAACGCGCCGCCCCGCGCCAGGGCGGGAAGTGCAGCCGCACTGGACGCTGCGCTTCCGCGCGAGACCGCAAAGCATGCGCCGACAAATGCGAGCAGCGCGAGCGCTTTGATCAGGCTGGTGAGTTCCTGGGTGCGGCTGCTGGAGCGCAGCCCAATCCAATTCAGCAATGTCAGGATCACAACGGCCGCGGTGGCCAGCAGCTTCAGGTGCGGCGCCAAGTCAGGCCGCAGGCCGATGGAAAATTCCGCGAACGCGATGGCGGCGTAAGCAATGGATGCCGCCTGCATCGTCCAATCGCAGCAGCCCACCAGGAAGCCGGCGTACTCGCCGAAGGCCGCGTGGGAATAGACGTACCAGCCGCCTTCCTTCGGCAGCATGGTGGCGAGCTCGGTGACGGCGACGGTGCCGAAGAAGGCGTAAACGCCGCCCACCACCCAGATCGCGAGCACCAGCCAGACGCTACGCAACTGAGCCGCGACGTCGCCGGGAGTGCGCAGAATGCTGGGGCCGATGGTTGCGCCGATGCCGACGGCAACGCCAAAGCCCACACCCACCAGTCGCTGCAGGTGTCCTTTGGAGCGGACCGGGTTCGAGACAACGACAGAAGCAGCGTGTGCCGTGAAGGCTCCGTGGCGCGGATGAATTACGTCGTTAGAGTTGCGCGATAGTAGGCTGCCGCCCGGAGCGTGTCAATGGTTTCGACATCCATCCGGTGCCCCAGGGCAGGTTCTGGGGGTACCGAGATTTTCTCGACGTACAGAAAACCCCCCACTCAAGGCCAAAAGAGGGCCTTGAATGGGGCACCCTGCGAATCACGCGTTGTGGTTGAACAGATGGATCAGCCAGAAGGACAGCATGGAGACTCCGGCGGACGCGGGGATGGTCAGGACCCAGGCCCACACGATGCGGGTGGCCACGCCCCAGCGCACCGCGGAAATGCGGTTGGTCGTTCCGACGCCGACGATGGCGCCGGTGATGGTATGAGTGGTGCTCACCGGAATGCCGGCCAGCGCGGTGGTGAACAGGGTGATGGCGCCGGCGGCTTCGGCGCAGAAGCCGCCCACCGGCCGCAATTTGGTGATGCGCGCGCCCATGGTGTGCACAATGCGCCATCCGCCGAAGTAGGTGCCGAGCGCGATGGCGGCGTTGGCGGCCAGGATGATGGGCCAGTGCCAGTGTCCCCAGTTGGCGGCGAAGTCGCGTTGCGTCATCACGCCGGCGGTATAGAGAGCGCCGGCCACGATGCCCATGGTCTTCTGCGCATCGTTGCCGCCGTGGCCCAGGCTGTAGGCGGCGGCTGATAGTAGCTGCAGCTTGCGGAACAGCTTGTCCACCTGGCGCGGCGATTTGCTGCGGAAGATCCAGGAGGTGGCCACCATGAAGCCGAAGCCGAGAACGAAACCCATGATGGGGGCAATCACAATGAAGATCAGGGTTAGATACCAGCCACCGGGAACGATGACGTGCGGAGCAGATCGCCAGCCGTGGAGCAGGGTAGCGCGTGCCATGGCCGCTCCCGCATAGCCGCCGATCAGCGCGTGCGACGACGAGGTCGGCAGGCCCAGCAGCCACGTCACCAGGTCCCAGACGATGGCGCCCAACAGAGCGGCCAGCACCACATACTGGGTGACAATGCTGAGCTCGATCATGCCTTTGCCGATGGTCTTGGCCACGGCGGTACCCAGCAGGAAGGCGGCGGCGAAATTGAAGAATGCCGCCCAGGCCACGGCCAGCCGCGGCGACAGCACGCGGGTGGAAACCACGGTGGCGATGCTGTTGGCGGCGTCGTGGAAGCCGTTGAGGAAATCGAAGATCAGCGCCGTGCCGACGGTGATGAGCAGCAGAATGAGTCCCGTGCTCACGGGCGCACCGTCTCAAGATGGATGGATCTGGTAATCACGCTGGCGCCTCAGGCGTTTTTCAGTACCACGGTCTCAAGTACGTTGGCCACGTCTTCGGCTTTGTCGCTGGCTTCTTCCAGGATCTCCAGCAGCTCCTTCAGCTTGATCAGGGTGATGGGGTCGTGGCCGCCATCGAACAGCCGGCCGATGGCCTCGCGGCTGACCTGATCGGCTTCGTTCTCCAGCCGATTGACCTCGACGCAGTGTTCCAGCAGGCGATGGTCCTTGCCCAGCAGCGAGACGGCTTTGCCCAGCTCCTTGGTCTGTTTGAGGATGATGGCCGCCAGCACCTTGGCCGAGGGCGAGGGCTGGGTGATCTTGTAGGTGATGAGGCGGTCGCTGGCGCCGTTGATCATGTCGAGCACGTCGTCCAGCGATGAGGTCAGCAGGTGGATGTCTTCGCGGTCAAACGGGGTGATGAAGGTCTGGTTGAGCTTGATGAGGATCTTGTGGGTCATCTCATCGCCGTAGTGCTCAATTTCCTTAATGCGCTGTACGGCGGCGGGCAGCTCGTCCCAGTCGTAGTGGTGCAGGGTTTCGGAAAGCACCCGGGCGCCTTCAATCACGTTGTTGGCGACTTCGGCGAACATGTCGAAAAACTTGGTCTCACGCGGGAGAAAACGAGGCATGAGGGGCTCCAACGGCAGTCATGGTTGTCGGGAGGTGCATGAAATATGTAGGAAAGCGAATGTTACAGAATTATGAAACAGGTAAGTCTCGCACGGCGGTTGGCGGAGGGTCAAACCGGCGCGGGGATGGGCGCTTAGGATTCCAATTTCGGGAGAAGACGGCACTTGCCGGCAACAATCGCTTCCAAGCGCCCCCAACTTCCTGTAGTTCATTGACTTGCCAGTTACCCCAACGTAAGATTCGCGGGCAATGATCGGCCAGAACATCTCGCATTACCGCATCGTCGAGAAGTTGGGCGGCGGCGGAATGGGGATTGTTTACAAGGCCGAGGACCTGAGTCTCCATCGCTTCGTGGCGCTGAAGTTTTTGCCGGACGGTCGGCGGAAGACGCGCACGCGCTGGCGCGTTTTGAGCGCGAAGCGCAGGCGGCATCTGCCCTGAACCATCCCAACATCTGCACCATCTACGAGATCGGCGAAGCCGACGGCCGGACCTTCATCGCCATGGAGTTTCTGGAGGGCAAGACGCTCGAGGACTTCATTGCCGGGCGGCCATTGGAGACGGACGTACTCCTTTCGCTGGCCATAGAAGTTGCCGACGGGCTCGACGCTGCCCATGCCAAGGGCATCGTTCATCGTGATCTTAAGCCGGCGAACATCTTCGTTACCGACCGCGGACACGCCAAGATTCTGGACTTCGGCCTGGCGCAGGTGGCGCAAACCACCGTCGCCAGGCCCGACGCCGATGACGCCCTGACCAGACCTTCCTCGCTGACTGTGCCGGGCGTTCCGGTGGGAACGTTGCAATACATGTCGCCGGAGCAGGCCCGAGGCAAGGAACTGGATGCGCGCACCGACATTTTTTCCTTCGGAGCGGTGCTGTACGAAATGGCAACCGGGACCATGCCGTTCCGGGGCGACACTCCCGCCGCCACCTTCGACGCCATCCTCAATCGCGATCCCGCGCCGGCTCTCAGGCTGAATCCTGCGCTTCCTGTCAGGCTGGACGACGTCATTCTGAAGGCCCTGGAAAAAGATCCCAAGCTGCGCTTCCAGCATGCCTCGGACATAAGGACAGACCTGCAACGGCTGCAGCGCGGCTCGGATTCTGGTCACGTAGCGCGCAGCAGCGATCCCGGTGCAGATTCGCCGGTGAAGGGAGGGAATCGCTTTGGCAAGCTGGCCATCCTCGTTCTGGTTCTGCTGTTACTGGCGGCCGTGGGCGGCTACTTCTGGCGGAGCCGACATCATGCCGCCAGTGGAGTGACTACGGCCTCCATCGCGGTTCTGCCCTTTGCCGACATGAGCCCGGGCAAAGATCAGGAATATTTCTCCGACGGACTGGCCGAAGAACTGACCAACGACCTGGCCAAGGTTCCCGGCCTGAAGGTTGCCGGCCGCTCTTCCGCGTTTCAATTCAAAGGCAGGAACGAAGATTTACGCACGGTCGCACAGAAGCTGAATGTCGCCAACGTTCTGGAGGGCAGCGTGCGGCGGGATGGCGATCGAGTTCGTATCACCGCGGAGCTGACCAAAGCCGAGGATGGCTTTCAGCTCTGGTCGGAGGAATACAACACCGAGATCAAAGACATCTTCGCGGTGCAGGATGAAATTGCGCGTGCCGTCACTGAGGCACTGCAAATCAAGCTGCTCGGCGCCAAGGCAACCCCTGTCCCTGCACGGTCGCAGGTCACCAATCCCGATGCCTACCAGGCTTATTTGCAAGCTGCGTATTTCTTGAATCGAGGATTTGAAAAGGCCAACTACCACCAGGCTCTGGCTTACGCCGACCAGGCGATCAAGCTGGACGCGAATTTCTCGCGCGCCTGGGCGCTGCGGTCAGCCATATTTGCCGGCATGGCCGAAGACGGCTACATGGACACCGAGCCAGGATTTCGCCGGGCGCGCGAAGATGCCGAGCAGGCCATTGCTCTGGACCCGCGTTCGGCCGCGGGATACCTTTCGTTAGCCGATGTACGCCTGACTTATGACTTCGATTGGGAAGGCGCCGAAGCTGCCTTGGACAAGGCGGTGGCGCTGGAACCGGGAAGTACTGTTTTGCCTTCCTACCGCGCGGCCCTGGAGGAGTCGCGGGGCCGTCTGGACGACGCCATCGAATTACGGAAACGGGCAATTGCACTGGATCCTCTGTGTTCTTCCTGTTATGTATTGCTGGGATCCGATCTTATCGAGGACGGACAGTACGACGACGCCAACGCGGTGTTGCAGAAGGCCCTGGCACTGGACCCTCACCAGGGATTCGTTCACTTTGGGCGAGGCCAGATCTTACTGGCGCGAGGGCGCCCGCAAGAAGCCCTGGTGGAAATGCAGCAGGAGACAAACAGCTGGTTGAAGTTGACTGGAGAAGCAATCGCTTATCAGGCCCTTGGCCGTAAACAGGCTTCAGAAGCCGCATTGAGAGAACTCATCGCCAGACATGGTAGCGATGCCGCATATCAGGTCGGTGAAGTATATGCCTATCGCGGAGAGGCGGACAAAGCGATGGACTGGCTGGAACGCGCCTACCAACAACACGATTCTGGCCTGCCGAGTCTCAAAACCGATGGGCTGCTTAAGGGCCTGCGCCAGGATCCCCGTTACCTTGAACTTCTAAGAAAGATGCAACTGCCGCTGCAATAAATCGCGGTCATAATCTGCGCCTTGGAGAAGTCTGCTAGGGCGTGATTTCGAACACCGTACCCTGATGGTATGGCCCTCCGCCTGAGCTGGTGGCGTAGAGGTTGCCGCTGGGGTCCTCGATCACGTTGGACAGCGCGAAGTCGCCGTCATTGCCATTGAAGCCGGTGAGCGTCCATTGGCCGTTGGACGGCGTCAGGCGGAATACCTCTGGATTACCTGCGTTAACGGTTCCCAGAAGATTGCCGGCAGAGTCGAAGGTCAAACTCTCATACGCGCCGAAGTAGGCGTTCAAGGCAAACAGGATCTGGAACGTCCAGCCACCGCCCGACGGTATTAATTCGTACGCCGTAATATTCCCGACGCCGGTTGCGCCGTACAGATTGCCCGATCCATCGACTACGACGCCGGCAAACGGACCATAGCCTTCTGGGCCATCGGTGAAGCGATAGAGAACGCTCTCGGTCCAGCCGGATCCCGCGGGCGTCAGCTCGAATACCGTGCCCTGTCGATTGTTCCCGCCGGTGACGGTAGTGCCGTAGAGGTTGCCGGCGGCGTCGAAAACTACTCCCGAGACAGGCTGGGCTCCGTCCGGTTCTCCCTGAAAGCTGTAGATCAGCTTCTCCACCCATCCGCCGCCGGAAGGCGACATCTCAAACACGGTGCCCTGACTCGACGCACCACCGCCGAGTGTGGTGCCGTAGATGTTCCCGGCGTGGTCGAAGACCAGCGGCCCATAACCGGTGTCCGTGCCATCGTGCGGGCCACCGGCGAACGAGTGCAGCACGGTTTCCGTCCAGGGGCAGGAAACGGATTTGCAAATCGTGGCTGGAGGTTGCAGCCGGAACACCACGCCGAGGTCTGCGGCGCCTCCCGCGGCGGTACCGTAAAGGTTTCCGTCAGGGCCGATGATCACGCCGGCTTGCGGAGAGGCGCCGTCCTGGCCGTGGAAAGCGTAGATGGTCGAGTAAAGCCAGCCTGAGCCGGTATGGGTTAGCTTGTACACCACGCCGCACGAGGGCGCGGGGCTGCAAGTGTGGTTGCCTCCAGCAAGAGCCGTGCCGTACAGGTTCCCGGCGCGATCTCTGGCCAATACGCCGGAGGGGGAACCGCCGTCGTCCTGACCCTGGAAGTTGTGCAGGGTTGTGAACGTCTGAGCTTGCGCCGATTGTGCAGTAAGCAAGGCTGACGCACAAACCAAAGCGAAGGCAAATGCCATGCGCAGCAGGCTGGCGAAGGGAAGTGTTCTCATGGGAGACCCTCCATGGTTCGCGACGCTGGGGCCGTCGCGCGTGAGGACTGTACCGCACCCGAGGCCGAAATTCCAGCAGCATAATAGCTATGGCGTGATCTCCCAAACCACGCCGCAACCGTAGCTTGAGCCTTGATAGCAGTTGGTGCCAGTGCCACCTGCCGTCGTGGTTCCATACAGATTGCCGTGTGCGTCGATAACGACGTTGCTGATCGGTGCCCACCCATCGGCGCCGCCGGTGAAGTCGTAGAGGTCGGTATAGGTCCAGCCGTCAGCGGAGGGCGTCAGCTTGAATACCGAGCCGGCGTTGTAAGCGCCCTCTGTATAGGTTGTGCCATACAAATTGCCGGCGGAATCCATGGTCAGACTTTCACGCGGGCCATAGTCGCCGGTAAACGAGTACAGCAACGAGAAGTTCCAGGTGCCGGCCGAGAGCTCAAAGACGGTTCCTCCTCCGCCGGTTCCGCCGCCAACGGTAGTGCCGTAGAGATTGCCGGCGCTATCGGCTATCAGGGTTCCCTCAGGGCCGTCGCCAGCGTTGTTTAGGTTATCGAGGTCAATGACCTGATGGAACTGCCAGCCTGAGCCGGAAGGGGTCAATTGATAAATTGATCCCGCGTACCCGCTGCCGAACTGTGAACCATAGAGGTTGCCGGCCGGGTCGAAGGTGAGGCCGCTCATGGGGCCGCCATCGTAAAAGCGGTTGTAGATGAGGGTCTCGATCCAGCCGTTGCCGGAGTGCGACAGCTCGTAATCGGCGCCATAGTCGCTGGAGCCGCCATTGATGGAGGAGCCGTAGAGATTGCCGGCCGGGTCTATCGCCAGCGGTCCAGCCGAAGGCACGCCGGTATCGGGCGAGCCCGCGAAGCGCCACAGCACAGTCTCGTTCCACGGACAATTGGTGGTCTTGCAAAAGCTGGGCGGTTGCGTTAACTGGAAGGCAGTGCCACAAAAGCCACCGCAACTTCCATTCGTAATTCCACCACCGCCGGTTGTGCCATAGAGCACTCCGTTGGGAGCGAGCACCATCCGGCTGTCGGGACCAGCGCCGTCATTGGGACCTCCCTGGAATTCATAGAGTGGTTCGAAAATCCAGCTCGACCCGGAGGGCTTCAGGCGGAATGCCGTTCCGCACCCACCGCAGATGCGACCGGTGCCACCTCTGGCGGCCGTGCCATAAAGATTTCCTGCGCGGTCGGCAGTCAAGCCGGCATACGGGACGGCTCCGTCCATTCCACCGCTGAAGTTGTGAATGACCTGAAAGTTCTGGGCCTGGGACGGAGCGGCCGGAACGAGCAGGAGAACCGCCGCCAGCATGGCCAAGGCGGCGAGCCTGGCTTGTCTGGAACGTAAGGTCACGTCGAAAATTGAAGCTGTGATTGCCATACAGTTTCCCCTTTAAACCTGATTGCCAGAAGGCTGCTAGTTTCGAGCGAGCTGGTTCTGACCAGTGGCAACGGATAACGGACAACTGCTTTAGGGTGTAATCTCCCACACCGTGCCATAGCCGCCATGAATGTTCCCCGCGGCGGTGCCGTACATATTTCCATTGGCGTCGAACACCACGGCCCCGTAGGGATAGGCCCCGACATTGGTGCTTCCGAACTGGTAGAACGGGGTATAGATCCACTGATTGCCCGAGGGCGTCAGTTTAAAGATCTCGCCTTCCTCATAGCTCCCGCTGTTGGGCAGCGGTCCGTAAAGGTTGCCTTGGGAGTCGAAGGTCGGTGGCGCCACCGGTCCTACGTCAAACGTTCCGGTGAAAGCTTGCAAGCCCTTGTAGTACCAGTTGCCGCTCTGCGGGGTCAGTTGATAGGCGACACCGGCGCCGAAAACGCCAGCGATCCCAAAGAGATTGCCGTGCGCATCCATGAGGAGGCCGGCTCCTTCGCCGTTGTCGGCGTTGGTGAAGGAATACAGTGTCGTCTCCGTCCATCCCGACTGGGAAGGCGACAATTCGTACACCGTGCCGTCGTCGTTTGCGCCGCCCAAAGTTGTCGTGCCGTAGAGATTGCCTGCGTTATCGAAGATGACGCCGGCAGCGGGATAGGCGCCGTCACTGCCATAGGTAAATTCCCACAGCACGCTCTCCGTCCAGCCGCCGCCAGAGCGAGACAGCTCAAAAACCAGGCCGCCGCCCTGGCCGCCGTTGAAAGCGGTACCGTAAATGTTGCCCGCTCGGTCGAAGACCAGGTCCCCGTAGCCGGGATCGGTGCCGTCGCTGAAGTCAAAGTTGTGGAGCACGGTCTCTTTCCATGGGCAGAGGAAACTCCTGCACGTGGTCGCGGGAGGTTGCAGACTGAAGACCGTGCCCAGACCATAGGTGCCACCCTCCGATGTGGTCCCATAAAGCAGGCCATCGGGGCCGAAAACTCCACGAGCGAGCGGACAGCTTCCGTCACCGCTCTGTGGCGAACCAAAGCTGTAGATGGGAGAGAAGACCCAGCTTCCATTTTCGGGAGTCAGACGATAGACCACGCCTCGCTGATTGGCGCCGGCATAGCAAGTGGTGCCGTAGATCCGGCCTTGCCGATCGAGGGTAACACCCGCGTATGGGGTCGCGCCGTCGCCGTGGCCGGTGAACTTGTACAGCACATTCAGGGTCTGCCCCTGGGCCACGGGGACAATCGTGAGGATCGCCGCCAGAATCGCCAAGCGAGCGAAGGTCGCTTTCCTTACTAATGAGGTGATGTCGAAAGTCGAAGCTGCGGTTGGCGCGATTGCCATACTCATCCCCCTTATAGCTTTCGTTCGCGTATGTCCAGTTCGCGAAAGAGGGTATCCACGCGGCGCGAGCCTGACAACTTAATTGTGGATTACGGTCTAATGGCAGGATGCGAAAGGGCTTAGCTGGGGATATTTCAGGAGGGTGATCGGCGAAAATTGTGCCGTGATTCAGAACAGTGGAAGCCGCAGCCGTCGGCCAGCCTGTTTCAACCGTGCTTCCAGCAGCCTGCCTCCCAAGCTCCCATCAGCGGCGGGGTTTGTGCGGGCATTCGGCAGCGTTGATGCACTCCTCGGCCAGCATCAGGCGCTCGACCGGGCGGTTGCCGACCAAGTGCGACTCGACGATCTCGTCCACGTCGGCGAGGGTGACGTGGCCGTACCAGACGGCTTCGGGATAGACGACCACCGTGGGGCCGTGCTCGCACTGGTCCAGGCAGCCAGACTTGTTGGCGCGAACGGACGTTTTCAGGCCGCGCTGGGCCACTCTCACCTTGAAAGCGCGCTGCAACTCGGCCTGGGCGGTGGGATCGCAACAGCCGCGCGGATGTCCCTCGGGACGCTGGTTGGTGCAGATGAATACGTGCTTCTCGAACTTGGGCATTTCCGGGAAATCTCCAAAATGAGGAGGCAAGAAAAATGGGTCGCGCGAGGGCGACCCATTCCCCAAGGAAATGAAATGGTTACAGCGTTGACTCGATTTCAAACCCCCACGCTTCGAGGAGCGGTTCGGGGATGTACTTCGAGTTCTTGTTCTTGCGCGCCCACTCGCGGAGGCGAGTGGAGCGAATGTACTGATCCGGTTGGAGCTTAAATTCCTTAACAACCTGCTCGAACTCGGTGATGGTAGGAACTACCGGCCCGACAGGTTCAGGTTTGCCCCAATTAGGATTGCCACGTCGTTTTGCCATATTTGGGTTTAGTCCTGCTTTCAGGGGATGTAAAAGTCTGATGACAGCCTGGCGCCGCGCGATGTCCTCAAACTGAACCTAACTAATTGGATTCTGGATACTTCTACCGCGATTCAAGCAACTTTTCAGGTCTGGGCGCGAGGGGTAATGAGTTGCGGGCGCGTCTTGAAACCGGCTAACTATACCCCGACTGCTGCCGGGTTTCAACGAAATTTTACCGACTTGCAGCGCGTCAGCACTGAAGTGTCACTTGAGCGTTCCAAAATGCAACTTATACCACGTAGTTTCAGACGATTAGGGAACGAAAACGTTACCGGTTTCGAGGCGAAACTCTGGGGAAGGTCAGCTCGCGCAGACGTCAAATCAGCATCATTATAGCACGAAAATGCTAGGGTTACTCAGTTTCCCAACAGGCCGTAGATGTCCAACTCGTGGCTGGCGCCCACAAAGACCAGCCCGTCGGCCACGGTCGGCACCGTGTGGCTTACCGCGCCGCCGCCGTGATCGCGGTCCGGGGAAAGTTCTGAGTCGTAAAGCTCCGTAGATAGGTCAGTTGCGGAAAAAGCTCTCAGGATGATCGCTTCTGACTGGTGAAAGTCCAAAAACCACACAATGCCGTCCGTAACTCCGTTTGAGGAAACGGAAGGAGTGCCTCCGCTCACCTCAAAGCCGCTTTGGGTGCTCGGTGTGGTTCGGAGCTGCTCCGTGCCGGGGTTGAAGGCATAGGCCTCCAGCGGTGCATGCCGGAAGGAGAAATACGCCAAATTCCCCCAGAAGGCCGGGGTGCAGAACGAGCGGCTGGAATTGCCCCGGAACGACTGCACGATCTGGCGATTGTCGCCGTCGTGCCAGCGGCCCGCGTCGTCGCGGTCGATCAGATAAATCACGGCCGCTTTGCTGGCCATCAGCAGCAGATGCTCGTGCTCTCCGGCTTGATCGGGCAGGACCACGGCTGCGCCCGAGCCCAGGTCGAGATCTTCGTCGTAAAGGTTCTGGTAATCGAAAGGGGTGAAGTAGTCGGTAACCGAGAAGGCGGTAGTTGTGGTGTTCAGGCGCACCACCGAATCTCCGTAGTTGGCGCCGCCGGTCATAACGTCGGTCGCACCGTTGCCGACCACAAGGTAGAGATCGCCACTCTGGTCGCTGGCAGGACCGCCGCCGGCCATCCAGATGCCGCCTTTATCGCCGCCGGGCGTTGGGGTCCAGGCGCCGGTGGGCTGCAGGGTGGCGTCGTCGAAGGACATCACCCAGCCCTGATAGTTGCCGTAATCGCACAGCGATGCCCACGCCACGAACACCTGGCCGTTGACCAACGACAGCGCCGAGCGCTGATTGTTGAGCAGGGGATCGAACACCGCCAGGCCCCACTGTCCGGGAGGTGTGGTGATGACCGTCGGGGCTATCACTTCCTGGCCGGTAGTGAGGCTGAGGGCGTGCAGGCGCTGGAAGAATTGCACCTCGCCGTTGCTGGTCTCCTTGGTGCGGACCACGAAGTAAATGGCGCCGCGGGTAGTATCAATGACCGGCGTTCCGGTGATACCGATCTCGGGGGCCAAGTCGGCGCAGTTCACGTCCTGGCTGGAGGGCGGCAAAACCGAACCGTCGGCGCTGAGAAAATCGGTGTGCCACACGATTTCGTACGTCTTCGCATCCACGGCATAGGCCTGGTCGTGCTCGGTGACCACGAACACCAGGTTCCGCTTGCTGCCGTCAGCCATGACGACGTTCGGAACGTAGAGCGGCTGGGCGTAGATGTCGCCTTCGACGGCGACGCTGGCCAGCTTGCCAAAGCTCACGACGTTGACATTGGCGTGCGTCAGATGGGTTTCGGTAACATTGGCGCCAGTGCGTGAGTTGTCGTTGTGATAGGTGGTGACCGGGGTCGCCACATGCTGCACCGGACCGGTGCCGCCGCCTCCGCCGTTGCCTGCTCCCCCGTTGTTCTGCGAACTGGAGCTGCCGCCTCCGCAAGCCGCTAGCAGTAGCATCGCTATCGCGCATGACGATGCGAATGCCAATCGTGAGATCGTCCAGCGGCGCCCTTCGGTCATCCCGCGGGATGAAGCGCCGGAGAATTGAGCTGTGATGAGGGAATGGTGACGGCAGTCCGACGTCTGACAAAGAAGGTATGTCACTTGCGCCCCTGTTTCGAGAGAGATCCATTTTGGGAATGCTTGGCACCTTACCCCAAAAGTGCCGCGTGGACAAGAAAGATGTGAGGTTACCTTGAAGGGACA
The DNA here is from genome assembly GCA_963763975.1 of uncultured Acidobacteriaceae bacterium. Lineage (GTDB taxonomy): Bacteria > Acidobacteriota > Terriglobia > Terriglobales > Acidobacteriaceae > Bog-257. The sequence continues at coordinate 85,611 of CAVXQR010000006.1, forward strand.
CGACCTTGGCCGCAGTCGTGCGTCGCGAACCCGTTACAAACCTGCGAGGGCGAAAATCACACCAGGAGCTCGTGCGCTCCGTGGTGAACCGAGCGTTCGCAAAGAAGCCGCCCCATCAACAGGGCGGCTTTCGTTTTCCGTGACTGGTGGGCCCCGGCTACTGTTGGGGGTAAAGACTGGGCATCAGTATGACTCGGTACATCGGTGTATTTACAGTCTCCATCTTCCAGATGATGGGGGGATTTGCGTCCTGGGTGGTCTCGATGGATCGCGCCCCGCCGTTCAAATCCGACGGCGCCGTCTCATCAAAGAGGACGTTCCCGTTCGCCAGCAGTTGGGTCGAACCACCCCAGTAGGAGAACGGTGTCTGATACGACCAGTGGCGGGACGCCGTCTTATTGTCTTCGTCCACGTTAAAGATCGCCGCGGTGCTGTAGCAGGGCGGGATATTCGTGGTGGGATTGCAGGTGTCGCCGTTGTCGTCTAACACCCGGTTGTTGCCGTTGTCCCAGACGGCGAGCTGGAAATTGCCGGTCAGATTCGAGCTGACGATGTTGGCGTCGTGCTGGGCATAGAACCAGTCAGCCGGGGAAGTCGAGTTCTGCAGGGTGAAGTCTCCCTGGTAGCCGAGCTTCCACAGGACGTCGCCGGCGCCGCTCCCGCTATTGAAGTCGATCTTCAGCACCCAATACTGATGGCGCAACGAAAGCAGCAAGCTGCCGTCATCGGGGATGTAGAACAGGGAATTGGCGTGGGTCCAATCGGGCCAGCCCATGGGACGGCGATTAATATCCAGGTGGTCGAAGGCGTCCCATACCCACACGACATTACTGTTCTGATCGACCTCAACGATGGCGTTGCCCTGTACCTGGCTTCCGTCACCCAAAGTGCGATTATCGCTGCAGATAAACACCCAGTTTCCATTGGGGAGAATCAGGACATCGTGATCGATGGAGACGAGCTTGATGTTATACCCGGCGTTGGTCAGATTCTGGGCCAGCTGGGTTTGGGTGAGTTCCCTTACAACGTTGCCCGCCAGGTCGATCTCCTGCAAGGTGGAATCGATGGGAGCGAAGTAGTCGACCAGGACGAGCATGTGCCCGCTCGGCATCAGTTTGGTCAAGTAGAACGGCTGCTGGGTCGTGTTGGCGACGTAATACCAGAGAATATTGCCCGCGCTGTCGAGGGCGAAGGTCTCGCCCAGGCCGCTCACCAGCCGAATTCCGGCAGAAGGTTGCTGGCCGGCGCCGGTAGTTACCTGGAAGGCGGGGACATACTTTGCCGGAATGGCGCCGGTCTGAAAGGTGTGATCACTGTCGTCGATCTCACCGCTGGAGGAGCTTACCACCGCGCGCATGTGGTACTGGGTGTTGGCCTTCATGCCCGCCACCAGGACGATTACTGTGCCGCCGCCGCTGGGCGAGCTTTGCGCAGAAGTCTGGTTTCCGTAATTGGTGTCGGCGCCGAACTGTACGCTGACGGTTGCGTCGCCAGAGACGGTGACCGAGTACTGCGCCACCAGCGGGTTGTTGCTGGCTGTCACGCTGGAGTTCTCCAGGGTAACCGGCGCATCCGAGGAACTTCCACCACCACAGGCGCTTAAGGTAAGGACTAGGGCGGATGCCAGCGCCAGTGACGCGAATTTCAAGCTGTAGCGGCATGGGCAGAGAGAGAGAATCGACCGTTTTGCCAAGTATTGCTCCCTTATCGGTTGGTAGTTCGAATCGATGCGCTGTAAGACAGCAGCAAGAATACTCTCGATTGCTAGGCAAAATACCCTAAAAATGTGTTGCAGGGCAAGCGGGATGCGAGATGGCTTTGAAAAGGCACGGCCGCAGCGTCGTCGAACCGCGCAGAACCCGTATCAGGGCACGCCTTCAGGCGAGCCGCATGGCGCGCTCATTTGATTTGTCACGGGGCTTCAGCCCGCGAAGGCTCCCGCGCGACCGCGATAGCCTACTGCACCGTGATGCCGATGGTGCCGGTTTGGCCGCCGTAGAGCGCCGAAATTGTCGCTGAGCCCGTGGCCACGGCTGTGACCACCCCGGAGGTACTTCCAACGGTCGCGACGGTTTGGTCCGACGAAGTCCACGAGGCTGTAACTCCTACGGTGTTAGTGCCGTCCGAGTAATTCGCGGTTGCGGTGCACTGCGTCTGGGTCCCAGCGGTCAAGGTGGTGAGCGTGCAGGTCACCGAGACGCTCTGGACGGTCTTGTTGCTGACGGTGAGCGGGGATGCCGTGGAAATCACGCTGCCGGAGGTAGCGCTGATGTTGGTGACGCCGAGAGCGACTGCCGTCGCCAAGCCCGAGCTGTCAATGGTGGCAATGTTGGTGGCCGACGACTTCCAGTTGACCTGCGTGGTCACGTCGCCGGTGGTGTTATTGCCGAAGGTGCCGGTGGCGGAGTATTGCTGCGTGCCCCCCGGAAGAATCTGCGCGCTGGCCGGGGAGATGGTGATGGAGGTGATGGTTGAGGCGGAAGGGAAGAATTGGCCGCAACTGGCAAACACCACGGCGAGTGCGACAGCCACCAGGATCAGTCCGAAATCCGAATATCGCTTCAAAACGCTCTCCCGCAAGACCAAACTCCAGCCCTTTTGCCGGCGCTGGCGAAAGGTGGGGGCCGTCAGAATTAAAGAGCTAACTCCCCAATCTTACACGCACGCCACAAACGCAGAAGGCGAATTTGGCGCCTTTCCGCTTTCTGAACAATGATTTGACCAGCCCTTAACAGAATCGTGAGCCGGGCCGCCGGGTCAGCCAACTGGCAGGAGCACTCTGCTCAGGTCGCTTTCCAGCTACCACGTTCAGCGAAGTGGCTGCCAGAGATTCGTGCCTTAGATATGTCACCTAACGGCGGCGGAGTGTAAATAAAAACCACCACTAAAGACATACAGTTTTATAGCAATAACTGCAGACTAAAGTTGCATAACTTGTAGTTCATATATAGCACAATTATATATAACTATCCGACACTATTATGTTATTTAAATCGTAAACTATCTTCTCCGGTATGAAAATACACATCAAGTCGATAGAATTCACTTGTAGAAGCCGACCTCTCATCGCATAATCCACCTACACCGCCTAATTACAATTTGTTCAAAATTCACTCGCGAGACGCAGCTATGACGCATGGGCTTCGGTCACTTCGCATTGCCGCAGGGATTTTGACTCTGTGTCTGCTGAGCCACATGGTGGCGGCACAGGTTTCGGTCCTGACCTATCACAACGACAATGGCCGGAGCGGCGCCAATCCGCAAGAAACCGTGCTGACGCCGGCCAATGTAAACGTCGTCAGCTTCGGAAGGCGGGCCAGCTTCGCCGCGCAGGGCAACGTCTATGCGCAGCCGCTTTATGTCCCGGGTGTCAGCATCAGCGGCAGGGCGCACAACGTGGTCTTTATTGTCACCGAGCACGACCAGGCCTATGCCTACGACGTGAATAGCGGTCAGCGCTTGTGGCAGACCAACTACCTGACGTCTCAGTACGCTTACATCACCGTCAGCTCCATTCCCTCGGGCTACGCCGGCTGCGGCGATATCACGCCGGAGATCGGCATCACCGGCACCCCAGTGATTGATCCGGCGTCGAACACCATGTTCCTGGTGACCAACACCATGATCGTGAATCACCACACCAACAGCACGAGCTTCGCGCAGACCATCCACGCGGTGGACATCACCACCGGGCTGGACAAGCTGCCGCCGCAGACGGTGAGCGCTACCGCGGCCGGCAATGGAACCGGGTCGGTCTCCGGCATCCTGACCTTTGATCCCCTGGTGGAAGGCCAGCGCGCCGGGCTGCTGCTGGTGGGCGGGCAAGTGGTGGTCACCTGGGCGTCACATTGCGATTTGGGCAACTATCACGGCTGGATGATCGCCTACAACGAAGCTTCGCTGGCGCAGACCGCGGTGCTCGTGGACACTCCTAACGGCTATGAGGGCGGCTTCTGGGGCAGCGGCGCAGGGCCGGCCAGCGATGCCGGCGGCGCCATTTATTTTGGCACCGGCAACGGCGGCTTCGACGTGAACACCGGCGGCAACGACTATGGTGACAGCGTGGTGAAGCTGGCGTTGAGTGGCGGAGCGCTGACCGCGACCGACTACTTCTCGCCCTGGGATCAGCAGACCTTGGACAACAATGATAAAGACCTGGGCTCCGGCGGCGTGTTGTTGCTGCCCGACCAGTCGGGCCCGATCCCGCATCTGCTGATTCAGGCGGGTAAAGAAGGCACCATCGACCTGCTGAATCGCGATAATCTTGGCGGCTACAACCCCGCGGGTGACACGCAGATTGTGCAGACCTTGCAGTACGCGGTGGGCGGCGTATTTGGCGGTCCGGCCTTCTGGAACAACAACCTTTACTTCGGCGGACGCGGCGACCACGTGAAGTCCTTCGCCTACAATCCGCAGACGCAGCAGATCACCGCCAACCCCACCTCGGTGACCACGGAGACGTTCAATTTCCCCGGGGTCGTCCCCTCGGTTTCATCCAACGGAAATACCAACGCCATTCTGTGGATTGTGGAGACCGATAGTTCCCATGGCGGCAATGCGGTGCTGCGCGCCTATGACGCCAACAATCTGGCGACGGAGTTGTATAACTCCACGCAGAATGACGGGCGCGACGACACCGGACCGGCCATCAAGTTCTCGGCGCCGACCATCGCCGACGGGCACGTATTTGTCGGCTCCGACGGCCATGTGAGCATGTACGGGCTGCTCTCGCAGGGTACCGGCGGCGGCGGCTCGATAAGGTAAGGGCCGGTCGGCAAAGGGGGCGCATCGTTCAGGCGTGCAGCTTCGTTGATTCATCCCCAGCGTTCACCTTACGAATTGTCATCCCGAGCACCGGACCCCGGTTGCGGGGCTGAAACTGGAATGACAAGCTCCAAGTCGAACCGGCTAAGTCCTTTGTTTGCGCGTTTGTCATCCCGAGCGCAGCCGAGGGACCTGCGGTTTCTTCGCGAAGGAAGGATGCGCGTTTCGCTCCGGACCGCCGGTGAGCCATCCATGGGGACGTTTGAGTGACGTGCGATGAGATAGGTGCTCGCTGCGTCGAAAACAGGCGCGTGCCGCCGGCTAAAGCCGGCTTCGAATTAAGAAGTAGAGCGCTCATCGGCACGACTGAACAGGCCGCTGAAAAACTATGTTTTGCCGAGGCCATGAGTAAGGGCACAACTTCAGTTGTGCCGATAAGCCCTTTATTTTTGTCATCACGAACGGGCTTCAGCCCGCGAGGGATCTGCTTTTCCGACTTTTTCAGCGGCCTGTGAAGTCATGCCCTGACACAAACCTCGCGAATAGCAAGGCGGGAAGAGCCCGGCTCAGGTCACCGCGTCCGGCGTTTTTTCGCCGGCGATTGGCGCGCTTTGCGACTGGTGTTTGTGTTCTTCTCAACCCGCAGTTGCCACGCGGTCCGGAGTGCACCCGTCAGCACGTCCTCGCCGGCTGCCGCCAGGCGAATGTGGGTGTGTCCCATTCGTCCCCAGCCGCCATGAATGGGCAGGAAGAGCTCCGACGCCTCTTCTACGAATGCCGCCTGCTGCTCGAGCGTGAGCTGCAGATTTCCGTAGCCTTCTGCCTGCGAGGCCAGCGATGCAAATTTCCTGCCGCCGACGCGAAAGCCCGGTGAGCCGCAGTGGTCGTACTCTTCCACACCCTCAAAGCTCAACGCAATCCTGCGAAAATCTTTTGCGGTCATCCTTGTTTTCTTGGTGCCGGGAGGGGGACTTGAACCCCCACAACCCTTTCGGGTCTGCGGATTTTAAGTCCGCTGCGTCTGCCAATTCCGCCATCCCGGCCTGCTGATTTACGGGGAGACAGTTCAGTTTAGCAGTTGACTCGCGCTGAAATCGGGACAACAATAGGTGCCCATCGGCGGCATGAATCGAAGTCCACGCGCCGCCGTCTCCATCCTTCGTGAGGAGGCTCGCCATGCATCGTCACCCATCACTTGCGCTTGCCGCCGTCCTGTTGCTGATAACCCTGGCTTTCGCTTTGCCAGCGATGGCCGACGCGACACTCTACGATAACGGTCCCATCAATGGCACCGTCTATGCCTGGCCCATCAACTTCGGCTACGAGGTGGCGGACTCGTTTACGCTGAGCTCGGCCTCCACCATCACCGGCTTCAATTTCGGGACGTGGCTCTACCCGGGCGACAGCGTGGCGTCGGTGGACTACCAGATCGGCACGCAGCCGTTTGAAGGCGCGACCGTCACGGCAAGCGTGACTGACACCTTCCTCTACCTCAATCAGTACGGCTATGACATTGATCAGGAAGTGGTCACTGGCCTGAACGTTGCGCTCAGCGCCGGCACCTACTGGCTCACGCTGGGCAACGCCGTGGACACCCAGGGCGAGCCGGTGTACTGGGACGAGAACGACGGGCCCTCGCAGGCCACTGACGGCGCTATTGGGAGCATTCCGTCGGAGTCGTTCCAGATTATCGGCACCACCGGCACCAGCACGACCAATACCTCGAGCACGACGCCGGAGCCGGGAAGCCTGGTGCTGCTAGGCTCGGGGCTGCTGAGCGTTGCCGGCGTATTGCGGCGAAAGCTGAGCGGGCGCAGTTAGGACCAACGTTTCCATCTGCCGCCCCCGGGGGCTCACGTTCGGGTAGCCGCTTACCCAGGACTCCGCTTCGCTCCGTCCTGGGCTAACGATATTCCGCCCTGCGGGCTCGACTCCGCAAGCGCGAATGTCATCGCAGATCCAACATCAGGAATGCGATCCGAAATCGGGTTGCGCCGGCCTCAAATTGCGCGGGTTGCCCGACGGGTTGTTTACAATGGCGGCATTGAGGTGTCGCCATGCGAAGTTCGCGTCGTATTCCGCTCTTCTTCCTTCTGATTTGTGCTGCCGTTCTGCTGGCGTCGCCGGCCACGCTGCGCGCGCAGGAGCAGAAGCCCAACTGGAGCGCGCAGGAAAAGCCGATCTACGACCAGATTGCCGGATTGCGCAAGTTGCCCGATGCCCAGCGCGCCAAGGTGACGCGGCAAGTGGCGCTCGACATCCGCGCGCTCCCCAACACGCAGAACAAAGTAAGGCTGGCGAATGGGCTGGCCAGCCGCGCCACCGAAGGTGACTTCGGCCGCGACACCCTGCAGGAAGTCGCTACCACGCTGGCCGATGCGCTGCAGGCGCTGCCGCAGCCGGATGTGGAGGACGGTCCAGCCCCCGGCTATCGCGAACTGGCGGAACTGGTGCGCTACGAGCACATGACCACCACGCTGGATGCTCCGCAACTGAAGGCGGCAATGGCGAAGCTCGAAGCCGACGATGCCGCCCGCCAGCGCGCCGACTTCACCCTCACCGATCTGAACGGCAAGACCTGGACCCTGAGCCAACTGAAGGGCAAGGTGGTGCTGGTGAACTTCTGGGCGACGTGGTGTCCGCCGTGCCGCAAGGAGATGCCCGACCTGCAGGCGCTCTACGACCGCTACAAGGAGCAGGGCTTCGTCATCCTCGCCATCTCCGATGAGACCGCCGACAAGGTTACGCCCTTTCTGAAGGAGCACAACATCAGCTATCCGGTGATGCTGGACGAGGGCGGCAAGATTAACAAGCTGTTCGTGGTGGACGGCATCCCCAAGAGCTTTGTTTATAACCGCGAAGGCAGGCTGGTGGCGCAGTCCATCGACATGCGGACGCGAGGGCAGTTTGAGCAGATGCTGGGAGAGGCAGGGCTGAAGTAGTGGATAGTGGATGGTGGCCAGAGGTCGAGCGGTGCGCAGATCGGAGGGCGGCGCGGGCGGCGGCCCCTCGGAATTGTCATCACGAGCGCAGCGAGGGATCTGCTGTTCCTCGACCTCTGCGGGATGTTTGGGGACAGCAGGTCCCTCACGGGCTTACGCCCGTTCGTGATGACAACTCACATGAGAATGTCAGTTTGCGCATTTCTGCGTTCGACTACACTGAACGCCAGTCGCTTTTCGCTGGCCACTGACCACTAACCACTGACCACTGCCCCATGCGCATCAGCAGCCGCAAAACCGCCATCGCATTCTTCGTCACGCTGGGCGTGTGCCTGGCCACGGCGGCCCTCATCCTCAACATCAGTTGGGTGCTGCTGAAGTGGCGGGAAGTGGTGCCGCTGATCCTGGGCATCATCTTCTTCCTGTTCATCATTGCCGGCGTCATCCTGAATACCATTTTCCTGGTGCGAGAAATTCGGCGTAACGAGCAGCAGAACAGCTTCCTCAACGCCGTCACCCACGAACTGAAGACGCCCATCACCTCCATTCGGCTTTACCTGGAGACGCTGCAAAAGCGCAACGTGGACGAGGCGCAGCGGCGCGAGTTTTACCAGGTGATGCTGGAGGACACCGAGCGGTTGATGGGGACGGTGGAGCAGGTACTGCGGGCGGCGCGGGTGACGCAGAAGAATGCCGCGCCGGCGCGCAACGACATCGAAGTCGGGCCATTGGTGAACGATGTGGTCGAACTGGCGCGCTCGCGCCATCATCTGGACGCTGAAGCCATGGGCTGGACGCCGGAAGGTCGCCCGGCCGACCACCTGTTGGTGCTGGGCGATCGCGAAGACCTGTCCACCGCGCTCTCCAACGTGCTGGATAATGCAGTGAAGTATTCGCCCAAGCCGCCGCGCATTCGCGTGGAAGTGGTGACCCCCGACCTGCACCTGGTGCAGATACGAGTTCGCGACAATGGCGTGGGCATCCCGCGCGGCGAATTGAAGCGGGTGTTCAAACGCTTCTATCGCGTGCTGTCTCCGGTGTCGCCGCAGGTGAAGGGGAGTGGATTGGGGCTGTTCATCGTGCGCACCATTGCCAAGCGCCATGGCGGCAATGCCTACGCGGAAAGTGATGGCGCCGGAAAGGGCACCACCGTTACCATTCAATTGCCGAGGAACTCGCGTTGAACGAAATTCTGCTGGTGGAAGACGAAGAGCATCTGGCACGGGGCCTGAAGTTCAACCTGGAGGCCGAAGGATATCCCACTCGGGTTGCCGGCGACGGCGAAACCGCGCTTGACCTATTGCTGAAGCAGCGCACCGCGTTCGACCTGCTGGTGCTGGACGTGATGCTTCCCGGCAAGGACGGCTTTGCGGTGGCGGCGGAGTTGCGCAAGGCGCGCCACTTCATTCCGCTGCTGATGCTGACCGCGCGCGGGCGTCCTGAAGACGTGCTGAAAGGCTTTGCCTCGGGTGCGGACGATTATCTGCCCAAGCCCTTTGACCTGGCGATTCTGCTGGCGCGCATTCGCAGCCTGCTGCGGCGCCGCGACTGGGGGCAGACGCTGCTGACCGATCCTCCGGCGAAGGCGCGGGTGGCCGAGCCGCAAGATGCCGAGGCGCTGCGCGAGTTCGATGTTTATACCTTCGCCGGCAAGGAGGTGGATTTCGGCACGCTGGAGCTGCGCGCCAACGGACAGATTTTCCGGCTGACGCTGATGGAAGCCGAGCTGCTGCGCCACCTCATTCGCAATCACGGCAAAGTGGTGTCGCGGAAGTCCATCCTGGAAGAGGTCTGGGGGCTGCACGAGGACACCGACACGCGCGCCATTGACAACTTCATCGTGCGGCTGCGCAAGTACATCGAGAAGGAGCCGGCGCATCCGCAGCATCTGCTGACGGTGCGTGGCGTGGGCTATCGCTTCCTGCCGACTCCTGTGCCGACGCCGGAGAGTCCTGCGCCGACGAAATTGCACAAAGTGTGAGCCGGCTCTAGAGGCTGCGGAGAAATCTGTTTTGCCAAGTCAATGAGTAAGGGCACGACTTCAGTCGTGCCAAAGAGCCCTCTTATTTTTGTCATCACGAACGGCTTCAGCCGTGAGGGATCTGCTGTTCCCATCTATCGCGCAGAGGTCGAGGACAGCAGATGCCTCGCTTCGCTCGTCATGACAATTCGAAATGTTGGGGCTTATCGGCACGGCTGAAAGCCGTGCCCTTTCAAATCGCATTGCTTAGCGCGCGCGGGCCAGAACCAGCGTGATGTCGTCGGGCTGCTCGGCGCCGGCGATCCAGTCTTTCACCGCCGAAGTCACTACCTCGCTGATGCGCGCCAGCGACTGATCGTGATTTTGCTGTACCAGCTCGATCAGGCGCTCCTCGCCGAATTCGCCAAACTCATTCTCCGGCTCGGTGATGCCGTCGCTGTAGGCGACAAAGATGTCGCCGGGCTGCATGCCGACGGTGCTTTCGGTGTAGGTCATGGCATCGAACAGGCCGACCACGGTGCCGGACGTTTCCAGGCGGATGACGCGGCCGTCGGCGCCGATGACGAAGGGCGGCAAATGTCCGGCGTTGGAGTAGGTCAGCGCCTGGGCGCGCGCATCGTAGGACGCCAAAAACATGGTGGCGTATTTCGCCGCCGGCGTGCTGCGGAAGAGCTGGTAATTCAGCGTCGCCATGAGGACGCTGGGGCCGGGGATTTCGCGCGAGTTGTCCTGGCGCAGCGAGCCCATACCAGAAGACACATCGGCGCCCAGCGCGAGCGCGGTCGCGGTCTGCTCGGGCTCCAGCGAATAGGCGCGCACGAAGGCATGCACCGTGGCCATCAGCAGCGCCGCCGAAATACCTTTGCCGCTGATGTCGCCCACCGCCAGCACCATCTTCTCGTGGTGCATGGGAATGAAGTCGTAATAGTCGCCGCTCACCGTGCGTGCGGGCTGGCAGACGCCATGCACCTCCAGCCGCTCCAGCCCGGAGAGATCGCGCGGAAACAGCAGCTCCTGCACTTCGTGGGCGATGGCCAGTTCGCTCTCCAGGCGCTGCTTTTCTTTCTGCTCGGCGATCAGCTTGGCCAGCGAGCCCATCATGGAATTGAACGACTGCTCCAGCGCCGCCATCTGGTCGCGCGAGTGCACCTCGATGCGATGCGAGAGCTCGCCGCGGTTGACCCGTTGGGTGGCGCCATAGAGTTCAGCCACCGACTTGGTAACGCTGCGGGTCAGGCGCACGCCGATGATGAGCGCGATCAGTTCGATGACACCAAAGAAAATGGCGATGCCGGTGAGCACGTCGAGGAACATGCCGGCGTTCTTGCCCAGCGAGCTGAACAGCGTGGCGTACAGCATCGAGGGCCGGGTCTGCACCACGATGGCGCCGTTGCCTTCCTTGCCGTTGTCCCACTCCACGGTGGAAAACCCAGTGACGAAGGGAAACTCGAAGTCGAAGCGGTTGGCCGCTGGCGGGCAACTGCGCCGGCTTCCACCGACTGCCGGCGATTCTCGGTGTTCTCGCCTTGCAGGCTGACCTTGGAACCGGTGTCGCCGAAGTCGAGCGTGATGTTAGCTGACGAGCCTGCCTTCGGCGCTGGCTTCTTGGGCTTCGCCGTAACAGGAGCAGCCGCCGGCTTCCCGCTACCGTCGGCGGCCAGCTTCACCGGCGTGGCCGTGGGTTCGGCGCGGTCGGGCGGATAGATGGTGACCATGCCCAGCCGGGAAGCCGAGTCCTTCAGCAGTTCCGGCGTGATGGGCACGCTGGAGATGACGGTCATGTGCTCGCCGCCACGGTCCAAGTGCTTCACCGTGCGCAGATGCAGGCGATTGTCGTCCACTACCAGCCCGCTGTAATCGCCCTTGAGGGCTTCGGGCTCGGAGAGCGGCACCTTGCGCACGCCGCTGCGGTCCACGATGAAGCTGTTGCTGCCATCCCAGACAGAGATGGTGCGCTGGCCAAATTCTCCTTCGGAATCGGCGGCAATCTCGGCGGCGGTTTTCTGGTTCAGGTTGCCCTTCGGCAGCTTCTCGAAGCGCGACGCCAGAGTCGTATTGGAAGTTTCCAGGCGCTGTAACTGGCCCTGCAGGTCAGAGTTGGCGACATAGGTGGCGAATTGTCCGGCGAACAGATACGCCGCCACGCCCGCCATGGTCACCAGCAGAATGATGGGAATGACGCCGATGAAGACGTAAGTGACGATCAGCCGGTTACGCAGCCGCCACATCAGGTGCTGGCGCAGATAGCGCATCCCCAGCAGCAGCAGGCAGCAGACGGTGACATAGGTCAGGAACGAGGACCATCCGCTCAACATGGTGCCGTTGGCCGAACGCAGAATCAGCCGCAGGCCTTCCAGGATGAGCGCCAATGCTGCAAACCACAGCGTGGTGCGGCCCAGCTTGCTCTTGGGACGCAACATGCGTCGCAGACGGGCCTTCACGTGGCTCGACTCTGGAAGTTTCAAGGCCATCGGATCTTACGTTTACTCGCGCACACTCTCAGAACAGACGGAAATTGGCTGCTTCTACTTTACGTCCGACAGGCCGGAAAAGTTACCGGCCAGGACGTGTCATACAGGGTTCAAATCTCCGGATACAGGTCGAAGAAGGCGTCCACACTCGTACGCAACTGCTTCTCGATTTCGTCCTTGGAGCCTTCCAGGATATGCAAGGTTACGGAGGCGTCGCGGCCGTTCTTCAGTTTGACCGTCGCTGCGCCCACCTCGGCCAGGTCGTCGGAGGGCAGCAGCCGCATCCCATACACTAACGTGAGCTTAGCCATGTTTAGATTCTAGCCGTTTCGCATTGCCCAGGCACTTGTTAGAATCCGGAAGGCTGCCGCTTCGTCCTCCGGCTCCCGTCTCGGGAACTGGACCGCCCGCAGCCGCGTTGCATCTTCCGGTGCGCCGCAGAATCTAACGTAATCCCTATGGCAGACAAAGTTCGCAATGTCATCATCATCGGCTCCGGCTGCTCGGGGCTGACCGCGGCGCTGTACGCCGCCCGCGCCAATCTCAGCCCGCTGGTCATTGACGGGCACGAGCCCGGCGGACAACTGGCCATGACCACGCTGGTGGAGAACTTTCCCGGCTTCCCCGAGGGCATCCAGGGCCCGGAACTGATTGAAAACATGCGCAAACAGGCGTCGCGTTTCGGCGCCGAATTCATGACCGCGCACGTCAACAAGGTGGACCTGAGCCAGAAGAAGGAAGGCCTGGGCCGCAAGCCCATCGAGGTCCACCTGGGCCGCGATATGCTGCTGACCCGCACCCTGATCATCGCCAGCGGAGCGTCGGCGCGCTGGCTGGGGCTGCCCAACGAGCAGGCCTTGATCGGGCACGGCGTTTCCTCGTGCGCCACCTGCGACGGCTTCTTCTTCTCCGGCAAGGAAATTGCCGTCATCGGCGGCGGCGATTCGGCCATGGAAGAGGCGCTGTTCCTGACCCGCTTTGCCACCAAGGTCACGCTGATTCACCGGCGCAGCGAATTCCGCGCGTCGAAGATCATGCTGGACCGCGCCCGCAAGCACGCCAAGATTGCCTTCCTCACCGATACCGTGGTGGATGACGTCTTCGATGCGCAAAAGAAGGAAGTGACCGGCCTGCGGCTGCGCAACCTCAAGACCGGCGAGCAGTGGGACTTTCCGACCAGCGCCATGTTCCTGGGCATCGGGCATACGCCTAACGCGCAGTTCGTGGGCGAGCAGCTCAAGCGCGATGGCGACGGTTACCTGGTCCCGGAAAACTTTGTCTGCTCCAAGGTGCCGGGCGTGTTCATCAGCGGCGACGTGGCCGACCGGCATTATCGCCAGGCCGTGACCGCCGCCGGCACCGGCTGCATGGCGGCGCTGGAAGTGGAAAAGTATCTGGAAGAGATCGGCAAATGATCGCCCGCGATGCACGGGTGGAAGCACCGGGCTTTAGCCCGGTGACCGGGATCGATTTCCCTGCGGCTTCAGCCCCGGCGTGAGGTGGAAGCGCCGGGCTTTAGCCCGGCCGGGACGTTCGAAGCTCTGGTGGCGGGCGGACCGCTTGAAGGCGGACGCTTTGTGGGCCCTGCAAAATCAATTTCCTGCGCAAATGGGGCGGAAAGCAGATCCCTCGCTTCGCTCGTGATGACAATTCAACTCGTGATGACAATTCAAATCGTGGCGGTCACGCCATCTCGACAGGCGCGCGATGAACGCCAACCCCGCCGCCGCTGATTTTGCGCGCCTGGAAGAAGCGGCGGCGTATCTCTTGTCGCGAACTTCGCTGCGACCGCGCATCGCCGTAGTCGTGGGCTCGGGTCTGGGCGGATTCAGCCGCGAACTTCAAGATTCGGTGCAAGTGCCGTACGGGGAAATCCCCAACTTTCCAGTAAGCACGGCCGTCGGCCACGCCGGCGTGCTGGCCTTCGGCACTTATAGCGGCGTGCCGCTGGCGGTGATGGAAGGCCGCCATCATCTTTACGAAGGCTACAGCGCACAACAGGTGGCATTTCCGGTGCGGGTGTTCGCGCGCATGGGCATCAAGGCATTAGTGCTGACCAACGCCGCCGGAGGGATTTCACTCGCGTATGAGCGCGGTTCACTGGTGCTGCTGCGCGATCACATCAATTTGCAGGGCCAGAATCCGTTGAGCGGCGCCAACGACGAGCGGATGGGGATTCGCCATCCTGACATGACCGAGGCATATAGCGAGCGCTTGCGGCGGGTCGCACACGAAGAGGCCGCAATGCTGGGCGACGTGCTGTACGAAGGCGTGTATGCCGCAGTGCTGGGACCGAGCTTTGAGACGCCGGCGGAAATCGGTTACCTGCGGACGATTGGCGCCGACCTGGTGGGCATGTCCACGGTGCCGGAGGTGATTGCTGCGCGGCACGCCGGGCTGGAAGTGCTGGCCATTTCCTGCGTCACCAACCTGGCCGCCGGCATGACCGGCGAGAAGCTGAGTCACGAGGAAGTGCTGGAAGTCGGAGCGCAGGTAAAAGGCCGCCTGGTGAAATTGATGGCGGCGGTCCTTCCGCGAATCGCCAGCCGTTGAGTTGTCGCCTGTGGTATCGCCGCTGAAGTTCAGACTTGAGCGCCGGGTGTGGCTTTGGGATCCCAGGTTAGCGTCCAAAAGCGGGACGCGAACCTGGGGCACCAACACACCTGGGGTACCGGCACACCTGGGCACCGCTACCGCAATCGTGCTGCGCTAAACTGATGGGCGCATGTCCGAAACCTACCTCATCGGCATCGCCGGCCCTTCCGGAGCAGGGAAGAGCTACCTGGCGCGCTACCTGTCCGACGTTCTGCATGCCAGGATCCTGGCGCTGGATTCCTACTATCGCGATCTGTCCCATCTGACGGCGGACGTGCGGGCGCGCGCTAACTTTGACGCGCCGGAAGCGCTGGAGCATGAACTGCTCATCGAGCAGGTGGCGCAGTTGAAGCGGGCGGAATCCATCCGGCTGCCGGTTTACGATTTCGCGACCCACACGCGCTCGCCGAAAACCAACGTGCTGGCGCCGACGGAGATCGTCATCGTCGAAGGGCTGTTCGCGCTGCATTGGCCCGGGCTGCGCGAATTGCTGGATACCAGGGTTTACGTGGACCTGAAGGACGATACCTGCCTGAAGCGGCGCAAGGCACGCGACGTGCGTGAGCGCGGGCGAACGCCGCAGTCGGTGGACGAGCAGTATCGGACGACGGTGCGGCCGATGGCGGAGCGCTATGTCCGGCCCAGCGCGCAGCACGCCGACGTAGTGGTTTCGGGCAGCGAACGCATTGCGCGCTCGGCGGCGCGAGTGATTGCGCATTATCAGCAACAGTGCGCCGCCAAGGCCGCCGCATCCGGCCGCAGCGTGGGAGTGTGATGACAGTGCTTCGTTTTTTGGCAGCCGCTCTTTTGATTAGCGCGAGTTTTGCAGCCACCGCGCAGGAAACCGCAAACGCAAAGCGCCAGGTGGATCTGCCGTCGAGCAAGTCGCTGACTCTGCCGGCTCCGGGCGCGCCGCAGATCACTAACAGCTTTCCCACCGCAGTCGCGCTCAGTCCGGATGGCCGCTATCTGGCGATTCTTAACAACGGCCGCGGCGCTGCCGAATCAGGATTTCGCCAGTCCATCGCCATTCTCACCGTGGCGGATAATCGCGTGCAGGATTTTCCCGACGCACGCCTCGGCCTGAACGCGCGGCAGACGTATTTCCTAGGTCTGGCCTGGAGCGACGACGGAAACGAACTCTACGCCTCGATGGCCTCGCTGACCGATCCCGAGGGCAAGCGCGCGGGCAGCACCGGCAACGGTATCGCCGTTTATCGGGTGCAGGATGGCGCGCTTGCTCCGGAGCGCTTCCTGAAGCTGCCGCTCACGCACTTGGAGAAAGGCAGGAAGTTTACCTACAGCCCGACGACCGCGGGCAAAGGCCACGCCATTTCTTATCCTGCGGGACTGGCGGTGATTCACGGCGACAGCGGCGAGCAGTTGCTGGTGGCGGAAAATTTAGCTGACGATGTGGTGCTGCTCGACGTCGCCAGCGGCAAGATCGTGCGGCGCTTCGACCTCAGCGCAGGCAAGTTCATCCCGACATCGTTTCCGTACGCGGTGGTCGCCAGTCGCGACGGCCGTCGCGCTTGGTGCTCGCTGTGGAATACCTCGCAGGTGGCGGAACTGGATTTGCGCTCCGGCAAAGTCGTCCGAAGGATTTCGCTGTTGCCGCCCGAGCAGCCGACCTCGGCCTCGTCACACGCGACTGCCCTTTTGCCCAGTCCCGACGGCAATTGGATATATATAACTCTATCCAATTCGGACGCGGTGGCGGTCGTCAGCACCGATGGCGCGAAGGTGGAGGGTTACCTCGATACGCGCCTGCCGGGGCAGACCTATGGCGGGACATATCCCAACGCGCTGGCGCTTTCGCCGGACGGCGAGACGCTCTATGTCGCCAACGCCGCGTCGGATGCGGTGGCGGTTTTTAATCTTCGCAGGAAACTAGACCACGAACATGCCAGTTACTTCATTTCGACAGAATGGTACCCCACAGCGCTGGCCGTTCGTGACGATAGTCTATTCGTCGCCTCGGGAAAAGGAAGCGGAACCGGGCCGAATGCCACGAAGGAAAATGATCCCGAGAAACCGGGCAAGCAGCACCATCCTTATATCGCTTCGCTGATTCGCGGCTCGATCGCGCGCGTCTCGCTGAACGAAGCCGACCACCAGCGCGACGCCATGACCCAGGAAGTGTTGCGCAGCAACCTGATGGAAGGCCGCACCGGCGAGATCGCCTTCGCTGCGGGTGAGAATCCCATCCGCCACGTCATTTACATCCTGAAGGAAAACCGCGGGTACGACCAGGTGTTTGGCGACATCGCGCAGGCCAACGGCGATCCCTCGCTGGTGATGTACGGCGAGAGCATCACGCCCAACCAGCACAAGCTGGCGCTGCAATTCGGCGTGCTCGACAATTTTTACGACAGCGGCGAGGTTTCGGGCGACGGACATTCCTGGTCCACCGCCGCCATCACCTCGGATTACGACGAGAAGACGTATCCCATCGTCTATCGCGGGCGCGAGCGCGATTACGACTACGAGGGCGGTGTGGGCGATGCCAGCCCGTTCAAGCTGGGCATCGCCGACGTGAATGAGCCCGGCACCGGCTATCTGTGGGGGAATCTGGCGCGCAATCATCGCACCTATCGCAACTACGGCGAGTACGTGAATACCTGGTGGTGCGAGGACATGGCGCAGAACAGTCCGGCTTCCACCGGCGCGCCCACCGGACATCCGCCGGATTGCTCGCGGCGGCAAGTGAAGCCGGGCGAAGAGTTGCCGGCGCAACTCGGCGGCGGC
The DNA here is from genome assembly GCA_963763975.1 of uncultured Acidobacteriaceae bacterium. Taxonomy (GTDB): domain Bacteria; phylum Acidobacteriota; class Terriglobia; order Terriglobales; family Acidobacteriaceae; genus Bog-257. The sequence continues at coordinate 103,112 of CAVXQR010000006.1, forward strand.
CGCAGTCCCTACGGGTGGAACATTCCGCTGATGGCTTACGACGTGGCCAACAAGCCGGAGCTGGTGGGCCATTTCGATCCCAACGCCGCCGATTTCAAGGTGGAATATCCTGACCAGTTCCGCGCGGATGAATTTCTGCGCGAGTTTGCCGGCTTTGTGAAGGCGCGGCACAGCGGCGAAGGCGAGTCGCTGCCGGAGTTCGTGCTGCTGCGGCTGCCGGACGACCACACCGAGGGAACGCGTCCGGGCGCGCCCACACCGAATGCCTCCATCGCCGATAACGACCTGGCGGTGGGCCGCGTGGTGGAGGCGGTCAGCAACAGCCCATATTGGGACGACACCGCCATATTCGTCTTGGAGGACGACGCCCAGGACGGCGCGGACCACGTGGATGCTCATCGCAGCATCGCGCTGGTAATCAGCAAGTACGCGCCTGGTAACCGGCAGCAGCCGTTTGTGGACCGCCACTTTTACACCACGGTGAATGTGATCCACAGCATGGAAGCGCTGCTGGGCTTGCCGCCGATGAACAATAACGACGCGCGCGCGCCGGTGATGGCGCCGCTGTTTACCGGAGCCGGAAACCAGCCGCCGTTTCGCGCCGACTATCGCAATCGCGATAACGGCATGATTTATCAGGCCAATACGGCGCATTCGTTCGGGGCCAAGGCGTCGGCCAAGATGGATTTCTCGCATGAAGACCGGGTGAACACCGCGGTGCTGAACGCTATTTTGTGGCATTTGGCGAAGGGAAATGTGCCGATGCCGGCGCCGCAGCACACGGTGTTTCCGGCGGAAGCCAAATCCGGCGATGACGATGACAAGTAGCCGCCCGCGGGGGAACGCAGCTTCGCCCAATTCGGTACCGGCTTCCGGCAGCGTCGGGCGGAGAGGAGCAGCGGCCGATTCCCGGAGCAGGCGCTAATCGAACGTAATCCACAGCCGAAGTTACACATACGGGCACACTCGCGAAGCTCGTATGGGCTCGCACCATAGATAGATTAGAATGGGGGCGAGAAGTGCATCAGGGTTACTCGGCGCTGGTCGATGAAACCGAAGTTGCGGGGCTACAACAAGATGGCGTTCCCCGTGAAAACAAAAACGGTCCCCTCCACGGATTCAAGCGGGGCCATAACTTGCCGGAAAGCCGGCAGCCAATAAGCGACGGGCCCCTTTTCTCTATGTCATCCCCGGAATTTCTGTCGCAGGGCCGGCCCGCCGAGGTATTGCGCGAAGCCATCCTGCGACATGTGCGTTATACGCTGGTCCGCCCCACTTCGGAACTCAAGCCGGCCGATTACCTCATACCTGTCTCTCTGGCGATTCGCGACCGCATCGTGGACCGCATGCTGGAGACCGAGTCGCGCTATCGCCACAAGGACAGCAAGCGCCTCTATTACCTTTCCATGGAATTTCTGATGGGCCGTTCGCTGGCCGACAATCTGTCCAACCTGCGAGTGGAAGAGTTGTGCCGTGAAGTGCTGGCCAGCTTTGGTTTCAGCCTCGACGATGTGCTGGACAGCGAGAATGACGCCGGGCTGGGCAATGGCGGCCTGGGACGCCTGGCAGCCTGTTTCCTGGAATCGCTGGCCACGCTGGGCATCCCCGGCTTCGGCTACGGCATTGATTACGAGTACGGCCTGTTCCGCCAGGAGATCGCCAATGGTTTCCAGCGCGAGAAGCCCGACCGCTGGAAGGCCAACGGCACGCCGTTCCTCATCGGCCATCCCGAAGAAGCAGTGGCCATCCCGATGTACGGGCGCATCGAGTCGGACCCCTCACTGGCTCCCGAGGACACCTGGAAACAGAACTGGGTGGGCGCCAAGATCGTGTCAGGTATTCCCACCGACATGCCGGTTGTCGGCTATCTGGGACAGACGGTGAACTGGCTGCGGCTGTTCAACGCCAGCGCGTCGGAAGACTTCGACATCGAGATTTTCAACCGCGGCGATTACATTCGCGCGGTCGAGCAGAAGATTGGCTCGGAAAATATCTCCCGCGTGCTTTATCCCTCGGACTCGGTGATGAGCGGCAAGGAGCTGCGGCTGGTGCAGGAGTACTTCCTGGTGGCGTGCGCCCTGGGCGACATCATGCGCCGCTTCGACCAGCAGCATAAGAAGATCGAGATGCTGCCGGCCAAAGTCGCCATCCAGATGAACGATACCCATCCCAGCCTGGCGGTGCCGGAGCTGATGCGGATCCTGCTGGACCGTTACCAGTTGCCGTGGGAGCAGGCCTGGGAGCTGACCCAGCAGACCCTGGCCTACACCAACCACACCCTGCTGCCGGAGGCGCTGGAGAAGTGGTCGGTGCCGCTGATGGAGAAGGTACTGCCGCGGCACATGCTCATCATCTACAACATCAATTATCGCTTCCTGCGCGACATGCAGCAGTATTCGTTCCTCGACAGCGAGAAGCTGCGCAAGATGTCCATCATCGAGGAGGGCTATGAGAAGCAGGTCCGCATGGCGCACCTGTGCATGGTGGGCAGCCATTCGGTGAACGGCGTTTCCGAGCTGCACAGCAATCTAATTATTCATTCGCTAGTGCCTGAGTTTGCAAAGATTTGGCCGGAAAAGTTCAACAATAAGACGAATGGCGTGGCTCCCCGCCGCTGGCTGATGAAGGCCAACGAAGGCCTCACCGATCTGATCAGCCGAGCGCTGGACGAAAATCGCTGGATTACCGACCTGGACCGTTTGCGCGACTTGGAGCCGTTTGCCGAGGATGACGACTTCCGCGTGGCCTTCAGCGAGGTCAAGCGCCAGAACAAGCTGCGGCTGTCTGGGGTGATTCAGGACCTGGCCCAGGTGTCGGTCGATCCCGACTCGCTGTTTGACGTACAGATCAAACGCATTCACGAATACAAGCGGCAGTTGCTAAGCGTGATGCACATCATCCACGACTACCTGCGGGTGGTGGAGCGCGGCGAGACCCTGGAAGTGCCGCGGACCTACATCTTCGCCGGCAAGGCTGCGCCTGGATACTGGGCTGCCAAGCAGATTATCAAGCTCATCCACAACGTTGCGGATGTGGTGAATAACGAGCCAAAGTTAAAGGACTTTATTAAGGTTGCATTCCTGCCCGATTACCGGGTTTCGCTGGCGCAACTGATTATGCCGGCAGCCGAGTTGAGCGAGCAGATTTCCATGGCGGGCATGGAGGCTTCCGGTACCGGCAACATGAAGCTGGCGATGAACGGGGCGCTGACCGTCGGCACCTACGACGGCGCCAATATCGAAATTGCCGAGGAAGTGGGCGCGGAGAACATCTACATCTTCGGCTTGCGCGCCGAGCAGATCCAGGAGATGCAGCAGAAGGGCTCGTACAATCCGCGCGAGCTCTACGAGAACACCCCCGACATTCACGAGGTGATGGACAGCTTCGCCTCCGACCGCTTCTGTCCCAACGAGCATGGGCTGTTCCGCTGGATCTTCGACGAACTGGTGCATCGCGGTGATCGCTACTTCCACCTGGCGGACTTCTCGGCGTACCTGACCAGCCATGCGCAGATTGACCGCGAATATCTGACGCCGGAAAACTGGTGGAAGAAGGCCATCCTGAACGTGGCGCGCAGCGGCAAGTTCTCCAGCGACCGGACGGTACTGGAGTACGCGCGCGACATCTGGCACATCGGGCCCTACGAAAAGGGAACTCGTGGCAGCAAGGCTCCCACACGCAACGGGACCACCACGCCCAAGCCCGCGGCGGCAGCTCCGTCAAGCGAAACTCCGCCCGAGCCGGAGATCAAGCAGCAGGTCGCCGACTAAATTTCACTTCAGTTGATTGCGGGACGCCGCGCCGCTTCACGCGGACTCGCGCACTTCCTCGGTCGCCGGAGCATCCGACGGCTCATCCGGCGGCAGGGTGCTGATCAGCGGATAACCCAGGCTTTTCCATTCGTGATATCCGCCCAGCAGCGGACGTACCCGGCGAATGCCGTGCTTGCGCAGTTGCAGCGCCACCCGGGCGCTGGTCGCTTCGTTGGGTCAAGTACAGAACAGCACAATCTCACCGTCGCGGGTGATCTCACCGTTGCGGCTCTCCAGCTCTTCAGGCGAAATCTGCAGCGCGCCCGGCAGAGTGCGTGGATCGGTCAACACGTCGAGCGGATGGCGCAGGTCCACAATGACCAGCGGCTCGCCCGACTCCAGCTTGTGCTTGAGCTCGTCGGGAGTGATGCGGTCGCCCTTGACCTGCTCGATGAAGCGGCGGCGCTCGTTCCAGCGATAGATCACGTAGGCGACCACGCTGGAGAGGAAGAGCATCAGCAGCCAACTGCCCATGCGCTGGACGTTCAACGCCAGCTTGTCGAGCTGCTTGCCGAAGAGGAAGCCGAGACCGGCAAAGGCGCCGGTCCACATCAGAGCGCCGCCGGCGTCGTAGAGCAGGAAGCGTCCGTAGGGCACGCCGATCATGCCGGAGAGGGCGGGCGCGGCGGTGTTCAGGCCGGGAACGAACTTGCAGATGAGCAGAGTGCGCGGGCCGAACCTGGTGAAGGTGGCTTCGGTCTTGCGGACGCAGGAATCGGGCTCCAGCGAGATACGGCAGAGCAGGTTGAGCACCACGCCGCCGCGGCGCTGCCCGAAGTGATACCAGAAAATGTCCGCGCACATGGACGCCACCGCGGGGATGAGCATCGCGGCCCAGAAATGCATGCGCCCCTGTGCGGCCAGCGCTCCGGCGGCTAGCAGCAGCGGGGTGGCCGGAATCGGCAGCCCGCCTTGTTCGACCAGGACCCAGGCGAACAGCAACAGGTATCCATAGCGAACCACGAATTCGAGCGTCTCGGTCATCGCGCGTCAGAGTTGAAGTTCAGTAGATGAAGCGGCGGGGGAGAAAGTTCCGTTAGGACAGTATAGTTTCCGCGGGAAAATCTGTCGCCACGCGGGAGGTGGGGTCGAAAGGTTTGTGTAAGGGCACGACTTCAGTCGTGCCGACAAGCGCTTTATTTCTTTTTTCCGGAGCCGGCTTCAGCCGGCGGCACTGCGTCGATTCGACTTTTTCGGCAGGCCGAAGATCTGCTGAAAAGAGGAAAGCAGATCCCTCGCGGGCTGAAGCCCACTCGTGATGACAAGACGGAGGGGCCTTTCGGCACAACTGAAGTTGTGCCCTTGCTCATGCCTCGGCAAAACAGAGGTTTTCAGCGTCCTCTGAAGTCGTGCCCTTTACAGGCAGCCGAAACCGGCTCCAACACTCCTAGAAGCCGCTGAGGCGCGCCATGCGATTGGAGGAGCTGTCCCAGTACTCCACTTCGCGGATGTCTATCTTCAGCAGGATGAGGTCGGGATCGGTAACGCCCTTGGGAAACCAGGCCTTGTATTCGTCCTTCCACAGCGCCTGCGCGCGGACGTGATCGCGCACCAGTTCGGAATTGCCGGCGACCGACACGTAGCGGTTGGAGGCAGGATCGGCGTAGGCGACGTTGACGCGGGCGTCGGTCTTTAAGGCTTCGACTTTCTCCGAATAGTTGCCGGCGAAAAACCACAGGGTGCCGTCCGGCTCGACCGCGTGCGTCGCCATGGGACAGCAGTGCACGGTTCCGTTGGCACGGACGGTGGTCAGCATGACCTGCTGGATACCGCGAATCATGTCGTTCAGTTTGGCAACCGGATCGGTGCTTTCGGCCATGAAGTCTCCTCGATGCGTTTTTAAATGATTATGAATTTATTCCCCCGCGGCCTGGGCGAAATCTGCGGCCACGTCCGCGGGCTTCCACTCGTTTCCAGAGTATACCTTCAGCACCTTGCCATCCTTGCCCAGCAGCACGGTCTGCAAGCTGTGGATGATCTGGCCGTTCTGCTGGTCGTAGGTGAGGCCGAAGAAATCGGCCAGCTTGCGCACCTCCGCAGACGAGGCGGTGACGAATTGCCAGTGCTGGAAGCCGGGATTCAGGTTGGCGTTGTAGCGCTCGCCGTAGGTTCGCAGGGTCGCGGGCGTGTCGTGCTGGGGATCGATGCTGATGCTTAGCAGTTGTGCGTCGGCAAACGCCTTGGGATCTTTCTGCAACTGGCGCAGCACGGCGGCGAAGTTCGCGCTCATGCGCGGGCAGAAATCGGGAAACGGGCAGTTGGTGTAGATGAAGGTCAGCAGCAGCGGCTTGCCACGAAGCTGGCTGAAGCGCACGGTGTGGCCATCCTGATTGGTGAGCGCGAAGTTCGGCGGCTGGTCTCCCGGCTGCGGCTCATGCGCACCGGACACGCCGGCGGGGACCCCTCCCGCGTTCTTGACGAAGGTAATGTTCTCGAGCTGCGCGTGGTCGCTCAGCACCAGGGTGGCGTGAATGCTGTCGCCGGGTGCAATGTGGCCGAAGACCCAGTTGTCCTGCTTGCTGACCTCGAAGGGCATGGTCATGCCCTTCATCAGGCCGGGGACATCGTCGTGCGCGACGGTGATTTGGCGCGTGCCGGTATCCACCGCAACCACGCGGCCCTGCAACTCGTAACGCTTGGGCGGCGGCGCCTTCGAACAGGCGGCGGCAAAAAGCAGAATCACGACGGCGAAGACGAAAGCATGGCGCTGGAAAGTACGATTGAACCGCATCTCTAACGATTGTACGAAAGCTGCCCCCGGCGCGGCGAATTATGGCTTCGGCGAATTGACGATAATGCCGTAGAACTCGTGCAGTCCGTTGAACATGATTTGGATACCGATGCAGACCAGGATGAACGCCGAAAGCCGGATCAGGATGCTGGTGCCGGTGGGGCCGAGCAGGCGCTGCAATTCGTCGGAATAGCGGTAGCAGAGAAACACGGTGAGCCCGATGAGCAGGATGCCGATGACGGCGGCTAGCGCGCTCAGGATGAGCCGCATGTGCGTCTCTTCGTGGATGTTGCTGCCCAGGGTGAGCGCGACGGCAATGGAGCCGGGGCCGGTGGTCAGCGGGAGAGTGAGCGGATAGAAAGCCTGCGACAGGATTTCGGTGGTGTTGAGATTGGTCTCGACCACGTGATGATCGCTCATGTCGCCTTTGCGGTTCAGGATCTGCCAGCCGGCGACTGCCACCACCATGCCGCCGCCCAGTTGCACCGCTCCCATGCTGACGCCGAAGAATTCCAGGATGTAGGAGCCGATGAACAGGGAAGCCACCAGCAGGATGATGCCGTTGATGGCGACGCGCATGGCGACGGTACGGCGGATCTTGGTGTCGTAGCCTTCGGTCATGCTGGCGAAGATCGGCGCCACGCCGAAAGGGTTCACGATGGGCAGCAGCGCCGCGTAAACCAGCAGCACGTCCTTGATGATGGCTTTCAGAATGGGCATGGGCTCAGGGCGCGGGCCAAAGTGGCGCTCGCGCGATTTGCCCATTGTATAGCGGCGATTGACGGCGGCGAGTTTTGCAGGTTGAATGTTGCGAGCGGCGCTTGCCGCGCGATGTAAGCCCGCACATGGGAATTCCGCCCCGCACCTACGGCGCATTGCAGATGAAACGGCGCGAGTCGCTGGTGACCCGCGCTGTCTTCCTGCCGGTGCAGCAATTCATTCACATCCAGGGAATCAGCAGCTTTCTGCTGCTGGCGGCCACGGTGGCAGCGCTGGTTTGGGCCAACTCGCCGTGGCAGACCTCCTATCACCACATCTGGGAGCTGGAACTGACGCTCTCGCGCTTGCGGCTGCCGATTCATGCCTGGATCAACGACGCCCTGATGGCGGTGTTCTTCTTCCTGGTGGGCATGGAGGTCAAGCACGAAATCGTTCATGGCGAACTGGCGGACGTCCGGCGGGCGGCGTTGCCCGTTTTCGGCGCGCTGGGCGGAATGGTGGTACCGGCATTGCTATTCCTAGTGGTGAATCATGGGCATGAAGGGCAGCATGGCTGGGGCGTGCCCATGGCGACGGACATCGCGTTCTCGCTGGGCGTGCTGGGGCTGGTGAAGGGCATTCCCTCCGAGCTGAAGATTTTTCTGCTGACGCTGGCCATCGCCGACGACATCGGCGCCATTCTGATCATCGCGATTTTCTACAGCAGCGATCTGAACCTCAAGGCGCTGGCGCTGGCGGCCGTGCTGCTCGGGCTGATCGTGGTGGTGCGCAAGCTGGGGATGTCGCAGCCCGTGATTTATTTCGTGCTCGGGGTCGCCGTATGGGTAGCGACGCTGCGCTCGGGCGTACATGCCACCATTGCCGGCGTGGTGCTGGGCTTCCTGGTGCCGACCACCGCGACCTTCTCGCTGCGAGAGTTCCAGGAAATCGGGACGGAGATGACGCGACGCTTTCGCCACGCCATGGCTGAAGGCGATGTACAGACGGCGGAAAATCTGCTGGGCTCATTCGAGGCGCTGGTTCACAATACCGAAGCGCCTTCCGAGCGATTGACGCGGCGGCTGAACGACTGGGTGTCGTTTCTGGTGCTGCCGCTGTTCGCGCTGTCGAATGCCGGCATCACATTCTCTGCGGGCGCGTGGCACGATTTGGCAACCAGTCGCATTTGCTGGGGAATCCTATTGGGTTTGGTAATTGGCAAACCTGTCGGCATTGTCGGTTTTTCGTGGCTGGCTGTCTGGTTGCGGCTGTCGGACCTGCCGAAACAGGTATCCTGGCGACAGATGACAGCAGTCGGGACGCTGGCCGGTATCGGCTTCACCGTTTCCATCTTTATCAGCTCACTGGCCTTCGATGATCCCGTGCATTTGCTGGAGGCAAAAGCGGCGGTGCTGGCCGCGTCGGTGATTGCGGGAGTGGGAGGCTATTTTGCTTTGCGGAACGGCGATGCCGCGGATTCGCCCGCAACATCTGCCGCAACTGAGGTTTAAAGTTCAGTAACGGGATTACGTGTCGGAAAACGGTCGCGCGGATTCGAGTCCGGGTGTACGATTAACTCGCTCTGGCTGAAAAGGATAGAGAAAACTTATGCGCAAACTTGGAAGGCTGTCTTCTCTCCTCACTTTGGTAGCCGCATCCTTGGCCCTGACGTTGGGGCTGCTGGGATGCAACAAGGACAACTCGCAGAGCAACAATCAGCAGCCGCAGAATCCGCCGGCGCAGGACCAGTCGCAGCAGGACCAGTCGCAGAACGCCGCCGCCGATGCCAACCTGCCGCCTACCGGCCAGAGTCAGCAGCAGGCGCCGGCGCAGCAGAATTACAGTCAGCCCGCTCAGCAAGCACCAGCCCAGCAGGCTCCAGCCCAACAACAGCAGGCGCCGCCGCCTCCCGAGCAGCAGGCCGCGGCTCCGCAAGATCAGGGCTACAACGACCAGGGTTATAACGACGAGGTCGACAACGCTACCCAGGACACTTATGGACAGCCAGTGTTGCAGGCGCAACAGCCACCGCCGGCGATCCCCGAATACCAGCAGCCTCCGTGTCCCGGTAACGGCTACCTGTGGACGCCCGGATATTGGAGCTACGCTCCTGCCGGCTACTACTGGGTGCCGGGCGCGTGGACCATGCCTCCGACCGTCGGCCTGTTATGGACGCCGGGATACTGGGGTTTCGTAGGCGGAATCTACCGCTATAACTACGGCTACTGGGGCCGCTATGTCGGCTACTATGGCGGCATCAATTACGGATTTGGCTATGTTGGCGCCGGATACCAGGGCGGCTACTGGAACAACAACCGCTTCTACTACAACCGCACCGTCACCAACATCAACATCACCAATGTCAACGTCTATAACCGGAACATCAATCGGACCTACTACACCAACAGCCGGTCCAGCTATAACGGGCCGGGCGGTGTGAACCGTCGGCCGCTGCCGGCCGAGCGCGTGGCCTATCACGAGCAGCGCGTGCCCCCGATGAATACGCAGATCCAGCACGCGCGCGCCGCCGAACAGAACCGGCAGCAGTTCGCCTCGGTGAACCGCGGACGTCCGGCACAACTGGCGAGCGCCAAGCCGGTGGCCGAAGGCAAGCCGATCGCTCCTACCGTGCCGGCACGGCCGGCGCAACAGCGTCCTGTCGCGCAGCAGCCAAAGCCAGGCCAGCCCAATCGTCCGGGCCAGCCGGTGAAGGAACAGCAGCCGAAGCCGGGTACACAGCCGAATCGTCCGGGACAGCCGCAGCAAAACCGCCCCGGACAGCCACAGAAGCCGGTAGCGCAACCGAAGCCGGGACAACCGGCGCAACCGAACCGCCCTGAAGCAAAGCCTCAACCGAATCGTCCGGGCCAGCCGGTGAAGGAACAGCAGCCGAAGCCAGGTACGCAGCCTAACCGTCCGGCCCAGCCGCAGAAGCCGGTAGCACAGCCGAAGCCGGGACAGCCGCAGCAGCACAAGCCGGTGTCGCAGCCCAAGCCGACCCCGCAACAGCAACGCCCGGCGCAGCCACGTCCGCAGCAGCAGGCCCGACCGGCACAGCCGCAGCAGCACCCTACGTCCCAGCCGCAGAGCCGTCCGCAGGCTCAGCCCCGTCCGCAAGAGCAGCAGGCGCGTCCGCAGCAGCAACAGGCGAGGCCGACGGCCCAGCCGCAGCAACGGCCTGCACCGCAGCAACGTCCGGCGCAAGCCAAGCCCACGCCGCAGAAGGACGAGAAAAAGCCACACTAGCCAGCAGAGTTGAATCCAACAGGCGGGGCTTCGGCTCCGCCCTTTTTATCGCAGGCCGATTGCGGCGGCGACTGAAACTTTGCGGATCGCGCTACAATTTGTGCCAACGGTTCGTCCTGAACACTGTGTCTCCTGAGTGGCTGTTGCGTGGGCGAGCGCCGCAGGGCGCTGCCAGATCATGGGAAGCCGGACGCATCTCCGGCATTACATCGAAAGGAAATGAGAATGCGATCACGAGTAGCAGTGCTGATATTGAGCGCCATCATGGTTGTCAGCTTCGCGGCCTGCAACAAGAAAGACCAGTCGCAAACTACGGTGCAGAACCAGACTTCGAGCACGGCTGCGCCCAGTACCGATACCTCGACCCAGGCACAGCCCATGCAGCAACAGGCTCCCGCGCAACAACCCGCCGCTCCAGTCCAGCAGGCCGCCGCTCCGCCTCCACCCCCGCCCACTCCGCCACCGCCGCTGGTGATTCCTGCCGGCACACATTTCGTGATTCGCATGGGCAATTCGGTGAGTTCGAAGACGGCCAATCCGGGGGATCCCTTTAGCGGAACCCTGACTGATGCCGTGGTCGTCAAAGGCGACGTGGCCATCCCGCGCGGCTCGACCGTGAGCGGCACGGTAACGCAGGCGAAATCGCCCGGCAAGTTCAAGGGTGAGGGCGTGCTCTCGCTGCGAGTCACATCCATCACCGTGCGTGGCACGCCGTATCACGTGTCCACCTCGACTTATACGCAGTCGGTGAAGGGCAAAGGCAAGCGGACCGCGAAAATGGTTGGCGGCGGTGCGGGCGCCGGCGCCCTCATCGGCGGGATTGCCGGCGGCGGCAAGGGCGCTGCGATTGGCGCTCTGGTCGGCGGCGGAGCCGGTACTGCCGGCGCGGCGTACACCGGCAACAAAGAGCTTGAAGTTCCTGCCGAGTCGGCGGTCACCTTCCGGCTGACCGCTCCGGTGAAAGTCCAGCGCTAGCCGAAGCTGGCCGGGCAAGAAATTTCGGGAGGCCTTCGGGCCTCCTGTTTTCCTTTCGAGTGAGCAGAAGTTTATTTCCCGGCTTTTTGAATATTGCTGCGACGCGACGCTGCCCAGCCTTCCTTAACCACCTGCCGGGAACGTCCCAGCGCCAGCGAGTCGGCGGGCACATCTTCGGTGATGCAGGAGCCGGCGGCGATGTAGGAGCCTTTGCCGAGGCGCAGCGGTGCGACCAGCGTGGCATGGCTGCCGACGAACACGCCGTCCTCGATGGTGGTCTTGGATTTGGTGACGCCGTCGTAATTGCAGGTGATGGTGCCGGCGCCGACGTTCACCTTCTCGCCGACTTCGCAATCGCCGAGGTAGGTGAGGTGATTGGCCTTCGAGCCCTTTGCCGAGCTTCGTCTTCTTTGTCTCGACGAAGTTGCCGACGTGTGCGCCCTTCGCCGATGTCGCTGCCCGGGCGCAGGTGCGAGTAGGGCCCGAGTTCAGCGCGGCTGCGCACGACTGAATCTTCCAGCATGCAGCCCGGGTCGGATGAGCACGCCGTCGCCCAGTTCGCAGTTGCTGATGATGGAATAGGAGCGGATGCGGCAATCGGCGCCGATTTTGGTTTTGCCGATTAACTGAACGAAAGGCTCGATCACCGTATCCGGGCCGATTTCGACGTCAGCGTCAATGTCGCAGGTTTCGGGACGGAAGATGGTAATGCCGGCCGCCATCAGTTCGTCGGCTTTCTTCTTGCGCAGGCGAGCGTCCAGTTGCGCCAGCTCGAAGCGGGTGTTGACGCCGGCGACTTCGTCGGCATCCTCGGCACGCAAGGCCATCACCTTCTCGCCGTTTTTGGCCAGCAGGGAAGCCACGTCGGTCAGGTAATACTCCTGGTGTGCGTTCTCGGTCTTGAGCTCGGCGATGTGGGCGTAGAGCGGCGCGGTGGCGAAGGCGTAGATACCGGAGTTAATCTCGCGAATATTGGCTTCTTTCCCGCGCAGCGATTTCTGCTCAACGATGCGGTCCACCAGGTCGGATTCCTTGCCCTTCACCCGCTTGCGAAACACGCGGCCATAGCCGGTGGGATCGGCAGGCTCCGCCGTGAGCATGGTCATGGCGGCATGATTGGCCATGTGGAAGTCGCGCACTCGGGCGATGGTTTCCGGCCGGATCAGCGGCACGTCGCCGGAGAGCACCAGCACATTCTGGAAGGGAAGCAGCGCCTCGCGGGCCTCCATCATGGCGTGGCCGGTGCCACGCTGCTCGCGCTGCAAGACGAAGTTGATGCCGGCGGCCGACAGCGCCTCGCGGACCCGGTCGGCTTCATGGCCGATGATGGCGAAGATGTTTTGCGCCGGAACAACTTGGGCTGCGGCGGCGACTACGTGCGCCAGCAGCGGCCTGCCGGCGATTTCGTGCAGCACCTTGGGATGCCGCGACTTCAGGCGCGTTCCTTTGCCGGCGGCCAGGATGGCGATGGCGAATCCGCGAGTTGCGCTGGCGCTGCTGCGGGAGCTGGATTTCTTCTTTGGCATGTTGGCTGTGCGTTTACGACTTCTGATTCAGGGCGGCACCCGGCGAACGCCTGTGATCGGCCATCAACCGCAGCAAATCTTCCGCCACTCGATATGTATCATGGCGTGCGATCAGCCCCTCTTTCTCGTGCATGGATTCCACCAGATATTCGCCCAGAATGGGCTTCACCCCGAGCGCCTCGATTCCCGCGACGTCAGCCTCGATCTGCGACTGCTGCTTCTCGGCATATTTCACCGCCAGGGCCGGTGTGGCCGGCGTGCGATTGACCAGAGCATAGTCGAAGATGGGCCGGTGAGCGTGCTTGTAGAGCGCGCGAATATGGTCCGAGGCGGACAGGCCCAGGCTCTCGTTGGCCTGCGTCATCAGGTTGCAGACGAAAACTTTGACCGCGCTGGAATCGGCGATGGCCTTCGACACGTCGCGCACCAGGAGATTCGGCACCAGGCTGGTGAACAGCGATCCCGGGCCCACGGTAATGAGGTCGGCCTGCTCGATGGCGGCGAGCGCCGCCGGCAGCGGCTTGGCGTTGGCCGGCGCCATGCGCAGTTCCACGATGCGCCGCTGGCTGGCGGTGATGTTGGTTTCTCCGCGCACGAACGAGCCGTCGTCCATGATGGCGTAAAGCTGCGCGTTCGCCGTGGTGGCCGGATAAATCTGGCCGCGCGTGGCCAGGATGTTGCAGCAATCGGTCACCGCCTGGCTGAAGTCGCCGGTAATGGCCGCCATGGCGGAGAGGAACAGGTTGCCGAAGCTGTGTCCGCCCACGCCTTCGCCGGCGGGGAAGCGATAGCGGAACAGCCGCGACAGCAGCGCTTCTTCCTCGGAGAGCGCCACGATGCAGTTGCGGACATCGCCGGGCGCGGGCACGTTCAACTCCTTGCGCAGCCGCCCGCTGGAACCGCCGTCATCGCTGACGGTCACAATCGCCGAGAGGTCGGAGATGCCGGTGGTGTGCTCGCCGCGCTCCTGGCCCGCCGAGATCACGTAGCGCTTCAGGCCATGCAGCAGCGTGGACAGACCGGTGCCGCCACCCAGCGCGACGATCCTGATGGTTCGTTCCGTGGGCGTGACGGTGGTGGACATATCCAGAATGCCTTCGACTTCTGTGGCTAATACCGCCACTTGTCAGGCGCGGGAGGGGCGTCAGTGCTGGTATCGGGATAAAGCAACTCGGTGAACCGGGGATCGTCGGCGAGATTCTTGAAGTCGGAATCGTTGCGCGCCTGGTAACGGTTCGCCGGATTCAGACGAATGGCTTCGCTGAGACTGGTGATGGCATCGGGAAAATGACCGGTCAGGCAGTTGAGAGTGGCCATGCCGTACCAGATGAAGTCCAGCTTGGGAGCGCGCTTCACCAGCGCCTCGAAATTCTCGCGGGCGGTCACGTAGTCGCCCATGTTCATTAGCGACACGGCATAGTCGAATTGCTCCTCCGGGGTCTTGAAGGCGTTGGCGGAGCGGTTCAACTGCTGGTTGCAGGTATTGAGGTGAACGTGAGCGCGATCGGCCAGTTCCGGGCTGGGGCCGGCGACCACTTTCTCGAAATAGGTTTTGGCGCGATCGTATTTGTGGGCCTGCATGGCCTTCAAACCGGCCTCATAGTTTTGCACAGCCTGTGTAAATCGGGGATCGTCGGCGAGCTTGATGGGTTTCATCGGCTTCAGGGCGCGCACAATTCGCGGAATGGTGGCTCGGCTCTGAGGTAATTCCTTGTTTTTCTGTGGCTTGGCTGGCTTTTCCTTAACCTTTGCTGCGGTTTTTTTCTTCATCCGATGACTTCCTTTGGGTTGTACACGGCGAGAAACCGCACAGGGCTGTGGAAAATCCCAGGAGCTGTGGGCTGTGATGCTGAGTTATACCCGCAGTTTGTCCTATCGTCAACTAAGCGCGCAAACGGCTCAATTCATGCTGGCGGCCGTCTCCAAATCGATGTTCTTCCAGTCCCCGCGAATGATGGCCGCACGAATCTGCGCCGGCGTCTTCTTCAGCTTGGTCTGCTGATAGGCGTAGTAAGCCTCTTTCATGCAAATGCCGCAATGTGCGCCGTGCGTGCTCTCGAAGCAGGTGTGCAGGCTCTTGTGGCCGCCACGCTCGCAGTAACAGTAGCAGGGAAGCTGGTTCAGAACATCTGGAATCTTGGCCGCCAACTCATAAGCATGAACTTGGAACGGGTACTGGAAGGACTCGCCCCACAATTGGTCCTTGGGCATGATCGCTCCGCCGTCGTCTCGCCCGAAATGGATGGTCGTTGAAGGCGGGTACGTGATCGCTCTGGGCGAATGACAGCACCGCCACCAGCGCAATCAGCACAAGCAAAACTGGTGTTTTCATCCGGGATCCTCGAAGAGCATTGTAGCCGAGAATGGGAACGGACTCTAGACAGCCACCGCGGGCGCGCATCCGGTTTGGCTGTTCGTCGCCGGGGGCGGTAACTATAATGAAATGTCGCCCGTCTAACTTTATATGGTCGAGCCGATGGCACCAACTCCGCGCCCTGATCCAGCCAGCCCGGCTGCCGCGGAGCCGCGCCCTCCCAAGCCGCTCTTTTCCAGTTGGGTGCGCGACATCCTGATCTCGCTGGGCGTTTCGGCGTTCTTCATCGTATTCCTCTACCAGCCGGTGAAAGTGGAAGGCACCAGCATGATGCCGACGCTGCAGGACCAGGAGCGCGTCTTCATCAACAAGTTCGTGTACAAGCTGGAGCCTATCGAACGCGGCGACGTCATCGTCTTCCGCTATCCGCGCGACCCGGCCAAGAGCTACATCAAGCGGGTGGTTGCCGTGGCCGGCGATACCGTGCGCATCGAGGATGGCGTGGTCTTCGTCAACGGCCATCACCTGCGCGAGCCTTATGTGCCCGAAGCCTACGAAGATGTGCGATCGTATCCCGAGACGGTGGTGCCGCCGCATTGCTACTTCGTGC
Organism: uncultured Acidobacteriaceae bacterium; assembly: GCA_963763975.1. Taxonomy (GTDB): domain Bacteria; phylum Acidobacteriota; class Terriglobia; order Terriglobales; family Acidobacteriaceae; genus Bog-257. Next base: position 119,025 of record CAVXQR010000006.1, read on the forward strand.
TGGGCGACCACCGCAACCTATCGAATGACAGCCGCGATTTCGGCTCTGTGGATGAAGACTTCATCTATGGCAAGGCCGTTTTTGGCTACTGGCCCTTCGACAAAATGGGAACGCTGCGGTAGGCTCTGCCGATTTGAAAGGGCACGGCTTCAGCCGTGTCGCACCGTCTGTCGATTTGAAAGGGCACGCCTTCAGCCGTGCCGCACCGGCGCCTGCAACACCGGCTTCAGCCGCGGAGGGCAATTCCTGGTCGGCCCTCCTATGAATTTGACTGAAGTACTATGGTGAAGGCGGCGGCGTCATTCCGTCTCCGTTTTCCACAATCGCCGCCCGCGAGCGCTCCGGAAAATTCTGGTAAAATCTATAAAATCCACTCCCCGGAGAAAAAATGCAGGCAATCCTTGCGCTGGAAGATGGAAGGATCTTCCGAGGCAAAGGCTACGGAGCAAAAGGCGAATGTTACGGGGAAGTTGTTTTTAACACTTCAATCACCGGCTATCAGGAAATTTTCACCGACCCGTCGTACGCCGGCCAAATTGTAGTTCTCACCAATCCCGAGATCGGGAATTACGGCACCAACTCCGACGACAACGAATCGCGCCGCCCTTATATCGAGGGCCTGATCGTGCGCGAGTTCTCCCGCGTCAGCTCCAACTGGCGCTCGCAGGAAGTCGCCGAGGAATATCTCGAGCGCTATAAGGTGCCGGTGCTGGCGGAGATCGATACCCGCGCGCTGGTCCGGCACCTGCGCGATAACGGCGTCATGCGCGGCGTTATCTCCACGCTGGAGACCGATACCGACAAGCTCATCGTCAAGGCGCGCTCCATCCCCAAGATGGACGGCACCGACCTGGCGAAAGAAGTCACCACCCGCAGCGTCTATCAGTGGGAAGAAGGTCTGCGCTCCTACGAGCCGACGGAAATTGTCGGCGTGAAGAGATGCAGCGCCACGCCACCATGTCGTCGCCTACGATTACGGCATCAAGCACAACATCCTGCGGCGTCTGGTGGGCGAGTGCTGCAGCGTGACCGTGGTGCCGGCAACCACCAGCGCGGAAGACGTGCTGGCGCTCAAGCCGGATGGCGTCTTCCTCTCCAACGGCCCCGGCGATCCCGAGCCGGTGACCTACGCGCAGGAGAGCATTCGCAGGATGATGGGCAAGGTGCCGATCTTCGGCATCTGCCTGGGACATCAGCTTATCGGCCTGGCGCTGGGCGGCAAAACTTACAAGCTGAAGTTCGGCCATCACGGCGGCAATCATCCGGTGAAGCAGATGGCCACCGGCAAGATCGAGATTACCGCGCACAACCACAACTTCGCCGTGGACCCGGACTCGCTGAAGCAGAGCGAGGTGGACCTGACGCACATTGACCTGAACGACAACACGCTGGAGGGCTTGCGGCACCGTTCGCTGCCGCTGTTCAGCGTGCAGTATCACCCCGAGGCCGCACCCGGCCCGCACGATTCGCACTACCTGTTCAAGGACTTCGTGAAGATGATGGAGGAGTGGAAGAAGTGACTTCTCGTGCCATCGGTTTAGCCAGCGGACCTAAAGCGGTTCACGGAGCCTTTGAAGAGTTCCTGCCTGCTGAATTGCGCAACATCGATGACCTTCAAACCGCGATTCCTCGAATTGCGAGAGACAAGCACCTGGTGGCGGCAATTGCGCGGTCAGTGAGAAGAATTCCTACGAGCCACAAACTGCTTCTTGGCGACGCCCGCGAGATGGATATTCCTGACCATAGTGTGCAGTTGGTCCTCACCTCGCCACCTTATTGGACTTTGAAAGAGTATCGAAATACGACGGGCCAGATGGGCCACATAGCGCCGTACGATGAATTTGTCGAACAGCTAGACCGGGTGTGGCAGAGGTGTTACCGCTTGTTAGTCCCGGGTGGAAGACTGATATGTGTCGTTGGTGATGTGTGTCTCTCACGCAGAAAAAACGATGGCCGCCATACGGTTGTTCCTTTGCATGCCTCCATTCAGGAGAGTTGCCGCAAGATCGGTTTTGATAACCTGGCGCCAATTATTTGGCACAAGATTGCGAACGCAGCTTACGAAGTGGAAAATGGCGGAGCGGGATTTTTGGGAAAGCCTTACGAGCCAAACGCGGTAGTCAAGAATGACATTGAGTTCATCTTGATGGAGCGGAAGTCGGGAGGATACAGGACCCCTGAGCCCGCTACGCGAATTCTCAGCGTCATTGGTTCTGAGGACCACAAAACCTGGTTTCAACAAATCTGGACCGGCGTGACCGGCGCTTCGACCCGCTACCATCCTGCTCCATATCCGCTTGAATTAGCCGACCGATTGGTCCGAATGTTCAGTTTTGTAGGAGACACGGTCCTCGATCCGTTCCTTGGAACGGGGACGAGCGTTGTGGCCGCCGCCCTGGCGGGACGTAACAGTATCGGCATCGAGATCGATGCCCATTATTTAGGTGGGGCAGTCGCACGAATCAGGCAAGAGACAACATCTCTGTTTGACCAAGTCAGAATTGAGTTTAATGAGGACGCGGGAAATGGACTTTAGTCCGAGCTTGGACCAAAGACTTCGGTCGGCGATACAAGCGTTTTGGACTACTCGCGAATCTCAAGCGGGCAAGCAGGGCGCGAAGAGTGGAATTCGGGATGCCGGTTTTCGAGCTGCAGTCACCGGAGGGGCACAAATGAACGGCTTCGTCTCCGTGATCCGAGACCTCCTCGAGGAAAGCGGAGTCGGCAAACCGGTGATATTCACAGAACGTTCTGTGGAGCTCCCTGGATGGTTCAGGCCCGAGAAGAAATGGGACCTTCTGGTTGTGGTGGACAACTGCTTGATTGCCGCGATTGAGTTCAAGTCCCAGGTGGGATCGTTTGGGAACAATTACAACAACAGAACCGAGGAAGCCTTAGGAAGCGCGACGGACATATGGGCCGCGTATCGCGAAGGTGCGTTTAAGCCCTCAGCTAGACCTTGGCTCGGGTACCTCATGCTGCTTGAAGAGGCACCCGATTCAACTCGCCCGGTCAGGGCGCAAGAACCCCACTTCAAAGTTTTCGAGGAGTTTAAGAGCGCATCGTATGCGAAGCGATATGAAATATTGCTCACCAAACTGATTCGAGAACGGCTTTATGATTCAGCATGCTTTCTAATGTCAAATCGCGAGAGTGGGCCCTCCGGGCAATACCGAGAACCACAGCCAGAACTGAGCTTTGAGAATTTCATCACTTCCTTGATGGCAAGGGCCATCGCTTGCAAAAAGAGTTCCTGAGACCACATGCCACGTCGCAACGACATCGCCAAGATCCTCATCATCGGTTCCGGTCCCATCGTCATTGGGCAGTCGGCGGAGTTCGACTACTCCGGCGCGCAGGCCTGCAAAGCGCTCAAGTCGGAAGGCTACGAAGTGGTGCTGGCCAACTCCAATCCGGCCACCATCATGACCGATCCGGAGATGGCCGACCGCACCTACATCGAGCCGCTCACCCGCACTTACCTGGAAGAGATCATTCGCGTCGAAACCGAGATGCTGACGGCCGAGTCGCGCTCCGGCATGTTCGCCATTCTGCCGACCGTCGGCGGCCAGACGGCGCTGAACCTGGCGGTGGAACTGGCCGACGGCGGCGTGCTCGACAAATACGGCGTGCAACTCATCGGCGCGCAGCTTGAGGCCATCAAGAAGGCCGAAGACCGCCTGCTGTTCAAAGATGCGATGAACAAGATCGGCCTCGAGGTTCCGAAGTCGTCGCTGGTCAACAATCTGAAGGACGGCCTCGACTTCAGCGGCAAGATCGGCTTCCCGGTCATTCTGCGGCCGTCGTTCACGCTGGGCGGCACCGGCGGCGGCATCGCTTACAACCGCGAAGAGCTGCTGGAACTGCTGGCCCGCGGTCTCGATCTTTCTCCGGTGCACGAAGTGCTGCTCGAAGAGTCGGTGCTGGGCTGGAAGGAATACGAGCTGGAGTTGATGCGCGACCTGGCCGACAACGTCATCGTCATCTGCTCCATCGAGAATTTCGATCCCATGGGCACGCACACTGGCGACTCCATCACGGTGGCGCCGGCGCAGACGCTGACCGATCGCGAATACCAGAACATGCGCGACGCCGCCATCGAGGTGATTCGCGAGATCGGCGTCGAGACCGGCGGCTCGAACATTCAGTTTGCCGTGGATCCGCTTAACGGACGCATGGTGGTCATCGAGATGAACCCGCGCGTCTCGCGCTCCTCGGCGCTGGCCTCGAAGGCGACCGGCTTCCCGATTGCCAAGATTGCGGCCAAGCTGGCGGTGGGCTACACCCTCGACGAGATCACCAACGACATCACCCGCAAGACGCCCGCGTGTTTCGAGCCGACGCTTGACTACGTGGTGGTGAAGATTCCCAAGTGGCAGTTCGAAAAGTTTCCCGGCGCCGACGAATCGCTGGGCCCGCAGATGAAGTCGGTGGGCGAGGTGATGGCCATCGGCCGCACCTTCAAGCAGGCGCTGCTGAAGGCGGTGCGCTCCATGGAGACCGGGCGCAGCGCCACCGCTGACGACATCGAGCCGCGCATCCTGACCAAGCGGTTGGTCACGCCGCATCCCGAGCGGCTGGCCTACATCCGCTACGCCTTGCAGAACGGCATGAGCGTGCGCGAAGTGGCGCAGATGACCAACATCGATCCCTGGTTCCTGCACCAGCTCAAGGAAATTGCCGACGAGCAGGTGAAGCTGACCGCCGGGCCGGTGGACGCCGAGCGGCTGCGCGAGATCAAGCGCATGGGCTTCTCCGATGCGCGGCTGGCGGCGAGCTGGTTCAAGGAAGCAGCCGCGCCGGCCAGGAGAAGCTGCATCAACTGCGGCAGCAGCACAACATCAAGCCGGTGTACAAGCGCGTGGATACCTGCGCGGCCGAGTTCGAGAGCTACACGCCTTATCTGTACTCGACCTACGAGGACGAGGACGAGGCGACGCCGACCGATCGCAAGAAGGTGATCATTCTGGGCAGCGGGCCGAACCGCATCGGGCAGGGAATTGAGTTCGATTATTGCTGCTGCCACGCGGCTTTCGCGCTGCGCGACGACGGTTACGAGACGATCATGATTAATTGCAATCCTGAGACCGTCTCCACCGATTACGACACCAGCGATCGTCTCTACTTCGAGCCGCTGACCTACGAAGACGTGATGGCCGTTTACGAGCACGAAGCTGCGGGCGGCGCTCCCATCGGCCTCATCGTGCAGTTCGGCGGGCAGACGCCGCTGAACCTGGCGCTGCCGCTGAAGGCCGGCGGCGTGCCCATCATCGGCACTTCGCCGGAAAGCATTGATCTGGCCGAAGACCGCAAGCGCTTCGGCAAGCTGCTGGAAGAGCTGGACATTCCGCAGCCACCCGGCGCGATGGCCACCAGCGTGGAAGAAGCGCGTCGCGAGCGCCAATCGCATCGGCTACCCGGTGCTGGTGCGGCCCTCGTATGTGCTGGGCGGCCGCGCCATGGTCATCGCCTACGACGAAGAGTCCGTCGTGCATTACATGAAAGAGGCGGTGGAGTATTCGCAGGAGCGGCCGGTGCTGATTGACCGCTTCCTGGAGTCGGCGACCGAGATTGACGTGGACGCGCTCTCCGATGGCGAAGACGTGGTCATCGGCGGCATCATGCAGCACATCGAAGAGGCCGGCATCCACTCCGGCGATTCCTCCTGCGTGCTGCCCACGGTGGATATTCCCGAGCCCGTGCTGAACACCATCCGCGAGTACACCTTCCGCCTGGCGCGCGCGCTGAAGGTCATCGGCCTGATGAATGTGCAGTACGCCATCCAGCGCGACAAGGTCTTCGTGATCGAGGTGAACCCGCGCGCCTCGCGCACCGTGCCTTATGTTTCGAAGGCCACGGGCGTTCCGCTGGCTAAGATTGCGGCGCGCCTGATGACCGGCCGCAAGCTGCGCGAATTCCTGCCGGAGAACATCGAGCGGCAGAGCGATCTCGACACCGGCAATTTTTATTTCGTGAAGTCGCCGGTCTTTCCCTGGGGAAAGTTTCCCGGCGTGGACACCGTGCTTGGTCCGGAGATGAAGTCCACCGGCGAGGTGATGGGCGTGGCCGACAACTTCGGCGAAGCCTTCGCCAAGGCGCAAGTCGCCTCCGGTCACATCCTGCCCACGTCCGGCACCGTCTTCATCAGCGCCAACGACCGCGACAAGCCATTCACCGCCGACCTGGGGCGGAAGTTCGTCGAGCTGGGCTTCAGCATCGTGGCCACGCACGGCACCGCGCGAGTGCTGGAAGGCGCCGGCCTGCGCGTGGAGCGCGTGTACAAGGTGAAGGAAGGCCGCCCCAACGTAGTGGACCTGATCAAGGGCGAACGCATTCAGCTCATCATCAACACCCCGCACGGCGTCGAGCCCTGGTTCGATGAGAAGGCCATCCGCCGCGCGGCGGTGATGGCGCGCATTCCCACCATCACCACGCTCGCCGCCGCCCAAGCCGCCTGCGAAGGCATTGCGGCTCTCCAGCGCGGCGAAGCCAAGGTGTATGCGCTGCAGCAACTGCACGCAGAGCGCGTGGCTGCGGCGAAGTAAGCCGCTAGCAACTAGCAATCAGCGGCAATCAGCAATTAGCAACTAGCAACTTGCAATTAGCCGTTAGCTATTGGCCATTAGCTCGCCGCCTCCCCGGTGGAAGCGCCGGGCTTCAGCCCGGCGACACCGCGGTGTCCTTAGCAAGTGGCTTTAGCCACGGCGCTCGCCAACCCCCTCCGGAATTGTCATCACGAGCGCAGCGAGGGATCTGCTTTTCCCGCGGACAAAGCAGATCCCTCGTCGGGCTGACGCCCTCCTCGTGATGACAATTCTCGCAAACATAAAACAAGATTGACCATTATTTAGACCATGGTTATAATAATGGTTCGAGGATCTAATTCATGCAGAAAATAGCGATCTCCGAATTCAAGGCGAAGTGCCTTTCGCTACTGCAACAGGTGGCGAAGACGAAGCAGCCGATCCGTGTTACGCGCTTCGGCAAGCCAGTCGCCGACGTGGTGCCGCCGGCGGAAATTCAAATTGACCGCAGTGCCTGGATTGGCTCCGGCAAAGGCACTGCCAAAATTCTGGGCGACATCGTTTCTCCTGCCAATGAGCCCGAGGACTGGGAGGCGCTGCGCGGGTGAAAATCCTGCTCGACACCCACATTTGGCTTTGGGCCTACCTTGAGCCGCGTCGCTTGGGACCGCGTCTGCTGCGGGAGCTCCGCAACCCGGCGAACGAATTGTGGCTCTCTCCCATCAGCACTTGGGAGGCGTTGACACTGCAGAGTAAAGGGAGAATTCGCTTGCCCGCCGATGTCGAGCAATGGTTGCAGGGTGCGACTTCTGCCACTCGCGAGGCTCCGCTAACCCACGAGATCGCCTTCGCGGCCATTCAGCTCCCGCTGCACCAGGACCCTGCCGACCGATTTCTCGTCGCCACCGCCCAAGTATTGGATCTGGTGCTGGCCACCGCCGATGAGCGGCTGCTGGGTCTGTCAGAAATCCGAACGCTGGGGAATAGATAGGCGCTAGTTGGGCTTGAATGAGCACCCGGCTGGATCGAAAGTGAGCGATAAGCTGTTTTCGCGAGTTGAGTAAGGTCGCTCCCTGACGCGTTCTGTATCATCTAAGCTGAGGTCAGTACAGGTGCGAGCACTCAGCGAATCCGAAATTAACGAATCGTTTGCGGCGTGGGGAAGACTCGGCAAAGACCACGTACAGTGTGACGAGCAGGGTCTATTCTTCGTTCATCCTGAAGCAAACTGCCTCGACCTCGAATATCCGGCGAAAGTTGAACGGCTACCGTTCTTGGCCCGATTACTCGCCACGCTCGGATACGACGACGCCGATTTTGAGGGGGCGCTGATCTGGTTCACAGCTTGGGGAGTTTGGAACTCGCGCGACGAAGCTCCGGGCTACCGAGTAATCGAAGCGATGAACGCCGCTGTGGGTCAGCCCTCATCGTTTGAAGCCGCGCCGGGCCACGCGTTTCGCGGGGATGAGTTGACGAATGCTGTAGCTATGCTGTTGCAGCCAATGATTTTCGGTTGGGACGCATATTACTTTCCTCGCTGGTCATTTGGGGTTGGGGAGTTCTTCTTGTATGTCAGCCACGATTCCTATGTTAGTGTCGTGACTCGAACGAGGGCATTTTATGAGAAGGTTTTCGCCATTCTGCGAGAACTAGATTTGCATCCGAAGGAAGGGCAGCAGTCTCGAAGGGATCGGTTCTGCCGAGCGTCATCCGTCCCGTAACTTACGATAGATCGTCTTATCACCAACGATAGCATCTTCCATTCGGCTTCATCCTTCGCCCATCCTATAATCACTTCAGAGGCCTTATGCTTTTACACGGAATCTTCCCACCCATCACCACGCCGTTGTACCCTGACGGCAAACTTTACCTGCGCAAGCTGGAGCAGAACGTTGAGCAGTACTGCCGCGGGCCCATTACCGGCATTGTGGTGCTGGGTTCGACCGGCGAAGCCATCCTGCTCAGCGACGACGAGCGCCGCACCGTGCTGCAAACCGCGCGCCAGGCGGCTGCCAACGACAAAGTGCTGATCGCGGGCACCGGCATCGAGTCGGCCATCGAAACGCTGCGCCTGACCGAGTACGCCGCCGAACTGGGCTACGACGTGGCCATGGTGCGCACGCCACATTACTACAAAGGCCAGATGGCGAACCCGCAGAACATGCTGGCGTTCTATCGCTTCGTCTGCGATCGCTCGCCGCTGCCGGTCATCATCTACAACTTCCCGCAGGCCACCGGCTACGACATGCCGGCGGAACTGGTCATCGAACTGGCCGAGCATCCCAACCTCATCGGCATCAAGGAATCGTCGGGCTCCATCGAGAAGGTGCAGAAGATGGTGGAGGGCACGCGCCACATCCGGCGCAGCGCTACCGTGACCACGACCTTTGCCGCCGCCACCGGCCGCATGCTGACGGCGGCTGCGGCTCCGGCCGGGAATGATGGCGGCGCGCTGGTGAGCGTGGGTGCGCTGATCGGCAAGGATGCGCCTAAGCCGTCTTCGTCGTCGGTGAGCGTAGTGGGCAAGCTGAAGACGCGCCAGAAGGAAGTCGGCTTCCAGGTGCTGGTGGGCGCGGCGCAGAAGCTGCATCCCTCGCTGGAAGCGGGAGCGGTAGGAGCGGTGCTGGCCTTTGCCGATTGCGCTCCGACGGCGTGCTACGAAATTTATGCCGCGTGGAAGGACGATGATCAGGCGTTGGCTCACGAGAAGCAGGAGCGCATTGCCCGCACGGCGGAGAGAATCGTCGGCGCGCTCAGCATTCCCGGCGTGAAGTACGCTATGGATTACAACGGCTTCTTCGGCGGCTCGCCTCGGCTGCCGCTGCTGCCGTTGACGGCCGACAAAAAAGCCGAGATCGAGCAGTTGCTGGAGAACATCCGCAACTGAGCCCGCTCCCGGCCTGCGAAAATAATCGCCTTTAAGCCCGCTTACGGTTCTTGCCGTTGGCTTTGCCGGAAGGCTGCGCCATCTTCTTGCGCTCGCCGCCCTTGCCCGGCCGCTCCGGGCTTTCCAGCATGGTCTTATCGCCGCTGATCAGATTGCCCACGCCTTCGCGGTTCTTGTTGCCGCTCAGCTTGGGCTGTTGCGGTTCCTTCATGCCGCCGCCGGGACGCGGTGTCGCCGGTATGTCGAATTCGCGGTGATGAGACTGCGTCTCGCGGTCCGAACTATCCGGAGTCCCCGCGCTCATCTTGCTGGAAGCCTCACTGGGCGAGGGTTTCCGCCCGCCGTTCTTCTGGCCCTGCGAGCTGCCACTCTGCTGCCGCGAGCGCTCGTCGCCGTGCATGTCCAGCGGATGGGTGCCCGGGTCTTCGCCCTCGGTCTCGCCGCTGCGGGGATCGGTGATGAACAGCAGGTCTGACAGATCGGCGGCGTGCTCTTCCTCGTCCTTCAGGATGCCCTCGATCATGACGCGGGTGGTGGGATCGTCGTCGCCGAAGTGGCGAATCATCTCCTGATACACCTCGATCACGATGCGCTCGGCGATCAGGTCTTCCTTGATCATGTCGGAAAGCGAGCGCCCTTCCTGGTACTGCGAGGCGGAGCGCTCCAGCAGGGAAGCGGGATTGAAGTCGGGCTTGCCGCCCAGTTGCTGGATGCGGTCGGCAATCTTGTCGGCATGCTCGCGCTCGGCGTCGGCATGCTCCTTGAATTCGTCGCGCACGGCCATGGCGTGAACGCCGGTGGCCATGAAGTAGTGGTGCATGTAGCGCAGGACGCACACGATCTCGGTGGCCAGCGCATCGTTCAGGATGGAAATGGTCTGGTCCACGTCGCCTTTGTAGGTTTCGGTAATCGGACCTTCTTCGATTTTGCGCCGCGCGCGCGCACGCAGCTCTTTAACGTCGGTAATGAAACTGGGCATGAAGGCTCACCTCGCTGAGGAGTTCCGCTCGAACTAGCTCGCGCGTTGGCGTCGGGAAAGTGGCAAGCGGGGCCTGCAGTTAGATTCCAGGCTCGGTAGCATGGATGTCCGGGTTAAGGCCAGAGTTTCGGGAAAAGTTAGGGGGTCGGGTCGGCGGCCTCCCTCATCATTGGCCGCTGAGGGCTGACGGCCATGGCTGAAAGCTGACAACCGACGGCTGACAGCTCTCCCCGATTGCTTCCTTTGGAACCCCGGCTTTACACTGCTCGCGTCTCTCTGGCAAAGTAAATGGTGGAAACTCAAGCGATCGTCGTCCTCGATTTTGGCGCGCAATATTCGCAGCTCATCGCGCGCCGCATCCGCGAACAGAACGTCTTCTCCGTCGTGCTGCCATGTACTGCTACGCTCGACGAGATCAAGAGTTACCATCCTGCCGGCATCGTGCTGTCGGGCGGCCCGTCGTCGGTCTATGACGCCGACGCGCCTCCGGCCGATGAAGCCGTGCTGGGCCTGGGCCTGCCGGTGCTGGGCATCTGCTACGGGCTGCAATTCATGGTGTACAAGCTGGGCGGCAAGGTGCGCGCCGCCGACAAGCGCGAGTACGGCCACGCCCAGGTCGAGCTGCTGACCGGCGATTCGCCGCTGTTCAAGGGCCTGCGCGGGCCGCTGCCGGTGTGGATGTCCCACGGCGACGAGGCGCTGGAGCTTCCGGTCGGCTTCGAATTGATCGCCACAACGTCCAATGCAGTGGCCGCTATCCAGTACCCCGCAAAAAAATGGTATGCGGTGCAGTTCCATCCTGAGGTGCACCACACGCCGCAAGGCACCGAGATCCTGCGCAACTTCGTCTTCGAAATTTGCGGCATGCAGCCCAACTGGACGCCGCAAAGCTTCATCGACGAAACCGTCGCCTCGGTTCGCCAGACGGTAGGGAAGGGGCGCGTCATCTGCGGCCTCTCCGGCGGCGTGGATTCGTCCGTGGCCGCCGAGCTGGTGCATCGCGCCGTGGGCGAGCAGTTGACCTGCATCTTCGTGAACAACGGCGTGCTGCGCAAAAACGAGTTCCAGAACGTGCAGGCCAACCTGCGCGAGAAGCTCGGCCTGAACATTGATGCGGTGGACGCCACCGAGCGCTTCCTGACCAAGCTGGCCGGCGTCAGCGACCCGGAGAAGAAGCGCAAGATCATCGGCAACGAGTTCATCGCGGTCTTCGAGGAGGAGGCGCACCGCATCGAGCAGATGCACGGCCGGGTGGAATGGCTGGTGCAGGGAACGCTCTATCCCGACGTGATCGAGTCGCGCTCGGTGCGCGGGCCGTCGCAGGTCATCAAGAGCCATCACAACGTCGGCGGCCTGCCGGAGAAGATGAAGCTCAAGCTCATCGAGCCGCTGAAAGAGCTGTTCAAGGACGAAGTGCGGCGCATCGGCCGCGACCTGGGCATGCCGGAGATCATCCTGCAACGCCAGCCGTTCCCCGGGCCGGGCCTGGCCGTGCGCATTCTGGGCGAAGTCGATGCCGAGCGCGTGGCGCTGCTGCAGGAGGCCGACGACATCGTGGTCAGCGAGATCAAGAAGGCCGGCCTCTACAACAGCATCTGGCAGTCGTTCGCGGTGCTGCTGCCGGTGATGTCGGTGGGCGTGATGGGCGACATGCGGACCTACGCTTACACCTGCGCCATCCGCGCGGTGAACTCGGAAGACGGCATGACCGCCGACTGGGTGCCGCTGCCCTATGAGGTGCTGAAGACCATCTCCAGCCGCATCGTGAACGAAGTGAAGGGCATCAACCGCGTGGTGTACGACGTGACCAGCAAGCCGCCAGGCACGATTGAGTGGGAGTGAAAAGGGCAGTGTCAGTTCCCGGTCGTCAGTCACGCGGCTTTTAGCAGAAAGGAGCAGTTCTGTTTTTTGCTATTCTTAAGGACTGGGCAGAAGGAGCAGTTAAAGAGTGAGCGCAGACATGGCAGGAACCTCGCTCCCGGCTTCCCGGCCCCGACCCGTGCGTGTAACGAAAAAGATGCTGGGTATTCAAACGCGTAAGAGCATTCTTTATCTCGATCACAATTTTTTCTCTTCGGTCTACCGAGGCAAGGATTCTCGATGGGAGATGGGCTTGCGGCGGGTGACGGAGTTGCTCGATTTACAGTTGGTCGCAGTGCCGTATTCCTTCACGCACGAAGCGGAGGCCGACTTCTATACGCGGCGTGACGATCTCGTGCAATTCATTCACAGGATTGCGCGTGGACACCACTTCGAGGCTTACTATCGCGTTGAAGAAACGCAAATTCTGAAGGCCTTCCAGGCTTATCTTGCCAACGAGCCGACGGCGTACATCAAAGAGGAACGCGATGCGTTGCCGTCGAGCGTTCACGATTGGGACGGCGATTACTCCGTCAGCATATTCCGCGCGGCCTCCGGCGTTGATCGTAAACGGCAATCCAAGGAACGGGCCATCGACGAACTCGTGAATACCCTGAGCAATTGGGCGACGAGCAAAAACACCTTTGAGCAGGACATGGAGCTTGAACTGAGAGTTGCGGGCCGCATCTTGATGGAACAATACGCCGAGAAAACGGATCGCCTTTGGGCTGGAGATTTTTCGGCACTTGTCGATTCACCGATCAGCACGTCTGTTGTGGAGGATATGGTCTACGTTCTTTCCGTCAAGAAAATGGAACGAGACGCAGAGCGGGTCATACCCGCGTTCTTCCGGTCCAAGCACTTTGCCGAAGTGCCCTCTCAACAACTGTCCGCGCGACTGTTCAGCACGTTTAAGAAGCGCGTTCGTGAAGGGGCGTACCCTAACCCCAATAGGGCGCGGGAGAAGTTGTCGGGCTTTCTGTTCGACGTTCAGCACGCCGCTACCTACGTGCCTTACTGCGACGCTTTCTTTACTGACAGATTTATGGCGGACCTATTGAACGATAATCATGTGAACGCCGCGCAGACCTTTGGATGCGAGGTTTTCAGCATTTCAAGGACCGCGGAGTTTTTTCGCTGGCTGGAAGAGGTTAAGTCACGCATGACCGCCGACCACGCCGACGGTCTGACATGGGCTTACCCAAAACATCGGTAGTGGCCGAAATTAAAAGATCGCTTCATTGAGACACGGGAGCTATCATTTCAGCGTTTGAGATTGGCACTGCTTTCTGGCATCTTCGAGGTCGGAGGTTTGGTAATCGGGCTTCATAACTACCATCTTTCCGCCTTTTGAGTGAAGCTCCCGGACATCAGCGTCGCTGAGTTCAGAACGCCACTTAAATACTGACGGGTAATCGCCTTCTACGTAATCGAAGGGCCGGTGAGGATGAAACCGTGACATATTCTCGCCGAATTTGTTAACGTGGCGTTTGACAATTACGCAAGGGTGACTCGTCGCGACCGCTGCATCAGACTTAGGGTTTTGACCGGAGCAGCAGGCTGAGAGTGCAAAAAGGCAGGCTAACAGCTGGTTCTTTGTCGGCACCTCGACACTCTGCGCCCTGAGGTGGCCCAAGTCAACGCAAAGCTTTCCCTATGCTTGGAGTTGGCTCTAAAGGCTCCTTCTAGCCACTGATCCACTCTCGGCTTCTTGCACCAGACTGGTGTATACTGATGTTTATGGCACCAGCCAAGCATGTCCGTCGCAGCGTGACCCTTCCGCGTGAGATCGCTAGGGAAGTGGAAACCATCTCCAAAAAGCGCCGCCTCAGCGACAACCGCGTTTTGGTTGAGTTGATCGAGCAGGGTATCCAGGTGCAAAAGGAAAAAGAGCGCGCCTTTTTCGAACTGGCTCAGCGTTTTCGCGATGCCAGTGACCCCGCGGAAGTAGAACAGTTGGGGATCAGTTAGGCCGCTTCGTTTTCGGTGAGTGATGCCCCACATCTGCAGTTGGTCCGAGATGCCTGCAGCAGTTCGTCGGCATCTGCTTCAGCGCATGCACGACCGGCAGATTGGCTTGGAGGACCTGAATCGGCTTCGGCTATGGATCGAGTCTCGCCCGCAGGTTCCGGACGGCGACTGGTACAAGGACTTCGGCTCATTCAAGCTCTGCGGGCGAGGAGAGTTCCCCAAGACATTTCTTACGCCTGGACAAGTCGCTACGGGCGACCCGCTGTAGTGTTAGCAGGCTTTAGTCTGGCGGAGAGTTCAACCTTCCAGCTCATGCTTTATCGTGCGCCAAGGCTTGGAGCGGCCAGCTTTCAGTTGAGCTTCGCCCTGGCTCACCTTGGCGCGCTCATCCTGGCTGAGAAAGTCGTCCAAATCCACGAGCCGCTTGGGTCGCATGGCCAGCCGTCCGCTTTCAATCGAGACTTCGAGGAAGTCGCCTTCCTGGAGCTTGAGCGCCTCGAATACAGCTTTCGGAATCACCACTTGACGGCGTTGACCAATTCGGCTGATTGCCTGATTCGCTGACATTCTGTTAACCATATTGTCAGCATACCTGATCATCCGTATCTGTCAAGACGCTCTCTTTTTGAGCGGCATGTAACTCGATGCAGTAGTCAAAAAGAAAGACAGTAATTTGTATTGACAGTCATAGTTTCAGACTATATCTTGCCGTCATGGCAAACGACGACAACGTTTCTCTCGGTCCTGACGGCAAGCCTTGGTTCGAAACCATCGGTCTTCCGGTGCTGTTGCGGCATGCGCGCACCACTTATGGCGCGGCCATGCGCAAGGCGCTCGACGAAGCCGGCTACGACGATATCCCTGCCAACGGGCTGTACGTCATTGGCGGTCTGGCTTTACAGCGCGACGACGTTCCTCTGGGCGAGTTGATCAAACAGCTTCGCATCTCCAAACAAGCCGCCGGCCAGTTGGTGGACATGCTGGTAGGCCGCGGCTATCTGGAGCGCACCGTGGACAAGGACGATCGCCGCAAGCTGACCATCGCGCTCACCGAGCGTGGCAGGGCGGCCGCGGAAACGCAGTCAGCGGCGCGCGAGAAGATTGACGCCGAGCTGCTGGCCTGCGCCGGACAGGACGACGTCAGCCGGACGCGGCGCACCTTGGCCGTGCTGATTCATATCGGCAAGCAGGCCTCGGGCGAGGGTGCCGACGAGGAGTAGATTCGGTTGTCAGGTGTCAGCTTTGGCCGTCAGCTCTCAGCTTTCATCCGTCAGCGAACCCGCCGAGCTCGCCTCAGAGTGCACGCTATCTGTCAGACAGGTGACGCCCGCTCGCGGCCTATACAATGTCCCATCGCCCATTCGTCGCCGTCGCGTGATCCATGACACACCGCTTCTCAGTACAACTAGTGTTGCTGGCTGCACTACTCGTCCTGCTGTCGACAGCACTCTGGACGGTGGCTGGGGCGCAAACTTCGGCTGCGCCACAAACCGCCGGGCCTGACGAGCATCCCTCGGGCATCGCTTGGGTGCCCATTACCTTCCGCCAGGATTCCGGAACGCGCCCGTTTGTGCCGGTGCTGATGAACGGCAAACCGTTCCTGATGATGGTGCACTCCAACGCAGGTTTCTATGTGCAGACCACGCATGAGAACGCTGCGGCGATCGGGCTGACCAACCTGGGCAAGGAAGCGAACTACGGCATCGTCAAGGACGGCAAGGTCAGCTCGCTGGGGAAAACGACAGCCACGCTCGGCTCGCTCAAGGTGGGGACAAAAGAAGCCAGGGATGTGCGGCTGTCGGTGTTTGAGATTCCGCAGACCGTCGAGACCAACGGCATGCTGGGTACGGGATGGCTGCGCGATCAGAAGGTGATCTTGGACTTCGACCAGTCCCGGGTTGGCCTGCCGGATTCCATTGCGGCCTCCGAGGCCGAGGACAAGCGGCTGCTGGCACGAGGTTATATGGCGCACAAGATGACGCGCGATCCCAAGCGAAATACCTGGTACGTGATGGGACAGGTGGATGGACACCCCATCCGGCTGTGCGTCAGCACGGTGGCGGAAATCGTGATTGACAGCGAATGGGCGAAGGCCAACAGTGTGGAACTGGGACCGGTGATTGATCAGCAGGGCGGACCGGCAGGCGCTCTGGTGGATGAATACATCGCGAAGCGTGTGCTGAGTTACAGCATTGACGGGCAGAAGGTCCCGCCGGCGCAACCGGTATCGTGGGATCTGTTTGGATATAGCTCGAAGGAACGCAGCACCGAGCCTCATGACGAAGGTTTCCTGGGAGCCGATTTCATGCTGGCCAACCAGGCCGTGATTGACTTCGGAACCGACACCCTGTTCCTCGCCAAGTGGAATGGCGAAAAGTAAATTGCGAAAGAGTGGCGGTTTTCCAGTCCTAGCTGACGGCTGACGGCACTTCCCCTTGTGACCCGCCTCATACGGCAGCAATGCGGAATGTGATACATAAGAGAGTGCAAGCTGGCCACAGAGCCGGCACGAGCGACCTATGAGCCATTCCGTTGCGCGGGAAAGCCTGCCCGCCTGCCTGAACTTGTTTACTCCTGCCAACATCTTCTCATTCCTTTATTCGCAATTTTTGGAGGCCGCCGCATGCTGAGATCGGTCTTCATCGGCCTTTCCGAAAGCAAGGGCCTGCGCAATTTCGCCGAAAAGTCCGCGATGGGCATGCGATTCTCGCAGCGCTTCGTCGCCGGCACGCACCTGAAGGACGTGATTCACGCCGCCGAAGTGGTGAACGAGTGGGGCGCGGTAGTCAGCATTGATAACCTCGGCGAAAACGTTACCAACGCCGACGAAGCCCGCCACAGCGCCGAGCTTTATCATCAGATGCTGGACCAGATCAGCCAGCGCAAGCTGCGCGCCAACATCAGCCTCAAGCTCACCCACATGGGGCTGGACGTAAGCGAAGACTTGGCCTTCAGCCTGGTCACAGAGCTGGTGGACCACGCCGTGCGCATCAATAATTTCGTGCGCGTGGACATGGAAGGCTCGCCCTACACCCAGCGCACGCTCGACTTCGTACGCGGCCTGCATCGCGTGCCAGGGCACGCCGGCAAAGTAGGCACTGTCATCCAGGCCTACATGTATCGCAGCGAAAAGGACGTCAACGATCTGCTGGAAGAGCGCATCCGCATCCGCCTGTGCAAGGGCGCCTACAAGGAAGCGCCGGAGATTGCGTTCCCCAAAAAAGCCGATGTGGACGCCAACTACCTGAAGCTGGCGCGCACCCTGATGAAGAGCGGCGTCTTCCACGGCATCGCCACCCATGACGAAAACATCATCACCGAACTAAAACAGTTCGCCAAGGCGGAGAACATTCCGTCGTCCGCATACGAATTCCAGATGCTGTACGGCGTGCGTCGCGATTTGCAGCAGCAATTGGTCCGCGAAGGATACGGACTGCGGGTGTACATTCCGTTCGGTTCGGAGTGGTATCCCTATTTCATGCGGCGGCTGGCGGAGCGTCCCGCGAACGTATTCTTCATCGCGCGCAACATGTTCCGGCAATAGCCAGGCGATAATGGGGAAAAAGCCCGGGGTGATGTCGTAATTTGGCAGGGTTGCGGGAGTGGTTACCGCTTTGCAAAATAAGCAGAGCCGGTTACCATCCGGCTGCATCATAAGCTCAGGTGGCTTTTGGACTTGCTATTCCGCCTGAAAGCTAGGTACGATAAGAGCGTCCTCCAATCGCCGCACTTCCCGTGCAGGCGTTCCTCGCGCCGAGTTTCGAACCGAGCGCCAGACGGACGCAAACCGATTCGATTTTCAGAGTGAGTGTATCCAGCCGCCAACGCCGGCTCCGCTGATACCAAAGCGAGTGTTACGGCCAGTGCAAGCGGTTCAGAAATGTGGGAAGCCCGCAATCTGCGGGTATCAACTTTAGAGAGAAACATGAATCAAGGACAGAAGCCTCCATCCGGGCAAGGGCCTGGAGGGAGAGGACGCAGGCGGCGGCGCGGCCGTCGTGGACCGGTCGCCAACAACCCCGCCCAACCGCAGGGACAATCCAATCAACATCGTCATGCCGGACCAGGGGGCAGCAAGCCTCGTCCGCACGGACGCAAGCCCGGCCAGCGCCAGCGGCAGGACCAGACCGGCGGCGGCATTTACACCGCCCCCATGGACCACAGCTATCGCGCCTTGCAGGGCAATGGGAACGGGAACATGCAGCGTGGCCCGCGCCGCGGCGGTGTTACCTTCGGCAAGCAGTTCGTGCCACCGGAGCCGGAGCCCGTGCCCATGACCTCGGAAGATCTGCCCACGCGCATCTTCGCCTTCGTGGACGACCTGTTTTTCCTGGCCAAGATCCAGGAGACGGCGCGCAAGATGAACGTGAAGGTGGAGTTCGTAAAGACCGAAAAGGACATTTACGACCGCATGGGCGAAAACGGCGACGAGAAGCCCTCGCTGGTGATCGTTGACATCAACAACGCCGCCGCCAAGCCGCTCACCATCATTCCCAAGCTGAAGGCGAAGCTGAAGAAGGCCACCAACATCATCGGCTTCGTTTCGCATGTGCAGGGCGAGCTGAAGATGAAGGCGCAGGAGGCCGGCTGCGATATGGTGCTGCCGCGCTCGGCTTTCTCGCAAAACCTGGCGAACTTGCTACGCCGGCACGGCGCCCCGGAAGAAGCCGCCGAAACGGAACAGTAGGGCTTGCCTGCCAGCCGCTGCAAGTTTGTCTTGTCATCCCGACCGAGGGCGTTAGCCCGAGTGGAGGGGTGCTTTCTGTGTGCGGTGGCGAAATCTTGTTTTGCCGCGGCAAATGAGTAGGGCATGACTTCAGTCGTGCCGACTACCCGCCAATTTTGTTCCTGAGCTGGCTTCAGCCGGCGACACATCGGTTGATTCATGAACCGTCATCCGCAATAAACTAAGTGGAGTGACTCTCAGACGGCTCTACCTCTTCGCGCCGGCGCTCTTGCTCGCACTCACCGCCGCGCTCCACAGCCAGCCGAATAAACCTCGCCTCCCACGTTCTATCGCGACGTGCTGCCCATCCTTCAGGATCATTGCCAGGTCTGCCATCGCGATGGCGAAATTGCGCCCATGCCGCTGGTGACCTACAAGCAGACCCGGCCGTACGCCGAAGCTATCCAGCAGACGGTGCAGTCGCGGCAGATGCCGCCATGGTTCGCCGATCCCCGCTTCGGAAAATTCTCCAACGACCCTTCGCTCACCGCGCAGCAGATCGCGCTCATCACCGCCTGGGTGGAGGGCGGCTCACCGGAAGGCTCGGCGAAAGATGCGCCGCCGCCGAAAAAATGGACCGAGGGCTGGAACATTCCGCAGCCCGACGACGTGGTCGAGATGCCGGTGCCGGTGAAGCTTCCCGCGTCCGGCGACCTGGAATACACCTACGAAATTGTGCCCACGCATTTCACCGAGGACAAGTGGGTGCAGATGTCGGAGATTCGTCCCAGCAGCCGCGAGCACGTGCATCACGCGGTGGTGTACATCCGTCCGCCGAATTCCAAGTGGCTGCGCGAGGCGCCCATCGGCAAGCCGTTCACGGCCTCCAGCTTTGCCGACGCCGAGATGCGCGCCGAGGCGCACGCCACCACCAGCGACATGCTGCTGGTTTACGCGCCCGGCAGCGAGCCCGACCGCTGGCCCGACGGCATGGCCAAGTTCGTGCCCGCCGGCTCCGACCTGGTCTTCCAGATTCACTACACCACCAACGGCCACGCCGGCATCGACCAGACCAGCATCGGCATGGTGTTCGCCAAGAAGCCGCCGGCGCAGCGCGTGCTCACGCTTGCAGCTCACCAATCACACCTTCATCATTCCGCCGCGCACCGACGACTATCGCGTCGAAGTTGCCGGCACCATACCCAACGACGCGCTGCTGCTGAGCTTCTTCCCGCACATGCATCTTCGCGGCAAGACCTTCGAGTACAACATCCTGCATCCCGACCATTCCGTCGAGACGTTGCTGCGCGTGAATTACGATTTCCACTGGCAGCTCAGCTATCGGCTGGCCAAGCCCATTCCGCTGAAGGCCGGAACCTGGCTGCAGGCGGTGGCGTGGTACGACAATTCCGACGAGAATATGCACAATCCCGATCCCAACCAGACCGTGATGTGGGGCGACCAGACCTACGAAGAGATGATGGTGGGATTCTTCGACGTGGCCGTGCCCGCCAACGTGGATAAAGAGCAGTTCTTCGTGCGGCATGGCAAGCAGCCCTGATGCCGCCGCTTACAATGCTTGCCATCGCATGAAGTCTTCCGGACAGCCACTGTCGCCCATTGCCGTAGTGAAGCTACGCCGCGCGCTGCTGGCGTGGTACGACGCCCATCGTCGCGACCTGCCGTGGCGGCGCGAGCCGCATCCATACCGCGTGTGGGTGTCGGAGATCATGTTGCAGCAGACGCGCGTGGCCGCGGTGCTGGAGCACTACGCGCGCTTCATGAAGAAGTTTCCCACGGTGAAGGCGCTGGCTGCGGCACGTGAGTCGGACGTTCTGGCGGCGTGGAGCGGCCTCGGCTATTACCATCGCGCGCGGCGCCTGCATCAGGCGGCGCGGCAGATTGTCGGCGAGCACGGCGGCAAATTTCCCGCGCACCGCCGCGGAGTGGTTGGAGCTGGCGGGCATCGGCCGCTACACGGCAGCGGCTATCGCCAGCATCGCCTTTGGCGAGGCGGTCGCGGTAGTGGACGGCAACGTGGAGCGCGTGCTGGAGCGTCTGCTGGGCCGCGATGGCGGCAGGGAAGCGGCCTGGCGGCGCGCGGAATCGCTGCTCGACCGCGAGCGCCCCGGCGATTTCAACCAGGCCATGATGGAGCTGGGCGCGACGGTATGCACGCCGAAGTCGCCGCAGTGCCTCGTCTGTCCGATATTCGCGTGGTGCAAATCGCGCGGCGCGCTCGAGGCTCTTCCCGCAGCGCCGCGCAAACGCAAGACGGTCGCCTATGCGATTTGGCGCGACGGCAATCGCGTGCGGATGGTGCGGCGTGCTGCCGACGCTTCGCTGATGGCCGGCATGTGGGAGCTGCCATCACTTGACGCGGATGAGACCCGCGGACATCGACCCATTACACGCCTGCGCCATTCCATCACCGACACCGACTACCAGGTTGAGGTATACGAACTGCAGGGCGGTTCCGCGCCTCGAGGCCGGTGGGCGGGGCCAGCGCAGTTCGACAAGCTGCCACTCACCGGCCTCACTCGCAAAATCCTGCGCGCTCTGGCGCCTGAATCGCAAACGCCCCGGCGGAAATCTAAATAGCATGTTGAATCTTCAGAGGTTGGGACCATGGCCGCACTTAGCAAGGGCAAGTTGGCGCCGCCATTTCGACTGCCGCTGCTGACCGGCGGAGAGTTCTCGCTGCAGGACGCGCTCCAGCGAGGGCCGGTCGTGCTGGCGTTTTTCAAAATTAGCTGCCCGACTTGCCAATACGCGTTTCCGTTTCTGGAGCGCGTTTTTCGCAACAGCCACGAGGGCGGCAACGTCACGGTTGTCGGCATCTCGCAGAACAACGCCCGCGACACCCAGAAATTTCTGCGCGAATTCGGTGTCACGTTCCCGGTTGCGCTCGACGATCCCGCCAACTACGCCGTCTCCAACGCCTACGGCCTGACCAACGTTCCCACGCTGTTCTATATCACGCCCAGCGGCGAGATCGAGGTCGCCTCCGTCGGCTGGTCGAAGGCCGATGTCGAGAGCATGAACCGTAAGCTTGCTGAGCACCAGCATCGCCAGCCGCATCCGCTATTTAAGCCGGGCGAGAAGGTGCAGGATTTCCGCTCGGGTTGAGGCTCCAAAAACTGATTCGCGGTCGCGAATCGCCCACTCGCAGCCTTCGGTACAATAGCCTCCTCGCTGCGTGCGAAAGGAGCCGTACCGTTGCGCCCACTTGCTGCTCGTCTGCTGGTCAGTTTCGTCGCACTGCTCTCCACCACACTCCTCGCGCAAAACATGCCGCCGGTACCGCGCATCGCGGGGCTGCCGCCGGCGGCTGAACAAGCCATGGGCGCGGTGAATCCGGAGAACATTCGCGCGCAGGTGCGCTTCCTCTCGCTCGATCTGCTGGAAGGTCGCGGCACCGGCCAGCGTGGCGGCGACATCGCGGCCGAATACATCGCCACGCAATTCGCGCTCTACGGACTGAAGCCCGCCGGTGACAACGGCACCTACATGCAAAAGGTGCCGCTGCTCGGCATCGCCACCCAGGACGACTCGACGTACACCTTGCTGCCCGCGCATGGCGAGGCTATGCACCTGCGCACCCGCGACGACATTGTCGCCATGGATGAAACCGGCCACACCAGTGATGAGGTCAACGCCGGTATCGTCTGGGTGGGCTACGGCATTGATGCGCCCGAGTTCGGCTGGAACGACTACAAGGATGTGGACATCCGCGGCAAAGTCTTGCTGATGATGGTCAACGAGCCGCCGTCGGACGATCCCAAATTCTTCGCCGGCCCGGCGCTCACTTATTACGGCCGCTGGACCTACAAGTTCGAAGAGGCGGCGCGCAAGGGCGCCGTCGGCGTGCTGCTCATCCACAAGACCGACATGGCCAGCTATGGCTGGCAGGTGGTGCGCAATTCGTGGTCGGGCGAACGCTCGGCGTTGCGCGACGATCCCGCGCCCAAACTTCAGTTGGCCGCGTGGATCCAGTTTGATGTGGCGCGCAAACTCGCCGAGGCCGGCGGCATGAATCTCGACAAAATGATGGCCGCTGCGCGGAAGCCGGGCTTTCGCGCCATGCCGCTCAGCGTGAAATTCCAGGCGCACATCGTCAGCAAGGTACGCTCGTTCGATTCCAACAACGTCGTTGCCCGCCTTGACGGTTCGGACGCCAAGCTCGCGCGCCAGGCCGTCATCTACACCGCGCACTACGATCATCTCGGCATTGTCACCGGCATGCCCGGCGACAACATTTACAACGGCGCGGAGGACAACGGCACTGGCTGCGGCATTCTGCTCGAGCTTGCCCGCGCTTACGCGCTCGCGCCGCAGCAGCCGCGACGCTCGATCTATTTTGCCGCGGTTACCGGCGAAGAGCAGGGCCTGCTGGGCTCGCAATATCTGGGGCTGCATCCGCCGGTGCCGGCGCGCGACCTCGCGCTCAATCTGAATTTCGACAACGTACCCACGCTCGGCGTGCCCCAGGAGTTGAATGCCACCGGCGCCGAGCGCACTACGTTTTATCCCACTGTCGAGAGCACGGCGCGCGCCTTCGGCTTGACCATCGTGCCCGACGCACAGCCCGGCGCAGGACATTATTACCGCTCCGACCATTTCAGTTTCGCGCGCTTCGGCGTGCCCGCGTTTTCCATCAATGAGGGCAACAAGTATGTAGGCCACGATGCGCAGTGGGGAATGCAGCAAGCGGGCGATTACGTGCAGCATCGCTATCATCAGCCCAGCGACGAATATCACGCAGACATGGATTTCCACGGCGATGCCGTCATGGCGCGGTTGGGTATTGCGCTCGGCTGGCAGGCCGCCAATCAGCCCGCGCTGGTGGGATGGCAGCCCGGCGACGAGTTCGCCAAAGCCCGCGCCGCCAGCGAAAGGAAGTGAGCTAAGGACGGGTGCGGCTGCCTTGTCAAGGACGGCGCGGCTGCCTTGTAAAGGACGGGTGCGGTGCCTTGTAAAGGGCGCGGCTTCAGCCGTGCCGATACGCCGCTATATTTGGACTGTCCGGAGCCGGCTTTAGCCGGCGGCATTCCGGCCTTCCCGACTTTGTCATCGGCCTGAAGGCGTGCTACGCCCAGGAAGACTTCTACACAATGTTGCATTGGGAGAACGGAGCTTGAGGAGAAGGGCATATTGTATGCGACTTCGATGGTTGGTCCTGCTGATCGGCGGTTTGCTTGCGGTCAACGTAACCTGCTTCGCCGCCGAGCAGATGACGCCGGTGCTGATGAGCGTGCACGACGCGCCCATTCCGTTCACCGGCTCCGACGGCCGCATCCATCTGGTGTACGAGTTGTGGCTGACGAACTTCTCCAGCGGCAACACCGCCATCCAGAAGGTGGAAGTCCTGGGCGATGGCGCGGTGCTGGCAACGCTGGACGCCGCCGAGATCGCCATGCGCCTTCAGCCCGCAGGTTCGCGAGAGTCGCACGCCGACATGGCGGCCAATACCGAAGCGCTGCTCTTCCTGCACGTGATCCTGGCGAACGGCCAGCCGATACCGCAGCGGTTGACCCATCGCATCACCGCGCACATTGACGCCGCACCGCCGCAATTTCAGCAGATGACGCTCACCGGCGGCGATACCTCGCCCGATCGCAACACCAAAGTTGTCGTCATCGGGCCTCCCCTGCGCGGCGAGCGATACATCTCCGCCGACTCCTGCTGCGACGCCACCCGCCACACCCGCGCGGCCATGCCGGTCAATGGCCGCGTGTGGCTGGCGCAGCGCTTCGCCGTGGACTGGGAGCAGATGGACGCGCAAAACCGCATCTACGTCGGGCCGCAAAAGGACGTCGCCAGCTACATCATTTACGGCAAGGAGGCGATTGCCGTCGCCGATGCCACGGTTGCGTCCATCGTGGACGGTCAGCCGAACCAGGTGCCGGGCGCCATGCCGGTAGGAATTGCCATCGACCAGGCCGACGGCAATGCGGTCATCCTCGATCTGGGCGCTGGACATTACGCGCTGTACGCGCACCTGCAGGCCGGCAGCATTCGCGTGCATCCCGGCGACAAGGTGAAGCGCGGGCAGACGCTGGGGCTGGTGGGCAATTCCGGCAACAGCCTCGCCCCGCATCTGCATTTTCACGTCATGGACGGCCCGTCGCCGATGGCATCAAACGGCATCCCGTATGAGATCGATTCGTTCCAGGTCACCGGCGAAACCGCCGGCACCGCCGCCTTCGATGAAGCTGAGGCCAAGGGAACGCCGCTGGCGATAGCGCCGCACACGCCGCCCCATGTCGTGCGCGATGGCTTGCCGCTGGATCAGTTGGTCGTCGCCTTTCCGCAGTAACGTGCCGCGGCTTGTTCCACAAACTTGGGTGCCCCGTTCTAGCCCGCTTTTGGCTAGGGCGGGGCTACTTCGGTACGCGCACACATGAGGAATTCACATCGAATGTGGGCGGGACAGAGGCACCGCCGTGATGCAAGGTCCGGGTTGCGCTGGGGATCAGCGAAAGGCGAAGGCCCCGCCCTGGCCAACTGAAGGCCAGAACGGGGCACCCCAGGTATAAAGGCTTCTCACCACCCTCTGTGTTTCTGTGCCTCCGTGGTGAATAAGAACGCCGAGCCGCGCTACTGCAGATGCCGCATGCGGAAGGGGATCTGCACTACCGCTTCGACGGCGACGGGTGCGCCGTTCTTGCTGCCGGGACGGAAGCGCCAGCGCGACAGTGCCTTCACCGCGTTCTCGTCCAGCCGCGAATCCAGGCTGTCGAGCACGCGAATGCTGTTCACCGTGCCGTCGGGTGCAATCACGGCGTAGAGCGTGACCGTACCTTCCACGTGGTCGCGCAGCACATCCGGCGGATAAGCGGGATCCACCTTGTAAGTCGCTTCGGGAGCGACCAGACGAGACTTGTCGGCCGTCTGCTTCAGTTCGGCGAAGCGGATGATCCAGCTTCCGGTGGCCGAAGTCAGGTTGGGCATATTCATGATGAGCGAGTAATACGGCTTGGTGCCGAAGACGCGCTGCTCGATGCTCTTGTCGAAATCGTCGTCGTCGGTCTTCACCGGCGGCGGTTGGCGATCGCGATAGCTGGGCAGGGTGGGCTTCATCGCCGCAGCAATAATTTTCTTCTGGGCTTCCAGATTGCTGTTGGCGCCGGGGATGCCGGTGGCCTTGCCGCCATTGCCGGCGATAGCATTGGTCGTCGTGCCCGGCGGCGGATTGCCCACCATGATTCCTGGGGCGCGCCGCTGGTGCCGTGTCCCGAACCGCCGCTGGCATCGGTGCCGCTGCCGGCAATGTTGGGCGTTCCCGGTGCATCAGGCTTGCCGCTGGGCGAAGCGTGAAATTCTCCGCTGCGATTGCCGCTGGGTATTGCCGGAGCGCCTACCGTCGGATTTAACCCCAGCGCGATAATCTGTCCCTGGCCGGCTGCGCCCAGGTTCTGCACGTTGGGCGCGGGCGCAACATCCTTGGCGTCGCTCTGTCCGATGCCGCTGGCCTTCTGCGGCGCAACCGGCAATTTCGGCGCCACCACCGTCGGCTCCATTTGCGCGATGTTGATCTGGCCGCGCTGGAACTTCAGTTGATCGGGCGAGACCACCGGTTCCACCACCGAAGGCTCCAGCACCGTGGGCAATTGCAGCTTGGTCTTGAGCTGCGCCACGTCGGCCGTCGGCTGCACCACCGGCACATCAAACTGCGGCACCTTCAGTTGCGAGGCCGAGCGTTGCGATGCCGCCACCGGTTGCGTCGAGGGCACCGGCGTCCAGGCCACGATGTTGGGCGTGGCCACGTCCTGGATCAGCTTGATCTTGGGCGGCGTGATGATGGTCTGGCGTGTGTTGTCCGGGTTGGGCGTAACGCTGAGGATCTCCTGCTTCGCCAGCTTGGGCGCGCCGTGGCGGGTCCGCCCCGCCTTCACGGTATTGATGGGCGGCAGATATTCGCTGACCGGCGGGTAGTACTCGACGCGCGCGTTCTCCAGCGGCGAGCGCAGTTGCGGGCTGCTGAAGAAGTGCAGAGCGTATGCCAGATAAACGATGGTGATCAGGACGACGTGCAGGCCGAAGGATTCGACGAAGCCCTCGCCGTCAATGCCGGTGCGAATGAAATAGGTGGCACGAACGGGAATGGGGCGTGCGGTGAGCACCAGCGGCGGAGGCTGACGGCGCAGCAGTAGGTCACCCAGATTGCGCAGAAAAATTCGGCCCCAGGGCTCCGGCTCGCAAAGCAGTAATGGAGGCTCGACTTCCGGAATTTGGGCCATGGCGCGGGCCGCGCTGCCTTGAGACATCATCCTCTACCAACTGTGGCGTCTAGCGGGATTATAGCGGAATTACGCGGCAGCCAGCGGTGTATTCCTTGCGGGTTTTGGCATCTGCGCAGGTTGAAACCGGGAGTTGCTCGCGGGTCGAGTTTTGTCGCTTCCCACTCATCCGAACCCCGCGGATGAGTGAGGCGCCCGACATTTCTGACCCGTCTTGCAAAGCAACCCGGAGTTTCTTGTGCGATGATGGTGAAGCGAGCTCCCATCATGTTCAAGCCAATTTGCTTTGCCGCGGTCGCGCTGTGCGCGATTGCGATTCTGCCAGTCGCACTGGCGGCGCAACAGGACAAGCCCTTCGATCCCGCCAGCAATCCATCCGGCATGTACTCCTTCCAGCGCGATGGAGAGTTTGTGCAGATCACGCTCGACGGCGACCAGCTCTCGGGCTTTATCTCGCGCTACGGCGACAGCGAGAGCGACAAAGACCAGTTCCTGGATCAGTTCTTCGACAAGGCTTCGCTGCAGGGACAGAAAATTTCCTTCAAGACCAAGACGGTCCACAGGGAGTGGTTCGAGTTCAGCGGGACTATCACGGTGAATGCCGGCAAGAAGCCGGGGCAGGAAGGTTATCGCGTGATTCGCGGAACGCTGACCCAGCACACCGCCGACGCTAAAGGCGCGGAAAGGATCTCGCAGAAGCAGGTGGAGTTTAAGTCGTTTCCGTCCGACGCCAGCCAATAGACCCTAGATTGGCCCGTAGTTGGCCGATTGCGGCCGCAGCTTGCGCTCCAGGAAGCTGACGTGGCCGCACTCCATCTCCGAAAGTTCGCAGTAAAGCGTGCGTAACTGGTCGTCCTCGGTGCTGCTGACCAGCGAGGCGTAGTAGCTCTGGGCGCTTCGCTCGGCGTGCAACGCCACCTGGAGGGCGCGCTCGCGCGGCGTCGCCGCATCGCTGGCAGTGCCCTCCAGCACCGCGCCATTTTCCAGGCGCGGCACTTCGATGAATTCCTGCAGGTCGTCCTCGGTAATACGACAGGCGCGGTTGCCGTAGCGCTCGGTGTACTTGCGTTGCAGCAGGGAACTGTGACGCTTCTCCTCCAGCGACATTTCCCAGAAGACGCTGGCAATTTCCAGCGACTCGCCGTCGTGGAACTCCATGAACATCTCGGCGAAGGTTTGGTAGAGCTGGGCATTCCGCTCTTCGATAAAGATGGCGGCGTGCAAAGCTTCATGCGGAGTCAGGGAAGGAAAAGGTCGCTTCATAAAACACTCCCACCACAGGATTCTGTGGCGGCATTGTATGTCGCGGGGAAGAGGGAAAGACGCCGGCGGCGAAAGAAATTCGAGTGCGATTCCCGAAACTGAACGCGCCCTAGGCCTTGGCCGCGTGCTTGGCTGCCTTCTGGTCGTGAGCGCGTTCGGTTTCAATACGGGCGATGGTTCGCTTCAACCAATGCTTTAGGTTTTCGCGCAGTTCTTCCTCTGTCTGCGGGGTTTGGACTGTCGCACCCTGCCGATTCAAGGGAATGTGGTGACAGGGAACGTCTTCCGTCCGGTACGCCTCGGGAACAAAGTCATACAGTAGGCACTCGTGGCAGGCGTGCGGACGCGTGGGATCGCCATGGTTGGGGCAGGTCAGCGAATCCTGGAAGACGGAAGCCGGTCCCCATGGCGTGCTGTACCAGTTGCCGTAGCCGCCCTGCTCCAGAAAGTTCAGCTCGTAGCGCAGCACTTCCAGCACATCCCGCTTATCTTCCGACATTTAGCACCTCCTGGCTACACCTCCACGGCTGCCATCTGCTGCGATTGTGTGCCCGTGCTGCACGCTATGGCTGTGACTCACCTCACGTTGCGATGTGATAGCTGTGAGTTGTCGGCGCAGGCCGGGAAATCTGTCCCGAAAGTGACCTAAGTCACAGCAGCCAGCGGACTTCTTTGACATCGTAGGTCACGCGATGTGGACGAGAGGTGAGCATGCAGGACATCCGGATCAACTTTGACGAGCGGCCTTTTATCGCAATCTGGGAAACGACCCAGGCCTGCGACCTGGCGTGCGTCCATTGCCGCGCCTGCGCGCAGCCGCAGCGCAATTCGCTAGAGTTAACTACATCGGAATCCAAGCGGCTGATCGACGAAATTGCCGCCATGGAAATTCCCGTTTTTGTACTGACCGGCGGCGATCCGCTCAAGCGGCCCGACATCTTCGAGCTGGTCCGCTATGCCGCCGACCACAACGTGCGCATTTCGCTGACCCCCAGCGCCACCCCGCTGCTGACGCGCGAAAACATAGTTCAGCTTAAAAATTGCGGCCTGGCGCGGCTGGCGGTTTCGCTCGACGGCCCAACCGCCGCTATCCACGACGCTTTCCGCCGCGTGGCCGGCTCCTACGACTGGACGCTGAACGCCGTTCGCTGGGCGCGCGAAATTGGCCTTCCGGTCCAGATCAACACCACCATCACCCGCCATAACCTGGAACAAGTGGACGACGTGATCGCTCTCCTGGCGACGCTCGACATAACGCTGTGGAGCGTGTTCTTCCTGGTGCCGACCGGCCGCGGCCAGAACATTGACCTGCTCTCGGCCGAGGAATTCGAAGCGGTTTTCGAGAAGCTGCACCAGACCTCGAAGCGCGTGCTGTTCGACATCAAGAGCACGGAAGCCCAACATTACAGACGATTTCTGCTGCAGCGCCGCATCGAGGAGCGCCGCGCTGAAGAGGCCGGCGATCACCATCAGCGCATGCCGCAGATTTCCGAGCAGCCCACGCCGGACGGTATTGGCCGTGCGCCGCGCGGCATCAATGATGGCAAAGGCTTTGTTTTCATCTCGCATCTGGGCGAAGTGTTCCCCAGTGGATTCCTTCCCGTTTCGGGAGGCAACATCCGGAAGCAGTCGCTGGCCAGCATTTACCGCGATTCACCGTTGTTCCGCTCGCTGCGCGACAGCAAGAACCTGGAAGGCAAGTGCGGCGACTGCGAATTCCGCGAGGTTTGCGGCGGCTCGCGCGCCCGCGCCTACGCCATGACTGGCGAGCTTTTCGCCGAAGAGCCCTGCTGCGTCTATCAGCCCAAGCGCAAGAAGGCGCGCGAAGACGAGCTGGTGCCGGCGTAGTGGCTTGCTGGCTCTGACGGCACGACTTCACAGGCCGCTGAAAAGCTCCGTTTTGCCGAGGCATGAGTAAGGGCACGACTTCAGTCGTGCCGATTAGCCTTTTATTTTTGTCATCACGAACCGACTTTAGTCGGTGAGGGATCTGCTTTTCCGACTTTTTCCGCGGCCTGTAGTCGCGCCCTACCCAAGAGCTTCATTTCCGCTTTGGAACTCGCGCTGCGAATGCCTGTTGCCCCCGGCATCCCGCTTCTTTATCCTCAGACTTTATGCCCGCACTCGTCGAATGTGTTCCCAACTTCTCTGAGGGCCGCGACCCGGCCCGCGTCAACGCCATCCTGGAAGCCATGAAGATGGATGGCGTTTACCTGCTCGACCGCGAAATGGATGCCGACCATAATCGCTGCGTCATCACCCTGGTCGGCGATCCCGCGAAAGTTGCCGAAGCTGCCATCCGCGGCGTCGGCAAGGCCGCCGAGCTGATTGACCTTACCAAGCACACCGGCGCGCATCCGCGGCTGGGCGCCGCCGACGTCATTCCGTTCATCCCGATTGATGGCATGACGCTGGAAGATTGCGTGGCGCTGGCCCGTCGCGTCGGCGAGGAAATCTGGAAGCGCTATCAGGTTCCGGTGTATCTCTACGAGGCGGCGGCGCAGAGGCCCGAGCGCCAGAATCTGGAGAACGTGCGCCGCGGCCAGTTCGAAGGCATTCGCGAAGAGGTGAAGACCAACCCGGCGCGCAAGCCCGACTTCGGCAACGCCGAGCTGCATCCCACTGCGGGCGCGACCATCGTGGGCGCGCGCAAATTTCTCGTCGCCTACAACGTTTACCTCAACACGCCCGACGTTGAGATCGCCAAGAAGATTGGCAAGGCGGTTCGCTTCTCCAACGGCGGACTGCGCTACGTGAAGGGCATGGGCGTGCCGGTGCGCGGGCTGGCGCAGGTTTCCATGAACCTGACCGACACCGACCAGACGCCGATTGCGCGCGTGTACGAGTTCGTGAAACGCGAGGCGGCGCGCTACGGCGTGATGCCGCTCTCGAGCGAGATTGTCGGACTGATTCCCAAGAAGGCGCTGGAAGATGCCGCCGAATGGTTTCTGCAGATCGAGAATTTCGATTCCTCACTGATCCTGGAGAACCGCCTGGTCGCGGTGATGAGCGGCAAGATGGCAGTCGGCGGATTACGCGCGGGAGTCGAGCCGTTTGTCGAGCAACTGGCGGCGCCGACGGCAGCGCCCGGCGGCGGCAGCGCTTCAGCGGCGACGGCGGCGATGGCCGCCGCGCTGGGCGGCATGGTCGCCGGCATGTCGCGCGGCAAGAAGGCGTACGCGCAGTATGAGCGCGAGTTGAGCGACGCCATCGCCAAGCTCGCGGAAATGCGCGAGCAGTTTAAGGCGGCGATTGACGAGGATGCCGAGGCATTCCACGAAGTGATGGCGGCATTCAAGAGGGCGAAAGAACATCCCGAAGCGCAGGCCGAAGTGGAAGCCGCGACGAAGAAAGCCACGCTGGTTCCGCTGAGCGTAGCCGAGCGAGCGCGAGAGACGCGGCGCATTCTGGAATCGCTGCGGCCCATCACCAATCCGCGTATGGCCTCGGACTTGACCGTGGGCGTGAGCCTGGCGCGCGCCGCCGCCGAAGGCGCCCTCGCCAACGTCGAGATTAACCTCGGCGACATCAAGGACGACGTTTTTCTTGCCGATGTCCGCAAGCGCGTGGAGATAGTCCGCGGGTAGTTGGCTTTTGACTTGGGACAAGATCGCCGGAGAGAGTTTGTTCTCCCAACCAGAGTCTGTTCCCGGCCCAGTGTCGCCGGCAGGGTTATTGCCGATAGTCGTCTTTTGATTTTGGATACAACTTCCGACTAACTACGAGGCGATAGTAGAAATGTCTTGCTTTCAGAACTAGGGAAGCACAGAATCCCCAAGTCATAGCGGTCCACGACGATCCCAGAAAAATCCTAACTCGGTCTTATCAGACGATCTCTACACGTTCCGGATCTCGCATGCCGGATGGGCCCCGGGCCGAACGGCACGCTTCCTGCAAGTCGTGCCACTCACATAGATAGAAAAAATAGAAACAGAAAGGGAGCTATCGCTATGCATCCCAAAAGCCGTCTATGGATGGTTGTATTTGCCGGCGTGTTTGTTGTCGTCATTGCCGCCTGGACTATGGTGGCGTCGCCGCCGCATGCCATTGACGCGAAAAACATGACAGCCTCACCGCATATCGCAGGGTCTGATGTCGCAGCTAGGGCGCGACTAGCGGCCTGGGGAAACTTGCCGCTCGCCTTCGAAGCGAATGCGGGGCAGACCGACCCACAGGTAAAGTTCGTGGCGCGCAGTGCCGGATACACGCTCTTCCTCACCGGCGACCAGGCAGTATTCGCACTGGCGACGGGTCGTTCCAACAAAACTAGTCCCATCCCCCCAAGACACGTAGTTCGTCTGGAATTGGCAGGCTCAAACCCCAAGCCCGTGGTGCGCGGGATGGATGAACTGCCGGGCAAGAGCAATTACTTCACCGGCAACGATCCTGCTGAGTGGAAAACCGGTGTGGCCAACTATGCCCGGGTACTCTACCAGGATGTCTATCCCGGCATAGACCTGATTTACTACGGCAACCAGGGACAACTGGAATATGACTTCATGGTAGCTCCAGGCAGGGATCCCGGTGCGATCTCATGGAGGGTTGACTCTGTCTCTGGTGTGGCCGGGAAGAATCCGTTGCGAGCAGCAAAGCTGGAGATCAACCCCAACGGCGATCTGGTGGTGAAAGTGAACGGACAGGAGATCCGCTTTCACAAACCTATTGCCTACCAACTCGCTACGGCGAGCGAACGGCAAGCCGGTTCAGAAGGCCGAAAGCTTGTAGGTGCCCATTACGTTCTGGATCCGAAGAACCAGGTCAGGGTGGAGGTGTCAGCCTACGACGCCACGCGCGGCTTGGTCATTGACCCGGTCATCTCGTATTCCAGCTACCTTGGTGGCAGCTCCGCGGACCAAGCTGCGAGCATTGCAGTGGATGATGGGGGAAATGTCTACCTGACCGGCTTCACCCAGTCGGTCGATTTTCCCCAGGTCAACCAGATTTCTGGCGCCTGCCTTGGATTGTGCGGCAATGGTTCTCCCATAGCCTTCGTGACTAAGATCGAAGCCTCCGGCAAGTCGCTGATTTACTCCAGCTATTTGGGTGGTAGCGGGCCCACGCAGGGGAATGGCATCGCGGTCGATAGTTCGGGTAACGCGTACCTAACAGGGGGCACGTTCTCGGGTGATTTTCCGCGCGTGCACCAGATAGCCGGGGCCTGCCAGGGAAGTTGCGGTACAGGAACCAACGAAGATGAATTTGTGACCAAGGTCAACGCTGCGGGCAACGCGCTGGTCTACTCGAGCCTGGTGGGTGGAAGTGGCGATGAGAATATCTATAACTTCGCCGGGATCGCAGTGGATCAGTCCGGGAACGCCTATCTCACCGGCACCACGGATTCCACTGACTTCCCGCGGGTAAATCAAATTGCCGGAGCCTGCCAGGGAACCTGTGGGACCGGATCAACCGACGCCTTCGTGACCAAAGTCAATGCGGCAGGCAGCGCGCTGGTGTACTCCAGCTATCTCGGCGGCAGCGGCACCGAGATTGGATTCGGCATCGCCGTGGACGGTGCTGGCAATGCCTACGCCACCGGCCTTATCGGTTCGTCTGACTTCCCACGGCTGCATCAGATTCCCGGCGCTTGCACCGGCACCTGCGGCAGCGGCACAAATTACGATATCTACGCTACCAAAATCAACGCAACCGGGACGGCACTGCTCTACTCCAGCTATCTGGGCGGAAGCCAGGACGATTATGGCCGCGGCATTGCGGTGGACAGTGCGGGAAATGCCTATCTCGCCGGGCGGGCTGGCGACGGCTTTCCGCAGGTAAAGCAGATCGCGGGGGCCTGCGCGCAAAATCTTTGCGACGGTTTTGCGGCCAAGATCAATAGCAAAGGTACGGCGCTGGTTTACTCCAGTCGGCTAGGAGGCAGTTATGCGACCCAAGCCCACGCCATCGCCGTGGACGGTTCCGGCAGTGCGTATGTAACCGGCGAAACGCAGTCGTCCGATTTCCCCCTGGTCAATCCCATCGCAGGTGCGTGCCGCGGAAGTTGCGGCAGCGGCGCATATCGCGATGGCTTCGTGCTTAAGGTGAATGCCGACGGTGCGGCGCTGGGTTATTCCAGTTATCTGGGCGGCAGCGGCGATGACAACGGCGGCTCCATTGTCTGCAATAGCAGCGTGGCGGTGGACAGTTCGCAGAATGTTTACTTGAGTGGATGTACGGTCTCTGCGGATTTCCCCTTGAAGCGCTTCGGCAGCGCCATTCCCAACTCAATTCCGGGCGCCTGCAAAGGAAGCTGCGGTAGTGGGTCCAGCACGGATGCCTTCGTGATGAAGATCTCTCCGTAGAGTGGTCGCGCTGTCGGCGTCGTCGCGTCGGACGAAACCCCGGTGCGACTTGATGAGGGCCTGCTATTTAACCAACTTGGCTGCCCCGTTCCAGCCGTCGTTTGGCTAGGGCGGGGCATTTGTCGTATCCCAGTCGATTTTGTTCCCGGGAAAGGTCGCGTGGAGAGAGTTGCCGCCTCCCACTCATCCGAAACCCGCGGATGAGTGGGCACCCAGTTTCGTGCCTATTCAAATATCACTGGGATAGTGCTGCCGCACCTGCGCCGGACTCAAAACTTGAAACTCGCAGCTCGAAACTCGAAACTCGAAACTGGCTTTCAGCAGCCCCACTCGGCTTCGCCGGGCTTGGCGTAGTAGCGGCGGGTGTTGTCTTCCATGCGGGCGTTGGTTTCCAGTTCCAGCAGCGCCAGCCGGGCGGCGGCGACCATGCGATTGCGCTCGCCCGGCTCGATGGCCTTCCATGAAGCCGGCGGTTCGGCGTCGCCCGACGACAGCGCTTCCTGGTAATGATGAAACAGCCGAGCAAACTGCTGAACGAACATCTCCTGGGTTGACATTTCCTGATTTGACCTCGGCGCGTGATCGCGCAACTCGATTGGACGACACTGGCCATAAAGGACAAATAAAACGCTCGTAAAGATTTCGTAAGGGCTTTTGTGGCAAGCTAGTAGAGGAGGAGCGTTTCTTTGAACTGATGCCCACGGTCAGTGTGGCCCCCGAAGTCCAGATTTGTCCCAATTGCCAGGCGGAGGGCTCCGCCGAGGCGGAAGCCTGTCCCTCCTGCGGACGCCGTTACGACAACGGCTCGCCGCGCCTGGTGCTGGCCATCGTGATCATCGCCATCCTGGTGGGCTTCACCGGCACGGAATACTTCGTCAAGCTGCATCACGTGGTCGAGGCGGACCTGGCGCATCGCTGGTTCAGCCGCGGCGAGGCGGCCATGCGGCTGCAGGTCTTTGGCGCCGCGGCCGACGACTATCGCACCGCGCTCAGCTACGATCCCGAAAACAGCGACTACCGATTGCGGCTGGCCGAGGCGCTGCTGGCCGGCAAGCACTACAACGAAGCCCGCTCGCATTTGCAGAGCCTGTGGGAAGAGCAGCCCGCCGACGGCGAAGTGAATCTGGCGCTGGCCCGGCTTTACGCCGGCATGGGCAATGCGGCGGAGGCGGTCCGCTATTATCGCAATGCCATTAACGGCGTTTGGGACCACGATGCGCTGGCGCAACGCGTGGCCACGCGCTTCGAGCTGGTGGAATACCTGATGGGCCGGCACGACACTGGCCAGGCTGCGGTGGAGTTGGCAGCGCTGATGGCCGATGCGCCGCCGGATGTCGCCGGACAGCTTCGTCTGGGAGCGCTGCTGCGGCAGGCCAACCTGCCGGCCCGCGCGCTGAAGGTGTATGACGGCATCCTGAAGGACGATCCTCACAATGTGGAGGCGCTGATCGGCCAGGGCGACGCCGCGCTGGCGCTGGCGAATTACCAGCAGGCAGAGCGTTCCTTCGATCTGGCGTTGCATTACGATCCCAATCATCCCAACGCCAGGAAGAAGCTGGAGCTGATGCGCGAGATCGTGCGCATCGATCCCAACCTGCATGGCCTGTCGCACGCTGAGCAGGCGCGGCGCGTGGCCGCGGCCTTCGATACGGCGTCCAAGCGGCTGCAAAGTTGTGCCGCCGAACGCGGTGTGACCCTGACGGCGAACCTGACCGCGTCGTCGGCGGCAAGTGGCGCTCCCAATAATCTTCAGTTGCTCTATATGAGCGGGCAGCAACGCGAGGCCGCGGGCAGCGAGGCCAGCTTGCGTGCCAATCCCGATGCCATGGATCCGGTCATGCAGTACGTCGGCGATGTGGAGCGCGCCACCCAGGCCGTGTGTCCGAACCTGAGCCTGACCGACGAGGCGCTGCTGACCATGGCGCAGCAGGGAAGCGGAGCCCCGCAATGAGTCCTATCGACGAACCGGTAGCCAAACCGCGCGAAGGCTCAGGGGCCAAGCCGGCGGTTTCAACCCCGACGCGGCGGCAATATTGGACCACGCTGCGCAGCATGCTTTCGCCGCAGCGCTTCAGCCTGCGCGAAGAGCAGTTCTTCCTGCTGCTGGCGGTGATGATTGGCATCGCCTCGGGGCTGGCGGTGGTGTGCTTCCGCATGTGCATCGAGTTTCTGCGGCTGAAGCTGCTGGGCAGCGGACTACTGCCGCCGATTTCGCGGTTGCTGCTGGCGCCGACGATCATGGGCCTGGTCATCGCGGTGCTGGTGATTCGCTTCTTCCCGCGGGCCCGTGGCAGCGGCGTAAACCAGACCAAAGCCGCGCTCTATATCTACGACGGCTACATCCCGATGGGGACGGTAATCGGCAAGTTCATTACCAGTGCGCTGGCCATCGGCAGCGGACAGTCGCTGGGACCAGAGGACCCGTCACTGCAAATCGGCGCCGGACTGGCGTCGTTCATCGGGCGCAAGCTGCACCTCTCGCGCGAGAAGCTGCGGCTGATTGCGCCGGTGGGCGCTGCCGCCGGACTGGCCGCCGCTTTCAACGCGCCCATTACCGCGGTGCTGTTCGTTATCGAGGAGGTCATCGGGCGCTGGACGGCCGGCATCCTGGGCGCGGTGGTGCTGGCGGCCATCTCCAGCGCGGTCATCGAGCGCTGGTTCCTGGGCGACGAGCCGCTGTTCCGCGTGCCTGCCTATCACCTGGTGCATCCCGGCGAACTGGGCGGATACGCCGCGCTGGGCATCATCGGCGGCTTCGCCTCGCTGGGCTTCGTGAAGTACATCGCTTATCTGCGGCCGCGGCTGCGCAAGCTGCCGCCGTGGACGCAATACTTCCAGCCGGCGGCGGCGGGCCTTCTGATCGGGCTGATCGGCATTCGCTTTCCCCAGGTGATGGGCGCAGGTTACAGCTACATTGACCAGGCCATGCACGAGCAGTACACCTGGCAGATCCTGATCATCCTGGGCATGCTGAAGATCGTGAGCACCGGACTGTCGTTCTCCAGCGGCACGCCCGGCGGTCTGTTCGCGCCGGTGCTGTTCATGGGCGCGATGATCGGCGGCGCGGTGGGCATGGTGGAGCGGCAGATGGTGCCGCACCTGCCGATTCCCGTGGGCGCCTATGCGCTGATCGGCATGGGGACGCTGTTTGCGGGAATTCTGCGCGCGCCCATGACCTCGGTGTTCATGATTCTGGAGGTCAGCGGGAACTACAGCATCATCGTTCCGGTGATCCTGTCGAACGCGATCGCCTACTTCATTTCGCGCAGCTTCCAGCCGACGCCGATCTTCGACTTGCTGTCGCGGCAGGACGGGCTGGACCTGCCGTCGCTGGAGGAAGAGCGCGAGGTGCCGCTGTTGCGGGTGGAGGACGCCATGCGTCCGCCTGTGGGCCAGACGCTGACCGGCACTTTGCCGCTGCATGAGGCCAAGCAGCGCGTGCAGGGCTCGGCGCAGGAGTTTTTCGTGGTGGGCATGGGCGGCGATGAGTGGTCGGGCATCAGCCGGGCCACGCTGCTGGACCTGATGCCCAACGGCGACGTTCCGCTGTCACAGGCGCTGCACGGGCATATTCCGTTTCTGCATCCCGACCATCCGCTGGATACGGCGCTGCGCCTGATGGGACAGTGGCCGCTACTGCCGGTGGTGCATCGCGCGAATTTGCAGCAATTGCTGGGCGTGCTGTCGTTGCAGGACGTGATGCGTGCCTATCGCGGCGCCGGACTGGGCGAGACCCATGCGGCGTCCACGGTGGTGGCGCCGTAGCCCCGCCCTATCCAAACCAAGGCTAGAACGGCGCACCCATGCTGGTAAGGGAATCCGCATCAGGACGAACATCGGGTGCCCCACTCATCCGCGGGTTTCGGATGAGTGGGAGGCGGCAACTCTCTCCCAGCGAAATTTGACCAGACACTCTACAGCATCTTCAAGAAGCGCTTGGCCTCTTCCAGGCGAGGGAAGAGCCTTTCCTCAGCCTGGAATTCGCGGCCATGGACGCAGCGGCGGCTGCCGCGCAGTTTCACCGGATGCTTCAGGTGCAGCATCTCGTGATAGACGATGTACTCCACCACATAGCGCGGAACCCGTGGATGATCGAAGACGCGACTGACCACGATGGCATTGTGCGCGGGATCGTAATGCCCCAGGCTGTGGCGCGCCCGGACCTGGCTCCAGGTCATCTGCGGACGGGCCAGCAGCCCGAAGAAAAATCGCTGGTTGAGCTCCTCGAAGATGGTGTCCAGGTCATACACGAAGCCGCGCGGCGATTGAATCAGTTTGCGGCCGCGGACCCTGCGCACCAGATGGACCTTCGACACAATGTCACGACTGGAGACGTACCGCCGATAGCGGGTGGCGTGGGTGCGCTCGATCGGTCGCCGGTAAATCTTTGCTAACAATATGTGAGCCAGCGCCTCCAGCACACTTTCCGGTGCTCCCTCGAGTATGTCGGAAATTCGTACATGTAATCTGCCATCGCGCGAGCGGATGGTGTTGTTGACATTCGCGAACGGGTAGAACTCCAGCCGGAACTCGGGAATGGGCGCCTGGGGCCGCAAATCGCGGTACGTGCGGTGAAATAAATCGTGGAGATCGATGCTCACGCTGCCACTAAACTACCATGCGTGTAACCGTGTGTTAACCAGAGGGGACCAGAGATGACAAATTTGAGAACTAAGGCGACGCGGGGATTGAAATCTGGCGCGCAAGCTGGTAACGTGTCCCCTCAGTAGCAACAAGGTAGTTCCGCGAAGGGCCGCCGTTCGGGGGAAGTGGCGGCCCTTTCGCTTGCCCGCAAAAGCCTTAATCCTTACGCTCGCTGTAAACCTTGTTCAACTTTTTCTCTGCCGCCAACTGGTTCTGCTTGGCCAGTTCGTCGCGCGCGCTGCCCGCTCCATCGCTGACGGCGTCGCTGGCGCTGGTCAAGGCAAAGGAATATTCGTCCAGCTCCTGCGGTGGCGATTGTGCCTTCAAAGTGCGCAATTTCAGCGTCCATTCGCTGTCCGCCCCGATCAGCAGCTTCAGGCCATTGCGCATGTCGGCCTTGTGCTCGCTGTACATGTCCAGGTTGTCGTCAATCTCGTCGAGCAGCGCGGTGAAGTCCTGCAGCAGATCGTGAATCTGCGCCGGGCGATCTTTCGCCTTGGCCGGATCGGCGCGCAATTCGTCAATCGAAGTCAGGCGCGCGCGCGCGAACGTGATGAGTAGCTCCAGCCGCTTGTTGGGGAAGTCGGCGGTCTCGCGCATTTCGTCCACTTCTTTTTCGTTGAGGGGATCGTGCCTGGGAGTTTGAGTAACGCCAATCTGCGCCACGCCCAACAGCAGGATCGCTACCAAGGCCAGCCGGATTTTCATAAGGCGCCTCACGATTTTTCTTTCTTGTCGGTTTGAATCCCGAACATGCGCGCCAGCAGTTCGGAGCGGAGCTCCTCGATGGTGCCCATCGCTTCCCGCAGCGGCGGACGGTCCTCGACCGCCAGGCTGGTGGCCACGTCGTGCATGCGCTTGGAAAGCTCGCGCAGCCCGATTTCTGTCTGCTTCATGTGCTTGCCGGAAGAGGTGGCGGCATCCGTCGCCTTGCGGGTATAAAGGACCACTTCCTGAATTTCGGCCTGCGCCTTGTCCACATCGCCGTTGGTGAAGAGGTTGTTGGCGTCTTCCAGCAGATGGCGGGCGTATTCCACAGAATATTTGGCCTGATCGCCGCCGTGCGCGGCGTCGGCCTTGGCCTTCAGTTCGGCCAGGGTATCGCTCGCGGCAATTGCTGAACCGCTGAGCAGCAGGACCAGCGCCAGATTTCGCAGGAAGGCGTACATGTTATTTCTTCTTGAGATAATCGTCCGCATGCCGCGGGTCCAGCGCCACCAGTCGATGCCGCGCCTGCCATTCCTGGTCCGCCATCTTGCCCTCATCGGCTTGCAGGAATTGCTTGTAGGCTTCCACCGCCTGCTTCACCGCCTTCAGGTTGTCGAAGCAGGTGGCCCGCAGGAAGTACGTCGCCGCGCTCTCCGGCAGATACTTCCCGCGTACCTCCAGCGCCCGCAGCGCCAGATCGTAATTCTTGTTGGCCGCAGCCACCACCGCCAGATTGCCGTAGGCCTCCGCCAGGTCCGGCTTTAGTTTGACGGCCAGCAACAATTCCTGCTGCGCCTCGGGATACTTTTTTTCGTGCATCAGCAGCGAGCCCAGCGCCATATGGGCCTCGGGATCGCGCGGCAGGCCCTTGGCGGCCACGCGCAGTTGCTGCTCGGCCTCGGCATCCTTGCCGGCCTTCACCAGGAGGGTGCCCAACTCCAGCGCGGCGTGCGGATCGCCCTTTCCATTAGCCTGCGAGCTCAAGAGCTGCGCCGCCTCATCGGTCTTGCCGTCATTGGCCAGCAGACGTCCGAGTTGTACTTTCGCGTTGCTGTCTTGCGGATCGAGCGCCAGCACCTTGCGCAGCGCAGCCTCGGCCTCGGGAAATTTCTTCTGCCGCGTGGCGACGTTCGCCAGCCCGGCATAGGCGTCCTTCGACTTGGGATCGAGATCGGCAGCCGTCTGGAATTCCTTCGCAGCGGCATCGAGGTTGTTCTGCTTCTCCAGCAGAATCGCCGCTGAAATGTGCGGCTCAGGATCTTTGGGCGAAAAGCTTTCCGCCTCGGCGTAGGCGGCCAGCGCCTGCCTGGGATCGCTGTCTTCCTCGACGCGTCCCAGCGATTGCCAGGCGCGGAACAAGCCTTCGTCGGGATTGGCGCTGGGCTTGAGCGCGGTCGCGGCCTTCAGATACTGCGCAGCCTCGGCGTTGTTGCCTTGGCGCGCCAGCAGGATGCCGAGATTCAGGTTCGACTCGAAGACGTCGGGCTTGGCGGTGACGGCTTTCTGATAGGCCTCGACGGCCTGCGGGTCGCGCTTGGTGGCGTTATAGAGATAGCCGAGATCGAACCACGCGCGATAATCCTGCGGCTTGGCGACCACGGCTTTCTGAAGCAGCGTCTCCGCGGTGGCGAAATCATTTTTCTGCATGGCCGCTTCCGCCTGGTCCACTTCCGGCGAGCTGCTGTCGTCAGGCACAACTTCCGCAATGCGATGATGACGGATGGTGGGCTTGCTCTGTTGCGCAAACGACGACCACGCCAAAGCTGGAATGGCGAGCAGCACGAGCAGCCGATAGATCTTAGCGGCCATTGGATTTCGCTTTACCGTTACGCGGTAAGATGCCGGCCAGAAACTTTCCGGTGTAAGAATTCGCGGCCTTGGCTATGGTCTCCGGCGTTCCGACGGCCACCACTTCGCCGCCGCGCGCACCACCTTCAGGCCCGAGATCAATCACCCAATCCGCGGTCTTGATGACATCGAGATTGTGCTCGATAACCAGGATGGAGCCGCCAGCCTCGATCAGTCGGCGAAATGCTGCCAGCAGCTTGCTGACGTCGTCGAAATGCAGGCCGGTGGTGGGCTCGTCGAAGATGTACAGCGTGC
This sequence comes from uncultured Acidobacteriaceae bacterium, assembly GCA_963763975.1. GTDB lineage: Bacteria > Acidobacteriota > Terriglobia > Terriglobales > Acidobacteriaceae > Bog-257. The sequence goes on from CAVXQR010000006.1 coordinate 161,172, forward strand.
GCGGCTGACGCCGGTTCTGCTCCGCCTGCGTGCGCCCGATGTCGCGCATGCGCGGCTGCAAGTGCGCCGCCAGCTTCATGCGCTGCGCCTCGCCGCCGGAGAGCGTGGTGGCCGACTGCCCCAGCCGCAGATAGCCCAGCCCGACTTCCTCCAGCACCCGCAGTTTGTCCACAATCTTGGGGACGCCATTGAAGAAGTGCAGCGCCTCTTTCACCGTGAGGTCGAGCACCTGGTGAATGTTCTTGCCGTGGTAGCGGACCTCCAGGACTTCCGCCTTGTAGCGCGTGCCCTTGCACTCTTCGCAGATGAGTTCGACGTCCGCCAGGAACTGCATCTCCACCGTGACCGTGCCGTCGCCCTGGCAAGCCTCGCAACGGCCGCCGGGAATGTTGAAGGAAAAACTCCCGGCCGCGTAGCCGCGCTTCTCGCTCTCCGGCAGGGAAGCGAACAGCTCGCGAATGGCGTCGAAGGCCTTGATGTAGGTGACCGGATTGGAGCGCGGCGTGCGGCCGATAGGCGACTGGTCCACCAGCACCACTTCGTCAATCCAGTCCGCGCCTTCGACCTCGTCCACCTCGGCCACGGGGCCAGTGTTGGACTGGCCCTTCTCGCGAGCCAGCGCGTTGAAGAGCACATCGTGCACCAGCGTAGATTTGCCGGAGCCCGACACGCCGGTAACGCACACCAGCATGTTCAGCGGGATGGTGACATCCACCTTCTTCAGGTTGTGCGCGCGCGCGCCCAGCAGACGAATCTGCGGCTTGTGCTGCTCGCGGCGGTTCGCCGGCAGTTGAATGCGCAGATCGCCGCTGAGGTAGCGGCCGGTCAGCGACGCGGGCTGGTGCAGCAGCTCTTCATAGGTGCCGGTGGCGATGACGCGTCCGCCGTTCTCGCCCGCGCCCGGTCCGAGATCGAGAATGCGATCGGCGGAGCGCATGATGTCGGCGTCGTGCTCCACCACCAGGATGGTGTTGCCCAGATCGCGCAGGTCCAGCAGAATCTTGATCAGCCGGCGGGTGTCGCGCGGATGCAGCCCGATGGAAGGCTCGTCCAGCACGTAGAGTGTGCCGACCAGCTTGGACCCGAGCGAAGTCGCAAGCTGAATGCGCTGCGCTTCGCCGCCTGACAAGGTCGAGGCCATGCGATCCAGCGTCAGGTATTCCAGCCCAACGTCGTTCAGATAACGCAGCCGGTCCTGGATTTCCTCCAGCAGCTTGTCGGCAATGTCGCTCTCCTGACGGGTGAGCTTCAGGTCGGCGAAGAAGCGCGTCGCCTTCTTCCACGGTCATGCTGCAAATCTGGCAGATGTTCTTGCCGCCGACGCGCACCTGCCGCGCTTCACGCCGCAAGCGCAGGCCGTCGCAATCCGAGCACACCGAATAGCCGCGATAACGGCTGAGGAAAACGCGCACGTGCAGCTTGTACTTCTTGCGCTCCAGGTGAGCGAAGAATCCGCGCACGCCGCTGTAACGGCCTTCGCCATGGATGATGAAGTTGCGATGCGCTTCGGTGAGGTCCTGCCAGGCGATGTCCAGCGGAACGCCGGCGGCGCGCGCGTAGCGGCGCATCTCCGTGGCCAGCGGACGGTATTTCGGCTTGGTCCACGGCTCGATGGCGCCTTCGGCCAGCGACTGCGACTTGTCGGGGATGACCAGGTTCAGATCGAAATCAATGGTGTTGCCGAATCCCTGGCAGCGCGGGCACGCGCCGTAAGGATTGTTGAAGGAGAACAGCCGCGGCTCCGGCTCTTCGTACTTGATGTTGCAGTGCTTGCACTCGAAGCGCTGCGAGAAGCGCAGACGCTCGCGGCTCGCCTTCGGCAGGCGCGGTTTCGAAGATCACCTCGCCGGACTCGCGATAGCCCTGCTCCACGGCGTCCACGATGCGGGCCCGCGCGTCGGCGGCAACCGCGATGCGATCGATCAGCACCCATACCGGCTCGGCGAAGTTCAGATCGAGCAGCGACTCCGGCGTGGAGAACTCGACAACCTGTCCATTCTGGTAGAGGCGGTTGTAGCCGCGCTTGCGCAGCTCGAAGAGGCGCTCCTTGAGCTTGGCATCGGCGGCGGACTTGACGGCCTTCTTGCGCGAAGTCTTGCGGGCCTTCGGTGCGGGCTCGATCGGCGTCGGCGGCGCTTGCAGCGGGAAGAACACCTGCAGCCGCGTGCCTTCGTCCATGGCCAGAATGCGGTCGGCGATTTCGTCCACCGTGTCCTTGCGGACTTCCTGGCCGCAGTTCAGGCAGTAGGTGCGGCCGACGCGGGCGAACAGCAGCCGCAGGTAATCGTAAATCTCGGTGGCCGTGCCCACGGTGGAGCGCGGATTGCGCGTGGAGTTCTTCTGCCGGATGGCCACCGCCGGGGCGATGCCGTCAATCACGTCAACGTCGGGCTTCTCGATGCGCTCCAGGAATTGGCGCGCATACGCCGAAAGTGACTCGACGTAGCGGCGCTGGCCCTCGGCGTAAATGGTGTCAAAGGCGAGCGACGACTTGCCTGATCCCGAGACCCCGGTCACCACCGTCAAGGTGTTGTGCTGGAATCTCGAAGTCGATGTCCTTCAGATTGTGGACGCGTGCGCCGCGTACGATGATGGATTCGTTGGACATGGGCCCCGGAGTTTCGGGCAGGCGCAGTCGGGCGCGTGATGCGCCACAGAAAGCGTCAAACTGGGCCGCCGAAACTTCTTATTATAACGGGTTTCGCACGTCGGCGGATTGGGCAGGAAAGGTTAGCGCGCGAAGTACAGCAGTCCAAAGATGTACACCCACAGCAGGCCCATGAAGTGCCAATACCACGAGGTCACGTCAATCACGATGCGGCGGCTTTCCGGCGGACGATTCATCCAGCCCAGCACGCCGGCGCACAGCAGCGCAATCAAGCCGCCGAACAAATGGATGGCGTGTACCCCGGTCAGCATGAAGAAGAACGAACTGCTGGCGGTGGTGGCAAAGCCGATATTGGCGGCCTCCAGCACGCGCCAGGCATAAACTTGTCCGCAGAGGAACGCGATCCCGAGCACCACCGTCGTCCACAGCCAGGGCAGGGCATCGCGAGTGCTGACGCGAACGCCGGGAATGCCGACAATCGGCGAGAGGGCGACGTCTTCCGCCGCGCGACGCCGCGCGACTTCCAGCGTCAGACTGCTGAGCGCCAGGATCGCGGTGTTGATCAGCAGTAGTCCCACCGGCAGCGAGAGCGGCACCCAGTTGCTGACGTAATCATTGCGCGCCGGGATCCCAGATGGCGCCGGCCTTGCGCACCACATAGGCCGTGGTGAACGAGATGAACAGCATGACCACCGAGGAGAGCGCCAACATCAGGCCGAGGCGATAGCGCCGCAGGCGCTCGCCGTAGCTGGGCAGGTGATCGTCGCCGCCGCGTCCGCCGCCTCCACCGCCGCCGCCCGGCCAGTTGGCCGTGGGACCGCGTCCCCCGCCGTTTTGCGAGGTGCGTGGATGCCGGACGCTGATTCCGCGACTCACGATGGCCTACAATGGGCTCTGCCGCCGGGGCGGAGAGCAGGTTGAAAAGTTGGAGGTTCAACGCGGCCGGCTCACCCGCGTCACATGCGCTTGTGACATATGATGCGCGAGCCGGGCAAGGAACTCAAGCTCTTTGACGCTTTTCGCTATTCGCCAGAAGATCGCCATTCGCCATTCGCCGTTCGCTTTTCGCCAGAAAAGCCAAGAAGTGGTTGAGCGGGAATCCTCAGGAATTCAAATAGCTTCTGATAGCTGCGGACCAAGGCGAACCTTCCGATGCCGTCGGCTCTGGCGAATAGCGAATAGCGAAAAGCGAATAGCGTCCTCAGAACAAGTGCGGATTGTTGGGAGTGCCGGAATCAATGGTGATCTGCTCGTCAGTGTGCCGGGCAACCCACCAGCAAGGCCGAACGCCCATCTGCGGGAACACCGAGTTGGAGCAATCGGCAAGGTGGTCGCCGGCGTAATCGTATTCGGTCTTGCCGTTCTTCAGCTTCACCGAGTAGTAGGTATGCACGGTGATGCTGCCCAGCGCGTCGCGGTGCGGGATGCCCAGCCGCAGCGACAGGAAGTCGGCCAGGTAAAGTACGCCGACGGCGATCAGGATGACGATGAGCTTCCGCAGCATGTCGCTTGGTAGGGTAGCACTTTCGCCATTCGCTAGAAGATCGCCATTCGCCCTTCGCTTTTCGCCAGAGCACGGCCCCATGCGGCGTTGATCTGCAACTCTTGCGGGTACGCTTAAGTTGGACAGGTATCAATGCACGACTTCACCGCCTGCGGGACAACGCTGTTACGCCGAGGCATGAGTAAGGGCACGACTTCAGTCGTGCCAAAAAGGCGTAACCTTTCCAACTCCAGAGCCGGCTTTAGCCGGCGGCACATTTCTTCAGTTCGCGCAATCGGTCAGACCATCGCCTGCCCGTTCTCTTCCGGCGAAAAGCGAACGGCGATCCCCGCCCCTCTTGCACTCCCGCACGCCTCTGCCGCATGCTTGCTACATGCCCAAGCATGAGCGGGTCCACGGACACGAGGTCAAGAAGCAGCAGTTCAGCAACGCCTGTTTTGGATGCGGCCCGGCCAATGAGCACGGCCTGCGGCTGAAGTTTGTGCTCGATCGCGAGCGCGGCCGCTTTGTCTGCCGCTTCCGCTTGCAGCGGCGCTTCACCGGCCCGCCCGGCCACGCCCACGGCGGCATCATCGCCACCATCCTCGACGAAGCCATGGGCAAGGTCAGCAAGCTGACCGGCGTGATCGCGCTGACCGCGCAGATGGACATCACCTACCTGAAGCCGGTGCCGCTGGGAGTGCCGCTGGTGGTGGAAGGCTGGGAGGTGCGGGTGCGCGGACGCGAACATTATCGCGCCGCCGAAATCCTGAACCGCAAAGGCGAAGTGCTGGCCCGCAGCGCCGGCAAGTTCATCGAGATTGACCCGCACCGCATGTTCGCCAAGCAACTGAAGCAGAAGCACAGCGACGCCACGTAGACTGCGACCGGAAAATCGGCCACACATGCAGTGCGGATGTGTGGGAAGCGCGAAGATCTGTCGGAGCGACCACAAGCTCAGGTAGAACGGGCCTCTAGGTTCACAGCGGTCCGCAGGTTCGCGAGCATGCGCTAACCGCGACGGATACCTGTCGCGCGAAGCGGACATTCATGAGCCCAGGTTAGCGTGCAAACCTGGAACGGAGCCCGGGGCACCGGAGGGACGGCAGGTTCGTCCGAACAGTCACGCTCTCGCAAGCATGGCCAGAATTGCGCAGCAGGGTCATGAATCGTACCTGTCCAAGCTGGACACTTGTCGATTGATGAATTCGACTTGCCTCGCGAATCGGTCCATCAGCAACGGGCTTTAAATGCGGACTCGACTAGACGAAACAAAACCCGCCCACGAGATTTCCTGCCATGCGGACAGAATTCCGACCACTCACTCAGCGACCGTGCTATTGCCTGACAATTGCACTGCACAACTCAACGAAGTTGGGGATGAAGATAATCAGCGATAGAAGAACGAAGAGCGAACCGAAGCAAGCCAGGACGACTCCCATAACCAGATAAGGTGTCTTCTTCTTTAGATACCGAATGAGAAGCAATCCAATGACGACAAAAATCAGCGGATGCGCGACTCTGGCCCATGGTAACGGCCTGAATCCAATCTCAAACACCGTCTGGTAGCTTTCGTTGGTCATGATGTCAGGCTGGTAGCCTGCAGCGCGGTCCGATCAGTGGGAAAGAGAACTAGCCCTTCGGGAAGAACAGCTTCCATTGAGTTAGAAGCATAGCTGTTGCCAGAGAAACAAAACCTGCCACCCGGATCCTATCAACGAGCTTGACCATCAGATCGCTGCCATGATGCCGCTTGTAGAGCGGAATAGTCCCGCCGAAGAGACAGAGCATCAATCGTGTCGGCAGACGGCCGTCGTGATGTAGCTGAGAGCGCATGTAGCTAACCAGGACTTGGTACGCGGCAATGCACAGAATTCCGACGACTCCAAGTGGATTCAGAAATATGGCAAGCAACCAGTTGCGCCCCACGCTCGGTAACGAAAATAAGTAAAGGTACCAGGCACAAATACCGCCTAGCGTGATAGGTAACTCAAATATGAGCCTTTTGACGCCACGGACCTGCGGAAATAAAAGTACACCGGTTCGCTCATACCAGAACCAGTGCCAAACCTGCCTGTAAAGGTCTCTCATTGTCCTCGCCCGCAAGCCACACACCCGCTACGAACGTAAGAATAATACTCGAGGCATATTTCGTGAGCGGGGAGGGCCAACTACGCTCCCACCACCGTGCTGCGGCGCTCCATCAGCACGGTGTCGCGCCAGACGCCGTTCAGCGCGCCAATCTTCTCCCGCCGGCCGACCACGCGAAAGCCGGCGCGCTCATGCAGACGAATGCTGACCGCATTGTCAGCAAAGATCCCGGCCTGCAACGTCCAGATGCCGTTCTGCTCGGATGCGACGATCAGCGCTTGCAGCAGGCGCAATCCTATGCCTCGCCCCCGCGCGCTCTCCGCGATGTACACGCTGACCTCCGCGACTCCGCGATACACGTGCCGCGTGGAAACCGCGCTCAGTGCCGCCCATCCCGCGATCGCGCCGTCCACCACGGCCACCAGTCGGCAACAGGGAAGATGCTGGGCGTCCCAATCGCTCCAGCTGGGAAGCATCTGCGCGAAGGTCGCATTGCCCGTGGCGATGCCTTGCCCATAAATCTCGCGCACGGACGGCCAATGCTCCGGCGTCATCGTCAGGATTTCGCAATCACTCATCGCGCACATCTGCTCCATGTCGAGCCAGGAAGTGGTTCCATCCAGCCAGCATATCTGTGGACCTACACTGGGACCGCTCTGCCGCGCTACACTTAATAGTTACATACCTTACGGTGACGCGCCATGCACCCCTGGGCTGGATGAAACCAACACCAGGGCCGGCGTAGCCACCGCAGCAGGAGAACGATATGTCTGAGAACAATGGCAACAGCAATACCAGTCTGCGCCTGAAGACCGGCTTGGCCGAGATGCTCAAGGGCGGCGTGGTGATGGACGTGATGAGCGTGGCGCAGGCCGAGGTCGCCGAGAACGCCGGCGCAGTTTCAGTGATGGCCCTGGAGCGCGTGCCCGCCATCATCCGCGCCGAAGGCGGCGTCTCGCGCATGGCCAATCCCAAGCTCATCAAGCAGATCATGGCCACCGTGTCCATTCCGGTGATGGCCAAGTGCCGCATCGGCCACTTCGCCGAGGCGCAGATCCTGCAGGAGATCGGCGTGGACTACATTGACGAGTCCGAGGTGCTGACGCCCGCCGACGAAGAGCATCACGTGGACAAGCACGCCTTCACCACGCCGTTCGTCTGCGGCGCGCGCAACCTGGGCGAAGCGCTGCGGCGCATCGCCGAAGGCGCGGCCATGATTCGCACCAAGGGCGAAGCCGGCACCGGCGATGTGGTCCATGCCGTCAAGCACATGCGGCAGATACTGAAAGAAATGCGTCAACTGACGGTGATGACCGAGGAGGAACTCTTCGCCGCCGCCAAGAATCATCAGGCGCCGTACGAACTGGTGCGCATGGTGGCCAAGGCAGGGAAGCTGCCGGTGCCGAATTTTTCCGCCGGCGGCATCGCCACCCCGGCCGATGCTGCGCTGATGATGCAGTTGGGCGCCGAGGCGGTGTTCGTCGGATCGGGCATCTTCATGAAAGGCGGCGCGATGCCGCTCGACCTTAGCATTAAAGCGGAGCGCGAGGAAGCCGAATCGCGCGCCAAGGCGATCGTGATGGCCGCAACGCACTTCGATGATCCCAAGGTGCTGGCCGAGGTCAGCGAGCAGATGACCGGCGCGATGAAGGGCCTGGCCGTCGCAGCGATCGAGGAGAAGGATTTGTTGCAGACGCGGGGGTGGTGAATTAGCTCTTAGCGCTTAGCTTTTAGCAACCGAGCAGCGCGGCTTCGGCTGCGCTGCGTCGTTTGCGAGGGTGATCGTAGTTCTTAATCTTACCGGTGTGCCGCTTGCAAAGAGCTAAAGGCTGAGAGCCGTCCGATTGGCGAAGGCAAGTCGCTAGTCTAGGCGCCCTGTCCAGTGCTCCGGTCGCCTGCTGCTGTGGGAAACGGCCCAAATAATGATTCCGGACTTCTGCTCTGAATAGACAATCGCGAAGGGAAATCGCCAAAGCAGGAATCGCCTGGTATTGTTTTTACCAATCGGCCAGCGACGTGGGGCATCACGGATTGTGTGCACGGCGCGCTCTAGCTCATCGATAAAATTCAAGGCTGCCTTGGCGCTGCGTTTCCGATACCAGGTGATCGCGTTTTCAACGTCGGTTACGGCGCCTTGGTGATACTCGACGCGTTTAGCGGTCATTTACCATGGCAAGGAGTTCGCGATGAAGCTGTTCCCAAGGTACGGTTACCGCCTTGCCGGCTTTCAAATCTTCAATTCGCCGCGCCACCTCCTCATCCCAGGCTTCTTGGACAGACTGATCGGAAGTGTCAAGACTGTCGAGCAGCGTGTTAGCCAGAGCGGCGCGTTCCTCACTGGGGAGCGCAAGCGCGCGTTTCAGGAGATCGGAAACATCGGGACTCATAGGTCTATTTTACATTGCGGCGCCAACCCTCTTCTCACAAAATGCGCGAGTCATAATAGCTTGCGCTCCATTTAAAACGCAGTCGAAGACACGCGAGATCCAGGCCGAAAGCTGAAATGAAAATTGGTGTACTTGCATTGCAGGGCGACTTTGCCGCCCACGAGCGCCGCTTAAAGCAACTCGGCGCCGAAGTTGTACTGGTGCGCAAGCCGGCGCAGTTCGACGGGCTCGACGGGCTGGTGATTCCCGGCGGCGAATCCACTACCTTCCTGAAGCTGCTGGGCGACGAAGGTTTCCGCAAGCTGAACGACTTCGTCCATACGCGGCCGACCTTCGGCACCTGCGCGGGGGCCATCATGCTGGCGCGCAACGTCGAGAACCCCGACCAGCCCGGCCTGGACGCGATTGACATCACCGTGCGCCGCAACGCCTATGGCCGGCAGATTGATTCCACCATCATCACCGAGCCAAGCGCGCTGGGCAGCGAGCCGCTGGAGATGGTCTTCATCCGCGCGCCGCGCATCGAGCGCGTCGGCGAAGGCGTCGAAGTGCTGGCCAGCCGCGACAACTATCCCGTGCTGGTGCGCAAGGGCAACGTCATGGCCGCCACCTTCCATCCCGAGCTGTCGGAAGATCCGCGCGTTCACGCGGAATTCCTGAAGCTGGTGAAGGATCAGCCGACGTGGGTCTAGATATGCTCTCGTCAATGCGTTTGGAGCACCTACGGCGTCATCTCGAAAACAACACCACAACCACCATCGCGGACACACTGATTGCCGCCTGAATTCGCCGTTCCATAAAAGGCACCATAAGCGTCAAAGACAAGATTGCTAACTGGGTGGCCGCCGTCGTTTCGGCCCGTAAAGTCATGGAGGGAGTTATAGATCCATGCGCTGCCTGAAGGAGCTAGTTCAAAGATATTGCCAACATTGTATGGGCCCTCGTACTCCGTTGTTCCATAGATGTTCCCGGCGATGTCCATCGCCAACTTGTCCCAGGGACCGGCGCCATACGTATTCCCGGGGAAAGTATAAAGCAGGTTGAAGCTCCAACCATGCTGAGACGGTGTTAGTTCAAATACCGTGGCTCCAGCCGTTCCGCCCGTTGTATTCCCGCCGCTTGTGGTTCCGTAGATACTGCCCGCCGAATCGAGGATCAGTCCTCCCCTCGGATTCGCACCATCGCTTGTACAGTTGATGATATGCAGGGTGTGCTCTGTCCAACCCGAGCCCGATGGCGAGAGCTCATATACTCGGCCGCAATCGGTCGGGGAGGAACCGTTTGCCGTTACACCGTAGAGGTTACCGGAGCGGTCCATGACCACACCGCCTATCGGGTTTGGACCGTTATTTTGTTGGAAGTAGTGAAGGACAGTTTCGGTCCAGCTGTCTCCTGAGGGAGACAACTCATAGACGACACCGTTCCACGGGCCATTTCCTCCATCTCCGGCCGTCCCGTAGATATTTCCAGCTTGGTCGAAGGTAAGATCCCCCTGAGGATACGCTCCATCGTTGCCGCTCCATCCACTGAAACGGTGGATCACAGTTTCGTTCCACTGGCTCAATGCGGTCTTCGGAGGAGCGATAGGCGGCCGCAGCCGATAAACCGTACCGCAGTTGCAGTCATTATCGCCACCGCTGAAAGTAATACCGTATAGACTTCCGTCGGCCGCGATGGCGATCCTGCCATTGGGTGCAGCACCATCGCTGCCACCGGCGAAGTTGTAGAGTGTAGAAAGAACCCAACCAGAACCATAGCGACTCAGCTTAAATACGGTTCCGTTGCCGTGGGTACCTCCTTCGTTTGTGGTGCCATAGAAGTTTCCTCTCGCATCTTTTGTCAGGCCAGTCACTGGAGATTGCCCGTCACCGCCAATGAAGTTGTGAATCACCGTAAACGTCTGCGCCTGCATCGCTGGCGCTGCGACGAACGCCAGCACAAACAGAATCGCCAATATCAGGATGGCAGATGGAAGAAGGCTCTTGCTGGTGCGGAAGGAAGTGCGGTTCATAGGAACTCCTTACAGGGGCGCGAAAGATGGCCAACTAGTTCCTGGGCGGATGTTCCCCGTGAGGCATCGGGAGCAGGTCGTCCAGATTCCCGTGGCGGAGATATGATCGGACTGCTGGGAAAACGGCCGGAGCCTTTCCTTCTCCAGAAATGCCAGCGTTATTACACGCCGGCAGCGAACAGTTGTCAGTGCCGCATGTCTCCCCTGCGCGTGATGGCGATGAGCGAGGGCACACGGGCGGGTGCCCAGCCTACGAGCCGGCGCTTTTCCACAATCCACTCTCGCTCTCGCCCTTGACAAAACAGACAGTCGCTCCGCTCGGGCTGAAGCCCTCGGTCGGGATGACAGTTCAAGAGAGTATGGATCAGCTGCTACGCGCTGGGCTTCCACTTGTTTAGGAACTGCAACACATCTTCCGGGGCCAGGGCGCGCGCTTTCTCGAATTCGCCATTCTTCTGGCTGGCCAGCAACTTGCCGCTACTGTCGAGCACCGCTACCGCCGGGATGCCGCGCTTCATGGGCACGTCGTACTGCTGCATCAGGTCCTGGTTCTTGTCGCCCTGCCCGACGTCCACATGTACGACCTCAAAGTTGCGGCTCAGCACCGCTGCAATGTCGGAACGATGGAAGGCCAGGTCCAGCACGTGGCAGTCGTAGCACCAGTTGGCGCCAAAGACCACCAGCACGCGCTTGTGTTTTTTGGCGGCGATGGCCAGCGCATGCTTGATCGCGGCATGGGCGTCAGTCATGGCGCTGTAAATCTCTTTGCTGGTGGAGAGCGGCTGTTGCAGACGGGTCGCATCGGTGCGTTTCACCGCGACCAGGCGCCAGTGCTCGCCCTGCTTCTGCCACAGTTGCGCTTCCGAGATGTAAAGCGTGTGACCCTGCGCGGCGGAAGCAAGCTCAACCTGGAATACCGTCTGCTGCACGCCGGTCTGCGGCGCTTCCGACTGGATGACGTCGAGCTTGATGCGACGCGGCTTGAGGCCGGTCCAGAAGGCAATCTCGGAGGCGGCGCCATTACTTTCGCCGGCCGGTGAGGTGATGCGCACCGCCGGATCGGAGCTGTACATGGCGTTCAGTGCAGCGGAATCGCCGCGCAACACCGCCGCCTTCCACTGATCGAGCGGAGTGAAGCTGTTCTGGTGCGAGGTCTGAGCGGAAAGCAAGACACAGAAAAGCGGCACGAAGAGAAAGCTGAAGGAAAGAAGTTTACGCATGATGATCTTGAGAACAGACGTAGAACGAGTATACAAGCCGCCGAAAGTCGGAAAAGCAGATCCCTCACCGACTAAAGTCGGTTCGTGATGACAAAAATAAAGGGCTATCGGCACAACTGAAGTTGTGCCCTGACACAAGGCAAGAGTCGTGCCCTGACACAAGGCAAGAGTCGTGTCCTGACACAAGGTAACCCAAACGCACTTTTTCACCGGCCTGTATGTCTGGTCAATAATAAAGACAGCCCCGGCTCGCGAAAGCCAGGGCTGAAGGGTGCAGGCGATGGTTGCGGGTTATTGCAGGATGTCGGCGCGCACGCCCAGCACCATGCCTTTGTCGATCTTGATGTCCTTATTGCTGGAGTGGAGGACGCCGTTCTCCAGGTCCACGCCATGCAGGGCCTTCAGGGCGATGGGTTGGCTCTGCGAGCTTGTGTCGGAGCCCGAGCGTGCGCGCGCGTTGGCGTCGAGGGTCCCGGATGAGGCCGCGCCACCGAAGCCGGCTGCGCCTCCCGATTGTCCGCCTGCTCCCACCGACGAGGATTGGTACATCATCGGCGGCGGCTCGTATTCCTTGGGATTACGGGAGACGCTGCCAACAATGCCGTTGATGGAGATGTACTTTCCGCCCGCATAAATCTTGTCGAACACCACTTCGAGCTGGGAAGGTCCGCCGGCTGAGGCTTTCAGCACCATGCCGGTGGCTTTGGAGCCAGCGGGGATCAGCGTGCCGTCGGGCGCGCGCAGCCCCACCAGGGTTTTGGCCTCGACGGGCTCGCCGACTTTGAGCTGGCTGGCCTCCCAGGTCTTGGTCAACTGCAACTCAAAATTGCCGTGTCCGGTGACCGTGCGGGTGGTCTTGGTGATGACCGGCGCTTGCGAGCCCGCGGCCGGCGGCTGCGCAGTGCCCGCGGCCTGCGCCAGACACAGCGTAGCCGCGAGCAGGGCAAAGATGCCGGTCAGTAAAAATCGACGCATGATATTGCCTCCTCAGACAGAACAGACACAGGAAGTCTGCTGGAAAAACAGCTTGTTGTACAGCCGCGAATCAGGTACGTCAATGGCTTTGGCAGGGACAGGATGCAGTTGTCCAAATTCAGCCGCAGCTTTCAAGAGCATTATTACTGGGTCTAACCCGGCAGCAACACGAAAAACTCGCTGCTGCGATCTTTTAGCGGCGCGCTCCCAGAAAGGAACTCAGCCGTAATAGCTGTGCCTATGTGGAAGTTATAGGAACAGACCAGCTTAGAAACGCGGCGTCAGGCCGCAGCTATAATCGAAGTACCTTGGTCCGGTTAAAGCAGAGTTTCCGCATTTTGGGCGCGCTGGTCTCCCTGGCGCTGGCGGCCCTACCGGCGCTGGCGCAGGCGCCCATGGTCCGCACCGTGATGGTGGTGCCGTTCGTGAACCAGTCGGGCGCTCCCGGCCTGGAGTGGATCGGCGAGGCCTTCCCCGAAGTTCTCTCCCAGCGCATGACCACGCCGCGGGTCTCGATGATTTCGCGCGAGGACCGCACCTATGCCTTCGACCATACCGGCATTCCGCTGACGGTGCAGCCTTCGCGGGCGACCATCTATGAAGTGGCCGAGCAGATGGACGCCGACTACGTGGTGATGGGGAGCTATAAGTTCGACGGTGTGACCTTCAGCGCTTCGGCGCAACTGCTGGACATGAAGAAGCTGCATCTTTTCCCGGCGGTGGAGAGCAGCGGTTCGCTGACCAACCTGATTGATCTGCAGACCTCGCTGGCATGGGAGTTGTTGCAGCAGATGGGAGCGCCGCCGGGCATGACGCGCGAGCAGTTCCTGAAGGCGTCGCCGCCGATTCGCCTGGATGCCTTCGAGAACTATATCCGCGGGGTGGTGGCGGTGGACCGGCAGCAGAAGATCCACTACTTCCGGCAGGCGGTAAAGCTGGACCCCAAGTACACCATGGCCATGCTGCAATTGGGCCAGGTGTACTTCGCGAATCGCGAGTACGAATCGGCGGCCTCGTGGTTCGCCAAGATTCCCCGCGACGATGCCAGCGGTGGCGAAGCCAGCTTCTTCCTGGGCATGGCCGAGTTTTATCTGGGGAGTTACGACAAGGCGTACGCGGCCTTCAACTATCTGGCGACGCGGCTGCCGCTGCCCGAGGTCTATAACAATCTGGGCGTGGTGGAAGCGCGGCGGGGACATTTGCCGGCGGCGGTGGAGTATTTCTCCAAGGCGGTGGAAGCCGATCCCAACGATTCCGATTGCCGCTTCAACTTGTCGGTGGCGCTTTACCGTAAGGGCGACTCGACGGCAGCCAGCCGGCAACTGAAGGAAGTGTTGCAGCGGCGTCCCAGCGATGGCGAGGCCAAGGCGCTACTGGAGCAGATCAGCCGCGGGGTGCCGGCTCCGCCGCCGGTAACGCCGGGTACGCGCGCAGCGGCCTCGGGTTCGGCGACAGCGGCGGCGCAGACGCATGTTCCCATGGAGCGCATCAAGCGCAACTATGACGAGTCGTCGTATCGGCAGCTTGCGATGGAGATTCGCAACGTGGAAGAGGCGCGCCTGGCCTCGACCGACCGCCATACTCATGCGGCGTATCACATGCAGCACGGCCGTGAACTGCTGGCGCAAAACATGGTGGAGCAGGCGGCGAACGAATATCGCGATGCGGTCAGCGTTGAGCCCGGCAGTGCAGCGGCTCACGCCGGCCTGGCGACGGCGCTGGAGAAAAAGGGCGACACCGAAGGCGCTCGCAAGGAAGCCGAGGCGTCGGTGCAGTTGCAGCCGAATGTGGAAGCCTTGCTGGTGCTGGCGAGACTAAACTTGAAGCAGGACCAGGTGGCGGCGGCGTCGAGCAATGTGGATCGCGCGCTGGCGCTTGAGCCTGCGAACAGCGGAGCCTTGGCGCTGAAGCGCGACATCGCGGCGCGGCCGGCGGTCCCGACGGCCACTCACTGATCGCTGGCCGGCGGAGACGGCTCCGCGGGAGGTGCATTATGTTCCGGATTCGAAGCATCGCCATCCTGATGGCAGTCCTGCTGGCGAGCGCGTGCGCGGCATGGGCCGGCTCCATCGTCAAAATTCGCATTGACGACACCATTCAGCCCATTACCGACGAATACGTCAGCCGCGCCATCGAACAGGCGCGCCAGACCAACGCCGACGCGGTGCTCATCGAAATCAACACACCGGGCGGCCTGATGGATTCCATGCGCTCCATCATCGAGAAAATCCTGGCCTCGCCGGTGCCGGTGATCGTTTACGTTACCCCCACGGGAGCGCGGGCGGCGTCGGCTGGATTCTTCATTCTGGAATCGGCCGACGTGGCCGCCATGGCGGAGGGCACCAACACCGGCGCGGCGCATCCGGTGGAACTCGGCGGCGGCACCATGGACGACGTGATGAAGAAGAAGCTGGAGAACGATTCCGCCGCCTTCATGCGCTCGTTTACCGCTCCTCGCGGCCGCAACGTCAAGCTGGCGGAGAGCGCGGTGCTGGAGTCGAAGTCCTGGACCGATCAGGAAGCGCTGCAGCAGCACCTGATTGATGTGGTCGCGCGCGATCAGTACGACTTGTTCCGTCAGCTCGAAGGCAAGACCATCAAGCGCTTCGATGGTAAGTCGGTGACGCTGCACCTGGTGGGCAAGCCGGTGGATGAATTGCCGATGAGCCTGCGCCAGCGCATTCTCGATTTCCTGCTCGATCCCAACATCGCGTTCATCGTTCTGGCGATTGGCGCGCTGGCGTTGTATGCCGAGTTCAACCATCCTGGCGCCGTGGTGCCCGGCGTGGTGGGAATCGTCTTCATTCTGCTGGCGCTGTTCGCTCTGAATCTGCTGCCTACGCGCTATGCGGCCTTCACCCTGATCATGGGGGCGTTCGTGCTGTTCGTCTTGGAGGCCAAGTTCGCCACCCACGGCGTCCTGGGACTGGGCGGCATCGCGCTGCTCACCATCGGCGGCCTGCTGCTGGTGGATGGGCCCATTCCGCAAATGCGCGTGAACCTGTGGACGGCGCTGGGCGTGAGCGTGCCTATGGGAGCGATCACCGTCTTCCTGATGACCATCGCCCTCAAAGCGCGACACAACAAGGTAGTCACCGGCGAGCAGGGACTGATCGGCGCCATCGGGGAAGCGCGCACCGACATTGATCCCGAAGGCAAGGTCTTCGTGCAGGGCGAGCTGTGGAATGCGCGCGCCGCCTCGCGCGTCGGCATGGGCGAATCCATCGTCGTCCGCAAGGTGGAAGGGCTGGAACTGGAAGTCGATCGAGCTCGCTGATGAGTGGCGGCGACCGCCGTGGAAGCCGCTTTTCGCATGAATGGAGTCGGAGGTCCTGTTATCCAATTGGGTAACTCTCGCGGTTTGGTTCTACAATCCAGGTAAGTACACGTTCTAAACTTGAGTGTACCGAGGAGGCACCTCGTGCCGATCTTTGGGATTGTTGTCGTTGTCGTAATTGCGCTGTACATCATTAATTCGATCAAGATTCTGGCCGAGTACGAGCGCGGCGTCGTTTTCCGCCTCGGCCGGTTGCTGCAGACCGCCAAGGGGCCGGGCGTCATTCTGGTGTTTGCGCCCATCGACCGCATGGTGCGGGTTTCGTTGCGGCAGGAAGCGCTGGAAGTTCCGCCGCAGGACATCATTACCCGGGACAACGTGACACTGAAGGTCAATGCGGTCATCTTCCTTCGCGTCATCGATTCCAATAAGGCGGTGGTGGCGGTTTCCAATTACATGTACCAGACCTCACAATTCGCGCAGACCACCTTGCGTTCGGTGCTGGGCGAAGTGGACCTCGACGAACTGCTGGCGCATCGCGAGAAAATCAACCTGCGGCTGCAATCCATTCTCGATCAGCACACCGATCCCTGGGGCGTGAAGGTCACCAACGTCGAAGTGAAGCAGGTGGACCTGCCGGAGACCATGACCCGCGCCATGGCCAAGCAGGCAGAGGCTGAGCGCGAGAAGCGCTCCAAGATCATTCACGCGGAAGGCGAATTTGCCGCCGCGCAGCGACTGGTGGACGCAGCCCACCTGCTGGCCGGCGAGCCAACCAGTATTCAGCTGCGATATTTGCAGACCCTCACCGAAATCGGCGTCGAGAAGAACACTACAATCATCTTCCCGGTGCCGGTGGACCTGCTGACTGGGCTGCAGAACATGGTGCGGGCGGGGAGCTACAAAATTGGCGGGGAGCAACCGCCCTTGCCCGATAAATAGCGAGGTACTAAACCGTGCAGACGATGACGGCTGACGACACTGAAATCACTCTCGGAGCGGGGAAGCTGCTGGGGTTATTTTTTCTGCTGGCAGCTATCTGTGGAGTTTTCTTTTCCATTGGCTACTCGCTAGGTCGCACTTCCGGCCACGAGCAGGCGCTGAACGATCAGGCGGCCAATGCCGCGGTTGCCGCTCCGGCTCCAACCACTGGCAGCGATAACAAGCCGTCGGCCGGAATCTCGGTGAAGGCCGAGAGTACGCCCGCTACCGGCAGCGCCGACACCCAGACGCCGATGACCTTCTACAAGGCGGTGCAGCAGAACAGCACCGACGCGCAGGCCACGCCGGACGCCAAGCCGGCGACCGACGCAAAGGCGGTCAAGCCGGGCGATTTGATCTCCGGCAGGGTGGTGGCGAGTCAGCCGCCGCCCGTGACGACGACCCCGGTCGTGAAGACGACCGAAACTCCGCGTTCCTCGCCGGTCACCGGGCCGGGAACCATCGTGGTGCAGATTGCCGCAGTCTCACGCGAAGACGATGCCGTGGCGCTCGCCGGTGCTCTGCGCAAGAAGAACTACAACGTGTTCGTGGTCAACAATCCCATTACCAACGACAAGCTTTACCACGTACAGGTGGGGCCCTTCGCCAACATCCAGGATGCGCAGGCGATGAAGGAGAAGCTGGTCGCCGAGGGCTATAACCCCATCATCAAGCGCTAGGCTTATTTTGCGGGCGTGCTTTGCCGGCCCACCGCCTGCGGTGGGCTTTTTGCTGCTATCGCCTCTTCCAGATATTCCATGGTTGGCTGCGTAATCTTGCGCTCGCTGCCGGTGATCACGCGCGCCCCGCGCTCGTAGGTGATGTAGCTCCACGCCCACTGGAACATCACGATCACGCGGTTGCGAAAGCCGATGAGGAAGAAGATGTGGATGAACAGCCACGACAGCCAGGCCAGGAAGCCGGAGATGTGGATCTTGCCGAACTCGGCCACGGCAGCCGCCCGGCCGATGGTGGCCAGCGAACCTTTGTCCCAATAGTGAAAGGGCTTGCGTGGCTCGCCCGCCAGGTCGGCCTTGATTTGCCGCGCGACGTACTTGCCTTCCTGTATGGCAGTCGGCGCAACGCCGGGTAGGGGTTTGCCGTGCTCGTCCTTCAGGGTGGCCAGGTCGCCGATGACAAAAATCTCGGGATGCCCGGGAACGCTGAGGTCGGGTTCCACCAGCACGCGTCCGGCGCGGTCCACCGGCGCTCCCAGCGCGCGTCCCAGCGGAGAAGCGGCCACGCCCGCAGCCCACAGCACCACCGTCGCGGGCATGATTTCGCTTCCCATCGCGACCTGGCCGACGCGCACCTCGGTGACCGGCGTGCCCACTCGAACTTCCACGCCCAGGCGTTGCAACTGCTCCACCGCGCTTTGCTGCAAGTCCGGCGGATAAGCCGCCAGAATGGCCGGCCCGGCTTCCACCAGGATGATTTTGGTCTTGGCCGGATCAATATGGCGGAAGTTATCGGCCAGCGATTTGCGCGCGATCTCCGCCAGCGTGCCCGCCAGTTCGACGCCAGTCGGGCCTCCGCCGACCACGACGAACGTGAGCGGGTCGTGGCTGCCGGTCAGCGTGGATTTGCGTTCGGCCAGTTCGAAGGCCAGCAACACCCGGCGGCGCATCTCCAGCGCGTCATCAATGGTCTTCAGCCCCGGCGCCAGCGGCTCCCAATCGTCGTGGCCGAAGTAAGCGTGAGTGGCGCCGGCGGCCACGACCAGGTAGTCGTAGGGCAGGGTGAATCCAGCGAACGCGACGGTGCGCTTAGCCACGTCAATCGCGCGGGCTTCGCCCAGCAGAACTTCGACGTTGTTGTGGCGAGCAAGAATCTCGCGAATGGGCGCGGCAATTTCCGCGGGCGAAATTCCGGCCGTCGCCACCTGATACAGCAGCGGCTGAAAGGTATGGTGATTGGTGCGATCCACCAGGGTGATGTCGAGCGGAAGACGCGCCAGCTTCTGTGCGGCGTTCAGCCCGCCAAAGCCGCCGCCGATGATCACGACTTTCTTGCGCAGGGTGTCGCTCATGACGTTCACATCATGTGATGAATTCAACGTGGCCCGGGAAGCAAGAAGTTACCGCGCGCTTTGGCGCAGGGCGCAGAAATTTCCTGTGTTAGATTAATTAGGCGTGGGCCCGTAGCTCAGTTGGTAGAGCAACGCACTTTTAATGCGTGGGTCGCAGGTTCGATTCCTGCCGGGCTCACCACCTCAGCCCCATCCTCCAGCCGCGGTTATTTCGACTTCTCCACCACCACGGCAGTTCCGTAGGCCAGCACCTCGGTCACACCCTGCATGACTTCGGTGGCGTCATAGCGCATGCCGATCACCGCGTTGGCGCCGAGTTCGGCGGCGTGCTGCAGCATCAGGTCGAAGGCATGCTCGCGGGTCTGCTCGCACAGGTTGGTCAGCAAGGTGATGTTGCCGCCAATCAGCGTCTGCAAGCCGGCGCCGATGGTGCCCACGATGGAGCGCGAGCGCACGATGATGCCGCGCACCAGTCCGAGATTGCGGACGATGGTGTAGCCATCCAGAATGAAGGCCGTGGTCACCATGCTGTGAGGAACAGCGGCGAAAAACGAAGCATCGGGTACGGAATTTTGCGTGCTCATAACGCTCTCCTATGAGTTCGGCGGAAGGATAGCACGGCCACCGGCGCTTCGGCCTCCACACTCGCGCTCGGTGGGTTAAGCTGGAAGCAGGGCCTCGGGAGGAATGTGGAACCAGCACCGTACAAGAAAGATAGAACGTATCTCATCATCCTCGCCGCCAGCTTCGTGGTGGGAATGGCGGTGGCGCTGACGGTTTATCTGCTTTGGCAATTGCACGTCGTGCCGCCTCAGTTTCACGACGCGTTCAACGTGGTCGCGCTCCTATTTTGCCCGCCCTACATCCTCTCTTTCGTCAGCGGTCCCAGTCTCGATACCGCATTCGCCATGGTGCTGACCTCGGGCTGCATCCTATTCGCCAACGGATTTCTGTATGCCGGCGTGGTCTCAGGCTTGTATTTCCTGTTTCGTTTGCGACGGCCGAGCCGCGGGAATTGAGCGGTTGGTGATTACGCCGGCTGCTGCTGCGTCATGCAATGCATCGCGCCAAGACCCCAGATAAAGTCGCCGCAATAAATCCCCACCACCTGGCGGCGAGGGAAGAGCTCAGCCAGAATATTGAGCGCAAGGCGATCGTTGGGATCGCTGAAAATCGGCACCAGCACCACACCGTTGGCGATGTAGAAATTGGCGTAGCTGGCCGGCAGCCGTTGTCCGCGAAAGATGACCGGCGCGGGCATGGGCAGCTTCACCACTCGTAGTGGCTTGCCCGACTGGTCGGTGCTGCGGCTGAGCCGGCGGAAATTCTCGCGTAGCGGTTTGTGATTGGCGTCCGCAGGATCGTCCTCGTGCGCGGTGACCACGGTGGACGGCGCGACGAAGCGGGTGATGTCGTCCACGTGGCCGTGAGTGTCGTCGCCGGCAATGCCGCTCTCCAGCCAGATCACTTTTTTCACGCCCAGATAATCGGCGAAGGTGGCTTCCAGTTGCGCGGGCGTCACGCCGGGATTGCGCTGCTGCACCGTGCTCAGCAGACATTCTTCGGTGGTGATGAGAGTGCCGCGGCCGTTCACGTCAATGCTGCCGCCTTCCAGCACCAGCTTGCGCGGCTTGCCATCGACCGTAACGTCGGGCTGCCACGCCGGAACGCCGGCAGCGCGGGCGATGGCGGTCGCCACCGGCGCATCCAGACGCCAGTCGTTGTACTTGGCCCAGGCGTTGAAGCGCCACGCCGTCGCCGCGACCGGCGGAATCTTCGACGGCGCTCTCGATCTGCGGCGAACGAAGATGCGGTCCTGAGTCGCGCGTCCAGCAGCGGTTGGTGCGAATGGGGAAGAACCGGATACGTCCCGCGGGACGTCCCGGAGTGAGCGCAGTTTCCGGCAGCACCTGCGAGCGGACCAGGAGCTCGCGAGCGACGACTTCCTCGGCCTCGCTGCTCACCAGGATGTTGACGCCCTCGAAGCGCGACAGCCAGCGAATGATCTCGACAAAAATAAATGGAATGCAGCCGAACTTGCCCGGCCAGTCGGAGCGGTTATGCGGCCAGGCGAGCCAGGTAGCGGCGTGCGGCTCCCATTCCGCCGGCATGCGATATCCAAGTTCCGCAGGTGTTTGCCGCACTTTCATAAAGTATTAGTTGAGATATACAGCAAGCCGGTTACAGCAGGAAGCGCTGCGTAATCGGGCCATAGGCATCCACGCGCCGATCGCGCCAGAACGGCCAGTTTCGCCGAACATCTTCCATCCGCGCCAGGTCAACCTCAGCAATCAGGATTTCCTCTTTGTCATGCGAGGCCTGGGCAATCACCTGGCCGAAAGGATCGGCGATGAACGAGCCTCCCCAGAATTCCAGCCCTTTGCCGCTGGCCTGATTGCCGCGCACGTTGCCGGTCTCGAAGCCGACGCGATTGGGCACGGCCACGTAAACGCCGTTGGCGATGGCGTGCGCGCGCTGGATGGTCTTCCACGCGTCGTACTGCGCCTCGCCGTATTGCGCCTTCTCGTCGGGATGCCAGCCGATGGCGGTGGGATAGAACAGCACGTTCGCGCCTTGCAGGGCGGTCAGACGCGCGCCTTCGGGATACCACTGGTCCCAGCACACCAGCGTGCCGTAGCGGCCAAAGTCGGTTTCAAATGCTTTGAAGCCCAAATCGCCCGGCGCGAAATAGTACTTTTCGTAATAGAGCGGGTCGTCGGGGATGTGCATCTTGCGATAGATGCCGGCGAGCTCGCCCTTTTCGTTGAGCATGGCGGCGGTATTGTGATAAACCCCGGCGGCGCGGCGCTCGAACAGCGACGCAATCAGGGTGATCTTCAGCTCGCGGGCGACTTCGCCCAGGCGCTGGCTGGTGGGGCCGGGGATGGTCTCCGCCAGATCGAACAGCGCCAGGTCTTCGCGCTGGCAGAAATATTGCGTCTGGAACAACTCGGGCAGGCAGACGATTTCGGCGCCGCGCTTGGCCGCCTCGCGCACGTGCGCGATGGCGCGCTCCAGATTTTCTTCCGGCTCCGGCGTGCACGACATTTGCACGATGCCAATCTTGAAGTTGCGTTCTTGCAAAGCTGCACTCCCGCAGGATGGTCGAAGGTCAAGAATAGCATTTCATTTCGCAGTTCGCGGCCACGCGCAATCATGAATGTCTGGTGAACGCCGCTCGGCCAACGTTGACGGAAGTCGCAGCCAGATTGTAGCTTCGAATATTCGGCAGTCATAACCGGATGGCGCCGTCTGCGCCGTCGTAACTCCCAAGATTTCGCAACGAGGTGGAGTGTGAGCAAAGAACAGCCGCAGAGTCACGGCGAGGGCATTGACCGGCATCTGCACGATCCCATTTCCGACAAACTGGTGCCGCTGGCGCCGCTCGACCTGACCAGCATTCACTCGATTGACGGGCTGGTTCGCGCCATGGGCAATACCGCCTTCACCGGCCGCCAGGTGGGCATCGGCGCGGATGTGCTGGAAGCCATGGCGCGCGACAAGGATTGCTTCGTGGTGATGACGCTGGCCGGCGCCATGACCGTCGCCAAGCAGGGCCTGATCGTCACCGAGCTGATTGATCGCGGCATCGTGCGCGCCATTATTTCCACCGGAGCGCTGATGGCGCACGGCCTGGTGGAAGCGGCGGGGCGCTCGCACTTCCGCTACGACCCCAAGATGGACGACACCGAGCTCTACGAAGCCGGCTACAACCGCGTGTACGACACGCTGGAGCCGGAGACCAATCTCGACTTCGTGGAAACCATCGTCGCCAAGATTCTGAAGGAATGGGATGCCAATGAAGTGCTGTGCTCCTACAAGCTGAATCGCGAGATCGGGCGGCACCTCAGCCAGCACGTGAAAGAGCGCGGCATCCTGAAATCGGCGTTCGAGAAAAATGTGCCGGTGTTTGTGCCCGCGTTCAGCGATTCGGAAATTGGCCTGGATTTTGCGCTGCACAACCGTATGCGCCGGAAAAACAATCTGCCGCTGCTGCGCTACGATCCATTCGAGGACCTCGAACACTACGCCGCCACGCTGCTGGAGCAGACGCGGCTGGGCATCTTCACCATCGGCGGCGGCGTGCCGCGCAACTGGGCGCAGCAGTTCGGGCCGTTCATCGAGCTTCGGCATCGCCGGGGCGGGGAAGACCTGCCGCTGAAGCGCTTTCACTACGGCGTGCGCATCTGTCCCGAGCCGGTGAACTGGGGCGGACTTTCCGGCTGCACGTACAGCGAAGCCGTTTCGTGGGGAAAATTTGTGCCGGAAGAAGAAGGCGGACGGTTCGCCGAGGTTCTGCTGGATGCAACCGTTGGGCTGCCGCTGATCGCCGGAGCGGTGCTGGAAAGAGTGAAAAGCCGGGGCTAGGGGCTGGGGACTAGGGACTCGGGGTTAGGCGAGGACATTTGTGCCGGTCATAAGTTCTGCGCAGGAACCACAGAATCCGATTGAGCAATGGCAGGTCAAGATCGCCATTGCGGAGACGTAGGCGGGATACTTGCTCGCCGAATTGAGTGCCCGCGGAGGTATGGTGAGGGCAATGAATTCGGAGGGATCAGAACTTTCCGTCCAAGCGACGCTGCCGGCCGCAGAATACCAAGCGCTGGCAACGATGATCGGAGAAATAGCGGGAAAAATTGAACGGAAATACTGAGCGTGAGAGTCCGGGAAAAACTAGTCCCTAACCCCTAGTCCCCAGTCCCTGCTTTCGCCGTTCCGGCTCCGGTTCAGGCCCGGCAAGGTCTAAACTCCGGAGCCGGCGCAGGCTTCCGCGGAAATCGTTGAATCTGCCGCCGCTACGCGGCTCTCCATCCTTTGAGGCGACCTACCCCGGGGCTTGCGCCCGGGCTCAATTCGCTGCCGCCGCTGCGCGGCCGGGGAGGCGATCAGCCGGTCGGTAGAGCTGGCCTTCAGGCCAGCGTCCCACACTCCTTCTAGTTGTCGTCACGAGCCGACTTCAGTCGGCGAGGGATCTGTTTTTCCTCGCCGTTGTTCGGGCCCTAGCGCCAGCAAGACGCGACGACAGCCAAGTGCGGTTCTTACTAGCCACCAGCCACTGCTTTGAACGTCATGTTCATTGCCTTGCACTTGGTTCTACGTTTCCACTCGAAGAAAAGTTCAGCGTAAGACTTGGTGATGTAGTCGCCGCGGTTGACGCCGAGCTCGTTCGCGACGCGATCAATCCATCGCGCCTTGCCCTCAATCTCCGCCAGGTCTCCGATGGGAGTGTGGTCCAGCACAACATGGCCTTCGCCGTCACTCCATTCCGAACGGTACTTCTCATACATGAAGGATGGACGAAATCCGAGCGCGAGCAGGATGTCGTTCATGCGCTCGCCGTCGGCGACCTCGGTCTCGAGCTCAGCGCGCGATTTGTGTTTTCCCGCACGGCCTTTGGCCTTATGCGTGAGCTTCCATTGGTCGCCGAACTTGCGCAGGCGCAGCAACTCGCCTTTGCGCCGCAGTTTCTGCCCGGGAAGATCGTAGAGTTGGTTGACTTCGTGGGTCGAGGGCGTCTGGCAGCGAAAGCCGGCCTTGCGCAGCTTCGCTTCCAGTTCTTTCAGATCAGAGACGAGGAACTTGATCTCCACTTCCTGGGGAGCAGACATGTGCGCAGTGTAACTCAGGCGCGGGGTGCGAAGGCGTTGGTCGCTGTTCGCCATTCGCTCTTCGCCAGAATTACCGGCGAGATAGAAAACGGTGATTATCAACTTCACGCTTGGAATCTGACCGAAAACAGAAGGGGCTGCCGCCTCGATAGGGGCGAAGGAGGAAAGCTGGTGAGCGGAGCCGCCGCCGATCCTGCAGTCAATCTATGACAACTGACAACTGATAACCGGCAACCGACAACTGCCTCTCAGCTTTCTCGTTCCACCACGAAGTCGGGAATCCACAGCAGGATGCGCTTGATCTCGGAATCGGGGAAGGTGCAGATGGATTCGCGCGCCTGATTGGCGAACTCCATGGCGCGGGCGTGGGCGGCGTCAATGGAGCCGTTGCGCCGCAGGATGGCCACGATATCGGCGGGCGTGATGCCGTTAAATCCGCCTTCGCACAGCACCGACTCGATTGTTGAGCGCTCGCTCGGAGTGCAATGTTCGAGTGCGTGCAACACCGCCATGGTGGCTTTGCCTTCGCGCAGGTCGCTGGCCACCGGCTTGCCCAGCACGTCTTCCGACGCGGTGAAGTCCAGCACATCGTCCACGATCTGGAAGGCCATGCCGAGGTTGCGTCCGTATTCGGCGAGCCGATGCTGGTCGGCATCGCTCGCGCCCGCCAGAATGGCGCCCAGTTTCATGCAGACGGAGAACAGGAAGGCGGTCTTGCGATGGATCAGCTCGAAATGTTCATCCAGAGTGATGACTTTGCCCAGCCGCTCAATTTGCAACAGCTCGCCTTCCACCATCGCCTGGGTCAGATCAATCAGGGTGTCGAGGATGGCGAAGTTGCGCTCCTGCACCGCGATCTTGAACGCCTGCATGTACAGCCAATCGCCGGCCAGCACGCACTTGGCGTTGCCCCACTGGGTGTTGGCGGCGGGACGGCCGCGGCGCGTCTGGGCCTCGTCGATGATGTCGTCGTGCACCAGGGTCGCGGTGTGAATGATCTCGACCACGGCGCCAAGCTTCACCGCGCCGTGTCCCTGGTAGTTCAGTAGCTTGCAGCAGAGCAGAAGCAGCGCCGGCCTTAGCCGCTTGCCGCCGCCGGCGCGCAGGTGTTCGCCGATTTCCGTAATCGCACGCACGCCGGAGACCGTGTCGCGGCCAAACTCGCGCTCGATGGCGGCGAGATCGTCGTGCAGCAGGTCGAAGATTTCCTTGGCGTTGCGGGTTACGGTGGTATTCAAGCGTGCGCCCCGTTAGTTGGATCGGTAATTCGTAAACTGCATGTCAATGCCGAAATCGCTTTGCCGCAGCATCGCCATGATTTCCTGAAGTGTATCGCGGTCTTTGCCGCTGACGCGAACCAGATCGCCTTGGATGGCAGCCTGCACCTTCTTCTTGGAATTCTTGATGACCTTGACGATCTCGCGCGCCTTCTCGATGGGAATGCCCTGCTGCATGGTAATGCGCTGGCGAACGGTTGAGCTCGCGGCCGGTTCGATGGCTCCATAGGTGAGCGCCTTCAGCGGCACGCCGCGCTTCACCAGCTTGCCCTGCAGAACGTCGTTGACGGCCTTCAACTTGAACTCATCCGCCGAAGTCAGCACCAGCGCTTCCTTGCCGTCCAGTTGAATGTCGGACTTCGAGTCCTTCAGGTCGTAACGCGTGTGGACCTCTTTCAACGCCTGCTGAATGGCGTTGGTGACCTCCGCCAGGTCCACCTTGCTGACGATGTCGAAAGTGTTCTCAGCCATAAATTCCAGTGTAACAAGAGAGGTGCTAATCACGAAGGGAACAGCGACTCAGCAGGAACCCGGCACTTCCGTAGCATGTGCAGCGCGTGAAAACTCTGTATCAATGGTAATGGGAAGGGTAACTGGAATGCGGCGAAAATGGAAGCTGGTCGCGGTGATCGCGGCCCTGGTTGTCGTCGGCGCCGCCGGCGTGGCCGTGGTGCAGACTTACTTCGGCGTCACGGATGTCGCCAGTGAGTCGGTGCGATATTCGCTCAAGGCCATCGGGCAGTCCATCTACGAATATCACGCGCTGACCGGGCAGTGGCCCAGCAACCCAGACGATCTGAATCGGACCACGCTGCTCTTGCGGCTGCGTTACTGGCGCCCCGTGGTTGACAACCGCTCGGTGGTGATCGTGTGGCGCAACGACTTGAATCCTGATCCGGCCGCCAATGCCGCGAAGCTGCTGCTCTACCACAATCGCGGACTGCTGGCGATGATGGGGCGGCACTGGGTGTGTTGGGGCGACTTGCGCACCGAGTACGTCACCAATAAGCAGTTGAGCCAGGCGCTGAGCGATGTGCCGAAGTGATTCAGGCTTCGGCAGGCGGAAGAATCGCCGGAAATTTTCCGTGGAGAGTTGGCCGACCTCTTCGCCGCTGAGGCCGCGCAGCACGCCAATCTGCCGGGCGGTCTCGACCACAAAGGCCGGTTCGTTGCGCTTGCCGCGATGCGGCACCGGCGCCAGGTAGGGGCAATCGGTCTCGATGAACAAGCGATCCAGCGGCATGATGGCCGCAGCGTCGCGAATGTTCTGCGCCTTGGGATAGGTGAGATTGCCGGCGAAGGAAAGAATGAACCCCAGCATCGAGCGAAGCGCGGGCCTGATCAAGGTTTCCGGTGAAGCAGTGCATCACGCCGCCCAGTCCGGTGGAAACCCAGTGCTCGCGCACCAGCCGCAGAGTGTCGTCCCAGGCGTTGTCGCTGTTGTCAGAGGGACGGCAGTGGATGATGATGGGCAGCTCGGCAGCGCGCGCCATCTCCATCTGCTGCACAAAGACCTGCTGCTGCACGTCGCGCGGCGAGTGGTCGTAGAAATAGTCGAGGCCGATCTCGCCCCAGGCCAATACTTTGGGTGAGCGCGCTAATTGCTCGAGCGTCTCGAAGTCTTCAGCTTTCGCCAGAGCCGCTTCGTGGGGATGAATGCCGACGGTGGCGTAGATCCAGTCGTATTCGGCTGCCAGCTTGATCGCGCAATCCAGAGTGCCTGTTCCCGGACCGTCGCCATTGCCGATGGCCAGCAGGGTCGTCACGCCTGCCGCCCGCGCGCGCTCGATGACCTCAGCGCGATCGGCGTCGAAGCGCTTGCCGTCGAGATGTGCGTGGGAGTCGGTGTACATGGAGTCGCTCTTCGCTATTCGCCGTTCGATTCGCCGTTCGCTATTCGCCAGAACCGTTCCCTGCTTGTCCTCCGCCGTCTGGCGAAAAGCAAAGTGCGAATAGCGAATGGCGAAAAGCGAATGCGGGTTACTTCAGCTTGGCTCCGACCGGAACATCTTCCAGGAAGCCGGCCAGTACCGGCGCGCCTTCGTCCAGCGACGCTGCAACGATCATGCCCTTGGATTCCAGGCCACGCAGTTTGCGCGGTGCGAGGTTGGCGACGATGACCACCTTGCGGCCGACCAGTTGCTCCGGGTCGTAGGCCTTGGCGATGCCGGCGACGATCTGGCGGACTTCGGTTCCGATGTCGACTTCAAGGCGCAGCAGTTTGTCGGCGCCCTTCACTTTTTCGGCGACCTTCACCTGGCCGACGCGCAGCTCGACCTTGAGGAAGTCGTCGATGGTGATGGTGTTGCCGGCGGCGCGCTGGCGCGCGGCGCGGGTCGCAGCAGGCGTAGGCGCGGCTGTGGCCTGGGTGGCAGGCTGCCCGGCTTGGGCTCCCACTCCGGCTGGCTGCGCTGCCGGTTCCGTCTTCTTGCTGTCGCTCTCGATGGCTGGCGCGGCCTGCGCCCAGTCCTGCTCCATCTGCTGCATCCTTTCGACCGCGCTTTTGTC
The DNA here is from genome assembly GCA_963763975.1 of uncultured Acidobacteriaceae bacterium. Classification (GTDB taxonomy): domain Bacteria; phylum Acidobacteriota; class Terriglobia; order Terriglobales; family Acidobacteriaceae; genus Bog-257. The sequence continues at coordinate 189,628 of CAVXQR010000006.1, forward strand.
GGCGCGCGGGAAAACCGGTTCGACCTTGCCCAGCTGGTGCCGAACTCGAGCTGTCCCCAGGCTAGAGAGCTGCAGATCGAGATTGCTGAATATCGCCGAGGCCGAGCTGCGACCAGATTTGTGCCGTCGACTCGGGCATGATCGGGATGAGCCAGCGCGGTGACGATGCGCAGAGCTTCGGCCGAGGTGTAGAGGACGGTTGCCAGGCGGGCGCGCGACTCCTTGTCCTCGCTTTTCGGCGAGGGCCCAGGGCTCGTTCTCGACGATGTATTTATCGACGGCGCTGACCAGTGCCCAGGCGGTTTCCAGCGCGCGCGAGAACTGAAACTGCTCGAACTGCGCTTGAAATCGGCGATGGTCTGCTCGCGAGCTTCGCGATGGCGTCGTCGCCGGCGTGCGCAGCTGGGCGAGGGATAGGGAACTTCGCCCTCGAAGTAGCGCTGATCATGTCAGCGTGCGGCTGGCCAGATTGCCGAGGCCGTTGGCGAGGTCGGAGTTGAAGCGCTGCACCAGCGCATCGAAGGAGAACGAGCCGTCCTGTCCGAAGACGATTTCGCGCAGCAGGAAGTAGCGCAGCGCGTCGGCGCCGAGCACGTCGAGAATGGTCTCGCTGCGCACGATGTTGCCGCGCGATTTCGACATCTTGCTCTCTTCAAACAGCAGCCAGCCGTGCGCCACGATGGTCTTTGGCAGCGGCAGCCCGGCGGCCAGCAGAAACGCCGGCCAGTAGACGCAATGGAAGCGCACGATCTCCTTGCCGATCATGTGAACGTCGGCGGGCCAGTAGCGTGCCAGCTGCTCGCTGGTCCTTGGCATCGTCGGAGCCGAAGCCGAGCGGCGGTCATGTAGTTGCACAGCGCGTCCAGCCAGACGTAGATGACGTGCGCGGGATCGTCCGGAACCGGGATGCCCCAGTTGAACGTCGTGCGGCTGACGGAGAGATCGCGCAGTCCGCCGCGCACGAAAGCGATCACCTCGTTGCGGCGCGTCTCCGGACGGATGAAGTCGGGATTATCGTCGTAAATACTTCAGCAGCGGCTCTTCCATGGCCGAGAGCTTGAAGAAATAATTCTCCTCGTGACGGTTTCGGTGGGGCGTCCGCATTCGGGGCAGGGCGTGCCGGGCCTGCCGCGTCGACGTAGAGCTCGTCGAAGACGCAATACTGGCCGGTGTAGGAGCCCTTGTAGATGTAGCCGCTTCTCCTGCAGCAGCGTGAACATCTCCTGCACGCCGCGCTCGTGGCGGGGCTGGTGGTGCGGATGAAATCGTCGTAGGTGATCCCCATGCGGTCCCAGAGGGCGCGAAATTCGCCGGAGACCTCGTCGGCAAACTGCTTGGGAGTCAGCCGGCGGCGGCGGCCGAGCGCTCGATCTTCTGGCCGTGCTCGTCGGTGCCGGTGAGGAAGAAGGTGTCGTCGCCCAGCATGCGCTGGCGGCGCGCGATGGCGTCGCAGACCACGGTGGTGTAGGTGTGGCCGATGTGAGGCCGCGCGTTGACGTAGTAAATCGGCGTCGTGATGTAAAACTTGCCGGGGTTATCCATTCTTCTGATCCAGGTACAAGACGAAGGGCTTCCTGCATCACTGTCTTCAGCGGGTACATGCTGGCTGCCGCAATGCGTGCGGCAATCTTCATACTCCGGAGCGCATTTTGCGATGGCGCCGTTCACGGTGGCGAGTTTCATGCGAACCTCGCCCCACGGCGTATTCACGGTCTCGTGATGGCGAGGAAGCACGTAGCGGCGCTCGTCGCGTATGCGCACGCCAAGGGTGGTGGTCTCGCGGAAAAGCAGCGCGCGCAGACTGGCTTCATCCTGCGGTCGGGCGAGCACGGTAAGCAACGTGCCGGGACGGTTCTTCTTCATCTGCACGGGCGTGGTGAAGACGTCGAGCGCGCCCGCGGCTGAGCGCCAGATCGACGATGTAACCAATGACCTGGGGATTCATGTCGTCGAGATTGGCTTCGAGGACGGCGATCTGCTCCTCCGTTCGCCGGCTTCTTTCGCCGAATGCCGCAGTTTCGCCGACGGTGATGCGCAGCACGTTGGAATGCCCGGCGAGATCGCGCGCACCGGCGCCGTAGCCCACGGTTTCGCTGATCATCGGCGGGAGGCGCGAAGCGCGCCGCGAGCACCTCACGATCGCCGCCCCGGTTGGCGTGACCAGTTCCTTCTGCAATCGCCGGAATAAATAGGCGCGCCGCGCAGCAATTCCAGCGTGGCCGGAGCGGGGACCGGCATCATGCCGTGCGCGCAGGCCACGGTGCCGCCGCCGACGTTCAGCGGGGAGCAGACCAACGCTCGACACCGCCAGCGCTTCTGCTCCGACGGCGGCGCACACGATGTCCACGATGGCGTCGGCCGCGCCGACTTCGTGGAAATGGATCGTCTCGAGATCGACGTTGTGGATCCTCGCCTCGGCCACTTCCCAGCGCGCGAAAAATGTCGGCGGCGGTCTGGCGGGCGGCTGCGGAGATCGGGGCTGCGGCAATTAGCTGCAGAATGTCGCGCAGATGGCGCCCATGCTGATGTTGCGGGTCGCCGTGCTCGTGTTTGTGCTCCGCCTCGTGCGCATGTTGCTTGGCCCAGAATTCCTCTCGTGGCAGATCGCGCTCGCCGTCAACCACGACGTCGAGCTTGGTGGCCGAAATCCCGCTGCGGTCCACCTGCGACCGCTCTAGCGTAGCTCCGACCTCTAGCGCCTGAACCGTCTGCTCCAGGAGCTCGAAGGGAACTCCGGCGTCGAGCAAGGCGCCAAGAAACATGTCGCCGCTGATTCCGGAGAAGCAGTCGAGATAGGCAATTCGCATGGGATTGGAGAAGCGCAGGCGCGCTTGCGGGAAAATTTCATCATAGGAAACCGCTGCGGCAGCGTCAAACACCGCGCCGCCGTTTGCTATGCTGTTGGAGAGGAGTTTGCGCACACGCCAGGATTGATCGCACGGCGTGTTCGTACTCGCAAGCTCGCGCGCAAGCAATCTTCATGTATCTCCAACTGCAAAGATCTCGAGCGCCACATCCGCGACTTCCTGCGCCAGCAGTACCAGGTCGAGCTCGCCAAGATTGTGGTTGAGCAGCCGCCCAAGGTCGAGATGGGCGAGTATGCGCTGCCGCTCTCGTTTGAGCTGGCGAAGCGCCTGCGCAAGGCTCCGCGCAAGATTGCCGAAGAGATCGTCGCCGAGCTGGCGCCGCTGGAGGGCTTCGACGCTTCGAGGTCGCCGGCGCCGGATACATCAACGCCTCCTGAAGCGCGACGTGGCGGCGGCGAAGCGATGCGCGAGCGCGAGCCTGTCGTCAGCGGACCACGCCGGACGAACGGCGCCGGCCGACGTGCAGCGGCAAGATTCTGGTCGAGCACACCGTCGATCAATCCCAACAAGGCGGCGCACATCGGGCATCTGCGCAACGCCATCCTGGGCGACACGTTCGTTCGCCTGCTGCGCGCCGCCGGACACGAGGTCGACGTGCAGAACTACATCGACAACACCGGCGTGCAGGTCGCCGACGTGGTGGTGGGCTTCACGCAGCTTGAGCAAGCAAACCGCGGCCGCGAGATGCGCGAGCTGATCGCCGAGTGCGCATCGGCCGACAACCGCGACTTCGACTACTACTGCTGGGACCTGTATGCGCAGCGTTTCGCAGTGGTACGAGCAGGACAAGGCGAACCTAGCAAAGCGCGGCGCCTCGAAACCCTGCACGCCATCGAGCAGGGCGGCAACGAGACGGCCGAGATCGCGGAGTTGATCTCGACGGCCGTGCTGCGGCGCCATCTGGAGACCATGGAGCGGCTGGATATCGAATACGACTTCCTGCCGCGCGAGAGCGAAATCCTGCGCCTGCATTTCTGGGAGCCTGGCCTTCGAGCAGCTCAAAGAAAAAAGGGTTCTCTACTTCGAGACCGAAGGGCAAGAACAAAGGCTGCTGGGTGATGACGCGTCCGGCGGCGGGGTCATCAGGCGAAGCCAACGCCGTCCCGCGAACTCGCAGCCAGACTCATCGAGCACGGAAATCGTGAACGACCCGGACGACGAAAAGACCGGCCCGGACGAGGACGCCAAGGTCATCGTGCGCTCCAATGGCACGGTGGGCTACGTCGGCAAGGACATTGCCTATCACCTGTGGAAGTTCGGCCTGCTGGGCCGCGATTTCGGCTATCGCAAGTTTATCCGCTATCCGAACGGCATGAGGTGTGGATTTCGGCGGAGGACGGCGAGCCGGATCATCCGCACTTCGGCGGCGTGGCGGCGATCTACAACGTGATCGATGCGCGCCAGTCCGATCCGCAGAACACGGTGATTGAGGCGCTGCGCCTGCTGGGCTACACCGACCAGGCCGACGCACTACACGCATTTCTCCTACGAGATGGTGGCGCTGACGCCGCGCTGCGCCATGGAACTGGGCTACGAGGTGAGCGAGGAAGACCGGCAGCGGCCTATATCGAGGTCTCGGGCCGCAAGGGATTCGGAGTGAAGGCCGACGATCTGCATGGACAAGCTGATCACGGCCGCCAAGGACGAGGTGGATGCGCGGCATCCGGAACTGCACGGCAGAGGAGCGCGCCGCCATCGGCACGCCAGATCGCCATCGGCGCGCTGCGCTACTTCATGCTGAAGTTCACCAAGCAGTCGGTGATCGCCTTCGACTTCCGCGAGGCGCTGGCCTTCGAGGGCGAAACCGGACCCTACGCGCAGTACGCCGTCGTGCGCGCCACGCAACATCTTCCGCAAAGGCGGGACTTCGGCCGGAGAGGTGCTTGCCGGGCCGCCGATGCCGATTTCGCGCCGTAATTTCGAGCGCGAGACGGCACCGAAATCTGGCAGCTATGGCTGCTGGCCGGGCAGACTTCAAGCGTCATCGAGCAGTGCATCGCGACGACCGAGCCGGCGTACGCTCGCCAAACACGCCTTCCAGTTGGCGCAGCAGTTCAACAACTTCTATCACCGCCACCACATCCTTACCGAGGCCGACGAGGAGCGAAAGCGTTTCCTGCTGGCGACGGCCGCCGTCGTGCGCCGCGAACTGATCGCCGTCCTGGAAGTGATGGGGATTCCCGTGCCGCCGGTGATGTAGCAGCCGAAGCTACCAACTGCTGTAGGCGGTGCCTTCGCTGGAAGACAGATCGCTGCCGCTGTGCACGTCAATGATGCCGGGCTCGGTCTGGTCGGGCGACATGATGCTCTCGTCGGTCACCGGCACCCAGCTGTCGCGCGAGTTGGTGAAGGGGTCTTTGGGCAGCTCCTTCAGATAGCCTGCATCCACCAGGTCCTGCAGCGATTGCGGCGCCTTCTGCTTGTCCAGAGTGTACTGGTCAATCAGCGAGCGCATGGTGTAAAGGTCGTCTTTCAGCGCGGTCTCGCGGGCGTGCAGGATGGACTTGGAATAGTTGGGAATCGCCAGCGACAGCAGGATGACGATGATGCTGATGACCACCATCAGCTCAATCAGGGTGAATCCGCGCTGCTTGAATCGCCGGCTCATCATCGTTAGCTTCACACTACCACGTCTTGTATTTGGTTCCGTCCAGTCCGGTGCCGTCGGACTTGGTGTACACGTCAAACACGCTTTGCCCGCCCCAGGAATCGGAGTCGGGATCGTCCTGCATGGAGCGCAGCCCCCACTCGGTAGTGCCGGTCATGGGGTCGGTGGGAATCGAGCGCAGGAAGCGCAGCTTCTTGCCGTTGGAGTCCACGCCCTTGACCAGCGTATCCAGATCGGGAGGATAGCCCTGGGCGTCCAGCTTGGTTTGGAAGGCTCCGCGGTCGGCCGCATCTTTATAGCGGTCAATGGCGTCGCGCATCATCCACAGGTCCCGGCGCAACTCGCGCTCCTTGGTGCGCTGGATGGCAATCCGCATGACCGGCACGGCCGCCGCCGTCAGGACCATGAGGATGGTCATGGCCACCACCAGCTCGACCACGGTGAATCCGCGCCCACGACGGTCGTGGAACGGCTTGCAGCGAGCTGGTTTCAGGGTTTGCACTACAGGTATTTTAGTCCCTTTGCAGACCGGTTCGTAATCCGGGACGGCGCGGCGGTTCCGCACTGGAGCTGCGATGAAGCACCGTCCCAAAGTTAGACGTCCCGCTTAGTGAACCGTCACAACCGCTTGCGAGCCGCTGGCCGGCAGCGATTGCATGCTGGCGTTTTTGATGCTGGCGCGATTGATGCTCAGCGTCGCTTGTCCTGGCGCCTTAGCCTGGAAGGTCAGGGTGAACACTGGCCCATCACCGCTGATTCCGCTCACGCCCGGCGGCCGTGAAGCGGTCAATTGCAGAATGCCCATCATGCCGTCATCACGATGTACCAGGGCTACCGTCTGGCCATCCTGCGCCAGCAAAGTGCCGTTGGAGACGTTCAGCAGTTGCAGCACCCGCGGGTTATAGAGAATCTGCAGCGGCACTGAGTACACGTTCTGTCCGCCGGCAAGATTCACGTTGACGGTGAAGGTCGAGCCGACCGGCTGGTCGAGTGTCGGCGGATCGAAGCTGACGATGGCACTGCCTACCGGCGCGGCGGCGGCGCTGGGCGAATTGCTGGAGACCGGACTCACTGCCGGTTTCGCAGGATGCATACCCGGAGCGTTCTGCTGCATCGGTCCGGGAGCGGTGGCCGCGCCTCCCGCCGGCGGCAGCGTAGTCTTCGACTGCGGTTCCGGCGCAGGCGGCTGGTTGTTCAGCCGCAGCGAGATGCCGTTGGCGGTGCCCACATCAATCGCCTTGGTGTTGCTGTCGTTCAACATCTGGGCGCGAATGATGTGTGGAATCAGCACAAAGACGATTTCGTTGTCGTTGATTTCCTTTTGCGTGGACGAGAACAGATATTTGAACAGTGGAATCTGCGCCAGCCCCGGGATACCTTGCAGGTTACGGGTCTGGGTCTCTTCCATGATGCCGCCCATGATGTTGACTTCGCCTTCCTTCAGGCGAATCTCGTGCTCGATTTTGCGTTGGCCGATGATGGGCTGGTTAATGCCGCCGATGTTGGTGTAGTTGTCCACCTCGGAGATGTCCATGGCCAGCTTCAGCGTCACTTCGTCAGTGCCATGCACCCGCGGAGTGATGTCAATGTTCACGCCCACGTCAATGTAGTTGAACTGGGTGTTGACCAGCGGGTTGATGCCAACACCGCCGATGCCCGGCTGGAATGAGCCGGTCGCTACCGGCACGCGCTGGCCGATCTTGAGCGAGGCCTTCTGGCCGTCGAGGGCGCGGATCTGCGGATTCTGGATCAGCCGGCTGTTGTTGTCGGTGAACAGGAAATTCGCCGTGGTTTGGGGAATAGTGACCTGGAAGTTGGTGGCGTTCAAATGCGCCAGGCTGTTCAGGTTGATGCTGCCGCTGGTGGAAGCCGTAGTGCTCGATACCGACCCGTTGCCCGTACCCACGTTGGAACCGGTGGTAGTGGTGGTGCTAGTGCTGTTGTCCTGTAGTGCGACGGTCACGCTGCCGGGCGGGGTAATGCCCAGGTTGCGGAGCTTGTCGCGGTTCACCTGCATGATCACTACGTCCACCACCACTTCCGGCCGCGACTTATCGAGATCGCCGATCAGCTTTTCCGCCATGGCAATCTGGTCCGGGGTGCCGCGGACCACGATGGCCTGCTGGGCAGGGAACTGCTGCAAGCGCTGGGTGTCGAGCAAGGTACGAAGAATGTTGACCAGGTCCTGCAGTTCATTAGGCTGCGACAGGTTGGTCAGATAAAAAGTGCGGATAACGCTCTGCTCGAGCTCCTTGCGCTTAGCTACCGAATCAGTGGCGACAAAGATGGTGTTGGGAGTGACCGGCCGCCAGAAGGTCTTGGACTCCAGCGCGGTGATTTCCAGGGCCTCTTCCAGGGTGACGCCGTTCAGGTCCACGCGAATGCGTTTGCCACTGGAGTTGTAATCGGGATCGAAGAGCACATTGATACCGGCCAACTTGCCGATGCTCTCGTAGATGGTCTTTGGGTCCTCGCTCATCTTCATGGTGATGGGCGTGGGCGAAATCGGCGCCAGCTCGACCGGCCCGGAAGCCTCATCCATGCGCTTGGTGATCAGCGATTCCGGAGTGGGCGAGAGCTCCGCTCCCGGCGGGCCAGCCTGGCTCTTGCGGATGAGCTCGCGGGTTTTGTTGGCCATTTGCTGCGCAATGAAGCTGGAAGGATCAATGCTGATGGCCTGCTCGAACTGGGTCAGCGCCTCCTGCAGCTTGCCGCCTTGCAGCAGAATCTCTCCACGATGGACATCGGAGGCCGCCGCCAGGAACCGCACCCGCTCATAGGAGGCGCGGTATTTCAGGTCGGCCGGCTTGATCTCGTAAGCCTGGTGGTAGTAGTTGTAGGCCGTCTCGTAATCCTGACGAGCTTCGGCGTCTCTACCTTTATCGAAGAGCGCCTTGGCCTTGTCAGTGGCGACGGCTGGAAGCGCTGCTATCACAAGCAGCAGCGCCAGGACACGGGTGAACCGTTTCATCTCGTTCCTTCAGATCCCGGGTATGGCTCCGGATCCATCGCCCTTACGCAGGCAAAGACTGGGGGCCCGGAAATGAGACTTGCGCTCGCGTAAATCGTGAGCGCCGAAGCTGCGAAATCACAGACGCGGGTCCGATGCTGCCGCAGCCTTGCAGATAGCGCGATTATAGCATTCCATCATCGGCACAAATGGCTGCGTTCCTCGTGTGTTAGCATGAATTCTCGCCTGCGCTCTGTGCCCGGCATCTGCCCTCCGTACGCTCTCCCGTTCATGAACCGCAGCAGCACGAGGGGCCCTGGCCCGGCATCGAGTCGCGCGTTACAACATTTATGGCTCGTCCACCACAATCCACCGGAGGTCCGCAGAAAGAGAAGTCGCCGAGGCGCGATGCCACCGCCAGCGGCGAGCGCGACGCCTCGGTCAATCGAGCCGCCTCCCACAATTATTTCCTGCTGGAGAAGTTCGAGGCCGGCATTGCGCTGCGCGGCACCGAGGTGAAGTCGGTGCGCGCCGGCCACGCCAACCTGAAGGACGCCTACGGCCTGGTCAAGGACGGGGAACTGTGGCTGATCAATGCGCACATCGGCCCCTATGAGCATGGCAATATCTTCAATCACGAGCCGCTGCGCACGCGGAAGCTGCTGGTGCACAAAAAGGAAGTGGAGAAACTGATCGGCAAGACCCAGCACAAGGGGCTGACGCTGATCCCCACGCGGCTGTATTTCCGCAACGGCAAAGTGAAGGTGGAGTTGGCGCTGGCGAAAGGCAAACAGCACTGGGACAAGCGCGAAACCGAGCGCCGCAAGACCGCCGACAAGGAAGCCCGCGAGGCGATCGCGCGCAGCCGGAAGAGCTGAGCAGTGCTCCATCTTGAGCTGTTTCGCTTAAGAATGTTTGAGTCATAGAGGTTCGCATGAAAACTACGCAATTTCTACCGTCTATCCTGCTTCGCAGATTGAAACCGAATGCCTGGTCGTCGCCGTAACCGACGCGGCCGAGAACAACAGCAACAACGGCTCCAAGACCGAGAAACACGAACCGAGATCAAGACCGACGACAAGGCCGTCCTGGCGGCTGCCGCCGACCTCATCGCCTCCGGCGAGGTCACCGGCAAGCCGATGGAAACCACGCTGCTGCACAAGCCGGCAGGATTGAAGGCCAAGCGCCTGCTGCTGATCGGCGGCGGAAGCGCGAAGAAGTTCAACTCCGCCGAATTGCGCAAGATTGCCGGCGCCGCCGTGCGCGCGCTGAAGGCAAAAGACCTGAAGAGCTTCGTCCTGGTGTTGCCCTCGGGCGTGGAAGACGCAGCCAAGGTGGTGGTCGAAGGCGCGGTGGTCGGCAACTTCGACGCCGACTACTACCGCAGCGACCGCAAGGTGCAGACCATCGACGAGCTGGTCATCGCGGTCCCCAAAGGCGCGAACGTGCAATCGCTGAAGCGGGCGATGGAGCAAGGCCGCATCATGGGCGAGTCGCAGAACTTCACTCGCGACCTGGTCAACGAACCCGGCAATCGCATGACACCCACCATTCTCGCCGACCGCGCCCAAGCCATGTGCGAGGAGATCGGACTGGCCTGCGAGATCTATGGCCCCGACAAGATCAAAGAGCTGAAGATGGGCGCTTTCTGGAGCGTCGCCCAGGGTTCGGACGAAGAGCCGCGGCTGATCGTCATGCGCTACGAGCCACGGCGCGCGCCCAAAAATCGCTGTGCTCGGACTGGTGGGCAAGGGAATCACCTTCGACAGCGGCGGCATCTCCATCAAGCCCGGCGACGGCATGGAGAAGATGAAATACGACATGGCCGGCGGCGCGGCGATGATCGGCGCCATGCGTGCCATCGCGCAGCTCAAGCCCAACCTGCGGGTCATCGGCATCGTCTGCGCCAGCGAAAACATGCCTTCCGGCAAAGCACAGAAGCCGGGCGACGTGCAGATTGCCATGTCGGGCAAGTCCATCGAGATCATCAACACCGACGCTGAAGGACGGCTGGTGCTGGCCGACGGCTTGCATTACGCCAAGCGAGTTGGGTGCCACGCACCTGATTGATGCGGCCACGCTGACCGGCGCCTGCGTGGTGGCGCTGGGCATGATCAACGCCGGAGTCTTCGCCAACGACGATGGCTTCTACAACCAGTTCAACCGCGTGCTGGCGAAGTCGGGCGAGAAGATGTGGCGCCTGCCCGCCGAAGACGACTACAAGGAGATGATCAAGTCCGATATTGCCGACATCAAGAACACCGGCGGACGCTGGGGCGGGGCGATCACGGCAGCCATGTTCCTGAAGGAGTTCGTCGAGCGACACTCCGTGGATGCATCTCGACATCGCCGGCATGGCCTGGATCGAAGACAGCAAGCCCTGGATCGCCAAAGGGCCGTCGGGCGTGCCGGTGCGTTCGCTGGCGGAGTTTGCGCAGGCCTTCGCCAACGGGAAGTAGCGTGGAACGCAACTGCGGAGGATATCCAAGCGGCTCGAGCGCATTTCAACTTCGAGCCGCTTCATTTATGAATCATTCTGACCAGGATGGGGAGTACCGGCGGCTCACCGAGCTCTATGCCGGCATGTCCGATGGCGAACTGGAAGCAATTGCCCGGGATGCCCACGAGCTGACCGAGGCAGCAGCGCGGGCGCTCGCAGAGGAGCGGCAGCGGCGCAGCTTGCGCGAGGATGATGCGGGACAAGATACTGCGGCACCACAGAAGGCAGAGTGGGAGGACCTGATCGTCCTCCGCCAGTTTCGCGATCTGCCGGAAGCCTTGCTGGCTAAGGGCTCGCTGGAGTCGGCGGGAATTCAGGCGTTCATGGCGGACGACAATATGGTTCGCATGGACTGGTTCATCTCGAACCTGGTGGGCGGTATCAAGCTGTGCGTGCGGCCGGCCGACGCCGACGCTGCGATGGAAATTCTGAGCCAACCCGTCCCCGCCGGGTTCGAGGTGGAGGGCGTCGGCGAGTATCAACAGCCAAGCTGCCCGGCGTGCGGCTCGCTCGACGTTTCTTTCGAGGCACTGAACAAACCGGTGGCTTACACGTCGGCGTGGGCCTTGGCGCCAATTCCTTTGCGACGCAAGCGCTGGATATGCCACGCGTGCGGTAAAAGCTGGCAGGATTCGGAAGAGCAGTAGCCTTTTTTGTTAACCAGAATTCACATATTTTTCATGTGATTCTGATGTAGCCGTCGCGCACCGCAGGTATGCTCGTTTCAATTGCAAACCTGATCGGAGAGAGAGGGGAGATGGCCAAACAGCCGCTCCCCGTTTCATTTTGGTACCCCGCTAGCTGCAACGACGCCCCCACGCCCATCAACGTGCCTGTTCCGACTTGCTCCATTTGCCGATGCTTACTGTGAGAGCGCCTTTTTGCGGGTGTGGGGTGGATGCATGGCGGACGAAGTCGGTCCTCTGGCAGCCGCCGAAGAGTCGCCTTCGGCGGCGGAACCCGGGGTGATTACCGAGCACGATCTGGATCGTGTGATCGAGGATGGGTTTCGCTGGCTTCGTTTCCCGCCGGCCATCGAGGCTGAATTTCTGCAGAGCCGGCAGGAACGGCTACACCGGGTGGGCTTGTGGCTGGGCTTCACATTGCTGGTCGTGTTCAACGCCTTCGCCTGGTGCGACTATCTTGTGGTCCGGGATATCTTCCACCACGCGCTGATTTTGCGCCTCGGCCTGGTGACGCCGATATACCTCGCGTTGCACCTACTGAAGCTCAAAAAGGTAGCCAGCCGTCTGCGCTGGGACCTCGAGATCAGTGCCGTCACCATCTTGTGCGCCGGCTTCACCGTGTACTTGGTGCGAGTGAGCCATGAGCCTCACCGTTTTCTTTACTTATGTGCTTTAGGCATTCTCCTGATCAATTGCAATGTGCTGATGCGAAGCCGGTTTCCGGCCGCACTGGTCGCTACTCTGGCTATCGTCCTGATGACCTGCTCCGGCCCCGGTGTGAGCCGGATCCCGGTTGCGGTTACTCTGTTCTCCACCTTCGTACTGATGATAGCGGGGGTTTCCACGCTGATTGCCAACTACATCATGGATCGGGAGGAGCGGATGAATTATCTCTACCGCCGGAAGGAGCAGGTGCGGACGGACGAGTTGATCCACGAGAACCACGATCTGCTGGAGCTATCAACCCTGGATCCGCTGACCGGGGTCGCCAACCGGCGCTATTTCGACAAGTACATGGGCCGCACCTGGCGCCTGCTGCGCGCTTCCGGCACTCCGGTCTCGCTGGTGGTCTTCGATATCGACCATTTCAAGCTATTCAATGACCTGCATGGACACTTCATGGGAGATGCTGCGCTGAAAGTAGTTGCCACAACCTTGCGAGGTGCGCTGCGCCGTAGCAGCGATCTGCTGGCCCGCTATGGCGGCGAGGAGTTCGTGACCGTCCTGCCGGGCATGACGTATGACGAGGCCCACGAGGTCGGCGAGCGTTTGCGCCAGGCGGTGGAGCGCATCAACGTGGAGCGCGCGCTTCCCGGCTGCAAGTGCAACCTCAGTGTCTCGGCTGGAATTGCCACGGTCATTCCCGGCAACGCCAATTCTCCGGCAGCCCTGGTGCGGGAGGCCGATCGGTGGCTTTATGCGGCCAAGGCCATGGGACGAAACCGTTCCTGCGGCCCACCGGCGCTTAACAGCGTTACTATCCCCGTGCCGCCGGTTTATTCTTCCACGGCAGACGGATTCGCGACCCTGTCCATCCGCAACTAGCTCGGATTTGCGCTGCCGCAATCCCGCGCACTACCATCATTCGCGGAGGCCCCGCTGCCGGCGGGACACACATCATGCCAGTTGATACTGAAGTCTCCCGCACTACCTACAGCCCGGTTAAGGCGCCGCGCGGCAATCAACTCTCCTGCAAAGGATGGGCGCCAGGAAGCCGCCATGCGCATGCTGATGAACAACCTGGATGCGGACGTGGCCGAGCGTCCGCAGGACCTGGTGGTCTATGGCGGCACCGGACGCGCCGCGCGCAATTGGGCTTGCTATCACGCCATCGTCAATCGCTGCGCTCGCTGGCCAATGATGAGACGCTGCTGGTGCAGTCGGGCAAGCCGGTGGGCATTTTCCGCACCCACGAATACGCGCCGCGCGTGCTGATCTGCAATGCCAACCTGGTGGGCCACTGGTCGAACTGGGAGAAGTTCAACGAGCTGGAGAAGCGCGGCCTGATGATGTATGGCCAGATGACCGCCGGCTCGTGGATTTATATCGGCTCGCAGGGCATCATCCAGGGAACTTTCGAGACCTTCTCCGCCGCCGGCGAGAAGCATTTCGGCGGCGACCTGGCGGGCAAGCTCATCGTCTCCGGCGGCATGGGCGGCATGGGCGGCGCGCAGCCGCTGGCCGCCACCATGACCGGCGCCTGCTATCTGGGCATTGAAGTCGATCCCGAGCGCATCAAGAAGCGCCTGCGCGGCGGCTATTGCGACTTCATGGTCAACTCGCTCGACGAAGCGCTGCGCATCCTGAAGAACGCGGTCCGCAAGAAGGAGAACATTTCCGTCGGGCTGGTGGGCAACTGCGGCGACATGATTCCCGAGCTCGCCGAGCGCGGCGTCGTGCCCGACATGCTCACCGACCAGACCTCCGCGCACGATCCGCTGAACGGCTATGTGCCCAACGGCATGACGCCTGGAAGAGGCGGTGGAGCTGCGCAAGCGCGATCCCAAGGCTTACGAGAGCGCTCGCTCGACTCCATGGCGCGGCACGTCGAGGGCATGCTGCAAGCTGCAGAAGATGGGCGCGGTCACCTTCGACTACGGCAACAACATCCGCACCTTCGCCTTCGAGCACGGCGTGAAGAACGCCTACGATTTCCCGGGCTTCGTGCCGGCATATATCCGGCCGCTGTTCTGCGAAGGGCGCGGGCCGTTCCGCTGGGCGGCGCTTTCCGGCGACCCTGCCGACATCGCACGTCACCGACGATCTGGTGCTGGAAATGTTTCCCGACGACAAAGTGCTGAGCCGCTGGATTGATCTGGCGCGCAAGCGCATCAAGTTTCAGGGACTGCCGGCGCGCATCTGCTGGCTGGGCTATGGCGAGCGCGCCGAGTTCGGGCTGGCCATCAACGACCTGGTGAAGCAGGGCAAGCTGAAGGCGCCAATCGTCATTGGCCGCGATCATCTTGACTGCCGGCTCGGTGGCGTCGCCCTTCCGCGAAACCGAAGCCATGAAGGACGGCAGCGACGCCGTCGCCGACTGGCCGCTGCTGAATGCGCTGCTCAACACCGCCAGCGGGGCGTCCTGGGTGTCAATCCACAACGGCGGCGGCGTGGGCATCGGCTATTCGCAGCATGCCGGACAGGTCACCGTCGCCGATGGCACCGACGACATGGCGCGCCGCATCGAGCGCGTGCTGACCAACGATCCGGGCATCGGCGTCGCGCGCCACGTGGACGCCGGCTACGAGGAAGCGAAACAGCTTCGCGGCGGAGAAGGGAATCAAGGTGCCGATGGAGGATGGAGCAGTCCACCATGGATAGACATATTAGACAGCGGTTGCGGCGTACAAGACGCTTCGCAAAAGTGGCGCAGGTTGGTTGATCGCCCGACGAGAAGATGGTAGGAAGCCATGCTGACGCTTCAAAGAGCGGTTTGGAAATCAGATGAGGCAGTCGTGAACCACCCTACAGCGAGCCCTTTGGCAGCGAAAATTGCGCGCAAGATCATTTCGACAGCGCTCGAAGCCGTAAGATTCCTTCATGGTGCCGGTAGCAGTTCTGAGTTGCAACCAGTCGCATTTGAACGGAGATCCACCGGTGTTCCGCCGATGACTAAGCTGACGAAGTCAAGTGCCATCGCGAGCAAGAGCGCGCGTATACCGTATCAATCTCATCGACGACCAGCAATGCATGATTGAGATTCTTGAGACGCGAAGCTGCCCGGTCAACTACCGAGATATGAAGCTGGCGGAAGGGCTTAGCAGACTTCCGATTTGGCCGTAATGCCAACTATGAGAACATAGCAAAGACGACAAGCACAAGCTTGCGTACTCGGTAGACGCGAACGGACGCATTATTGACTGCCATCGCAAATTCCTCGACTGATGTCCAGGCTCATGCGGGAACAGATGACCTGAGGCTGGCCGGTCAAGATTTCGACACTTGCGTCTGAATCGGCATCTGCGACGCTCAAATCTCAGCGAAGGACAGTTCACTGAAATCGAACTCGGCAGAGTTCGGCGCTCCCGCTGAATAGGTATCTGCTTGCAGCTGAGGAACGTGCATACTGCCTAAGACTACCGGCGAAACTTGCTCATCGCACGCCGCGCAACTGCTGACCTTGCGCTGCGCGGCGATACCGGCCCTCGCCGTGGCGCTGCCCTGCGCGAACTCGGCATCATTGAAGACGGCGCAGTTCTCATTTCCGGCGAAGAGATCGTCGTCGTCGGGCCCACTGACGACGTTGCCAAGCATGACCTGGCGCGCGGCGCCGAGGAGGTGGACTGCTCCGGCAAGGTCGTCCTGCCCGGCTTCGTGGATTCCCATACCCATCCGGTGTTCACCACGCCGCGGCTGGTGGATTTCGAGCAGCGCATCGCCGGGGCATCGTATGAGCAGATTGCCGAAGCCGGCGGCGGCATTCGCGCCAGCTTGCGCGGCGTTCGCGATGCTACCCGCGAAGCGCTCGCGTCGCACGTGCTGCGCGGCCTGGAGGAGATGGCGGCCTACGGCAGCACCACGGTCGAGGCCAAGTCCGGCTACGGCCTCAGCTTCGAAGCCGAGATGAAGTCGCTGGAGGCGATTCGCCTGGCGGCGCAGCAGTGGCCGGGAACGGTGGTTCCGACGCTGCTGGGCGCGCATGTGGTGGCGCCGGAGCATCGCAGTGATCCCGCCGGCTACGTCCGCATCATCTGCCAGGACATGATTCCCACGGCGGCGCAGTTGAAGCTGGCCGAGTTCGTGGACGTCTTCTGCGAGCGCGGCGCCTTCACCACGGAACAGACACAGGAGATCCTGAAGTGCGCGACCGACAACAATCTCGGCGTGCGCGTCCATGTATGCCAGCTCACGTCCACACAACTGCAGCCACTACTGGAGTTCCGGCCGGCCTCGCTCGATCACATGGACTACATCAGCGAAGAAGACATCGCAGTGCTGGCTAGCCTCAACACAGTCGCGACGCTGCTGCCGGCGGCCAATTATTTCCTCGGCCTCGACAAGTTTCCGCCGGCGCGCAAGCTGATTGACGCGGGCGTCGCCGTTGCGCTGGCCACGGACTACAATCCCGGCACCGCGCCAACCACTTCCATGCCGCTGGTACTTTCCATCGCCTGCACGCACATGAAGATGTCGCCCGCGGAGGCGATCGTCGCGGCCACCTATAACGGAGCGTGTGCCTTGCAGCGGCAGGGAAGGAAGGGAAGTCTCGAACCCGGCAAAGACGCCGACCTGGCCATCTTCGACGCCCGCGATTATCGCGAAGTGCCCTACTGGTTCGGCGTGAATCGCTGCGAGCAGACCGTGCTCAAGGGTGTGCGGAAATGGACATTGCGGACACTTTCATAAATTAGTTGCCCAGGCTCACCACTCCCCGGCAGCAATCGTCTAACATTGTTCATACAAGCGTGGAACCAAGAGTGGGTTCCTAGCGTATTTCCCTTCAAAGCTGTTTGGGCATCTTCAAAATTTCCATTGTGAGCGTGATATGAAACGAAGCCTGCTTGTGCTTGCCGCCGGTCTTCTGGCCTGCTGCAGCGCATTTGCGCAACGACTGCCCGGAGGCGCCGTACCTGACCACTACGCGCTGGCCGTGAACATCAACTTCTCCAACAACACCTTTGACGGCGACGAGACCATTGATCTGAAGCTTACCAAGCCGTCGAAGACCATCACGCTGAACGCGGTCGAGATTGACTTCCACGACGTCAGCATCACCGCCGGCGGACAGACACAGACCGCCAAGGTGACCACCGACGCCAAGCTGGAACAGGCGACCTTCACCGTGGACAAGGAGATGCCGGCTGGCGACGCCAAGGTCAGCATCAAGTACACCGGCCATCTGAACGACAAGCTTCGCGGCTTCTACCTCAGCACCTACAAAGGCAAGAAGTACGAAGTTTCGCAGATGGAAGCTACCGACGCCCGCGTGGCCTTCCCCTGCTTTGACGAACCCGCCTACAAGGCCACCTTCGACATCACCGCCATCGTGGACAAGGGCGACACCGCTATCTCCAATGGCAAGATCGTGGCGGACACGGCGGGCCCCGGCGATAAGCACACCATCAAGTTCTCGACGTCACCCAAGATGTCCAGCTACCTGGTAGCGCTGACGGTGGGCGACTGGGTGTGCAGCTCCGGCGAACAGGACGGCATTCCGCTGCGCGTCTGCACCGTTCCTGGCAAAGAGAACATGACGCACTTTGCCATGGATGCCACCAAGGCCATCCTGCATTACTACGACAACTATTACACCATCAAATATCCCTACGGAAAGCTGGACCAGATCGCAGTGCCTGACTTCCAGGCGGGCGCCATGGAGAACGCCGGCGCCATCATCTATCGCGAGACCGCGCTGCTGATTGACGACAAGACTGCCTCCGTCGGCTCCAAGCAGGGCGTGACTGAAACCATCGCCCACGAGATGGCGCACCAGTGGTTCGGCGATCTGGTCACCATGAAGTGGTGGGACGACATCTGGCTCAACGAAGGCTTTGCCACCTGGATGACGCCGCATCCCATCGAGAAGTGGAAACCGGAATGGATGGTGAGCCAGGGCACGGTCAGCGGCACCAGTAACTCGCTGAGCTGGCGATTCGGTGGAGAACACCCGCGCCATTCACCAGGCGGCGGAGACGCGCGCTGAAATTGACCAGCTCTTCGACGGCATCGCCTACGGCAAAACCGCCGCGGTGCTGCACATGCTGGAGTCGTACCTGACGCCGGAGACCTTCCGCGCCGGCGTGAACCTGTACCTGAAAGAACACGCCTACGGCAACGCCACCGCGGCCGACTTCTGGAATGCCATGACCCGCAGCTCCAAGCAGCCGGTGGACCAGATCATGCCGACCTTCGTGATGCAGCCGGGCGTGCCCTATGTCGGCGTGGAAGCGAAGTGCGAAAACGGCAATACCGCGTTGACGCTCTCGCAGAAGCGCTACTTCAACAGCCCCGAGCGCTTCAATGCCCCCAGCGAAGCCCTGTGGCAGATTCCGGTGTGCGTCAAAGGCGTTTCCAACACCGCCGCCGGCAAGCAGGAATGCTTCCTGCTGAAGGAACGGCAGCAGCAGTTCACCATGAAAGGCTGCTCTAAGTTCGTGTTCCCGAACGCCGGGTGCGCTGGGCTACTACCGCTTTGACTACGACGCTGCGGCCCTGCATCAACTGGGCAACGGCGTGGACAAGGTACTGACGCCGGACGAGCGCATCTCTCTGATCGGCAACGAGTGGGCGCTGATGCGCATCGGCCAGCACTCCATCGGCAACTACCTGGCGCTGGGCGAACAGTTGAAGAACACGCCCGGTGCCGACCTCATCGCACAGTTTGGCGGCCATCTGGAGTTCCTCGACCAGTTCCTGCTGACCCAGGCCGACAAGCCCGAGTTCCAGGCGTGGCTGCGTGAGACCTTCTCGCCCATGCTGCAGAAGCTCGGCTACAGCGGACGTGCCAGCGACACGCCGGAACAAAAGCAGTTGCGGGCCATCCTGTTTAACGGCCTGGGCAACATCGGGCAGGACCCCGAGGTCATTCGCCAGGCCAACGTTATGGTCCAGGAGTACATGAAGGACCCGACGTCGATTGATCCGACGCTGGCGGGTGCAGTGGTGGGCGTGGCCGCCCAGCATGGCAATGCCGAACTGTATAACCAGTACAAGGCGCAGTTGCCCAAGGCGAAGTCGCCGCAGGAGTATTACCGATTCTTCTACTCACTGGCGCAGTTCTCCCAGCCCGACCTCGCCAAGCAAACGCTGGAGTGGACCCTGACGCCGGAAGTTCGCAACCAGGACCTCTACATCCTGATCAACATGATCCAGAACCCCAAGACCCAGGACATGGCGTGGGACTTCATGCGCCAGAACTTTGACCAGATCATGAAGAAGACCGGCGGTGGACTGGGCGGCGTGGGCGTCTTCCTCTACGGAGCCCAGGGATTCTGCTCCACCGAAAAGGCGGAACAGGTGAAGCAGTTCTTTGAGCAGCATCCGTTCCCAGGCACCGAGCGCAACCAGCGGGAAGCGCTGGAGTCCATCAACAGCTGCGTGCAGTTGGTCGGCCAGCAGCAGAGCAACCTGGCCACCTGGCTGAAGGAAAACGCCAACCGCAACGCCTCCAATGGCGGCACCACGGGAGCCAACGGCTCCTCGATGCGCTGACCATTGAGGACCGGCATTACACTGGAAGGGCGCCATTCGTGGCGCCCTTTTCTCGCTACCCGCCAGGGCGGCCGGAAACAGCCGGGCAACAGGCGCTTACGTCAATGCATCTTTTCCGTCAATAGCTTAGATACAATGGACACCATGAAGCAGTTTCTCCCCGCACTCGCAGTTATGGCAGCCGTGAGTTTGCCGGCCACAGCCGCGCCTCTCAGCAGCAACGCCCGCACCGTTGTACCGCAGGCTATCCAGCAGATCATCTCGGTGGACTACCGCGAGCTTCGCAACTCGGCCAGCGCCCGCGCCCTGAAAGACCGCGTCCTGCCGGACACCCTGAAGCATTTCGAACAGGCGCTGAAGGGCGCCGGGATCAATCCCGACACCGACATCGAGCAGTTGACCTTCGTGGTCTATCGTCCCGCCAAGGGCGGCCTGTATAGCATCGGCATCGCGCAGGGAACGCTGAAGCAGAAAGAATTCCTGGCCAAGATGCAGGCGAAAAAGATCAAGCCGGAGAAGTACGCCCTGTCGTACATGTACCCGATGGGCTCGGCCATGCACCTGGTATTTCTGGATCCGTCCACCATCTTGTTTGGCGACACCACCGCCCTTAAGGGCGCGATTGACGTGCGCGACAACGGGGCGCAGTCGCTGGAGTCGAACCCTACCATCAACGGTCTGATCAGCGACGTGGACAATGCTGCCGTCTGGAGCGTGCTGGACGCCGCCGGCACCCAGAACATGATGCGCTCGGCTCTGGGGCAGGCTTCCTCGGTGGCCGACTACGATGCCGTCAAAAAGCGTTTGCTGGCATCGGATTACGTGATGAACTTCAACAATGGGGTGACCTTTGACCTGAACGTCAAGACCTCAGACACCATTACCGCCGCCACCATGGCGACCTTGATGAAAGCCGGGGTGATCTACCGGAAGATGGGCGCCACCCCGACGGAGAAGATGGCGCTGGATGGCACCAGCGTGGACAATGCCAACGACATGCTGCAGATGCACTTTAAGACCGACGATCAGCGCTTCGAATCGCTGTTGAAGTCAGACCTGTTTGCCGCAGTCTCAAAGTAATACTTTAAGTTTTGCCGGTAAGCGAATCTGGAGGTACATCCGAATTGCACTGCTGCATGTTGTTAGAAACAGAAGGTTTGGCCCCGTAGTACTTTCATGCTACGTAAAAGCTTCCAGGTTACCTGCAACTTCTACGTGATGACCTTCGTGGCCGTAGGTATAAATGTCCTACTTTCAATATCCGTACTTTGGCATGCTGAGTGCTACATATATAGCCAGACGAAGTGGCGCATAGGGTCACTAGGAACGGAATTTCGGCCAGAGTTCCTTCTAGTGACCCTTTTAATTTGCACTTAGCGTTTCATCCTACCGTCATAGATATTTTTCTTTCGCACAGCAGTTGCCTCCATGGAAAAGGCGAAGCGTCCTGACTGGCGCTTCGCCTTTTTGCATCCCGCTTTGAAAGGGCACGCCTTTACGGGACGCTGAAAAACTCCGTTTTGCCCAGGCATGAGTAAGGGCACAACTTCAGTTGTGCCGATAAGCCCTTTAATTTTGTCATCACGAACCGACTTTAGTCGGTGAGGGATCTGCTTTTCCGACTTTTTCAGCAGCCTCTTCAGGCGTGCCGCTGGGGGGAAAATAAATCCCGGCTTCAGCCGCTGCGGAAGTGATCCCTCAGTGCCTAAAGGCGCGCCTGTTTGCGGGTTATAACGGCACGGCTGAAGCCGTGCCCTTTCAAGGCAGGAATACAGAAACTCTGAGACGGTTTTTAGACCAGCGCCAGCCGTTCGCGGATGTCGAAGCCGGCACTCCGCAGCAGCTTTTCGACAGTGAACTCATTCAGCCGGGTGGCGTCATATTCGACCCGCAGCGTCCGCTCGCCCTCGTTGAAACGCACGCGACGAATGCCGTACACATCGTTCAGCGACGCCAGGGCCGACATCTCGGTCTCTCCCGGCGGCATGCCATAGCGGAACAGAACTTCCACTGCGGTCATCGAAGCCTCTCAACCGTAAAATGATATCGTCGGATACGAATGCCTGCTGTGCGGAAGCGCTCGGCGGACATAAAATGCGAAAAGCTTTCGCACTCGGCCGAAACCTCGCGCCCGCTAACGCACTCAATATAACATTGCGTCGCAGAAGCAGAACCATGCAATCTTCGGGAGACCAGGGATGAGCGAACAGCAGGGAACGCCGGACAGTTCCGTCAGCACGCGGGAGAAAGACCCGGTCTGCGGCATGACGGTGGATCCGGCGATGGCGCGCGGCAAAGCGCAGCATAAGGGTGCGACTTACTTCTTCTGCTCGCCGATGTGCATGCACAAATTTGTGCAGGAACCTGCCAGGTACCTCTCCACCAGTTACCACGCCGGCGGCATGCCGCAGCCCGACGATGCGGTGCAGATCGGCGACGTTTGCAGGGTAGAGAAGGACCCCGTCTGCGGCATGACGGTGGAACCTTCCCGCGCAGCGGCGTCCATCACGCGCGATGAAAACCTGTATCACTTCTGCTCGCGAGGCTGTGCTGACAAATTCAAGGCCGACCCCGAGAAGTATCTGAACAAGCCGCCGGTCTCCGGGCAGTCCGGTTCGACTTTGGTAAAGCTGGGAACGGCGCCGCCGGCGAGCGGTGCGGCCCACAAGCTGGAGCGCGACCCCGTCTGCGGCATGACGGTGGACCCGGCGAAGACACCCAACAGCGTCGAGTACAACCACAAGACGTACTACTTCTGCTGTCGCGGCTGCGAAGCCAAGTTCCGCCGCGATCCGGTACAGTTCACCGAACCCAAACCATCTGGAGTTGCCAACGGCAGCGGCGCCGCGGCTGCCGCCAAGCTGGCTCCCGCGGCAAACTTCTACGTCTGTCCCATGGATCCCGAAGTGCGGGAAACCGGGCCCGGCGCTTGTCCCAAGTGCGGCATGGCGCTGGAAGCGGAGTTTCCCGCCGTTGCCACCACCAAGTGGACCTGCCCCATGCATCCCGAGATCGTGCGCGACGAGCCGGGAGCCTGCCCCATCTGCGGCATGGCGCTGGAGCCCATGACGGTTACGGCCGTCGAGGAAGACAATCCCGAGCTGCGCGACATGACGCGGCGCTTCTGGACCAGCGTCGCTCTGGGTGTGCCGCTGATCGCACTGGCGATGCTGCGCATGGGGCCGCTGGCGCACGTGATCTCGCCCGGCCTGGGCGCCTGGATCGAGTTTGCCCTGGCAAGTCCCATCGTGCTGTGGTGCGGGCTACCGTTCTTCCAACGCGGCTGGGCTTCCGTGAAGAACGTCAGCCCCAACATGTTCACGCTCATCTCCATGGGCGTGGGCGTGGCCTATGTGTACAGCGCCATCGCCACGGTTGCGCCGGGAATTTTTCCGGAGACAGTGATGGGCATGCACGGGCGGCCGGAAGTTTATTTTGAGGCGGCCGCGGCCATCATTGTGCTGGTTCTGCTGGGACAGGTGCTGGAGTTGCGCGCGCGCCGCCGCACCGGCAGCGCCATCCGCGCGTTGCTGAATCTATCGCCCAAGAAAGCGCGCATCATGCGCGAGGATGGCACCGAGTACGACGTCACCCTCGACCAGGTGCACGTTGGCGACCAGTTGCGTGTCCGTCCCGGCGAGAAGATGCCGGTGGATGGCACCGTGCTCGACGGCCTCAGTTCGGTGGACGAATCCATGATTACCGGCGAGTCGATGCCGGTGCAGAAGCGGGCCGGCGACCGGGTCATCGGCGCGACCATGAACGCCACCGGCTGGCTGCTGATCCGCGCCGAGCGCGTCGGCAATGAGACCATGCTGGCGCAAATTGTGCAGATGGTGAGCACCGCGCAGCGCAGCCGCGCGCCCATTCAGCGGCTGGCCGATAAAGTTGCAGCCTGGTTTGTGCCGGCAGTATTGCTGGTGGCCGTCGCGACCTTCGCAATCTGGTTCCTGAAGGGCCCTGAGCCGCGCTTCGCCAACGCCGTGGTTGCAGCCGTCGCGGTGCTGATCATCGCCTGCCCCTGTGCGCTGGGGCTGGCAACGCCGATGGCCATCATGGTCGGCACCGGACGCGGCGCCCGCGACGGCATCCTGATCAAGAATGCCGAGGCCCTCGAAACCCTGGAGCGGGTGGATACCATCATCCTCGACAAGACCGGCACCATCACCCGCGGCAAGCCTGAGCTGATGGACGTGGTGGCGTTCGGCGGCGAGACCGAGGAGCGGCTGGTGCGGCTGGTGGCCCGCCTGGAGAAGAGCAGCGAACATCCGCTGGCCGCCGCCATCGTGGAAGCCGCGGAGGCCAACGGCCTTCATCTCAGCCCGGCAACCGATTTTGAGTCGCGTACCGGCTACGGCGTGGTGGGGCGCGTCGGCGGACATCGCGTGGCCGCCGGCAACGAGCGCCTGCTGGAAGAGCTCTACATCGAATACGACGAGATGAAGCCGCGCGCCGAGCAGATGCGCGCCGAGGGCATGACCGTCATTTTCGCCGCGGTGGACGGTCGCGCCGCCGGTCTGCTGGCCATCGCCGATCCCCTGAAACCGGAGGCGTTGCAGGCGATTCGCGAGCTCCGCAATGAGAAGCTGCACGTGGTGATGATCACCGGCGACAGCGAGACGACGGCCCAGGCCATCGCCCGCGAACTCGGCATCCATGAATTCGAGGCCGGCGTCCTGCCCGGACAGAAAGCCGAGGCGGTGAAGAAGTTCCAGCAGCAGGGAAGAGTCGTCGCCATGGTAGGCGACGGCATTAACGACGCACCCGCTCTGGCCCAAGCCCAGGTGGGCATCGCCATGGCGACCGGGACCGACGTTGCCATGGAGAGCGCCGGAGTCACGCTGCTGCGCGGCGACTTGCAGGCCGTGGTGCGCGCCCGCCGCCTGAGCCGCGCGGTCATGGACAACATTCGCCAGAATTTGTTCCTGGCTTTTATCTACAACCTGCTGGGCGTGCCCATCGCCGCTGGCATTTTGTATCCCTTCTTCGGCAAGCTGCTGAGCCCGGTGATCGCCGCCGCGGCCATGAGCCTGAGCTCGGTTTCGGTCATCAGCAACGCCCTGCGCCTGCGCCACACCAAGCTGTGACGAGCTATTAGCCTTTAGCTGTTAGCTCTTAGCAACCGGGATTTGGCAAAGACGAACTGCTGCGCTCTTGCCCGGCGGGAATGTGAAAGATGGAGCGGGAGCCGCGGCAACGCCTAAGGCAGGTTCCGCCCTGCGGGCCTGGACATTGCGTAACGTTTCGCCTCGGCCAAATCCCGATTGCCAAAAGCTAAGAGCTAAGAGCTAAAGGCTAATGGCTCTCCATAAATTTCCTTAATACGCCCGATATATTTTTTTTACTGGCGACAGGATGTGGCGGCTTGTACCCTCGACTGTCACCCTTTGCAATACCCACGAACAGCCGAAATTCGACCGAATCTCAAATCTGAGGAGATCCATGTCCACTGAAATGCGTAATTTCCTTGCGCTCTCATACGACGAACTGGAAGAGATGAATCTGCGCGCCAAAGAGCAGCGTATGAAGCGCGTTTCGCCCGACCGCGTCCGCGAGGAGCGGCTG
This sequence comes from uncultured Acidobacteriaceae bacterium, assembly GCA_963763975.1. Classification (GTDB taxonomy): domain Bacteria; phylum Acidobacteriota; class Terriglobia; order Terriglobales; family Acidobacteriaceae; genus Bog-257. Next base: position 214,955 of record CAVXQR010000006.1, read on the forward strand.
AAATATCTGACCGACGAAAAGCGCATTAAAGCCGTAACCGTCCTGTTCAGCGACCTGGAAGGCCGCCTGCACATGCTGGACTACGACAAGAAGTTCCTGCTGAAGAGTTGGGACAATCTCACCTTCGATGGCTCCTCCATTCGCGGCTTTACCGCGCAGCGCGAGAGCGATCTCCGCCTGGGCATTGACTGGCCATCGTTCTACTGGGGCCCGGCGGATGTGTTCGGTCCCGGCAAAGTGCTGGTGTTCGGCGACGTGATTGACAAGGGCGGCACACCCTACTCCGGCGACATCCGCGGCGTGCTGAAGACCTTCGCGGCTGACATGTTCGACAAGCAGGGATATCACTCTCAACGCCGCCAACGAAATCGAAGGCTTCCTGTTCAATGGCGCCGACGCCGAGCAGAGCTATCACGAAACCCGGAAGTTCGACTACGTCAACACCGGTGGCTATTACCACTCGCTGCCGGGCGACCCGCTGCGCACCTTCATTGATACGACGGCCGAAGTGCAGCGTGCCATGGGCTTTCAGAACGAGAAGGACCATCCCGAAGTCGCGCCCTCGCAGTTCGAAATCAACTATGCCTATTCCGAAGTGGTGAATGCCGCCGACCAGATCCAGTTGTACAAACTGGTCTGCCGCCAGGTGGCCACACGCATGGGCATGACCGCTTCCTTCCTGCCCAAGCCGGTGGTGGGCGTCAACGGCAGCGGCATGCATACCAACGTTTCCATCAGCAAGGGCGGCAAGAACCTGTTCTGGGACGCCAAGGGCGAAGAGAAGCTGAGCAAGACCGGTTGGTCGTTCGTGGACCGCATTCTCACCCACGGCAACGATCTCTGCCTGCTGCTGAATGCCAGCGTGAATGCCTATCGTCGGCTCGATCCGCACTTCGAAGCGCCGAACCAGATCAAGGCTTCGGCGGTGGACCGCGGCTCCATGATTCGCATTCCCATCGGCAACGAGAAGAGCATGCGCGTGGAAGTGCGCTCGGTGAGTCCGGACGCCAATCCTTACTGGTGATGCACTCGATCTTCAAGACCGGGCTGGATGGCGAGACCGCGAAGATCAAGAACCTGCGCCAGGCTGAGCGCTATCTGCCCGACAACATCTACACCGCGCATCGAGAATTTCCGCGATGCCAAGTGGACGACAGCGATGTTGGGTGAGGATGTGAAGGGCCGCTACGCCGACCTCAAGCAGGCGTCGGCTGATCGCTGCCCGCGCCTGCTGGGCACCTTCGTCAAGGCGCCGGAAGTGCAGTATCACCACGACGTATACAACCAGTTCCTCTGGAACCTGTTCTAGAGCGGCTGGATCAAGCTTAGCGGCGGCGGTTGGCCCATTCGTTGGGAAGGCCGTCGCCGCTTATGTTTGCGGCCGCCTAAGCCGCGATCCAGTCGAGGCGTTTGTCCGTTGTTTCCGTCGCTGAAATTCGTCGCTTCATCCCGCGCCAGCGGAGGCTCGCCACAAATTTTGCCGAACTACTTGCAATTCACAAGTAATCCTTGATAATTTTTCCCTCCTTGATGCCGAGGCGCGGAGCCAAGTCCCGTTCGGGCTGTCCGGTCAGCGTGTCGCTGGAACGGTTTGGCGATCGCTGGTCGCTGCTGATCATTCGCGACCTGATGATTCGCGGCTTCCGCACTTTCGGTGAGTTTCAGAAGTCGGGCGAGGGCATCGCCAGCAATGTGCTGGCCGACCGCCTGAAGAAGCTCAAGGCGGCCGGCATCCTTACCGGCGAAATCGAGAAGTCCGATGTTCGCCGGGTGAATTACCGGCTGACGGAGAAGGGAATTGACCTGGCGCCGGTGCTGCTGGAGCTGCTGCTATGGGCGTCGCGGCACGAGGAAACCGGCGCCAATTGCGCGGTTATGGAGAACATGGCGCAACATCGCGAGCAGATACTGGCGGAGGTGCGCCGGCGATGGTGCGAGCATGACCCTACGCCGCTGCAATCCAAATCGGGGGAGTGGCATCTTAATTCGACGCAGGAGGAACGATGAACAAACTACCAGGCAGCATGAGAACCTTAGCGACGACAGCCATCTTTGCGGCCTTAATACTGGCTGCGCTGAGCTCGGCGTATGGTGCAACTCCTCCAGATGTCAAGGCGCAATACACCAGCATGGCGCCGCTGCAGCAGTATCTCGACGATCGCGATACCGAGATCGCCATGGCGCGCAGTGCGGCTCCCGACGCCATATCGCGCGAGGCCAGCATCATGGTGCTGACCGATCACGGTTATGTAACCGCCGTGGAAGGCAAGAACGGCTTCGTTTGTGTTGTGGAGCGTGCATGGATGTCGCCCGAGGATTCTCCGAACTTCTGGAATCCGAAGATGCGCGGACCGATATGCTTCAATCCTCCAGCGGTGCGGTCGATTCTCCCGGCACCTATGCACGCACCAAGCTGGCGCTTGCCGGCAAGTCGAAGGCGGAGATCGTCGCCGCCAACAAGCAGGCCTACGACAATAAGGAATTGCCGGCGCTGGAGCCGGGCTCGATGAGCTACATGATGTCGAAGCAGGCCTATCTGACGGCGACTGGCGGCAATCTCGCCCACATCATGGTCTACACGCCTCACGTGGATTCGGCGACGTGGGGTGCTGGGGTGCCCAATTCGCCCGTCATCCTGAACCCGCAGTTCAAAAACGTCGCGCCGATCGATGTGTGGGTAATCGGGGTAGGGAAATGGTCCGACGGAACGCCGGCGCCGGTGATGTAAGAAGTAATTAGCAGCTAGTAATTAGTAATTAGCAGCTAGTAATTAGTAATTAGCAGCTAGTAATTAGTAATTAGCAGCTAGCAATTAGAATTAGCAGTTGTAATCGCGACTGGCAGGTAGTGGAGGCGGCTGGCTTCCGATGAGGACACGGTTCCGTGGCTAATCGGAATCTGCTGGGCTTCACTAATTGCTAGTTCCTAATTACTAATTACTAATTACTAATTACTCCAAGGAGAGAGCATGAGCAGAGTACGGGTACTGGTGGGCACGCGCAAAGGAGCATTCATCCTGGAAGCGGACGGCAAGCGCGAGAACTGGAACGTCAGCGGGCCGCATTTCGCCGGCTGGGAGATCTACCACCTGAAGGGCTCGCCGGTCGATCCCAACCGCATCTACGCCTCGCAGACCAGCGGCTGGTTCGGGCAGGTGATCCAGCGCTCCAGCGACGGCGGCAAGACCTGGGAAGCGCCCGGTGGCGACATCAAGCCCGAAGCAGGCGCCAGTGCCTGCCCAGGGCGAGAGCAACAAGTTCGTCTACGACACCTCGGCCGAGAGCGGCAAGCCGCTGACCACGCATCAGTGGTACGACGGCACGCAGCATCCCTGGGAGTTCAAGCGCGTGTGGCATCTAGAGCCGTCGCTCACCGATCCCGACACGGTCTATGCCGGCGTGGAAGACGCCGCGCTCTTCCAGTCCACCGACGGCGGAACCAGTTGGCACGAACTGTCCGGCCTGCGCGGCCACGGCACCGGTCCGAAGTGGCAGCCGGCGCCGGCGGCATGTGCCTGCACACCATGATCCTCGATCCCAGCGATCCCGGACGCATCTACATCGCCATCTCCGCCGCCGGCGCGTTCCGCACCGACGACGGCGGCAAGACCTGGAAGCCCATCAACCGCGGGCTGCGCTCGCAATACATTCCCGACCCGAACGCCGAAGTCGGCCACTGCGTGCACCACATCGCCATGCATCCGCAACGGCCCGGGCGTGCTCTTCATGCAGAAGCACTGGGACGTGATGCGCAGCGACGATGCCGGCGACAACTGGCGCGAGGTCAGCGGCAATCTGCCCACCGACTTCGGCTTCGTGATCGACGTCCACGCGCACGAGCCGGAGACGATTTACGTCGTGCCCATCAAGAGCGATTGCGAGCACTTTCCCGCTCGAAGGCAAGCTGCGCGTCTATCGCAGCCGCACCGGCGGCAACGAGTGGGAAGCGCTGACCAAGGGCCTGCCGCAGGCGGACTGCTACGTGAACGTGCTGCGCGACGCCATGGCCGTGGATTCGCTCGACAAGTGCGGCGTCTACTTCGGCACCACCGGCGGCCAGGTGTATGTCTCGCCCGACGCCGGCGACAACTGGGCGCCCATCGTGCGCGATCTTCCGGCGGTGCTGTCGGTCGAGGTGCAGACGCTGCCATGATCCGCGTCGTGCTTCCCGCCCATCTGCGCACGCTGGCGAACATCAGCGGCGAAGTGCAGCTTGAGATCGCGGGCCCGGTCACGCAGCGCTCGGTGCTCGACGCGCTCGAGGCCCGCTATCCCATGCTGCGCGGCACCATCCGCGACCATGTGACCCAGCAGCGGCGGCCGTTCCTGCGCTTCTTTGCCTGCGAGGAAGATTTGTCGCACGAGTCGCCCGACGCGCCGCTGCCGGAGGCGGTAGTGTCGGGCAAGGAGCCGTTTCTGATCATCGGGGCCATCGCCGGCGGGTAGCGTGTTGCGAGTTCTGTCGCTTCTTTCGCAACACAATGGGTAAGGGCACGACCTTCGGTCGTCGCCGAGCTTGTCCCTTGCAATCCCGGGGGCCCCGTTCTAGCCATCTTTTGGCTAGGGCGGGGCCGTGTCGCTGCGTTGTCCCCTTTGACCTTGTCATCACGAACGGGCTTCAGCCCGTGAGGGACCTGCTGTTGGTATGCACCTGCCCGTTCGCGAGATTCGTACCACTACACGCAAAAAGCAGATCCCTTGTCGGCCTGAAGGCCTCCTCGTGATGACAATAGCGCCTGGGGTGCGCCGTTTGCATCTTTCTGACATCTGACAGTACTTCACAAGCTAAGATCAAACTCTGTGCGGCGACGAGTCACTGCCGAACTGCTCGACGACGATCTGGGCTCGCCCGTGGAATTGTCCGCGGCGCTGAACGACCTGCGTCACATCAATCAATGGTTCGGCGGCGTGCGCGCCAGCACGCTACTGTTGAAGCAGGTGGCCGAGCGCAGCCGCACGCAACGCCTGTCGCTGCTGGAGGTGGGCGCCGGAGGCGGCGACGTGCCGCTGGCCGCCCGGCAGAAACTGGAGCAGCAGGGAATTGCCCTCGAGGTCACGCTGCTGGACCGGGCAAGCACTCACCTGCCGCGCAACGGAACTCCGGCGATCGCCGCCGACGCCCTGCGTCTGCCGTTTCGCGATGGCAGCTTCGACGTGGTGAGCTGCTGCCTGCTGGCGCACCACTTCGAGCCGGACACGCTGCAGGCGTTCGCTCGCGAGGGCCTGCGGGTCGCCCGGCGTGCTGTGATCATCAATGACCTTGCGCGCAGCCGTCTGCATCTTGCGCTCGTCTATCTTGGGCTGCCGTTGTTCCGCAGCCGCATTACCTGGCACGATGCTCCGGCGTCAGTGCGGCGGGCCTACACCGCAGCCGAGTTGCGTACAATCCTGACGGCGGTTACGCCCGACGTCGAAGTGTCGCTGCATTACCTGTTTCGCCTTTGCGCCATCCTATGGAAAGCATGACCGACATCCCAGCAGCGGTGGAGTTGGCCATCATCGGCGGCGGTCCTGCCGGCTCGGCAGCGGCCATCACCGCTGCCCGCCGTGGCGTTTCCGTCGCGCTGTTTGAGGCGCATGAGTATCCCCGTCAGAAGGTGTGCGGCGAATTCGTCTCGGCGGAATCGCGCGACGTGCTGGGTGAACTCCTAGGCGAGTGGCAGGCAATCGATTTATTCCAGGCGGCTTCTGAAATCCGAAGCAACCGCATGCTGTTCGGCGAACGCACCATCGAAACTCCCTTGTCGCCCCCGGGCGTCAGCCTCACGCGATATGTGCTGGACCGGGCGCTATGGCTGACCGCGGGCAATTGCGGCGCACAGACGTTTACCAACTGCGCGGTTCGCTCCATCCAGGGCCGCGGGCCATTCCTGCTCCGCACCAGCGGCGGCGATTGCCGCGCCCGCGCCGTCATTGTGGCGGCCGGACGATGGTCGCAGTTCGAGACCCGTCGCGAACTTCCCGACGGGCCCAGGTGGATCGGGCTGAAGGCCCACTTTTACGACGAGCAACCTCCCGCCAGCACCGACCTGTATTTTTTTGATCACGGCTATTGCGGCGTGCAGCGAGTGGACCAGCATACCGTGAACGTCTCAGCCGTAGTGCGCTCCGACCGGGCAACTTCGCTGGAGCAAGTGTTTGGATTGCATCCACAACTCAACCGCCGTGCGGAGAACTGGCGGCAGCTCTTCAAGACAATCACCACCGCGCCGCTGGTGCATCGCCCGGCGCGTCCGGTGCAAGGCAGCCTGATGTTCGCCGGCGATGCTGCCGCCTTTCTCGATCCCTTCGCCGGAGACGGAATCTCCATCGCGTTGCGGAGCGGGAGCATGGCGGCGCGAGCGGCGTGCCAGTATCTTTCCGGAAAGTGTTCTCTCGCGATGGCGTTGGAGGCGTATCAACTGCGGTACGAGCTGGACTTCGGGGCGATCCTCACCGCGGCGGCGCGCCTGCGCCCTTTGCTGATGCTGCCGAGGGCGGCGAAGGTTGTGATCTTTGAAATGATGCGGCTGCCCGGCGTGGTGCCTTACATGATTCGCAAAACCCGCGGCGCGGCGTAGCGTTCTGTCTTATCAGGCGCGACGTTCGGCACGGCCGACGTCGTTCCCTGACACGGGTTCGTCGCAACTTAAACCCGGGTGCCCCGTTCTAGCCATCGTTTGGCTAGGGCGGGGCCTTCGCCGCTTCCGATAGGTCGCCAAGCTTGGTAGAGCAGGTCGAGGGTTGTTGTCTCCCACTCATCCGAAACCCGCGGATGAGTGGGGCACCCAGCATTGTCGTTTCCCACACATCCCAAAAGGCCGGGTGAGTGGGGCACGCGGCCCTTTCAAAGCAAGAGCACCTTCAGACGTCACTGCCGAATTTAGCGAGTGATCAGCACTTCGCGGATATTGTCGCGGCCGAGGAAGAAGCGCATGGAGGCGTAATCGCGGAACAAATTCTCCACGTGGCGGTTCTGGAAGACGCGTTGCATCTTGCTGCTGCGCGCCGGTTGCAGTTCCAGCGTGTCCTTCGAGGCGATGTTGTAGCGATAGAACGGCGCGTTGGGCCCGGCGTCGCGGGTATGGAAGAACGCCAGCATCAGGCCGCCCGGCTTCATCGCGATCTGGATGCGCTCCACCACCGGCTTCAGCAGCGGCTCCGGCAGAAAATCGGCCAGGTCCCAGAACATCACCGCATCAAATTCTTCGCGGTCGAACAGCAGGTTCTCGCGCATGTAGCGGTCCACGTCCAGCGTGGCGCCATCGCCGTTCTGGATCACCAGCGACTTGTCGGCGGCGCTGCGCAGCACGTCTTCCTGGTGAAACTTATGTCCCAGGCCGGTCATGAAGGTAATGTTGGCGGGCGAAGTGGATCCCAGATCGAGGACAGTCTGTCCCTCTTCGCGCGAGATGGCGCGGATGAACTCGTTAAATCCAGTGGAGCGCCGGCTGAGGCGTTCACCGGACGGAATTTCATCCGCAGGAACTTGCGCGCCCGAATTCCCGAAAATTCTTCCTAAGATTCCGTGAGCCACCGCGCTCATTGTATTTGGAGAAGTGCCGGGGCAGCAATCCCGTTCTGCAACTTTAGTCAATGAAAGCGGCAGCACCTTCGATGTAAGCGCAAATACTCAGCGCAAAACTTAAGGGGTGCGCCGCGGCGCACCCCTCTCTGTGGAAAACTCGGTCGCTACTCAGAACTTCTTCGGCTCCAGCAGCGAGGCCTGCGGAGAAGTGGTGGGCGAGGAAACCGGTGGCGGCGTGCTCGACGACCCGGCCGCTGCGGCAACCGAGCTGGATTGCGGCTTGATTTCGGGCTTCTGCGCTGGCTCCGGTTTTTGGATATCAATGGTGCCTTTAAAGAAGGCCCCGTCTTCAATCGCGATGCGTGCGGTGGCGATGTCGCCGGCCAGCGATGCCGTCTTCCGCAATTCCACGCGGTCGGTGGCATGCACGTCGCCGTGCACCCGGCCATGAATGATCACGTTGCGCGCTTCAATATTCGCGCGAACTCGTCCGTTGGGTCCGATGGTCAGGCTCTGACCGCGCAACGCGATCGAACCTTCCACCTCGCCATCCACTACCAGGTCCTCACTGCCGGAAAGCTCGCCTTTGACGACTACCGATTTGCCGATGGTAGCGATTTCAGTGCTTCGCCGCTCGGAGCTGATGGGTTCGGTTGAACGCGATGGCATGCTTGGAAGCGGAATCGAACTCGAGCCGGTACTGTGCGGCTCACTTGCGGGTGTCGGCATCTCGTCTTCCCTTCGCGATGACTTCCACATAGATTTGAACTCCCCTAACGCGGCGGCGCCAGCCGGCTTCCGCGGTGCACCTCGCTGTGTGCATCCCACCGCTGTGCAAAAGAATACTCAACATCCCGATAGCCGCAAAGCTCTTTTTCAGGGGGAAGCGAGATTATCAGCCGCGGGTAAGGTGTTTGCACGGGATTTGGGTAATTGACGCCGGTCGCAGGTCACCGAAATAGCGGCGCCGGCTCCCGTATAATGACTGGTTTCCTCTCTCGTCGCGGCGCAGGCCAATCCTACCAACGAGAGTTGCAGGACCTAATCATGACGCAAATTGAACTGATTCTTGCCCGCGAAGTGCTGGACTCGCGCGGAAATCCTACCGTCGAAGCCGACGTCATCCTGGAAAGCGGCGCTCGCGGCCGCGCCATCGTTCCCAGCGGCGCCTCCACCGGCGAACGCGAAGCCCTGGAGTTGCGCGACGGCGATAAAGCGCGCTATGCCGGCAAGGGCGTGCTCAAGGCGGTCGCCAACATCAACGACATCATCGCTCCGGAACTGGAGGGCATGGACGCCAGCGAGCAGCGCGAAATCGACAACATGATGATCGAGCTCGACGGCACCCCGACCAAGAGCAAGCTGGGCGCCAATGCCATCCTGGCGGTATCCATGGCCGCCGCGCGTGCCATGGCCGACCACCTCGGCATCGAGTTGTATCAGTATCTGGGCGGCTTTACCGCCAGCCTGCTGCCCACCCCGATGATGAACATCCTGAACGGCGGCGCCCATGCCGACAACAACGTGGATTTCCAGGAATTCATGGTGATGCCGGTCGGCGCCAAGTCGTTCAGCGAAGGTCTGCGCTGGGGCGTCGAGACCTTCCACGTTCTGAAGAGCGTGCTGAAGAAGCGCGGCTACAACACCGCCGTGGGCGATGAAGGCGGCTTCGCGCCCTCGCTGAAATCCAACACCGAAGCCATCGAAGTCATTCTGGAAGCCATTACTCAGGCTGGCTACAAACCGGGCGAGCAGATTGCCATCGCGCTCGATCCCGCCGCCAGCGAGTTCTACGACAGTGCCAAGAAAAAGTATGTCTTCAAGAAGTCGGACAAGAGCCAGCACACCCCGGAAGCGATGGTGAAGTTCTGGTCGGACTGGGTGCGGCAATATCCCATCGTATCGCTGGAAGATGCCTTCGCGGAAAACGACTGGGAAGGCTGGAAGATGCAGACAGCCGAACTGGGCGACAAAATTCAGCTTGTGGGCGACGACATCTTCGTCACCAATATTTCCATCTTCCAGCGCGGCATCGACGAGGGCGTGGCCAACTCCATCCTGATCAAGCTGAACCAGATTGGCAGCGTCAGCGAAACCATTGACGCCATCAACCTGGCGCGCCAGAACCGCTATACCTCGGTCATCTCGCATCGTTCGGGCGAGACCGAGGACACCTTCATTGCCGACCTGGCCGTTGCTACCGGCGCCGGGCAGATCAAGACCGGTTCGGCATCGCGTACTGATCGCATCTCCAAGTACAACCAGTTGCTGCGCATCGAAGAAGAACTGGGATCCGCGGCGCGTTATCTTGGGCTGAAGGCGCTGAATTATCGCGGCAAGCCGGCAGGCAAGGCGAAAGGGAAGGGTAAAGCGTAGGCAGCGGCCCACCACTTCTCGTGTGTCCATGATCAGTGCCCCAGGTTCCTCACGAACGGTGCCCCAGGTTCGCCGCCCGGTTTTGGCCGCTAACCTGGGATTACCGATCTCGGATATTGGAGTCTTGCCGACGCGGAGATTCTTGAACCCAGGTTAACGTCCTGAAGGACGTGAACCTGGGGCACCGAATCTCGTGCCGCGGTGAACGGTATAATCGCCATCATGGATTCGGAGATTATCTTCGCGGTTGAAGAATCGCCGGAAGGCGGCTACGAAGCCCATGCTTTAGGTCATGCCATCGTCACCCAGGCCGATTCGATGGCCGAGCTGCGGGAGGTGGTCCGCGACGCCGTTCGCTGTCACTTCGAGGAAGGTGCGGCTCCTGCCGTGATCCGCCTGCACTTCGTTCACGATGAGGTCATCCGCGCTTGAAGGACGCGAACTTGGGGCACCGGGCTCGGAACTCACCACTCGAAACTGGTTTTGAAACTCGAAACTCGAAACTCGAAACTGCCTTTCGCTACTCCTCTTCCGGCGGCGCCAGGCTCTCGATGGACGGAATAAAGTAGTACGCGCCGGTGACCGGGTGCGTGTAGAACGTCAGGGCATCGCGCTCGCCGCCAATCAGTCCCGCCATGCTCTCCAGCATCCTCGCCAACCGGGTCTGGTCGGCGCTGAATCCCACGAACATTGTGCCGTGATCGGTGTAGGTGCCGTACGGCATGTTCCGCCGCAGCACTTTGCCGAACACGTCCTGGTCGGTCTTGGCGGCATGCGCCGTCGCTGGCTTGGGGTCGAGTTCGATGCTCTCGGCCTTCGTCCGCCCGATGACCAACTCCTGCTGCTCCACCGGCAGAGCCTCCCACTTGGCGCGATCATGCGGCCACTTTTGCAGTAGAAGGACGCTGCCGCCGGCGCCGGGCTTGCCCTCGTCAATCAGCACTACCTCTGACGCTTCGGTGAGTTTCGGGTTCTCGGTGCCGTCAATAAATCCCGTCAAGTCGAGTTTGCCGTGGTAGGGCCAACTGGAAGTCTCGTCGGCAATATCGGCGAGGTCCTTCAGCGCCTGCACAGCGTCGCCGGTGAGATCGAAGATGTAGTCGTAGGTGCTGCTGGTGAACCACAACACCAGGTCGTGCTGCGTGGCCGGCATGGTATAGCCGTCGAGGCCGACTATCGCCTGGTTGAAGCCCGTCGCCTCCGCCGGCGTATCTTCCGGATGCACCTCGCGCCACAGTTCCGGACGAAAGCCAACCACCAGGTTTACGCCGCCGCCGGTGGTGCGCGGCTTGCTGAACGTCTTCACGGCGTCCACCAGTTCGCTCTGCGTGCGGCCCTTTACCAGGTCGAATTCCAGGAACGCGTGCGAGGGATTGCCCAGGGTGAACATCCCATATTGAGCTGTGCGCATGTCCAACACGATAGCAAAGGGAACCGCTCGTCGTCGAAAGCATCTCCCAGCCCCGGAACTCTCCACTTAACGGAGGGCCGGACGGCGATGTATGCTTGCGCCTGGCGCCAGATTGGCTGCCGGGGAATAAAATAAGGACAGGCTGCAACGGCGCCGCGCGCGTAACCAATGGCGGCAGGCGATTTGAGCCGGGGCCAGCAGTCAAGCAGGAGAACAGCTTCTATGCAAGAGGTACCGTACACCCTCCATATCTTCAAAGAGGGAGACACCTTTGTGGCCTACGTTCCGGAGCTCGATGTTTCCAGCTGCGGTTCCACCGACGACGAGGCGCGCAAAAATATCCGTGATGCGGTGCAGGCATTCCTGCGAACCACTGCCGAAATGGGTACCCTGCAAGAGGTACTGGAAGAGGCAGGCTACTCGAGGGAAGGCGGCCGCTGGTTTGGTCCTGAGTTCGTCTCGCTTGATCGTGCGGTAGCGAGCATAGGGTGATGGCGGGTGCGCTCCGTCCTGTCCACTACAGGGTGCTGGTCGCGCCTTTGAGCGGGATGGATTCACCTTTCTTCGGCAACACGGTGATCATCTGATCTACACCAAAGCTGGAGTTAAGCGACCTTTGGTGATTCCCGTCTATCCAGAAATTCCGATATTCATAATTAAGAATCTTCTCCGTACTGCCGGAATGAGCCGTGAACGCTACTTCGAACTGCTCCATCAATGATGGCAGGCTTACCCCTTCCTCGCGAGCACGAGTTCAATTCCGGCGAAAATAAGATCGAGTTTTGAGGTTGGAAGTTTTCCGGTCCGCGCGGTAAGCAGAGTTTTATCGACGGTGATGACTTGTGAAACATTGGCAACAGAATTTTTCGGCAGGCCAGTGTCGCGCGCGGACAGGTGAACGTTGCCTGGCATCAGTGCCCATTTGACGTTGCTGGTGAGCGGCACGCAAATCGTGGTGGCAATGTGGCTGCGATTCAGAGCGTCGGACTGAACTACCAGCACCGGTCGGCGAAAGCCCGGAGCCGATTTTCTGGGGACCGGCAGCTCAGCCCACCAGATTTCGCCTTGGGAGATCACCACTGGTTTCTCGCAAGAATGCGATGCGATGCGGACGTTGCAAACGAGTCATCGGCATCGCCAATGTGCGAGCAGGCCCGGTCCGCGGCGCGCGTGATTTCATCCGGCGAATGTCGCGCCAGGTACTCGCGCAGGGCATCGCTGTAAATCCGGCTGCGCGATTGCTTCGTCTGTCGCGCCAGCCGCTCCGTTCGTTCGAAAATCTCGTCCGGTATGGACACCGCGGTTTTCATACCAAAAGTATAACCACGAGTTCGCAGTGGCACAATGGGAGACTCGCATGCGCTGCTTATGGAACCGAGATGCCGGCATCCGTTATCCTCGCCGCGATTAAAACTCGTTGTTATACACCACCCCGCAGCCGTAATATCCCGATCCGCGGGGATCGCCACCTGCCCAGGTCACTCCGAAGGCCGTCATGGTTTCGTGGTGCGAAGAAATCACCTGACTGGGAAACGCCCCGCCGCTGTCACCCCAGAAAAATTGGTCTTGAATATAGAAATCGTTGCCCAACGGAGGAGTAATCGTATACAGCGTCCCGGCCTCACCTTCAGGCAGCCTGCCCCACAACTTGCCGAGGCCCGTCCAACAATCGCCATTGTCGCCGCCACTCCTGTCACAGCCTGACTGGAGCGTCGTCCCAAACAGGTAGCCGTCGTCGCTCCACGCCAGGCTCATGCCGTATCCTTCGTCTCCGAAGCTATACACTTTCGTGAAATTCCAGTCGTCACCCCCACGGTTACGTTGCAACATAAAAATCGTTCCCCTATACGGCCAATTCGTCAGTCCGTAGAGGGAACCGTCGGTGCCCAGGATGAGCGAGAAGGGCCCACTGCCCTCGGCTTCAGCAAAACTATGGATGATGGTCTCATCCCAGCCGTTGCCGGCAGGCGTCAGTTCGAAGACCGTACCGTCGCCATCGCTGCCGCCCGCCCCGGTCGTGCCGTACAGGTTACCGGCCGCGTCCATGAGGAGGCTGTTGGGATTGGCGCCGTCGGGAGCGCCCGAGAAGTCGTACACGGTGCTCTTCAGCCAGGTACTGCCGGAGCGCGTCAGCTTGTCGATGCCACCGAACCCATAGGCGCCCCCCGCAACAATGAAGTACAAATTTCCAGCGGCATCAACGACGGGATTAAACGGAACCTGGCCCTCCGCGTTTCCCTGGAAACGGTAGATCGGGGATTCAGTCCACGGACAATTCACGCTTGAGCATATCTTCGGCGGCGGCTTCAGCGTGAAGGCGGTGCCGCAGCCGCTTCCGCCGCAACCCGTACCTCCTCCGTCACTGGTGGTGCCGTAAAGGCCGCCATCCGGCCCGAAAACCATGCTGGAGGAAACCGTGCATCCGTTGTCACCACCGCTGAACTGATAGAGAGGTGCATAGGCATAGGGGTGCTGCCAGTTGTGCTGGGCAGTGATCTTGTAAACCAGGCTGCATCCGTTGGCTGTGGTGCTCGTCCCGTAAACATTATCGTCACGGTCAAGATTGATGTTGGCCGGAACTTTTCCATCCGTCGCTCCGTTGGTGAAGCGGTACATCACAATCTCTTCGTAACCAAGGTTGCTCCTCGCCGCGGCGGCATCGGATTTCGCCGTCTGGTGGTAGTCGTCGCAGCCAGGGTTAACGATGCTGCCCTCGATGTTGAACGATTCTGAAGGGATTGTGCCGAGAGCGGATTCCTGGGCTTGCGAGGGCCCGCCGTTTTCGTCCCAGTAAAGCGGATTACCCTGAGTGGTGACGGCATTTTGCAGCGTTAGCCACGCGGTCCCGCTGAAGTCAGCATTCAAGCCAGTCACGGTGAGGACATCAATATCGTATCCGTAATAGTTGGTGAACTGATATTCACTCGAGACAGTGACGGTGGCAGGAGTTCCGGCGAACGGATCGCTGCCGATGGAGTAATCCAGCGACAAGACTGTGTCGCCGGGATAGCTCCAAACCGCGATTTGAAAGCCAGAGACGTGCGATCCCGGGAAGGAATTCGTTGTCGCGTAACCAAAGTTGATCGTCCACCCGTCCACTTCGCACTGATCGATGTCGCAAAGTCCATTTACCGGCCCGTTGGCGTAGACCATATTCTGATCCCCGGGGGTGGGAATAGGTCGAGGGGCATAGTGCGGCGGCGCATTCTTTTCGGCTCGGACGTGGGCGATTCCGGAAGCATGAACAGTTGGAGCGGGATGCGGTGCTGTCGCCGGCACTGCGGTCTGGGCAGCCGCCGGAAGCAGCATCAGTGCCACGGCCAGCACGCCTGCAAGACCCAGGGTCAAGGCCGGAGCGCATCGCCGAGCCGCCGCTTGGACTTGGTTCATGAGGGTGCAAACGATAGGGAAGAGATCCGGGTGACGAAACATGGCTTGCCTCCTGGTCGTTCGGGAAGCACGATCCCTGGGCGGAGGTCGTACTGCGATGCAGGGAAGAGAGATCGTAGGTCGGCTACTCGCGCACGGGAACGCGAGCGCAGGGAAAGGGCCGGGATCTTTTCCCCAAGACACCTGTCAGGATTGCACGCTCGCGGGGAAGCCTTTGTCAGTGACGACCGGCATCCGCGTGCGTGACAAGGACCGATGTCCCAGATTCACCCGAACGACTGTCCCCGCAGGTTCGCGGGAACGACCGGTGCCCCAGGTTCGCGGCCTGGGTTTGGCCGCTAACCTGGGATTACGGATCCCAGATATAGGAATTTTTCCGAACCGGGGATTCGTGAACCCAGGTTAGCGTTCAAAAGAAGGACGCGAACCTGGGGCACCGAGACCATACGCCCCTCATTCCTGTCATCCCGACGAGGCCTTCACGCCGGAGGGATCTGCTGCTCCCAAACATCGCGCGGCATGTATGCTAACCCTTGGCTTGCTAAAAGCTAAGAGCTAACAGCTAAGAGCCAAACGCTAATGCCTATCCTTCCTAAACCTCTCGTACTGGTCATTCTGGACGGCTGGGGCTATGCTCCGCCGTCGAACGCCAACGCCATCTCGTTGGCTCGCAAGCCCAACTACGATCGCCTGCTGGCCGAATTTCCCAACACGCTGATCCACACCAGCGGCCGCTACGTCGGCCTGCCCACCGGGCAGATGGGCAACAGCGAGGTCGGGCACCTCAACATCGGCGCCGGCCGCGTGGTGTACATGGACATCACCAAGATTGACCTGATGATCGAGACCGGCGAGTTCGAGAAGAACCCGGCGCTGCTCGACGCCATGGCCACGGCGCGCACCGGCGAGCGAAGGCTGCACTTGTTCGGACTGCTTTCCGATGGCGGCGTGCACTCGCACCTGAATCATCTCTATGCCATCTTGCGCCTGGCTAAGCAGCAAGGCGTGGAGCGCGTCTTCGTCCACTGCTTCATGGATGGGCGCGACACGCTTGCCCACCAACGGCGCCGGCTACATCCAGCAATTGCAGCAGAAGATGCGCGAGTACAGCGTCGGCAAGATTGCCAGCGTCAGTGGCCGCTACTACGCCATGGATCGCGACAAAAAGTGGGACCGCGAACTGAAGGCGTTCGACGCCATGGTGGACGGCACTGCCGAAGGCGGCCGCCACACGCGATCCGGTGCAGGCAGTGAAGGATTCCTACAACCGCGGCGTGACCGACGAGTTCATCATTCCGTTTGTGGTCAGCGACAGCCGCGGCGAGCCGGTGGCCACCATCCGCGACGGCGATGTCTGCCTCAACTTCAACTTCCGCGCCGATCGCGCCCGCCAGATCACCCGCTGCCTGGCCCGCAACAGCCACTTCACGCCGCAGGATGGCCGCGAACTGGAGAACGCCGCCGAACTCGACGCCACCATTCCGCGCATCCGCGTCCCCAAAGACCTGACCTACGTCTGCATGACGCGCTACGACAAGAATTTCACGTTGCCGGTGGTCTCGCCGCCGGAGTCGCTGACCAACATCCTGGCCAACGTGATGGCCGACCGCAATCTGCGCAACCTGCGCGTGGCTGAGACCGAGAAATACGCGCACGTGACCTACTTCTTCAACGGCGG
Source organism: uncultured Acidobacteriaceae bacterium (assembly GCA_963763975.1). Taxonomy (GTDB): domain Bacteria; phylum Acidobacteriota; class Terriglobia; order Terriglobales; family Acidobacteriaceae; genus Bog-257. Next base: position 231,316 of record CAVXQR010000006.1, read on the forward strand.
CGTGGAGAAGCCGTTTCCCGGCGAAGAGCGCGAGATGATTCAGTCGCCCAAGGTCGCGACCTATGACCTGAAGCCGGAGATGTCAGCGCAGGGGATTGCCGACGCGGTGGTGAAGGCCATCGAAGGCGGCACCTTCGACGTGATGGTGGTGAACTTCGCCAACGCCGACATGGTGGGCCACTCCGGCAAAATTCCGCCGACCATCGTCGCCGTGGAAACCGTGGACCGCTGCCTCGGCCAGATTCAGACTGCGCTGCGGCGCTGCGGAGGCGGCATGATTGTCACCGCCGATCACGGCAACGCCGAGCAGATGATTGATCCCGGCGACCGGCGGCCCGCAGACCGCGCACACCACCAATCCGGTGCCATTCATCGTCGCCGTGGAGAATGCCGTGGTCCCGGCGAACTTCAAGGGCGACCCGCGCCGGTTTACCCTGAAGCCCGACGGCGCGCTGCAAGACATCTCGCCGACCATGCTGGCGCTGCTGGGCATCGAGCAGCCGAAAGAGATGACGGGGCGCGATCTAAGAATAGTGGCTAGTCCGTGATACGTGAACTGTGATTCGTGGACGTCGATCGCGAGTCGCGAACTCTAAACCCCTAACCCTTGGGTGCCCCGTTCTAGCCATCTTTTGGCTAGGGCGGGGCTGTTTGCACACGTCATGGAAATGCCCCGCCCTGGCCAACGGAAGGCCAGAACGGGGCACCCAGGATTTTAAGATTCAGGTCGAACCATCTGCCATCGCCATTTACAAACTAACCACTGGCCACTAGCCACTAACCACTGCCTCTCGGCACCGTGAAATAGAACACGCTCCCGCTGCCCAACTGCGAGGTCAGCGCCGATGCTTCCGCCGTGCGCTTCCACAATGGCCTTGGCGATGGCCAGTCCCATGCCGGTGCCTTGCACGCGGAAGCGCTGGTCGCGCCCGCGATAGAACTTCTCGAAGATCAGCGACTGCTCCAGGTCATCAATGCCGGGGCCGCGATCGGCCACGCTCAGCGTCACCATCTTGCCGTTGGACTCGGCCGTAATCGTGATGGGCTCCGGCGCAGGCGAGTATTTCGCGGCATTCTCCAGCAACTGCACCAAAACTTCGGCGATACGCTCCACGTCCACGTTGATGAGCGGCACATCCGCCGGCACCTCAACCCGGACTTCGCGATTGCCCAGCGCCTGCACCGATTTCTTCAGCGCCACATCAATCACCTGCTGCACCGGCACCAGTTCGCGTCGCAACTCCACCTGCTGGGCATCGAGCTGCGCCATCTCCGCCGCCTCGCCTACCAGCCGGTTCAGCCGATCGGTCTCTTCGTTGATGACGGTCAGCAGCTCCTTGGTCGCCTCCGGCGTCATGGGCGCAGCCAGCAGGGAAGTGACCGATAGCTTGATCGAGGTCAGGGGAGTGCGGAATTCGTGGGTCACGCTGTCCAGCAGCGCCGAGCGCAATTTCTCGCTCTCGCGGGCGGCCTCGGCGCGGGTCAGCGTTTCCACCGCGCCTGCGCGCTCAATGGCGATGGCGATCAGGCTGCCGACTGCCTCCAGAGTTTCGCGCGAGAGTACCGCTCCTTCCAGGCCCAGGCTGCCGACCGGACGCACGCCGACGCGCAGCGGGACGAAGCATAGCTGCCGCTCCTCGTCCACAATCAGCTCGCCGCGTCCGCTCACCGCTTCCAGTTGCTCCTCGCTCAACTCGGGATGATCGGCGCCGGTGCGATATACCTCTTTGCGCTTGGGCAGATACATGGCCGCTGCCGTCAGGCGGAAGGCGTCGCGAACGTGCGCGGGAATGGCGTTGAGCAGCTCCATCACGTTGTCGGTGGCCAGCAGTTGCTGGCTCAGCGCATAGAGCCGCTCCACCTCCTTGCGGCGCTGAGTTGGCGTTCATGGCCTCGCGGCGCGCCCGCTCGGAGAGCCGGCTGGCGATGATGGCGCTGGTCAGAAAAGCCAGCAGGGCGATCCAGTTTTGCGGGTCGGCGATGACGAAAGTATGTAACGGCGGCAGGAAGTAGTAGTTGAACGCCAACGTGGCGACGACGGCTGCCGTGGTCGAAATGGTCAGGCCCCAGCGGCTGGCGATCAGCAGCACCAGCAGCAGGAAGCTGAGCGCCACCGTAGTGGGATTGACCGGCACATGGCGATACGCCAGCGTGAGCAGAGCCACCGCAAGCAGCGACAGCGCATAGCGCCCCACCAACGTCTTCAAGCCGAGCCGGGAACGGGCATTCCGATGCTGGGCAGCACTCGCGGCCGTCTTGCTCACGGCATGATTGTACCTAAGTGACTTTTCCGCCGCTGTACCGCAGAATATTCAGCATGCAGCCCAAGACCCCCGAGCAGTGGCTGGAGGTCACCGCTCCGGAAAAGAAAGCCGGCGTCTTCAAGCTGTTCCTCGGCTACGCGCCGGGAGTAGGGAAGACCTACGCCATGCTCAGCGAGGCCATCCGCCGGGTGAGCCGCGGCGAGGACGTGGTCATCGGCGTCATCGAGACCCATGGCCGCAAGGCGACCAGGGAGCTGGCCGCGCGCATCGAGCAGGTACCGCGCAAGAAGCTCGAGTACAAGGGCACCGTCTTCGAAGAGATGGACGTGGATGCCATCCTGGCGCGCCATCCCCAGGTCGCGCTGGTGGACGAACTGGCCCATACCAATATTGACGGCAGCAAGCATCACAAGCGCTACGAAGATATTTTCGAGCTGCTCGACAATCATATTGACGTGGTTTCCACCATGAATGTGCAGCACCTGGAGAGCGTCACCCCCATGGTGCACAAGATCACCGGCGTGGTGGTGCGCGAGACCGTGCCTGACTGGGTGCTGAAGCGGGTGGACGAAATCGTGCTGGCCGACGTGACTCCGGAGGCGCTGCAAACCCGCATGCGGCGCGGCGATATCTATCCGCAGGAGCGCGCCGACCGCGCCCTGGGCAATTTCTTTCGACCCAGCAACCTGATCGCCTTGCGCGAAATCGCCTTGCGCCACGTGGCCCAGGTGGTGGACCGCAGCCTGGAACCATACATCCTGCAGGAGGAGAACCTGCAGCGCGATCTGAACGTGGGCGAGCGCATCGCGGTCGGCATCAGCTCTAATCCGGCAGCGCAGCACCTCATCGCGCGGGCTTCGCGCATGGCGCAGGCCATTAATGGCGAGTTTTACGTGGTGTACGTGGACACCGGCGCCGACGAAGATCCCGAGCGCCAGCGTTCGCTGAACGCCAATTTTCGCTTTGCCGAGAATTTGGGTGCGCACGTTGAGCGTCGCAAGGGAAAATCCGTGGGTCCGGCCTTGGCCGAGTTCGTGCGCGAAAAGCACATCACCCAGGTCATCTTTGGACATTCGGCCACCAGCGGCTGGCGCAAGTATTTGTTCCTGAGCGCGGTGCATCGCTTCCTGCGCGAAGCCCCGGCGGTGGACATTCATATCGTGAAGCAGCAACAGGATTGATGAGGCAGTTTTGAGTTTCAAGTTTCGAGTTTCGAGTTTGAAGAGCATAGAACCAGTTTCAAGTTTCGAAACCAGTTTCAAGTTTCAAAACCATTGAACCAGTTTCAAGTTTCGAGTTTCAAAACCGTACGTTGCGGCGTCACATACTTTACTAACGGCGTTGCAGTACAACACAAGCGGAGGTCTTATGGCGCATTCCTATCGAGACCTGCTTGTGTGGCAGAAGAGCATGGAGTTGGTGAAGTTGATTTACGCGGAGACGCGCTCATTTCCAAAAGACGAAATCTATGGCTTGACTTCGCAAATGCGACGAGCTGCTGTGTCCGTCCCGTGCAACATTGCGGAGGGCCAGGGCCGAGTGTCGAGACTGGATTTCAGACGATTCCTGTCTCTGGCACGAGGTTCGTTATTGGAACTCGAGACTCAGCTTCAGATAGCCGCCGACCTCGAGTATATGAGCGCAGAGTCCGCGGCCCACGCGATGTGTGGGACGGGCGAATTATTGCGGATGTTGAATGGTTTAATGAGCGCCTTGGGTCAGAAAGTCGAACCCCGAAGCTTGAAACATGATTCAACAACTCGAAACTGGTTTTGAAACTGCGTTTTGAAACTTGAAACTCGAAACTGTTTCTTTGGTTTTGAAACTTGAAACTCGAAACTTGAAACTACCCCCTCATGCCCTCTCGCACGCACATTCTAGTGGTTGACGACGAATCGCAGATCACCCGCGTGCTGCGCACCACGCTGGACGCCCAGGGCTACGACATCCGCGTGGCCAACGACGGCGCCACCGCGCTCGAGATCATGAAGGACTTTCGCTCCCGACCTGGTCATCACCGACCTGGCCATGCCGCACATGGACGGCATCGAGCTGTGCCGCCAGGTCCGCCGCACTTCGCAGGTGCCGATCCTGGTGCTGTCGGTGCGCGGCGAGGAGCGCAGCAAGATCGAAGCGCTCGATTCCGGCGCCGACGACTACGTCACCAAGCCGTTCAGCACCGGGGAACTGCTGGCGCGAATTCGGGCGGTCCTGCGGCGCTCGCCACCGCCGGCCGAGCCCAAGACGCGCATTGACCTGGGCGACTTCCACATTGACCTCGACGCTCATGCCGTCACCGTGGCCGGCCGCGAGGTCCGGCTCACCCCCAAGGAATTCGACGTGCTCGTGTACCTGGCGCAGCACCCGTACAAGGTGGTGACCCACCGCGCGCTGCTGACCGCCGTCTGGGGCGGCAACAGCACCGAGCAGCCGGAATACCTGCGCGTCTTCGTCGGCCAGTTGCGGAAGAAGGTCGAGCCGGTTCCAGGCACGCCGCGCTACATCCTGACCGAACCCTGGGTCGGCTACCGCTTCGAGCCGGGAGAGTAGGCAGCTGCTTTGAAAGGGCACGCCTTCAGGCGTGCCGCTGACGGACAGGAATCGAGCGGCTTCAGCCGCTGAGGGCAATCCAAGCGAAACCTGAAGGAAAGCCTGATAACCCCTCACTTTCAGAGAACATGGGCCGTTGGACTAGGCAGCCCCGCATTTCCAGGAGCTCGGAGCGTATTTAACATAATATCTGTTATCGGACATTACATCTGTTAATGTCCGTGACCTCCGGAAAGCCTCTTAACCTTACTTAACTCGACCCTAGAACTCTATTGGCGTCTATTCCCTAGTAGAAGTCTGGAGTCCTCCTGTGGAGGCGGATCCGTGGCTTGGCGACGTGGTGTGGCTCCGTGGCGTACCGGACTGCTGCTCGTATCGGCGATCTGTCTGTTCTCACCGGCGTCTTGTCCCAGACGGCCTCCTCACCGCAAACCACCTTCACCAGCGACAGCGAACTGGTGCTGGTCCCGGTCGAGCTCCTGGATGACACGGGCCAGTTTCTCCAAGGTCTGACTCCGGCAGATTTCGAGATCGAATCCGACGGCAAGCCACAACGGAGTGCGGTATTCGAAGAAGTACACCGCTCCACCCAGATTTACCTTCCGGGCCGGCGGCGCAACCGCCCACGACTCTGCCGGCTGCCTACTCCAACCTTCCCGCCGACGGCATGCCGCACGACCTGACCATCGTGGTGATTGACCGCCTGAACACCAGGGTTGATCTCCAGGAATGGACGCGCAAGCAACTGGTGCAATATTTCGAGTCGCACCTGCTGCTGCAGCCGACCGCGCTGGTGGCGATGACGCCTGCCGGCCTGCTGGAATTCCAGACGCCAACCTGGGACAAGGCTACATTAGTGTCTGCTTTGAAAAAAATGCAGCCCAAGGACCGGCAATTTACTCCAGAGCTGAATATCGGACTGCGCGCCTGGCTGCACGGCCGGCCGGGCGACTATGCCATCGCCATGGCCAACGCAGCGCTGGCGCAACAGCAACTGCTGGACGAATCCATGGGAGCGATCGGGCAATCGCTCCGCTGTTTCGGGCAGATCGCGCGCGCGTACTCGGCGATTCCCGGCCGTAAGACGGTTTTGTGGTTCACCTCAGGTTTCCCAGCGCTGGAGGAGGAACCGGAGGCTCTACCACCTCTATTTGGCCATCCTGGGCCTCCGTCTCTGAGAGCCGTTATCGGCCTGCGTCACATGGGAAAAAAAGCTGACGCCGCAGTTCCGCCAGGCGATTGCGGCAATGACCCACGCCAATGTGGTTAGCAATACGTGTCCGGTCAAAGTAGGTTACATA
>CAVXQR010000007.1:0-260644 GCA_963763975.1 uncultured Acidobacteriaceae bacterium
AATGCGAAGAGTTTCGCCAGAAATGTAGTCTGCTGCGGTGCGTCGGGTATGACCGCTATCACCCGACGGCGTGACCGTCGGGAAGCACGGGTCCGGTACCGATGCCGTGCCAGAGCCCAAGGATTTTGGAAAATGGCAAGAACTTTTAAAAAACAATCTCCCGAATCTAGCGCGAACCTTTTTGTGCCCGGCTCCGTCGATCCAGACTGACCCAAACAGGTGGGCGCTGGAAATCCCAACAGCAACCCAACACCAGCGCCTACCGTCCAATCACTCCGCGGAAATTTTCCAGCACCTGATTACCGCATTGCATACATGCTGATAATCCGCTCGATCGCGCGGCTGCAAACCGCGCAGAACTTGTCGTAGCGGGTGAACATGATGCAGTTTTCCTGCGGACGGTAGTAGCCGTTCGACTCGTAGTTCGCGCCCTCGAACGCGCCGACTCTCGGATATTTGTCGGTGGCCAGCAGCTCGTCCTCGTGCTTCTTCTCTTCCTTGAAGAGCGCGTCCATCTCGGACTCGGGCCGGTTTTCCTTGCGGATCTGGCGGCGCTCCGCCTGGATGTCTTTCTCTAGGCCTCGAACTCGGCCTTGCGCCACGGCGTCGGAACCGGCGTTCCCGGCGCGACCAGGTCCTTCCACTTCAGGTCGCGGGATCGAGCAGCGCGGTGACGTTCGGCTCCCACGGTTCGAGCGCTGGGTTGCGGCTCGTAGCGACAGTCCGAGGTGTAGTACTCGTCGGCGAGTCCGGCGAAGTGGTGGCCGAATTCGTGCACGAAAACGTAAGGCGCCCAAAGCGCTGTCGGCGGCAACGGTGGCGTAGAGGTTGAAGATGCCGCCTCCGCCGTAGGTCTTGGCGTTGGCCAGGATCTCGACGAACTCGTAGGGCGCGAACTGGGCGACGTCGCGCAACGCGTGATTGTCGAAGGTCAAGATGTAGCGCTCGGAGCCGAAGGCGTCGTAGGTGGCGCCGACGGCGAGTCGCGATAGACGCCGGTGGACGGGCGCGAGATGCCGCGACTCGTGCCGCGGCGCGGACAGAGCCCCACACGTTGAAGTCCTTGCGGTGCTCGTTGAAGGGCGAGGTCGCGAGAAGAGGATTTCCGTCGGCGCGTCGGCGTCTTTCTCGAATTTGGTCGCGCTCGGCCGCGGCGTAGCCGTCGCCGAGAATCAGGAGATCGAACTTGGTCTCCGGGTCGCCGATCTTCTGGATGGCGATCAGCGGGCCGGGTGACGGCGGCGGCGCGGTCGACGAACATGTCTTTGGGATCGATGGTGGTGGTCCAGATTTCGCGGAAGGCGCGTCCTTGTTCGCGTCGCGCTTCTTCAGGACGATCTGCACCGGCGCGTCGGGCGCGGGAAAGCGCAGCGATTCGGAGAAGGTGCGATTGAGCTGCTTGGCTTCGTCGGTGTCTACCCACTCGCCGAAGATCGAGCCGAAGCCGCGCGAGTAGAGGAGCGGTTCGTCGGCGGTCGCGGACTTCGAAGAAGTAGTTGCCGAGATTGGTGTCGTCGATGGTCTTCGAGATGTCCCGGCCAGGGCAGCGGCTCGATCACTACGCGATCGAGGCTGAACATCTCGTTGTTGGCGTTGCCGGTGTGGTAGTAGTCGAGGCGCATGGTGGCGGGCTGCGCGGCGTAAACCGGCGCGACCGCAATCATCAGCATGGAAAACATCAGGAGAAAATGGGCGAGTAAGGCGTGCATGAAACATGAGTCGTCTTCCGCATTCGTATTCCGCCAAAAATGTAGCCGTTTGCGGGTCTAAAGCGATAGAGAAAAATGTCACCAGCGCGGGTGATGAGCCTTAGCTGGCAGCTAGCTTCGGCGTTACAATGGAAATGAGTAGTTACCATGCAGTTAACCGTATTACAGCCCCAAATTCATGAAGCCCGCTGGTGGGAGACGATGGCCGATGGCCGTCTCCACTGCTATCTCTGCCCGCGCCATTGCCACATCGGAGAAGGCCAGAGCGGCTTCTGCTTCATCCGCAAGAATGAAGGCGGACGGCTGGTGCAGCTCGGCTATGGACGCCCGGCCGCGCTGGCCATGGACCCGGTCGAGAAGAAGCCGCTGAATCACTTTTTCCCCGGCACGAAAATCCTCTCCATGGGCACGGCCGGCTGCAACATGGGTTGCTTCTTCTGCCAGAACTGGGACATCTCCAAAGCCAAGGCGGACCAGGTGAACGCGTCGTCGCTCGAGTCCGGAGACGTGGTCGAGCTGGCGCTCGAGCACCGCGCGCCGCACATCGCCTACACCTACAACGAGCCGACCATCTGGGGCGAGTACGTCATCGATATCGCGCGCGAAGCGCACGCGCGCCGGGCTGAACACCGTGATGGTCTCGAACGGCTACATCACGCGCGAAGCGTTCTTCGACATCTATCGCTACATCGACGCCGCCAATATCGACCTGAAGGCGTTCACCGAAGACTTCTACGGCAAGGTCACGCTGACGCACCTTCAGCCCGTGCTCGACACGCTGAAGTGGCTGCGGCATGAGACCGGCGTCTGGTTCGAGATCACCAACCTGATGATTCCCACGCTCAACGACGGCGACTCCGAGTTCAAGGAGCTATGCGGCTGGATGCTGGAAAATCTGGGCGACGACGTTCCGCTGCACTTCACCGCGTTTCATCCTGATTTCAAGCTGCAGTGACAAGCCGCCCACCCCGCCGGAGACGCTGCATCGCGCGCGCGCCATCGCCATGCGAGATGGGGCTGAAGTATGTGTACGAGGGCAACATCTACTCCGAGGCGGGAACACGATCTGTCCCGGCTGCAAGCAGGTGGTGATCGCGCGCTCATGGCATTCGGTGATGTCGAACCGGCTGAAGAACGGCTGCTGCGCGCAATTGCGGCACGCGCATCGCAGGGGTGTTCACGCAAGCCGAGGCAATCGAGCGGCGTGATTGGATTTCAGCCCTACGCTGAATGCCTAAGAGCCTCGCGATGTCTGGTCTTTGCGAGTCGCCCTGCGGAGCCGTTCGTCTCGTTCCGCAGAAGTGAGGACTCATGAATCTCGACGCACTGATGGACACACTGCCTTCCTATGCCAAGGACCTGAAGATGAATTTTTCCAGCGTGGTGCGGCAGCAGACCGAGCTGACGCCGCGGCAGGGCTGGGGCACGCTGGTGGCTTCGGCCATCGCCTCGCGTAACCCGGAACTGGTATCGGCGGTGATGGAAGAAGCCGCGACGCAACTGAGCCCGGAGGCGCTGGAAGCCGCCAAGGGCGCGGCCGCCATCATGGGGATGAATAACATCTTCTACCGCTTCCTGCATCTGGTTTCCAACGACAAGTACCGCACGATGCGGGCCGGCCTGCGCATGAATATCATGCGCTCGCACGGTGTCGATCCGCTGGATTTCGAGCTGTGGTCCATGGCGGTCTCGGCCATCAATGGCTGTGGCGCTTGCGTGGACGCGCACGAGAAGGGGTTGCGCGAAAAGGGCATCAGCGAGGAGAAAATCCTGGCTGCCATACGAATCGCCTCGGTGACGCACGCCATCGCAGTGGTGCTCGACACCGAGTCGGTCGCCGCGCCGGTCGCCGTCACCAATTAGTGCTGGCTTTCCATTTCGGAGTTGGGATGCGAAACTTGACCGGCTCCGAAATGCAGGCGCAAACGCCACAAACTTTCTCGCGGCCGGCCACCGAGCGCGCGGTGGTTATTGCGGTGGGTCTGCTGCTGGCCGCGGCTTCGGTTTGGCTTTCTCTCACTCGCTTCGAATACGGCCAGAACGCGGATTCCATCGTGCCGGCGCTGGTCAGCCTGCAGCACTGGACACCGTATTTCTGGGACACCAACCGCTACGGCATGCTGCTCCCGCTACTGGCGGCGCCGCTACGCAACCCTCTGGCCAATCTTCTCTTTCAGGCGGCGGTGGGAATTTTTGCGGGTATGAGCAGCAGCTTCCTGCTGGTCCGCTATTTCTTCGACGACTCCTACTATTGGCTTTCTGCGGCGGCGCTACAGAACATCTGGCTGCTGCTGCTGGTTCCTCCGTACACGCGCTTCGACTGGCTGGTGGTGCAGTGTTACGGGATGTCGTTTTTCCTGGCTTTCACCGGGCTGTTGCTGCTGCGCAAAAAGCGCTGGGTCGCGGCAACCGCGCTCCTGTTGCTGGCGTCGTGGGTGAATGCAGCGACCTTCGTGTTGGTGCTGCCGCTGGTCGTGGCGCGACATTTGGTGCTCAAACGAAAGCAAGGGCTGTTGCCGGCGCTTGCCGTCGTTGCCGCCAGCGGCGCAGCCGGAATTTGGTTTTCCCATCTGGTGCGATTTCAGACGACCACCCCGGGCATTGCGCCGGTGTCGTCATGGACGCAGGGATGGCGGCAAGACCTGGCGTATTTCCCTGGCGGCTCCTTCAAGTTGCCGCTGCTCAGCCTGTGGGTCCTGATTCCGGCGCTTTTCGGCCTGATTCGCCTGGTGCTCACACGGAAGTCGAAACGCGCCCTCTGGACCTGTGCGGCGCTGCTCGTCTGCGCAGTCACCTATGTCGCCGCTATTGACACGCTAGCTTGGGTGCAGCTCAGCGACTACGGGATGCGCTTTGTCTATCCTTCAATCCTGCTGTTGAGTCTGGCTGCTGCAATCCTGGCGGTCGCGCCATTTGCCGATCGCCTGGCCAAAGTGCAATGGGTTCCGGCTGCAGCGGCCGCACTGCTCTTCGTCGCGACATTAAGTTACGGACCGCCATCGGCATCCGGCATTCGCCAGTGGCTGCACGCCCGCTATGGCGGCATGACCGCCGACATTGTGCAGAGCAAGGCCTTGCTGGTAGCCGGCAACTATTGGACGGTCTGGCCGGCAGTGTTCGATGCCAATCTCGCCCTGCGCCAGCAAGGGCAGCAGCGCCAGGTGTATGGCCTGACGTATCGGTACCAGGGGAGCGCGCGAAAATGGTCGCGCTTGACCGGTTTTTGCGTGGCCATAGTTCCCCACGACCCCGATAGCCTTCCCTATCTTTACCACCTGAGGCCGTATGAGCTGCAACAAAGCTATCCAACCGTCGATCTCTACTGTCCCCGGTAAATCCTGCGGAGTTGGCACTTTGCGCGCCGAAGTGCCCGAGGCGGCAACCAGACATCACATGCGTTTGTGATATCTGCACTTGCTGCGTGTGCGCTATAGATGGTTCGCTGGACTGTATCCGGAACATGTCCTGCCATGCCGAATGCCATTAGAAACCGCGGGAAGGCGCGAAAGAACAGCCTTTGCCTATATCGGCGGTCAATCACCTGGGCAGGTGACGGTAGACACGCACCCGAGTGCGGCACCGCAAAATGACGGCGGCAGAAGGACAAACCCGGAGCGCACGTAAGCCGTGCGTTTCGTCGTCAACCGCGGGGATACAAAGTCGTTACAGGGGGTCGTCGTGCTGACACCATACGGGCTCGACATCATCGAAAGCTGCCTGGCTTGCAGAATGCGCGCCGAGCACATCTTTTGCGATCTGCCACCGGCAGCGCTGCAAACTTTTGAGAACATCAAGTATGCCACCGCCTATCCCAAGGGCGCGGTGCTGTTCGTGGAAGGACAGACCCCGCGCGGCATTTTTGTTTTGTGCAAGGGACGGGTAAAACTTTCCATCTGTTCCACCGACGGCAAGACGCTGATCCTGAAGATTGCCGAACCCGGCGAAGTGCTGGGCCTGAGCGCGTCGGTCAGCGGCAAGCCTTATGAGTTGACCGCGGAAACCGTGGATCCCTGCCAGGTGAACTTCGTCAAACGCGAGGATTTCCTGCTCTTCCTGCGCGAGCACAGCGATGCCTGCCTGCGCGTGGCCGAGCAACTCAGCGAAAAGTACAACAATGCCTGTCGCGAGATCCGCTCCTTAGGCCTGTCCCACTCGGCGGGCGAGAAACTGGCCAAGCTGCTGCTGGAATGGAGCTCCAAGAACGGTGAGGCGGCCAAGGCCGAACCGCGCCTGAAGCTGGCCCTGACCCACGAGGAAATCGCGCAGATGATCGGTACGTCACGCGAGACGGTGACGCGGCTGTTCGCCGACCTGAAGCGGCGGCAGATTGTGCAAGCCAAGGGTTCGACGCTGCTGATTCGCAACAAGGCGGCCTTGCGGGCCATGGCGATTTCCAACTAGTGGCGGCCCGGTAATGCCACCGCGGCGGCTGATAACGGGCCGAGGCATGTGAATCGGGTCACGAAAACGGGTGACTGCAGTCACTGCGATAGCCCGGCGGAAGAAGTATTACCAGCATCATGGAGGGCATGATGCAGCCGAGTTGCGTGACCTGCGAGTATCGTCCCGATCGCCTCTTTTGCGATATGCCGGCTGAGGCGCTCCGCACCTTTGACGAGATCAAGTCTCTAGCGTCGTATCCCAAGGGCACCGTCCTGTTTGCCGAGGGTCGCCCGGTTCGCGGCATTTACATCCTCTGCGACGGGCGCGCCCGGCTTTCCATCTGCGCCGACAGCGGCAAGCGCCTGACCTTGCGCGCGGCTGGCCCCGGCGAGGTCCTTGGCCTGGGCGCGGCGCTCTCCAACACCCCCTACGAGATTACCGCCGAGCTGCTGGACAGCTCGCAGGTGGTCTTCATCCGCCGCAAAGAGCTGCTGAAGTTCCTGCGCGAGAACCGCCAGATCTGCCTGCAGGTGGTGCATATGCTTAGCCAGGACCTGCACGGCGCCTACGAGCGGGTGCGCACCATCGGCCTGGTTCGCAGCCGGCGTCCCAATGTGGTCTTGCGGCCACGCGCCATGCTGGTCTGACGCGTGCGATGCTGGTTCGACAATTTCCCAGTTTGCCTCAGCCCGCGGAAAATCGCGGGCTTTTCTGTTTCTGCACCATTTCGGCTTTGCGTTGAACCGACGTGTACCTGCTCCCATGTTTGGTCTGATCGAATGTGAGCGCCGGAGGCGCGACTTGCTCTAGCCCAGCGTGCAGCGCCTTCGTTTGGCGCGGAACGCGGGGTACGCTCGCCTCCACGCCCCGCGCCCCGTAGGGCGCCGCCTCTGGTCCGGGACAAACGAAGATTGGAACGGGCCCCCGGCTGGGGAACTCGCAGACCCCCTCGCTGCGCCCGGGCCTGCGCCGACAAAACCGATCGGCCGGGCCGGACTCGCCCCACGGTGGTATTGAACGAGCGTTCGAAATCCAAAAGTAAAGGCCGGGTATGGGAGCCGATTTCGAACCGCCGTTGCATCTTCCCGGATGCTATTCAACCTGGGCAATCGCCCTATAAATGGCGGCTAAATGCCGATTTTGCTTTCGGGCTGCGGAGCGGTGACCGCTCTCACCGCAGGCCGTGAGCGGGCCTAGCCCTGTGATCATAATCACACCCTCACGTGAGTAGACTCACTGCCCCTTGGTACCTCATTCAGCGATGTTGAAGTGTTACGCGGTGCCGCTTGGCGCCGGCGAAAGAGAGGGGCCTCGGTGAAACGCTGCAGTCTGGTTGTCCTGCTCGCCCTCCTGCTCCCGCTTGGGATGCAGGCCAAGAGCTCGCCCAAAATGGGCAATGACGAGTGCCTGGCTTGCCACAATGATGCCACCCTTACCAAAGACGAAAACGGCAAGACCATCAGCCTTCATGTGGACGATGCCAAGTTCAAAGGCTCGGTGCACAGCATGTTTAGCTGCACCGATTGCCATACCGACATCAAGGCGTTTCCCCACGATCCCACTCCGGCCAAGCCCAAGTGCGCCACCTGTCACGCCGACCAGCAGACCGCCTACGATCACGGCGTTCACGCCAAAGCCGCCGCAGCCGGCAATACCAACGTAGCCAAGTGCCAGGATTGCCACGGCAGCGTGCATGAGCTGCTGGCAGCCAGCGATCCCAAGTCGAAAGTCGCCCGCGGCAATATTCCCACCACCTGCGGCGCCTGCCACGGACAGAAGTTCGTGATGGCCTCCAGCGGCATCAGCGCGGCGCCCTTCCTGTCGTACCAGGAGAGCGTTCACGGCAAGGCGGTAGCTGCGGGAATGGATTCCGCCGCGGTGTGCACCGACTGCCACGGGCAGCATGACATTCTGGCGGCCACCGATCCCAAATCGCCGATCAACAAGTTCAACGTGCCCAACACCTGCGCCAAGTGCCACGACGATGTGCGGAAGGTGTATGTCCAGAGCACTCATGGTCAGGCCATAGCCCGCGGCAACTGGCAGGCGCCGGTTTGTACCGACTGCCACGGCATTCACACTATCAAGGCGCCCACCGATCCCAGTTCGGCGGTGGCTTCGGGCAACGTGCAGAACACCTGCGGCTCCTGCCATTCCAGCGTCAAGCTTTCGACCGAGTTTGGTGTGGCCGGCAATCGCGTCAAGTCCTATCTGGCCAGCTATCACGGAATGGCGAGCAAGATGGGATCAACCACTGTCGCCAACTGCGCCAGTTGTCACGGAGTGCACAACATTCTGCCCTCCAGCGATCCTCGTTCCACCATCAACCACGCCAACTTGGCCAAGACCTGCGGCCAGTGCCATCCCGGCGCCAACGAAAAGTTCATCACCTTCCAGGTACACCAGGACGGCGCCGCCAAGGCCGATTTTGGCAGCAGGCTCATCGCCAGCCTCAGTAAGTTTTACATCCTGCTGATCTTTGCGGTCATTGGCGGGATGGTGCTGCACAACCTCATCATCTTGCGCAAGAAGCTTATTTTGCACCGCATCGGTCAGCCGCGGATCCTGTTCCGCATGACCCTGGCGCAGCGCATCCAGCACCTGACCTTGTTGACCAGCTTCTTTACCCTGGTGCTCACCGGCTTTGCCTTGCATTATCCAACCTCGTGGCTGGCGACCATCTTCGTGAATGAACTGGTGCGCAGCTACCTCCATCGCGCCGCCGGTATAGTGCTCATCGCGGTGAGCCTGTTCCATGTGTGGTACGTCATCAAGACCAAAGACGGACGCCAGTTGATCACCGACATGCTGCCCGACTGGAAGGACGTTACCGACGTCCGCGACGCCATGCTCTATTACTTTGGCCGCTCGGAACAGAGGCCGCAGTTCCGGCGCTTTAGCTACGCCGAGAAGGCCGAGTACTGGGCGCTGGTGTGGGGCATGTTCGTGATGGCCAGCACCGGTCTGATGCTCTGGTTCAAGGTCGGAGTCGGCGATCGCGTGCCGGGATGGTGGGTCGATGTGGCCTTGACCATTCACTGGTACGAAGCGATCCTGGCCACGCTGGCCATCATCGTGTGGCACATCTACAGCGTGATCTTCGATCCCGACGCCTATCCCATGAACTGGTCGTGGATCGACGGCAAGATGTCCATCGAGCACTACGAGCATGAACATCCGCTGGACCTGGAGGCGCTGAATCGCGCCGAGGGATCGGAGCCGGAAGCGGTCAGCGCTGAAAGCGAGCAGCCGACAGAACCGGCAGGCAGCCACAAATAGAGATGCAGCGGGGAAACGTCAGCCAGGAAGGTAACAGCATCGCGGCATATTTCAGTTGTAGAATGTGCCGCGAGCTTGTATTCCTGCGACCAGTTCCCGGCGCGTAGTTTGTAACGGGTGAGAGCGATTCAATGACTGAACAAAACGACGGCACGACCACACCTGCAACCCAACCCGATCATCCGCCGGTATCGCGCAACCTGATTCGCAACCCGCTAAGCCTTATCGGCGTGGCCTTGGCGGCAGTGGCAGTAGCCAACCTCATTTTCCTGGTGCTGATTGACGTTCTGTCCAGCCACCCGTCGCCCTATGTGGGAATCCTCGCCTACATGGTGGCCCCGGCCTTTCTGGTGTTTGGCCTGCTGCTGGTTCCGGTCGGCATGACGATGGAGCGCCGCCGTCGTCTGCGCGAGCGGGGCGTGCCGCAGCACTTTCCCAAGCTCGATCTCAACAATCCGGCCCAGCGCAGTACGGCCGCATTCCTGCTGAGTTTCGTGGTGATTTTCACCTTGATCAGCGCCATGGGCAGCTACCGGGCCTACGAGTTCACGGACTCGGTACAGTTCTGCGGACAACTTTGCCACTCGGTAATGAATCCGGAGTTCACCGCCTATCAGGCATCGCCGCACGCGCGCGTGGCTTGCGTGGACTGCCATGTGGGATCGGGCGCCAGTTGGTACGTGAAGTCGAAATTATCGGGCGCGCGGCAGGTGTACTACACCGCCCTGGGTACCTATCCCCGGCCCATCCCCACGCCGGTGCAGAACCTTCGTCCGGCGCAGCAAACTTGCGAGCAGTGCCACTGGCCGAAATTCTTCTGGGGCGCACAACTCAAGACCTTCAGCCATTACGGCTCCGATGAGCACAACACGCCGCGGGTGATCCGCCTGCTGATCAAGACTGGCGGCGGAGATCCTTCCCTGGGCCAGTCTGGTGAGGGCATCCACTGGCACATGAACATTGCCAACAAAATCACCTACTTCGCTTCCGACGAGCAGCGGCAGGTCATTCCGTGGGTGCGCATGGAGGACAAGCAAGGGCATGTCACCGAGTATGTAGTGAAGGACAATCCGCCGACCCAGGCCCAGATCGACAAGGCTGACAAGCGGCGCATGGACTGCATTGATTGCCATAATCGGCCATCGCATATCTACACTCCTCCCGATCTGTCGGTCGATAGAGGGATCAGCGCACGCAACATCGACCCGGCGCTCCCCTTCGTCAAGCAGCAGAGCGTTGAGCTGTTGACGGCCGACTATAAGACTACCGACGAAGCGATGAAGGCGATTGCCGAGAAGCTGCCGAAGTTTTACCAGGACAAGTACCCGCAAGTTGCCTCGGCTAAGGCAGACAGCATCAAGGGCGCGGTGGCCGAACTGCAGCGCATCTACGGCACGACCTTTTTCCCCTCTATGAAGGTGAACTGGAAAACTCATCCCAACAACATCGGGCACTTTTACTACCAGGGCTGCTTCCGTTGCCACGATGGCAATCATGTGAGCAAAGACGGTAAGGTCATCAGCAAGAACTGCAACTCCTGCCACACGGTGCTCGAGCAGCAAGAAAGCGGCACGGAGATCACCGCTTTGCCGGCCCAGACCTTCAAGCATCCGATTGACATTGGAGACCTGCAGGCGGTGAATTGCTCCGACTGCCACACTGGCGGAGTCGGCCCCTAAAAGTCGTAGTTTTCCTGGAACCAGGCCCCTCCCAAGTGATTACAGGGAGGGGTTTTAGCCTTGTGCCCGAGAAAGTGACGAACATCACATGCCGTGGTGATACCACTCACGGCCTTTCGGGTCGCGCAACTCCTACTCTGGAGCCAGAGATTGAGCCGATGAGGGGAGAAATTCACACCATGACTGAAGGCAATGGCGCTGCCCACGTGAGCGCGAAAAAAGAATTCAAGCCCCGCCTGATTTTCTGGGAAGTCACCAAGGGATGCAATCTGCGCTGCATCCACTGCCGCGCAACCGCCACCGAGCTGATGTCGCCGCGCGATCTGCCTACCGACAAAGCGCGCAACATCATCTCGCAGATCGCCGACTTCGGAAGTCCGATCCTGGTACTGAGCGGCGGCGAGCCGCTGTATCGCGCCGACATCTTCGAGCTTGCCGAGTACGCCACCAGCCGCGGCCTGCGAACCGCGCTGGCCACCAACGGCACACTGGTCACCAAAGACGTGGCGCAGAAGATCAAGGACAGCGGCATCAAGCGCGTCTCCATCTCGCTCGACGGCTCCGACGCTGACACCCATGATTCTTTCCGCGGTATCCCCGGCGCTTTCGACGCTGCCATTTACGGCATGAAGAACCTGCAGCAACTGGGTGTCTCGGTGCAGATCAACACCACTATTGCTCGCCACAATGCGCATCAGTTGCCCAGTCGTGCTGGAGCTGGCGCGACGCCTGGGCGCAGACGCGTTGCATACCTTCCTGCTGGTGCCGGTGGGCTGCGGCGTGGACATTGCCGCCGAACAGATGGTGCCGCCCGAGGAATACGAGCGCATGCTGAACTGGTTCTACGATCGCTCGCTGGAAGGCGACATCGAGTTGAAGGCGACCTGCGCGCCGCACTACTTCCGCGTAGCGCGGCAACGCAAAGCCGCCGACCGCCTGGCTGGCCGCGAAGTGATCCCCGTCGCGAAGCCGAGCGGACACGACATTGGCCCCACCGACATGACCATGCCGGGCTCAACCGGCATCTCGCTGCGGCCCAGCGGTCATGGTGGTCATCCCGGCGGACATCCGGGCGACATGAATGCCATGACCAAAGGCTGCCTGGCGGGCACCGGCGTTTGCTTCCTCTCGCACGAGGGCGAAGTCTTCCCCTGCGGCTATTTGCCGGCGCTGGCGGGCGACCTTCGCAAGCAGAGCTTCGCTGAGATTTGGAACGACGCCGAGGTTTTCCAGCAACTGCGCGACGACGACAACCTCAAAGGCAAATGCGGCTGCTGCGAATTCCGGCATGTCTGCATGGGCTGCCGTGCGCGCGCCTACGCCGCCACCGGCGACTTCCTGGCCGAAGAGCCGTTCTGCGTATATGAGCCGGGCACCTCGCAACAGATGATTCGCGAAGCCGCCGAGAAGCGTAGCTAGAACGGGAGAGGACGATCATGGCCGCGATTGCAGAAAATCTGGAACTGACACCGAACAGCAGCCGTTTGCGCGCGCTGGTCATTCCGCGCGAGCACGGCGCCTGGGGCATGCTGCTGGTGCCGCTGGTGACCGGCGCAGTGGTGGCTTGCCGTTGGCAGGTGAATGGCGCCGCGTTGAGTTGGTTCACAGTGGCAGCGCTGTCGGCCTTTTGGCTGCGGACGCCGCTGGAAAGCTATCTCGGCACATCGGCCATCAAGGCGCAGCCCGGTCGGGAACGCCGTCTGACGCTGCAATTTACCATCGCGCTGGGCATACTGGCATCCGTCAGTGTGGCGGCGTTGTTATGGAATGGCCACAATCGCGGGTTGTGGGCGATTGCCGCGATTGCGGCGCTGGCTTTCGCCGTTCAGGCGCTGGTGAAGACCATGGGACGCAAAGCACGCATGCCGGCGCAGGTGATCGGCGCGATCGCGCTGACCTCGACCGCCCCTGCCGCTTACTACGTTGCCACCGGACGCTTCGATGAGATCGCTGCCGGGCTGTGGCTGGCCAACTTGCTGTTTGCCGGCGATCAGATTCACTTTGTGCAGTTGAGCATTCGCGCCAGCCGCGCCGCCAACCTTGGCCAGAAGCTCAATCGCGGCTTCAGCTTCTTCTTCGGACAGTTTGTGATGATGGGCGCGATCGTGGCTGCCTGCCGGGTCAACTTGTTTCCGGCGGCAATCTGGCTGGCCTTCGTGCCGGTGCTGCTGCGCGGGACGTTCTGGTTCGTGCGCGGACGCCGTCCGCTGGATGTCCACAAGCTGGGCTTCAGCGAGCTGGCACAGTCGCTGATCTTTGGCGCGCTGATGTGCGTCGCGTTCCTGCTGACGTAAACGGGTGCGGAGAATACTACAGGTTAAGAGGTTCAGGTTAAGAGGTTTGTAAAGGGCACGACTTCAGTCGTGCCGAAAAGTGCTCTACTTCTGATCCAGAGCCGGCTTTAGCCGGCGGCACTTTCCAATTTTCTCGCCGCCTATTAAGCGCAGATGCTAGCAGCGCACGATCTTGGGCGAATCAATGCCTTTGGTCGCGTTGCGAGTATCCACCACCAGCTTCGATTCCTTCACAATTCGCGCATAGTCAATGGCGCTGTGGTCGGTAACGATCACGGCGCAGTCGTATTGCCCCAGGTTCTCCAACGGCGCGCAGGTCATGTTCAGCGCGTATTTGCGCCCCTTCCCGACGGTGGGGAAATAGGGATCGTGATAGCTGACTTCGGCGCCGCGCTGTTGCAGCAGTTCGATGATGGTGAGCGACGGCGACTCGCGCAGGTCGTCAATGTCCTTCTTGTAGGCGAGGCCCAGGATCAGGATCTTCGCGCCGTTGATCGCCTTCTTGTGCTGATTGAGCGCCTCGGCGATGGCATCCACCGTGAAGTACGGCATGTTGATGTTGACTTCGCCGGCCAGTTCGATGAAGCGGGTGCGGAAGTCGAATTCCTTGGCCTTCCACGACAGGTAAAACGGATCAATGGGAATGCAGTGACCGCCCAGTCCGGGGCCGGGATAGAACGCCTGGAAGCCGAAAGGCTTGCTCTTGGCGGCTTCGACCACTTCCCAGATGTTGATGCCCATGCGGATGCAAAGCTGCTTCAGCTCATTCACCAACGCGATGTTGACGCAGCGATAGATGTTCTCCAGCAGCTTGGTCATCTCCGCCGCCGCCGGGGTCGAAACCGGCACAGTGCGATTGAAGATGGAGCCGTAGAGCTTGCAGGCCAGGCCGGAAGCTCGCGCATCCAGGCCGCCGATGACTTTGGGGATGTCGCGGCGCGCTACCTGGTCGTTGCCGGGATCTTCGCGCTCGGGCGAGAACACCACGTAGAACACGTTGCCGGAATCGTCGCCGGCGCGCGCCGCTTTCAGTTGCCGCTTGTTGCCGCGCTCCAGAATGGGTATCAGCACCTCTTCGGTGGTGCCGGGATAGGTGGTGCTCTCCAGGATGACCAACTGTCCGGCCTTCAAGTGCGGCGCGACGGCTTCGGCGGTAGCGGTGATGTAGGTCAGGTCGGGTTCGTGATACTCGTTCAGCGGCGTGGGGACGCAGATGATGATGGCGTCCATGTCTTCGATGCGGGCGTAATCGGAAGTAGCTGTGAAGCCATGCGCGCGCGCGCCCTGGATCTCGGTGGGCATGATGCGATAGATGTACGAGCCGCCAGCCTCCAGCACGTCCACTTTCTTTTTGTCGATGTCGAAGCCGGTGACCGGAAATTTCTGCTCGCTGAAAAGCAGGGCCAGAGGCAGGCCGACATAGCCCATGCCGATGATGCCGACCTTGGCGGTGCGGGCCGCAATTTTGCGTTCCATTTGTTCCGACGACGCGGCGTCGGCAACCCCCGGAGAAGACATATCCACTCCTGTTGTTTCTATGATTTGCGTAGAAATGTGCTGCTGCCATTATAAGGTTCGGCTGACCGGGAACCTTGCGCAAATTTGCCGTGATTTACAGGAAGTTCACGCCGAAACCGTTTTGGCGACGGTTTGGTTTCGGTACCAGGCCACGGTCCGCTCCAGTCCATCTTCAAATGCAATCTCGGGATGGTAGCCGAGGCGCCGCTCGGCCAGGGCGATATCGGCCTGCGCGTGCTTCACGTCGCCGGCACGATCTTCGGTGTGGGGAATCGCACTTTCATAGCCGGTAAGCCCGCGCAGCAGGCTGACGGCGTGGTTCAGCGAGATGCGACGTCCGCCCGCGATGTTGAACGCGCGGCCGGCGACTTCTTCGGCAGGAGCGGTGGCGGCCAGCAGGTTGGCGAGCACCGCATTCTGCACGTAAGTGAAGTCGCGCGACTGTTCGCCATCGCCAAAGATGGTGCAGCTTTCCCCGCGCAGCATGTTGGTGATGAAGCGCGCCAGCACCGCTGAGTATTGCGAGTCCCACAACTGCCGCGGGCCGAAGATGTTGAAGTAGCGCAGGGCCACCGTCGGCAGGCCGTACACGCGATAAAACGTGCGCACGTAAAGCTCGGCCGCCAACTTCGAAACCGAGTACGGCGAGATAGGGTTGGGTGGCATGTCTTCACGCTTGGGCAGCGTTGGCGTGTCGCCGTACACCGACGACGAACTGGCATAAACCACGCGCTTGACGCGGGCGTCGCGCGCCGCGACCAGAATGTTCAGCGTGCCTTCTACATTGACGCGGTTGCTGCGCGCCGGATCGGCGATGGAGCGCGGTACCGAGCCCAGTGCCGCCTGATGCAGCACGTAGTCCACATTCTGCATGGCCGCATGCACGGCGTCCACGTCAAGGATGTCGCCTTCACGGAAATCGAATTCCAGGCCGGCGATATTCTCGGACTTGCCGGTAGCGAAGTTGTCGAGGCCGCGGACCTGTTCGCCGCGCTCGATCAGACCGCGAACCAGGTTCGAGCCGATGAATCCCGCCGCGCCGGTGACTAGATAAAGCGCCATAAATTTAGGTTAGCACGGAGATACATTGTGGCCTTGTGTCAGGGCACGACTTCAGTCGTGCCGATAAAGCCTTATGTTCTTGATCAGGAGCCGGCTTTAGCCGGCGACACATCTCCGACTACGACTTTCAAAACGACTCACCACGGCCGCCTAGGAAACCGAGACAGCCGCGCTCGGCGCAAGCTGGAAGCGCTCTTGCAGCATGTCAATGATCTCGCGGCCGATTTCGAGCGATGCGGTCGCCGCGGGCGATGGCACATTGCAGACGTGAATCATGCGCTGGCTATGCACGAAGCGGAAGTCGTCCACCAGATTGCCCAGGCGGTCCACCGCCTGCGCCCGCACGCCCGAACCGCCGGGCGCGAGGTCGGCGTCCTGTAGCTCCGGAACCATTTTCTGTAGCGAGCGCACGAATGCCGGCTTCACCCACGAGCGATATTGTTCAGCCATGCCCATGCGCCAGTATTTGCGCACCACATTCCAGAAGCCGGGATAGCGCAGAATCTCGACCGCTTCGCCAAAATTGGGCGCCGCGCCCGTATAGCCTTCGCGGCGGAAGGCCAGCACCGCATTAGGCCCGGCCTCCACACTGCCGTTGACGCGGCGCGTGAAGTGCACACCCAGGAACGGGAAGCGCGGATCGGGCACCGGGTAGATGAGGTTCTTCACCAGATAACGCTTCTCCCGCTTGATCTCGTAGTACTCGCCGCGGAAGGGAACAATCTCGATTTCGGTCTCGACGCCCGCCATGCGCGAAATCTGGTCGCTGTACAGTCCAGCGCAGTTGATGACGTAGCGCGCGCGGAATGTGCCCGCTTGCGTCTCTATGATGTTGGAATCGCCGTCATCCTTCAGGCCGGTGACCTTAGCGCGAAAGATAATCTCGCCACCTGCGCGCTCGATCAGCTCGGCATACTTCTGGCACACCGTGGTGTAGTCCACGATGCCGGTGGAGGGAACCTTCAGCGCGGAAATGCCGTCGCAGTGCGGCTCGATCTCGCGGAACTGCTCGCGCGTCAGGAGCTCCAGTCCCGGCACGCCATTGGCCAGGCCGCGCTCGTAGAGTTGCTGCAGGCGCGGGCACTTCGTCCTGGCTGGTGGCGACTACCAGCTTGCCGCAATTTTCGAAGGGCACGCCGTTCTCGGCGCAGAAGCGCTTCATCGACTCAGCTCCGGCGACGCAATTGCGCGCCTTCAGCGAGCCCGTCTTGTAGTAGAGACCGGAATGGATGACGCCGCTGTTGTGGCCGGTCTGGTGCGCGGCGACGTGGTCTTCCTTCTCCACCACCGTCAGCTTCATGGCAGGGAAGCGCCGCGTAACTTCCAGAGCGGTAGCCAGTCCGACAATGCCGGCGCCGATAATAAGCAAATCTGTAGTGCGGTCCGCCATGCGTAATTCTCGGTAAGACAGGCGATTATACGGCGCGGTTTACACTGATGGTAGGACGCAGCTCACAGGCCGTCGGTGCGCTGCGTTCGCATATTCAGGGTTGGCTGCGAGGTTTCATGGAGAAAGCTATGCGGGTAATGGTCGCCGGCGGTGCCGGATTCATCGGATCGCATCTTTGCGATACTCTGCTGGCCGAGGGGCACGCCGTCGTGTGCGTGGATAACCTGCTGACCGGGCGCGAGGCCAACATCGCGCACCTGTCCGGCAAAGCGAAGTTCGAATTTGTGCAGCAGGACATCTGCCAGCTCTTCGACCCGGGCAGGATGGATTACATCTTTCAGTTCGCCTCGCCCGCCAGCCCGGTGGATTACCTTGAGCATGGCATCGAGACCTTGCAGGTAGGTTCGGTCGGCAACGTGAACTGTCTCGAGCTGGCGGTGAAGTACGGAGCGAAATTCCTGCTGGCGTCCACCTCGGAATGCTATGGCGACCCGTTGCAGCACCCGCAGACGGAGAGCTACTGGGGCAACGTGAATCCCATCGGCCCGCGCTCAGTGTATGACGAGGCCAAGCGCTTTGCCGAGGCGACGACCATGGCCTATCGCCGCTATCGCAAGGCCGATACGCGCATCGTGCGCATCTTCAATACCTACGGCCCCAAGCTGCAAATCAACGATGGCCGCGTTATATCCAACTTCATGAAGCAGGCGCTGCGCGGCGAAGACCTGACGGTGTACGGCGATGGCTCGCAGACGCGCAGCTTCTGTTACGTCAGCGACGAGGTGGCGGGCATCCTGGCGCTTTCCAAGAGCGACGAACCCGAGCCGACGAACATCGGCAATCCTACCGAGTTCACCATCCTGGAATGCGCGCGCGTGGTGCAGGAGGTGACCGGCGCGAAGAGCAAGGTCCGCTTCGAGCCGCTGCCGCAGGACGATCCCAAGCAGCGGAGGCCGGACATCAGCAAAGCCCGCCGCTTGCTGGGCTGGGAGCCGAAGATCGATTTGCGCACCGGACTGCGGCTTTCGCTGGATTACTTTCGTCAGGCGGTCGAGGCCGAGGGCATCAAGCAGTAACCACTTTGGCGGCTGAATCTGCGCGCGCTCTCTCGTACAATTAGGGCAGAGTGTCCCGGCATCGCCATGACCGCTGAGCCCGATATCGTAGCGTTGCAGCGCGA
The DNA here is from genome assembly GCA_963763975.1 of uncultured Acidobacteriaceae bacterium. GTDB lineage: Bacteria > Acidobacteriota > Terriglobia > Terriglobales > Acidobacteriaceae > Bog-257. The sequence continues at coordinate 18,495 of CAVXQR010000007.1, forward strand.
GCGTTCTTCGTGGTGGTACGTCGCGCGGCGCAACCTGCTTCGCCAGGCCGCGCAGCAATCGCTAAGCGACAAACGCGAGGCGCGCATCCTGGACTTCGGCTGCGCCGGCCGAGATGGAGTTTGCCGATTCCTTCCTGCTGCGCGTCACCAACGCGCACGATTCCCTGATGACGCTTGCCGTCCAGCAGATGGAAGGGCGTCACAACCTGGTCTGTACTCGCCCTGACGAGCTGGCCTTCTCCTCGAATTCGTTCGACACCGTCGTTGCCGGCGACATCCTGCAATCGGCCACCGACGATGGCCTGGTGTTGCGCGAGCTGCGCCGCGTGCTGAAAGATGGCGGCGAGCTCTGCCTTACCGTTCCGGCATATTCCTTCCTGTGGGGCGAAGAAGATGAAGCCCGCGGACATCGCCGCCGCTATACCGCCAGCGAGCTGCGCCGCAAACTGAATAACAGCGGCTTCGAGATTACGCGCGTGTCCTACATTGTGGCAGGCGGCTTTGTGCCGGCCATGGTGGCGCGGCTGGCCAAGGACATCTTCCGCACGTCCGTGGTGCCGTGATCTGGACGGCTTCCACGCTGCCGCGGTGGGCGAACGCCGCTGATGCTGGCGATGGTGAACTGCGAGCGTCGCCTGATTCGCTACATCAATCTGCCCTTCGGCACGCGACTGGTGTGCTGGGCGCGCAAGCCGGCGCTGGTGGCGGAGCGAGTAACGGTGTCCGCCTGGGAGCGCCAGTGGGCGCGCCCGCCGCTTCCCCAGGGCATGTAACGGCCTTCGCCGGAATCACGTTAGAATCGAAGCGTGGCTTTCTTTCGCAGCGTCGGCACCACCCTGGAAATGATCAAGTGGGAGCACTCCGTGCTGACGCTTCCCTTTGGACTGACCGGCGCGGTGCTGGCCGCCCGCGGCATTCCCAGCCTGCACACTTGCATCTGGATCGTGGTGGCGCTGGTGGCGGCGCGCTCCGCTGCCATGGCCTTCAATCGCCTGGCCGACGCGACCATTGATGCGGCCAATCCGCGCACCAGGATTCGCGCGCTGCCTGCGGGCAAGCTGAGCAAGTCGTTTGTCGGCTGGTTTGTGGCGATCAGCTCAGCGGTGCTGATCTTCGCTGCGTGGGAGCTGAATCCGCTGGCGTTTTACCTGTCGCCGGTGGCGCTGGGCATCGTGTTCCTGTACTCCTACACCAAGCGCTTTACGCGCTGGGCGCACGTCGTGCTCGGCTTGGCGATGGGGATTGCTCCGGCCGCGGCGTGGGTCGCGGTGCGCGGCTCGCTCGATCCGCGAATTCTGATTCTCACCGGCGCGGTCATCTTCTGGGGCGCGGGCTTCGACATTCTTTACGCCTGCCAGGATTACGAGCACGACTGTACGGTGGACGTCTATTCCGTGCCCAAGGCGTTCGGGATTCGCAACGCGCTGCTGATCGCGCGCATGTTCCACATTCTGACCGTGCTTCTGCTGGCATGGATGGTGGTGTCGTTCGGGCTGGGGAAGATTGCCGTGGCCGGGGTGGTCTTCGTTGCGCTGCTGCTTATCTACGAGCACTCGCTGGTGAAGCACGACGACCTCAGCCGGGTGAACGCCGCATTCTTTACCATGAACGGCCTGGTGTCCATGGCGTTCCTGTTCTTCATCGCTGGCGACCTGCTGGCGAGGCGATAGGAGCGGTCGGGATTTGCAAAACTTCAATTAACGGTCTGAGATTGACGCGCAGGGCAATGCTCGTACGCTGTCGATGGATGTGATAACAAGTCGATATTGATACATGCCTTGATGTCCAAACCCAGTAACTTCCGTGTGGCCGTCGGAACTTTTGCGTAACGGTCTCGGCCCGATACTGAAAGAGACCTGACAGAGTTGCTGCAAGTCCTTCATTTGGGCATCGCCGTTTCAGAAGATGATCGAGTTCCCGAGAGGCGCGTGTCGACTTAAACTTCAGGTTCTCCGCTGGGGACGGATTGCGCCCTTTTGAGTGATTTGGATAGTCAAGCCAAATTCGAGGAACGGAGAGTTGGCGGCACTCTAACCCTGCCAGTGTGAATTCCTCGAAACCAGTAGCAATAACGCCCCTTACCCTGATCATGCTGTTGGCGTACTTTTCGGAGACTTCATCACATCGCAGGCGTCCACTACAGTTTGAGTCCACGCCGGCATGGCGCAAAACAGCACGCACGCGATAAACAGCAAACACTTAATTCTTGAAGGAGGTGCTTTGGCCATTCGAATTCACCGATTGCAGCACGAATATACCGTATTCGTAGACGGCACCCAACCTGCGATAAGATAAACAAGATGTCCACGCCACAAGCAGCCGCCAAGAAGGTTCATCCTTTCCAGACCGACGACGCCCGCCTGCGTCCCATCCACGACAAAGTGATGGCGCACGAGCGCCTGTCGGCGGAAGACGCGCTGGCGCTTTATCGCTCCGGAGACATTCTGGCGATCGGCTGGCTGGCGAACCATGTGCGCGAGCGCATGCACGGCGACATTGCTTACTTCAACGTCAATCGCCACATCAATTACACCAACGTCTGCGTGGCCGCCTGCCGTCTGTGCGCCTTCGGACGCAAGAAGGATTCGCCCGGCTCCTACACCATGGCGCTGGAAGAGGTCTGGAGCACGGCCGCCTCGGGCTACACCGAGGCCATCACCGAATTCCACATCGTGGGCGGCCTGCATGCGGACCTGCCGTTTCAGTATTACCTCGACCTGATCGCCGGCCTGAAGCAGCGCTTCCCGCAGGTACATCTGAAGGCCTTCACCATGGTGGAGATTTCCTTCTTCGCCAAGATTGGCAAGATGACGCCGCGCGAAGTGCTGGTGAAGTTCAAGCAGGCAGGCCTCGATTCCATGCCCGGCGGCGGCGCGGAGATTTTCTCCGACCGCGTGCGCCACATCATCTGCGACCACAAGATTGACGGCGACGACTGGCTGAAGATTGCGCGCGATGCGCATGAGGTCGGCCTGAAGTCGAACGCCACCATGCTCTATGGCCACGTAGAGAACGACGAAGATCGCGTGGACCACCTGTTGAAGCTGCGCGCGCTACAGGATGATCACGCACGGCTTCCAGACCTTCATCCCGCTGGCGTTTCATCCCGAGAACACGCCGCTGCAGCACCTGCCCAAGACCACCGGCATGCAGGACCTGAAGCAGATTGCGGTGTCGCGGCTGGTGCTGGACAACTTCCCGCACATCAAGTCGTACTGGCAGATGGTGACGCCGAAGATGGCGCAGATTACGCTGCGCTTCGGCGCCGACGACATTGACGGGACCGTGGTGGAAGAGAAGATCTATCACGACGCCGGCGCGACCACGCCGCAGATGCTGCGCCGCCAGGACCTGATTCGCCTGATCACCGAGGCTGGCCGCGTGCCCTTCGAGCGCGATACCCTCTATCGCCCGGTCACGCGGACGGAAACGACGGTGACGGTGGCGGTGTAGGTTCCGGACAAACGGCCATGCCTGACGAAGAGCGCGCCGAGGATATCGATGGCAAAGAGTCCGAGAACCCATACTCGAGAGGTTTGGGTGTAGTTTGGCAGGAGCGCGAATACTGGCGCCATTGGCGACGCGTCAAGAAGGATACCGGACGATGGCCATTCTGGTCGCTCTTACTCCACGTAATCGGCATGCTGGGCTTCGTAACGAACGTGGTCCTGTTTTTTGAGGCAAGAGACTCTCAAAATTGGGGGACGAGTCGCACTTGGATGCTAGGCATGGGATTTCTTGTCTTGTGGCTTGTCTTCTTCTGGTTCGGTCGAGCGGTCGTTCGCAGCCACGAAGCCAAACTCTATGCGGGCGCCAACGAGAAATAAAACTTTATCGAGTGGCCGTGGCCGGCAACAGCGGCTTGATGGCGCGGCGTTTTTTCTGCAACCGCTGCCAAAGATCGTACTGAAGCTGCGCCTTGGCAAAGAAGTCGGGCGACAGCGACAGCGCCTCGCCCAGACGCACGCTCAAATCCACCGTGACCGCATTCCGTCCGTTCAGTACGCGCGAAAGCGTAGCTCGTGCTACTCCAATGTGCGCGGCCAATTCGGTTACGCTGCGATCTCCCATGAACTCGCGAAGAAGTTCTCCCGGACTGGCGGGATTGTGCATCATCTTCATATAGGAAATTCTACTTCTTCTGCTCCGGCGACAGATATTTCCGCCGGCATCGGAGGCCAGCCCAGCGACGCTCCCTGATACAGCGCAGTCGCGGTTTCGAAGCGCGCGCCTTTATCGTCGTGCACGGCGAAGCGCCGCGGATGCTCCGCCGGACCGCTCCACATGCAGACGCCGGCGTAGGTTCCATCATTGCGCAAGATGTAGAAGCTCATGTCCACGTAGGTAAGCTTCTTCATGTCGCCGTTGTAGTTGCGGACGATGCGCTTGAGCGCGTCCATGCCGGCTTCCTGCGGCGACATGCCGTGGCGCATGTTCTCCACGATGGTATGCGCGCCGCAAATCTTGATGTTCTCCTCGCCGTTGCCGGTCGCTCCCGCCGAACCCACATCCTGGTCGGTATAGCTGCCGGCGCCGATGATGGGCGAATCGCCGGCGCGCCCTGCGAGCTTCCACGCGAGACCGCTGGTAGTGGTGGCGCCCGACATCTCGCCCTTGGCGTTGACCACCGAGCAATGAATGGTGCCGGTCGGCGGCTTCAACACGCGCTGGATCGCCGCCGCGCGGAATTCGGGCTCGATGTCGAGCTCGGCAGCGCGCTTATGCAGCCTCTCCATCAGTTGGTCGAACATCTCCGACGAGTTCTGGTCCTCGCCGGGAAAACGATACTTGGGCGACGCCAGCCCCGGCCCCCACCAGTCCTTGTCGGACATGGTTTCCTTCCACAGCAGCCACACCTTGCGCGAGCGATCGGTGAGCAGGTTCTCGCGCGGGAAGCCCATGGCCACCGCGAACTGCTGCGCGCCTTCGCCCACCAGCATCACGTGGCCGGTGTGCTCCATCACCGCCTTCGAGAGCAGCGAGACATTCTTGATTTCGCGCACGCCCGCAACCGACCCCGCCATGCGAGTCGGCCCGTGCATGCAGCAGGCGTCGAGTTCCACTACGCCGTCTTCGTTGGGCAGCCCGCCCAGGCCCACGCTGTCGTCGTTGGGATCGTTTTCGGGGCCGGTGATGACCTGCATCACCGCATCGAGGGTGTCGCCGCCACTGGTGAGCACGGCATAACCGCGGTCGAGATAGGGATGACCGTTGGCCGCCGAGATCATCACCGGCGACTTGGGCTGACCGGCGGGAGCTTTGCCGGAACCAGCAGTTTTTGCTTGAGACTTAAGATCGAGTGCCAGGGAAGCGGAGCCAAGAGCAGTAGTGGTGAGGAAGTCGCGGCGGTTCCATGTCATGGTAAAAATCCCTTTAAGAGCAACGGCAAAGCAGCATAGCACGAGCCGAACGCACGCGGCGGTATCTGTTCAATTTCGGGTCGGGTGCGCGGCCGATGGCGAGATCGAAAAATAGCGTGTGCAGGTGACGTTGAACTGGCCGACTTCCCCAAGCGCTGAGATCGCCCACGGACGTTCGCCACGGTTCGGCTGTGAACGGTTGTTTGCAGCATGTTGACAGTTTGTACACCGGCTTCGTGCTACCAATAATAGGTAGGCGCATCCTATCCATAGGCCTACACTGTGGGACAACGAAAGCGTAACTCTTGTCCCGCAGTTGGGGTTATAACCTTTAGCCGCATGAAGCTCAGATGCTGGATTGCCGGGTTGGTTTTGCTGGCGGGTGCAGGTAGTTTGCACGCGGCGGTGCCGCTGGACGCGGCCAAGAGCCAGCTCGACGAAGGCTACATCCAGATGTACAACCTGCAGTTCGCGAATGCGCACCGCACCTTTGCCGACTGGGAGCGGGCGCATCCCGACGATCCCATGGGGCCGGTGTCGGATGGCGCCGCCTACCTGTTTACCGAGTTCGACCGGTTGCACATCCTGCAAGTGCAATTCTTCACCGACGACAAGAACTTTGAGACGCACAAACAGCTCGCGCCCGATCCCCAGATCAAAACCCAGTTCTTCGGCCAGATGGACCGCGCGCAGAAGCTGATCAACGTCCGCCTGGCAAAGAACGCCAGGGATGCTGACGCGCTGTTTGCCAACGCGCTGATGCTGGGGCTGGAGAGCGACTACACCGCGCTGATCGAGAAGCGCAATATTGCGGCGTTGTCATACGTGAAGAATGCGCGGGTGGTGGCCAATCAGTTGATTGCCATTGATCCCAGCTATTACGACGCGTATCTCGCCATCGGGGTGGAGAATTATCTGCTCAGCCTGGAAGCCGCGCCGGTGCGCTGGCTGCTGCGTTTCAGCGGCAACCAGACTGACAAAGCCACCGGCATCGAGAACCTGAAGATCACCGCCGATAAGGGGCACTTGCTGCAGCCCTATGCGCGGCTGCTGCTGGCGGTGGCGGCTGTACGTGACAAGGATTCGACGCAGGCGCGGATGCTGCTGAGCGGCTTGTCGCAGCAATTTCCCAGCAACACGCTCTATCGGCAGGAACTGGAGAATATCGGCTCGCACTGAGGACGGGCGACGCAACTCATCTGGGTGCCCCGTTCTGGCCATCCTTTGGCCAGGGCGGGGCTTTTTGCTGCACCGTTTACACTGGAGCGCTACCGCCATACATGCTGGGAGACGCATGGCCGAACTACGGCGTTCACCGATACAGGCGCTGGATGCAGCGCGACATGACTACAGCCAAGGCCCCGCCGCCGTCGAGAAGGCACTGGCGGCAATCCGGATTTCGCCGGCGCTTGACGACGCATCGCTGATTCACCTGCACGATGCTGCGCTGTTTCTGCGCGCATTTCCGCACAGCGCCAAGGTCGCGCGCGCGGCGGATCGGGTGCTCGCCGATACTGCGAAGGAAGTTCGCCGGCGCCAGAGCCGAGGCGCCGACATGGACGCCTTCGACTCGGAAGAGGTCTCGGGCATCGCCGGCACGGTTCACCGCAACAACTGGACCTTCGCGGCGGCACGCTGGTTGCTGAGCCGATATCCCAGCGAGATCGAAACCGATTGGAACCTGGATGAGCAGTCGCGCCCGATGTCCATGATCCTGCCGCCGCTACTGCCGCTGCTGGAGGACGACTCCTACGTCGAGCCGGACACGCCCTATCTGCGGATGATGCAGAATGCCGCCGGATGGAAAGCTGTTTTGCCGTGGCTGCTGCAAAGCTTTCAGGACCTGCCACTGTCGCTGTTCTCGCGCACCGGGCTTTATGACGCGTTGAATATTGAGCTGCAATGGCGGATCAACGAGGGCGTCAGCCGGACCTTCTCGCGGCGTCCTTCGCGCAAGCTGTTCCTGCATCGCGAGCCGCTGCTGGAGCGCCGCCAGGTTTCACTCCAAGACGAGCTGGACTCGCCGGACCTGCCGCTTCGGCACCTGCCGCAACGCGAGGCCAACGAGATCGTGGATTTCGCCCGTGCCACGCTGGCGGTGCGCTATCGCGAATTGCACGGCACTACCCATGGCGATGCTTCGTGGGCGTACGAAGCAGACTGCGGCCGCGGCGTGAAGATGTACATCTTTGGCTGTGATCCGGCGTGGCGGCTGCCGCTGCGCGCCTACTTCGCCGGATGCACGGTGAAGAACGGCGTCGCGGTGAATTATTTCGAGGCCATCGGGCTGTTCGAGTGGATGGAAGTCGGCTTCAACACTTTCTATGCCTTTCGCAGCGGCGAGACGGCGTGGATTTACGCCAAGCTGATTCATCTGCTGCGCCAGGTTTCCGGCGCCACCTGCATCTCGGTGTATCCGTACCAGATCGGCCAGCACAATGAAGAAGCCATCGCCTCCGGCGCGTTCTGGTTCTACCGCAAACTCGGCTTTCGTCCGGGACGTCCCGACCTGCTGGCGCTGACCGAGAAGGAAGAGTCGCGCATGGCGCGCGAGGCCGCACATCGCACCTCGGCGCGCGTGCTGCGCAAGCTGGCGGACGGCCATGTGTTCTACGAATCTGGCGACCGCCGTCACGGCGATTGGGACACCTTCTCGACGCGCAACATCCTGCTGGCGGTGCAGAATGCGATGGCCAGGCATTTCCATGGCGATGCGGAAGCCATGCGACAGGCCGCCACCAAACAGCTCGCGCGAACCCTCCACACATCCCCCGCCCGCTGGAGCCCGCTGGAGCAGCACGCCTTCAGCGACTTCGCCTGCGTGCTGCAACTAGTCCCCGATGTCGCCAAGTGGACGCCTGCGCAGAAGCGCTTGTTGACGGAGATAATCCGGGCCAAGGCCACGCAGCCGGAAGGGGAATATCTGTGGCTGATGCAGAGGCATGAACCGCTGCGCCAGGCATTCTTGAAGATTGGCTCGAAGCCGCCGCGAATGAGCGGGGTTGCGTGTTGACGCGATTCCAACCCTTGTCATCCCGAGCGGAGCGAAGCGGAGTCGAGGGACCTGCTTTTCTGTCCTGTGCGGAGGATCTGCGCTTAGCGACGGACAGCAGGTCCCTCCACTCGGGCGGCTTCGCCGTCCAGAGCTAAAGCTCTGGCCTACCGCGCCCTCGGTCGGGATGACAATTCAAATGGAAGTCTCACGACGCGAGCCTAAAGGCCCGCTCTACCGGAAGCAGCCGCTGTAGAAACTTCTCCCGCAGCTTCATCCCGAGTGATGGGCAGGGTGATGACGAACTCCGTCCCTTTGCCCAACTCGCTGGTGACGTCAATCTTTCCGCCGTGCGCTTCCACCATGCGCTTGGCCAGCGACAGTCCCAGCCCAGTGCCGTGGCCCTTGGTGGTGAAGAACGGCCGGAAGATATTCGAGATGTGTTCGGGCGCGATGCCTTTGCCCTCGTCGCTCACCCGGATCAGCACGGTGTCGTACTCGTGCTCGAGGTGCACGCGAATCCATCCCGGCTTGCTCATAGATTGAATCGCGTTCAGCAGCAGATTCAGGAGCACCTGATTGATCTGGTTGGGGTCGTGTTCGACGGCAGGAATTTCCGTGTCGGCGGCCAGTTCAATGATGATGCGCTTGGTCACGGCCTGCTGTCGCGCGAACACGACGGCATGTTCGGTGGTGTCGTAGAGGCTACCGGAGCGGAACTTCGGCGGCTTGGGGCGCGCCGTATCCAGCAGGTCGGTCAGGATGCGATTGATCTGCAGCGCCTCTTCCTTGGCGTCCTTGACCACGGCGCGCGCGGGACTGTCGGGCGGCAGGTCGCGGCCGATAATCTCGATGACGCCGGCGATGCCCGCCAGGGGGTTGCGAATTTCGTGCGCCAGACCGGCGGCCAGTTCGCCCAATGTGGCAAAGTGCTCGGCGCGCGACATCTGCGTCTGGTGCAGCAGTTGAATCTCTTCGCGGCTGGCCTTCAGTTGCGCCACCATCTCGTTGAAGTCGCGGCCCAGGTCGCCAATTTCGTCATTGCGCTCGGCAAAGCTGACGGCCGCATCCATGTCGCCCAGCCGCACCCGCGCAATCTTGTCCTGCAATTCCAGCATGGGCCGCCGGACGGAAACCGCCAGCATGGTAATCACAGCGACACAGATCAGAAACGCGCCCGCGGTGGCCACCGCAATCACGGTGTGGCGCTCGCGCGAGTCCATGGTCAGGCTGATGAGGATGAACAGCAGCAGCCCGTTCAGCAGCACCGCGGCGACCGGCAGCACCGCCTTCAGCGCCCAATTGATGTGGCGTTTCTGCGCCGCCAGCGAGGCTTGCGTCCTGCGGGCATGCTCCGCCATCTCGCTAAGCGACAGTTCAATTGGGGTGCTGGCTGACATTCTCTCGGTTCCTAACCTTCGGTTTTGAAGCAGGGCCGGCGGAGCGGAGCTGAATCTTGGGGCCTATTCCGTTCCTCAGATCCGTGGTCCCTCCAGCCCTGAATCCTCATGCGTACGCGTGTAAGCCGGGAAGCAAATACGTGACGCCGAGGAAAGTGAAGATGACGACGCCGAAGCCCAGAATGGCGAAGTACGCGGCCCTGCGTCCGCGCCATCCGCGAGTGATCCGCATATGCAGATAGCCCGCATAGACCAGCCAGGTAATGGCGGCCCAGGTTTCCTTCGGGTCCCAGCTCCAATAGGAGCCCCAGGTGCGATTCGCCCAGTAGGCGCCGGCGGCAATCATGCCGGTCAGCAGCGGAAACGCGATGCAGATGGTCTTGTAGGTCACGCGATCCAGCGTGTCAGCCGAGGGCAACAGCCCTTCCAGGTCGGTGCGTCTCCACAGCAGCATCAGGTACAGCAGGGAAGCAAAAATACCCGTCACCAGGCCACCCAATAAGAAGGGGCTGGCAGCCAGGGCGGTCGGGAAGAGCCCATCCTGGTCGGGTGACGGGTAACTGGCGTCGCGTACTCGTAAGATGAACGCGGCCAAAACCACAATCTGCAGCAGGATGCCGACGAACACCGCTTTGTCGGCCAGCGCGAAGAAGGAGCTGTCGTTCTTGATGCGACCCACAAAATACAGCGCCAGCGGCACCAGTCCGGCGAGCGCGCCGATGACGAACAGCCACCCCAGGTCCGGCACGGTCACGAACAGGCGCATGCCTCGGCCGAGGAAGATGTCCGATTTGGTCTTCGCATCCCAGCCGGTCACCGACAGGCCGCCCCACTTCTCAAAGCGGGTGGCGACAATCGCGACATACACGCCGCTGACCATGGCGCTGGTCCAGGCCAGAAAAGTTTCAGTGTGGAAGTTGTCCTGGATAAGGAACATCATGGCCAGAGCGAAGCTGACCGCGCAGGTGGCATAACTCAACATCGCCAAGGTGACGTGCACATGCAGCCAGGTGGATTGCAGCGCCGGCACCAGCGGGCGGACTTCCGAGGGCAGCAACTGCATCAGGATCACGCTGACCACGGCCAGCGGCATGGTGATGCTGCCGATAATCTTGATGCCGAATTTCTTCTCCGCCACCAGCGTCAGGACGGCGACCGTCCACACAAAGCTCAGCAGCATCTCGTAGATGCTGGCGAAGGGCGGCCGTCCGGAGAGATACCAGCGATGCGCCACCGCCAGAGTGTTGGCGATGAGGCCGATGACGGTGGCGGCGGAAGCGAACTTCACGTAGCGCGCGGTGCCGGTGACGCCGAAGCCCATGTACAGCGAGCCCGCACCTGCGTAGAAGATCAGCGCGATATACAGCAGATTGCTTTCGCTATACAGGCTACCGCCGGCCTTGGCGGCGCCCAGCAGCGCCACGATCAGCAGAAACATCACTGCCAATCCGACCAGCACCAGCAGAGCATTACCGCCAGTAGTGGCGGGCGGTTCCATTCGTACCACTCGAGCTCGAGTTGCCATCTTGCAATTCCTCCGTCTAGCTACTTGCCGCCGGCGAGCGTGAGCTCGGGCTGAGGTTTTTCCGCAGCCGCGCGCAATCCGCCGCTGCTCTCCAGTTCACTGCGAATTCCGTCAAGCACATCGCCGAACTTCTGCTCAAAGCGATCGCGATTCTTGTTGGCCTGGCCGCCGATCCACAGCACCAGCTTGCCTTTGGGATCATGAATGGCGACAATCCACAGCCGCATGTGCACCATGTAAAAGGCCACGCTCAGGCCGGCGCCCATCAGCAGCACGCCCGCCCACACCAGCCATTGGCCGGGTTCGTGCGAGACCGACAGGCCGGTGAAGTAGCCCATCTGCATATCGCGATACACGAAGCTGTAATTCGTCTTCTCGCCCTGCGACGCCTGGTTATAGGCGGGGAAGATCCACACCTTGGCTTCCTCACCGCTGCGCTTGTTCTTCACTTGCAGCCGGAAGGCCGGGTTCACCGGATCGTCAGAGCGTTTGAACACCTGGTTGTCGCGGATGAAGAAGTCGGGGATGTACTCGGCCAGGGTGACGCTGGTGTTGGCGTCGAGATCGTAAGCCTGATTCGGCTGGATGGTGATCTCGCTGCCGCTGCCGCCGTCGGGCGTAGCCGTCAGCTTCAGTCCTTCCAAGGTTCCGGTCGCGCCGAAACTGGCCTGGTAGAAGCGAACGCCCTTGTAGGTCAGCGGATCGTTGACCGCGATCTGCTTGCTCGCAACTTCCTTGCCGTTTTCGATGACCGCCAGATTCGACCACCAGCGCTTGGGCGAGCCGTCGGCGTAAGTCTCTTCGCCGCCCGAATTGAACTTGATGCTGAACGGGAGCGCCTTCATCTTGCCGCCGTTCATCGCGACCATATTGCTTTGCTGGCCGCGCGGCAGCATGAGGAAGCCTTTGTAGCTGACCAGCGCGTCCACAATGCCGCCCAGAAAGATGAGCAGCAGGCTGGCGTGGATGACGTACACGCCCATCACCGAGAAGCGATGGCGCTCGGAATAAAGCGCGGGCTCGGTGGCGTCGGCAATGTGTTCCACCGGCCATCCCAGATTTCGCAGCGCGCGCTCGGCGGCGTTCAGGCCCTGCTTGGCGTCGCGGATGGGCAGCTCGGTGCGATTCTGCAGCGCGGAGCGAAAATGTGAATCGGTCTTGCGATACGGCCGCGCGTAAAAGCGCCACGCATTGGGAAAGCGGTCCAGCGAGACGAAGATGATGCTGAGGCTGAGCAGCGCCAGCAAAGTCAGAAACCACCAGGCGTGGAAGACATCGGTCAGCGTCAGCCGATCGAGCAGTGCCAGGGTCGCGGGTGAATAGGTTTGCGCCAGCTTGTCCGGCTCGGTGTTGGGACGTTGCAGGATGAAGGTGCCCAGCGCGGAGGCCAGGACTACGAGAATCAGCAGCGTAATTCCGGTGCGCAGATTAGCCAGTGTTTTATAGAAGCGCTTGAAGACAGAAGTAACGTCGAAAGCCATGGAAATCTTCTTCCCCACACCAGATAAACGCACGTCGGCAGCCAAATTCGTAGCTGCTCGTAAGTGATTGATATCGCTGAAGATTGCCGAACCGGAGGGGCGAATGTCACAACCGGGAAATGAGGCTTATCACCCATGCCGGTGATGAAACCGCGCATGGGAGGATGGCGCTGGGCATACGCTGGAATGCAAAGTTCCTGTGGCTATGGGAGTTTTCCAAAAAGACCCCTCCGGGAAATCCCGGAGTTGTACGTTGAGTGCACGAGTCTGCCCACTTCCGACCTGAATCAGCCCATAGGTTACTTTTGTTTCCGCCTTACACCGGCGCCGTCGTATTGCCCTTGTTCGAAGAACACTGGGCTGAAATGATCAACGACATGGTAACTCCTCTGGAAACACTAGATCTGGATGCAGGTAATTCCCCAATAACTGCGGGAGCTGTCGAAGTGCCACCGACACCTACGTCCCTATCCCAAGTGGGTATACGGCAATCGGTGTTGGAAGATCTGGCGCTGAAGATTCTCTTTTTGTCCGGTCCTTTCTCGGTATACGAGCTTTCCAGGCAGCTGCGGCTCAGGCTTGAAGTGACCGACGAAATTTTCCGGCGGCTGAGAACCGGGCAATTCTGTGAAGTAACCGGAATGCACGGTAATGTGGCCAACATCGCCATCACCTCTCAGGGTAGGTCACGAGCGCTGGAATTGTTGTCGATGAGCCAATACGCGGGCGCGGCCCCGGTGCCCCTGGAAGCCTATGTACAACAGGTTCGCAAACAAACCGTGCGTAACCTGGCGATTCATGCGGCCGATGTGGAACGTGCTTTCGCCCATCTCGTGGTTGACGATAAGACGCTGTGGCAGGTTGGGACTGCGCTTAACTCCGGTTCGACGATCTTCATCCACGGTCCCACCGGTGTGGGCAAGACCACCATTGCCGAGACACTTTCCCGGGTAATCGCCGAGCATGAAGTATGGATTCCATTCGCCATTGAAGTGGACGGCCAGATCATCTCGGTTTACGACCCCTTGGTGCACAAGAGCAGCTCTGGCGCGGACCATGAGGAAGAGGACAACGGGGTGGATCGGCGATGGATCCGGTGCCGGCGTCCGGCTGTGGTGGTTGGCGGTGAGCTGACCGTCGAGATGCTTGAGCTGCAATTTAATCCGGCCACCAAGTTCTACACCGCGCCACTGCAGATGAAGGCCAATAACGGCGTCCTCATCATTGACGATTTCGGCCGGCAACGCATGCGTCCTGAGGAGCTCTTGTCTCGATGGATCGTTCCCCTGGATCGCGGAATTGACTTCCTCAATCTGGCTGGCGGGAAGAACTTTGAAATCCCCTTCGAGATGGTGGTGGTTTTCTCCACCAACATGGATCCCTCCAAATTGATGGATGATGCTTTCCTGCGCAGAATTCAAACCAAGATCAAAATCAATGCGGTTTCAGAGGATCAGTTTCGCGAAATTTTTCGTCGCGTTGCCGCTGAGCGTGGCCTTGAGTGCGACACCGAAGTTCTCAGCGAACTGATCGAGATGATACGCAGCCAGTTCCATGAGCCACTCCGGCCGTGTTATCCGCGCGACATTGTCGGCAAGATTTGTTCGGCTGCCCGCTACGAAGATAAAGAACCACATCTGGACCGCACCGCGGTCATGAGGGCCGTTGAGTCTTATTTTCTGACCGAGCTCTAAACTAATCCCCACCGGAGCGGCGCCGCACTAATCCGTGCGCAGCGCTTTCACCGGATCGGTGGACGCGGCTCGGCTCGCCGGCAGAAGACTGGCTAAGGCTGCGGAGATTCCCAGCAGCAAAACCGAGATCGCCAGCACCCATGGATCCCAACTGCGAACCTGGAAGAGGCTGGAAGCCATCAGCCGCCCGGCGCCGACGGCCAGGGGTATCCCGATGAGCAAGCCGACGGCGACCTGTAGGAACGCTCCCCGCAACACCAGCCCTGCGATGCTGGCGCGATTGGCGCCCAATGCCATGCGCACGCCGATTTCGCTGGTGCGACGCGCCACCGTGTAGGCGGTCACGCCGTACAGTCCAATCGCCGCCAGCAGCAGCGCGATGATGCCGAAGGTCCCGGCCAGCCGCGCCACCATGCGCTGCTGATCGAAGTTGTCGGCCACCTGCTGTTCCATGGTTTCCACCGAGATGATGGTCAGGTTGGGATCGACCTCGGCCATCGCGCGGCGCAGTTGTGGCTCAAGATTGTGAGTGTCGCCTCGCACCGCCAGTTGGATGCCCTGCATGAAGTGCGATTTGATCTCCAGCCGCTCCATCAGCGGTTCGTCGTAGTGCACAGCCTGTTCCAGCGGCACAAACCACATCGGCTTGACCGGCTGGTCCGGGTCGGTGTATTTCGCATCCCGCACCACGCCGACAATCTCGTAGGTTTTGGCGTAGCGCGCCGAGTCCATGCCGAAGTGCTTGCCCAGGGGATTCTCGCCCTTGAAGAACTGCCGCACGAAAGCCTCATTGATGATGGCCACCGCGCGTGAACCGGCGTTGTCGCTGCGATCGAAGTCGCGGCCCCGCACTACGTTCTGGCCGATGGTGGTGAAGTAATTGCGGCTCACGCGGTCCCACGACGCCCCGCCTAGCATGTCTAACTTGGGATCGCCTCGGCCTTCAATCGCCGGCATCTCGCCCCAGTTGTCGCCGCTCATGGGAGTGTAGAGCGCAAGACTCGCGCTTTGCACATTGGGAATTTGCAGCAGCCGATCTTCCAGCGCTTGGTACAGGGCGTCGAGCCGCTGCGGCGTATAGCTGGCGAGCGGCGGATTGATGGCAACACTGACGCGATTCTCGACCGCGAAGCCCAGCGGCTGGTGCTCCAGGTTGCGCAGGCTGCTGGTCAGCAAACCGGCGCAAGCCAGCAATACCAGCGAAACGCCGCCTGCCCGATGACCAGCATCTTCTGCGGCACGGACGACCGCTCGCGCGTGCTGCGGTTCGCGCCATGCAGCGCCTCGGCCGGGTCGGAGTGCGAGGCCAGCCACGCCGGCACTACGCCGAACAAAATTCCGGTGAGCAGCGACAGCCCGAAGGAGAATCCCAGCACCGGCCATGACGGAGTGACGTTGATGGGCGTGAAAGTCGCACTGCGAAAAGCCAGCGCCAGCATGAAGCGCGCGCCAAGATACGCGACCGCAATGCCGAGCACGCCCCCGATCAGCGCCATCAGGACAGCTTCCGTCAGTTGCTGCCGGATGAGCCGCTTCCTCGATGCGCCCAGCGCAATTCGCACCGCCGTCTGCAGGCGCCGTGCGGCGCCGCGGGCCAGCAGCAGGTTGGCGATGTTAGCGCAGGCGATCAGCAATACCGCGCCGCACACCGACAGCAGAATGCGCAGGCTGGCGCCGTAATCTTCCTTCATCTTGCTTACGCCACTGCCCGCGGGCGCCAGGCGAATGTACTTGTGCGGAATGTCAGGATCGACCTGCGGACGGAACTCCGCCGGAATCGGGTCTTCGTTGCGCAACCAGCGTTGCAGCACCGGCGTCAATCGCGCATCCAGCCCATTCACGCTGGCCCCTGGCCGCAGCCTCCCGATGATGTACAACCAGTTCGACTGGAAATTCTTCATCAGCGCGTTCTGGCCGTTAAATAGCGGTTCCTGCTGCAACGGCAGCCAGAAGTCCGGAGGATTGCTGCGCAGCGTCTCGCCAAAAAATCCCGGCGGGGCAACCCCGATCAAGGTCACCGGCTGGCCTTCGATCACAAAGCTCGAACCGATCAGCATGGGATCGGAGCCATAGGACTGCTGCCAGGTGCGATAGCTCATCACCGCCGTGGGCGGAGCCGACTGCGTATCGTCGGCCTCGGTAAACACGCGTCCGGCGAAGGCCCCGATGCCGAGCACATGAAAGTAGTTCCCGGTAGCGAATTCCGCGCGCAGCGGCCGCGCCACCTTGTCGCGCGTGGTGCTGCGGATGCTGTGCACCTGCGGCGACGCCTGGAACGCCGTGGTCTCCTCGAACTCGGGCGCGGCAGCGGCCAGACGCTGATAGAGCTGATAGGAGAACAGGCTCCAGTCGTCCTCTTCCCACCCGTCAATGCAGCAGGTCATGGTGTCGCCGATGCGATACAGTTGCGCCGGATCGGACACCGGCAGCGACTTCAGCATGATGGCGTGTACCAGGGTGAAGATGGCGGTGGTCGCGCCAATGCCAATCGCCAGCGTGAGTATGGCGGTCAAACTGAAAACCGGCGCCTGCCGCATCTGGCGCAGCGCGTAACGTAGGTCTTGCAGGAGAGTGTGCACGGCGGAATCCCCTTTCCCGCGTGTACGTAGCGCAAAAGGGATTTGTTCCAAGCGGGCACCCCGTCGGGTGCCCCAGGTTCGCGTCCCGGCTTTGGACGCTAACCTGGGATTACTGACGTCACGGGGTGCGCCGAGTCTCGCGGATTTCTAGTATCGAATGCCTTGTGTCAGGGCACGGCTTCAGCCGTGCCGATAAGGCCGCTATTTTTTCGTCCGGAGCCGGCTTTAGCCGGCGCTACTTCCGGTGGTTCCAGGCAAACACCTGAGTGAATAAAGAACCGCAGGCTGCCGGGTGCCCCTGGTCTCGCGGGTTTCGAGACTCGGGATTCGCGCAAATGTCGGGTGCCCCACTCATTCCTGGGTTTGGAATGAGTGGGAGCGCCGATCTCGACCGGCTCCGATCCCACTCATCCGTTGCGCATGAATTGTTTCTACCCGCGACGATGGTGACATCGCGCCAATGCGAGCGCCGGAGGCGCGCCATAGTTTAGCCCAGCGTGCAGCGCCTTCTTTTGGCGCGGAACGATGGGTACGCTTCGCCCTTCCGTCCTGCGCCCCGTAGGCGGCGCCGCCGTCCGTTACCGGAAGACCAAATCGCCCGGTGCCCAAGGTTCATCCATCTTCTGGATAAGCTGGGCCGGCCTTTTTGGTTCTCAAAATTCGTGTGGGAACGAGTGGGGTTGGATAGGGAGCCCTCGGGAGCTAGGCTGGCTACCCACTCTGACTAATGCTCAACCGCGGTTTCAAAGACCGCCTTAGCACTCTGCTTACTGCCTAATCGAAGCTGCTCAACAATGCGCCTCAGCGGGCCCGGCACCGCTCGTATTCCAAGGTCAGTCAGATCTGCCCCCTCCAACCAAGCGATGTAGTTGCGCGCGATCATCAGCTTTGATATCGCGTCGCGAGGAACGAACCATTGTTCGGTAACGTCTTCGACACGTCTCCCTAGCGTTAGCTCGCCTTTCGAACCTTCAGTGATGCGAGCATCGCCTCGTAATTCTCTGGGCCGTTGGCGGCACGCTGACGGTAGCCGCCACGAATTAACGCCTCCCCGGCTACGGCCACCGCAGAGAGAACCTGTTGCGGATGCGGCAGCAGGTCTTCAATCGATTGGTGTGCAGGAAGCTCTATAGTCACTATTGGCTTAAGAGTAGAGCCGCTCTTGTCAATTTCATCATTGAGTCTTTGAATGGTGGTGCGAATCTTGCTACCGCCCTCATCGCCATCAACTAATGCCACCACTTCTCGGCCTTCCTCGAGCAACAACCTAGCCATCGGTGCGAAATCTCTGCTATTACCAGCCCACAGCACAGAAAATAAATTGAGATCAACATCGAGGATGCCTATCTTGTCATAGGCTCCGAGGAGGGCGCCAACGTACATCGCGTCGCTCTCCCCTTCAACCAAGAGGGTACGATCTGCGATAAAGAATGTCCCAGCGAGAATCAAACCTAACGAATCTCTTACTGCGCGCCAATTCTTCAGGAAAGGTTTTTGATCGATCGTGGTGCCTTTCGAGCCCTTGGAGGTTACACGATTTTGATGCGGACGATTGTGATTAATCATGAACAAAGAATGAGTTGAGTATACGATTTGATCATTGTCAGCAAGTCTCTCAAAGACCCTGAGTAGATTCACCTGACCTGATGGATGTCATGCGGGTCCAGGTTCGTCGAAGAGCAAAATGTAACTACTGGCGGCACTCGCTTCAATTCTGCGCCAGCATTCGCATACTCATTTTGAAAAAGGCCGAGAAACCTTCGCTGCGTTTTCAGACGGCCGTACATAACGCCCACTTACGGCAGGATCCCTTATGTAGAGCTGAACGTGATCCCCGTTCAGGCCAGTATGACTCAGCCTGAAAGACAAGTCCTCCCCTTGTTGCCATTCGGACTTGATCTTTTCGGTGAAGGTGTCTGATGCTCTTGTTAACTGATGTTCGTAGCCGTCTGTACAAAGAGCTGTTTGCGATCATCCCAGATTTCGGCATACCTAAATATCCCCTGCATGAATTCCTGGTTTGGTTGTTCCAACTCAGCGATGGTTACGACATCCATCAGTTGCTCGACAGGGGTGAATAGCTCCACCCGCGGTCTGCGCTTGAGAATTGTCTCCGCAAGGCCCAGAGACTCGAGTTCCTCACCCACTTCAGAAGACACTACCGTAGGTTTTTCATCCTCAAGTCGTCGTATTGTGATCTCGTTCTTGAAGGAATACTCCGTGACCTTAGCGGCAAAAGTGCTGCTTTCTTCGCCATCAGCAGACACGGCCAGCCTCTCCGTCACCTGAAATGCAGCACCTTTTAGATCCACAGAACCGTTACTTTCCGCCCTTTGGCCTCCAAAAGTGAAGCCAACGCGAGACGGATCGCCTCTGGATCCGTTAGATCAAGTTCAAAGGTCCACTCGATCCAAGCCTTTTTGTCTGCGGGCAAGTCCCAGTTTTCGGTCAGCGGCAGTGAACGGAGTATCATCGTTGAGACAACGTATTGCTCGCAGTAGGTTCGTTTTCCGGTGTCGTTGGCGCCAATTAGAGTGGTTACTCTCTTATCAATATGAAGAGTAATCATTTCACGAATCGATGCAACGCCGTGAATGTCAACTCGAACGAGCTTCATTACGGTCTTCCTTTGTTAGGGGATAGCGAAGCCTGCATTCTACTCTCTTTGTACTAGGAAGCTCGGTATTGGTTACCACTACCCCGTTGCTCTTCCTTCCACGGCAAACCGGCACCATGCCGCAGCGATTCGGCGGGTCCCCAGTCTACGATTCTGAGGGCGCGCCCCGCCCAAGCTCGGTCTAGTTGGCGGAATTTTCCGCGCTAGCGCGCGTGAATCGTTTATACCTGCGACGAGGGCGATGTGGCGCCGATGCGAGCGCCAGAGGCGCGGCTTAGTTTAGCCCAGCGCGCCTTCTTTTGGCGCGGAACGCTGGGTACCCTCGGCCCTTCGCTCCGCGCCCCGTAGGCGGCGCCGCCTTTCGTCATCGCAAGAAGCAGCGGACCCCTCGCGGGCTGAAGCCCGCTCGTGGTGACAAATCAAAATGGCCGCTGGCGGCACGGCTGAAAGCCGTGCCCTTTACAAGGCAAGCACATGCGGAGTTTGTGCCGTCCCTGAAGGGACTCGGGAATCAATCATGATCGCTGACCCAGGACTTCCGTCCTGGGCTACGTTTGTTCCGTGCTTCGCACTGGGTTTGTCGCGTGCCGCGCGCTGGGTTCGTTACGTGCCCTGACACGGGTTCGGCGCGACGCGAGAATTCATCCCCTGCATCGGAACAGCAGATCCCTCGTCGGGCTGAAGCCCTCCTCGGGATGACAAAAATAAAATGGGCGGCGTTCGGCCCGACTGAAGTCGGGCCCTTTACAAGGCACGCGAAGGTGGCGCTTTCAGCGGCCTGTGAAGCCGCGCCCTGACACAAAACACCTCACCCAGATTTTCCCCAGCCTATGAAGGGCCGAATCCCAGGTCTCGAAAATCGCGAGACCTGGGGCACCCACTGAAGGCCTCGCCCTGATACGGGTCTGTCGCGACGCGAGGATTCGTGTCGCGCTTCTACAACCATTGGGGTACGCCGTCGGCGTGGAAAAACGTCTAAAGTATGGGGCGGCAGTAGGATGGCGCGAATGCGCGATTTGGCGATTTGATGCGAGGGAAGACCCAACCTGCCCGCCGCGCCATCGCCGATGAGTTCGAGCCACGAGAACGATAAGCTCAATCTTTTTATTAGCTTGAGAAATAAATTGCGGCGTGGCACGTTTGCGGCAATCGCCGTGCTCAATGCAATAGGTAAGGGGTCGGATGTCCGTGAAATCCGTAGTCCGGTTAACTCTGCTGATGGGAATTTTATTCGGCGCGCGCTCGGTCTTTGCCGCCACCCATTCAGTAAGGGGTCGGAGGTGTCCGTGAAATCCGCAGTACGGTTGATTCTGCTGGTGGGATTTTTCTTCGGCGCGAGTTCCATTTTCGCCGCCACCCATCCAGTGCCGCTGGACAAGAACACGCCCTCGGAAAAATGTATCGAGTGCCACACCGATAAGGCCAAGGGCAAGTTCGTCCACTCGGCGATTGCGATGGGCTGCACCAGTTGCCACGAGATTCGCGTCAACAAAGACGTCACCCGGGTCAAGCTGATCACCAGCACGCCGCAGGCGCTGTGCATCACCTGCCACGCCGACAAGAATGCTGCCGACCTGAAAGGCACCGTACATCCGCCGGCGGTGCGCGATTGCCTGAAGTGCCACGATCCGCATCAGTCGGATAACAAATTTCAGTTGCTGAAGCCGGAGTCCGGCGACAAAGCGCAGAACCTTTGCCTGAGCTGCCATACCCAGGGACTCGACGTTCCCGCTGGCGGCAGCCGCCACGCCGCGCTCGACATGGGTTGCGATACGTGCCACGTGACCCACAAAGTGGGCGAGCGCGGTAAAGCTGAATTTGATTTTCATCTGACCAAGGCGCCGCCGGCGTTGTGCGTTGATTGCCACGACGTGAAGGACGAGAGCCTGATCAAGGCGCACCAGGGCCAGCCGTTCGCCGGCGCCAACTGCGTGCAATGCCACGATCCGCATCAGTCCACGCAAGCCAAGCTGATGCAACGGTTTACGCATCCGCCGTTTGCCATGGGCACTTGCGATGTGTGCCATCAGCCGGCCAAGGACGGCAAAGTCGTGCTGACGCAGGCCGATTCCAAAGCGCTGTGCGTGACTTGTCACAGCGAGCAGGCCAAACAGATTGATTCTGCTAAGGTTCCGCATCCGGGCGCGCAAGGCGATTGCACCACCTGCCACAATCCGCACGCCGGCAAGACGCCGGGATTCATCCAGCCGGATCCGGTGCAGGCGTGTCTGGCTTGCCACACCGAACAGGCCGAAGGCATGAAGAAGGCGCACCTGCATCAGCCGGTATATGGTTTAGGATGTGCAACTTGCCACGAGCCGCACGGCAGCGACAATGAGCACTTGCTGCGCGCCAAAGGTAACGCGCTGTGCCTGGAATGCCACGGTCCCGACTCGCGGCCGCAGAAGCTGGAATCCGAACATGTGCTGACGATTTTCAACGGCAAGGTCAAGCTGCCGGAGGACTACTACCAGAAAAACCGCGTGGTGGTGCTGCCCATCAAGTACGGGCTGGGGCATCCGGTGCTTGGCCATCCCGTTCAGGATGTTATGGATCCGAGCGACATCACCAAAGTCAAGACCAAGATTAATTGCATGACCTGCCATCAGCCGCACTCCTCGACGCAAAAAGGATTGCTGGTAAAAGATCAGGCCGACAACATTCAGTTCTGCGATAACTGCCATAAAAACCGTATCGCGCTGCAGTAAAGGCTGCCGGCATGGAGATCGACACAATGCGTCCAAGTATTACAAACAAACGAGATATTGCCGTGATAGCCCTGCTTCTGGCGCTGCTGCTGGCGGCTTTTCCGGCATCGCTGGCCGCGGCCGGTGGCAAGAACAAGAAAAAGTCCAAGGCAGACGCCGCCGCCAAGGCCGAAACCGCGCGGCCTCAGCAAGATACGAGCCAACTGGTTTGGCCCAGCCCGCCCAACATTCCGCGCGTGCGCTACGTTAACTACTTTGCTGGCATGAAGATGGAAGTCACGCCCGAAGGCGAAGCTCCCAAGCAGAAGTCCACCTGGATGGATCGCCTGGCCGGGGTGCAGCCGGAGAACCGTAAAGGCATGAAACAAATGCCTTTCCAGCTTATCGGCCCCTACGGCATGGCGGTGGATTCCAAGGGCAATCTCTACGTGGCTGACCAAAAAGTCGGCGCAATCTTTATTTTCAATACTGAGACCCACGATACCTCGCTGATTCGAAACGGTTTCGAGGCGCACTTTGGGCTGATCAACGGCATCGCCATTGACGACGACGACCGTATCTTCGTGACCGACGGGAAGATGCGCCGGGTGCTGATCTTCAACTCCAAGCACGCCGTAACTGACCAGATCGACAAGGGTTTAGTCGATCCGGTCGGTATCGCGATTGATAAAGAGAATCGCCAGCTCTACGTCGCCGACACCCAGCAGGACCAGGTATTCGTCTATGATGCTGATTCGCTTAAGCTTATCCGCACCATCGGCAAGGGTGGACAGAGGCACGCCCTGACCGACCCCGGCGATTTTTCCGGTCCGACCGGTGTCGCGGTGGACAGCGACGGTAACCTGTATGTCACTGATACCATGAACTATAGGGTCGAAATCTTCGACGCCGACGGCGGCTTCATCAGCGAATTCGGCCGCCATTGCGACGGTCCCGGCTGCTTCGCTCATCCTAAAGGAATTGCGGTTGACAGCGACAATCACATCTGGGTCGCCGATCCCATGCTGGATCTGCTGCAAGTGTTTAATAAAGAAGGACAAGTGCTGGGCGTCGTCGGCGGACACGGCCAACTTCTGGGCCAATTCTCCTCGCTGGTGGACGTTGCCATCGACAAGAACAACCGCGTCTTCGCCTCCGACCAGTATCCCGGTCGGGTTCAAGAGTTTAGGTACATTACGGACGCCGAAGCCGAGCAGTTGAAGAAGGAAAAAGACGCGGCGAAAGCCGGTAAATCGGCGGCGGTAGCGCCTGCGGCGGCAAATTCGGCGCAAACTGCTGAAGCCAAAACGGATACGCCGAAAGCCGAGGCTCCGAAGTAGCTCCAGAATCGGTATTACTATCGCTCATACTGAAAGTATGATTCATAGTAATACTGATCCTCATACTCAGCTCACTCTATAGGCCGGAAGTCCTTGTGAGGACGGAGTTTAATGGCCTTTCGGCTGAACAGGCTGCTGAAAAGCCGGAAACCACGGAGTGGCGCCGGCTGAAGGCGGCTCCGGAGGACGGGAACAAAACGCTTATCGGCCCGACTGAACAGGCTGCTGAAAAAGTCGGGAAAGCGGATCCCTCACCGACTGAAGTCGGTTCGTGATGACAAAAATAGAGGCCGACTGAAGTCGGTTCGTGATGACAAAAATAGAGGCCCGACTGAAGTCGGTTCGTGATGACAAAAATAGAGGCACAACTGAAGTCGGGCCCCTAGACAAGACATGCGAAAACAGAGTTTTTCAGCGGCCTGTGAAGTCATTCCCCGACGCAGAGCCGCCGAGGCATGGCCAGCCCGGCAAAACGCCCACCGGAAAATCGGTAGACCCAGGCCTGATCGCTGCTGCTCAAGATTGAGCCGCTAAGTCCCGCTCCTGCCACAGAATAAGCTCCCGAAATCCGGACTGCGGAATTTGACGGAACGGCTGCGGAAAGTGACTCTTTTCACCCATTCCCAGATCGGGAAAAACCGCCTTCCATTCCCCTTCGAGAGTCTGGCAAACCTTTCCCTAACAATCACTTAGCAGCATCATCGCCCTCGTCGCGGCTTGCGGAAATTTGCGGCCAGCCGCTTGCATATATCCATCGTGGAGGTTGTCGGGGCCTGGGCCTCCAAGAGTCAGTCATGAAAACTGCAGTTTCATATCAGGAGATCGATCTCATGAAGAAAGTATTAGTACTGATGATCGTCGTCATCGCCGCCTCGACGCTGGCGCTGGCGCAAATTCAGGCGCCGACGTCCGACGTTCTCGGCGCTCACCTTAACTACGGCCGCGGCTGCGCGGCCTGTCACGCTCCGCACAGCGGCGCGCGCGGCAACGGTATTTCCACTGCTGACGGCGCCAGCGGCGACATCGCCCTATGGGGTCAGGACGTACAGCCTCTGTTCGGCAAGAGCTATATCACCGGCCAGAGTGAGCATGGTAGCTACACTCTTACCCTGCCTACCGGCTGGGTCGCAAGCGATCCGGTCACCACCAACACCATGACCTGCCTGAGCTGCCATGACGGCAACTACGCGCAGGGCGCCATGATGAAGAACAAGGTGTACGAAACTGTTCCTGGCACCTATGCCAGCAACAACATTCCCACCCTGCTCGGTAAAGACGGCAACACCACTCCGGGCGACTACCTCAACGATCACCCGGTGGGCGACAACGCCATTGTGGGTTGTGGCGGCTCCTACAACTGGGATTGCACCATCACCAACGGTACGATCACGTACGGCCCGAAGATGCAGGCGTTCGTTACGAATTACGGCTTCTTCGTCAGCACCCAGGCCTACAACGGCAATCCGACGGTGCAGTGCACCACCTGCCACAACCAGCACTTGATGAACGTCGTGTCCGTAACCACCGGCGCCAAGAGCGGCCTGCCGACCGGCTACTATGCCACGATGTTCTTCATTCGCGCGCCTTACAACCCGGCCAGCGGCACCGCCGGCTCCAACCAGACGGCGCAGTTCTGCCGCCAGTGCCATGGTGGCGAAGCCAACGAAATGAACGGTAGCTTGACGATTCCGACCACCTTCTAACTTTGCAACCACTAGGGGGGAGAGGACACCTCTCTCCCCAGTTTTCACAGGGTGAGGAACCATGAAGTACAAGTTTTCCATCTGCGCAACGCTGCTTCTCTGTCTGCCCGCCGCCTTTGGTCAAGTCGCATCGCATCAGCCGAATAGCTTCAGCGTGCCCACGGCGCACCTGGCGCAGCCCAGCGGCAAGCCGGTGGCGCGGGTGAACGGCGTAGTGCTGACCGACAAAGACCTGGTGCGCGAAGAGTACAGCATCTTTCCCTACGCAGGACAGCACGGCGGCAACATTCCCGCCGACATGGAGCCGGGCATCCGCAAGGGCGCGATGCAGATGATCGTCTTCGAAGAGTTGGTGTACCAGGAGGCGCAGAAGCGCAAGATAACGGTTCCTGCGGAGAAGCTGAGCAAGGCGCAAGGGGAATTCCGCAAGCAGTTCAAGAGCACGGCGGAGTACCAGCAATATCTGAAGTCTGAGTTCGGCGGCTCGGAAGCGGCGCTGCAACAGAAGATCAAGCGCTCGCTGCTGATTGATGCGCTGCTGAAAGTGGAAGTGGACCGCAAGGCGGCGGTGACGGTGGCCGACCTGAAGGCCTACTACGATAAGAATGCCGCACTGTTCGAATATCCCGAGTCGTTCGCCATCCAGACCATTTCCGTGATTCCTCCGGAGAAAGCTACCGCGGCACAGTTGAAGGACGCGCGCAAGCGCGCCGACGACGCTCTTAAGCAGGCCAAGGCCACCAAGACGGCGGAGGAGTTCGGACTGCTGGCGGAGAAGATCTCGGAAGACGACTACCGGGTGAACCTGGGCGATCACAAGTGGGTGCCGCGGGCGCAGATGCCGCCGGAGATGCTAACGCCGGCGCTGAAGATGCAGCCCGGCCAGATGAGTGACCTGATCCAGGTGGGGCCGAATTACGTGATCTTCCGCATGAACCGGCACCTTCCCGCCGGCAAGATGAAGTTTGAAGAAGTGAAGGACAAGGTGCGCCCGGAAGTGGAGAAGACCAAGACTAACCAGGTGCGCGCCGCCTTCGACAAGAAGTTACGAGAGAACGCCAAGGTTGAAACACTCTAGCTATGGCGTCACGGGTGAGGTTACGGTGGCAGGCAGGGTCCGCAACGCGTGGTTTGTACTGGCGGGACTAATGGTCCTGGCGCTGCCCCTGGGGGCGCAGATTCAGTTGGGCGACAACCTGAATCTCAATGCGAACGGCAATGTCTCGGTAGGTTACAGCGATATCTGGGGCAACGATATAGACTCCAGCCACGGCGTCAACTGGGGCGGCAACGGCACCCTGGCCGGTTACTATTACAATCCTAACTTCATCAACTTTACCGTCAACCCATATTTCAACCAGAACTCCAGCAATTCCACCATCCAATCCATTTCTAACGCCAGTGGAGTATCGCTGAGCTCGAATATTTTTGGCGGCAGCCATTTCCCCGGTTCGGTGAATTACACGACGGCCTATAACAGCCAGGGGAACTTCGGCATTCCGGGAGTGGCCAACTACACCACCACCGGCAACAGTCAGGACTTCGGCATTAACTGGAGCGCTTTGTTCCCCGATTATCCCACCCTTTCCGTGGGCTACCAGATGGGGACCAGCAACTACTCGCTGTACGGAACCAGCGATACCGGCAGCACCAATTTCCGTTCCTTCTTCATGAATTCCAACTACTCCATCGCCGGCTTCGGTCTGGGCGCCTCGTTCAGCAAGGGGAGCTCGAATGCGGTGATTCCGGGAATTTTTGTGGACCAGACGGAGGCGACCTCGAACTCCGACTCCACCAATTACAACCTTACCGTCAGCCATCCTCTGCCCTGGGCGGGCAATGTTTCGGCTTCGTTGAGCCGCAGCGATCTCAACTCCGACTACCTGGGATACAAATTCAACGGCAACATCGACACCATCAATGTCAATGCCGGGGTAAGTCCCACCAATAAACTGCACATGTCACTGAGCGGCGGGTACGACGACAACCTGAGCGGCTCCATCTACGAGGCGCTGTTCCCAACGGCTGGGAGCGGCAACTCGACCACGACGACCTCTGGCAGCGGCAATGTGACCACCGGCGGAATTCTGGATGCCACCCAGAGCAGCGAGTCATCACATGCCTGGCAAATGTTGTTCGTCACCAGTTATGCATTTGCGCCCAACTTCCAGGTGCAGGGACAAGTGGAGCGTCGCGAGCAGTTGTTCGAGGGTCAAGACTATGGCGACACCCAATATGGCGGCGGACTGTACTACACCCGCCCACTTGCAGGCGGCTACTTCGGAGCATCCGGCAATGTCTTCGACAGCGTGCTGGACAATACCGGATCCAATGCACTTGGCTTCAACGCTAACGTGAATTACAACCGGGACTTCGGACCGTGGCGTGTAGGCGGCTACTTCAGCTACGGGCAGAACGTGCAGACGCTGCTGATCAGCTACACCAATTCGTTTTACAACTTTTCCGGCAACGTCTCGCGCAAGTTTGGGCGCTATTTTTGGAACGCCACCGCTAGCGCTGGGCGTACCGGCATTACTTCGTTGCCGGGAACCAATGCCAACGGCGAGTCTTTCTCCAGCAGTTTCGGCACCAGCCGGTTGAACCTGACCGGCACCTACTCGAAATCGGACGGCAACGCGCTGGCCACCGGCAGCGGACTCAACAATACGCTGCTTCCGCCGATAATACCCTCGAACCTGTTGGTGTTGTACGGCGGGACCAGCTACTCCTTTGCCTTCTCGGGATCGCCGGTGCGGCGGATGTCGGCCTCGGCCGTCTATGTAAAGGCCAACAGCAATATTACGAACCAGGGCGTCGCTTCGTGGAATCAGCTTGAAGAAGAGAACTTTTTCTTACAGTATCAGTTCAGGCAGATTGGCTTGACCACCGGGTACAGCCGGCTGGTGCAGGGCTTCAGCGCCTCGTCGGCCGCGCCTGCCAAGGTTTCGTCGGTTTATATTGGGCTCTATCGATGGTTCAACTTCTTCTAGACGAAGCGACAACGAGACGGATGCGATTGGTAGCTTGCGCCCTGGCGGCGGTGCTGCTGTTCTCCGCCTTTGCTGTGGCCGGTGGCGGCAAGAAGAACCAGCCTACGCCGGTGCAGGTGCCGGAGCTGCTGCTGGATGGCGGCCGCAAGCTGAGCTTCGAGCGCAGCTTCAGCTATGATCGCCAGGTCAAACCCAAGAAGGGCTTCTTCACCAAGGTATTCGATTTCGTCGTCGGCGAGCCCGATTTCCACTTCATGGTGCGGCCCTACAGCGTGACCACGGATTCGCGCGGGCGCATCATCGTCACCGATCCCGGCGCCCAGGGCGTCCACATCTTCGACTTCGCGCAGCAGAAATATAAGTTCATCCAGCGCAAGGACAAGCGCAAGGATTCCATGCTGGCGCCGCAATGCGTGGCGGTGGACGACAAGGACAACATCTACGTCACCGATTCGGAGGCGGGCAAGATCTTCGTCTTCGATAGCGGCGGCAAGTTTCATCACGCGCTGGGCAGCCTGAAGGGCGGCGAAGGCTTCTTCAAGCGGCCCACCGGCATCGCCATCGATACCGCCGAGCAGCACATCTACGTCACCGACACTCTGCGCAATCGCATTTACGTGCTCGATATGCAGGGCAGCGTGCTGAAGACCATCGGGCAGTCGGGCGCGGCGAACGGCGAGTTCAACTATCCCACCGAGCTGCGGCTGATGGGTTCCGACATTGCCGTGGTGGACGCCATGAACTTCCGGGTGCAGGTCATCGACCGCTCCGGACAGTTTGAATACGCGCTGGGCAAGATCGGCGATGCCACCGGCGATATGTTTCGTCCCAAGGGCGTGGCCGTGGATTCCGAAGGCCACTTGTACGTGGTGGAGGGGCTGACCGATCTGGTGCAGGTGTTCAATCGCGAAGGCCAGTTGCTGTATTACTTCGGGCAGAAGGGAACCGGCTTCGGGGAATTTCGCCTGCCCACCGGCGTGTTCATTGATCACAACGATCGCGTGTACGTGGTGGATTCGTTCAATCGGCGGGTGCAGGTGTTTCATTATTATGGCGTGAAAACGGCGGACGCCAAGGGAGGGCTGCAGTGAAGCGCTTCCTGGCGGGCGCGTGTTGGTTGCTGCTGCTGAGCGGCGTGGCTGCGGCGCAGATTACCGGCGACGTCATCGGCATGCACGACATGACGCCGGGCTCGGGCTCGCCGATTCAGGGGCCGCGGCCGGGCTCGTGTACCTATTGCCACGTGCCGCACTCCGGCAACGGCAACATGGTGCCGCTGTGGAACCAGAAGCTCTCCACCGCAACCTACACGCCTTACAGCAGCACCACCGATCTGAACAAAGGCATGCCGCAGATGCCGCTCGGCAGCGACAGCGGCCTGTGCCTGAGTTGCCACGATGGCACCGTGGCCGTCGGCGATACCGTGCTCTTCGGACAATATGCCGATGAAGGGAAGCTGGAACCAGGGCGACAACTTCGGCACCAACCTGCTGAGTTCGCATCCCTTCAGCCTGGTGAAGCCGCTGCAAGACAACATTGATTTGATCGCGACGCTGGTGTCGCAGGGCAAGACCGGCGATCCGACCGGCGCGGTGCATCTGGTCAACGGCAACGTGGAATGCACCTCTTGCCACGATCCGCACGTGCAGGCCAAGGACAAGATCGCCAACGATTTTCTGGTGCGCGACAGCTCCGCCGGGCAGATGTGTCTGGCCTGCCACGATCCCAAGCGCACACCATGGGCGGAACAACCAGGTGAATCCGCTGGCGGGCTGGGCGATCAGCGTTCACGCCATGGCGTCGCAGAACAAGGTTTCGCGGCAGCACCAACCTGGGGCCGTACGGAACGGTGGCGGCGAACGCCTGCAGCGTCGTGCCACGCTCCGCACAAGCGGACAGGGCGCGGCGCGGCTGCTGCGCGCAGCCTAACGAGCAGGACTTGCGTCGCCTGCCACAACGGCGGATCGAACGTCTCTCCCGCGAGCGCCGAACGTCTTCGCCGAGTTCAGCAAGATGGCGCATCCGTTTCCCGCAGCGGCATGCAATACGCATGACGCCGCCGAGCCGGCGGTGCTGAACAATAATCGGCACGCCACCTGCGCCGGATTGCCACAACGGCCACGGCTCGCAGCAAGTGACCTGCGTTCAACGTGCCGCCGCTGATTCGCGTGTCGCAGACGGGCGTGATGGGCGTGGGCGCCGACGGCACGACGGTCGTGAATCCGGCGGTGAATCAGTATGAGAACTGCCTGCGCTGCCACGGTTACAGCGCGGGCAAGGCGCGAACATCGTGTATTCGGCTATCTGCCGGCGCGCGCCGGCGGCGATCCGCTGAACGTCATTCCGCAGATGAATAGCAGCGCCAAGTCGAGCCATCCGGTGATGCATGCGCGCACGCAGCGGACTAGCCGCAGCCCAGCCTGCTGCCCACCATGCTGGACTTCAACGGCGGCACCACCCACGGCCGCGCCATGGGCACGCAGATTTTCTGCACCGATTGCCACAACAGCGACGACAATCGCGAGTTCGGCGGCACCGGCCCCAACGGCCCGCACGGCTCGAAGTGGTGGCACATTCTGGAGCGCGACTACGAATTCAGCCAGGCGCCGGGCAGGCCCGGGCACGCTGATCACCGTCAATCTGAATCCGCAAGCCCGACCTCAGCGTCAACGGGCCGTACGGCATGTGCGCCAAGTGCCACAACCTGAGCATCGTGATGCAGCCGACTTCGTGGCAGTATCACAAGAACCACGTGTACAGCGACGGGTTTTCGTGCTCGACCTGCCACAACGCGCACGGCATGACCTCCAACAGCTCCAATCCCACCGGCTTAAGCATGGTGGACTTCGATACCAAGGTCGTGGGCAATAACGGCGGGCTGCCGATCTCCTACGATCCGGGCTCGAATAGCTGCGTGTTGCAGTGCCACAATGTGGCACATGATCCCGGCGGCGGCGTGCATCACCTGGCCGCCGGCTCGCAAGGCAAGACGGGCGCTCCGAAGAAATAATCGTTCAGCAGGAGAAGCAGGCGGTGAGGCACAGCGTTCCATCGGAGAGCGGGGGTGCTGCGACGGAAACGTCGCGCGAGATGCGGCCGTCGGGCTTGGCGCTGGCGATTCGCGCCGTGGTGCTGGTGCTGCTGTTCTCCTCGGCGGCGGTGTGGGAGGCCCTGCATCTTTCCGCGCTGGCGGGAAGCCAGACCTGGCTGCATCTCAGCGTTGGCGAGTGGATCGTCTCGCACTTCGCTGTGCCACACAGCGGGATATTTTCGCGGTTGAGCACAGCGCCGTGGATGGATTCGTCGTGGGGATTCGACGCCGTACTCGCGCTGGCGTATCGCTGGCTGGGCTTGCGGGCGCTGCCGTTGTTGCTGATGCTGTGTCGGGTACTGATCGCCGCGGCGACGTTCTGGCTGGCGCGCGGGTGGCGCGGGAATTTCTGGAGCGCCGTTATTCTGTCCGCGCTGGCGCAGGTGCTCATCCCCAGCGCATATCTGGAACCGGTACTGATTTCCGTCGTACTGCTTGCAGTGGAACTGGCCCTGCTCTTTGAGTTTCAGCGCGGCCGGGATGAGAAGCTCATCCGTTGGGTGGTGGCACTCTTCATCATTTGGGCCAGTCTCGACGGCAGCTTCGTCTTCGGATTGCTGGTGTTGCTGCTGATGCTGGCGAAAGTCGCAGCCGACCGGTTACTGCGTCGCGACGACACCACGCTTCCGCTGGCGCCCCTGGTTTGGACGACCGGCGGATCTCTGATGGCGTCCTTGATCTCGCCTTACGACCGTCACGTCTACCACGCCTTCGCCACCATCTTCGCCACGCGCTATCCTTACTTCCCGCTGGACCACGGACTCAGCTTCCGCCGCCCGCAGGATTACCTCCTGCTGCTGCTGGCCATGACCGCGTGCTTTGCCCTGGGACGCCGCCGTTCGCGCGACCTGTTTCGCCTCGGACTGCTGGCGGGCGCGCTGGCGCTGGCGTTCTCGCGACAGCGCGATGCCTGGGTGCTGGTGCTGGCTTCCATCGCCATCATCGCCGACGCCTTGCCGACCGCCACCGCCGCTCCCCATCGCAAGCAGCTTCGATTGCAGGCCGTGGTCGCCGCGGCGGTGGTCGTAGTTCTGCTGGTGGCGGCGACGGAAATTCCCCGCGATCGGGATCCCTGCTTGCCGCTCGTCAGCCGCAGCTTCCCGGTGAAGGCCTGCGACTACCATCCGCGCGCAGCGGCTGCCCGCGCCCCTCTTCAACGACTACGACTGGGGAGGCTTCCTCGCCTGGTATCTGCCGGACTATCCCGTCGCGATCGATCAGCGCGCCGACTTGTATGGCGAAGCCTACAATCGCCGCTATTTCGAACTAGTGGGTGGCGAGCTTGCGCTCGATGCCTCTCCGGAATTCGCCGAGTCGCGCACCATCCTGTTGCCGCGCAACAGCCCGATGGCGGTGGCCCTCAGCGCGCAGCTGCAGTTCCGCGTTGCCTACCGGGACGACGTGGCAACCGTGCTTGTCCGGCAGCGCTAATGAAGGTCAAAGACCCACCCAAGCGAAGACGGCTTGGATGGAGCACCCGCGGTATCGTAAGCCACGTCCCCCGACAGCGAGTCACTAAGGATATGTCGATGGTTGGCAAATTGGGCGTATAGTTGTGGCCGTTGGCGGGCCAAATTCAGATCTGGGGTGAGGAGATGAAGATAACGGCCGGTCTGGCCTTTGTACTACTCCTGGCGATGGCTTCGACCGCGACAGCACAACAAGCATGTGGCGCACCCGCCACTTGGTTCAGCAATTGGGCACAGCCTGGTTTCTCATCCTGCCGCGCGGCCTTTAATCCCTACGAGTTCACTTTGGGTCCCAGCACAGTCGGTAACCTGGAGGTCAAGTGGATTTACCCCACCGGAGGCGAACTGTACAGCCCGCCCGTGGTGGCGAACGGCGTGGTTTATGCCTACTCTTACGACCAGAATCTCTATGCACTGAACGCCGCAACCGGCGCCAAGCTATGGAGCTGGTTCACCCCCGGCGGCACTGGTGGCGGGCCAACGGTTGCCAATGGAATGGTCTATGTCGGCTCCCAGAACCACAATGTCTATGCGCTG
Organism: uncultured Acidobacteriaceae bacterium; assembly: GCA_963763975.1. GTDB lineage: Bacteria > Acidobacteriota > Terriglobia > Terriglobales > Acidobacteriaceae > Bog-257. The sequence goes on from CAVXQR010000007.1 coordinate 51,960, forward strand.
AATGCCTCCACCGGCAATGTCGTCTGGAGCTACCCCACGGGCGGGGAGGTATATTCCTCGCCCACAGTGGCGAACGGGATCGTGTATGTCGGTTCTTACGACTACAACCTCTATGCGCTCGACGCCTATACGGGCGCCAAGTTGTGGATTGACCAGGACTGTAACCCTTACAATCCTGCAGCTGCGGTGGCGAACGGGATCGCCTACGTCAACTGCGAGTTCCACATTGACGCGTTGAATGCCTCCACCGGAGCTCTGCTGTGGAGTTACTACACCGATTACCCCTCCCCGGTGGCGGTGGCCAATGGGGCGGTCTATTTCGCGTCCGAGTACCCGGATTGCAACGCGCATGCGCTGAACGCCACCACCGGCGCCGTGCTGTGGAGCCAGAACGACGGCTGCTACCCAACGGCCACGGCAGTATCAAAGGATGCGGTCTATTTCGGCTCCCTCGACACCGTCTATGCGCTGAACGCCTCCAGCGGCGCTCCTTTGTGGAGCTACACCACGGGCGACTTCGTCGCTGCCACTCTGGCGGTGGCCAACGGAGTGGTTTACGCGGGCTCTTACGACCACAATGTGTATGCGCTGAACGCCGCGACCGGAACCCGCCTGTGGAACTACACCACGAGCGATCTTATGATTTCCGGTCCCATCGTGGCCAACGGGGTCGTCTATCTGGGGACACGGGACTACAACGTTTACGCCTTCGGCTTGCCGGGTCATTGAGTCCGGACGGGCGAGGTTATAGAACCAAGAACCGCTCCTCGACCAAGCGTTTGCACACCCATTCATCCAACAGAGGGGATGAGTGTCGCCGGACGTACTGCCACATTGTGGGAGTGACCGATCAGGAAAATCCCCAGGGTCTCGAGACCCTCAGGCTGCGCTCAGGGCAGGCTCTGGGGCACCGGGCGTCTCCCACCCATCCGGTGCCCCAGGTTCGCCCATCTTTTGGGCTAACCTGGGATTACGGATATCGGTGGTGCTCCAAAGCAGGCATTTGTGAACCCAGGTTAGCGTCCAAAAGAGGGACGCGAACCTGGGGCACCGTACGGTTCAATTGCCCTGATACAAGGCTCGCGCTGAGGGGGGGAATCTACCTATTGCGCCAGGGTCAGACTGCGTCCGGGATATCCTTCTAGCCTCTAATGGCCTTACTTTACACTTATTGATGGACTAGCACATATATGTCATACTATCTACCATGAGTACGACAGAAAAACTCGAGACCGTATCGTTTACGACAAAAGGGCAAGTCGTCATCCCGCTTCGTCTTCGCAAGCAGTTCGAAATCGAGGACGGAACCAAAGCAGTGGTTCAAGCGACGCCTGAGGGTATCCTGCTAAAACCGGTGACTGCGGCACTCATCCGACGCGGCCGCGGTATCCTCAAGCGCGCGTCGAGACACGGGTCACTGACCAAGGATTGGGCCGAGCACAATAAACAGGAACGCGCGCTAGAGGAGCGCCATGCCCGCTAAGGTGCTCGACAGCTTCGCACTGATCGCCTACTTCCGCGACGAAGCGGGCGCGGAAGCGGTGGAGCAACTGCTCGTCACCGCCAGCAAACGAGACAGCCCGCTCCACATGACCGATGTGAACTACGCCGAGGTGAAGTACTCGATTGTGAAAAAAGACGGAGCCGCAGCCTGGACGGAAGCCGCAAAGGTTCTAGAGGGTCTGCCGATTGATTTTCATTCCACAAGCCGCCAGTTGGCCGACATTGCCGCCGATTTCAAAGCGCGTTTCAAGTTGAGTTTGGCCGATGCTTTCGCCGCCGCGCTGGCCAAAGAAAAGAAGGCTGAACTCGTGACCGGGGACCCGGAATTTAGAGCGCTTGACCAGGAAATCAAAATCCACTGGCTGAAGTAATTGCAGTCCCAAAAAACGATGGCATAGGAAGAATTGTTTCTCGATTGGTTAAGGGCCGAGCGCGAGGAGGATGCGACGGACGCGCGCTTATCGGCCCGACTGAAGTCGGGCCCTGATACAAGGCCCGCGCAAACGGAGTTTTTCAGCGGCCCGTCAAAGTCGGTTCGTGATACGAGGCCTATCACGAAGTCCCCAGGTCTCGAAAAGCGCGAGACCTGGGGCACCCGCCGTCGCGGAGAGGAAGTCAAAGTCCCCACCCAAGCTAAAGAAGGTTGGATGGGGCACCCGAGGTTCTGCTCAGCAGGGTTCTTGCCTGGGGCGCCCGTGCCGCCGGCTTAAGCCGGCTCCAGACAAAAGAAAAAGCGCGCATCGGCCCGACTGAAGTCGGGCCCTGATACAAGGCTCGCGCAAACAGAGTTTTCCATCGTCCCGTGAAAGTCGCAGCCCGGATCGTCCCGTCGCCCTTGAACCCAGGTTAGCGTCCAAAAGAGGGACGCGAACCTGGGGCACCGGACGTACTGCCACATTGTGGGAGTGACCGATCACGAAAATCCCCAGGTCTCGAAAAGCGCGAGACCTGGGGCACCCGACGGACGTGCTCCGCCTCCCGGACCCACTCATTCGAAAACCGCGAATGAGTGGGGCACCCGCCGACATTCTTGAACGCTGGGGCACCTTAGCTATTCGGCGCGGAGGGCTTCGGTGACGTCCACGCGCGCGGCGCGGGCCGCCGGGAAAATGGACGCGATGACGGCCGCGGCCAACAGCACGAGTACGGACGCAACTACCGGCAAGGCGCTCGGCATCTGCAGCGAGGGGAAATAACTGCCGGCGACGCGGGTCAGGACGAATCCGAAGATTGCGCCTGCCGCTACACCGACGACCGCCATCATCGCGCCTTCGGCAACTACGCCCATCAGCAAGTGCCGGGGCTGCGCTCCAACCGCCAGCCGGATACCGAACTCGCGAGTGCGTCCGCTGACCGAGAAGGCCAGCACGCCGGCGACGCCGACCAGCGCAATCGCCAGCGCCAGTCCCGCCAGTCCGCTGAAGACCAGCGTATTCAAGCGGTCGGGCGTCAGCACTTCGGCGCGAATGTCTTCCAGTGTGGCGGCGTGCTCGACGGGCTGTTCCGAAGACAGGCCGCGGATGATGCGCGTCAGCGGGATGATCAAGTGCGTGCGGATCGGAGCGGGTGTGGACGAACAGCCGGCCGCCGAATAGCGGCAGCTCCTTGCTGGTGTCGTCGGGAACCTGCCCGAAGGGGTGGTAGATGGTGAGTGTCGGCCCGGGCTCGATATGCTCGTCGTCCACATCGGCGACAACGCCGACGACGCGGCGCGGGCCCTGGCTGATGTAGATGAACTGCATTACCGGGTCGGTCCACATGATGTGGCGATTGATGGGATCCTGGCCGGGGAACATGCGCTGCGCCGCGCTCTGGCTGAGGATGACGACCGGCTCACTGCCGCGGCGGTCGTTGTCATTGAAGTCGCGGCCGGCGATGAGCGGCACTCCCAGCGCCGCGAAGAATCCCGGCGACACCACTCGAAGCCCGGCCAGCGGATCTTCTTCGTGATTGCCTTTTACGTGGCCTTCGCCGCTGAATTGCAGGCCGGGGCCTTGTTGGCCGGCGTCGCGCCAGGGAACATTCGTGCCCAGGGCGACACGATCCACGCCGGGCAGTGCGCTGATGCGCTCAATCACCTGGCGGTAGAAATTGATGATGTCGTCGGAAGTTTTTCCGTACGACATGACCGGCACATTCACCGCCAGCACACGATGCATGTCGAGGCCGGTCTGCGTTTCCTGAAGCGTAACCAGGGTCTTGATGAGGACGCTGGCGCCGGCCAGCAACAGGAAGGAAGCGGCAATCTGAGTAACGGCAAAGATTCGCAGGCGACGGCCGGTGCCGCTGCTGATGCGGACGCTGTTACTGCTGCTGGCCAGCCCGATTCCTCCCGACGACTCCACCGAGGGTAGGCGCGGCACAAACGCCAGCAGTACCGCGGAGACGACAGCCAGCGCCGCTCCCACCCAGAGCACGCTCATATCGAGCTTCAAATCGAGGGCGCGGACGGAAAAGCGCGAGGCATAGCGCGCCAGAACGGCGACCATCGGCTGCGCGCTGAGAACGCCGAGCGCCGCTCCCGCCACCGACAGCAGCAGGCTTTCCGCCAGCAGGGTTCGCCGCAATGCGGCGGTGCTCGCCCCCAGCGCGGCGCGAATCGCCAACTCGCCCTCGCGGCGCACCGAGCGCGCCAGAATCAGATTGGCGACATTCGAACACGCAATAATAAAGATGAGTCCGGAGGCAGCCAGCAGCACCCAGAGAATCGTCTTGGCGCCGGAGGTGATCTGGTCGCGCAGCATCACGGCATCGATCTGGTAGTGGGCGCTCGCCGGATAAGCTTCGGGATGCGCGCGCACCATCGCCGCATAATCGGTACGCAACTCGGCGCGGGCCCCCTCCAGCGTGGCGCCGGGCGCCAGGCGGCCGAACAACTCGGTCATGCGGTGCACGCGTCCCGTGACCATGGTGGCCGAAAGATGATGCGGACTGGTCACCACGTTGACCAGGATCTCGGTCTGCGACGGATACTGCACCGACGGCTCCAGCACACCGACGATGGTGGCCGAACGCGGATCGAGCCGTATGGTCTTGCCGATCACGGTGGGATCGCCCTTCAGCGAGTCCTTCCAGAAGCGATAACTCAGCACGCAGGCGCCGGCAGCATTGGGACCATCGTCGTGCTGATCGAGCAGCCGGCCCAGCACCGGGCGCAGTCCCATAACCTCGAAATAGGATCCGTCCACCACTCCGGCGCGCACCTCGCGAGGCTCGCCCAGCCCGATCATGGTGAAGCCGATCGGGGAGAACTCGCCAAACGAGCCGACCGACTTCACGCTCGCTTTCAGGTCCTGGACCTCGGGCACGGAAAAGGCTGCGTCTTGCTCGCCGTATCCGGGCGCGTCCTGCCGGATGTAGATCAGCCGGTCTTCACCGCGGTTGACCAGCGGCCGCAGCAGCACGCCGCGCACCAGGCTGAAGATGGCGGCATTGGCGCCAATGCCCAGCGCCAAGGTCACGATCACCGTGATGGACAGGCCTTTGCTGCGCCACAGCGAGCGCAGCGCGACTTTAAGGTCTTGAAGAATCAAATCCGCTCTGAGGGTCATGATGTGCTTCCCCGTGGGCCGCTCTCATGTTCGGGTAGAGCGACGGCTTCAGGCTCGTGTCTAAGTCAATTTGTTTTCGATCTACCGAGTCGGCCTTCAGGCCGACGGCCACAGGTCTTTCAGCGTGCGGCGTTCTGTCGCCGGCGCTGCTCACTCGCCTGCAAGATTTCGCTCATGTCCCCGACTGGCCGAACCTCAAAGATGCTGCCGTACTTCAGCGACGGATGCTGCGCCATGAGCTGTACCGCCTGATTCATGTCGCGCGCCTCGAGAACGATGATGCCGCCGAGTTGTTCCTTGGTCTCCGCATAGGGACCATCGGTAGTTGCGACTTTGCCGCTCTTCCAGTACAGGGTCAATGCGGTCTCCGGAGGCTGAAGCGCTTCTCCAGCAGCGTAATGCCCGTTGGCGCGAAGATGGTCGTCGTATTCAAAACATGCGTCGAACATGGCGTTGCGCTCGGCTTCGGGCAGGGCATCAAATTTGCCTTTATCGTAGTACCCCAAACAGATGTACTTCATTTATTCCTCCTGGTTTCCCGTGACTCCCTGGTTTCTAGTGGCTCGAGAGCCGCAGCTCATCGTCCTGCTGTCAGATAGTCGTTCGGGAGACCGAAAAATCGACAGCTACTTTATCTTTTTTAGCGTCACCAGAGGAACCCGTGGCCACCCAACCAAAAGAAGGTTGCATCGGGCGCCCGCCCGTCTCCCATACATCCGGTGCCCCAGGTTCGCCCGTCTTTTGGGCTAACCTGGGATTACGGATATCGGCGGCGCTCCAAAGCGGACATTCTTGAACCCAGGTTAGCGGCCAAAAACGGGCCGCGAACCTGGGGCACCGGGAAGAGAACTGCGAATGCTGGATCAGATCATTGCAACGGCCTCGGACCGGCTGCTACCATCCTTTCCGCGGCGGGCGTCTTGCAGTGCAGGACGAAGCCGGTAGGAGGTGGGGATGGGCAGGCTGGTGTTCGGGATGATGCAGTCTCTCGATGGATACATTGCCGCTAAGAGTCAGTTTTTCGGAACCTCGACGGGCTCCGAAGTGCCGGGAGGACCGGTGTTGCCGCCTCCGGGACCGGCGCTGCATCGCCATTTCAACGATCACGTGCGCGGGCTGGCGGGAATGTTGTATGGAACGCGCATGTATGAGGTGATGCGTTATTGGGATGAGGACCAGCCGGACTGGGACGAGGGCGAGCACGACTTTGCGGCGGTGTGGCGCGCGAAGCCGAAATGGGTGGCATCGCACTCGCTGAAGTCGGTTGGCCCCAATGCCACGCTGGTGACGGAGGACCTGGGAACGTTCGCTGCGCGGCTGAAGGCGGAGACCGATGGCGAGATCGACGTTGCCGGAGCGGAGCTGGCGGGGAGTCTTACCAAGCTTGGTCTGATCGACGAATATCGTCTTTATTTCCGTCCCTTCGTGCTGGGCGGCGGCAAGCCCTACTTCGCCGCGGCGCGTCCGCCACTGCGACTGGTGAAGAGCGATGTTGTCGGAGATGCGGTGCGGCTGGTGTTTGTGCCTGCCTAAGTTTTTCCAGACAAGAGAAATCCCCACCCAAGCAAAACCAGCTTGGATGGGGCACCCGATGTTCAAGTGCTCAGCAGAGTTCTTGCCCAGGCCACCCGCCCGAGCCCGTGGTGCTTGGTTCGAACTACCCCTTGTATCGGTTTTTACTTGCCGTCTGCCCGGGCAAAGTAGACTATGACAGCGATTTGGAATTGACGAAGAAAGGTTTTCCTGTGTCACGAGTCAGCCGTCGAGACTTTTGCCGTCAAGTGGCTCAAACCGGGCTGACCTTGGCTGTCGCCTCGCCGTTGACTGGACTGCTCGGTTGCGGCGGTAGTGTCGTCAACCCGCCTTTCGATGGTTACGACGCGATCATTGTGGGCGGCGGTACGGCAGGTGCGATCGTGGCCTCGAAGCTGCGAGTCGCCAGCGGCGGCAGCAAACGCATCCTTGTCATCGAAGCCGGCGGGCCGACATCGGCTGCGATTGGCGGCACAGCGTTCCCCATGTGGTTGCCCGCAGGACGCACTGATCTCACCATCTTCGATGTGCCGGGCGAGTACTCGTTGATGGCATTTCAGCCGCTTGGGGCGCCCTATCAGCTTAGGGAAACTGGATTTACCTTTCAGGGCATCGGGCTGGGCGGCAACAGCATGTTCAACGGCATGCTGTTCCAGACCAATCCGTCGCAGGTCTTCGATCGCGGTTGGCCGGCGGGCTGGCATTGGTCAGACATGGCTCCTTACTTCGATGGTGTGCGGCAGAGAGTGCCGGTCACGAATACGCCGTCCACCGATGGCATTCCGCAGAACACCGGCCCGGCGCAGATCATCCATCCTTTATATGCCGGCAATGGCTGGATCGAAGGCGATACCAGTCAGCCGTTTGATGGCCCAGGTATCTATAGTCGTCCGTACGTTGCCACCGCTGATGGCCGACGCGCCGGACCGCTCACTGGTTATTTCGAGGCGGTCGATCCCGGACGGCAGCCCCGTTTCGAATCTCGAAATCCTGACGTACAGCAAGGTCACGCAGATTGACTTTAGCGATGGAGAAGCAGTTGCGGTGCACTTCAACCAACGCAGCGGTCTGGACCAGTCGCAGACCGGCACAGCTGGAACCGCGCGCCTGAATAGTGGCGGTCTGCTGATCATGGCCGCGGGAGCGCTTGTCACTCCAAGACTGCTCCTGCTGAGCGGAGTCGGCCCGCGCGGCCGCGAGTCCGAGATTTTTCCCGGTCAATCGCCCGCTGCCTTCTCCATCGACAACCCATCGGTGGGTGTCGGACTGTACGACCATGTAATGACAATGGTTACGTACAGCTACGACGGGCCTGTGCCGTACCAGGCTTACAACTACGGTGACTACGACGAAAACGCCGCGGACCTGCAGCAATACCTTGATGGAGGCCGTGGTCCGTACGCGCAGTATCAGCCGGTATCAATCCTGAACTACGAACTGGGAAGCGATGTCCCTAACGTGGAGATCTTTCTCAACCCTAATGGGGCCGGGACACCGGGCGGACCCTACTACGACCCAGGACCTTTTCGGCATTCCTGATGTTGCTTAATCCCCAGGCGCGAGGATTGATCACTCTCGATGCCAAGGGCAACGTCAACTACCCGAGTATCTATCTGCCCGATACGCCGGATGGCCAAGCCGACACCACACTGATGACGCAGGCTGTCTTCGACATGATCCAGCTATTTGCCAAAGATTCGGGATTGAAGATTGTGTTCGGTCCCGGCGGCGCAAGTCATCCTAAGCTGAATCCGAACTCCATGGCCGACATCCGGACGTACGTTACCGGACCAGCGCCGGTTGACGGTGTGTACTTTAACCGGCTGATCATAAACCACTATGGCGGCACGGTTGCCCTCAGCGATGGCATCGGCGGTGTCGATCCCGCGACCCTCATCGTACGCGGAACGAGTAACGTGGCTGTCGTGGATGCATCGCTGATCCCGACAATTGTGCCCGCGCACCCGGTTGGAACAATCATGGCGGTTGCCGATCGCGCCGGGGACATCCTGGCGGCGCGCCTGAGTTAAGCGTCGCGTAATGGCCATGCAATGTATTTGTTGAAACCTGTTTAGGAAGGGTCCCGGTCATCTTGGCAAGTAGGCGGGTGGCCCAGCCTACCATCTGCGGGTGCCCCATCCAAGCCGGGGTTGCTTGGGTGGAGGTTTTGCGGGATGCGCGATGGCTGTTTTGCAAGCCACCCACTCCGCCCCCTCGAAGTGAATGTCAAAATCCCCACCCAACCAAAAGAAGGTTGGATGGGGCACCCCATGTTCATTTGCTGAGCAAAGTTCTTGCCTGGGCCACCCGCCCTTTTTCTCTCTGTCCCGTACTCTGCCGCGGCGCTTCCAACTTCTCCGCTAATGACCTTTGCGAGCTACGAATGCCCTGCGCAGCGCGGACTTCCAGCTCGCGCTGAATTGCCGGGAGGCTTCGGCGTCCGGCACGAAGAGGTCGAATCCGTGGAAGGCGCCACTCACCACCAGGAGCTCGGTTGCGACTCCGGCATGGACCAGCCGGCGCGCGTACTCCATGTCTTCTTCGACGAACAGGTCAATGGAACCGACGCCGATCCAGGCAGGCGGCAGGCCGGCGACGCTGTCTACCCGCGCCGGGACGGCGCCTGCCGGAACCTTGGATGAACCCGCTGGAACACCGAGCAGCGAGCTCCAGGCAAGACGATTCGCACTCGCATTCCACATAAAGTGGCCGATGGCGGGCGGCGCTGGCTCGGGTGCTGCCGGTTCGGTCGTCTAGCTCGGGGTATATGAGCAACTGGAAAACGATGGGAACTTCTTTGCGTTCGCGCGCGTGAATCGCAAGGCTCGCTGCGTGGCCGCCGCCCGCGCTCTCACCGCCCACGGCAATTCTGGAGCGATCGATGCCGAGCTCCGCTGCATGGGCGTGAACCCATTTCAGCGCGGCGTAATTGTCCTCAAGCGAACCGGGATAGCGCGTCTCCGGAGCCAGCCGGTAGTCGACCGAGACGACGACGCAGTGGCAATCCGTCGCGATCCCCTGAATTCGGGGCAGCAACCAGGGGTCGGTCATCATGAAGCCGCCGCCATGCATGTGAAGCAACACCGGCTTGCTCTTCTCCGAGGGCGCAGGATCCACGACCCAAAGACGAACTTCGGGTGCTCCTGGCGGTCCGGGATATGCCGCTCCACGGGCTGCGGCGCGGGAATAGGTAACGGGGGCATGCCGGGCGTTTGCCGGAACTTGCGACCATCTCTGCTGTGAGGTCAAAGGCGGGAAACTGCTTGAGCACAGGAAGAAGTTCCGGGTCGACGAGGGAATATGGGTCCGCGACCGCTGGCGAAGTCTCTGGGCGCGAGGCTTGCTCAACCTCCGCCAGCGTAACTGCGGGTGCCAATCCAAAAGCCAGACCAAAGCCGGCGGTGCGGATAGCGAAGTCGCGACGAGTAAGTTGGTTGCTCATATTATTTAGTGGGCGATACGCGATGCCAGTCTGTCAGGCCGGCATCGAAAAAAGACTCGACCGGGGCCCGGCAGTCCCGGGTGCAAGCCAGCGGCGTAGCTTCCCGCTGGCTCGTTCCCATGGGCAAGACGGCGCACCTCCGAAGTCGCGGCGGCCCGGGCGGTTTACTTGCTTCCGCCGGATCCTTCCTCCGGAGCCGGGAAGAATAGAAGCTCGCGCACCTCGCCGGCCACATCGCAGGCGATGGCACCCTTCTTCGCCCATGCCAGCGCTTCGTCCATGTTGGCGGCTTCCAGTATCCAGAAACCGCCTATGTGTTCCTTGGTCTCCAGGTACGGCCCGTCGGTGACGCGCACCGTGCCGTTGGACTGCTTGCGCACCGTCTTGGCGTTGGCGGGCGGAGCAATGCCGCAGGCGAACTTCCTGATGCCGGCAGCAATCATTTCGCGGTTGAGCGCGTGGATCTCTTCCACCATGGCTTCGGTGACGGTGGACGGGTCGAAGTTGTCGGGGAGGTAGTTGGCAACCAAATACTGTGGCATGAGGTTTTCATTCTCCTGTAATGATCTTGGGGCGGGCCAATTGTCCTGCCTTCACGAGATAGTCGAATGGCCGCAGCGGAATTCGACACATCGTACAAGAAATTTTGCTTCTTCCGGACGTTCACCGCAATCCATTGTCGAAAGACTGGAGAAACGTCCCCTCTGTCCCCAGTCTTGGTTCCGACTTCAGACAGGAGAACAAAATGACAACAAAAGGAAAAATCCTGGTACTGGTCTCGAGCGGTCACGGCTTGCCCTTGAAAGATGGCAAGGTTTATGCCGGCGCCGGCTACTACCTCAACGAGCTGACGGTTCCGGTTCGCGCCCTGATGAAGGAGGGCTACGAAATCACCTTCGCCAACCCCAAAGGCAACACGCCGCAACTGGATGTCAATTCAGCTATAGCCCAGTTCTTCGGTGGGGACGAGGCCAAGCTTCAGGACTATCTGAAATTCCGCGACAGCCTGACTGGACTCAAGAATCCAACTCGTATCTCGGATGTCATCGCATCAGGCCTGGATCAATATGACGCTGTTTTCGTCCCCGGCGGCCATGGCCCGATGATGGATCTTCTCGATGATCCCGACGCCGGCACCGTGATGAGACACTTTCATAAAACATCCAAGCCTACGGCAGTGCTCTGCCATGGCCCGATTTCACTACTCTCGGCTCTTCCGAATTCGACCGAGGTGGTCGCGCGCGCTGAGTGCGGGCGATGCCGCGGGAGCGCAGGCAAAGGCCCAAGGCTGGATCTATTCCGGATATAAGATGACGATCTTTTCGACAGCGGAAGAGCAGCAGCGGGAGCCGCTTGAGATTGGCGGTAAAGTTCTCTTCTACCCGGACTTCGCCTTGCGCACGGCGGGCGGTGACGTAAGTGTGGTCGCTCCATGGCAGAGCTACGTCCTGCAAGATCGCGAGCTGATCTCAGGTCAGAACCCGTTCTCCGATGAAGCGCTTCTGAAACTTCTTCTAGCCGCACTCAATGGGAGTCATCAATGAACAGCGTACAAATCGAACAGAAGAGCTATGAGATGCCCCCGAAGGAAGGGATGAGCATCGCGCATTTTCTCACCGTCGCCGACGTCGAGCGATCGGCTCGCTACTACGAAAAGGTCTTCGGCGCTCGCATTCTGAGCATGGGTGACGGCAACGCGCCTCCGTACCTTCAGCTTGCGAATATCTGGATGATTCTGAACGTTGGGGGCGGGCCGACCCCGGACAAGCCGACGGTAACGCTCAGCGTCCCCGACCCCAATCACATCAACAGCTTTATGAATTTCCGGGTTGCGGATATTCAAGCCTGCTACGAATTGTGGAAAAGTCGAGGAGCCGAGTTCATCACCGAGCCGATCCCCAAGTACGGCGAGATACGCTGCTACATCCGCGATCCTGACGGTTACATTATCGAAGTCGGACAGAGCACTTCTCTCAAGTACGGTTAACCCCCGGCCCGGAAGGGATGCGGGCTTAAACGCTTACGGATGTCCGCTTAGCGGGTGGCCCAGGTCTCGCGGTTTTCGAGACCTGGGTTCGTGCGACACTTCACTGCGGAAAAGTTGTCACTTCTCGAAACTTCAGCTTGTGGGCGCTCCAATCGTTTAGACGGAGGGGCCCTTTCCGATGACGAAAATCCCCAGGTCTCGAAAATCGCGAGACCTGGGCCACCCGGCCAATCATTGACAATCTTTGCCCAATCACAATACCTTGAAAGCTGAACGGACTGAACCAGCTTGACCCTCAATATCAACCTGACTCCACAACTCGAAAAGCTCGTTCGGCAGAAAGTCGAATCCGGACGCTACAACTCCGCCAGCGAAGTAGTGCGCGAAGCATTGCGCCTGATGGAGACGCAGCAACGAACTGCATGCTCTTCAGCTCGACCGGTTGCGACGAGACATCCGCCAAGGCGTGGAAAGTGGCCCGCCGCGCCCGTGGAGCGTCGCCGAAATGAAGCGGCAAGGCCGCAAACTCGTCGCATCGCGCAAAGCCGCCACCAAATAAAATGCCCCCGATTGTAATACGCCCAAGGCGCTGGAGGATCTCGCCGAGATTTGGGCCTTCATCGCCGAGGACAGTCCTCGCCAAGCCGATGCGTTCGCTGCCGCCATCGACCGTAAGATTCGGGACCTTGCCCGGCATCCCTTGATCGGGCGCGCAAGGCCAGAATTGTTAACTGATCTTAGAGGCCTTATCTTTGGCCGCTACGTTATCTTCTACCTGCCACGCCAACGTGGAATCGAAGTCGTGCGGGTGCTCCACGGCGCACGCGATCTGATGCCATTGTTCGACGAAGACATTTGAGTCATGTTTTATTCCAGCTGCCGAATCCGCTCTTGCAGGAATTGCCGCTCGGGTTCCTGTTGGGTCAGCGCCAGCGCTTTCTCATATGCAGCACGAGCCTCAGCCGTCCTGCCGAGCCTGCGATACATATCCGCGCGGGCGGAATGTGCGAGGTAGTAATTGGCCAATTCGCCCTTGTCTTCCGGAAGAATCCCCCAACACCGCGTCAATATGCGCCAGACCGGCCTCTGGCCCGTCGCACATGGCAATGGCCACGGCACGATTGAGCTGCGCAACTGGCGAAGGATGAATTTGCAGCAATCGATCATAAAGCGCAACAATCTGCCGCCAGTCGGTCGCAGCGGCCGATTCCGCCTGCGCATGAACCGCCGCAATCGCAGCCTGCAATGCGTAAACGCCGAAGCCGCGCGACTTCAGGGCCTTCTCCAGCAATGCCAATCCCTCTGCGATCTGTTCCCGGTTCCATCGCGAGCGATCTTGGTTCTCCAGCAGAATCAGCTCGCCGGTCGGAGAGGTTCTGGCGGCGTGACGGGATTCGTGCAGCAACATCAGGGCAAGCAGCCCCAGTCACTTCCGGCTCTGGCCGGAGTTCGGTCAGCAAGCGGCCCAGTCGAATCGCCTCGCCGGTCAGCTCGGCCCGCGTGACCTCCGCTCCCGCCGCTGCCGAATAACCCTCGTTAAAGACGAGATAGATGACCTGAAGCACCGCGCCCAGTCGCTGCGGCAATTCCTCGCGGCGTCGGCACCTCGTAGGGAATCCGTGTCTCTCGAATCTTTGTCTTGGCGCGCACAATGCGCTGCGCCAGCGTACTCGGCGTGGTGAGGAAGGCCTTGGCGATCTCCTCGGTGGTCAGCCCGCACACCTCGCGCAAGGTGAGCGCAACCCGCGCTTCCGGCGCCAGCGATGGATGGCAGCAGGTAAAAATCAGGCGCAGCCGGTCATCCTCAAAGGTCCTGTCCACTTCCTCGGAAGGCCTTTCCGCCGAACTCCTTGCGCTTCGAGATGTCGCGCGAGCTCGTCTTGCGACGCATCAAATCTTGCCCGTCGGCGCAGCGTATCAATAGCTTTGAATCGGGCCGTCGAAATCAGCCATGGTCGCGGGTTATCGGGAACTCCACTCGTCGGCCACAAACTCAGCGCAGCCGCAAAGGCTTCGTGCATCGCCTCTTCGGCAAGATCGAAATCGCCGAGCAGGCGGATCAGCGTTGCCAGGATTCGTCCCGAATCCACGCGATAAAGGGAGTCGAGCAATTCGCTAATCGGCTCGGGGGCAGGCTCGGGCATGACCACGACCTTAGCAAACCAGCAACCCCCGAATCAATTTTGGTGAGATGGGCGGTAGTTATGGCTGGGGATTTTGTTGGCGCTCGAAGATGAGGTAAACCTGCGGCTCGCCTGCCTTGTTCTTGAAGAACGCCGAGCCTTGGGAGACATGCACCAGGGCGTAGCCGTAATGCTGCATGATGGCCAATTCCCGCTGCGCTTGCGAAACCGGATAGTTCACCCCCAGCAACAGATAGCGCGTACGAAGCTCCCACGGCACCACGATGGTCGCCTTCCGCGCGTAGGGCAGGGAGTGATGGAAGAATGATGGCGCCTCGGGGCCGCCGAGATTCTGGAAGATGTTGTGGTCGAAGTACGCGGCCACTCCCACGTCCATGAAGAAGTATCCGCTGCATCCCTGCTGCTCGGCGTTCACCGATTTCAGGTACTGGGCGGCGTCGCGCGCGCCCGAGTAAGGGCCGGCCACGTCGTTGCGCATGGCGCGGTACGACCATTCCACCTGAATGGCAAAGATAATTGCCAGGCTGGCGAGAAAGACATAATGCAAACGCCGGAAATGAAGCGCGCTGGAGGCAAGCTGAGCCGGGGTCGGCCAAACCATCCACAGGCAAGTGATGAGCGCCAGCAGCACCAGGCCCACGTGATGCTGGGCCCCGCGAAGAAAGCCGTAGATGGCCGCCGTTCCTCCGACCGAGCCGACCAGCAGGAATAATCCGCCGCGTTGCAGCGCCCAGAAGCAGGCGATGACCAGGAACGGTGCGCTCAGGATGACCGTGTTGCTGAGGGCGTCGAACAGGGCGGTGAAGGTCTTCTGAAGGTGGATAGAGAAAGGCAGCGTGCCTGCTTCCATCACTCCCACAGTGTCAGACGGTGGATAGACGACGATCAGAAACAGCGCCATGGAGGCGGCGATTAGCCCAGCAGCCAGAAGGAACCGCCGGCGCTCTTCGTTCCCGAGCTTTTTCCAGCGTTTGAGAATTGGCCAGGCGTAGAACAGCGACATGCATCCGCCGAGGAAGGCGCCATGTGTGCTCACCTGGACCAGCAGTGCAATCGCCACGGCGAAACTCAATATGCGGCGCGGGCCTTGCCGATAATAATAAGCCGCCAGAAACGCCAGCAACGGCATCAGGTTGTAAGAACGGGCGACAACCGCATACTGATAGACGAAGAAGAAGGACGCGCCCATCAGGTAGCGCAGCCAGCGAGGAAATGGCGCCAGAAAGACAAGCACTGCGATGCCGGCCAGTCCAAACGCAGCGCCCAGGAATCCCAGATAGGAATACGGCAAGTGGAATGCATGAATCAGCGGCCACAGAATGGAGTACCACAATGTGGGATGTCCCTCGTAGCGCAGCTCGCTGAAAACCATGCGAAGCCAGGGCAGGTCGCGGGCAATCAGGTAGGCCTGGGCTTCGTCGGCCCAAGGCTCATGCTTCGTCACCGTATAAACGATCAACGCCGCCAGCGTGCCAAGCACTGCCACATCGGCGATCTTCCAGCCGGTGGATTCCTGCGCTTGGTGGGTCGATTCGTCGGCGGAATTCAGCAGCATGTCTTTATCGGCGCGCGAATACCAGCGCCAGGTTGTCCTGGTAGATCAACTGGAAACGCGGATCGGCGGTCAGAAATTTGGCCAGTGGATAGCGAGCCTGCAGCAACACCAGGCGCGATTCATTCAGTAGCGGATCGTTCTCCCATCCTGGCGCGGCATTCAGCGTACGGAAGAACTGCTCGTCGATATCGTCGCCGTAAAGATCGTTGCGGCCGTCGATGGAAACCGGATAGTCGGGCATATACCACATCAGGAAGCCGCCCCAGTCCAGCGTGTTGTAAAGCGGGCCGGGCTGTGGATTGTTGCGCAGGAAATTCACCGCCCTCACCGGGAAATATCCGCTCATGGCGCTGTCGAGGCCTCGGGTGGTGAAGTCGCAGCCGCCGGCGAAGAGAACCAGCAATAATCCGCTGACAGCCCATACGCCAAGACTCGCCCGCCAGCCGTCGGCAGGCTCGGGGTCGCGTTGATCGCCCGCGAAGCTGTCGGCAATGCACGCCGCCGCCGGAATGCACAGGAACCACGAATCGCGCATGGTGCGGAAGGCGACCACGCTGGCAATGGTCAGCAACGCCAGCTTGAACAGGCCGACCTGCCGCGCCCGTGCGAGCACGTAAAAGGCTGTCGCCGCCAGCAGCAGTTCGATGTAGTGCGCCACAGCATGAAAATTCAGAGCCTGCAGCTCAATGATCATGCCGTACGTCACCTTGGCCTTCGAGTAGCTGGCGATGGCCAGGTAAGGATGAAACCAGTTGGGGCCAATGCAGGTTGCCACCACGCAGGCGGCGAAAATCACGCCCACCCTGAACGGCGAAAGCGTCGCCGGGCGCAGCCACTCGGGTTCAAAGCCGATAACTTCTGCGACCCATTGAAGCAGCGCGACGCCGAAGAGCAGTCCCACCAGGAACAGCCCGTAGATGAATTGGATATGCAGATTGGCCCAGACAAAGAACAGCGCGGGCAGCCAATACAATCGCCGGAAGTCGCCGCTGCGATCGGCCTCGACCAGCCACGCCAGCGCCACGCAGAACAGAATGATGGAGAAGTACACCGGCCGCGGCATCATCAGCAGCAGGAAGGCGTAGCAGGTAATCGCCGTCAGCAGCCAGGCAATCCAGAAGCTGCCGGCAATGCGGCGCAGCATCCAGTAGATGGCATAGGTCACGCCCACGGTCAGCAGGACGCCGTACCAGCCGACCCCCAGAATGCCCAGCCAGCGATAAAACAACGACATCAGCACTTCGTAGCCCCAGCTATAGGCGATCCACGGACGACCGGCGGCAGTGCGCGAAAGAATTCCGGTGTGCGGCACGGCGTGATGCGCGACCATCCAGTCGCCGACCTTCAGGTGCCACCAGATATCGAGATCGAGCACGCAGAACTTCAGGGTGAGGGCGATGACGCCCGACGCCACCAGCAAGGCCGTCAGCGCCGCTAGTTGCACCGGTCGCTGCGCCAGCAGTCCGCGTACGTCTTGCTGCACGGTGGAGTGCTGCTCGGCGACCGCGCCGGAGATCGAGGTTGGCGTATCCGAGGTGCTCATGACTGCAAGGATTCGACCGCTAATTCAGCGGCGGGGGAGCGCAGGCTGACGGGCGCGAAGCGCAAGCCGCTGGCGGACGCGGCGCCCACTTCACCGGCTTCGTGATACTCGGCGTCCTGGTTCACTGCCCACACGTCGAAATGTTCGCCCGCCAGGATGTTGCGCGCCGTGAGCATGGCGGTCATCATGGCGTGGTCCTGGTTGTTGTACTTGTGCATGCCGTTGCGGCCCACGAGATGAAGATTGCGGCAGCAAGTCTCGAGCGCGCCGCGGACGACATCCACGTGCGTCTGGTAGCTGTCGTCATACACCGGATACGCCTTGCGGCTGGCGGATGACGCAGCCGTCCACCACATCGGCGGCCAAGCCCAGGTTCACCTGCTCAATTTCCTTCTTCGCCAGGTTGATCAGGTCCGCGTCGGGCGCGCTCCACAGGCCGTCGCCCTCGAAGCAGAAATATTCCAGCCCATAGCAGCAGAACGCGGGATCGGGCACCATCTCCGGCGACCACGACTTGTAGTTTTGCACTCGCCCAACCTTCACGCCGGGATCGTGGATGTAAATCCAGTTGTCGGCGAAGCGGTCCTTCTCGCGAGGATAAGCCCGACGGTCAGGAAATCGCGATAACGCAGCGACCTCGCCGCGGTGATCGCCGGCTCCGGCAGCCGCGGCTCAATCTGCGCCACCAGTTCACGGATGGGCATGGAAGAGATGAGATGCTCGGCTTCGTACTGCTCCAGCGCGCCCTGGGTGTCGCGCGCGGTGATCATCCACCGGCTGCGAGCCTCATCGAAGCGGCAACCGACCACGCGCCGTCCTAGCAGGACTTCGCCGCCGTAGCCGCGAACTTTTTCCGCGCAGGCTTCCCACATCATGCCCGGGCCCTGGCGCGGATAGCGGAAGGTATCGATCAGCGTCTTCACCACCTGGGTGCGATCCTTGGGTTTGCGCTGCGGCAGCACGGCGTGCTTGATGGCCGAGGCCAGCGACAGCCCCTTGATGCGCTGCGCCGCCCAGTCGGCGGAAATCTCTTTGCAGCTCATGCCCCAGACTTTTTCGGTGTAGGTCTTGAAGAAGATGCGGAACAGCCGCTCGCCGAATTGGTTCACCACCCAGTCTTCAAAGTTGGTGGGATTTTTTGTGGGCCTGATTTTGGCCTTGAGAAACGAGAGCACGCAGAGCAGCGCCTCGAGCACGCCGAGATTGCGCAGCGCCTCAAACGGCTTCAGCGGATAGGTGAAGAATTTGCCGCGATAAAAAATGCGCGAGGAGCGCGGGCGCTCCAGCATCAGGTCGCCGGCAATTTCGGTCCACAGCTCTTCCACCTCGCGCGACTTGGAGAAGAAGCGATGGCCGCCGATGTCGAAGTGGAAGTCCTTGTAGTTGACGGTGCGCGAGATGCCGCCGACGTAGGTTGGGTCGCTCTCCAGCACCACCACCGGCGCGCCGTTCTTGCTCAGCTCGTAGGCGGCGGTCAGGCCAGCCGGCCCGGCGCCCACCACGACGGCTTTGTACGATTTGGTTGCCATGCGAACGCCCCACCCTCTGGGTAGAGAAAGGCATGCTGGCTGCCAAAACGGGAACTGAGCTAACTCCTGCGGAATGTGTGGGTCAGGGTGCCGTCAGGTAGCGGTAGGCACAAGGAAATCGCGCCAAATGCCCCGGCGTGCTGAGGAGAAACTCGCCTCGTCGCCGGTAAGGCGTTTCGGCGCGGAGGCTAAGTTCGTCCAAACAAACATTCTTAGTGATGCAGCATTCCTGGCATGGCGAGTGCATTAGCCGTTATTGCGCCGACTGTTGCACCGACTGAAGTCGGTTCGGGGCGACAGGAATGAAGGGCCTGCGGGGTCGGCGTCTATTCAATGTCAACCACTACTGAGTTCTTGCCCGAGGTCGAGAAGGGAACTGCTCTCCCCGCAGAGGAAGTACGACCGCAGAATCAACTTTGGAACTTGATTCTGGACGGCATTCTGCCGCTGGTGACGATTGCAGTCTTGCTGCTCTCGTGCATCCTGGGCTCCCCCAAAAAAGAAATCTGGATTGACGAAGCCTACACCTTGCAGGTGGTGACCGACGCTAGTCTGCCGCACATGCTGCATGCCCTGGCCCATGCGGTTGATGGCGGTATGCCGGTGTACTACGTCCTGGCTCACGGCTGGGGAAAGATCTTTGGCGAGACGCTGTTCAGCTTCCGTCTGCTGTCGTCGCTGTTTATGTGCGCCGGCGTGCTGCTGCTGTGGATCACCTTGCGCCAGGCCTACAGCGGTTGGGCGGTGTCGCTGGCCACCGCGTGCAGCACCGTGACCTCCGCGTATCTGCTTCGGCAAAACGTGGAAGCCCGCTACTACGGATACTATTTTGCCTGCGTAGTGCTAGTGCTGGCGCTGCACCTGCGTCTGAGTTTGCATCCGGCCAGCCGCCGACTATTGGCAGGCGGCATAGTGGCGCACGTGGCGCTGGTCATGTCGCATCCCTTCGGTGTGCTGTATAGCGGCTTGGCAATCTGCGCCCTGATATTTAGCGACTACCGCCGCGGCCGCCTGCGCTGGAGCGTCTACGCCGGCCTGGCGTGCTCCTGGCTTGTATTACTGGCGTGGATGGGGCCCATCCTGAAGATCCACGACCTGGCGGTGCCGCGTAACTGGACACCGATTCCCACCTTCACCGAAGTGCTGGACCTGTTTGCCTTCGCATCGCCGTGCCTGGCCTTCGGGCTGTTGATGGGCACCGGCATGAGTGCACTTGCGCCGAAATCGAAGCCGGAGCCAGGCCCCGCCGCCGGCTCCGACACTCTGGTCTATCACGCCTTCGCGTTTCTACTTCTGCCGATTCCCATCGCGGTCATCTCGTGGGGGAACTCCTCGCTCTTCGTGGATCGCTACTTCCTGCCCAGCGTGGTTGGAGTGGCAACCCTGGTGGCATGCCTGCTCAATTCGCGCCTGTCAGGGGTGCGGCTCACTACGGGCTTGCGATTCGCGTGGCTGGCTCTGCTGGCGGTGATTCTGTCGTGGCCGCTGCTCAGCGTGGAGAAGATGCCGGATGTCCGCGTGGCAACGCTGGAACGCGAACTTCCCAGCGGGCTGCCGATCGTCGTGGATGATGCCCACAGTTTTCTGCCGCTGACTTACATCAGCCGGCGTTCGCCCAAGCCCTATTACTATCCGCTGGACTGGGAAGTGGCGCTGCACAGCAACGACACCGTGAGCTACAAGTTGGCCCGCAACGCCAGCGCGGCCGGATACCTGCCTGGCCACGTCCTCGAGGGGCGAGAGATGATGTGCCGTTGGGACACTTTTCTGGTGCTGGATAATCCGCGCCTGGGATGGTTCAGCCAGCGCATTTTCAGCAGCCCCGATTTTCAGATCGAGCATGTGAACGAGTTCTCGCCGGATCGGCAACTCTGGCTGGTGAAAAGGCTGCCGAACGCATCGGTGTGTGCGACGCCGTAGTCGGGCCGCTGATTCGCAATGGGGCGCTAAATCACACCCGGCGGTGCGAGGAAACACGCGACCAGCGCGGCAGTCGAAGGGTCGCCTCCATGTAACCCATTGGAAATACAATGGTTTTAGGGGTCCCGATTTGGCATCTGCCGTGCCTTTATCACTTGGGGCTGAGGCCTATCCGCGGTTCCACATCTGGCGAGGAGCACCACTTCATGGACGACATCAACGACGGAACACCCAAGACCAGCGGCACCTGGCGGCCGGTGCAGGCCTATACCCTGGCGGTCATCTGCCTGCTGATCGGCGTTCCGGTCGGATACTTCCTGCGCGGACCGGCGACACCTGCGCCGGCGGCGATGGTGCAGCAGGCGGCCGATACACCGACTGGCATGCAGCAAGCGCCGGCGGGTATGCCGCAAGCGCAAGCCCCGCAAGCTCCGCAGAAGATGCCTTCGCTCGACGAGATGAAGCAGATGGCCGACAAGCAGGCCGCTCCGGCGCTGGCCCAGCTCAAGAGCAATCCCAAGGACCCCAAGCTGCTTGCCCAGGTCGGCGAGATTTACCAGATGACGCACCAGTTCAAGAAGGCGATTGAGTATTACAACCGCTCGCTCGCCATCGATCCCAAGAATGTGCCGGTACGCACGGTGATGGCTTCGTGCATGTATTACGAAGGCGACGTGGACGGCGCGCTGGCGCAACTGCAGAAGTCGCTCACCTACGATCCCAAGCACGGCGGCACGCTGATGAACATCGGCATCATCAAGTGGAAGAGCAAGAAGGATGCGGACGGCGCGGTAGCGGCGTGGGAACAACTGCTGAAGGTGGATCCCGACTTCGAGCAGAAGGACGTGGTGCAGCGCCTGATCACCGAAGTGAAGCAGCAGAAGCAGGCAGGACAGCCGGCCGGCCGCAGCTAAACTTTGCTCTCGATGCGGCGGTCAGGGATGAACCACATCATCGCCACCAGAACGTAGAGGGCGATGGCGATCCACGGCCGCACAAAGGCCAGTCCGGCCCCGAGCGCGTAGAGCGCCATCGAGAGCTTGCCCTTGTTCTCCTCGCCCACGGCTTGCGCCAGCTTCGACTCGGGCCCTTCGCAGGCGATGATGGCGCGCTCCAGCCACACGTAGGAAACTCCCATCATGATGAAGATGACGCCGTAGGCGGCGGTCGGCACCGGCGCGAAGTGAGCTTCGCCCATCCAGCGAATGACGAAGGGCATCAGCGACATCCAGAACAGCAGCATCAGGTTGGCCCACAGCACCGTGCCGTTGATCCGTTTGGTGACGCTCAGCATGTGGTGATGGTTGTTCCAGATCAAGCCGACATTGACGTAGCTGAGCACGTAGGCGAGGAAGAGCGGCAGCTCGGCGCGCAAGTCGGCGAGGCTGGAGCCGTGCGGCACCCTCAGCTCCAGCACCATGATGGTGATGATGATGGCGATCACGCCATCGGTGAACGCTTCCAGCCGTCCTTTGTCCATGCCGTTGCTCCTGAACTGCAGGAGCCACAGCATAGTCGAGAACGAGAGCGATGACGAGGGGCGGGTAGTTTCGGGTTTCGAGTTTCAAGTTTCAAGGGCGGCGGAGGCTGGCTCTTAGCTTTTAGCTCTTAGCTTTTAGCCAGAGTAAAGGCGTGGCGGCATCGCCGTTGGTTTTGAAACCTGAAACTCGAAACTTCGACCGCGACCTTCTCGAGACGCAGGATCGCCTGAAGGGGCTGACGTGCGGCTGTGTCATTTTCTACAGGAAGAAATTTGCCTTTTGGTCCTCCGGGTGGAAATTATTGTCCTGTTCGACGAGCACCGCGTGCACGTTGAGTTGGAAGCGGGCAGCGTGCCCGCAGCGGTTGCAGACCGGGAAGCGGTCGCCTCCCATGCAGGTTACCTGGTGGCGTGGAGCATGAAAGGAGCCATGGCTGACGTCGTAAATGCCAGTATGCGGAACTTTATCTCCGGGGTGGTAAATCTCTTGATAGGCGGACACAGTACTCTCCTGAAACGAACTCGCGCTCTTAAGGTTGTTATGCTGCTAATGTGACTACTCTTTCGCCGGGGATGTTACTTAGTTTGCATTCCGGTCACCATTCCAGGAGCTTCTTGGCTGATGCCGTTTTCCTGAGCCGACTACTGTGGCGTGATTTCCCAGATAACGCCGAATCCACTGGTGCCACCCTGCGAAGCGGTGCCATAGAGATTGCCGCTGGCGTCGATGAGCACACTTCCGAACGGCACTGCTCCTTCCACGCCGCCAGGGAAGTCGTAGAGGTCGGTTTCCATCCAGCCTCCGCCGGAAGGCGTCAGCTTGAAGACAGAACCGGCGCCATACGCGCCGTCCTTGTTGGTAGTGCCATAGAGATTCCCCGCCGCATCGCGGGTCAGGCTGGCATAGGAGCCGGGCAGGTAGGCTGAGCCACTCAAGCTATAAAGAAGGTCATAGCCCCAGGTGTTTGCCGTCAGCTCGTAAACCGTGCCTCCACTTCCGGTGCCGCCCGTGCTGGTTGAGCCATAGAGATTGCCGGCATCGTCAAAAATCACACCGCCGAAGGGCTTTCCGCCGTCGGTGGAGTCGTGAAACGCATAAAGACTGTTAGCGCTCCAGCCGGAGCCGGAGTGCGTCAACTGAAAGACGTTGCCATAGCCGTGAGCGCCGGCGGCGAAGGTGGTGCCGTAGAGGTTCCCGGAGCTGTCGAGCACCACTCCGCTATAGGGGTACTGGCCGTCGGTTGAGGCTCGGAAGAGATAGATTGCGCTCTCCGTCCAACTACCGTTGGACGACGTAAGTTCATAGACCACGCCGTTAGCATCGGTTCCTCCGAAGTACGTGGTGCCATAGATGTGACCCTGGGAATCGAATGCCAGGTCACCGTATCCGGGATTGGCGCCGTCGGAGTCCCCGTGGAAGCGATAGAGGATGGTTTCTGACCAGGAGCAAATGATGCTCTTGCACAAGGTGACCGGCGGTTTCAGGCTGAAGACCGTTCCGCAACCTACCAGGCAGTAGTGGCCTCCGAATTCAGTTGTGCCATAGAGACTGCCGTCGGGCCCGACGATGACTCTGGCGGTGGGAGAGCTTCCATCCGGTTCCCCGGTGAAGCTATACAGCGGGCTCAAGACCCATCCCGTGCTTTTGTAAGTGAATTTGAACACCGTTCCGCGATTTGCGCTCCCGCCTTGGTATGCCGTTCCATAAAGATTTCCCGCCCGGTCCATGCTTAGCCCGGCTTCGGGATTGGCGCCGTCCTGGCCGCCGGTAAAGTTGTGGATCACCTGATAGGTTTGCGCGTGCGCCGGTGAAACCGTGGCTATCGCCGATGCCAGCACCAGCGCCACGGCAACTGCGACCACTATCCAACGAGGGTTTCGAGCGTGGTTGACGCCGCTTTGCTCCTGGGGAACGATTGCAGGATTCGCCAGCCGATGTTGCCTTGGAGTACACATGAGGGAGACACCTCCAGCAGTACAAACCCATTTTCTCTCGTCATTGCTTGGACGATCCGAAAATTTATTGCGTGCGATGACCGGATCGGTGGCGGACGCACGCTCGCCAACCGTCATTCTTCGTTGACGCTCGCATAGCGCATCCATAAGATGAAGGCACCCCGGGGCCAGACCTCTCGCATTCATGATCGAGCAGATCATCTCGCACTATCGCGTCGTGGAAAAGCTGGGCCGCGGCGGCATGGGCGTGGTTTACAAGGCTGAGGACATCACCCTCCATCGCTTTGTGGCGCTCAAGTTCCTGCCTGACGCGGTGGCCGACTCGCAGCAGGCGCTGGCCCGCTTCCAGCGCGAAGCCCACGCCGCATCCGCCCTCAACCATCCCAACATCTGCACCATCTACGAGGTCGGCGAGCAGGACGGGAAGCGCTTCATCGCCATGGAATTCCTCGATGGCGTGAACCTGAAGCATCGCATTGCCGAACAACCGCTGGAGATGGAGGTCCTGCTGGGCCTGGCGATTGAGATCGCCGACGCGCTCGACGCCGCTCACGCCGAAGGCATCGTTCATCGCGACGTCAAGCCGGCCAACATTTTTGTCACCCGCCGCGGCCACGCCAAGGTCCTGGACTTCGGACTGGCCAAGGTTTCGCAGTCCTCATCGCGTCCGGGAATGGCCGCTCATCCCACCATCGAGACCACCGAAGAGCAGCACCTGACCAATCCCGGCGCCACCATCGGCACCGTAGCGTACATGTCGCCGGAGCAGATTCGCGGCAAGGACCTGGACGCCCGCACCGACCTGTTCTCCTTCGGCGTGGTGCTCTACGAGATGGCCACCGGCACCTTGCCGTTTCGCGGCGATACCTCCGGGCTGGTGTTCGATTTCATCCTCAATCGCCCGCCGGTCGCGCCGATTCGGCTGAATCCCGATCTGCCCAGCGACCTGGAACGCATCATCAATAAGGGGCTGGAGAAGGACCGCAATTTGCGCTATCAGAGCGCCGCCGAGATGCGCACCGACCTGCAACGGTTGAAGCGCGATCTGGACACCGGCTCGCGGTCCACCGCCGGCATCGAGGTCGAAGATTCGCCGCACCAATCTTCAGGGAGTGGTACGCAGCGAACTCCGCCAAGCGGCTCGGCGACGATTCGCTCCGCAAGTTCCACCGCCATTGCCGCTGGCGAAACTACCTCCCGTCCCGCGGCCAGCGTCTGGAAGTACGTCATCGCCGCGGTCATCGTGCTCGCGTTGATCGTAGGCGGCGTGCTGTGGATGCGCTCACGCTCCGCCTCGACGCACCTCACCGACAAAGACGCGATCGTGCTGGGCGACTTCAGCAACACCACCGGCGAGGCCGTCTTCGACGACACCCTGAAGCAGGGCGTGGCCGTACAGCTCGAGCAATCTCCGTTTCTCGACCTGGTTTCCGAGCGCAAGATCAACCAGACGTTGAAGCTGATGGGGCGCTCGGCGGGCGACCGGCTCACGCCGGAGATCACGCGCGAGGTCTGCCAGCGTACTGCCGGCAAGGCAATGCTCACCGGCTCGATTGCGCGGCTGGGCAGCCAGTACGTCGTCGGCCTGAAGGCGGTGGATTGCAACACCGGCGACGTGCTGGCCGAAGCGCAGGAGCAGGCCGCCGATAAGGAAGCCGTGCTGAAGGCCCTGGACCGTGCCACCGTCGCGCTGCGCGGCGAGCTGGGCGAGTCGCTGAGTTCGGTGCAGAAATACGCCACGCCGTTGCAGCAGGCCACCACGCCTTCGCTGGAAGCGCTGAAGATGTACAGCCTGGGCCGCAAGACGCAGCTCAGCAAGGGCGCCACCGCGGCGCTGCCGTATTACAAGCGCGCGGTCGAGCTCGATCCCAATTTCGCGCTGGCCTATCGCGCCATGGCCGGCGCTTATCGCAACCTGAGCCAGCCTGAGCGCGCCAGCGAAAATTCGCAGAAGAGCCTACGACCTGCGCGGCAAAGTCAGCGAGCGCGAGCGCTTCAACATTGAGGCCGTCTATTACACCTTCAACACCGGCGAGCTGGAGAAGGCGGCGCAGGTGTACGAGCTCTGGCAGCAGACTTATCCCAACGACGACATTCCGTACTCCAACCTGGCCTACATCGCGGCCACGCTCGGCGATTTGCAGAAGGCGCTGGAGGAGGCGCGGCAGGCGCTGAAGCTCGATCCCAACAACCTGGACAGCTATCTCAATCTGGGCAACAGCTACAGTGCGGTCAATCAAGTGGACGAAGCCGACGCCACCTTTCGCCAGGCAGAAGACCGCAAACTGCAAGGCGAATTCCTGCAAGCCAGTCTTTACGGCCTGGCATTTCTTGAGGGCGACACCGGGCGCATGGCGCAGGCCGCCGCCGCTGCCATGGGCAAGCCCGGCACCGAAGATGTTCTGCTGGCCATGCAGGCTGACACAGCGGCGTGGTACGGCAAGCTGAAAGAGGCGCGCCAGTTGACGCGCCGCGCCATGGACGCCGCCGAACATAACGACGCCAAGGAAACCGCCGCGACCTATCAGGCGGCTGCCGCTCTGCGCGAAGTAGCGATGGGGAACAGCGGGCAGGCGCGCGAAGACGCCAATCAGGCGCTGGCGCTGGCGCCGAATCGCGACGTGCAGGCGATGGCCGCGCTGGCGCTGGCCCAGGCCGGCGATTCCGCCGGAGCAGAGAAGCTGATGGTCGAGCTCGACAAGTCCTATCCGCTGGACACCATGATGCAACGCTATTGGCTGCCGACCATCCGCGCCGCAGTGGCTTTGCAGCGCAAGGATCCCAGAACGGCGATTGAGCTTTTGCAGGCGACGACTGCGGTGGAGCTCGGCCAGCCGACGCAGGTCACGGTGTGGTTGCTGCCGGCGTATCGTGCGCGGGCAGGCGTATCTCATGCTCGGCGACGGCAAGTCCGCGGCGGCGGAGTTCCAGAAATTTATTGATCACTATGGGCTGGTCGGCAACTTCTCCTGGGCGCAACTAGCGCGACTGGGCGTGGCGCGCGGCGATGCGCTCGAGGCGGCGCACGATCCCGCCGCCCGCGACCAGGCCTGGACCGCCTACCAGCACTTCCTGAGCACCTGGAAGGACGCCGATCCGGAGGTGCCCATTTTGCAGCAGGCCAAGGCGGAGGCGGCGCGGCTACATTAGCGCAGGCAATGAGTAAGGGCACGACCGCGCAGTTGCATTAGCGACGCAATGAGTAAGGGCACGACCGCGCAGTTGCATTAGCGCACGCAATGAGTAAGGGCACGACCTCTGGTCGTGCCAATTACGTGCCTTCTTTTGTCTTAAGGGGCTTCAGCCCCTCCCCTCCGGGGCTCAGGGGCTGAAGCCCCTATACGACGCTTCGTATTGCGGCACGACCAGAGGTCGTGCCCTTACTCGTTGTACTGCTATAAAATTAAAGATAGTCGGGTTAGGGCGATGTATGGCCTGAAAGTCGCATGCTTTGCCCGTGGAAGCCGTGCTAAACTATTGATTCTCCATAGAGATGTGAAGGGTTCAAGGATGTCGTTTTCGCCTTACCGGCTTGCTGCCGCCGTTCGTCTTTTCCTGCTGCTTTTCGCCGTCCTGGTTTGCGCAACAGCAATCCGCATGGACGCGCAGAATCCCGCTTCGCAGCCGACCGCGGGCGCAAACACGGCTCCGGTTCAGCCATCACAGGCGCCGGTGACTCCGCCGCAAAATGCCGCCGGCGACGACGCCAGTAAAGCTCCCGCCACTCCGCTCACCCTCGGCGTCGGCGACCTGATCGAGATGACGGTGTACAACGTGCCCGATCTTTCGACCAAGACCCGCATCTCCAGCAAGGGCGACATGTATTGCCCGCTCGTCGGCTACCTGCACGTTGCCGGGCTGACCTCTGAAGAAGCGCAGGAAGCGATCGAGACGAAGCTCGCGGACTTCGTGAAGAATCCGCACGTATCGCTGTTTGTCGCCGAGTACGCCTCGCAGGGAGCCAGTATTCTGGGTGAGGTGAGCAAGCCGGGTATCTACCCCGTGCTCGGCCAGCAGCACCTCTTCGATCTGATCTCCGCCGCCGGCGGCCTCACCGAAAAATCCGGACGCACCGCGACGGTTACCCATCGCACCGATCCCGACAAGACCCTCACCGTGAACCTCTCGCGCAATCTCACCGACGATCCGCAGACCAACGTTCCGGTTTATCCCGGCGACACCGTGATCGTGCGCAAGGCCGACATCGTGTACGTGGTCGGCGACGTCAACCGGCCCAGCGGCCTGCTGATGGATGCCGGCGGCGTGACCGTGCTGCAGGCTGTGGCGCTGGCGGGAGGCACCGGCCGCACTGCCAAACTGAACGGCGCCAAGCTGCTGCATAAAGATGCCAGCGGCGGAATGATCGAGAAGCACATCGAGCTGAAGAAAATTCTGCAGGCCAAGGCGCCGGACATCCAGCTCGAGCCCAACGACATCCTCATCATTCCGTCGAGCACCGGCAAGATCCTGGTGGGACGCAGTCTGGAAGCGGCGATGCAGGCGGCGACCATGCTGAGCGTGGCGGCGGTCCCCTAGGCGGTCCTGAAAGGGACGCCTTCACAGGCGTGCCTCGAACCACGAACCTGATTTGAAAGGGCACGCCTTCAGGCGTGCCGATAAGCCAGGTCAACAAAGGGCTTCAGCCCCCGCGGGTCTGCATTGCCCCCAGCGGCTAAAGCCGGCTCCTCGGGCGCCCCGTGCGGCACGGCTGAAGCCGTGCCCTTTCAAGGCTGTCAGGCCACGGCGCGGGGAGTTCATTCGCCGCCTCACGCATTCGAAAAGAGCGGGCTTGTGGGGCATCCACATTTTTCGCCGGTCACGCTAAACCGCTACGGCAGATCGCGGCTTCCCACCGCCAGCCGCAGTTGCTCCACTGACGTCATGTACGCTTAGGAATGCTCGGTGCGGTCCGAGACCAGGATGCCGTTGCTGGCGTAGCTTTCGCGCGGCACTTCGATAAAGGCGATGGTCAAGACGTCAGGCTTGACGCCCAGTTCGTCGCGCATCACTTCGGTGATGCGCTGCGCGGCCTTGCGCTTCTGATCGGTGGAACGGCCTTCGAGCATGGTGATTTGAACTTGCGGCATGCGGTTCTCCCCTTTGGTAAGTTGCGGCGCAGGTAGTGTATTGGCGGCGCGGGCGCGGGGCAAGAATTCCTCAACCGCCGCGCCAATAAAAAAAAGGTACGGACCAAAGTCCGTACCCGAAATTCATCAGGAGATGGAACGCGAGGATCTATGGGCCTGACGTGTAGGTATAGCTGTTACTAAGCCACTGGCCTCCGATGTTGGAGTACAGGGTGACGTAGATCGGACTCCCATCGGCCGGCAAGGTGTAGACCGTGGTGGTCAGCACGTCGCCCAGGTTGCCGGACTGGTAGTACTCGTTGCCGCCAGCCTCGCTGCCGATGTCCATCCAGTACGCCGTCGCGCCGGCGCCTGCGCTCCAGGTGAAGGTCTGCGTGTTGCCGCTCAGCGTTGAGCCCGGCGTGGGAGTTTGGATCACTCCGAGCTGCGGTTGCTGACTGTAGGCCGTGAAGGTGTACGAGCTCGCGACCCACTGTCCGCCGACCAGCGAGTACAGCGTGGCATAAACGGTGCTGCCATCACTGGGCAGACCGTTGGTCGTAGTGGTGGTCACGTTGCCCAGATTGCCGGACTGGTAGTACTGATTGCCGCCGGGCACGCTGCCCAGGTCCAGCCAGTAAGCAGATGACTGCGTGCCTGCCGTCCAGACGAAGGTCACTGTGGTGTCGGTGAACTGCGAGCCCGGCTGCGGCGTGGTCAGCACACCCAGAGCCCCAGCTGCGCTATAGGCGGTGTAGCTGTAGTCGTTGTACACCCAGCCATCCCCGATCAGAGACCACAGCCTGATGTAGACGGCACTGCCGTCGGTGGGCAAACTTGTGGCGGTGACCGAGGTCACGTTGCCCAGGTTGCCGGACTGGAAGTACTGATTGCCGCCCTGCACGTTGCCCGCATCCAGCCAGTAAGCGGTGGCTTGCGTACCCGCCGTCCAGGTAAAGAGCTGGCTGCCGCTGCTCAAGGTCGAGCCCGGAGCCGGCGACTGCATCGTGCCCTTGATGCTGGCGTTGTTATAGGCGGTGTAGCTGTACATCTGGTTGAGCCAGTTGCCGTCAACTTGCGACCACAACGTGACGTAAACGGTGCTGCCATCGGTAGGCAGGGTGTTGACTGTCGTAGTCAGAGCGGTGCCCAGGTTGCCGGACTGGAAGTAGTCGTTGCCGCCGGAGGTGCTGCCTACGTCGAGCCAGTAGGCCGACGAGCCGGCGCCGGCCACCCAGTTAAACGTGGCGCTGTTGCCGGTGAAGGTCGAACCGGGCGCCGGGCTCATCATCACCGCAGTGATCGAATACGCGGCGTAGACTGCCGTGTCTTCGACGGTGTAGGTGCTGCCGTCGGTCGAGCCCAGCAGCGTGGCGTAGATGTAGCTGCCATCGGTGGGCAGACCGTTGACGATCGCGGCGAGGTCCGACGTCGCGATACTGGCGATGTCCTGGCCGCCCGGCGTGGTACCCAGCAGCAGTTGATAGCCCACCGCGCTGGTCTCATGCGACCAGGTGAAGTTGACGCTGCTGCCGCTGAGCATGGAGTTCTTCGCGGGTGCGGTGAGCTGCGCCACGGCGGCATTCACCGTCAGCGTTCCATTCACGAAGGTGAAGACGTAGTTCTGCGCGGCCAGCGTTCCCAGCGCCGGAATGATGTTGTAGGTTCCGACTGGCGGGTTGTTGGGAGCGTCGGTGGTGATGCTGGGTGAGCCGCTCAACACGGCCTGGCTGTCACCATTCACGAAGCCGCTATAGCTGGCGGTGAACGTGGGGAAGTTATCGCCCTCGTTCATCACCTTGTTATCAGCGGTCACCGTCAGCGTAGCCGGAGCAACGGTCAAGGCGCTGCAAACGAAGCTGAACGTATAGTTCGCCGCCGTCAGCGTGCCCTGCGAAATGTTGATGCCGTAGTTGCCCACCGGCGAAGCTGAGGTCGCCGAAGTGACTTTCCACCGGGGCGCCGCTGGTGGCCGTCGCCTGCGAATCGCCGTTGACGAAGCCGGCGATGGTGTAAGTCAGCGTCGGAACCGCTCCGCCGTAGATCATGCCGGTGCTCATCGCCGAAACCGTCAACATCGCCGGGTTCACCTGCATGCTGCCGCAGACGAAGCTGAAGCTATAGTTCGCCGCCGCCAGCGTACCCTGCGAAATGCTGATGGGATACGCTGCCCGCAGGCGAGCCGGAAGTGGCGGTGGTGGATTCGCTGGGATCGCCGCTGGTAGCCGAACCCTGCGTATCGCCGTTGACGAAGCCGGTCATCGCGTAGCTCAGCGACGGCACCTCGCCACCGTAGGTCATCAAGCCATCCGCGGCCGTCACCGTTAGCACCGCCGGATTCACCGTGAAGGTATTGCTCACCGGCTGCGCAGCTTCGAATTGGCTGTTGCCCACCTGCGTAGCCTGCACCGTAATTGTTCCCGCGCCGGTGATGCTCAGCATATTGCCGCTCAGCGTGGCCGGCCCGGACATAAGCGCGTAGTTCACCGGCAGTCCGGACGAAGCCGTTGCCGCCAGCGTGATCGGACTATCGCCGTAAGTCTGCGTGCCGGGGTTGGGGAAGCTGATGGACTGCTGCTGTTGCTGCGAGGCCTGCGTGGGATAGTTGGTGGTCAGCGTCTGGTCCCACTGGTTGAGGAGCTGCACGCTGGCGGTGTCGTCCTTGGTCAGCGAGCGCAGGTAAATCGGCGTGCCGCCGATGTTCAGCTCCATGCCCCACAGGGTCTGCATGTTGGCCAGCAGTTGCAGGAAGGTAATGCCTTTGGGATCGGGATGCAGATCGTTGATCTGAAAATCCGACAGGATGTAGTCGTAGGGACCGCCCACGGTGAGCGAGGAAAAGTTGGCGATGGCCCAGGCCGCGGTCTTGCTGTTCACACTGACGTTGGTGACCACCGAGCTGGGCAGGTCCTGCGCCAGCCGCGTGGCAAAGGCGTAGTTGTGATAGACGCCCCAGGAATCTTCGAGCAGCAGAACGCTGGCGCCGTTGGGGATCAGCGGCTCATCGGGTGAAACGCCGTTCCAGTCGGCGTCGTCCCACACAAACCAGTTGGTGTTGGAGATACGGATGGCGCAGGGATACGGCGAATCCACAGTGACGTCAATTTCGCCGCTCTGCGCGTGAGTAAACGGCACTTGCAGATGGGTGAGGCCGCCGAAGTTCTGGTTCACCACCACCACGCCATCAATGATGACCTGCACCCGCGCCGATGCCTGCTCGGAGAGGTACTCGCCCTCGATGCCGAGAATAGTGTCGAGATAGCCGCTGCGTCCATTGAGCGACACCGTCTGCATGGCGCCCTGGCCGGCAACCGAGCCGGCGATGATCGTGTGGTAGTCGCTGCCGGTGAACTCGGTGCGATCGGGACCGCTATAGGGACTACAGATGTCGTTATCAATGTCGGCGGTGTTGGGATACACGCCTTCGGTCATGCAGGTGGTCGGCTGGACGTAGCCGCCCTTGCCCTGATTCAGCCCACCGATGGCGGTCCATTGCGAGCCGGCGTAGTTGCCCAGCCCGTCGGAGACATAGCGGTCGGCGTACTTCTGGATATAAGACGTGGCCTTGGTCTGCGCCACCACAAAGTCGGCAAGCCCGTAGTAGCCCAGCGCGGTGAGGTGCGGGCTGCCGTCGCCGTCATAAAGGTTGCCGGCGATCTGCGCGGTGACCGACGACTTCAGCACCGGATAAATCGACAGCGTCATGGCCACTGTATCCACGGCATAGACGCTATAGACGCGATACACGCCGTCGTCGCCGGCGATAACGATGGCCCAGCCGGGAAGGTGCGTGGTGTCAATTGTCCAGTCGCCGATAACGCCGACGTTGACCGAATTGATAGCCAGGGTGTGCTGCCCTGAGTGCCGGTCACGGTGAGGTTGCCGTCGCCATTGGCCCAGTTGGCATGCCGGCAGGAACTCCGGCAATGGCTCCGGCGGTGTAGCCCCACATGTTGACGGTGAGCGGGAAGGGCGGTTGCTGGGCGTGGGCGGTTCCGAGGAGCAGGACGAGCAGCGCGAAAATCAGCGCGCTGGCTGTACGACTCCTCGCCATGAAATTCGGTACAAACTTCTGCCAGGGGGTGTGCAGGGCGGTCATCGAAACTCGCAATAAAACCCGAGTCGCGCCAGTGCGAGATCGGGAAGTCGAACACTGGTCACCATAGGAGGGAACGGAGGTAACTTATTCCACGTTCTTGCCTGACCTTGCAGAATCATCGCGAGTAGTTACTTTGGGAGCGTTCTTTGGGAGTATCGGCACTTACGGAAGTAACTTCAGGGGAGTAAACGCGGCCCAAGGGGAATCACTTCGACCGTGGACTGTAGCCAATTTCTGCTGCCCTTGTTGCAAACCCGCCTGCGATAAAGGTCTCATCGGCAAAAAAGCGAGGGTACGGCGAACCGTACCCTCGCGATGCTGCTCGACTTACTTTCCGGTCCTTACGGAGCGGAGGTGTAAGTGTAAGAGTTGCTCAGCCACTGACCTCCAATATAGGAGTACAGGGTGACGTAGATGGTGCTGCCGTCCGCCGGAAGGTTGAGACCGTGGTCGTCAGCAGGTTGCCCAGGTTGCCCGACTGGTAGTACTCGTTGCCACCGGCTTCGCTGCCGATGTCCAACCAGTACGCCGTCCCGGCGCCTGCGCTCCAGGTGAAGGTTTGCGGATTACCGTTCAGCGTCGCGCCCTGAGTCGGCGTCTGCATGACCGCCAATCCGTTGCTCGCGCTATACGCGGTGTAGGTGTAGGAGTTGCTGTACCACTGGCTACCGACCAGCGAGTACAGAGTGGCGTAAACCGTGCTGCCATCGCTGGGCAGGTTGCTGGCGGTGACCGTGGTCACGTTGCCCACATTGCCCGACTGGAAGTACTGGTTGCCGCCGGGATTGCTTCCCAGATCCAGCCAGTAAGCGCTGGCCTGATTGCCCGCCGTCCAGTCGAAGGTCACCGTGGTGCTGGTGAACTGCGTGCCCGGTTGCGGGGTGGTCAGCATGCCCAGAGCGCCGCTGGCGCTATAGGCAGTGTAGGTGTAGTCGTTGTACACCCAGTTGCCGTCAATCAGCGACCACAGCCGGATGTAAACCGTGCTGCCGTCGGTGGGCAAACCGGTTGCGGTGGTGCTGAGCACGTTGCCCAGGTTGCCCGACTGGAAGTACTGGTTGCCACCGACAACGTTGCCGGCGTCCAGCCAGTAGGCGGTGGATTGGGTGCCCGCCGTCCAGGTAAAGAGCTGACTGCTGCCAGTCAACTGCGAACCCGGCGTGGGCGAAGTGATGGTGCCCTTGATGCTGGAGTTGTTATAGGCAGTGTAGGTGTAGATGGTCCGCTGCCAGCTGCTGCCAACGAAGGAGTACAGGCTGACGTACACCGTGCTGCCGTCGGTAGGCAGGTTGTTGACCGTGACGGTCGTGGCCGAGCCCAGGTTGCCGGACTGGAGGTACTCGTTACCGCCGGAGGTGGAGCCTACGTCAACCCATGCCGCCGACGTTCCGGAGCCCGTCACCCAGGTAAAGGTTACGGTGCTGCCGGTGAAGGTCGAACCCGGGATGGGGTCGATCATCACGTTGGTGACGGAGTTGGCGGCGTAAAGGGCGGTGTCCTCGACGGTGTAAGTCGTGCCGTCGGTGGAGCCCTTCAAGGTGGCGTAGATCAGGCTGCCATCGGTAGGCAGACCGCTGACCAGCGTGGTCAGGTTAGCCGTGGTCACGTCGGCCAGGTTGGATGCGCCCGCCGTGGTTCCCAGCAGCAATTCGTAGCCGACCGCATTGGTTTCATGCGACCAGGTGAAGTTGACGGTGCTGCCGCTGAGCATGGTGCTCTTGGGCGGCGCGGTAATCTGCGCCACGGCGGCGTTGACCGTCAGCGTGCCGTTGACGAAGGTGAAGGTGTAGTTGGTGGCCGCCAACGTTCCCTGGGTGACGAAGATGTTCCAGGTACCGACGGGCGGGCCATCGGGAGCATCCGTGGTGAAAGCGGGTGAGCCGCTGACCACAGACTGGTTGTCGCCGTTAACGAAGCCGTTGTAGCTGGCGGTGAACGTCGGCAGACCATTGCCTTCAGTGACCGTCTTGTTATCGGCAGTGACCGTCAGCGTTGCAGGATTGACGGTCAGGATGCCGGGAACAAAGCTGAAGGTGTAGTTGGTGGCCGCCAGCGTGCCCTGGCGAGATGCTGATGGGATACGCACCCACGGGCGAACTGGAGCTTGCGGTAGTGAGTTCGACGGGAGCGCCGGTGGTGGAGTTGCCCTGGTTATCACTGAACTGGAATCCAGTGATGTTGTAGGTCAACGTGGGCACCGTGCCCCCATAAATCATCGCCGCAGGATTGGCCGTCACCATCAACACCGCCGCCGTGATGTTGAAGTTGGCCGTGTTGTAGGTGATGTTGTAGTTGCCCAGCACGCCTGAAGGACTCAGCGTCGCGCTGATGGGATAGGTTCCTACACCTTCACCCGCGGTGCGGGAGTAGGTTGCAGTCACGCCATCCGCCGGCAGGAAGCCGCTCAGCGTACCACTAAACGCCGGATCGGACTGGCCATAGGTCTTGCCGGCCGGGTCCGGGGTCACCGACGCGTTCTTAGTCGTGATGGTGAAGTTAGCCGTGTTGTAGGTGATGTTGTAGTTGCTCAGCACGCCCGACGGGCTCAGCGCCGCGCTGATGGTGTAGGGACTGCCGGCCACCGTCTCGCCCGCGGTGCGGGAGTAGGTTGCGGTTACGCCATCCGCCGGCAGGAAGCCCGCCAGCGTGCCCGTGAACGCCGGATCGGAATCGCCATAGACCTTGGTTGCCGGGTTCGGGGTCACCGAAGCGTTCTTAGTCGTGATGGTGAAGTTAGCCGTGTTGTAGGTGATGTTGTAGTTGCCCAGCACGCCCGACGGGCTCAGCGTGGCGCTGATGGTGTAGGGACTGCCGGCCACGGTCTCGCCCGCGGTGCGGGAGTAGGTTGCGGTCACGCCATCGGCAGGCAGGAAGCCCACCAGCGTACCCGTGAACGCCGGATCGGAATCGCCATAGACCTTGGTTGCCGGGTCCGGGGTCACCGACGCGTTCTTCTGGTTGATGGTCAGGGTGCCATTGACGAAGGCGAACGTGTAGTCGGTCGACGCCAACGTGCCCAGGCTGCCGCGTGATCGTGTAGTGGCCTACCGGCGAGCTTTGCGTTGCCGTGGTGGTTATGCGGGCTGCCCGGTGGTGGAGTTGCCCTGGTTATCCGTGCCGACGAAGCCGGCCATGGAGTAGCTCAACGTCGGAGCCGCATCGCCATAGCTATGGCTGTGTTGTTCGCGGTGACGGTCAGCACCGCCGGGTTGACAGTGATGTCAATGCTGGTATCGGACGGCAGTAGTTGGCATTGCCGGGCTGGCTGGCGTGATGTTGACGCTGCCCGCGCCCGTAATGGTCAGCGTGCTGCCGGCCACCGATGCCGGGCCAGAGACCACACTGTAGGTAATCGGCAGGTTGCAGGCCGAATCGGTCGCCGTCAACTGAACGGCGCAATGCCGTAGGTTAGCGGGCCAGGATTCGGGAAGGTGATGGGACAAGGATGCTGCTCCGTCCCCACACGCTCGACATTGACGAAGTTGATAAGCGTTGGGAGTGCCGAGACCTGTCGCCAAGTCATAGCCAGGCGCCGCGCCGTAAGCAGGCTGGTAGGACTGTGAAGCGGTCGCTGGAGTGGTGTTGGCCACGGCAACTGCGCCGCTGCCATGGGTGGCCGTCAGCGTAATCGGAGTCTCCGGCTGGTAACCCGAGCCGGCGGTCCTGATCGGTGATGCCGCTGACGTAGTTGGGTCCTTGGCCCTTGGTGGTGTTGGTGATGTGCACGTATGCAGCTTGGAAGATGGTGCCGTGTGCCGAACTCCGCAATGAAGTTGCCGGCATAGCCCGGCGTCCTCGCGGTAATGGTGACCGTCGTAGTCAGACACTGGTCGCCGTTGCCAGCGAGCAGCCGCTCCAATCGATGTCACCAGACCCGACGCCATGAGCGTCGTGCTCGTTCCAGCCAGGGTGTAGGGTCCGCAGGTGACCGAGCCGTCAGGACTCGCCAGGATGATCGTGTCCCCGACGCCGCTGGTGTAGTAGGTCATACTATGATCGTCCACTACGGCGGTGGTTGAGTGCCGGCAGTAACAGCTGCCGTGCAAGTAGCCTGCGTGCCGCCCGCCCAAAGCGTGGTACCGGCCGGCGTCAAGTAGGGATGGTTGTTGGTCGGCCCTGCGATGGTGCAGGTCGGCGCGGTCGTGTAGCCCGTGCCGCCATTGATCACGGTGGCGCGGTCACATTGTCCGTGCTGTCGACGCCGTGGGTGCCGCTTGGTTTGTAGCAGTGGTGTTCGGTCGTGGTGCCGTTGTACTCGCACGCCAGGTCGATGTCGCCCTGGGTTACGTCGTTGAAGACGCATCCGCTGGCCGGGCCGCCGCTACCGCTGGAGTTACAGGAGGTACCCAGGAAGGTGCCGCCGGCAGTGCCGTACTCGGTTTGCGCCATCTGGTAGTAGAGGGAGAGGGGATTGCCCCAGGTCTCGCCGGTCTTCTGATTGACCAGCGCCTGGATGGCGGCCATGGTGGGAGAGGCGACCGAGGTTCCGCCAAAGCCTGACCAGGTGCTCGGAGCGCCGGAGCAGGAGGTCGCGCCGCCTGAGGTCTGGGCTGGGTCGGACCAGCAGACGGTTTCGAAGTGTCCCCAAACGCCGTTGGCGGCGAACATGGAGACGTCAGGAATGTCGCGCACGCCGTCGGAGGGCTGCCATAAACAGCCTGTCCGCCGGTCAGCGCCGCGCCGGTCTGGAACGAGGGTTTGGTCAAGCCCTGGCACTGGGCTCGGATACGCCGTAGCTGCTCGTAGTTCGCCCCGCCGGAGCCGGAGTAGCAATTGCTCGCGCCGCCGCTAGCCAGCGCCGGTGCTCAGGTAGCCAGTGGTGATGTTGCCGGGACTGGTGTTGCAGAAGCCGGTGGCGCCATAGGTGGTGAAGTTGCCCTTGATGTAGTCAGTGATCAGGGTGCTGGCGCAAGCGTCGTTCCAGGGAATTTCCGGAACGTACGACTTGGCGGAGCCGTAGCTCGCAGAGTTCGTCGAGTTCCAGTAGGTGCTGAGCGGGACCGAGTTGAGCTTCGCGTTGTACACGTCCTCGAAATCGGTTCCACCTACGGATACGTTGTAGGGGGTACTGGTCCATCCGCTGATGCCCAGGCTGGCAACTTGATAGCCGGGCGTGCTGAAATCGGCGGAGCAACTGGACGGGCCTTCATCGCCGGAGGCGCCGAAGACCGAGATGCCCTGGGCCGCCGCCTGCTGATAGGTGTTGTAGAAGGCTGCATTGCCGCCGTTGCCGTTGAAGGCTTCGCAAACGCCGTAGCTGACGCTGACCACGCCGGGATACGGTCCGGCTGCGTTAATCAGGTTTTGTAAGGCGATCTGGCCGCCGAAGGTGACCGTGCCCGAAGGGCACGAGATCAGTTCGACGGTCGCGCTGGGTGCGATCGCGGTGGCCACTTCCACGTCGATGTTGGCTTCGCCATCATCGGCATTGGTGCCGGGATCGGTGCAATCGGGGTGAACCGTGACCAGGTTGCCCGAGCGGATAGGCGGTATCCAAGCCAAAGGTGGTGCGATAGGTATTGAAGTCGCTGCCGTAGCTGTCGGTGTCTTCAACCACAGCGATCGTCTGGCCCTGTCCGGAGTAGCCGGCCGCGTAGAGCGGAGTCAGGTTGTAGATGGTCTGGTTGTCCTGCGGCGTCAGTGCGTAGCAGGTGCCAGGCTCGGTTGGGGAGGCCGTGGTGGTGCTGCAGCCGGCAAAGGTGTACTGCGAGACGGACTTGTGCATCGCCTGCGGCGGGAAGTCGTTCAAGGAGGCAAAGCCTTTGATCACGGGCGCCAGCGCCGCAGGAATCTGCGGATCGCTCTGGTTGGCGATGTGCATCTCGCCGCCGACGTCAAGTTTGACCATCTGGGTGCGGAAGGCCTCGGCAACCTGCCCGGCGTTGCCGGAGATATCGATCACCATGCGGTTGGGATAAACCTGGTTGATCTGGAATCCCTTGGACTGGAGCCAGTTGGTGACCTGCTGGATATCTCCCTCGTCCACGCCAAACTTCTCGCCGAATTCTTCGGGCGTGAGCCACTTGTGAAAGTTGGATGATTTCCGGTCGTTGAGCGAGTTGATGAACTCATCAACCGCCTGCTCCTGTTCAGGAGAGCGCTGCAGGAAGAGCAGCATGTGGTCCATCGGCAGGGTGGCCGAAACCGGGCCACGATTGTTGATGGCGCTCATGGCTTCCGGGCGCGTGTTGCCTTGCAAGGTCACATAGGCGCGCTCGTCAATCTGCTGCGTAATGCGGGGGCCGGCCGCTACCGACTGCCCGTAAGAAGCAAGAGAGAATGTTGTGATGAGTATCAGGAATAGAACGCAACACAACCCAAGCAGGGTCGTACGTCTCATTAGAACCTCACTTTTGGACACCTCGGGCGAGGTGTGGGAATTTGCTTAGCCGATTAACGAACGAGGAATCAGCCACTCCAAAAAAGGGGAAAAGAGCTTGTCAGAAAGCAACAGCGGTGCAATTTTTCACGTGGGCGAGAACGAAGCGACAGCATCCGCGCAATCTTCGAACTTGCCGCTGCACGGTGCGGCTGCCAACAGCTTCGGCTTGGTCGGGCATCAAAACCGGACTGCGTGAGGTGCAAAGGGAGGATCGAAACCTCTACAAATACACAATCTGACCTTGCCGCGCGAGGAAGCGATGCGCCTGTAAAGTAAAGTGGGAGCTAGAGGTACTCAATACTACTTTAGTTGCAAATGGCGAAATGACATGCCAGTTTGAACAGAGTCAGTTTTGTTTCGGGACATAGCTATTCAAACTAGCGAAGAGTGAGCATGATTGGGCTACTACAGGCCAGCTAAAAGTGGCGAAGACAACCCTCAACTAGCCTTCAACTAACCGGGCTGAGCAACAAGTCAAACGCCCCTCGCGAGGGCCAATTGGGGGCAAATGTACTCTCGACAACATTCTTAAGCGCCATCCTGCTGCTGGGATGAAAGATGGCCAACCGCGTGGAAAGAAGAACAACTCTTAGGCCGCTGAAAAGGTCGGAAAAGCAGATCCCTCACCGGCTAAATAGGTTCGTGATGACAAAAGTAAGGGGCTTATCGGCACAACTGAAGTTGTGCCCTTACTCATTGCTCGGCAAAACAGAGTTCTTCAGCGGCCTGTAAAGCCGTGCCCTGATACAGAACGCTTGGAATCCGAGTTTTTCGGCAGCCGCTTAGAAGAAGAACAACTCTAGGCGTTGCTGGCGACAGAATTCACCAGCCCGTTACATCCGGCAAAAAAGCGAGGGTACGGCGAACCGTACCCTCGCGATGCTGCTCGACTTACTTTCCGGTCCTTACGGAGCGGAGGTGTAAGTGTAAGCGTTGCTCAGCCACTGACCTCCAATATAGGAGTACAGGGTGACGTAGATGGTGCTGCTGTCCGCCGGCAAGGTTGAGACCGTGGTCGTCAGCAGGCTGCCCAGGTTGCCCGACTGGTAGTACTCGTTGCCACCGGCTTCGCTGCCGATGTCCAACCAGTACGCCGACCCGGCGCCTGCGCTCCAGGTGAAGGTTTGCGGATTACCGTTCAGCGTCGCGCCCTGAGTCGGCGTCTGCATGACCGCCAATCCGCTGCTCGCGCTATACGCGGTGTAGGTGTAGGAGTTGCTGTACCACTGGCTACCGACCAGCGAGTACAGAGTGGCGTAAACCGTGCTGCCATCGCTGGGCAGGTTGCTGGCGGTGACCGTGGTCACGTTGCCCACATTGCCCGACTGGAAGTACTGGTTGCCGCCGGGATTGCTGCCCAGATCCAGCCAGTAAGCGCTGGCCTGATTGCCCGCCGTCCAGTCGAAGGTCACCGTGGTGCTGGTGAACTGCGTGCCCGGTTGCGGGGTGGTCAGCATGCCCAGAGCGCCGCTGGCGCTATAGGCAGTGTAGGTGTAGTCGTTGTACACCCAGTTGCCGTCAATCAGCGACCACAGCCGGATGTAAACCGTGCTGCCGTCGGTGGGCAGACCGGTGGCGGTGGTGCTGAGCACGTCGCCCAGGTTGCCCGACTGGAAGTACTGGTTGCCACCGACAACGTTGCCGGCGTCCAGCCAGTAGGCGGTGGATTGGGTGCCCGCCGTCCAGGTAAAGAGCTGGCTGCTGCCGGTCAACTGCGAACCCGGCGTGGGCGAAGTGATGGTGCCCTTGATGCTGG
Organism: uncultured Acidobacteriaceae bacterium; assembly: GCA_963763975.1. Taxonomy (GTDB): domain Bacteria; phylum Acidobacteriota; class Terriglobia; order Terriglobales; family Acidobacteriaceae; genus Bog-257. Next base: position 93,406 of record CAVXQR010000007.1, read on the forward strand.
AGTTGTTATAGGCAGTGTAGGTGTAGATGGTCCGCTGCCAACTGCTGCCAACGAAGGAGTACAGGCTGACGTACACCGTGCTGCCGTCGGTAGGCAGGTTGTTGACCGTCAGGGTCGTTGCTCCACCCAGGTTGCCGGACTGGAGGTACTCGTTACCGCCGGAGGTGGAGCCTACGTCAACCCATGCCGCCGACGTTCCGGAGCCCGTCACCCAGGTAAAGGTTACGGTGCTGCCGGTGAAGGTCGAACCCGGGATCGGGGTCGATCATCACGTTGGTGACGGAGTTGGCGGCGTAAAGGGCGGTGTCCTCGACGGTGTAAGTCGTGCGCCGTCGGTCGAGCCCTTCAGGGTGGCGTAGATCAGGCTGCCATCGGTAGGCAGACCGCTGACCAGGGTGGACAGGTTTGCCGTGGTCACGTCGGCCAGGTTGGATGCGCCCGGCGTGGTACCCAGCAACAACTGGTAGCTGTTCGCATTGGTTTCATGCGACCAGGTGAAGTTGACGGTGCTGCCGCTGAGCATGGAGCTCTTGGGCGGCGCGGTAATCTGCGCCACGGCGGCGTTGACCGTCAGCGTGCCGTTGACGAAGGTGAAGACGTAGTTAGTGGCCGCCAACGTTCCCTGGGCAGGGAAGATGTTCCAGGTACCGACGGGCGGGCCAGCCGGAGCGTCCGTGGTGAAAGCGGGTGAGCCGCTGACCACAGACTGGTTGTCGCCGTCGACGAAGCCGCCGTAGCTGGCGGTGAACGTCGGCAGACCATTGCCTTCCGTGACCGTCTTGTTATCGGCAGTGACCGTCAGCGTTGCAGGATTGACGGTCAGGATGCCGGTAACAAAGCTGAAGGTGTAGTTGGTGGACGCCAGCGTGCCCTGGCTGATGTTGATGGCATAGGGCCCGACCGGACCGGCCTGGGTTCCCAGAGTGCTCTCCGCCGGCGCGCCGGTGGTGGAGTTGCCCTGGTTGTCCGTGCCGAGGAAGCCGGTGATTCCGTAGGTGAGAACCGGCGAGCAGTTGCAGCCATAAGTAATGGCCGTGCTGCCGGCGGTCACCGTCAGCGTGGCTTGCGTCGCGCTGGTGTTTTCTGTGACCTGAGGTGCGGCGGAGTAGTTGGTGTTGCCGGCCTGGTTGGCGATCACCGAACACGCGCCGGTGCCGCTGGTCATGGTGTAGGTGGCTCCGGAGTTAGTGCAAGCGCCGGAGCTGGTGAAGACCACCGGGTTACCGCTGAGGCCGCCGGTCGCCGCCACGGTGAATTGCGTACCGTAAGCTGCGCTCGCCGGAGCGTTGGTGGTGAAGGTGATGGTCTGCGTGGCCTGAGTGACGTTCTGGGTCAGCGAGCCACTGCTGGCGCCGTAACTGCCGGAGCCAGAGAAATTCGCCTGCACTGAGTGCGCTCCCGCGGTCAGGGTCGAAGTGGAGCCTGAAGTGGCCTGGCCGCTGCCGTTCAAGGCAACCGCGCTGCCGAAGTTGACGCTATCGACAACGAACTGCACCGTGCCACTGGTTACCGGGTTTCCGCTCGCCTGCACGGTTGCGGTGAAGCTGACCGATTGGCCGTAGTTCGAAGGATTCAACGTCGAGGAAACCGAGGTCGCGGTGGTTTGCGACAGGTTCGCTGCCGTGTATTGGTAATCGTTGAAGCCGCCCGCACCGCCTACTGAAGTCAGACGGACCCAGAAGGTGCTGCCGTCGGTTGGCAGGCAGGAGAGCGTGGCGCTGTAGGTACCGGCGCTGTAGCTCTGCGCGCCGCCGCAGTAATTGCTGCCGCCCTGCGTGCTGCCCACTGCCAGCGTGTAAGAAGGAGAGCCGGTGCCCGACAACCACAGGAAGGTCGCCGTGGCGCTGGTCAAGGTTGATCCCGGAACCGGCGAAGTGATACTGGCGTTGCTGGAACAACCCGGGTAGCTGAAGCTCAGGATACGGGTGCTCCAGTTGAACAAGCCCGCCAGCTTCAGATACTCGCCGGTGTACCAGAAGGTGCAATCGTCGGGGTCCAGCATCATCGAGGTGTAATCTCCCCAACGATAACCGTAGGCGTATCCCGACAAATTGACCTGCGAGTTAAGTCCGGCATAGGCCTTAACTTCGGACTCCATGGTATTGATGGTGTCAGTGCTCAGGCGCCCGGTAACGTACACGGATGGGAATACGCTGCTGCTGGAACCGCTGTAACCCAGCAACATGTTGCCCTGAGCGTCCTGGGCGAGGCTGCCCATCCAACGATACAGACTGGTGTCCGGTGAATAGGTGGACTGCTGATAGACCGTCGGAGTGCCGGTGCCACCGCTGGTGTTGAGGCCGCGCAGTTCATACCAGCGCTCGGCGGTGTTGCTGCCGCTGCCACCGCTGCCGCTGGGCAGTACCGGGCCGCTCAGCAGGACAGATTCGTAGCTGCCGAAGTTGCGGTAAGTGGCGCGAAACATCTCATGCGCTGCCAGGGTGTCCAGTGTGGACTCAGAGGCGAAGGTCCCGTTCTGAACGGTTCCAGTGTGCGTAGGCTGGGGCACGCACTTTTGGATATTGGTGCAGGTCTGGTTGCTGTAGGTGCTTACGGTGAGGGTGATACGCGAATCCACCGTTACCGTTCCAGCCGTGTAGTTATATTTCGCCCGGTACATGTACAGCGAAGTGCTGGTGCCGGCGGCATCGCTGTTTTCCAGGTAGATGGCTTTGGCCCCGCTGGCAGGATAGGTCGAACCATCCATGTCCACCGGCAGCAGCGCATAGTCGCTACTGGTAAGCTGTGCGCAAACGATGGTCGGATTATTGCCGGCCAGCAACGCGACGCGGTCAATGCCGCAAATCCCGGCGCCCTCGTAGGTGGTCCCGGCGGCGTTGAACATATCGAAGGTCAGGGAGTAGGTGTCCGGCCAGACGCCGAGCTTGGGGTAATCGGGAAAGTCCTTCTTGGTGCTGCGCACGCTGGGATTGAACTGAAATACCTGCCAGGTCCCGGTGGCATCGGCGGTGGTCGAAATGGCGACGCACTGCGCGAATGGGCCGGTGGTTCCGCCGTTAGCGACCGCGAATTGGGTGATGAGCCAGCGCTGGGCCAATTGGTCGAACTTGACTACGCCATCGCCGTCGTTGTCGGCGTCGCAGGCGGCGCTAGCGCCGAGCGAGGACCACAGCACATTGGTAGCGAACGGACCGGCGAGTACGGCGCCTGTCGTCTTGTTGAAGACGGCGAAAGCGGTGTTGTCGAGAGAAATCACCTGGGTCGTGCCGACCGCCATGTCGGTATCAGGCGGTACGCTGCCCACCGAGTAGGTTCCGGCCGGTCCGACAAAACCGTTACCGATACCGTCGAAGCTCATGCCCGTGGTCACGCCCACCAGCGGACCGATGGACGTTTGCAACGCCTTGTCCCGGAATAATGGGTTGGCTGGTGCGGGGTTCATCAACCACGGTGGGAGTTTTACTTCCTCGGCTTCGTAGAAGCCCTTGTTCTGGTACTCATACTTCATTGAGTACAGGGGCTCAGTTTCGCCGCTGAGGGTGGGCACCATGACCCAAGTCCGCTGCACCGGGGATTGTGGATCATTGAAGCGCGATCCTCGTTGGTCGATTTGCCCTTCCTGTGCCGCAGCAAAAACCGGCAGAATGAGCGCAATGGTTAGCAGCAATGCTGTGATGAGGCCGAGGCCTCGCAGCACAGCACGCAAGGATGAGTGCATGTTACCTACCTTCACGGACACCTCGGGAGATGCGTAATTTGGACGACTCTCGGACTGAGACCGAGCTCGAGTCAGCTACTTCTAGCGGGGGTTCCAGGAGACTGGACGAACAAGACCACAAACTGCAGACTTCATACCCGGTAGGAACGAAGTGACGGGCATTCTCCGTGCAATATTCCAACTTGCCGCTGCACGAGCGGCTTTCCACTCCGCGTTTCCCGCGAAATCACCGGTCGAGCAAGCTATTTCCGTAGAAATCACTTGCGGGCGCAATCCGACCGATGCCGCATGAAGGAGCGACGCGCTTGTAACTTAAGCTGTGCTACTAGGCGCTTCAATACTACTTTAGTAGTACCGCTAGCTGCGCTTCCGGCTCCGGTTCCGCGTTGCGGGCGATGCCGGCAACCGGCGGCGACCCCCCGACGCGACCAAGCACCGCTAAGACTATGACCTGGCTGGCCAAAGGCGCCAGAAATCAAGGATGCGGACGCTAACTTTAGATTAAGCTTGAGGGTGCCGGTAGTAAGTAACAAATGGAACGGTGACTATGCGAGTGCTTGACCTCTCAAAGTTTTTCCCCGCTGCCATAGTTCTCGCATTGCTGGTCGCCACGATTGCGCCCGTCGCGGCGGCGCAGGATTCGCAACCGCCGATCGCCGGCGCCTGGGGAGGCGAGCACGTGGCCCTCGAGGCCCACAACGGCGGCGCGACGCTGGAGTTCGACTGTGCTCACGGGACGATCCTGGAGGCAATCAAGCCCGACGCCCAGGGCGCGTTCACCGCGCGCGGCACCTTCACCGCAGAGCGCGGTGGCCCGATTCGCCGCGACAATCCGCCGCGCGATGTGCCGGCGGTGTACAAGGGCACCATCGCCGGCGACGTGATGCACCTCTCTATCATGCTGGGCGACGGCAGCAATGCCCTCGAGGACCTGACGCTCACCCGAGGCCAGGCCGGCGTAGTGAGGAAGTGCCGCTGAGCGGCTATCGTGGTAATTGCCGGATCTTCAGCCTGTAGGTGCGGCTGGCGTCGTCGAACAGCAACTGCCAGTAGAGACGCTGACCGGTAGCGGCGAGAGCGTGCGCCAGCAAGTCTCGCGCCGGCTGATTCGTGCCGCCGATGGAGACTTGCTTCTCGGCAATCTGAACTTGCGGCGGATCGGTCGTGATGGTCACATGCGTGGCATCGCTGACTTCGCGGCAAAGCAGCAGCACGATCGCCTCCAAGCTGTGGGGTTCGTCCGGCAAGGTGATGGAAGTGTCGAGCACCGGCTTTTGCGCCACGGCTTGCTCGGCAGTGCTGGTGGCGATCCCGACGACGGCGAAATTTCCGCCTTCCAGCTTGCGGAGCTCAAATTGTGTGGAATCGCCGCTCTGGTTATAGGCCTCCACTACGGTGTTCAACACGGTCTGCTGGTCGGGCACGCTGTCCTGCTTGGGACCAACCTGGAATTGCACGCTAAAGCCGGCTCTGGACGGGGAAAATAAGACGCTTATCGGCACGACTGAAGTCGTGCTCTGACACAAAGCGGTTTGGGGGCGGACTTTTGCAGCGGGCTGTGAAGTCGTGCCCTGATACAAAGCATTCGAAGGCAGACTCTCTCCGCAATCCTTGGAACTGTCGCTGCCGGCGGTGCTATTGGAGTGCAGACGATGCGGCGGCTGCGCCGGCGGCGGAAGCCGGCGCGTAGTGCGGATCTTCGTAGTCCACCAGCCAGCCATATTTCTCCTGCAACGCTTCGACGGTCTGGAGCAGCGGCCGCGGGCCGTAAGCGTTGATGTGCACGGTGGTGCCGATCTGGTAGATGAGCGGCTTCTTCAGTTCGGAGCGCGCCTGGCCGAGCGCGGAGGCGCTGATTCCAGCCAGAACGACCGACAATAGAACGGAGCGAAGCCTCTTCATAAAATCAGGAACGTGCGGCAGCGCAACTCTTGCGCAACAACCGTAGCAAACGATACGACGGAAATATGAGTAAGGGCACGACCTCGGGTCGTGCCGATTCGATCTCTCTTCTACCTTTGGGGCTTCAGCCCCGTCGCGGGCCCAGGGGCTGAAGCCCATTCCTCTAAGCTTGGCGTCGGCACGACCGGAGGTCGTGCCCTTACTCATGTCCTGCGAAAAAAGGAAGATTACAGCGTTCTGCGAAAAGGCAACATCAACAGCGCGCAAGTACGTGCCGACCGACTTCTGTCCGAAGAGAAACATGATCGGCGCGAGATCGTGCCCTCCGCAAAGCAGCTTATTCCTCCAGAGAAAAAACGAGGGTACGGAAATTCCGTACCCTCGTGCTGCTTGCTCTGCGCTTCGCGGCTTACGGTCCAGAGACGTAGGTGTATTGGTTATAGACCCACTGTCCACCCACATAGCTGTAGAGAGTGACGTAGATCTGGCTGCCATCAGCCGGCAGAGTGGAGACCGTTGTGGTCAACACATTGCCGAGGTTGCCCGACTGATAGATATCGTTACCACCGAGGGTGCTGCCGATATCCATCCAGTACGCTGAGGCGCCGGAGCCGGCGCTCCAGGTGAAAGCCGCCACGTTGCCGCTCAAGGTCGAGCCAGGAGTCGGAGTCTGCATGATGCCCAGAGCTCCAGCCTGGTTAAACGCGGTGTAGGTGTAAGCATTCGCCAGCCACTGTCCTCCCACGTACGAGTACAGGGTCACGAACACCGTGCTACCGTCTGTCGGCAAGCCATTGACCGTAACGGTCAGCACATTGCCCAGGTTTCCAGACTGATAGTACTGGTTGCCGCCCGGCGCGCTTCCAATATCCAGCCAGTAGGCCGAAGAGCCGGCTCCTGCTGTCCAATTGAAGGTCTCCGTGCTGCCCGTGAAGGTGGAACCCGGAGTCGGCGTGGTAATGACGCCCTGCGACCCGGACACGTTATACGCGATGTAGGTGTACTGGTTGTTCAGCCAGTTGCCGCCAACCAGCGTATAGAGCGTGACGTACACCGTGCTGCCATCCGACGGCAGGTTAGTCACCGTCTTCGTAAGCACGTTGCCGATGTTGCCCGACTGGAAGTACTGGTTTCCGCCCGGGGTGCTTCCGGCATCGATCCAGTAACCGGTTGCGCCTGCACCAGCACTCCAGGTGAAGGTCACGCTAGTGCCGCTCAGGGTCGAACCCGGAGTCGGACTGGTGATCACACCCTTGGTGGAGTTGGGGTTGTACGCGGTGTAGGTGTTGTCGGCGAACTGCCAGGTGCCGTTCACCAGATACCACAGGCGAGCCCAGACCTGGCTTCCATCCGTCGGCAGTCCGCTCACAGCCTTCAGAAGCACTGTGCCCAGGTTGCCCGACTGATAGTAGTTGTTGCTGCCTTGGGTCGGACCGATGTCCAGCCAGTACTGCGCGCCCGCCACCGGGAACCAGCGGAAGGTAGCCGAGCTACCGGTCAGCGTGGTGCTGTTCACCGGAGAGTAAATTCCGATGTTGGTATTTCCGTTGCCGACGTAAACCGTCTGCGTGTTATTGGGGCTGCTCCCCGTGGTGTAGTTGATGTCCGTGTACGAGGATGTGATGGTGTGCGTCCCCGCAGTAAGGTTGTTCACGGTGATGTTCGCTGTCCACAAGCCATATCCGCCTTGTCCGGAGGTGATGGTCTGCGGGGTAGCCGATCCGATCAGGGTTGCGCCGTCAAAGAAGTTGAACTTGGCCTTGATTCGGCGCGTAGGTTGCGTTGGTCTGACTGGGCGTCAGAACTGCAGCGAATGTGTAGTTCTGGTTGGAGTTGCCAACCGTCTTCGCCATAAGGACGATCGTGACTGTGCCTTTGGTGACATTCTCTACAAGTACCGGCGAAGTGCTTCCGAGGAAGGTAGCATTGCCGCCAAAGGTAGCGGTGATGTTGTGCGCACCACCCCAGAAGGCTGCGCCGGAAGCGGGACGGAAGGTTGCGGTGTGGCCCGAACCTACGGTGCCGGTTCCAAGCACCGCGGCTCCATCGTAGAAGGTGACAGTGCCGGCCGTCGGAGCGCCCGTCACGGTAGCCGTGAAGGTCGGACGTCCATTGAGGGTCGTGGGATTGGCGCTTGAGGTGACCGTGGTGGTCGTCGCCGTTCCCGTGCCGTACGTCTACCGTGACCGTTGCTGCCGTACTGGTAGCGGCGTTGTAGTTGGAATCACCCGAGTACGTTGCCGTAATCGAGTTGGCGCCAACTTGCGTTATACCCGCCGTCGTTAACAGCGCGCTGGCCGAATAGGTGTAGACATTGCCGCTGAACGAGATCGCGGTCACAACCGGAGCGCTGCCAAGTACCGTGCTCGTGGTTGTGTCCGTGAAGGTCACGGTTCCGGTAGGAGCCGAGCTCTGCGACGTGTAGCCGTTGATCGCGGTAAAGCCGCTTAGAGTTGCGGTCAGCGGATCCGAGAAGCCGGAGCTGATCAGGGTCGCACCCGCTGCCAACGCTACGGTCGGATTCAGCGGATTGACGGTGAGTTGCCACCGGCGTGGCGGTTCCGGCGCCAAAGGTCGCGTCGCCCGAATAAGAAGCGCCGAGGCTATGTGTACCGCCGCTCAACGTGGGCACCTGGGCGTAAATGTAGCCCGCGATGCAGGAGGAGGTGGGTACGTTTCCGGCCACCAGGTAGCCGTTGCCGTTCGGATCAAGCTGAACTGTGGTGATAGCAACGTTGTTGTCGGTGATGGTTACGGTACCGGTCGGAACGCCGACTCCATAGCCGGAGTTTCCTGTGATCTGGATCTGTACCCAGACCAGGTCACCGTAGTTGAAGGTGCTGCCGTTGGTGATGGTGCAGGCGCTCTGGTTCAGTACCTGCGGAATCACGGTGACGGAACTGCCTTCCGAATTGACCTGTACCTGCACCGGAGCCGACATGCTGGAGGCGAAGGTGTTGTCGCCGCCGTAACGCGTCGTCACGTTGTAGGTGCCAGCCGGAAGATTATTCAGGGTTGCGGTATAGGAGCCACCACTCAGCGTGGCATAGGCCACGTTGCCGGCGGGAGCGCCCGTTCCCGGATCGACCGGCCAGCCAATCGTTCCCTGGCTGACGATGAAAGCTACATCACCTGTCGGGGTTCCGGCACTGCCCGTAACCGATCCGCTCAAGGTAACGGAGGTTCCGTGGTTGATACCGGACGTCTGCGATAGGCTAAGCGTTGTCGCAGAGCTATTGAAGACAACGCTGCTCCACTGGCTGGAGAGGTTGGCGGCATTCGGCGAGCCCAAGCCCGTCGCCATGTCGTAACCCACGCCAGCGGTAAAGCCCATCTTGGCTGCCGTCAGGGTCGCCGAACAGCTGCTTCCTGCGAGACCGCAGATCAGGTTGTTGCCCAGCGTGATGTCCTGAAATGCGCAGTTGGAACCCGGCGCAGGCGGTGTGGACGAATTGCAAGCGGCCGTGTTTTGCGCTGCCGCCAGCGAGTAGTAGATGTAGCCCGGCATGCCCTGGCGTCCACCGTTGGCCTGATTGATCAGGGCTTGGATGCCTGCCATGCTGGGCGCCGCAACCGAGGTGCCACCGACCAAGCCGGCATCGAGCAAGCCGCCCGTGCTACTCAGTTCGCAAACACCTTCACTGCAGAAGAACGTGGCGTCGTGACCGGATGCCGCGTTCAACGATAGATCGGGAGTCATGCGGTGCGGTACGCCCGCGACCAGCGGAGCAGGATACTGCATCTGTCCGACGTTCGCGGTTGCCGCTGCACCCGTACCGCCGCCGCCGCTGAAGGCGATCGTCGGAGCCGAGGTGCAACCGAAGCCCTGGAAGTGAGAGCTATAGCCGGTGAACGTGAACCCAGTGACCGCGCCGCCGGAGATTGTCGATGGTTGCAACTGGCTCAGCCGTGCAACCGCCGCCGCTAAAGGTGACGGTAGGTGCGGTCGTGTAGCCGGTACCTGGATTGGTGATGGTTACGCTGCTGACCCACAGACCGGTAGCGCCGTTGCCCAGCGTCAGGGCCGGGTCGGAACCATTGACGATGCCCGGGCCCTGCTGCCACGAAGGCCGCAGGTAGTAGGCGCTGATGCCGCCGCTACCCGACCACAGATCGCTGCCGGTGTCGCCGCTCGGAATCGGGCTGGCGACGCGGGACTCGTTCCACGGATATTCCGGGATGTAGGTAAGGCCGAACTGAGGTAAGTGAGATTGTTGCTGGCACTCCAGTAGGTGGAGGGGTCGGCACACGTCGCCGTAGAACATGGTGCCGCCGACGGCCACGCTGTAAGGGGTGGAAGCCTCGGCGCCGGTGGCATAACCGAGCACTTCATAGGTCTGGCTTCCCTGGTTATCGCAACCTGCCGGGCCGTTGTCGCCGGCCGCCACGAAGACGCTGATGCCTTGCGCCGCAGCCTGCTCAAATACTTCCTGGTTGAACAGGTTGCCGCCCGCGCCTTCAATCTCTTCGCAAGAGCCGTAGCTGATGCTCATGATGTCGGCGAGATTGTTCTCGACAATGTACTCGATCGAGTTGGTGATGCCGTCCACGTTGAAGGTCGGCGTGCCAATGACGAAATCGACGGTGGCGTTAGGTGCGATGCCGCCGGAAATTTCGACGTCCAGATCGGACTCGCCGTCATCGCCGGGCTTAATTCCGTTGTCCTGACCGGCATGGATGAAGTTGGGATCGTTAGGCGGCAGGTTGAACATCTGGCGATACGTCTGCACATCGCTCAATAAAATGTCGGAACGTCCTACGATGGCGATGGTCTGCCCGGTGCCGTTGATGCCGGCGGCCAGCAGCGGCGCGGTGTTGTAGATGGTGGCGAAGTCAGCCGGAGCGACATAGTGCACGCTGCTGCTCGAGGTATAGTGCGGGCCCAGCTTCAGGTCGCTATTCAGTTGGCGTATTCCTGCTGGCCCACCATGTGGGCCTTGCGGAAGAAGTTGTGCAGACCATTGACGCCCGCAATTACCGGAGCAATGGCGCAGGAACGGAAATTCTTTGGTGGCGGAGATGTGGGTCTGGCCCGCAACGATGTAAGCTGTGGATCTCGGTCTGGAAAGCGTTTTCAACCTGACCGGCGTTGCCGCTGAACTGAATGAGCGCTTGCTCTTGGTGATGTTGTCGACTTTGAATCCCTGCTGCTTCAGCCACTGGGAGACTTTCTTGATGTCTTCGTCGGAACGCCGAATGAGTTACCGAACTCGTCCGGCGTCACCCACTGATGAAAGTTAGCAGTGCGCTGGTCTTGCTGTTCGTCAATGACCCGCCGCAATTCCCGGGACTGGTCGGGGCTGGAGCGCAGGACCAGACGCATTCGCTCCATCGGGGTCTGGGGTTGAACCCGGCCAAGGTCGACGGCGGCGCCATGGCGCGGGGAGGCCTGTTACTGACGACCTGATGGTACGTGACCGGACAGCATTACTCGCTTGCTGTTGTCAATTCGGTTGGCCACGCGCTGCTGCGGGTGCGCGCTGGTCAGCACCGTGGCGGCCAACAAGGCTTGTGTGCAAATTAATACGCACAAGCAAAGCAGCGCCACAGGCAAGGCTGTGCGAAAGCGGCGAACGTATTTCATCAACATCTCCTGCGAGGTGGTCTCGTTGGGAAAGTGGATCGAATCGAACCTGGAGTTGTGCTAAGAGTTCTGACGCAGACAGGTGGGCGGGAAGCCAGCGTCAGAGTTTAAGACAGAGTCATATGAAATCGAGAATGCAATCCCGTCAAGAAAAAAATAAAGAAACTGTCATGCTGCGGGTAGTCTCAAGCTATAGAAGCGCTTTTGGGGGTAGACCAACTAAGACTTCTAGGGCGGTAGTACCTGCGCTTATAGTTGCAGGTGTTGCAATCAGTCTGCAAGGCTACAACTAAAGCCGTAGAGTATCGCTCCCAAGTTAGGAACTGGTTGCATGCGCCTGGGGTAGAACCTATCTTGAGATATTCCGAACAGCGATGAAAGAACTCATGACCGATCGTCGCAATCATCGCCTGCTGCTGTGGTTTGCCTGTAGCCTCCTGATCGCCTGGGGCGAGAGCGGCGCGTCTCCCCAGACCTCCCGTCCAGGTGCAACGATGACTGGGACCCGAATTGCGACGCAGTTTCCCGGAGCCTCGATTGTCGAGCAGGTGCAGGCCGCGATTCGCGATTGCGGCGCAAACCCTTGCCAGGTCTATGTTCCAGCCGGAACCTACGACGCCAGCCCAATCGCCACGTGGAAGGCCCGTGACTCCAGCGGCGCGGCCTTAGGCATTCCACTGCCCTCGAACGTCACTCTCCTCGGCGCCGGGCAGGGCATCACCGTCATTCGCGTGAAGCGCCGGGCCTCCGACCCGGTGGCGACTCTGCTGGCCAATGCTGCCGTTCCAGCTCGCAACCTTCGCATTCATGACCTTAGCTTTATTTGGGACGACTCCGCTGCAAGCTATGACTGGGTCTCTATCTTTATCTGCCACCAGTGCCACGACGCAGAACTCGACCACATAACCTTCGAAGGTAATCCCAACAAGCTGGTGAATCTGCTGGACAGTACGAATTCCAGCGTGCACGACTGCACGTTTCTGCTGCGTTCCACCGGCTACGGCCACGGCGACAACTCGCTGTCGTTCAGCCGCTTCGATCCGGCAGCGACGGTCACCGGGCCGCCAGGCGTCGTCCGTGACAGTCGCTTCGGCGAGATCGGCAGCGAGCGCATCTTCTCCATGCTGGTCGTTTGCCAGTCGGGCCTGTATGTGCACGACAATGTCTTCGAAGCCAGCCTGGCTTCGAGTAATGGCACCGCCATCGAAAGCGGACAGGACAACCTGGGCCGGCTGCCGGAGAACGTGAAGCTCAGCGCGAACGTTTTTCGCGGCGCCAGCATCGCTTACGGCGGTATGTCGAACTCGGAGATCAGCAACAACCGCTTCGATCACGGCGACATTTATATGGCGCTGCAATCGGGAAGCACCGCTTCGCTCGCCGGCCTCACCATTGCCGACAACCAACTGCGCTCCGGCAGCATCAGCATCGGCGGGTTGGAGCACACCTTCGCTGGGCGCATCCTCATCGTGCGCAATCATGTCTTTGAGGGCAATATCGGCACCAGCAACGCGCTGGTGGATGGCGACATCGAGGTCATCGGCAACGAGGTCCGTTACTCGCGCAACAAGAATGGCATTGATTGCAATGCCTGCTCCGTCATTCGCGAAAATGTGGTGCGCGAGATCGGGCAGAACGGTCCCGGCGATCTTCACGCTGGTTACCTGATCGGCGGCAACCTTGCCGATGTCAGCGACAATCTCTACCTTGACGAGCAGCACGACTACGACGGCGGCACCGTTTGCAGCATCGCCCGTCCCGAGTCGCAGACCTGCCTGGCCTCGGGAAGCAGTCGCTGGGTGCGCTTGAGCGGCGGGGCGTGGGGCTTCGGCTGGATCAACCGTACGCTTTTTACCCAGCGCGATAATCTGACCATTCACGCGTTTGTCAGTCAGTCGCTGATCGAACTCGACCACGACAGCGCCGCGCTGCCGGCGGGAACGAAGTATCGGCTCTCCTCGACCAGCTTCAACGGCTTCGAATTGAACAAGGCCACCATCGGCAGGTTTGCCAACAACACGGCGATGTCGGCTGCGGGCTTCCGCAACGCCGCCATCCAGGAAGACGGAACGGTACACATCCGCAGTCTCTATGGGAATGTCTTCCAACCTTATAAGTGCGTGGGAAGGTGCGCGGTGGACTACCGCACGAGCGTCGAAGCTCCGAACTAGACCGTTACAACAGCTACACGCTCTATAGGTACATTCCTACTCCCACCTACCTTCTCGGTATATTTTGTAAAGTCAGCCCAGAGAAATATGGGGAGCGATTGTCCCGAAAGGGATACACCGTATTGGCACTCTAGCATTGCGGGCCTTCGACTTAGGTGACGAAAATCGCATAAATCTTCCTTGCCGCGCAACCGATGGGTTGATGTGGGGTTGCCATCGGCGGCAGCGCAGGTTGTCCTCCAAGTTAGGTAAAGAATCTGCAACTCATGGCAGGAACCGGAAATCGTTTCTTGCCTCGAGCTGCTAGCGTGTGCTGTAAGCGCTTGTGCGGGCCGCCTTCTTTGCAGAATGGGGGGAAAGCTGGCGGCTCGCCTTGGTACCCGGGTCCCTTCGCCCAAGCTGTTGTGGTTGCGCCCTGGAGAGGTTGCGCGGATGCTGCGGCAGCGCGTCTCTCGGTAGAAGGAGTAATAGCCTTGCAAGGCCCGTCATTTGCGTTGTACATCAATCCCACCAATGGAAGCATGGTGCTGCAACTGGTGCTGGGAGGCGTCAGTGGCGTCTTCGTCGCAGTCCGCATGCTGAAGCAGAAGATTCGTCGTATCTTTCGCGGACGCAAACCGGAAGCCGGCTCAGATGGTTCAGTTGGTGAGCGCTCGTAAGCTTCTGACTTAGCTTTCGCCCGCCGACTCTATAGAGTCGTTTCTGCCTACACCTCCGGCCTTTCAAATCGTGAATGTAGTCCTATGTTCGCGGCGATTCAATTACATCTCCTGCGCATTACAGTTGCCGGGTGGCGAGTTCGGCATGGGCGGATCGGGCGGCGTGGACCACGGCACATTCTCGAAGTCGAAGAAGTCCAGCAGGTTGGGCTGCGCGGCATCGCGATTCGTCAGGTTCGCGCCGGAGTTGATGAAGCGGCTCTCCACGAACTTGATGATGGCAGTGTGGTCCATGGGCACGTGGGAGACGTAGTGCTTGCGGGCAAACGGCGAGATCACCAGGTTGGGCACGCGGAATCCAAGTTGCGCGGCGAAACCCTTCTGCGCCGGCGCGTCGTTGGGATCGGTCCCGGGATCGCCCGGCTTTAAATCGCAGTGCAGGGTGGGCGTGCCGCCGGGGGGCAGGCAGGGCTGGTAGCTGTCGGCATTCACCGCAATGCCGGAAATTTGCGGCGCGGAGCTGAAGCTGCTGCCGCTGTTGTCATTGGAATGGCCGGGCACGGGGGGCACGTGATCGAAGGGACCGCCGGCCTCGTCGTAGCTCAGGAAGAAGACGCTGCTCGACCATGACGAGCTGTGCATCAGCGCATTGACAATGCCGGCCACCGCCTGCTGGCCTTCCAGGATGGATTGCCCCGAGCCGGGGTGTTCGTCGCCGTGACCGTAAGCCGCTTCGATGAAGGCAAAGCTGGGCAGGGCATTGTTGCTCACGTCCTGCATGTAGTGATCGAGCGGCGCAATGTGGGTGATGTCAATGCAGAATGCGTCGCTGGCATCGCCCACCGCCTGCTGTGAGCCGACCGTCGGCGAGGTGCAGGGGGCGTGGCTGGGATTCTCATACAGGTACCGGGCCGAGTAGGAAAAGTCGGAGAAGGTGGTCACTGGGTAGTCATTGGAATGCCCGGAGCTGCCGCAGTCGCCATCCTGTTCGGTGCAGCCGCCGGCGGTGATGGAGTAATAGATTTTCCAGGAAACGTTGTTCTCATCCAACTCCTGAAAGATGGTCTTGATGTTGAGCTGATTGGTGAAGCGGTCGTCCACAAAGGGATCGCGCACCAGGCCTTGCGTGGTGCCGCCGGTCATGGTGGCGATGCGGTTGGGCGTGCTCTTGCTGGACATGGGCGTGAACCAGCGATCGGAAATCGCGAACTGCGACGCCATGAAGTAGTAGTAGTTCAGAATGCCCTGGTCGTAGTAGGCCATGGCGCGCTTGCCGGCCATATCGGTGAATTCCCCATCGCCGGCACCACCCTTGGCGTAGTTCTCAGCAGTGTGAACAAAGCCGTCCATCAGGATGGGCCGGTTCAGGCTGAAGTTGTAGCGGTTCACGTCACCATAACTCTCCAGCCAGGCTGAGGTCATGTCGTCCAGGCAGGTGCTATGCGTCTTGAACAGCGAAAATCCCTGGCCTTCGTCGTCATAGTTTTTGAAGCGAGCCAGTTTGTCGTCAATGCCGTCCACGGTATAGGTCTTGCCGTCGTCGCCGACCGCGAAGTTATTGGCAGTGCGATAGGGATTCAGCATCCCGAAGTAGGTGTCGAACGAGCGGTTCTCCTGCATCATGAAGACTACGTGCTTCACCGCCGATTCGGAGCCGGAATTGCCGCCCGAGGAATCGCCGTTGCTGGAAGACGAGCTGGAACCGCCGCCGCAGGCGTTGAGTAACAGCACTGAAAGCATCAGGGAGGAAAACGCGGCGAGTGTAGAAGCAGACCAGGGGCCCCGCAGGGATCGAATCATGGGAGTCTCCAGGTAAGTAGAAGCAGGATGTCGGAATACCGTTGCTTCGCCTGGTGGGGCCGTGGCGCGAAAAGTACGCTGTACAAAAGACAGCCCGCGGCCTCCCTGTAAGGCCGCGGGCTTTGATTCGATGGATCTAAGCTGCGCTTAGAAGCCTTCGCGAATCTGCGGTTCCAGCTCTTCCATTCCCGGAGCGGGCTGGTAGGCCTCCTGCAGCGTCTCCTGGTACACCTGCAGCATGTTCTCCGCCATTCTGGTGGAGGTGAATTGCTGTTCCACGCGCAGGCGTCCGGCTTCGCCCATCTGTTGGCGCAGCTCCGGATTCTCCAGCAGAAGCTGAATGGCTTCCGCCAACTCGCGGGTATCTTTCGGAGTGACCGTGTAGCCGGTCTTGCCGTGCTGGTTTACCCAGGGCACGCCGGTGGGAACGGTGGTGGAGATGACCGGCTTGCGGCAGGCCATGGCTTCCAGTTGTACCAGTCCAAACATTTCCTGGGTGGTGATGGAGGGCAGCGCGAAAACATCGGCGGCGTGATAGTAGGCGACCAGGTCGTCGTCGGAAACCTGGCCAAGGAACTCCACGCGGTCGGACATGCCCTTCTCGCGTGCCAGGTTGCGCAGCGAATCTTCCAGCGGACCGCTGCCCACAATCCACAGCCGCGCCTGCACCTTCTCCATGGCGCGAATCAGGAATTCCACGCCTTTGTAGTACACCAGGCGTCCGACGAACAGCACCGCCGGGCGGCCGTCCTGCAGCTGTTGCACGCGCTTAAGGCGGCTCTCGGTCAGTTCGAAGCGCTCCGGACGGATGCCGAAGGGAACCACGCGGCATTTTTCGCGATAGTGGGGCACGAACTGCGAAACATCAATGTGCGCCGGCGAAGGCACGACAATGCGGCTGGCACGGCGATAGAAAGCATGCAGGAAGCGCGAATAAATAGTGCGCAGCACCGGCGGCAGCGGCCGCACCACGTCGGAATGGAAGTGCGCCACCACGGGAATGTCGCGATTGGCCAGCAGCGCCGCCAGTTCGGCCAGCGGATTAGCCAGATGCACGTGCAGAATGTCGGCATCAAACTTCTGGGCGCGGAAGGGATAGGTGGGCGCCATCGGCAGCGAGAGGCACTTGCCCAGGCTGGCGACGCGGGTCACGCGAATCGGGCCGTCCTCGACTTCGGTGCGCGGGCGAGTGTTGGCTACGACCACCTGGAAGTCAATGTCGCCGCTCAGACCTTCGCAAATGTCTTTGAGGGCGGTTTCCATGCCACCGACTTCCGGGTAATAAAACTTGCCGAGCTGAAGAACTTTCATAACAGGGCCTCTGGTTGCGGGGACGCAATGGCGCCGGCGAGAATTCCGTCGAACTGCCCCACGAGTTTCTTGGAGATGAGGTTTTGGTGGATCCAGGCGTGACCGTGCTGCCCCATGGTCTTGCGCAACGATTCGCTGCCGGCCAGGGTCAGCATGTGCAAAGCCAGTTTGTCGGAATCCTGTGGCGGAAACAGCAAGCCGCTGTGGCCGTGCTCCACCAGTTCCGCCGGGCCCCAGCGATCCACGGCAATCACCGGCACCGCGCAGGCCATGGCTTCCAGCACCGAGCGCCCCAGCCCTTCGGGGCCGCGATTGGGCTGCACCAGTACGTCGAGTTGCGCCAGCACGCTGGGCACGTCGTCGCGGAAGCCGACGAATTTCACTCGTCCGCTGAGCGATGAGTCCTGCACTCGGCGCCGCAGCAGCGCCTCGTAGGCTGACCCCGCTTCGGTCATGTAGGGGTTGGCGCCGACGATGAGAAACATTGCGAGCGGCACCTGGCGCAGGATTTTCTCGGCGGTATCGAGGAAGATGTCCTGGCCTTTGAGCGGGGTGATGGCGCCGACCATGCCGAACCAGATTTCTTCCGGCGCCTTGCGCAGGTCCTGCGGCGGCAGCACGTCTGGATGGAAGCGGCTGAGGTCCACGATGTTGTACACCACATGCGCCGGCACCTTCCGCGAAACGTAAGTGCGGAACTGCGAGGCCACATATTCGGAGTTGCAGATGGCCATATCGCAGCGGCGCGACAATAGTGCCAGCAGCCGGCGCGAAATTCTGCGGTGCTCCAGGCCATCGTGCATGTACCAGACCAGCGGAACATTCTTGCGTTTGCGGGTCAGCGCGCCCACAATGTCCGGCTTCACGGCGTTGGTGACAAACAGTGACGGATCAATTTCATCGAGCAGCGCAGACAGCCGCCGGATAAAGGGAAACAAAGCGAAAGCGGAGCGCAGCAGTTTAAGGATCGGCGGTCGCTTGGCGGTTTCGCCGGTGCGGGTAATCGCTTCCGGCCAGTGGAGTACCCAGATGCGCGCTCCAGCTTCGCGCGCTCTGGCAATCAGCGGGCCTTCATCGGGAACGATTACATGAAACTCGTAGGAGCCTCGAAGGTGAGCAATCAGTTCCAGAAGGTTCAATTCGGCTCCGCCCAAGCCGGAGATGGCGCAGAACACCGCAATCCTAGGCAATGGCACATTCCACCTCGGATTGTGGGGTACAGGATTGAAGCAGTCCTTTCAGTTTCCCGGAGACGGCATCTTCGGAGAAAGTTTCCAGACACCAGCGACGCCCGGCCTCTCCCATCGCTGTGGCGAGCGTGGCGTTATCGAGGATGGAGCACATGGCTGCGGCAATTTCGTCCGCCGAAGTGGGATCGACCAGAAAACCGGTCTTGCCATCCAGTACCGCCTCGGCAGCGCCTCCCGAACGGCTGCCGATGACCGGCTTGCCGGCCAGAGCCGCTTCCACATACACCCGGCCAAAACCCTCGCCGCCGACCTGTCCCTGCTGTTCCTGGCCCCGGCTGGGCAGCACGAAGAAGTGGCAGTCACGGTAGAGCTGTCCCAGAGCCGCGTTGGAAATCTCGCCCAGGAAGGAAACCGACTCGCCTAGCCCCATGTCAGCGGCCATGCGTTCCAAGCTGGGGCGTATGGCGCCTTCTCCGACCACCACGTAGCGCAGCTTCGGATGCCGCTGCAGCACAGCCGGCAAGGCTTGCAAGACTTTATCGATGCCCTTGAATTCATTTCCCGCGATCAGGCTGCATACCGAAAGCGCCAGTGGGCCTTCCGGTGTGGACGGCCGCTCCGGGCTGGATTGCAGAGAACGCACGAAATCGTCGGGTATCGCGTTGTAAAGGACCTTGACGCGCGACGCTTGCACTCCGGGCTGAAGTTTCACTACGTCAGCGGTGTAGCGGCTGACCGGCAAGAGCAGGTCTGCATGGGTCAGCGCTTCATGGCGCCATGGCGACGTGCCCCACCAGATCTCGGTGCTGTGCAGCACGATCCAGTACGGCGTTGCGAACGCCAACTTCAGCATGGCTGCCACTGGAGCCAGCGCGATGTGGTTGGCAATTACCAGGTCGTATTTGCGGAAGCCCACTTTGGCCGCCTTGCATAGAAACCGTGCCCGCGTCAGATGCTTCGCACGGCTATGCCGGCTGACCAGTCCTTCCACTCGAAAACCTGAGGGTGTTTCCGCCGCGTCTCCTCCCCAATCGAAGAAGCAAAGAACATCGACGTTTTCGGCGCCGAGCATCTTGCCGAGAGAGGATGCGAGGGTCGAGGTATAACGGGCAACGCCGCCGCGGGTGAAGATGTCGGTCGCCAGAATGAGCACTCTCATGCGAGGCGCTCCTTGCGTCCAAGCGGACGGGGCTCACACTTCTGCGGCGGGGTACAACTGGGATTGGCGGCCAGAGTTATGTGCATGGGCTCTCTAGGAACGCTCCAATCCGGGCCTGAACCCAAGCGAATATCCAGGGCTGCGGCGGCGGGCCAGCGCCGTTACACCGGCCAGCAGGACGAAGACCAGCAGCGTCTGGATAAAAGTGGCAATCCAATTGTCGAAGTCGCGCTCCACCGACATGGCGCAATGGGTGGCGACCAGCATGGTGATGGCAGCGGCGCAATAGGCCGGCAAATGCCGTTTCCAGCCATCCACCAGTCCCAGCAGGGTGCCGAAGATCAGCGCGCCCAGCGCGATGTAGAGCACGCCGCCGGCTTCGTACAGATCGCCCGGCATGGAGGGAGCAATCGAGGCGCCCGACTGCTCGCGCGCCACCGGATCGTCAAAAGCCCAGATACGCGAGCCGAAATCAACGCCCGCCGTCGGTTCGGCCTTTCCGCTATAGAGGAAGCGTGGCACCACCCCGCGCAGCAGCGGCGAGAGCAGCACGTTGCGACCGGAATAAGGCTCCAGCGAGGGAACCAGCGCTACCGTCAGCAGCAGCGAATCGAAGGAGTGAAAGCGATGTACCGGTGCGTCCGTAGCCACCGCCAGCCAGCCACTCAACCCGGTCGCGCTGAGGTCGCCGGCCACATCTTGCGGACGAGCATTCTCCCACTTGATCCGCCGGTAGCTGCTGACGACAGTGCTGAGGAGCAGAAAACAGAGAAATCCGACCGGCAGCAACTTCAGCAGCGACGGACGCCTGCCGGCAAACACCGCGGCCACGAGTGGGATGAGCAGAAGCGGCGCCAGGTTCTCGCGGTAAGGACTCAACATCCCATGGACCAGGGCCGGCAACAGCACCACCAGGTGAATCGGACTGATGTGCCACATGGGACCGGGCCGGCGGAAGTGGTCCCACCACACAATCACGGCCGGAACCAGATAGAAATAAGCCAGCAGCGCGAGCGGTGTAATCAGGACCAGCGGCACCCTGGTTTGGCCGTCAATCAGGTAGAAGATGACAGAAGCCAGCAGCGCAACTGGAATCGCCGCCGCGTAGGCAAAGTCGGGACCGAAGGCTTGCGCGAGCGCAAACGGCCCGGCGCTGTGCCGGCGCACCGCAATCGCATAGGCCAGCGACACCAGAACCCAGAACAGCAGACAGTCGAAGAGCGCAGCATTGACGTGCTGAACCGGCTGCGCCACCAGGCGCAAGGTATTGTTACCCCACTCCACGGCGTTGTAGGCCAGCATGGTGAAGCGAAGAACAATGTCCAGGCCGAAACTCAGCCAGACGAATCCGTAAACCGATTTCAGTAGTGAGCGCCAGCCGTCGCGCCGCCATCCCGGCACGAGTCGCAGCGAGCCAAGCCAGCAGGCGACCATGACCGCCAGGAGGGTCCAGGTGCGGAAGTCCGTTCGTAATCCGGCAAAACCAGGCATAAAAAACGCTAATCGTTACAGCTTCATCCAGGGCAAGCCACGGGCACACGCCGGTGCTACGGACTTGATTCGCGCCAGGTTACGCTGACAACGGATACGGCAAAGTTACTTCCCGAGGACCACATTGTAGGGAGGGGATCCCTGGGTGACGCCACAGAATCGCACGCACGCTTAGTTACTCCTATCCCATAGAAGTTGTAGCTGGGTTACTTAGGTACCTAACGATGTGAGAAAAGCACTTGCGGATTAGGGATCGAGTTGCAGGCCGGCAGGCCATTGCCATATTGGGAAACGTCTGCGACCGCCGCATGCTGCCGAGCATGATCGCCGAGGGGGCGACCCAGCGGGCGACATTCCTGACCCCGGCCTTCGCGCTGAGCGAAACAGCTCCCGTTAACCTTGCGGAGAAATCCTAACCATCGAGCAAGTTTGGTGGCTTCCTGGCGTCCTTATAACGCCCCAGCAGCGCAGCGACGAAGATCCCGGTGCCGAGCATGAGAATCGGATCGACCGAGGGAGCACGATAGCGGATGGAAGATACATAGAGGCAGATGAGCGTTGTATTCGCGATTACCCACGCCCACAGCAGCGACAATTGCCTCCAGCGGCGCCAGACCAGGATCCAGCCGGCGACGCCAGTCACAAGAATCGGGGTATAGCTGAGGGAATAGATTATGCGGTTGGTCAGGCCGTGGAGCTTCGCTGAGGCCAGGATCGTATACATGGCGGCGAAGTTTGCCAGGAACATTCTGCCCCACATGCGGGGGCTGTGGTCGAGTATGAGGAGCGCCTGGCGATAGTAATATTTGTCTCTCGCAGGCTCAGGCACGTCGCGGAAGGCCTGGTGTTGGGAGTAGGTCACTTCCGCCATAGTGGCGTTTGGGTCTAACCGGAAATACGCCCCAAACCACAGATTCGCGCCGCCATTCGTGCTGATCAGCACAAACTTGTGAAACAGGCGGTAGTTGCGATAAGTCCAGGGAAGGACGGTTATCGCAACCGCGAATCCCAGCACCAGCACACGGTAGGCGACTTTCTTCCAATTGCTGCTCTTCAGCCACAGTGCGACGACTAATGCTGGAGCTAACATCAGGCCATTGGGTCTGCACAGGGCAGCCAATCCGGTCAACACACCCAAAACAAAAATCCGAGGTGGAGAGAGTTCCTCCTTGGACTGGTAGAACCCAAACAGGACCAAAACCAGAATCAAGAAGAACAGCCCCTCGCTACACAGCTCCATACCATAAGCGATCAGAGGGGGGTAGAGAGCGAACACCAGGCCGGTAACCAGACTTGCCGTTTCTCCGAAAAGGATAAGCCCGAGCCGCAAAAGAAAATATAACGATAGAGCCGCGAGAGCCACCTGCACGGATTGCAGGAACCACTGGTTGCGGGAGACATGGAAGAAAATGGACAGGAACATCGGGTACAGCGGCGCTCGCCAGGCCGAATACTCCACCGGTTGGGAATAGGGCTGGTCCTCGTGGAGCGCATGCGCAAACCCGACACCTGTGGCCAGGTTATATGCGAAGGACAAATAATCCTCAGCATCGGGGTTGTGCTCCACTCTCAATCTGCCGCTGTCCACCGCGCCCACAAAGGCAAAGCGCACCACGATCGCCAGCAAAATGATGAGCCCTGCCCTGGTTCGAAATGAGCTGCGCATGGGTGGGTTGGAGCTTGCCATCAAGGGTTCTGCGCCCCACTTTTCTGCGCAATCCCCACCAGGTTCAAGCCCACTCCGGTTACCTGCATCGCCGTGTTGGCCGCCTTAACGACTATGTAGCGGGCCACGCGTTTGGCGGTGAACCCGTCGCGGACAATGCCCTCCTGAAAGCTCTGCGCCGGGCGTATCAGCTTGGTTCGCAACCCGGCTTTCTCGAAGGCAAACGACAGCGTCTTGGGAGTGAACTGATTCAGGTGGCCGATGTGTGCGACGTAGCCATTGCCTCGTCCCAACCGCTTTTTCAACCGCTCCTTGCGAAGCTGCATGGCGCCGTTGGGCGATTTCACCACCAGCAAGCCGCCGGGCTTCAGCAACTGCACACACTGCCGGATGGCAGTCATGGGATCGTACATGTGCTCGAGCACATCGAGCATGGCGACGGCATCGAAGCTGCCCTGCGGAAATGGCGGGTCGGCGATCACCCCGCATTTCACATCTGCGATACCCAGCTCATCGCGGCAGAACCCCGGGAATTCGGGATTGATCTCCAGCCCGCTCATCTGCCAGCCGGCATCGCGCGCATCGGCCAGAAAGGTGCCGATGCCACAACCGAGTTCCAGCATCGTTCTGCCATTTGGCGGACCCAGCAGCGACAAAATGTGACGGTTGGAGTGCTTGGTGGATTCGTGCCACCAGAAGTATGTCACCTGGTTCACGCCACAGCCGCCGCCGGCACGCTCTTCATAAAACTCGTTGATGTAGCTCTCGGGGAAATCGCGGTCCACGTACACGAAGCTGCAGTCGTCGCAGGCGACCAGGCTGATTTGCCGCTGGGTGTAAGCGGCCGACCGGGTTGGATCGGGGGAAGCAGGCTCTTTTTGAACCAACGAGGCGCGGGAACTGTTACACAGCGGGCACGGCACGGGCGCATTCTAACATCCGGCAAAATCGCGGCCCAGCGAGCAGCCGGCAAACTTTGTCGAGCGCCACAACCTCACCACTCGCATGGCAATCCGGCGCTGTGCGCGACCGAACCAATGTCGTCTCCCAATACGGAAGCATTTACGAGCAAGCCAGCAACGGAGGCGGCCAGCACCAACTGCATCTGCAATTTGCGTGAAGTTTGAGCGCAATCTTGTCCAACCGACACAGCCGTGAGTGACGCAGGTCACACACTAATCCCCCCCCGCGCCTCACTGTGAACTTATGACAATGCTCCGACTGTTTATGACGCTGCCTGGAATTGGCGTTTGTTGCGTCATACTGAGCGTGATCCTCGCAATATCCCTGCTCGGAGTCCTATTTTTCTGAATGTGGTAGGACGGCCCGCAGCCTTCGTCACGATTGCGTAATGCAACGTCCGGCCAAAGACGATGACGATAGTTGCGGGCTTTTGTTTCCGGCCGGCCAACTCCAACTTCGGGACCTCGCCCGCCGCTTCCGGATCAAAACCTCGCAACATAAGTCAATCGAGAGAAGCAGCGAAGCCAATGCTGCCTGGCGAGTCTGGTGCGCAATCATGAGGGTCTCCCCTAGGGTTTCTGGACCAGCGAAGCCTTGGGGCTATGGCACAGCGGACACGACACGGGCGCATTTCTAACATCGGCGGGAAATTACCCTGGCGGGGACGGGCGAGGGCGAGGCCAGGGCAGCTGCATCCTAACTTTAGGGATTTGATGAATCGTGATTCGTCTGACGCCGCGGGGAAAACCACCTGCGGGTGGCTTACGTCCCACGCGAAAAGCCCGGATCAGCGTGTGCAAAGGGCGTGGGATGAGATCGGCGGACTCGGTGAACTTAGCGTCTGCGCAGTCAACGAGTTACGCTGACTTCTCTTCCACTCGGTTACCGAGTGGTCGCGCGGAGCTTCGACTAGGCGGAAGGGTCGGTTGGGGTCGGCAAACTGGGCTTGCACCCCGCCAATAAGCTCTTTCATTTCTTGATTCTACCTTTTACTCCTTTGGAATCATCCAACTGTGGCCAGTCGTCCGCTAACCCCCTTGTTTGCCGCAGCGAAACATCCTTTTTTTCTGAGTTTGCGCAGTTTTGGAGGAGGCGGATCGGGATCCGGAGCTCAGCCGGCCAGGGTGCTGGCCAGAATCTGCTGTAGCCGGACCTGGTTGGCGGGGAAGTCGCCGATTTTGGCCGCCGCTTCCGCCGACGGCAGCAGCCGGGCGTCGGTCTCGCCGTCCAAACCCAGCAGCATGGCGCGCAGCAACTGGCGCAGCCGCACGGTATCGAACATGGCCACCGTCGAGCGTGGATAGAGCGCGGTGTTGAGCTGGCTGTTGTCGCTGAAGATGCCGGGACGTCCCAGCGCCGCCGCAAGAAATGTGATGCGCCCCAGGATGCTGCCGGCGGTCAGGTTGACGATGCCATCGCACTCGCCGACGAAGCGGACGAAAGCGCGATAGCCGCGTTTGCCTTCCAGCACAAACGGCAGGCCGTCGGCAAAACGCGACGAGTTGTAGCGCTCGACGTCGGTCGGGTGGTAAGTCACGGTGTGAAACGTGATCTGGTCGCGCAGCGGCGGCGGCACCTCCTGCCACAGATCGAGCAGCACGCCCTTCAGCACGAAGGGATGGTTTTGCACGATGTCGTGGAAGCTCATCGGTGCTTGCAGCAGAATTTTGTGGCCGCCGGCCTTGCGCGGGCGCGCGCCGGCAATTTTGCGTGTCGCCGCCAGATCATACGGCCAGGGAATGACCGTGGCGCGCTCCTGGCCGATCAGTCCATCGCAAAAGAGTTTTAGCTCGGGAGCGTAGGCCCAGATGCCGCGCGCGCCGGTGAGAATTTTCCGCACCGCCGTCAGCTTGGCGTCGTTCAAATCGCGCGAAAGGATCGCCGGTGGCCCGGGAATCACGATTACCGGCGGGTCCTGCGCCTCGACCAGCGATTGCAGGTAGGCAAGCTGGCTCTCCGAGCTTTGCAGCTCCGCGAAGATCACGTCATAACGGCCGCGCTCGACCTTTTCGCCCTCGAGCAGCAGGTCGAAGGAATCGTCCAGCATCAGCGCCAGGCAATAGACATCGGGATAGAGCACCCCTTCCAGGCGCATCTTCAGATACTTGGCGGCCAGCCGCTGCTTGCGCCACCACGCGCGGTGGCCGCTGACGAAGGCGATGCGAGGCGCGGCACTCAAACTGTCAGGCTCCTTGGGCTGGGCTCGGGCGCGGCCAGTCCGCACTCGCGCAGCACGGTGACAGCGCGCACATCGTAGGTCTGCGCCGCCGCCAGTCGCGCGGCGTTGCGACGAATGCGCCGCCGCAACTCGGGATCACGCAGCAGCTCGTCGAGCTTGCCGTCGATCTCTTCCGGCGTGCGGTAATAGGCGGCGGCTTCGCCTTCGGGGAAAAATTCGTTCTGCTCCGGCGAGTAACGCGCCAGCATCACCCCGCCAGCGGCGGGAATCTCAAAGCTGCGCATGTTGGGCCCGCCCAGGTTTTCGCGGTTCAGCACATTCAACGAGACGCGCGCGCGGGAAGAGAACTCGCTCATGCGGCGTCCGGTGACCGGAGGGTGCGCACGATGTTGTCCACTGCCGCTGTGCCATGGACGCGGCCAGTTGCCGCCCCAGATAGCGATCTGATGCTTGCGGATGGCCGACACTTCTTCGCAGCGCGCTCGCGTGTAGGTGGCGACGAACGCTACTTCATGCGTGGTGTTGCACTCGGCGCAAGCAATGCCGGTGTCAGCAATTTCCGGCGAAGGCTGCGACAATTCCGGATCGGCGGCGAAGGGCAGAAACCTGGCTTCCACGCCGTCGCCGCGCAGGCGCTCCACCAGCGTGCGCTCCCACATCCACAGAATGCTGTACTGGCGAAACACCTCGATCAGGTCGCGGCGCAGCGCCGAGGCCTCTTTCGGCGCCCAGCGTATACCGATGTAAGGATGGTCGGGATAGTGATTGACGAAGGGGACGCCGGTGGCGCGGCGAATGCGGCGAATGGTTTCAGCGTCGAAGAACGAGCATTTGACCGCGAAAATCAGGTCAGGACGAACGCTCTCGGCCACGCGAATGGACTCGCGATTGACCCCAGTCCACAGCGAGCGCCGCAACGCGCGGCGCAGAATGCGATTGCCGGCCAGCGGACTGGCCTTGCGCAGGGTCACATCGGAATCGAAGCGCACCACTTCGTTGCCCAGTCGCTCGAAGGCGCGCGCGTAACTCTCGGCTAGTGCGCCTTCGTGTACCGGCCCGATGACCAGGATCTTATGGCTCATGGGCGGGACTGGTCCACGACCTGCTCGGTGTTGACAGAGCCGCTGGATTCAGGACGACCAAAGCTGCATTCTAGCGGATAGAGCGACATCAATGAGATCGGGTCGGTTAAGTTGGGCACCGGATGAATCTTCAGTTCACGCCAATCCTGCACGCTATAGGGGATTTTTTGAGATTCGCGGAGAGCAGCGATGTCCAGGGCAACCCGGCTCTGCAAGTAGTGGGCGTAAACTTTTTCGTTGGTGCGCTTCGACAGGAAGCCCAGCAGATACAGCAGCCTTTCGCGCACGAACTGGCGCTGCAGAAAGCGCGTCAAGCCGCCGCCGGAAGGTGCAGTTTTCCCCGGTTCTTTGCTCTCATCCGCTTCAACCAGTTTCAGCGGCACACCAAGCTGCAATGCGTAATACCGGTACACTTCCAGCCAGCTCCACTGTGGCGAGGAAACCAGATCGTAGGTGCCCGGACCGACTTCGCCGGCGGCGGCCTTGCGGACTGCCTCAACGATGGTAGCGGTGAAGACCGAATTGGAGCCAATGTTTCCCTGATGTGGCAACGCGACCTTATCGGAGGTGATTTCGCTGCAGATTTTGCGGGTAATGTTCTGCAACTCACCCAGCACATGTCCCAACCGAAACACAAAACAACCAAGACCAGCGCTACGGCAGAGCTTTCGAAGCAATCGTTCAGTCCCGAGTTTTTCGAAGCCGTAGGCATCAGGAAGAGGGATTCGCAAGGCGGGCGCGTAAACCATGATTGTGCTGGCGAATAGAACTACGGCGCCAGTTTTCGCGCCGGCGACAATGCCATGGATAATCTTGCGGTTGATTTCGCGATCGGCCTTGGGTATCTGAGTGGCGCTGAGAGCGAAGGTGATGACCGTGTCGCAATCTCCGATGAGGGCAGACGACTCGTTCGGATCGGTGATTCGTCCGTGCCGGCACTCCATTCCGTTCAGGCGCAAAAAAGCCGATCCGGAGGCGTTGCGCGCGACCGGCACTACTTCAATCCCCGGGACTTTTCGCAGTCGAAGGCACACCTCGGCGCCAACCTGTCCGTTAGCGCCAATTACCGCGATGCGATTCACGAGAGTGCTCTCCCATGACTATAAAGGGTCTCCACTGCCTGCACCGTTACCAAGGAGCTACGGGCGCTGAAGGCCGACGGTTTGCCAGTCTGTAATCCCTTCAAGAACTCCATCCACTCCAGGTAAAAAGCCTGATAGACGGTGCTGGCGCCGCAATTTTTTTCCGAGAGGACTGCTCGGGGACGACTTGCGATACCAGAGATCGCAATCGAGTCCGAAGGCGTGCAGGGAAGAGACGCAATGCAATTGTCGAACCTCAGCCGTATCTCATTCTCTGCAGGGCGCAGCCAGGTCACCAGGTAGTCCATTTCGCAAGTTCCCTGGGGCGAGTGCAGCAACATCTGCGCCTCTACTTCGCGATCCACGTCTCCATCGAACACAAACCGCTGACGAGCGATGGAGAATCCGTGACTCCCGCTGATGTAAAAGGCCAGGTCGAGCGAATGACACCCCAGGTCCATCAGGACCCCACCGCCACTGCCGGCCTGGTCATAGAAGCGGGAATCAACTCCTGTCCTGGTGGTCAGAGCGCCTTCTGCAACCGAAATCGCGCGCAGCGGCCCAAACCAGTTTTCGACGACCATGCGCCGGGCCAGCGCCACGGAAGCGTAGCTGCGGCGCTGAAAGCCGCAGACCAGGGATTGTTCGGGATAGGAGCAGCAAATTCTCTCAGCTTCGGCGGCTGTGGCTGCCAGCGGTTTTTCCGCCAGCACCGGCGTCTGACGAGAGGAAAACAGTTCGTAATAGGAGGTCCTTGCCATGACGGGCACGGCCAGTAGTGCGATATCGGTTTTCGGCAGTACGTTCGGGCTATCGTTGATGCAGATGGCCTCGGCTCTGTAATTGCGGGCAACGGATCGGACGGTGTCGTGATTTTTGTCGGCAACGTAAATCACACGCAGTCCGGCGCACTCCCGCAGCACCGGAAGATGCATGCGGCTGACAATCTCTCCGGCCCCAACCACGCCCACGGTGAGAGTTCGCTCGGGCCGGCTTGCCGATAGGTTAGGCATGGTCCCTTTCGAAACGCTCCTGACAAAGCACACTGCCGCGTCGCATCACTTCCTCGGCATGAGAGCGTGACCAGTTTCGCATAAAGGTCTCCCGCCCATTGCGTCCCAGGCGCTGTCGAAGTTCGCGGTCCGAAAGCAGCATGCAAATGGCGCTGGCGAAATCTTCGGGTCGGGTTCGAATCAACACATCCTGCCCGTCGGTTAATCCCAAACCTTGCACCAGGTCAGGGCAAGCTACCACGGCTTTGGAGCGGGCCAGGGCCTCAACAATTTTGAGCGGAACCCCTCCGCGAACGAAAACCGGCAGCGCGATTACTTCGCAGTCGCGGTAAAGCTCGACCGAATCCGCAACCGCTCCCATCAAGTCGACATACTCGAAGTGCGACAATGCGGCGGCATCTCGCCTTGGCAGATTTGCACCGGCAAGCCGCAGTCGCGCACGCGGCACTTGCTTGATCACTTCGGGAAACACCCACTTGGCTAGATACCATGCGGCCTCCAGGTTGGGCAGCGATGAATAAGTGCCGATGAAGCCGACATTCTGGTTGGCCAAAGATTCCAGCGGCTGAAAGGCGGATTCGTCCACGGTGTTAGCAACCACTAAAACGTTGGTGTTGGGAGCGATTTCCTGAAGGGTCTTCAACTCGGAAGAGGAAGTGGCCCATATCTCACGGCACTGCGGCAAGAGACGACGCTCCTGAGTTCGGCTGGCAACATAATTGGCATAGAGCGTCAATCGTTCCTTTGAGTTTCGTGCATAAGTCGAGAGAAATCGGCCGGTCAGGTCGGTCAGCACGTCAATCGCGTCGGCAATCACACGAAACCCTTGGCGGGTAAGCGCCGGAGCGTAGTGGACCATGAAGGACGGTAGCACCACGTAGTCGGCGCGAACGCGCTGCGCTTCGGCCAGCACGATGTCGGCGGCGCCGATGCGGTCGTAGGACATGGAGAAGGGATAGCGTTTGCCCGGCAAGCCGAGGACGCCGCGCAGCAGGAAGTCCAGTTTGTGCGCGACCAGCGCTGCGGTCGAGAACTGACTGTGCGGAAAGCGGCGGCCGCCATGGCGGACTTCATCGCAGATGCGCGCCAGCGGTGTTGTGTCCAACGGCGGAGGCTCGCGCTCCTCGGTGGTGAAGTAGAGCAGCGCGCTGTAGCAGCCGAGGCGATGCACCAGGTCGAGGTTGCCGAGATGGCGCAGGTGCAGTCCGGTGTTCGCCGGCCAGGGAAAATCCGGTAGCACGGTGAGCACGCGCGGCGATTTGGGCGGCGAGGGCGGAGCGGCGTCTGTTGTGGGCGACGGCATGGGTCAGCGAGGAAGATCGCGGCGGCGCGCCAGCAAAATCCCGCAACCCTCCATGTGTGATGGACGAACCGTGAGCTCGTGACTGGGCGTGAGCTTCTCGCGCAGCAGTGTCAGCGTGCCGGGCGCAAGCTGGTCGTGGTACTCCATGGCGATGCGCTGGAAGCGCGCGATGGTCTCGGCGGTGGCGGCGGCGAACACCGCGTGCTCCGAGCCTTCGATGTCCACCTTCAGGAAGTTGATCTCTTTGGCACCGGCCAGCTCAAACAATCCCGACAGCGGGATGACCGGCACGCCATCGCCATTGCCGGCCGTGGCGCGCAGCACATGATCCAGCGAGCGCGTGCCTACGGATTCCATCTGTCCGCGTCCGAACTGCGCGCCCAGCGCCACTTGCAGGCAAGCGACATTGCCGGTCGTAGCCGCGGCCGCGTTGGCTTCGAGGTAGCGAAAGTTTTCCGCAAAGGGCTCGAGCGCGACCACCTTGCAGCGCGCGTTCTGCCTCGCCAGGTAAATGGCGAACAGGCCGATGTTGGCGCCGGCATCCACGATCACATCGCCGGCTTGCGGACGATAGAAGCCCTCAGTATAGATGCGCTCGATCCAGATTTCCTGCACCGCTTCCAGCAGTCCGGCGCGATCGGCGGGATGCTCGACGCGAGTGCCGTCCCACAGCACCAGTTCGCTGCACGGCCGATCGGCGCGCATGCATTCCACCAGCGCGCGGCCGTTGCGGAAGCGCACCATCAGCGAACCCATTTGCAGAATGCTTTTCAGATACATATTTCAGGCGCTGGGGCGGGCAGCGGAGGAAGCTATCACCTGCTGATAGACCGTCATCATCTTATCAACCACCGGACGCGGGGAGTAGCGCTGCTCGATCAACTGGCGTGCCGCCTCGCGCATGGCGCGCCGCTCGGCCGTGTTCTCCAGCAGGCGAACGATGCTCTCCGCCAGTTCATCATCATCAGCGCCCACCCAACATTCGCGGCCGTTTTGATACTCGATGCCTTCCATGCCTTCCCACGTGGTCACCACTGGCACGCCATACGCCATGGACTCCATGACCTTCACCTTCATGCCGCTACCTTGCGAGGGCGCGTACACCATGACCGCCGCGCGCGAGAAAAATTGTGAAGGATGCGCCAGGTTGTCTTCCAGCGTGAGATCGGGCTGCGAGGAATATTTCTCCAGGTATTTGCGAGCGTTCCATCCGGCAATGTAGAGGCGTGCGTCGGGAACGCGCTGCTTTACCTTCGGCCAGATGTTCTGGATGAGACGCTCGGCCGCGGACCGTGAAGGCTCCCAATGCATGGAGCCGATAAGTCCGACCACCGGATCTTCCACCATGCGAGCCACAGGGTAAAGGTCGGGATCGAGCGCCAGCGGCACCACCCAGTAGCGTCCATGTGGGTTGATCTCCTCGGCCGCTTCCTTCAAGCGAGGCGTGAGCAGCCGCACATTCTCCACCGCATAGAGCAGATGTCGCGTCGCGCGTTGCGCCTGCCACAGCGCCTTGCGCTCGCGCAGCGTCATCTCCGGACGCCCACCGCGGTCGAGCGCATCGAAGTAGTGAACATTCAGCAGCGTGCGCGGCACATCTTCGCCCAGCCATCCGGTGGACATCTGCTCCAGATGCAGGACGTCATAGCCGCCGGCGAGTTCGTATTTCACCAGCGCGCTGAACTCCTTGTCCTGAAGCAGTTCGCTGCCGGGCTTCCACAGGCTTTGCCACTTGCGACGCAGCACCACGCGTGTCCACGTGCAGGCGATGGATGTGCAGCTTCAGGAAGTCACCGTGCTGGGCAAGCCGCTGGCGCGCTTCGGCGATGCGCTCGTCGGATTCTTCCGTCGCCGCCAGCGCCACCACTTCATGACGGCGCGCCAGCAACTCGTTGATGAGCACGTAGAACCAGCGCGCGGCAGTATCACCGAAAGGATGCGGCACGGCGGGAGTGACCACGATGAACTTCACCGGCCGGACTCCTGCGCCTGGGCGGAAGACGGCGGAATGCTGCGGCCCAGGACTTCCTCATACACCGCCAGCGTCTGCTCGGCCGCCTTGCGCCAGGAAAAATTGCGGGCGCGCTCCAGGCCTTTTGCGCGAAAGCTCCGCGCGCAGTTCGGGCTCGCGATAAATCCGCTGCATCTGGAAGGCGATGGTGCTGGGATCGTCGGGATCGAAGAGCAGGCCGCAGCCGCCCAGCACTTCCGGCAGGCTGGTGGCATCGGAGGCCAGCACGGGCACGCCGCCGGCCATCGCTTCGGCCAGTTGCAGTCCGAAGCCTTCATAGCGCGAAGGATGCACCAGCGCGATCGCGCCCTGGTACAGCGCGGGCAGATCGTCGTCGGAGATGCCGTCGGGGCAGAGGATGTGGTCTTCCAGTCCGAGGCCGCGAATCTTCTCGACGATTTGCCAGTACTCCCACTTGTGCTCGCCCGCCAGGACAAGCGTGGGTGCGTCGTCGGGCAGCGGCGCGTAGGCCTCCAGCAGCGCGGTGACGTTCTTGCGCCGATCGAAGCCGCCGAGGAAGAGAAAGTATTCGCTCGGCAGACGATACTTCTCGCGCACCTGCGCCAGTTCTTCCGGCGGCACGCGGCGATGGAAGCGCTCGCCGGCGGCGTTGTACACCACGGTGATGCGGCTGGGCGGCAGATGGTGAAAGCGGCCGATGTCTTTCTGCGAGAATTCCGAGACGGTGATGTAGCGGTCGGCACTGTGCCGCGAGATGGCGTCGGAATATCGCTTGCGCAACCGGCCGCGCCAATATTCGCCCTTGGTGTAGGCGGGCAGGCGATCAATCACGTCGTGCACAGTGACGACGTACTTACACGCGCGCCGCCAGGGCAGTCCGCGATTGGCGGTGGCGTGGAAGACGTCAATCTTCGCCTGCTGGAGTTGTTTCGGCAGCTCGACCTGCTCCCATAGGACTTCGCGCGACGCCGGAAAGACCACCGGCGTGAGCGGCAGCATGTCCTTGAATTTCACCGACGGCGGCTCCGGCGAGAACGAGTAGAGCTCGAGGCGATCGCCGGCAATCTGCTTCATGGCGGTAAACAGTTCGACGGTGTAGCGCGCGAAACCGCGCATCTCGAAGTGCGTGAGGATGCGGCCGTCAATGCCGACGCGGAGCGGTTTGCTGGTCGAGGTCTCAGCCATGGCTGCACCTATTGCGACGGACCTTTCTCGTCGAGTTGCTGCAGGCTGGCGCGCACCCGCGACACATCTCCGGCATAACGGCGCGGATCGCGCTCGTACAGTTGCTGGAAGAGGTCCAGGTCTTCGGCAAACAGCGCCCGCGCTTCGGCGACGCGATTTTCGCTCTGCTCCAGCAGAGCCAGATTGTTCAGCGTCGCCGCCACACAAGGAAGATAGGTCGCGGCGTCCTGTTGCGCCAGCCGCCGATACAACTTCAGCGCCTGGTTATAGTGCTGCTCGGCCTCCGCATTGCGCTGCTGGGATGCATCCAGAATTCCCAAATCATTCAGGCTGACGGCCAGGTAAGGTCCGTACATCGCCGCATCCTGCTGCGCCAGCGCTCGACGAATCCGCAACGCCTCCTCATAGCAGGCGCGCGCCTGGGCAAGCTGATTTTGCTGGCGCCAGACCAGTGCCAGGCTGTTCAGCGTCTCCGCCACCTTGGGCAGATACTGATCGGGATTCTGCTGCGCCGCCTGCCGATAAATGGCCAGCGCCTGCTGAAAATTGCGGGCGGCATCGTCCAGTTGTCCCGAGCCTTGCTCGCAGCGTCGCCAGGTTGTTCAGCACGGCGGCCATGTCCGGAGGATGAAGCTCCTGGCCCTGCTGCTGCAACTGGCGATGAATGTCGAGCGCCTGCCGATAGTGCTCCAGCGCCTGTTGCGGCTGGTTCTCCATGCGATCCAGGTTGCCAAGATTGTTTAGCGTGGTGGCGATGTCCGGCTGGTACACCGTGGGATTTTGCGCGGCCAGGCCGCGACGGATTTCCAGCGCCCGCTCGAAGTGCGCGCGCGCCTGGTCCAGCCGCACGGCAGCAGTCTCCAGATTGCCATTTTCGTCGGTGATGTTCTGCGAGGGATCGAGCAGCGCCGAACCCAGAGCATCGTGCGCGAAAGGATTTTCCGCTACCGCCAGCGTGTGTTGCCACAAATCGTAATCGCTGGCCCAATAACCGATCTGGCGATGCGTGGCCAGCGCCAGCAGCAGCAGCACGGCGACCGCGGCAACCGCTCGCCAGCGCGGCGCGACGCTGTAGCGCGCGCAAAGGTCCGACAGGCCGAAGGCGACGATGATGAAGATTCCGATCAGCGGCAGATAGGCGTAGCGGTCGGCCATCGAGGCCTCGCCCACCTGCACCAATCCAATGACGGGCACCAGCGTCCCCAGATACCAAAACCAGCCCACCGGCAAGTACGCGATGCGGCGAAAGCGCAGCACCGCCGCCGTGATGGCTGCCAGCACCAGCGCCGACAGCATCCACTGCCACACCGGAGGCGCAATCGCGGTGTGCGGATAGAGCGCCAGCTTCTCCGGCCAGATCATCTTCCAGAGATACAGGCCGTAAGCAAGCAGCGCGTTCTCCACGCGCATTGCCAGCGGAAACTGCACCAGACTGCGCACTGCCGAGCCGCTGCTCTGCGCCTTCACGGTAATCAGCGCGCTGGCCGCCGAAAGCACCAGCAGCGGCAGCTTCTCCAGCAGCAGTCGCGGCAGCGCAAATTGCGGCGCGGCCAACGCACCCTCGCGGCTGCCAGCCACTCTCCCCAGCGGCCAGTAATCCAGCAGCAACAGCACGAAGGGCAGAGTGATGATCATGGGCTTGGCCATCAGTCCGGCGGCGAACAGCGCGGCCACCAGCGCATAGCGGCGCCAGTCGGGCTTCTGCACGTACCACGCATAGGCCAGCAGCGCGAGCAGGAAGAACAGCATGCTGAGGACGTTCTTGCGCTCGGCCACCCAGGCCACCGACTCCACGTTCAGCGGATGCAGGGCAAACAGCGCCGCCACCAGCAGGCTGGGTCCGATGCGCCGCGTCATCCGCCACAGCAGCAGGAACAGCAGCACTGCGTTCAAGGCGTGCAGCAGCACACTGTCGAGATGATGGACCAGCGGATTCAGCCCGGCGAGCTGATAGTCGAAGGCATGCGACAGCCAGGTCAGCGGATGCCAATTGGCGGCCGCCGTCGCGGTAAACGCCCAGCGCACGGTCGTCCACGCCAGTCCGGCGTGAATGTGCGGATTGGCGGTCACATAGTCCGAGTCATCCAGCGCCAGGAAGGAATGGCTGAGCGCCGGCCAGTAAACCAGGATGGTGGCCGCGGCCAGGACCAGCGCGAGAATGACGAGCGTCCGTCGCCGGCTTGCGGGAGAAGCCTGCGTTCCCGCCGACGCGGGACGTGCCCGCCTGCGGGTCTTGCCGCGCCCGGCAGACAAAGTGGAAACACGAGTCATGCAGTCAGCCGATTGTACACAGCGGCGAAAGCGGGCCTCGCGGCCTGCGCCGATGCGGGAGGTCGCGGCTCATTTCGCATCGGCCGCCGGCACCGCAGAGGCAAGATAAGCTAACCAGACTTGGTGGTGACGGCATCGCTCGACGCATCCGCCCGTTTCATTCTTCTGCGCAGCGCGCGGAACAGGCTGGGCCCTATGTCCTTCACGTGTTCCAGGAATCCTATTTCAATGCGCCGACACCTGAGGTTGTACATCTCCGGATGAATGCAGTCCATGAAACTCACCTCGGTCATCTCCGCGCATCCCTTCGACCGGAGCACGCGATAGCTTGCGCTGTCGCGCTTGCAGTAGAGGAAGGTATTCTGCCGATACCAGAACGCGACCTGCTCGTCGCCCCAAAGCAGTGGCCGGAAGAGATCGAAGGGCACGAAGCCGTGCTTCGCGAACAACTGCGCCCAGTAGGTGTGCGGCTGCTCGTTCAGATGATTGGTACCGCCCTGCCAGGTGTACGCGGCGCTGAATAGCACGGCGTCGGCAGCGCCGGTCAGACATTCAACGAACAGCGGTGCCGAGGTAGCCGGCAGATGCTCGGCGACCTCCATGCTCATCGCCATGTCGGCCTTCTCTTCGGCGGCGAAGCGCTGGTTCAGGTCAACCGCGCGGAAGCGAATGGCTGGGTCGCTCATTTGCGATTGGCTGTTCCAGTCGCCGTCCAGGCCAACCAGGCGCTGGCTGCCGAGCTCGCCGAACGCCCTCAGCCAGTGGCCGCGGCCGCAACCTATGTCAATCACCGAAGCCGGCTGAAGATACTCCCACAGCCGCCGGGCCACGATGCGCGCCGACCGCAGCGACTCCTCGCCCTGCGCGTTATAAAAATCCTCGCCGTAATGACTCGCCAGCTCCATCAACGCTCCGCAACAGGGTTCAGTTTACACTCGTAGCTGATGATGCACGCCTTCAGGATGTGCCGCGAATGACCGGCGACACGCCCCGCGTTTCGGTGGTGCTGTGCACGCATAATCCGCGTGCCGACTACCTCGAACGCGTGCTGGCGGCGCTGCGCGCGCAAGCTGTGCCCGCCGGCGAATGGGAACTCCTGCTGATTGACAACGCCTCCCGTGAGCCGCTCGCGGCGAGTTGCGATCTTTCCTGGCATCCGCACGGACGCGTGGTTCGCGAAGAAGAAGTGGGATTGACGGCGGCGCGTCTGCGCGGCATCCGCGAATCCGCCGCCGAGCTGCTGCTGTTTGTGGACGACGACAATGTGTTGGCCGCCGACTATCTGGGCCAGGGCCTCGACATCGCGGAGCGGTATCCGTTCCTGGGAGCGTGGGGCGGACAGGTTATTCCCGAGTTTGAAGTGCCGCCGGCGGAAAATGTTCGTCCCTTCCTTCGCTACCTGCTGATTCGGGAATTCGACGAGGCGCGCTGGTCGAACCAGGTGAACTTCCACGAGACCACGCCGTGCGGCGCCGGCATGTGGATTCGCCGCGCGGTAGCGAACGAGTACGTCGCGCTGGTGGCGAGTGACCCGCGGCGGCGGGAATTAGGGCGCAAAGGCCAGCTCATCTTCGCCGGCGAAGACAGCGACATGGCGCTGTGCTCGCGCCGGCTTGGCCTCGGCGTGGGAATTTTCCCGCAGCTCAAACTGACGCACCTCATCCCGCAGCAACGCTTGCAGCCCGAGTTCTTCCTGAAGGCTGCCTTCGGCGCGGGCTATTCCTTCACCCTGCTCAGCTATCTGCACGGACTAACGTCGGTCCCGCAAGAAGCCGGCACGCTGCGTCGCATGGTGCGCTTCGCGCGCACCGCCGGGCTCTCGCGCTTCGAGCGTCAGCTCGCTGCGCAAGAAAAAAAGGGAGAGCTGCTGGCCTGGAGCACCATCAGGAAGTGGGAGAGTTAATCTTTAGCTCCTCAGCGAAATACTCCTCGGTTGGCCAACCGGGTTGAGCTCCACAATCGGCTTGCTTGTGTAATGGGGATTCACCAACAGCCACGGCTTCTATGTGCACGCGGTTACTGTTCTGACGCGCCGAAACGCATTGCGTACTACTGGAAGAAGCAGCACTATGCAGGCTACAGTCGCTGTGATTTCACGCCAGCCGAACGAGGGCTTGTGCTGCTTCAGTACTAGCAAACCCAGCAGGTCCACGCCGAGCGACACGATAACGGCAAGTCCGTTCAGGAATAGCGTGAGCCACCAAGCCCAAGAGCGACCTCGCCACAGGCCGACTGTGCTTAATATCCAGACCGCCGCCACTGCTGTCAGGAGTAACACTGAAACGGGAATCATGCGAACATTGATCCTCGATGCGTTCGGCAAGTTGTGGATGCCACCACCAATTAGCAGTTGAAGCAGGATTGTCGCGGGTATTAGCAGTGCCGACGCCCCGATAAGTTGGTTGATGATGAGCAGAAACACTAGCGGTCGCTCACCCACCACGCCGACGAATGCCTGCAAGATACTAATCCGTCGCCCGGCGGCCCTCTCCGCCACAATCTTGGGCCTCACCCCCAAGACCAAAAAGTTCAGCAGAGCGGAAGTGAACACCGCAATCGGCACACAAAATGTGGGCGATAACTTCACCTCAGATGAGGCGAAGCCAATACCAACACCTGCAAGACACGATACGTTCAGTGCGAGCGCACGCCTCCACAAGGGCCAGTTATCGAAGGTCATGGATGACTACCGTCGAATTCGGATAGCATTTCCATGCTACTGCAAAGCTAGGGACAGAAACAGCCGGGGGCGCTCCAGGGTCTCGCGTTTTTCGAGACCTGAGTGATCATGCGTGTCCCACATCTTCGTCCGCCCAGGTTAGCGTCCAAACCCGGGACGCGAACCCTTCGACTGCGCTCAGGGCAAGCTCTGCGGCACCCAACATCCATCACCGCTTGATGGCGCTGAGGCTGGGCTCGGTTGAGGACGGGAGTACATCCGACGTCTTGGCGTCTCGCCAACTGATGGCCATCCGCACGAAGAACACCACGCACACCAGGCCTTCCAGCAGAATCACCGCGGCCAGGTGGTAGATGGACGACACCAGCTTCAACTGCTGTAGCAGAACATTCGCCGCTACCAGTCCCACAGTCAGAAACAGCGGCTCGCGCATCGGGGCAAAGACGCGCACGCCCTTTGGTTCGCGCACATGAAAGAACGCCAGCAGCCAGGTGACCTGCAACGCGCCGATGAAAACTGCGAAGCCGACCAGTCCCCACTTCAGCACGGCGACGGTGCCGATCGTCCAGGTCGGAATGGTCCACCACAGGCACAGCCGTACGTTGAACCAGGCATCGTTCTGCGAGAAGAACAGCTCGGTCAGCGGCACACCCACAGCGGTCATCATGGCGGCGAGAGAGTACGCATACAGCAGCGGCTGGGCCGGCAGCCACTTCGTCGTGAAGACGTGCAGGATGATCGGAGTGCTCAGGCTGCACAGCATGGCGCACGCCGGCCAGGCAATGCTGGCGTTGATGCGCAGCGACTTCTCCACCCGCGAACGCAGCAGCCCGGGATCGCTGGCAGCGGCGCTGAAGGCCGGCAGATAAATCCGTCCCATGGCGTTGCAGATGACCAGCGGATAGAGCGACAACGTGGTCGCCCACGAAACGTAGCCGACGGCGGTCTTGCCCATCAGACGGGCGATCATGATGGGAGGAAACGCCAGCCCGATCATGTTTAGGATGGCGCCGCCCTGATACACCAGGCTGAAACCGACATGCGGCCGCAGCGAGTCCCACGAGAACTGCCGCCACGGCGGCCGCGCGATCAGGTTGAAGGCGATGCTGCCGAACAGGTCGCGGCATCCCATGGCGATGACGTAGCACCAGATGCCTTTGTGGAAATATGCCAGGCTGGCGAGCAAAGCGGTGTAGATCAGGCTCTCCACGGCTTCCACGGCGCTGACGACTTTGAAGCGCATAGCGCGCTCCAGCATGGCCAGTGGCACGGTGCGCTGGTTGCGCACGATCAGCAGCACCAGGAAGACCGACGCGGCAAGATAGTTTCCCGGCCCCAGCCGCACCAGGTGGAAGGCCAGCGGCAGACATGCGCCCACCACCAGAGCAAACGCCGTCGAGATGCCGAGGATGACCTTCTGCGCCGATGCCAGCTCGGTTGGCTCCAGATCGCCGCGCTTGCGGATGAGCGCCGCTTTCAGACCGAGGTCGCCGAAGTATCCCAGGACGCCCTGGGTAACGAAGATGAGGATGGCGAAGCGGCCGACGATGTCCGGACCCAGCCAGCGCGAGACCGCAACGCTGCTGCCCAGGCTGAGGCCCATGATCACGACCTGGCGGATGACCAGGGCGATGGCGGCGCCCGTCAGCTTGCCGCGGAAGAGCTCCTGCAGCATGGACCAACTGCTCGCCGGCGCCGGAACCGAGGCGCTAGCTTCGGCAATCTCAACCGATTCCGGGGTGACAGGTGGTTCGACGGGCGGGGGAAATTCCTTCATTACCTGCAATGGAGCGGAGCGATATGAACGGCTATCGATTTGGGCCGTGGTTTAGGGAGCAATCTGCGACGCCATAAGGCGGCGTGGTCGCAGTTGGCCGGCGCGGCGTTTCGCCAGCCTATCCCACTGATTTGTCGACCTTTATCGTTGCCTGGCCATGGCCCGCAAGCTTGGCAGCCGTGCAACTTTGCTTGATTCCAGCCGAGTGTAGCACGCAGAAGAATGACCCACATCCCGATTCAGGCTGGTAATCCCACTAAAGTCACATTTCAGGTATGAGTCTTGTTGCTATGGGGGCGATTTATATGGGATACAATCGCTAGCATTCTTGGGTTACTGGCCGGTCCCCCTCCGAAGAGTTGCAGCGTGAGTTGCATCCGCCCAGCCCATTAATGCGGACAGATTTGTAATGGATCCAGACTTCAACCATCAAAGCCTCGTGCCCCAGCGAGACCTGCAGTCGCTGCGTCCGCCCGGTGACTCGTTTCACACGGCGTATTACCAGTCATCTCCGGGTTCGCATATTCCCAGCCTGTGGGATTACTGGCGGGTCTTGTTACGTCACAAGTGGGTCATTATTTCCGCCGTCATTATCGCGGTAGTTATGGGTGCGGTGATTTCCGTCTCCACCAAGCCGGTGTACGAGGCGGTGGGACGCATCGTCATCAACCGCGAAGGCGCCGACACCGTAGGCCTGAAGAGTTCCGACGGCGGCTCGGCCGACTCCTACGACGACTACATGGTCGCCATGGACACGCAGACGCATGTGCTGGAAAGCGACGCCATCGCCAAGCTGGTGATTCGCAAGCTGAACCTGGACAGCGATCCTGCGTTTGCCGGCAAGACGGTTGCGCCGGTCACCACGCCTTCGAATCCAGCCACGGCCGAGGCCCGCAACATTGAGCCGCACCAGGAAGCGGCACTGGTGGGCAAGTTCCACCGTTCGCTGCAAATCAATTCCATCCCGCGCACCCGACTGCTGGAGGTCCGCTTCTCCAGCACCGATCCCAACCTTGCCGCCAAGGCCGTGAACACGGTCATTGATACCTACATCGAGCAGAACTACAAGACGCATCTCGAGGCCACCACCCGCACGGCCACCTGGCTGACGCAGCAGTTGCAGGAATTGCAGCTCAAGGTGCAGGACTCGCAGGAGAAGCTGGTCCACTATCAGCAGGCGCATGGGATCCTCGGCCTGGACGAGAAAGAAAACATCATCACCTCCAAGCTGGACGAGCTGAACAAGGAGCTGACCGCGGCCGAAGGCGACCGCATGCAGAAGGAGTCGCTGTACCGGATGGCCGGCTCGGGCGATCCTGACCTGCTGGCCAATCTCGATCCCTCCAGCCCGCTAGTGAAGTTGCGCAACCAGGAAGTGGACTTGCACCGCCAGTTGGCGCAGATGAGCGTGAACTTCGAGCCCAGCTATCCCAAGGTGCAAGAGCTGAACAACGAGCTGACGGCGGTACAGGGCGACATCAACATCGAAGTGGCGCGGGTGTCAACCAAGTTCAAGAAAGACTATCTGGCGGCGCTGGAGCGCGAGAAGTTGCTGCGCGCCTCGCTGGAAAACCAGAAGGGCGCCGAGAACCAGCTCAACGA
This sequence comes from uncultured Acidobacteriaceae bacterium, assembly GCA_963763975.1. GTDB lineage: Bacteria > Acidobacteriota > Terriglobia > Terriglobales > Acidobacteriaceae > Bog-257. The sequence goes on from CAVXQR010000007.1 coordinate 135,127, forward strand.
GAGCGCCATCGAATACAGCCTGCTGAAGCGCGACGTTGATACCAATCGCCAGCTTTATGAAGGCCTGCTGCAGAAGCTGAAAGAAGCGGGCGTGATGACCGGGCTGCGCTCCAGCAACGTGCGCATCGTGGATTCGGCCTCGGCGCCGACGGGACCGTCGAGCCCGAATATTCCGCGCAACATCATGCTCTCGCTGCTGGTGGGATTGGCGGGAGGAGTAGGGCTGGCTTTCGTTCTGGAATCGCGCGATAACAGCGTGCATTCGCTGGAGCAGGCGCAGATGGTGACCGCCTTGCCGTCGCTGGCGGTGATTCCGCTGGCTACGCGCGCCACCCGCTCGGTGCAGCAGCAGGACAAGTTGCTCAGCCAGCCGCAGTCGGCAGTTGCGGTGACGCGGCCGAAATCGCAGATTGCTGAAGCCTACCGCGCGCTGCGCACTTCCATCCTGCTTTCGTCCACCGGGAAAGCGGCCAAAGTGCTGATGGTGACCAGCGCCCTGCCGCAGGAAGGCAAGACCACCACCAGCGTGAATCTGGCCATCGTGCTGGCGCAGCACGGCTCGCGAGTGTTGCTGATCGAGGCCGACATGCGGTGCTCGGCGATCTCCGAAATGTTCGCCTTCACCACTGACACCGGCTTGAGCACGGTGCTGGCGCAGGGAACTTCAGCGGAATCGGCGTTGCGCACCATGCCGGGCGTGCCCAACCTTTCCGTTTTGCCGGCCGGCCCGGCGCCGGTGAATCCGTCGGAGATATCTGGCCTCGGCGCGCATGCGCGAGATGCTGGCGGTGATGCGCACCAAGTTCGACCACATCATCGTGGACACGCCCCCGGTGCTGAACGTTACCGATGCGGTTTTGCTGTCGGCGCTGGCGGATTCCACGGTGCTGGTGATCCGTTCCGGCATGACCAGCAAGGCGGCGCTGCGACGGGTGCATGAAGTTCTGTCGCACGTAAATGCGCGCATCATGGGCGTGGTGCTGAATGGCGCCGACGCCACCGAGCCCGATCGCTATTACTACGGTAACCGTTACCGGTCCTATTACGACGAGTCAGCCAAGAGCGCGGCGGCAGAGTAACCGGTCGAAGGTTGTTGCGGTTGCGAATTCATTGACTTCACATGGGGGCTCGGCTAGCATCCGCTACAGACGCCCAGCAACCATTTGAGATTTGAGGGAAGTATGAACAGGTCGAGCAAAGTAGCGGTTTTACTGGCAGTGATGCTGGGTGCGGCGATGCTGTCGGCGCAGACTGGTGCCATGCTGCACGTCAGCGGCAAGGCGACGCTCAACGGCGTAGCCGTGGGCGATTCCAGCACCATCTTTGCGGGCGACCGTCTGGTCACCGCCGATGGCGCCATGGCCACCATCAATCAGCCGGGCCTGTCCGTCGTGGTCTCTTCCAATTCCAGCATTCTCTACGGCAAGGGCTCGGTGGACGTGCTGCAGGGTACGGCTCGCATCAACGCCACTGACCATGTCACCGCGCAGGCCGGCCAAGTGACCGCCGTCTCTAACAACGGTGCGACGCTGTTTGAAGTAGCTCGCCTGAATGACAAGGTCACTATCACCAGCCGCGAAGGAGCGGTCGCGGTGAGCGACGGCAGCCAGACCATCACCGTGGCCCCGGGCAACCAGACCACGCTGGCAGTTTCCGGCGCGGGCACTGCCGGATTGCAGACCACAGCTTCGACCAACACCGCCGCTTCCGGCCTGGTTGCGGACGGCCCGTTCTATAAAGTCAACGTGACCAACGACGATCTGCCCATCTGTGCGAGTTGGAAGCTGTGCCAGCGGACGAACGTTTCGCAGATTCGTCCCTGCAGATGCCCGTAATCGCGTAAGAAGGGATTTAACGGCGCGGCGGAACTCAGTTCCGGCCGCGCTTTTATTTTTGGCGGGGCAGAGTGGCCAGTCCGGCGCACGCGGCGAACCATGCGGCATTGGCGGGAATATGCAGGTTGAAGTCGAAGAAGCTGTGAATCAGCAGTCCGCAACATCCCACCGTCGCGCCCACCTGCATCCACGATGAGATAGCCGACTCCCGCGGATCGCGCGCCCGCAGCGTGCAAAGCAGGAAGAGCAGCAACGCGGCCAACGCCAGCGCTCCGCCGATCACACCCGTCTCGGCCAGCAGTTGCGCGTAGTCGTTGTGGGCGTAGGGCCAGCTCTTGTCGCTGGCGAAGCTCTGGAACTGCGGATAGACGACCTCGAAGGTGCCCAGGCCGCTGCCGGTGACGGGATGCGCGGCGAACATGCGCAGGCTGTCGCGCGCGACCTTCGGGCGCTCGCCCATGACCACGGTGTCGGTGAAGTGCATCACGCTCCCGAGTTTGGCAGTCAGCTCGGGCGGGGCGAAGAACAACAGGAAGGCCACCGCCGCCAGCAGCAGCACGCTGACCGCGGAAACCAGCATGGCGCGGCGCGGACCCGGTGTCTCCACCGAGATCAGCACCATTAGCAAAAGCGTTTCGCCCAGCAACGCCAGCAAACCGCCGCGCGATCCGGTGAACAGCAGCGCGGCCACCGCGACCACCAGCCCAAAACCCCACAGCAGGGCCAGGCGCGAATGCCGCCAGGTGGCGATGAAGTAACAGGCCGCCAGCGGTAGCAGCATCTCGAACAGCCCGGCAAAGTGATCGCGGTCCACGTAGGGCCCGAAGCTGCCGCTGGGCGAGATGAGCGCGCCGTAGATGCTGCCCGGCGCGGCGAAAAATTGCAGGATGGCGCCCACCGCCAGCAACGAAGTGTAGGCCAGCAGCAGCGTTCCCAGAGTATTCCAGGTGTCGCGAGAGGCGCCGCTGTAAAGCTGGCGCATCAGGAAAAACACCACCAGCGCGATGGAGAGTTTCAGCAGGGCTTCGCTGCTGTTGGCGTTGTCGAGCGACAGGCCGCCGAAGCGCTGCAGCACAACGAACAGCCAGAACAGCAGCACCGGAATATCCACCGGCGACCACGCCAGGGTCACGGATTTTTGCGCGAGACAGGCGGCGCTCCACAGCAGCAAAGCCAGCGCCGCGGCCACGCCAATTGCGCCCCACGCCCAGGGTTCCACCGCGCCGAACGCCAGTGGCGCCAGCAGCAGCAACGCCAGCAATACCGCGCGCGCCGCTCGCGCCAAGGCAGGGTTGTCGCGCCGCTCAGCGTTCGTCGTGGTCGGGGGCCAGATGCTCAAGGCTTTTCCTGTGCGGACGGATTGATTTTCTCCAGCGACACATCGTCCAGCCAGAAGCTGCCGGTGATGTCACGCGGGAAATATCTGCCCGGCGGGCGCACCACCTCGAGCTTGCCGACCGTAGTGCGAGGCCCGGTGATGAAGTTCACCGAGACGCAATGCCATGGCGTGGTGCCGACGGTGGTCGCGGTCGAAACATTCAGGCACTCCGGGCAGGCGAGGTCGGTGATGCGCAGCAGCGGGCCGCTGTCGGAAGTGATGCTGTCCGTGCGCACCCAGCCCGAGAGCGTGTAGCTGGTGTTGGGATCGAGCGGCACGTATTGCGTGGCCAGCAAAAATTCCTGGTCGAGTCCGACGGTGAAGTTCGCGCGCAGGCTGCGACCGCCGCTGTGCCCGTCGGGTGCGAAGAAATCCATCAGCGGATAGGAAGCGGAAGGACGCCGCCAGTCGAAGCCGTTGTTGGTGGGCGCGTGTTCGAAGCCGCCGTTGAAGATGGCGTCGCCGGGACGAACTTCATCGGCCACAAAAACGTGCAGCGACGCCAGATCGGTGCGAAGCTGCGCCGCCATTTGTCCCAGGTTGGCGGCGAGCAGCAGATTCACGTAAGGCGCCAGCAGATCGGGCGTCAGCGAAAGCCGGCCGCCGCGCGCCCGCTCCACAGCTGCGTTCCATAGGTGTTGCGCCTGCGCGGCCTGATTCTGTCTCACCAGGTAAGAGAGATATTCGACCACCGCGGCGGCCCCAGCGGCGAAGACCTGCGGCTCGATTTCCGATGCCGGATAGCCGGCGGATTGCAGAATGCGAAAGACGTCGCGACTGCGTTCCGGCGCCAGTTCCAGCAAATGTCCAAACTGTTCGAGCGCCAACGCCGATTTTCCCGTCACCAGGTCATAGTTGGCGGCCAGCGAAATCGCTTCCGGATCCATGGGCGCCAACTGCGCCACGCGAGCCACGGCATCGTCGGCGCACTGGCGATCGCCCGCCGATTCGCACGCCCAAGCCAACTGGCCCCAATACGCCACGGCCGCTGGACTGAGCGACACGGCGCGCTGCAACTGCCGCAGCGCTTCGGCCCGGTCAGGATGGTCGGCCGAGCCAAGTTCCAGGATGCCGAGTCGGTAATGCGGTTCGGGATTGGCGCTCCACAGCGCCGCTGCCCGGCGCTGGTCTGGAATCTTCATCGAGGCGCTGAGAGTCTGGCTGCCTGCGATTCGTACCGACTGGACGGCGAGCACTCCGGCGCAGCACAGCGCAATGACGGCGAAGGCGATAACCGCAGGACGCGACTGCAGTCGCAGTTCGACAGCGCCGCCGCTCGCCAAGAAGTGATCCATCGGCAGCAGTCTAACATCGCGTCAATCGACAGCAGCGAGGTCAGGCAGACTGGGCCTTGGCCGCCGCAGATGTTAGCAGATGGCGCTTGGAAGGCTTGGCGTCTTTACCGCGGAAGCTGCTGCGATGCCCATCGCGCTCTTCCTTCAGCCAGCGCACTCGCTTGGCCTTCGAGCCCCACAGCGTGTGCTCGTTTCCTCGTGACCAGTAGCCCTGATAACCGTCTTTGTGTATCTGGAAAGGCCGCGTCAGGATTCCCATATGGTCGAAGCGCGTCGAGCCGCGCTTGTGGAAGACCTCGAAGTAGGCGGGATACACGAAGTTGCTCATGGCGATGCCGTCGATGTCGAAGAACAACTCTTCAACCGGATCGGCCGCCTCGTAGTCGTAAAGCCGGTCTACCTTGCGGCCGGTAGAGTAGAGGTTGACGCAGGGGTCGACCAGCATCTCCACCAGTTCGTGCGAGGCGGCGACGCTGACTTTCTCCTTCTGCTTCAGCGTGGTTTGGACGAACACCTTGGCCATGGGCAGGCCGTCGGGGGTCAAGTCGTGATAGCCCTCGAGCGAGGCGTCGCACGCGTTTTCGTGGAAGACCAGCGCCCACGCGCCTTTCAGGAAGCCGCGCGAGAGGACCAGCTTGGCCGGCGTTGCCCACACCGGCGAAACATACTCATCCACGTATTTCTGCATGGCCGCAATCAGCGCGGGCAAGCTGACGCCCATGCCGGTGCGGGCGCAACTAAAACAGGCGATGGTAGGCGTGTGCAGGTGAACGGCCGGCTTAGCTGGCATGGCTTCCCCCGTCGGCAACCTTGATAGCTGCGGATGATGTTGGGAAAGCATACGCCATGGCGCCATTTGCGGCTATGCACTTTGAGGGGAGCGAGCGAAACTGCTGCGACTACGACGCCAGCGAAACGTCGCCATGCGGAACCACCATGCGGCGGCGAGGCCGCAGGGTCGCCTCGGGAACCAGATATTCCACGGCGTCGAGCAAATCCGCGGGACTGCTGGCGCCCTTGATGAGCACGGTGTCCACGCTATGGCGAGCGCTGTCAGGAACCATGGGATCGCCGGTGAGCAAGATGGTTGCGATCATCGGGTGCTGAGCGTGGATGGTGCGAGCCAGTTGTTCGCCGTTCATGCCGCTTTCCAGATGGTAGTCAATGATGGCGAGGTCTACCGGGCGGGCGCTCAGCATCGCCAGACAGGTAGGTGCATCGCAAGCGGTAAGCACTTCGCAGCCAAATTGTTCGAGCAGCATTTTCTGCACCAGCACGCTGTCCTGCCGGTCGTCCACGGCCACGATCACGGGTTTCTTGGGCATCCACAGGTCTCCGCAATTTCTGATGCGGAGTGTGGGCATTTATTTGCCTGATGCTGTGTCGGGCGTCGTAATCCCCTTAGTCCAGCAACCTTCTCCCGGCTACCAAGACTCTTATCCCATGCACGCATTTACGTTGGAGGTAGTCGCCGTGCGCCACTCTGACTTTTCCCATTCCATCCTCAAACATCGCAATTTTCTGTCGTTGACCCTGGGCGTAAGCGGCCTGCTGCTGGGCCTGGCGAACCTTGCCGTGGCTGCCGATGCAAACCAAGCCGGCAACCCCGCGCCATCGGCCTTCGTGTACGCCGGCGCGGTTGACACCACGCATCTCGGCTTCAGCGGCTTCATCTCCGGATTCGCGGTCGCCAGCGACGGATCGGCCCAGCCGGTTCCGGGGTCGCCGCTGGCGGGCGCCAGCGAGAGCCTGGTCGCTAATCCGCAATACGTCGTGGGCACCGATTCGCAGAATATCGTGACCTACCTGCGCGGCAGCGATGGCTCGTTGCAGAAGATTGATTCGGTCGATGGCATCGCCTACAACCTGTACAGTGGTTCCTACGTGGCCGGCATCACTCTGGATGACAGCGGGCAGAACCTCTACGCCTTTGAGGGCCTGTACGACGGCGCCAACAGCGCGATCCTCACCTGGACGTTGGACACCGATGGACAGGTGGCCTACGACGGGTCGGCGGGGCTGCCGCTGGGCGCGACCGTCATGGGATGGCCGCTGAACTTTGCCGCCGACAATCGCCATGCGTACTCCACCACGGTATGCAAGTGGGACGGAGAGGTGCAGGGCGTGGCCCGCAACGCCAACGGCGCCATCCAATATTTCGACGCCAAAGCCGTCCCGCCGCCGCCGCTGGGGCCCGGTCAGGAAGTGGGATGTACCGACTACATCGCCGTATCGTCGGCAGGCTACGCCACGGTGTTGTGGGACGGCAGCTACTGCTGCGGCTATAACGGCGTGGCGCAGGCGATGTATACCATTAACGGCGATGGCACGCTGAGCCTGGTTCCGAACTCGACCTTCATCCCGGCGGTGACCATCGACGAGTGTTGGTCATGCGCGTCCATGGCGTTCGATCCTTCGGGGAGATACCTGGCTATCGCGGGATCGATCTCCGGACCGTACGCAGCCATTCAGATCTACGAGCTGCAGGCGGACGGCAGGCTCCAGGCGATGGGACCGCCGCAACACTGGGGAGCCTCAAGCACGGCGTTCACCTCGGTGGCGTGGGACAGCGCCAATCACGTTTACGCCACCAATTCCTTTTGCGATCGCCGCCGCAATCAGTGCAGTCTTACGCTCGACATCTTTAATTTCGCCAACGGCGTGCTAACTCCGGCACCGGGTTCGCCGCATGTGTTGGGCGAGGGCAGCCCAGCCTCGCTGCTGGTAGTTCCGTAGTCGTAGCCTCGCGAGCGACGCAAGGTTTTATGCAGTCGGCCGGTTCGCGTTGATGTGAGCGTTCGTCCGCGCGGTGACCGGCGACACGTTGACGTGGGCGAAAGGCGGCGCCCCGACGGGGCGCGGGTCGCGCGGCGAAGCGTACCCAGCATTCCGCGCCAAACCCGGGCGCTCCATGCTGGGCTAGACTAAATCGCGCCTCCGGCGCTGTGATTGGTGCGAACACGACATCAGTGCTGGTGCATGCGTTAAGTCGCGCCTCTGGCGCTCGCAAACAAAAAAGGCCCTCCATCGCGGAGGGCCTTTGTGCTGGTCAAGACGATCCGCCTACGGAGCGAAGTAGCTGGAGATGTCGAGCACGAGATGCGTCTGTCCGGCGGCGTAGGCATCAATCTTGCCATTCACCGTGGGCACGATCGCCATGTTGGAAGTGATGTCCCCATCCTGCGCATTCAAGGTCGAGACCAGGGGCTGACCTTCGGTGTCCGGCCACAGCGTCAAATAGGCAAGCGAGCCGATTGGCACCACCGTCGCGTTCAGCACATAGGCTTGCGCGTCGAACGGCGGCTGGCAGGCGCTGTCCACCACATCAACCGTGAGTTCACCGCCGAAGGCATTGCCGTGGCGCGTATCCAGCACGCGACAAGGACTGGCGGAATACATCGAGAGGCCGCCGGTTCCCGCCGGCGCGAAGTAGCCGTTGATGTCCGCCACCAGGTTGGTGTCGTTGCTGGGATAGACAGAAATCTGACCGCCGGTGCCGGCTTGCACGATGGCGGCGTTGGCTACCGTAGTTGCGGTCAGATTGTTCAGCGTGGAAACCGTCGGCTGCGTTTGCCCGGTCGCCCAAACCGTTAGATATCCCAGCGGTCCACCGTTGTAAGGTACGGCGGTGAAGTTCAGGGAATAAGCCTTGGCCGTTCCCGGAATATGGCATGGCGCTTCGAGGACAGGGAAGTCGCGCTCGGTGTTGCCCGCCAGGAAGGGACCGCCCAGATCGCCGCTGGCATTGCGGGTGTCGAACACGCGGCAAGGGGCCAGCGGATAGAACTGCAGCGTGCTTCCGCCCGGCGCGGTGAAGTAGCCATCAATATCGAGCACGACGTCGGTGGTGTTGCTGGCATAGACGCTGACCGCCTGCTGCAGGCCGGCGGGCACAATCGCGGCGTTCGCCTTGATGCGGCCGTCCAGCGAATTCATGGTCGAGACCGTCGGCTTGGCCGCTCCCGAAGGCCATACTGTCAGGTAGCCCAACGAGCCGTGCGGAACCACGGTGACGTTCAGCGAATAGGCCGTGGCGCTACTGGGAATCTGGCAATCGCTGTTGTTGGGCAAGGCAAAGCTCCGCGAGGTGCCGCCCTGGATGGGCGGCCCGCCGAAATCGCCATTGGTATTGCGCGTATCCACTACGCGGCAGGCCGGCACCGGAACGAATTGCTGCGGGAAGGTGATCTCGAAGACCAGGCCGCAAAGATTGCCGCAAGCCGGAGCCTCCGGGCCGCCGGCAGCGGTGCCGTAAAGATTGCCGTTTTTGTCGAACACCAGGTTGGCGCGCGGCGTCTGGCCGTCCACCCCGCCGGTAAAGTCATGCAGGGAAGTGAAGGTCCAGGTGCCGTCACCGTTGGGCGCCAGCTTGAAGACGGAGCCGAAGTTGAAGGCGCCGTCGCCGGAGGTGGCCCCGTAGAGATTGCCCACGCTGTCAAACACCAGGTTAGCGAGCGGTCCCTCGGCGAGGTGGCCGCTACCGGTAAAGCTATAGATGGTGGAGAAGTTCCATGCGCCGCCACTGGCCGGCGAAAGCTCGAAGACGGTGCCGCCCTGGTTGGCGCCGCCCAGCGAGGTAGCGCCGAACATGTTGCCATTGCCATCAAAGATCACCCCGGCGTAGGGCTCCTCGCCGTCTTCCTGATTGCGGAAGCTGTACAGCGTGGTCTCCACAATCCGGAACCGGAGGGAGTGAGTTTGTAAACGGTGCCGGCGTTGGTGGGGCCACCGGCCTGGGTGGTGCCGTAGAGATTGCCGGCCGCGTCCATGGTTACGCCGGCCCAGGGATGCGCGCCGTCACTGCCGCCGGCGAAGGTGTAGAGGACCTTCTGCGTCCATCCGCCGCCCGAAGGCGTGAGCTTGTACACCACGCCACATCCGTCAGGTCGCCCGGTGCAAACGCCGCCCCCGCCGTTGACCGCGGTGCCGTAGAGATTTCCGGCCTGATCGAAAATCAGCCGTCCGCCGTAAGGGTTGGAGCCATCGGCGTAGCCGGTGAAGTTATACAGAATGTTGATCGGCAGGAAAGGCTGCCGCAGTGAGTGGCGTTGCCCGGAGGTCGTCAGATCGAACACCACACCGCAGCCATCGAAATTTCCCCAGGTGAAGCAGGGCCCGGAAACGCCGCCGTAACCGGTGGTTCCGTAGAGATTGCCATCGGGGCCGAAGATAACCGCGCCGTAAGGAGCCGAGCCGTCGGTGCCGCCGGTGAACACGTACAACGGGTTGGGCGTCCATCCGGAACTGGTATTCTGCAACTGATAGACGGTACCAAGTCCGGTGTCGCCCTCGAAGGTGGTTCCGTAAAGATTGCCGCTGGCGTCAATGGTCAGGCCGTAGTTGGGCTCCTCGCCATCGTCGTTGCCTTGAAAATTATGCAGCGTGGTAAATGTCTGGGCCTGGGCGGGAGTGGTAAACACCGCGCAGGCGCACGCCACGGCCAACGTCAGACCGGCAATGGCGCTCCACAGACGGACGCACGAGTTGCGAGACGAGTACTGCCCTGGGGTAGTGATGACCGTTCTCCTTTGAAATGCAGGTCAGGCTGAATGAAGGGGTAGAACATTCTACCTCAGGAATAGCGCTTGTGCGTGGCGTCGGTCCTGCCCGTTCGAAAACGGAGAATCATCGGCATCGCGCGGGCGCCGCGCGTGCGAGATTCCAGCCGGGCACGATGTTGCTTAACGCTTCACCGTCCCGCCTTACGGGACTTGTAACATTAGGCGGAATGCGAATATATAAAGAGGAGACCCGGATGGTCTTTCGGAACTGAGCATCGTTCAAAATCCAATCCCTGCCCAGCATCAGTCGCTCGAGACCTCAGTAGCGGTTAGGCTCGGCGACACAGAGCACACCTTCAGTTACGCGCGAAAAAAATAACCAGCGGTTCGTTCGTTTTGTGAGCCGCGACCAGATGAGATCACGAGCAGTCTGTGGCGCCTTTCTTGATTGCCGTACGTGTCCACGCACAGCAATTTCCATTAAAGGACTTTTGCCTCGGCGCCCCAGGTTCACGTTCCGGTTTTGGACGCTAACCTTGGCTCAGGAATGTTCGCGGGCACCATTGTGGATCAAGCTCTCGTACCAGAAGCTGGCCCTGGAGCCCCGTGCCTCTTTGACTGGCGCGGAATCCAATATGGATGCCCAAGGACAACCTGCCGGGCCTGGTACGTGGTTTAACCTGGGCCGCAACCCGGTCTAAAGCCCACCGGCCTAGTGCCGATGGAAACGTAGGGCGTCAATACCCCGCAAAATTCAGCCCAACACTCTCTCCTTGCGCCAGAACTACGGCAGTGCCGTGGTTGCAAGCGCATAGCCTCCCTCCGAGATCATGGGCGGAACCGCGCGGCAAAAACCCTACAGGAGCAAACATGGAAGGCAATCGGATGTTGATCGTGGACGACTCTTCTGTCATGCGGAAGATTGTGAGCCGCGCCTTGCAACAGGCAGGCGTAGCCATTGGGGAAATTCTGGAAGCCGGCAATGGCAGGGAAGCCTTGGACATTCTGCGGCGCGAGAAGGTAAACCTGATCCTCAGCGATATCAACATGCCGGTGATGGATGGGCTGGAGTTCGTGCGTCAACTGCAAACCGTGGACTTCGCCAAAGGCACGCCCATCGTGATGATTACTACCGAAGGCAGCCAGTCGCATGTGATGCAGGCGATCTCCTGCGGAGCTCGCGGCTATATCCTTAAACCTTTCTCATCCGACCAGATCAAAAAGCAGGTCTTGCCCCTGCTGCCGGTCCACTGAGCGCCCGGGTACCCCAGGTTCGCGGCCCGGTTTTGGCCGCTAACCTGGGATCAGGAATGGGTACCCCAGGTTCACGTCCCGGGCTTGGACGTTAACCTGGGATTCGGAATGGACCCCAGGTTCACGTCCCGGGCTTGGACGTTAACCTGGGATTCGGAATGTTCACGCCAGTACCTGTCCATTGCTTCTTCGACATCATCCAGTTTTGTCATGGGGCATCATTCGCCGGCAGTGTCTTGCGATCTGCCGGTCTTCCTGGCTGGGCACGATGCGAACCTGCATCCGGCTCTGCGCTGTGGAGATACTGCTCGCGTTGGCGTCGTTCATCCCCTCGTCAATCGCGAGATTCATGAAAGGCAGCCGCGCGCACACGTTTTTTCTGACTTCAGCGCTGTGCTCTCCAATGCCACCGGCGAAGATGATCATGTCGAGTCCGCCCAGCACCGTCGCGTAAGCCGCAATAGTCTTGGCGATCGCAATGCAAAATACTTTGATGGCGAGTTCTGCGTCGTGATTGCCCTGGTTGGCCGCCGCCTGGAGGGTCCGCATGTCGGCGGTGCCGCCGGAGAGTGCGTACAATCCGGCATTGTGGTTCAGCAGTTTCTCCAACGTATCGGCATCCATTCGCCTTGCTCGCTGGAGGTAAAGCAGGACGCCAGGATCAAGGTCGCCGGTGCGCGTGCCCATCGGAATGCCACCCGTAGGCGTCAACCCCATGGAGGTGTCCACCGAACGTCCATCCCTCACCGCGACCAGGCTCGCGCCGCTGCCAAGATGGGCCATAACCGTTCTGCCGGGCAATTCACTGCCGAGCTGATGGACGATGGATTCATAGGAGAGCCCGTGAAATCCATAGCGGCGAATGCCCTCATCGTACAACCCACGCGGCAGCGGGAAGCGGGCTGCCGCTTCCGGCATGGTGCGGTGAAATGTGGTATCGAAGCAGGCAAACTGCGGTACTTTGGGATAAGCGCGCTCCGCTTCCTTGATCAACTGCAGCGCCATGGGAATGTGCAACGGTGCGAAGTGAACGCTGGCCTGCAACTCCGCAATCAGCTGCGGCGTGATCGGCTGGTGTTCGATGAGCTTGGGACCGCCATGCACGACTCGGTGGCCGATGGCGTATGGCGTGCCCGGCGCAAGCTCATTCAACCATTGTGTCGCGTGACTCAAAGCGTCATGGCGTGAAGCGAAGCTGAGCTGCTCTGACCGCAGATTCTTGCCGGACGCATCCTTCACTTCCAGCGTGCCGTTGCTCTGGCCGATGCCGTCGGCCAGCCCATCCAGCAAAACCTGCTCATCTCCATTTTGCTGTTGGTAGAGGCCGAACTTCAGCGACGACGATCCCGTGTTCACAACCAAAATTGGCGATTCAGACATGCAGGAGACCTCCGTGGACGGTTGCCGCAAGAACCTTCGGCTCTGTAACCATACTGAAGCAAAACAGTGCTAGCTTTCGAAGTAACGCGAAATCAGCATTTCGGAAACCCAGCGAGGGCCCCATGAATCATAACCATAACGATAGCTGACAAGCACAGGAGCAGTTGTTCATGTCCAAAGCACAAATCGAACAGATGCCAGCAGCAACCGATCGCTCTCTCAGCGTGGATGAGCTTCGTAAGATGGATGCGTATTGGCGGGCTTGTAATTACCTTTGCGCCGGAATGATCTACCTGCATGACAATCCTCTCCTGCGGGAACCTCTGCGCCCGGAACATATTAAGAACCGTCTGCTGGGGCACTGGGGTTCGGATCCGGGGCAGACCTTTGCGTGGGTGCATCTCGATCGCGTCATCCGCAAATACGACCTCGACATGATTTACATCTCGGGCCCGGGACATGGGGCGCCGGCGTCGCTCTCCAACTGCTACCTGGAGGGCACGTATTCGGAGATTTATCCGGAGAAGAGTCAGGACGAGGCGGGGCTGCTCAATCTCTTCCGCGCCTTTTCGTTCCCCGGCCAACTGGGCAGTCATTGCACGCCGGAGCTGCCGGGCTCCATCCATGAAGGCGGGGAACTCGGCTATAGCATCTCGCATGGATTCGGCGCGGCATTCGATAATCCCGACCTGATCGTCAGCGTGGTCGTCGGCGATGGCGAGGCGGAAACCGGGCCGCTCGCGACTGCATGGCACTCGAACAAGTTCCTCAATCCCATCCGCGACGGCGCCGTCTTGCCAATCCTTCACCTGAATGGATACAAGATCGCGAACCCGACGATTCTGGCGCGCATTACTACAGATGAGTTGTGTGACCTGTTCCGCGGTTACGGCTGGACTCCGCATGTGGTCGAAGGACATGAACCTGAGCTGATGCATCAGCAGATGGCGCAAACCGTGGAAGCCTGCATTCTCCAGATTCGCTCCATTCAGCAGGAGGCGCGCAGTTCGGGCATTCCGGAGCGGCCGCGCTGGCCGATGATCATCCTACGTTCGCCGAAAGGCTGGACCTGCCCCAAGGAAGTGGATGGGCACCGGGTGGAAGGTTTCTGGCGTGCGCACCAGGTGCCGGTGCTCGATGTGAAGAATAATCCCGAGCACCTGCAGATCGTGGAACGCTGGATGCGAAGCTACCGTCCCGAAGATCTGTTCGACAAGAGCGGGAGATTGCGTGAGGAATTGCGGGAGGTGCCGCCCACCGGCGATCGCCGCATGAGCGCAAATCCTCATGCCAACGGCGGCAAGCTGCGCAAGCCGCTCAATCTCCCCGATTTTCGCGATTATGCCGTGCCCATTGACAAGCCCGGATCGAAATTCGTCTCGCCCACGGAGAATCTCGGCAAGTTTCTTCGCGATGTGATGGGGCACAACATGACTAGCTTCCGCATGTTCAGCCCCGACGAGAACGCGTCGAATCGGCTCCAGGATGTGTATCAGGCCAGCCGTAAAACATGGATGGCCGAGATCAAACCGGAGGACGCCGACGGCACCGAGATCGCGCCTGATGGACGGGTGATGGAGATGCTGAGCGAGCACACCCTGGAAGGCTGGTTGGAGGGATACCTGCTGACCGGAAGGCATGGGCTCTTCAATACTTATGAAGCGTTCGCCCACATCATCGACTCGATGTACAACCAGTATGCCAAGTGGCTGGAGAAGTCGAAGAAGGAACTTGACTGGCGCGCTCCGGTGTCATCGCTCAATCTGCTGCTGTCGTCTGTGGTTTGGCGCCAGGACCACAACGGCTTCACCCACGAGGATCCCGGCTTTCTCGATGTGGTCAGCAACAAGAGCGCGACCATCACGCGCATTTACCTGCCTCCCGACGCGAACTGCCTGCTGAGCGTTACCGACCACTGCCTGCGCAGCGTGGATTACGTGAACGTGATCGTCTCCGACAAGCAGAACCACCTGGTGTACCTCAATACCGACGAGGCGATTACGCATTGCACCAAGGGCATCGGCATCTGGGACTGGGCCAGTAACGATGCGGGGGCCGAACCCGATGTGGTCGTCGCCAGCGCGGGTGACGTCCTCACCCAGGAGGCGCTGGCTGCGGTTGCCATTCTCCGCCAGAATTTGCCCGACCTGAAGATTCGCTATGTGAACGTGGTTGATCTGTTTCGATTACAGCCGGACACGCAACATCCCCACGGCCTATCCGACCGCGATTTCGATTCGCTGTTTACCAAGGACAAGCCGGTCATCTTCAACTTCCACGGCTATCCCTGGCTGATCCACAAATTCACCTATCGCCGGACGAACCACTCCAATATTCACGTCCATGGCTACATGGAGCGCGGCAACATCAACACGCCGCTGGAGCTGGCAATCCGAAATCAGGTGGATCGTTTCAACCTCGCCATCGACGTGATTGACCGCGTGCCGCGACTGCAAGACTCCGCCGCGCATTTGAAAGAGTGGCTCAAGGGCCAGATTATCGAGAGCATCAACTACGCCTACACCGAAGGTATCGACAAGCCGGAGATTCGAAACTGGACCTGGCCTTTGGCCAACTAGCTCCACGGACATCGCGGCGTCGCGCGGTCGAGGAATCCCATCCCTATGCGGTGCCCCCAGGCATCACGTCCAGGGTTTGGACGTCAACCTGGGTTCAGGACTGTGCGACCGGCTCACGCGTCGGGTCATCAGGGCTCCATTGGAAAATCTCATCCAGCGGGACATTGAACACCTGCGCGATGCGGAACGCTGCTTCCAGCGTGGGCGAATATTTTCCCGCCTCGATAGCGGCGATGGTCTGCCGGGTGACGCCGATCCGCTGGCCCAGGTCCGCCTGCGACATCTCGCCGTTGAGGAAGCGCAGGACACGGATGCGGTTGGAAAGTGCGCCGTCCATCACGCCTGCCTGCGATAACTGGCGACCGACACGCTGTAGTGGACAATCTCCGCCAGCACGATGCCGAGGATCGCCGAGTTGACGATCTTCCATCCACCGGAGTTGAACGGCATGATGCAGCCCACGACAATCATGCCGCCCGTCAGGAAGTAGTAGGCGGAAGTGATGGAGCGCCGCATGATGGCGATGTCGCGTTCGTCGGGCGGCGTATGCTCGTCGTCGGCAAAACGGCTTCGGAAATAGAGATGGCCAAGGCCCAGAATGATCAACTGGACAATTGTAGCGGCGGCAAACAGCCCAAGCTGGAACAGGTCAGGCATTTTCGCGCCTGAAGGCTGACGCATCGCGGTGATGGTGAAATACGGCACAAAGGCAACGGCCATCGCAATCAGCGACAGCCAGGCGATTTTTTCTCGGTAAGGCACGTTCTTTCTTCTCCAAGTGGCTACGGCATGTGTGTTATAGCTGACGTTGTGTTAATAAAAACATCTGTAATGTAAAATATATCTAACATAACGTCAATATTAATCTGCAACTTGTCCAGCGGGACAGTGAGGTTTTTGCTGAGGCGGCGGCAAAACTCTGTTTCGGTCCGGCTTTGTATCAGGGCATGACTTCAGTCGTGCCGGTAGAAAATCTGTTTCGCTACCCGAAGGACGATGCGCGAGTGGCTGCCTTCGGCGCGAAACTCTCCCGCCGGCCTCTGGGCACGATGCTGAACTTGATTCCCCGGTCGCTGATGAAGCTTTCCTTCTCGTCCACTCCGGCATTGAACTATGAGCCTTGGAGCGTGCTTGCAGAGGGCCTTTCTGAGGTTCACGTGCAGGAGTATGCCTTGGGGTGCCTCTTCCTGGCGTGGGGTGCCGTGCGACCGCATTCCAACGGCCCTGATTTGCGCCTTTGACATTCCCCCGAAAGCAAGTACACTTCGCTGATTCAGACCTTCCTGTTCCTTGTTAGCTTGCAGCACTTCCATTCTTGCTGCGTCTGAAGCGCCCCCGGTTCCAGCTCGACAATTCAACGGTGTCCCGCACGAAAGGCGGTCTGCGATGCGCAAGGCCTTGGGATTGGTATTCGTGGCGATTCTTGCTTCCGTGGTGAGTGCTCAGAACCCCAGCGGCGCCATCAAGGGTAGGGTGACCGACGCCTCCGGCGCGGGTGTTGCCAATGCCATGGTGATGGCAACCAACCAGGACACCAACGCTCAGGTCCAACTCACCACCGATGCCGGCGGCCGATTTTCTTTCGCCACTCTTGCGCCCGGAACCTACACCGTGGATGCGGCGGCGCCAGGCCTCGATGGCGAAGCCGACAACGTTCCGGTGAACGATGGGGAAGTGACCAGCCTGAAAATCGAGATGGGAGCGGCGGAGGGAGATGATGCAGGGCAGGCGAATCCCGCGGCCGGCCAAGCCCCGCCGCCGGAGCAGGCCCCTGCAACTAGTGACGCCGCGAACCAGTCAGCGCCGCCGGGCATGATCGATCTCGGCATCGCCCCGCTGTCTCCCGACGAGATGAATGCGGTGATGACCTGGATTGCCGCCCAGGTCTCGGCCATCGAGCTGCCCTATTGCTATCGGCAGAGCTACGGCAACGGCGCCGGCGAACCCTACACCTGCAACGCCGGCTATGAGCGAAACGGGCTGCTCTGCTATCCCAAGTGCAAGGATGGATTCGCCGGCAACGGGCCGGTGTGCTGGCAAGCCTGTCCGGCTGACTTCCGTGATGACGGAGCATACTGCGGTAAGCCGGGGTCTTACGGGAGAGGAGCAGGCTATGTGATTTGGCAGGGGGACCAATGCAACAAAGACAACCCTCAGGGTTGCGAGCAAAGTGGGGCGATGTGGTATCCGAAATGTAAGCCCAATTTCCATGCCGCCGGTTGTTGTGTCTGTTCTCCCGATTGTCCGCCGGGCATGAATGACATTGGCGTCTCCTGCCAAAAGCCGAGCTATGGCCGAGGCGCAGGCGAACCGCTGGTCGCGGGACTGTGCGCTCCCGGCCTGCAAAAGGACCCGGCCGGGGCCCTCTGTTATCCCACGTGCAAGGACGACTTCCATATGGTGGGACCGGTGTGCTGGCAGAATTGTCCTTCCCAACAGCCGTTCGAGTGCGGCGTGGGTTGTTCGACGAACCAGGAGAAGTGCGCGGTCGGAACCTTGAACATGGTGCTCACCCCGATTGAGTTAGCGGCAAGCTTGATTCCTTATGCCGGAGAAATCGCCGGTGCTGCCCACGGCGTCACCGAAGGCGTCGAGACGGGTCTGAAAGTTGGAGAACAGGCTGCAACCGTCGGTGAGCGGATCGCGGCCAGCGCGGCCAAGCTGAAGACGGCTTATGGAACCATCAAGGATGCCGTCAAGGGAGGCATTACGCAGGCCGTCGGCGGTGAGGAGAATCTGGAGAAGATAACCATGGTCGCCAAAGTTGGCGGCCGCGTCTATGTGGCCGGCAGCGCCGTCAACAAGCAGATCGACCTCTACTCCAGGGAGTACGCCGATAACTTCGACAAGCTGACCAGTCCCGAAATCGCCGCCCAGATTGATCAGCGCTTCGGGAAGATCGGCGCCTATCAGGTGAAGCGGGAGTGGGGCGTGCGGCATATCTTCCTGATGCTGAATGCCGATGGCTTTGTCACTTCGACCAACCAGGTCAACCTGGCATCGGCCATCGATGTCACCGGCGTCTCCAGCGTGGTTGCGGCTTTCATGAAACCGATTTGCGCCAACAACACCGCGTTTCCCGCGGTTCATCCGCTCTATAGCAACTGAGACTGGCGAGTGCTCGGTGCCCCGGTTCACGTCCCGGGGTTTGGACGTTAACCTGGGATCAGTCGACGCTCCTTTCGCATGAGTGCATGCAGTATCATTGCGCCCATGAACCGCTTGCTCTTATCGTTGCTTGCTCACGTTGGCCTTGCTGCCGGCGGCTGTGGGGCAACAGAGTGCGCCAGCCCGCGACGGGGCACATCAGGCCGCGTCGTCGGTTTCGGAGTGGTCGTTCTCGGCTCGGGAAACCCCAATGCTGACCCCGATCGCTCGGGGCCGGCGGTGGCGGTTAT
The DNA here is from genome assembly GCA_963763975.1 of uncultured Acidobacteriaceae bacterium. Taxonomy (GTDB): domain Bacteria; phylum Acidobacteriota; class Terriglobia; order Terriglobales; family Acidobacteriaceae; genus Bog-257. The sequence goes on from CAVXQR010000007.1 coordinate 153,747, forward strand.
CGTCAACGGACATAGCTATCTGGTGGATTGCGGTCCCGGAATGGTGCGGCGCGCGGCCGCGGCCAGCCATCAGGGCGTGCCCGGGCTGGAGATGAAGGACCTGCGCACCGTGTTCTTCACCCATCTGCACTCCGATCACACCCTGGGCTATCCCGACCTGATCTTCTCGCCGTGGGTGCTGGGGCGCAGCGATCACATTGCCGCGTACGGTCCGCGCGGCCTCGACGAGATGACCAGGGACATTCTGGCGGCGTGGAAGAAGGACATTGACGTCCGCACCAAGGGTCTGGAGCACGCCAATACCACCGGGTACCTCGTGGATGTCCATGAGATTCAGCCGGGCGTGGTCTACAAGGACGAGAACGTCACGGTCACCGCATTTGCGGTGAAGCACGGTTCGTGGGATGAGTCGTTCGGCTACCGCTTTCAGACTCCCGATCGCAGCTTCGTGATCTCCGGTGACACTTCGCCGGCGGATTCGGTGGTGCAGGCCTGCAACGGCTGCGACGTGCTGCTGCACGAGGTGTACGCCCAGGATCCGCAGCATCCCATGAGCGCGCAGTGGCAGGCGTACTTCGCCGCGTTTCACACCTCGACGGCCGAGCTGGGGGCGATCGCCACGCGGGCCAAGCCCAGGCTGCTGGTGCTCTACCACCAGATGTTCCATGGCGTGAGTGAGGGCGAGATGCTGCACCAGGTGCGCGAGCACTACTCGGGAGTGGTAGTGTCGGCACACGACCTGGATGTGTATTGATGCGGCTTCTGTGCGCTGGGTTACAGGACGTACACGCGCAACATCCACCAGATGAGGAAGAGGGCGACAATCGCGCCAGCGATATGGACGATCCAGTCGCCGGCAGTTTTCGGTCTGCCAAAATTGAACACGCCGCATGGTAGCACGGCGGGGATTACGACCCACTCTCTTACAAATTGTCGCTCGGTGCCCCTGAGCGCAGTCGGAGGGTTCGCGTCCTGGGGTTGAACGTTAACTTGGGCTCAGGAATGTTCGCGGCCGCACTCCGCGGGCATGTTGGCTGTGAATCTCAGATCTTGTCCAGGAAGAGAAATGGTAGGCACGAGGAGACTCGAACTCCTGACCTCTACCGTGTCAAGGTAGCGCTCTAACCAACTGAGCTACGCGCCTACATGCGGTTGGCGATTCCTATTTTAGCGGCAGGAGCGCGATGGAGCAAGGCGCCGGGAGGACTCGCTAGCGCCCGCGCCAGGAGCGGCGGTCCACGTAGTCGCGCGGCCAGCGCTCGCGGCGCGTCTGCTGCGGCCAGGTGAAGGCGTCGCGATGCAGCGTGATCTCCGGCTTCTCCGCGGCGGGTTCCATCACCACGCTGACCACGTCGAAGCGGCAGCGCGGGCGATTGGCGTCGCGCATGCGCCGCAGGTAGCGGCGCGCCACGGACAGGATATGGCGGCGCTTGGCGCGGTCCACCGCGGTCTCCGGCGGAGCGAAGCCGGCCGAGCTGCGCGTCTTCACCTCGACGAAGCACAGTGTTCCATCGTCCCAGCCGATGAAGTCAATCTCGCCGCGATCGAAGGGCAGCCGATAGTTGGCGGCGATGATGCGATAGCCGAGATGGCGCAGGTAGAAGTACGCTTCCATCTCGCCGCGTTTGCCCAGCAGCAGATGTTTGCGCAGGCGGAAGGGCAGGCGGCGGGTAGCTGACTCCAGTCCGCGGACCACACGCTCGGTCAGCCACAGCATGGCGTTCTCCGGTTCAAAACAGCATCGTGGTTGCCAGATGCGCGCAAACCCGGCACAATCGAAGCCGTGAGCCCGCTTGCTGTGCGGAAGGCCGTCCGCCGTCGGGCCCGCCTGGTACTGCCGATGATGCCGACACTTTGCGCCGAGGTCGTCCGTTGAAGAGCCAGTTCTGGTCGGCGCCCAACCAAATCACCCTGCTGCGGCTGATCTTCATTCCCTTCGTCATCATTGCCGTGTATGACGGCAGTTGGGAGTGGGCGCTGGGGCTGCTGGTGTTGGCCGGGCTGAGCGACGCGCTCGACGGCCTGCTGGCGCGCACCCTGCATCAGCAGACCATGCTGGGCCAGTATCTCGATCCCATCGCCGACAAGCTGCTGCTGAGCTCGCTTTTCCTGGTGCTGTCGTTCGTGAAGAAGATTCCGTGGAAGTACACCATCCTGGTGTTCAGCCGCGACCTGTGCATCGTGGCTACGGCGGTGGTGCTCTACGCCACCGTGGGCTTCCGCGACTTCCGGCCCAGCATCTTCGGCAAGATCAATACCTTCTGCCAGATTGCCGCTGTGTTCTTCGTGGTGCTGGGACAGGTGTGGCGCACCCCGATGGTGGTGTTCCTGGAACGAGGCTTCCTCTACGGAACGTTCTTCTTTGCCACCCTCTCCGGCGTGCATTATGTTCTCCGGACCGGGCATCGGCTGCGCAAAGAACAGCCCAAGCTGGCGTGAGCTGCGCCGCCTTCCTGCCGTTATGACCGCCAATCCCAGGCAACGCGTGCAGGTGATCGTCTCCTTCCTGCTGGTGTACATCTTCTGGGGCTCGACGTATCTGGCCATCGGCATTACCGCGGATGAAGGCATGCCGGCGTCGGTGATGTGCGCGCTGCGCTTCCTGATTGCCGGACCGCTGATGCTGCTGGCCTGCCGCGCTTTGGGCCGGAAGATATGGGTGAGCAAAGATGAGGCCTGGCGGCTGGCGCTGATCGGGTGCCTGCTGCTATTGGGCGGCAACGGCGGGCTGGCCTGGGCGGAGAAGTATCTCGCCACCGGATATGCCGCGCTGCTGGTGTCGATTACGCCCATCTGGTTTCTGCTGCTGGAGACGGTCGTCTTCCGTGGCGACCGCCTGTCGCGGCGCGGCACGCTCGGGTTGATGCTGGGCATCGCGGGCGTGGCCATCCTGTTCTGGCCGAAGTTTGCCGAGCGCCAGACCCTGGGCATCATGCAGTTGCTGGCGGCGACCACCCTGCTGTTCTCATCCATGAGTTGGGCCATTGGCTCGGTGTTCTCGCGCAAGTGGCAGATGAAGGTTGACCCTTTCACCGCCACGGGATGGGAGATGACCTTTGCCGGCCTCGGCCACGTGATGGTCGCGTCGGTTATCGGCGATTTTCATCACGTGGTGGTGACACGGCGGGCGCTGCTGGCCACGTTCTATCTCGTCGTCTTCGGCTCATGGGTCGGCTATTCCGCCTACATCTGGCTGTTGAAACATGTGCCCACGCCCAAAGTGGCAACCTACGCCTACATCAATCCCATCGTCGCGGTGTTCCTGGGATGGCTGGTGCTCAACGAGCACCTCGACCGCTACATCCTGTGGGGAAGCGTGGTCATCCTTGCCGGCGTAGCGCTGGTGACCACGGCGACGGTGCATAACCCGCAACCGGACGGCGGCCATACCGGCCCGCCCGAACTGGAATCCGAAGTGTGAGCTGGGCGCTGCGCCCAAAGCTCAGGCTACGGCGAGCGCTGCGCTTGTCAACTTACGAAAGTATAAGTTACCAACGTGTCAGCAGGCGGCTCGTCGCAGGTGTACCGTTTTGGCAAGGCAGGCCTTGCAGGCGCGAAAAACCTATGCTTTGCTAATGCCTTGTATCAGTATTGCTCAGAAATCCGGAGGCGTAGGCCCGGATTGCTATAGTAGGTCACTGGAGAAACCCCATGAAGCGCACCTGGCCAATAATCGCGGTTGCGGACGTGCCAAAGAGCACCGCCTGGTACAACCGGCTCTTGCATGCTCGCAGCACTCACCCGGGCGCAACGGTCTTCGATCAGATCATCGACGAGGATGGCACCGTGTTGTTGTGCCTTCATCACTGGGGCCCGTCCGGTCCGCGAGGCGACCACCATTGGCCTTCGCTCGCCAATCCGCAGCAAGACAGTGCCGGGAACGGTATCCTCCTGTGGTTCGTGGTTGACGATTTCGATTCAGCTTGGGAGCGGGCCCAGGCCCTGGGCAGCGTGATTGAGGAGGAGCCCAATACCGACAACGGTACCCTCAGCCGTGCCTTCGTTATCCGCGACCCCGACCACTATTACGTGGCAATCAACGAAGCGCGCGATTGAGTTTCGAAACTGCGACCAACCGGGGGACGTCCAAACACGATCACCACTACGCCCTCCCGCAGGCCACAACCCACTTGCACCACAAGCCGGCCTAGCCGATGCCGAGGTCTTCGGGCAGCTCCAGCGGCGTGCCGCACACCCGGCAAATGACGGCTGAGCAGTCGCCGCAGGTGAGGGGATCGGTGACCTCGCGGGCGCAGTTGGGGCAGTACAGAATACCGGGCTGGGGAGCCGGAGGAGGCGGCGGTTGCGGAGTTTGAGTCATGGCTTGCCGAGACTGTAGCATAGACGTTTTGTCATCGCGAGGAGCACATGTTCGATAAGAGCGCTAAAGCCGACGAGCAGTTGCGGGACGAATTCAACCAGTGGGCAGAGCAGGGCAAGGGCGAGGAGATGGAGCGCCACCACATCAGCATCACCGAGCAGACGCTGGCGCTGATGGGGCTGCGGCCGGGACAGCGCGTGCTCGACCTGGGCTGCGGCGCGGGCTGGGCCAGTCGCCTGATGGCGCAAGTAGTGGGCGGCGGCGAGAAGCCGGGGCAGGTGGTGGGGCTGGACGTTTCCGACGAGATGATTCGCCGCGCTCGCGCCGGCTCGCTCGCGTACGACAACATCATGTTCGTGGTGGCCTCGGCGCTGCAGATTCCCTGGGAAGAGAACTTCTTCGACAAGGTGCTGTCGGTGGAGTCGTTCTATTACTACCCGGACCAGGAGCGCGCACTGGCCGAGCTGTTTCGGGTGATGGCGCCGCTGAGCGAGCTCTACATTCTGATCAATCTCTATCGCGACAATGCGTATTCGCTGCGCTGGGTGGAGGAGCTGCAGGTGCCGGTGACGGTGCGCTCGGAGAGCGAATACATCGAGCTGCTGAAGCAGCACACCTTCCAGGATGTGCGCGCCACGCGCATTCCCGACCTGACGCCGACCCCCGACGAATACAGCGGGCGCTGGTTCAAGAACGCGGACGAGCTACGCGATTTCAAGCGCATTGGAGCGCTGCTGCTGATGGCGCGCAAGCCCGACTTCAAGTCGCCGCCGGTTGGCGTGCAGGTGTACTGACCGCTGTTCTCAGCTTAGAGGCCGGATTTTCCCGGCGCAATACTGATGTTGCCGTTCACGTTGCTCAGTTCGATGCTGGGGCCGCCGTTGCCCAAATCGCCATCCAGACTCTTGCCCACGAAGCCGGCCTTCACTTGCAGCGGGAAGTCAGTATGGATGCCGCCGCTCATGGTGCTGGCTTCCACGTGGGCACTGCTCGACTGCGGCAGCTTCAAATTAATGCTGCCATTCACCGAGCTCAGCTTCACCTTGTGCACATCGTTCAGTGAAACGTAGTCGGCATCGATGCCGCCATTCACTGTAGCCAGGTCGGCGCGGCCGGAAAGATCGCGCGCCGTGAGCTTGCCGTTCACCAGCTTGGCGCTGATGTTGCCGCCAACCTTCTGCACGCTCAGCGAGCCGTTGACCAAATCAACGCTGTCGAGTTGGACATTGCGCGGGACTTTCAACTGGTAGAAGACCGACGCGGGATTGTTGTTGGTGTGGTTGTCGGGATAGTGGGTCTTGATGCGCACCGCGTTGCCGGAGACGTCCACGTCAATGCGGGCTTCGTCCAGCCGCTGCTTATCGCGGGCGGTCTTGACCGCGTCAATCTGGACCTCGTTGCGGTCCCAGCCGGTAATTTCCACGTTGCCGTTGATGTTGGAAAGCGACACGGTTCCGCCGGATGCCAGCGGCACGGTGCGATGGAATTGTTCCGTGACTTCGGCATTGGCGGCCGGGGCTGCCGTGATCACCAAGGCGAGAAGCGCCGTCAGGGCGGTGGCCCAAAGGGCGCGATGGTTTCGATTCGTCATGCTGCCTCCTGTCGCGCGACCGCGCGGACCGGAAATGTTGAAGGTAGGTTTCCCGCCATCGCCGGCGGGCACCGGGACTCGCAAGGCTCTCCGCAATCTGTGGTACGGAGGGACGATTGTCGCGGTTCCATGAATTTCAGGCCGGGGCGAAACGGTTCGGCGCTAGTCTTTGATCCGGTAGCGCACCAGATGGTAGAAGGCGGCCACGCCGTCGGTCCAACTGATTTTCTTGCCTTCCGCATAAGTCCGGCCGTGGTACACAATCGGCACTTCGTAGATGCGGATCCCCAGCTTGGCCAGCTTCACCGTGATCTCGGTCTCGAAGCTGAAGCGGTGGGAGCGCAGGTGCATGCGGTCAAACAGCTCGCGCCGGAAGACCTTGTAGCAGGCGGTCACGTCGTGGATGGCCAGCCCAGTGAGCACGTTGCACATCAGCGAGAAGATGCGGTTCAGCACGAAGCGCCAGAAGCGCGGCACGCGGTGGGAGCCGTCGTGGAAGCGGTTGCCGAAGACGGCGTCGGCGTGGTCTTCCAGGATGGGCTCGATCAGCAGGGGATAGTCGCGAGGATCGTATTCCAGATCGGCGTCCTGGATGAGCACCAGTTCGCCGGTGGATTGCTTCAGTCCGGTGCGCACGCCGGCGCCCTTGCCCATGTTCTTCTCGTGCAGGATGAGCTTGACGGTGTTGGCGCCGTTGCCGCCCAGGACCTTCTGCAAATCGGTGTCGCGAAGAAACTCACGCGTGCCATCGGTGGAGAAGTCGTCCACGATGATCATCTCTTTGTGCAGGCTGATGGGCTGCCGCGCCACCTGCTGGAGCAGTTGCATCACCGTGGCGCGTTCGTTATAGACCGGGATGATGACCGACAGAGTATGGAACTGCGGCCGCTCCGGGCTGGCGGTCAGTTCGGTCAGTTCCTCAGATATGGGTCTTTGGCTCATGCGGATGTGCTTCGGAAACTAAATACACTCCCAAAATCAAAAGTATGGGCTCGATGGGATGCCGGTAACGCGGCTCCGGGAAACATAAATAGTAAACCAGCGGGTACACAATCAGCAGGCTGGCGAACAGAAAGCGGGCGTGCACCCGGTTTCGCCATGCCAGCAGCAGTCCCCAGATGCCGATGACCGAAGTCGCGAGAAACAGCGAATTCTTGGTCTGCTCCAGTTGCGGGTATTTGGTCAGACGCGGCAGTCCGTTCCAGAAAAAGATAACGCGGCGGAAGCTGATTACCAGGAAGCGGCCGGGATTCTCGCGGATCCACTGCTTGGCCAGCTCGCCCTGGCGAGCGCAGAAGGCCAATTCGCCCATCTCGGCATATTGGCGATAGAGCAGGGGATTCTGGCTGGGATGCAGCGCCAGAACGTACTGGCCCTCAGCCAGCCAATTGTTGCCCACGCGCAATTCGACGCCGAAGTTATCGCGCACGAATACCGGCTTGTGAAAGACCTCGTAGTTGCGAATGAGCCACGGCATCATGGTCATCCAGAAAATCACGGCGCTGAGCACCGCCGGCGCCAAAAATCGCTGCTTGCGGCGATAGAGTTGCCAGACGAGCCAGCATCCGGAGAACGGCAGGAACGACAGCGCGGAAGGATTCGTCAGCCCGACCACGCCCCAGAGCAGGCCATAGCCAAACCACGACGACAGCCGGCTGTCGCCTTCCATCTCCAGCGTCAGCATGAACAGCAGCACCGTGAGGAACGCCGACAGGCTGGTCTCCCATATATTTTTCACCGACCAGAAGATGATGTAGGGCAGCAGCGCCCAGATCCATCCCGACCAGACGGCGACGGTCTCGCTGAAGACGCGTCGCGCGATGCGCACGATGGGCCAGCAGGTCAGCGCCGCGAACAGGCTGTTGACGCTCAGCAGCACGAAGGCCGACGCCTGCGAGTACGTCCCGAAGCAGCGAAACGCCAGCGACACGATGCAGGGATAAACCGGCGCGGTCCACGCCGACGGACCGGTGTTACCGCCGAAGGGCGAACTGAAGCCCTGGCCTCCGGCAATGGCGGCGCCGAGACGGCCAATCTCCCAGCCAAAGCTGAAATTGTTGTCGATGGTTTTGAACTTGTAGGTGTGGGCCAGGAGGATCCACAAAACGCGGACGAGGAAGGCCACGGCGATCATCCAGCGCACGGAATGGAGAAAGCCGGCTGGCGGTTTCGCGAGCGTCCGGGGAGCGCGGTTCGCTGTCTTGGGATCAAGGTTTAAAGGCATGAAAGCAAAGCCGATTGTAACGTAGCTGGGCGGTAGAGCGAGCCTTCGGGCTCGCGTCCGAGGCGTTTGTTTCTGAGCGCCGCCGAGAAAAACGGGTCCTTCGACTTCGTTCGGCTTCGCCTCACTTCGCTCAGGATGACAGGTGGAATGGGGGCGACCTGGACGCGGGCCTGAAGGCCCGCTCTAACCTGCGAATGCGTGATTTGGGCCGCCGACTCCCCCAAAAGAGCTAGCCACGAGGTTTACCGCCCGGTTAGCACCTGTGACGCTCATCACAGCCTCTGGGTACAGCCGTGAAGCAAGATGGAGAAGACAAAGCACGCCGCGGGCCCCGATATCCGCGGCAGGGAAGCAGGCCGCAAGGCTGCTCGACCGACGCAGCGAGAGAAGGTTAGGCATGGGCTGGATTGAGAATAAGTTCGAGAAAAATTTCCTGGTCACCACGGTGGATTACGTCTTCAACTGGGCGCGCAAGTCCGCCCTCTGGCCGATGACCTTCGGCCTGGCCTGCTGCGCCATCGAGATGATCGCCGCCTCGACCTCGCGCTTCGATATTGCGCGCTTCGGCTCCGAAGTCTTCCGCCCCAGCCCCCGCCAGAGCGACCTGATGATCGTTTCCGGCACGGTGACCCTGAAGATGGCCCCGGTAGTGCAGCGGATTTACGACCAGATGCCCGATCCCAAGTGGTGCATCGCCATGGGCGCTTGCGCCTCGGTCGGCGGCCCCTTCAATACCTACTCCGTGCTGCAAGGCGTGGACCGCATCGTGCCGGTGGATGTTTATATTGTGGGCTGTCCGCCGCGGCCGGAAAATCTGTTCTACGGCCTGCTCCGCTTGCAGGACAAAATTGATCAAATGAGCATCGCCAAACGGCCCACCGAAGTGCGGCTGCACGAGAACATGACCGACGACTTCAAGCGGCAGATTCGCATTGCCCAGGCCGACTACGTAACTGAGCACCTGGTCCAGCCTGCCGCGGGAGATGCAACAGCGGTAAGATAGTGGCATGGTCATTTATTTCCTCCGCCATGCCAACGCCGGGGAACGGAAATTCAGTCCTGCCCAGGATGACAAACGCCCGCTGGATGGGTTGGGAATTGAGCAGTCCCACAATGTGGGACGTGCGCTTGCAGCCCTGAAAGTCCGCGTGGATTCGCTGATTACCAGCCCGCTGCTGCGCGCCAGCCAGACCGCCGCCATCGTTTCCGAAGCACTAGGCCGCGAAGAAAAAGTCACCACCGATCCGGCGTTGCGCCCGGAAGGCACCTTCGAAGCTTTTCTGGAATTGGTCGCCCGCCATCACCGGCAGAAGGCCATCATGGTAGTGGGACACAATCCCAACCTGTCTGAATTCCTGAACAAATTTCTCTCGCCCAATGGTGCCACTATCTTTGATCTGAGGAAGGGCGCGATTGCCAAGGTAGAAAAGGAAGGCCGGCGTCCGCCGCAACTGAAGTGGCTGCTGACCGCGAAGCTGGTGCGAGCGCTTCAGGAAGCTTCGGCCAAAAGCTCTCGTCCGAAGACGGTCTTGAAGTAGTCCTTCTCCTGCTCCAGCGCCCATAGCTCCAGCTCAACGCCTTCCGTGGTGCGCGGCTTCAGCATCAGCCGCACCCGTCCATCCTGGTGCACGCGGACTTGCAGCTCTTCCACCGCGGCGCGCCGTCCCTGGTCGAGCGCGCGCGCCAGTCGCAGCAGGGCGACCGCCTTGGTCACGAAAATCTGGTCCACACCGGAAAGCAGGCGCATGACGCGGTCGGCCGGAGTGGGCAGTGATTTGCCGACGTAGCGCGCGATGGCGGCGATGATGCGGCGCTGGGTCGGCGTGTAGCCGAAGATTTCCGAGTTGGCGATGACGTAATAGGTGTGCCGGCGGCGGCCGGAGCGATTGATGTACGAGCCAACTTCGTGCAGCATCGCCGCCGCTTCCAGCCAGTCGGCGTAGCGCGGCGGCAACTGGTGTACCGACTGCAGCCGGCGAAACAGTTGCATCGCCAGATCGCGAATGCGCTGCGCAAACGGCAGGTCCGCTCCGTAATGTTTGGCGGACGACAGCAGCGCATCGTGGCGTTCGCTTTCCACCCGCTCGCGCATGGCGGTGCTGGCGTCATAGTCGGCCATCATCTGCGCGAGCAGTCCGTCGCGCAATCCCAGCGGCAGATAGCGGAAGCTGCGCAGATTGCACATGTGCATCAGCTCCGAAAAAACCATGGCGCCGGCGACGATGATTTCCGCGCGCCGCGGGCCGATGCCGGGCAAGGCACGCCGCTGCTCCAGATTGCGCTTGCTGATCTTCGCCAGCATTGGCGCCATGGCGATGCGCGGCACGGTGTGCGGCTTGTTCTCGTCGCTCAGCTTGGCGGTATAGAGGCCGGAGAGCGCGGCCGGCGTGCCCGAAGTCGCGATGGTCACCTGCAAATGGGCTTTGCTGATGCGCTGCTGAATGCGCGAGATTTCGCGCTGCACGAAACCCCGCATCTGCTCCAGCTCTTTCTTCTTGGGCGGATCGTGATGGAGGAAGGTTTGCGTCAGCCGCACCGCGCCGATGGGCAGGCTGACCATGTCCTCGATGTGGCCGGAGATGGAGAGGGTCAGCTCGCAACTGCCGCCGCCGAGATCGATCAGCAGCGCGCGCTGGTTGGCAATGCGCGCGTTGGACAGCACGCCCAGGTGAATCAGGCGGCCTTCTTCCAGTCCGGAGATAACTTCCACCTTCCAGCCTGTGGCGGTGCGCACCCAGTCGAGAAAAGCGCGGCTGTTGCGGGCATCGCGCAGGGCGCTGGTTGCGACTACGCGCACACGGTCGGCGGCAAAGCCCTGGATGGCGCGATGAAAACGTTGCAGCACACGAATGGTGTGCGACATGGCCTGGGGATCGAGCGCGCCGCTGGCGAAGACGCTTTCACCCAGGCGCGTGACCTCGCGGTCCTCGTGCAAGTCTTCCAGACGGCCGCCGCCGGCGCGCGCGACCTTCAAGCGCACCGAGTTGGAGCCGATATCAACCGCGGCGAAGACTGGCATGGGTTCTCAGGGGCGCCGAAAGCGGCGTCGTTACCAACTTAATTTCACCTTCGCAACCACAAATCAGCACGATACCACGGGCTCTGGGCTTTGCCATTGCAGCACGATGAACAACGCGTGGCATTGTTTCCCGATATGGAGCACCGGGCGCAACTCTTGCAGTATTCTGAAGTATCGGCGGCATCGCGCCATGCCGGCGAAGCAAATCTCATCTCCCCGAAAGTATCCAGGCAGCATGCCGCAAGAGCCGGAAACCAGCGAGCACGAATCCCTGCAAGCCGCCGTCCAGCAGGAGCGGCAGGAATTCGCGCTGCCGGGCTCCGGCCGTTCGAAACTGGCGCTGGCCGTGCGTTCGCTGCATCATCGCAACTTCCGGCTGTTCTTCTCCGGCCAGATGATCTCGCTCATTGGCACTTGGATGCAGACCGTCGCCGAATCGTGGCTGGTCTATCGGCTGACCGGGTCAGCATTGCTGCTGGGCACGGTGGCGTTCTGCAGCCAGATTCCGGTATTCATCATTGCGCCCATCGGCGGCATCGTCGCCGACCGCTTTAATCGCCGGCGCGTCGTGGTCACCACGCAGGCCTGCGCCATGGTGCTGGCCGGCATTTTGTCCGCGCTCACGCTCACCGGCGTGGTCCAGGTGTGGCACGTGATGACGCTGGCGGCGCTGCTGGGCGTAGTGAATGCATTCGACATCCCGGCGCGGCAGGCGTTCCTGATTGACATGGTGGGCCGCGAAGACCTGCTGAATGCCATCGCGCTCAACTCCTCGATGTTCAACGGCGCGCGCATCATCGGCCCGGCGGTGGCAGGAATTCTGGTGGCGTCCATCGGCGAAGGCTGGTGCTTCTTCGCCAATTCCGTCAGCTACATTGCGGTGATCGTCGGCTTGCTGCTGATGCGCATCGAGCGCCCGGCGCGGCTGGCGCAGAGCGGCTCGCCGCTGGAGAACATTCTGGAAGGCTTCGGCTTTGTGCGCCAGACGCGCGCGGTGCGGGCCATTTTGCTACTGCTGGGATTGGTAAGCTTCGTCGGCATGCCTTATGCCGTGCTGATGCCGGTGTTTGCCGCGCAAATCCTGCATGGCGGCGCCAAGGCGCTGGGCATCCTGATGTGCGCTACCGGCGTAGGCGCGCTGCTGGGCGCGGCCAGCCTGGCGGCGCGTGTGGGCGTAAAAGGTCTGGGCCGCCTGATTGCTCTCTGTGCCGGCGGATTCGGCATTAGCGTGATTCTGTTCTCGTTCTCGCGCATCTTCTGGCTGTCGGTGGTGCTGCTGGTTCCGGTCGGGTTTTTCATCATGGTGCAGATGGCGTCGTCGAACACCATGGTGCAGGTGATGGTGCCCGACCGTCTGCGCGGCCGCGTGATCTCGGTGTACTCAATGATGTTTATGGGAATGGCGCCGTTTGGAGCGCTATCGGCGGGCGCGCTGGCGCATCATATTGGCGCGCCCTGGACGGTGGCGGCCGGCGGCATGCTGTGCATTGCGGCGGCTATTGCGTTCGGGCTGCACATCCCGAAGCTGCGCGACGAAACCCACGAACTCATCATGGCGCAGCAGATGGCCGCCGGCCTTCCCTCCGAAGAGGTCACCAACCAGGGCGTGGGGTAGCGGCGGTTTTCGTTTACCCGCGGGTAAAACGACTCACGATCCACGATTCACGAACCACGATCCTACTGCTGCGGTTTATGAACCGCGCCCGACGTGTTGTTGACGCCCAGCCGTTTCAGCCGGTCGCGCGCCTGCGAGGCTTCAATGGACCGCGGATAACGCGCGATCAGGCTGTTGAGCTCGCGAATGCCGGCTGAGCGCTGTCCCAATTCCAGCAGGGCATAGCCCTTCTTCAGTTGCGCCGCAGCCGCCTTGTTGCCGCCGGGATACTGCTCCAGCACCTTGTCGTAATCCGTCACCGCAGCCTGGAAGTTGCCCTGGCGATACTCGATGTCGGCCAGATAAAACTGCGCGTTGCCGGCCAGGTCGGTGTTCGAGTAATACTTGAGGTAATCGCCGAACTCCTGTGACGACAGGTCGTATTTGCCGGAGTTGTAATCGCGCAGAGCGTTGTTATAAAGCACGTCGGCGGGAGGCGCGGCGTTGGCCGGCGGAGCGGCTCCTGCGCCGTTATCGCCACCACCTGCCGGCGGCCCACCGGTAGGAACTGACACCATGCCGGGCTGTCCGGCGGTCAGGTTCTGGCCGCCCTGCTGCAAGTCGTCGAGCTGCTTGCTGACCTTGGCCATGCGCGACTTCAGCTCGTCCACGCTGTCGTGCAGCGACTGGATCTGGCTGGAGAGCTGGTCCATGCGACCGCCGTTGTCGGTGCTCAAGCCCGCCACCCGGTTTTGCATGTCGGCGACGGCGGTATTCATCTTGTTCACGCTGTCGGCGCTCTGCTCGATCAGGTTCTTCATCACGCCCATGTTCATGTCCATGGACTGTTGCAGGCGCGCCACCTGGTCCTGCAGGTTCTGCACCTGGGTCTGCAACTGCACCATGTCCTTGTTGGCGGCGAAGGTGGGCACGGCAAGGGCGAGCACGAGTGCAGCGATCGCCAGCGGGGTAAAAGATGTCCGATTTCGCATAGGTCCTGCCTGAAAGAAAATTCCTACCGTGGACAGACTATCGCAAGTCCCGGAAGGTCAACCACGGGTTGAGGGAATGGGCGGCGCGACCTGGGGCCGGCGCCGCCCGCATGTAATCAGCCGCTAGTGCTGAAAGACGAAGTGAGCGCGGCGGTTCTGCTGCCAGCAGCTTTCCGTACTCTCGGTGCAGAACGGTTTTTCCTTGCCATAGCTGATGGTGCGGATGCGATCGGCGGAAATGCCGAGCGAAACCAGCGCCTGCTTGGCGGCATTGGCGCGATTGTCGCCCAGCGCCAGGTTGTACTCGGTCGAGCCGCGCTCGTCGCAGTGCCCCTCGATGGTGAACTTCATGTTGGGATGCTGTTGCAGGAAGCTGGCGTCAGACTGCAGCACGCGCTGGTACTGCTGCGAGACGTCATAGCTGTCATAGTCGTAGAACACATCCTTCATGTTCTGCATGAACAGCGTCTCTTCCGCGGTGTTGTCGTTGGTCTGCACCGGCGGCGCAGCCTGGGTCACGGTGACGCGCGCCGTGGCTTCCTGAGTTCCGGCGCTATTCCGCGCTACCAGGTGATAGGTGGTGGACTCAGTCGGCGTGACCGTGCGCGAGCCGCTGGGATCAACCGTTCCTAACTGGTCGATGGAGACGTCGGTGGCAAAGTCGGTCTTCCACGTCAGGGTGGTGGCCTGGCCGGCGCTGATGGTGTTGGGATTGGCCGTCAGCGATGCGGTGGGCGCGGGCGACGGTGGTGGCGGCGGAGGCGGTGGCGCGACCGGCTTCTTCTTACCGCAGGCGCTCACCAGCAGCACCACGGCGAGCGCAATCACGATTCGTTTCCATTGACCTGTGGTTAGCTTCATCACGTTTATCCTTTCATGCTGCGAGAGCACTCGCATTCGTTCGTGGCCAGGCCGAAGTGTGCTCCTTCCGTCGCCTTGAAAAAATTACGCCTACTTAAAACTCCAGTTGGGCTGAGAATTCTCGCCCGAAGTCGTTAATTGCCGCTGCTGGGTGCCATCCGCCAGCATCGTCCAAATCTGGGTTTTGCCGGTGCGATTGGATTGGAACACGATATGCCGTCCATCCGGCGACCACGAGGGGAAGTCGTTACGTCCGCCATCGTGTGTCAGTTGCACCCACTGCTTGCTGGCGATGTCCATCACGTAAATGTCGCTGGCGCCGGGCGCTCCCGGTCCATAATGTCGCACCCAGGCAAAGGCCAGGAACTGTCCGTTGGGCGACCACGAGGGCGAAACCGCGTAGCCCTGGTCGGTCATCCTTACTACGTTCGTACCATCAGATGCCATGGTATAGATTTGCGGCAGTCCGGTTCGGCCGCTGACCCACGCAATTTGGGCGTTAGTTTTCGGGTTCCAGGTGGGCGAAACATCGGGACTGCGGCTCTCGGTCAGCCGTCGCGCGCTTCCGCCGGCCGCGTTGATGCTGTAAATCTCGGTGTTGCCGGTGCGCGAGGACGAGAATGCCAGGTTCTGGCCGTCGGACGACCATGCCGGCGAATAATTGTCGCCGCCTTGCCGCGGGAACGAGACCAGTCGGCCCAACTCCAGCGAGTACATCTGAATCTGCCAGCCTTCCTTGGTCACGCCCGAAAACGCCACGCGCGAGCCGTCCGGCGAGACGTGCGGCGAGAGGGCGATGGACTTCAGCGCGGTCAACTGCCGCTGGTTCGCGCCGTCATAATCCATCTGGTAAATCTCTTTTGAGCCGCTGCGGCTGCTGACGAAATAGAGTTTGCTTTCGGCGATGCCATTCACCCCGCCGCCCAGGCGGAAGATAATCTCATCCGCGAAACGATGCGCGATCAGCCGTGCATTGTTGTCGTTGGCTTCCTCGCGGTATTGCTTGCCCAGCACTTGCGGCGACTGCGTATTCTTCGCGTCGAATAGCCAGCCCTGCACCACCAGCGATTTGCCCTGCACGCCGATGTTGCCGAGGGCCAGCATGCTGGCGTTGGGCGGCGGCGAGCTCCACTCATTCAGCTTCACCTCCTGCGGCGCGCCCGGAACCGCGACCGGATAGAAGCTCTTCGAGACCATGTCGAAGATGCCCGCCGACTCCAGGTCATTCCACAGCGTGGTATTGAAGGTCATGGTCAGGTTCTGGGTTCCGGTATCGCGGGCGGTCATCTGGAAGTCGGGCACCGCCAGTCGAATCTTCTCGATGCCCAGTCCCGTGCCGGTGCGGATCCAGTCCTGCGCCGAAGCGCTGACGGCGGCGAAGGAAATCAGTAAGAGTGCCAGCTTCAGGGCCAATCGTTTCATCTGCACCATCCCATCAACGCTTATAGTCGAACCAGAATTCCACCGCCACGTAGTTACCCGAATAGCCGGGCGGCAGCGGGCCGAACGAATCAATTCTCTGCAAGGCGCGCTCAGCCGAGATGTCCAGCGAAGGCACGCCGCTCGATTGTTCCACGCGAATGTTCACCGGCTGTCCGGAGCGCGTGATCTCGAAGTAGATGTAAACCCGCCGCGCATCGTCCACCCGGGGATCGACCTCGTACTTCATCCAATTTTCCGACACTTTGCGCCGCACCGCATCCACATACCATCCGAAGCGGCTGCCGAAATCGCCCGCGCCCGACGCACCGGTAAAGCCGAAGCCGCCCTTGGTCGCGCCGGAAGAGAACGAGCCGTAGGGACCGCTCACCGGACCGCCCTCTCCGTAGGGAACCTCATTGTCTTCGGGTGGCGCTACTTCTTTTGGCGGCGGTTTCTTCTGCGTGGATTCCTTCGGGCCCTTGCGCTTGGCCTCGCGATCGGGAATGGGAATCGCCTTGGGCTCGACCTTCGGCGTTTCCTTGGGCGCTGACTGCGCCAGCCCCTTCGACTCGTTGGCCAGCACGTTCTGCTTCTCGGTCGGCGGATGCGGAATCGGAATGCTGCTGACCAGAGTGGCGTTCATGGCGCCGCCACCGGTGCTGCCGGTGCCGCCCCAGCTCTCGCCGCGGTTGTGAGGAATGAGATTTCCGAAGAGTACCAACGCGAACAGCGCCACGTGCAGGGCCACCGAGCCGAAGAAGGGAACACGGATCCGGTCCCCGCTCGGAAAGATGTCAACGCCGGCTTGCATTCTGCTCCAGAGGTTGGGTAACGATGCTGACGTTGGTGATGCCCGCCGCCTTGACCGCATCCATCACCGTGGCGAAGGCGCCAAAGGGAACATTTTCGTCGGCCCGCACAAATACCGCCTGGCCTTCGGGATCGCGGATGCGGGCATGCAGTTGCGCGCCGATCTGGTGAATGTTGACCGGATCGTTGTTCAGGAACACGCGCTGCTGGCGGTCAATGGTCACCACCAGCCGCTCTTCCGTGATTTCCTTCACCGTCTTGGTGTGCGGCACCTGCACCTCGATGCCCGACTGCAACACCGGCGCGGTCACCATGAAGATGATGAGCAGCACCAGCACCACGTCCACCAGCGGGGTGACGTTGATGTCCGACAGCGAGCTCTGGGTGCGGCCTTGCGCGTTGGTGAACGCCATTAGCGGCGCTCCACGGGCTCGGCAGCGCGAGCGCCACTCTGTGCGCGCTCCACTTCGTTCATCAGCTCCAGGCTGAAGTCGTCCATGCGCGAGCCGAATTCGCGGATGTGCTGGGTGAACATGTTGTAGGCGATGACGGCGGGAATGGCGGCGAACAGGCCGGCCGCGGTGGTGATCAGCGCCTCGGAGATGCCGGGCGCGACGGCGCGCAGCGTGGCGCTGCCGGCGGTGCCCAGGCCGTGAAAGGCGTCAATGATGCCCCACACCGTGCCGAACAGTCCGATGAACGGCGTGACCGCGCCGGTGGTCGCCAGCCACGGCAGGCGGCTCTCCAGCCGCGTCAATTCTTCCGACGAGGCGATCTGCGTGGCCCGCTGCAAGGCCTGCATGCGGATGGGATAGACATTCTGCTTGCGCAGTTCGTCGTAGGCGCCTTCGAAGACCGCGACCAGCGGGCTGGGCTTGAACTGGTCGGCAACGGCGGCCACATCCTGCAAGCGTTCCGACTTGCGGAAGGCGCGAATGAAGCGATTGCTCTGCACTCGGGCGCGACGGAAAAATCCCCACTTGGCGAAGATGATGGCCCAGGAGCCAACGCTGAAAATGAGCAGGATGAGGAGAACGGCTTTGGCGACGAGACCGCTGGACTCGATGAGACCCGAGATTTCACCGCCGATGGCGAGAGCAAAGAATCCGCACACTATCATGATTTTGCGATCAGGCCGAGGCTTACTTACCGGACATTATAAGCGTTTGACGCATTAGAAGCGGATGCGTGTCGCAGGGTTTCCAGCAGAGTAACTATGTCGGGTTAAGGGTTTGTCGGGAGCGTGCTTCTCGGGACTTTGTTCTGGGGTCGGGAAAAGCTTTTCACCACGGAGGCACGGAGGATTGAAAGCTGTCTCGGTACGAATACAACAGCGTCCTCGCGGATCGAAGGTCTTCGGAAGTAATGAGTAAGGGCACGACCTCCGGTCGTGCCGAACCCGAGGCCTTAAAAAATGGATGGGCTTTAGCCCCTGCCGACCGGCGCGTTCAGGGAAATTCTGTAAGTCGCCACAGCGCGTGGCAGGGCTGAAGCCCTGACCTAAAGTAAGGAGTAAGGCACGACCGGAGGTCGTGCCCTTACTCATGTTTTGCTGTTCCCCAGCACTCGCGTCGGTTCAGATTTTGGGCTCATTTCCTCCGTGCCCTCCGTGCCTCCGTGGTGAATCCCTTCGGCTAACGCGCGAGAGACTGCTGCCGCTCTCTCTGCTACACTGCGCTGTAACGACGGGAATCCACGTGCTGCGAGAACTGCGGGTCGAAAACTACGCGGTCATTGACAACGTCGCGGTCGAGTTTGCTCACGGCTTGAACCTGCTGACCGGCGAAACCGGCGCCGGCAAATCCATCCTCATCGACGCCCTGGCCTTGCTGCTGGGCGATAAAGCTTCCAGCGAAGTGGTGCGCTTCGGCGCCGACAAAGCCACGGTCTCAGCGGTATTCGAGGTCGAGTCCCACATCATCGCCGAGGTTCTTTCCGCCAACGGCCTCGACGCCGAAGAAGGCGAACTGATTCTGCGGCGCGAAATCGCTCCCGGCGGCAAAGGCCGCGTCTTCGTGAACAATCAGCCGGCAACCGTCGCGGTGCTGAAGGCGCTGGCGCCGGGGCTGGCGGTGATTCACGCGCAAAACGAAGCTGTGCTGGCCTTCGACGCCGGTTCGCGGCTACGCCTGCTGGATACTTTCGCCGCCGCGGACCTCGCGCCGGTGAACGCCGCCTACGAAGCCTGGAGCGGCGTCCGCCATCGCATTGCCGACCTGGAGCGCGACGAGCGAGACCGGCTGCGGCTGCTCGATCTGTGGAACTTCCAGCGCAAAGAGATTTCCGACGCGGCGATTCTTCCCGAAGAGGATGCAAAGCTGGAGGCAGAGAAGCGCGTGCTGGCTAACGCCGAGAAGGTCCACGGCGCGGCCTTTGCCGCCTACGACGCGCTCTACGATAACGAGACGTCGGCGGCGGCGCTGTTGCGTACGGCGCAGCGCCACATCGAAGAGCTGGCGCGCTATGACGACCGCTTCCGGCAGTCGGCGGCAGAGCTGGAGTCGGCACGCATCGCCGCCGAGGATATCGGCCAGACCTTGCGCGACTATGCCGACGGCATTGATGCTTCGCCGCAGCGGCTGAGCGAAGTGGAAGACCGGCTGGCGCTGCTCGACCGGCTGAAGCGCAAATACGGGCCCAAGCTCGATGACGTGATTGCGCTGGCCGCCGACCTGGAGCGCAAGCTGAATGAGATGGAGAACAAGGACGAGGTTCTCCGCAAGCTGAAGCTCGAACTGGCAAGTGCCGCGAAAAAATATCTCGAAGCGGCGCAGCAGCTCTCGCGGCGGCGCTACGATGCCGCGCGCAAGCTGGAGAAGCTGGTGGAATCCGAGGTCAACGAGCTGGCGATGAAGGCGCGCTTCAAGGTCGAGGTTGGCGGCTCCGACGAGGAAGCAAACTGGACTGCCAACGGCTTCGATCAGGTGCAGTATTTGATCTCCGCGAATCCCGGCGAACCACTGGCGCCGGTGGAGGAGATCGCGTCGGGCGGCGAGCTGTCGCGGGTGATGCTGGCGCTGAAGACCAGCGTCGAGAGCAGCGCCGGCAAGCGCGGCCGCAACGGCTCGAAGGAAGCGGAGTCGCAGCGCACGCTGGTGTTCGACGAAATTGATACCGGCATCGGCGGACGGGCGGCCGAGGCGGTCGGCAAAAAGCTGAAGCAACTGGCGCGCACCAAACAGGTGCTGTGCGTCACGCACCTGCCGCAGATCGCCAGCTTCGCCGATCAGCATTACCTCATCGACAAGCGCGAATCGGGCGGGCGGACAAAGACTTCCGTCAGGCTGCTCGACAGCGATGAGCGCACCAGGGAAATCGCCCGCATGATGAGCGGCGCCAAGCTGACTGATACTTCGCTGAAGCACGCCGAGCAAATGCTGAAGGCGAATCGGTGAGAAGGCAGTGGCTAGTGGTTTAGTGGCCAGTGGTCAGTGCTGGTCGCAGATTTTCCAAAAATCCCAGCACTCCTGCCGGGCTTCTACCTATACAGGTAAGTCGCCATTGGCTGCGGAATTTCCGCCGCAGGCTGCGAATTTCGACGGGTTTCCCCGGTTATGTTGGTGATTACCGCGCTGTTACAATAGAGTAAGCGTGGGGTAGTCAGGCCAATTTTTCCGTATACTTACGGTATCAGGACGGCATGATTCAAGCTGAACAGAAGACCTTACTTTTGCTGAAACCGCGGGGTTTCTGCGCCGGCGTGGTTCGCGCCATCGACATTGTGCGCATTGCGCTGGAAACCTTCGGCGCGCCCATCTACGTGCGCAAGGAGATCGTCCACAACCGCTACGTGGTGGACGAGCTGACCGCCAAGGGCGCCATTTTCGTGGACAGCATCGAGGAAGTGCCTGCGGGAGAACGGGTTATCTACAGCGCGCACGGCGTTGCGCCGGAGGTCCGCGAGGCCAGCAAGCTGCGCGAGCTGCGGGTGATCGACGCCACCTGCCCGCTGGTGACCAAGGTCCACGTCGAGGCCGTCAAGTTTGCTCGCGAAGGTTATTCGCTGATCCTGATCGGCCACCGCGACCACGATGAGGTTATTGGCACGCTGGGCGAGGCCCCGGCCGTCACTCAGGTTGTGGATGCGCCGGAGGATGTCAACGACCTGGTGGTTCCCGATCCCGACCGCGTCGCTTATCTCACCCAGACCACGCTCAGCCTCGACGAAACCACGCATGTCATCGAGGCGTTGCGGCGGAAGTTCCCCAACATCAAGGGGCCGCACGCGCAGGACATTTGCTACGCCACCGAGAACCGCCAGACCGCGGTGAAGGACGTGGCCAGCGAATGCGATCTGCTGCTGGTGGTCGGCTCCGACAACAGCTCGAACTCCAATCGTCTGGTTGAGGTGGCGCGCAACCTGGGCACCAATTCGCACCTCATCGAAAATTGCCGCTCCATCGAACCGGAGTGGCTGCAAGGCGTGCGCACGGTCGGGCTGACCGCCGGCGCCTCCGCGCCCGAAATTCTGGTGCAGGAAGTCGTGACCTTCCTGGAAGACCAGGGTTATACCAACATGCGTGAAGTCGAGGTCATGCCGGAGCACGTGCGCTTCGGGCTGCCTCCGGAGATTGTTGAGGCCATCGGTGCCGCGCCCGCCGTGGCGGACTAAAACATGGCAGAACCATCGCCTTTGAATCCTGCCGAGATGCGATTCGGCAAGATTGACGACATCAAGAGCCGCATCAAGGCGGCCATCGACGCCTCCCGGCGCTACGTGCTTTCCTTGCAGAACCGCGAGGAAGGCTACTGGTGCGGCGAGCTGGGCGCCGATACCACGCTGGTCTCCGACTACATCCTGCTGCATCGCCTGCTGGGCACCGAAGAGCCGCTGCGCACCCGCAAGTGCGCCAACGAAATCCTCGAATCGCCAGAATGCCGACGGCGGCTGGCCCATCTATAACGGCGGCCCGTCGAACATCAGCGCCTCGGTGAAGGCCTATTTTGCGCTGAAGATGGCCGGCTACGCTCCCGACCATCCGCAACTGGTGAAGGCCCGCGAGCGCATCCTGGCCATGGGCGGCGTGACCGAGGTCAATACCTTCACCAAGATTTATCTCTGCTTCCTGGGGCAGTACGATTACGACGCGGTGCCGGCGGTTCCGCCGGAGATTGTGCTGTTTCCCAACTGGTTCTGGTTCAACCTCTACGAAATTTCCTCGTGGTCGCGCGCCATCCTGGTGCCGCTCTCGATTGCCTACGCCAAGAAGCCGTTCAAGAAAATACCCGCCGAGCAGGGAATTGAGGAACTGTTCGTCGGCGGGCGTTCCCGCAGCCGCTTGCGCCTGCGTTGGGACAAGAAGCTGATCGGCTGGCGCAATTTCTTCCTGGTGCTCGACCGCCTGATTCACTTCTTCGAGCGCGTGCATGTGCGTCCGTTGCGCTCGCAGGCTCTGAAGGTCGCGGAGAAGTGGATGCTGCAGCGCCTGGAGATGAGCGACGGGCTGGGCGCCATCTATCCCGGCATCATGAACTCCATCATCGCGCTGCGCTGCCTGGGCTATTCGCTGGACGATCCGCAGGTCATCCGCGCCATGGACGAGTTCGAGAAGCTGGGCATCGAGGAAGAGACCACCTTCCGCATGCAGCCTTGCATGTCGCCGGTTTGGGACACCGCTTACGCTGTGTTCGCGCTGGCGGAGAGCGGCATGTCGCCCACGGATCCGCGCCTGGTGCAGCCCTGCGAATGGATGCTGCAGAAGCAGGTCACCCGCCGTGGCGACTGGTGCGTCAAGAATCCCAAGGCCGCGCCGGCCGGCTGGTACTTCGAGTTCAACAACGAGTTCTATCCCGACGTGGACGACAGCGCGCAGGTGATGCTGGCGCTGAGCCGGGTCAAGACCAGCAACGACAGCTATCATGACCGCTCGGTGCAGCGCGCCATTGACTGGGTGCTCTCCATGCAGTGCACGCAACGGCGGCTGGGCGTCGTTCGACAAGAACAACGACCGCATGGTCTTCCAGCACATTCCGTTCGCCGACCACAACGCCATGCTCGATCCGCCGACGGTGGACATCACCGGCCGCGTGCTGGAGTGCCTGGCGAGTCACGGCTACTCCATGAAGGACGAGCCGGTGCGGCGCGCGGTGGCGTTCATCCGGCAAAGAGCAGACCCCGATGGCTCCTGGTTCGGGCGCTGGGGCGTGAACTACATCTACGGAACCATGCTGGTGCTGCGCGGCCTGGAAGCGGTGGGCATGAACTACCACGAGCCTTGCATCCAGCAGGCGGCGGAGTGGCTGCGCATGATGCAGAATCCCGACGGCGGCTGGGGCGAGACCTGCGACTCCTACGACGATGCCAACGCCAAGGGCATCGGCCCGAGCACGGCTTCGCAGACGGCGTGGGCGGTGATGGGACTGCTGGCCGCCAACGATATTCGCAGCGACTCGCTCGAGCAAGGCATTGCTTACCTGATGAAGACGCAGCGGCGCGATGGCTCCTGGAACGAGAGCCTTTACACCGGCACCGGCTTTCCGCGCGTGTTCTATCTGGAGTACACCATGTATCGCCAGTATTTTCCGCTGCTGGCATTGACGGCATACAACAAGGCCATCGCGATCTCCGAGACAGAGCGCCAGCGCGCGTTTGGCCGCGAACTCTAAAGCGGCGGCGGGATGTCGTCCCAGCCGCAACATCCCCGCCTTCACTGATGGCTGATAGCTGAGAGCTGACAGCTGAGATGAAATGTCTTGTCACAGGGGCGACCGGATTTCTGGGAAGTCACGTTGCGCGGCGGTTGCTGGCACGTGGCGCCGACATCGGCTGCTGGTGCGTCCTACCAGCAATTTGGACAACATCGCCGACCTTGCCGCCGAGCGGGCCATCGGTGATTTGCGCGATGTGGATTCGCTGAAGACCGCAATGTCGGGCTGCGAGTTCGTCTTTCACGTCGCCGCCGATTACCGCTTGTGGGCGCGCAACGGGCAGGAGTTGTACCAGTCCAACGTGGAAGGCACGCGCAACGTGTTGCTGGCGGCGAGAGAACTGGGCGTGCGGCGGGTTATCTATACCAGCAGCGTGGCCACCATGGGCTTCGGCAATCACGGCGCGCTGGCCGATGAGCAATCGCCGGTGAGCCTGGCGGACATGATCGGCAATTACAAGCGCAGCAAGTTCATCGCGGAGCAATTGGTGCTGCAACTGGCACAGTCCGGGCAAAACGTGGTGATGGTGAATCCGACCACGCCGGTAGGGGAGCGCGACATCAAGCCGACGCCAACCGGCCGCATCGTGGTGGATTTCCTGAAGCGCAAATTCCCCGCCTACGTGGATACCGGGCTGAACCTGGTGGACGTCATCGATTGTGCTGACGGACATCTGCTGGCGATGGAGAAAGGCGCTCCCGGCCAGCGCTACATCCTGGGCGGCGAGAACCTGACGCTGAAGCAGATCCTGGACAAGCTGGGAGCGATCAGCGGACTGCGCTCGCCGAACGTGCGATTGCCCTACGCCGTGGCTTATGCAACCGGCGTGGTGGATACCTTCGTGACCGGCGGCCTGCGCCGGCGCGAGCCGCGCGTGACGCTGGATTCGGTGCGCATGGGTCGCAAGAAAATGTTTGTAAGCTGCGCCAAGGCCGAGCGCGATCTGGGCTGGGTTAGTCGTCCGGTGGATGATGCGCTGCGGCGCGCGGTGGAGTGGTTTCAGGCCAACGGCTATGCCGCGTAAGCGGGTGGCCATCGTTGTGGCGATGCGCAGCGAAGTTGCGCCGCTGCTGCATGGAGCG
This sequence comes from uncultured Acidobacteriaceae bacterium, assembly GCA_963763975.1. Lineage (GTDB taxonomy): Bacteria > Acidobacteriota > Terriglobia > Terriglobales > Acidobacteriaceae > Bog-257. Next base: position 178,311 of record CAVXQR010000007.1, read on the forward strand.
ACGGCCAGCAGGATTGACGGCGTGCCGGTGTTTGTCCTGGAGCATGCACTGGTCGCAGTCGGCGGCATCGGAACTGCGGCGGCAAAGCACGCGGCAGAAGTTGCGGTTCGCGAGGCGCAGCCGGAATTGCTGGTGTCGGCGGGATTGGCTGGCGCGCTGACGCCGAATCTGAAGGTCGGCGATGTGGTGGTTGCCGGCACCGTGGTGAATGCAGCTACCGGCCAGAGTCACGTTGCACGCGGTGGAACTGGCAAGCTGGTGACGGCCGAGGCGGTGCACGGTATCCGCGAGAAGCAGCAGTTGGCGGCCGTTCACCAGGCCGATGCGGTCGAGATGGAAGCTGCGGCGGTGGCCGAGATCGCGGCGAAGGCGGGAATTGAGTTTGCGGCGGTGAAGGCCATCTCCGACGAGTACGACTTCAAGATGCCGCCGCTGGCAAGGTTTGTGGAACCCGACGGCCGCTTCGCCACCGGCAGGTTTATAGCGTACTTGCTGCTGAGACCGTGGTGGTGGCCGGCGGTAGTAAGGTTAAGCGGCAATAGCAGGCTGGCTGCGGTGAAGCTCAGCTCTGCGTTGCAACATCTAATATCGGAGCAGTGGAGTTCGGACCAGGGAGCCCAGATCGCCTCGGAAAAGTTGGGGCGCTAAACCAATGTCAGTCGCCACGCAATTGCAGAATCGCTGGAGCCAGAGTATTCCCGGCAGCATGAAGGCCGCCGTCTATCGCGGCGTCAACGACGTCCGCCTGGAGACCGTTCCGGTGCCGCGAGATCGGGCCGGGCGAGCTGCTGGTTCGCGTCCATACCTGCGGCATCTGCGGTACCGACCTGAAGAAGATTGCCACCGGCTCGCATTCAGCGCCGCGCATCTTTGGCCACGAGACCACCGGGGTAATCGCCGCCGTAGGTGACGGGGTAACCGAGTTCCAGATTGGCAACCGGGTCATGGTCTTCCACCACATTCCCTGCGGCGAATGTTTCTACTGCCGTCATAAGGTCTTCGCCCAGTGTCCGACGTACAAGAAAGTCGGGGCGACGGCGGGCTATGAGCCCAGCGGCGGCGGCTTCTCCGAGTATGTTCGCGTGATGAGTTGGATAGCACAAAAGGGCGTAGTTCGGATTCCGGACGGCGTGTCGTTCGAGCAGGCGTCGTTCATCGAGCCCGTCAATACCTGCATGAAAGGTATTGAAACCATGGGGCTTAAGAATGGCGAAAGCGTGCTGGTGATCGGCCAGGGGCCCATCGGCATCATTTTGGCGGTGCTGGCCCGCCGTGCCGGGGCCAGAGTCATAACTTCCGATTTGTTTCCGCAGAGGCATACAATAGCGAAGGCGTTCGGTCTGGAGGAGAGTATCGACGCCTCGTCCATGGATACGGTAAAAACCGTAAAGGAATGGACCGAAGGTCGCGGCGCCGACGCTGTGATCCTGGCCGTGGCAGGCAACGGTTTGATCGCTCCTGCCATGGATGCCGCTCGGCCGGGCGGCCGGGTGTTACTTTTTGCTCAGACACAGCACGGTCAGGCCACGATTGATCCGGCTGCGGTTTGCGTGGACGAGAAGAGCCTGCTGGGCTCGTACAGTGCGTCCGCCGACCTCCAGCAGGAATCTGTGAATTTTGTACTGGGTGGCGAGATGGATCTGGAGCGGCTGATCAGCCATCGCTTCCCGCTTGGACGATTCGGTTGCGGCCCTGCAGTTGGCGGCCCAACCTAAACCTGATTCCATGAAAATCGTGATTCAGCCCGGGGCGTATGAGAAGGATTCCTAGAGTGAATGGACAGATGACAGCGGCCGTCCTCTATGGCAAAGAGGACGTCAAAATTGAGCAGGTACCGATTCCCAAGCTGGAAGACGGCGAGGTCCTGGTCAAGGTGCAGGTGGCTCTGACCTGCGGCACCGATTTGAAGGTGTACCAGCGCGGCTATCATGCGCGCATGATCGTTCCTCCGGCGCTGTTCGGGCACGAACTGGCGGGCGTCATCGAGGAAGTCGGGTCCAACGTTAAGGGGTTCCGCAAGGGCATGCGGGTGGTGGCGCTGAACTCCGCGCCCTGCGGCATGTGCTTCTACTGCTCCAAGCACCAGGAAAACCTGTGCGAAGATCTGCTCTTCAACAACGGCGCTTACGCGGAATACATTCGCGTGCCGCGGCGCATCGTTGAGACCAATATGCTGGCCATCCCCAAGCATGTGAGCTTTGAAGAGGCTGCCATTACCGAGCCGCTGGCTTGCGTCCTGCGTGGACTGCATGAAACCAAGATGGAGATTGGCGATTCCGTGGCGGTTATTGGCGCCGGGCCCATCGGGCTGATGTTCATTCAGGTAGCCAAGCTGAGCGGCTGCAATGTGATTTCTGTCGTGAAGCGCGATTCGCAGGTAGCCGCTGCGCGACATGCCGGCGCCGATAGCGTGGTGCAGATTACCGCGGTGGACGATCCGGTGAAGGCGGTCCGCAAGCTGACCACCGAAGGCCGCGGTTGCGATGTGGTCATCGAGGCCGTGGGACGTCCGCAGGCCTGGGAGTGGTCGATTGACATGGTGCGCAAGGGCGGCACCGTGAACTTCTTCGGCGGTTGCGCCAACGGAACCACGGTTGCCCTGGATACGCAGCGGTTGCACTACAACGAGCTCACGCTGAAGGCCACCTTCCATCACACGCCGGAGACGGTGCGCAAGGCGTTCGCGCTGATTACCGAGAAGAAGATCAAGGCCACCGACTACATCACCGGCGAAGCGCCGCTTTCGCGCTTGCAGCAGGTGCTGCGGCACATGCTCAATCGCAACGGCGACATCAAGACCGCGATTATTCCCGGGACGTGAAGCAGTTGTCCGTTGTCAGTTGTCGGTTGTCAGTTGCGGCGGCGCAGGTTGAAAGGGCACGGCTTTCACAGGAAGCTAGAGAACTCTGTTTTGCCGCGGCATGAGTAAGGGCACGATTTCAGTCGTGCCGATAAGCTTCTTATTCCATTTGTCCGGAGCCGGCTTTAGCCGGCGGCACAAGGCCGATTCCGCGACACAATCAAATCATCCCCGGTACAATCTTCCTGATGTCCTCTGCTCCAACCGATCATCGCGTGCTCGCTGGCTGGCAAGCTTTGCCGCCGGAGTACGCCATTCCCGAGCGCGCCCCGTCGTTCGAGGAGGCGCAGCAATATTGCGCGCGGCTGGCGCACTCGCATTACGAGAATTTCTCGGTGGTCACCCGCTTTTTGCCGCGCCACCTGCACCAGCACTTCTACAACGTGTACGCCTACTGCCGCATCTCTGACGATCTCGGCGACGAAGTCGGCAACCCGCAGCAGTCGCTGGCGCTGCTGGATGCCTGGGAGGCGGAACTGGAGCAGTGCTACGCGGGATCGCCGCGGCATCCGGTATTCGTCGCGTTGCAGCACACGGTGCGCGAGTTCGACATTCCGCAGCACGAGTTCGCCGACCTGCTGACCGCCTTTCGCCGCGACCAGACCATCACGCGCTTCCCGACGTTTGCTGACGTCCTCGACTACTGCCATTACTCGGCGAATCCCGTCGGGCATCTGGTGCTGTACCTGTGCGGCTATCGCGATGCCGAGCGCCAGCAGCTTTCCGACTACACCTGTACCGCGCTGCAACTGGCCAACTTCTGGCAGGATGTCGCGGTGGACTACACCAAGGGCCGCATCTACCTGCCGCTGGAAGACCTGGCAAAGTACGGCGTCGCGGAGAGCGATATCGCCGAACGCCGCGCCACGCCTGCCTTTCTGGCGATGATGCAATTCGAAGTCGAGCGCGCACGCGAATGGTTCGCCAAAGGTTTGCCGCTGGCCAAGCAGGTGAACAAGCACCTGGCTGTGGACATCGAACTCTTCAGCCGCGGCGGCCAGGAAATTCTGAACGCCATCGAGCGCCAGGGCTACGACGTGCTGCGCCGCCGTCCGGCGATCTCCAAGCCACGCAAGCTGTGGCTGGTGCTGCGCGCCGCGGCCGGAAGGCTGCTATGAGCCAGCACCCGCTGCAATTGCGGGCTGCTTACAGTGTCTGCCGCCACATCGCACGCTCCGCCGCCAAAAATTTTTACTACGGCTTCCTCGTCCTCCCGCTGCGCAAGCGCAACGCCATCTCCGCGGTGTATGCCTTCATGCGGCATGCCGACGATATCTCCGACGACCCCGCCGTCCCTGCCGAACAGCGTCGCGCCAAGCTGGCGGAGTGGAGTGCCGCGCTGCGCCGGGTGATGGAGGGCGGACGCACCGACGATCCCGTGCTCTTCGCGCTCGCCGACGCCGCGGCCCGCTACAACATTCCCATCGAACTGCTGGACAACCTGGTGCTGGGCACGGAGATGGACGTCCCCGAGCCGGCTGCTGGTGACAAGACTGCCGGCCCGCAATTGCAGTATGAAACTTTCCAGCAGCTCTACGACTATTGCTACCACGTCGCCTCGGTCGTCGGGCTGGTCTGCATCCGCATCTTTGGCTATCGCGATCCGCGCGCGGAAAAGTTGGCCGAGCATATCGGCGTGGCCTTCCAGCTCACCAACGTTATTCGCGACGTGAAGGAAGACCTGGGCATGGGCCGGGTCTATCTGCCGCGCGAAGACCTGGCGCGCTTTGGACTGGATGCCGGCGCGCTGGTGAACGATCAGGCGGCGAAGTTGCTGCGGCCGGTGCTGGAGTTCGAAGCCGAGAGGGCGCGCAAGTTTTACGCCGACGCCGAAGAGTTGCTGCCGCTGATTGACGAAGACAGCCAGCCCGCGTTGTGGACGCTGGTTGAGGTGTATCGCCGGCTGCTGGAAAGAATCGCGGCGCGCAATTACGACGTGTACTCCGAGAAGGTGCGGCTGAGCACCGCGGAGAAGCTGGTCATCCTGAGCAAAGGATGGCGTCGCCGCTTCTCATGAGTGCCGCCAACCCAACTTCATCGGTAGTGGCGATTGTCGGCGGCGGCATCGCCGGACTGGCCGCCGGATCGGCGCTGGCCGCGAGCGGATATCGCGTGGAGTTGTTCGAGCGGCGTCCGTTCCTCGGCGGGCGCGCCTCTTCGTACGAGTTGCCCGGCACCGGCGAAGTGGTGGACAACTGCCAGCACGTGCTGCTGGGCTGCTGCACCAACCTGCTCGATTTTTACCGGCGGCTCGGCGTCGAAGACCAGATTCGCTGGTACGACGCAATCACTTTTATTCTGCCCGGTGGCAAGTCGTCCACGCTCAAGCCCGGAGGACTGCCGGCCCCGCTGCATTCCGCGCCCGCGTTCTTGGGATCGAGCGTTCTCAGCTTCGGCGATAAGCTGGCCATCAGCCGCGCCATGCTGGCGCTGGCGCCGTCGCTTCCGCCGGATTCGGACGAAAATTTCCTGACCTGGCTGCGCCGCCACGGCCAGACTCCGGCGGCGATTGCGCGCTTCTGGGAGCCAGTTCTGGTGAGCGCGCTGAATGAAGATTTGGATCGCATCTCGGTTCACTACGCGGCGCTGGTCTTCCGCGATTCGTTCCTGAAGTCGGCCGAGGCGGGTCGCATGGGCGTTCCGGCGGTGCCGTTGTCGCAGTTGTATGCCGAGGCGGCGAACTATATCGAAGCGCATGGTGGCCGCGTGCACTTGCGCTCGACGGTGGAGCGAATCGAAACTGCGCCGGACGGGGTGGGGCTAACCGTCGGTGGCGAAACCGTAGCCGCCGATTACGTCATCCTGGCTGCGCCGTTTCATCATGTGGAGAAGCTGTTGCCGCCGACTCCGGACGCCGATCCGTCTGCGCCAGCAGTTGCGGCGCTTCCAAAGCTCGCCCATCACCGGCATCCATCTGTGGTTCGACCGCGAAATTACGCCGCTGGAACACGCGGTGCTGTTGGAGCGGACCATCCAGTGGATGTTCCAGAAGTCGAAGATCCTGAAGACCCGCGCCGCCGCGGCGGAGCAGGGAAGTTATCTTGAACTGGTAGTGAGTTCGTCGAAAAGCCTGGTGGACAAGGGCCGCAACGAAATCATCGAACTTGCGGTGCGGGAGCTGGCCGAATTTTTTCCCGCGGCGCGCGAAGCCAAACTGCTGAAGGCGACAGTGGTGAAGGAAGTACACGCTACCTTTTCGCCCGTGCCCGGCGGCGATGCGTATCGTCCGTCGCAGCGAACTCCGTGGCCCAGGATTTTCCTCGCCGGCGACTGGACCGCCACCGGCTGGCCTTCCACTATGGAAGGCGCGGTGCGCAGCGGCTACCTCGCTGCCGAAGCACTCACCTCACAGAAGTTCCTCGTGCCCGACCTGCCGCCGCAAGGGCTGATGAAGCTGTTCGGGTGACCTCAGGGTGAGATAATCGCAAGCGCCATGTTGCGCGATCTTGCCGAGATGATCCGTCGGCTATTGAGCTGGCGCAAAGTCGGACTCCCTGTGCGGAGTGTCGGTCCGCTGCGCATCACGCCGGCGCGTCGTGGCAGTGGCCTTAGCGACGTGAGCTCCGAGCATGACAGGTACTTTGCCGAGAGGCAAAAATAAGGCGCTGAAGTCTGCGCTCCAGCGCCCTGCAACAACTTCCTCTCTAACTCACCAAACCTTGCAAACCTTGTCCGCCGGCTTCATCATGGGCTGGCCTGGCTTGCAGCCGAAGGCCGGGCCGAACTCCGGTACATTCACCACCACGCCGTTGATGCGATATTTGCCCGGCGAGTGCGGGTTGGTCATGGCGTTGGCACGAAGATTTTCCGGCCGTTCGTTTTCGCAGGCCCACTGCGCCAGGCCGATGAAGAAGCGCTGATCGGGCGTCAGCCCCTCGCGGTTCTCCAGCGTCTTGCCTTTCTCGGCGTCCTTCCAGGCCACGTACGCCAGGATGGTTCCACCCAGGTCGGCGATGTCTTCGCCCTCGGTCAGCTTGGAGTTGATCTTGATGTCGTCGACGATGACGTAGTTGGCGTACTGGTCTACGACGCAATCGGAATGCTTCACGAACTGCTCGGCATCCTGCTTCGTCCACCAGTCTTTGAGGTTGCCCTTGGCGTCGAACTGGCGGCCTTCATCGTCGAAGCCGTGGGTCAGTTCGTGGCCGATGGTTGAGCCGGTGTTGCCGTAGTTGGGAGCGTCATCAATCTTCACGTCGTAGAGCGGCGGCTGCAACACGCCGGCAGGGAAGTTGATGTCGTTCATCTGCGGGTTGTAATAGGCGTTGACGGTGGGCGGGCTCATGTCCCACTCGCCGCGGTCCACCGGCTTGTTGATCTTGTTGAAGTCGCGGCGGCTCTCGAACTCGGTGGCGCGCTCGGCATTGCCGTAGAAATCGTCGCGCTCAATCTTCACCGAGCTGTAATCGCGCCACTTGTCGGGATAGCCAATCTTGTTGCGGATGGCGTGCAACTTCACAATCGCCTGCTGCTTGGTCTCCGGACTCATCCAGTCCAGTTGCTGGATGCGCACCGCCATGGCGTCCTCGATCTCCTTGGTCATCTCCAGCGTGGATTCCTTCATCGCCGGCGGGAAGGTCTTGCGGACGTACTCCTGTCCCAGGGCCTCACCCAGTTGGCGGTCCACGTACTGAACGCAGCGCTTCCAGCGCGGCTGGATCTCCGTGGCCCCGCGCATGTACTTGCGGTAAAAGTCGAAATTCTCATTCACGAAGGCGGACGACAGGTAGGGCGAACGCGAGTTGGCGACGTGAAAGCGAAGATAAGCCTTCCAGTCGTCCAGCGAGGTGGACTTCAACTGCGCGTTCACTTCCTTCATGAACACCGGCGACTCGACGTTGAGGATGTCAACCGTCGGCACCTGCGAGGTTGCCAGGTAGGCGCTCCAGTCGAAGTTCGGCGCCAAAGCATTCAGGTCCGCGAGCTTCATCTTGTGCTTCAGGTTGTAAGGATCGCGCTGCTCCACGCGCGTCAGCGAGGCCTTGGCCAGTGCGGTCTCAATGCGCATCACGGTGGCGGCTTCCTTTTTCGCCATCTCCGGCGAATCGCCCATCAGCTCAAACATCTTCTGCACGTGCAGCAGGTAGTGCTCGCGAATCTCCTTCGACTTGGCGTCTTCTTTGGTGTAGTAGTCGCGGTCGGGAAGTCCCAGGCCGCCCTGTTCCACGCCGAAAATCACGGCATCGGAGTTGTCGGGGTCTTGCATGGAGCCGCTGCCGAAGAGCATGCCATCGCCTTCGAGGTGCAGCTTGGCCACCACCGGCGCCATCTCCTTCACGTTCTTCAGCGCCATGATTTCGTTCAGGTCAGACTGCATGGGCTTGGCGCCCAACTTCTCCACCTGGGCTTCGTCCATGCAGGCGGCATAGTAGTCGCCGATCTTCTGGGTCACGGCATCGCGGTCTTTGGCGGCAGCCGACTGCTCCAGAATGGTGCGCAGATAATTCAGGTTGTCCATGTACAGCTTGCCGTACACGCTCCAACTGGTCTGGTCGGGCGGGATGGGATTGTTCTTCATCCATCCGCCGCAGGAGTACTGGTAGAAGTCCACGCAGGGATCGGCGGTGCGGTCCATCGCGGTCACGTCGAGGCTGGGTGTGTAGGGCAGAGTGGCTTCGGTGGCAGGCTTGGCGGCGCCGGAAGAAGCCGGGGTCGCGGGATTTTGCGCGACGGCCAGGCCGGCCAGCAGGCATAAGGGGAGTAAGAGTGCTTTCCAGGTCACGAACATCCTCCGGAGAGAGCAAAGAGATAGAACGGATGAGGATAGCAGAGCCGTGAGCGCGCCGCGCGGCGACTTCACAGCCTGTGCAAAAAGGTCGAGGCGAGTTCGGGTAGTGCTGGCCTTCGGGCCAGCGTTAAATCGCTTGTTCTTCTGTCCCGAGCCGGCTTCAGCCGGCGCCAGGTTCGTTGCATTTTGACATTTCCCCAGTCGGTTCAGTCCGCGGTAGGCTGCTGCTTCCACATGCGCATGGCAATGGCCCATCCGACCACGGGTATGGCCATGGCGAGGCCAGTGGCGCTGGCGACCGCGCTGGGCGCTATGCCGCGATCAATGGCCCATCCCGCCAGCCAGGCCGAAATGGCGAGCACCAGCATGGCAATTCCCAAATCGGCAGAGAACACCCGCCCTCGAAAACGGTCTTCGGAATTCAGGTGCAGCAGCGTGGTGGAGAACACCCAGACGGTGGACGCTCCCAGGTGCGCCAGCATGACCACGGCGCAAGCCACCCAAAGGTTACGAGTGAAGCCCAGAAGCAGGTAACCGACGCCTCCCAGAATGAAACCAAGGAGCACCCCGTCGCGCAGGCGAAGCTGGCTGCGTCCTGCCCAGCGCGCCGAAACCAACGGGCCCAGTAGAGCGCCGAGGCCGCGAGCGCTCATCAGCAGGCTCATGCCGAACAGCGCGGCGCGCGCCGGCAGCACGGCCTTGGGCAGCACCAGCACGCGCTGTCCCAGGATCGGAAACAGCACCCACGCCGTGCCCAGGATGCAGATACCCGCCTTCAACAGCACCAGCGCAAAAACCTTGGCGTTGCGTCCGACGTAGCGCAGTCCGTCGAAGATGGGCGAGTAATCCAGCAGTTCGCGGGCGCGAAGCGGTCCCAGCGACGCCAGGTGTTCCTCGACGAAACTCATGCGGGTAATCAGCAGCGCAGATACCAGGAACGACAACGCATTCAGGATGAAGACGGCATTCCGGCCGAGCAGCACCGCGACCAGTCCTCCCAGGAGGGAACCGATAGCCAGGTTGAACGACCACGTGGTGGAAGCCAGCGTGTTGGCAACGATGATGTCGTCTTCGGGGGTGATGCTGGGAATGATGGCGTTGCGTGCGGGCTCGAAGAAGGACGCCATCACCGTCTCCAGTACCAAAAGGGGATAAATAATCCACGCCGTCGAGGCCGAGCGCACAAACAGCATGGCCGCGACGATGACCATGCGGGTCAGGTCGGCGAAGATCATGACCTTGCGGCGGCTGAGACGATCATTGATGACGCCGGCCAGCGGTCCGACGAAAGTCTGCGGCAAAACCTGCAACACCAGCGCCAGGGCCACGGACGACGCGCGCCCGGTCAACTCCAGCAGCAAGCTGTAGATGGCCAGGGTGTAGAACCAATCGCCGATCTCGCTGACGATCTGAGCGAGCCAGAGCTTGCGGAAGTTGGGATTCTCGCGGGTAAGCCGGAAGTATTCCCGCACTGATACCGAGTCGGAAGCCATGGATTGGGGTTAGCCTATCAGACCTTCGGCCCACTGCTCGAAGCAGACGCAACGCACTGCTCCCGATGTGGGAATTTCCGGCCATACCACGGCAGTTGACAGTTGTCGCGCAATCGTACTAAGTTCAAAAAAAGCTTGTTTTTGCCTAGGTTTTGCGTAACCCTGACATCCTGACGCTCCCCTGTCGTCTCAGTTTCCCAAACGTTGCTCTCGTCGGACGTGTGTCAGCTATGATAGGGCAACGCTGAGGCCGGTCCTTGCGCATTTCTCTGGGAGCCGCGTCAAAACTTAAATTTTGTTGGTAATCATCGAGGAGAGCCATGAAGGGGTCCAAGCCTTTTGCGGTCATCGCAGTTATCGCAGTCCTGATGCTCGGGTTGTCCGGTTGCGGCGGCGGTATGAAAACCAACATCGTCGCCCTGAATTTTTCCGTAGGATCGCAGCTCTCCCCGGCCGTGGTGGCTGACCCTTACACCTACACGCTGGCCGTCAACGGGGGAGTGGGTCCATACACCTACTCCGTAACTGGGGGAAGTCTGCCGGACGGCGTCACTATGACCAGCGACGGCAAGATCAGCGGCACCCCGACTACGGCACAGAACGCTGCCTTCACCGTAAAGTGCACGGACTCCCAGACTCCGACCGCCGCCTATGTTAGCGAGCAATTCACCATCATGGTCAACCCCGTTCTTTCGGTTGCCACCACCACTCTACCCACCGGTACGGTCGGCATTGCCTATTCAGGCACCCTGGCAGCGGCCGGTGGCGTTTCTCCTTACACTTTCTCCGTCGCTGTAGCCCCGGGTAACAAGCTGCCAGCGGGTTTGAGCTTCGGCACCGTAGACAAAGCGGGGAATACGCCCATCACCGGAACGCCGACCGAGGCGACAGACGCGGTTGTTATTTTCCAGGTCACAGACGCGTACCACGACACGGCCACAGCCAACATCCCGATTACGATTGTGGGCGCGCTGCAAGGCAACTACGCCATATCGCTTAGCGGATTCAACTCCCAGAGCGACAGCTACTACACCGTGGGCAGCCTTACCGCCAGCGGTGAACAGTTGAAGAATGGGGTAAATCAGGGCACCATCACCAGCGGTGTCCTGGACGAGAACAGTGTGGACGGCGGCTATGTTCTGAGCGATGTAGCCGTGACCGGCAGCTATGCGATTGACCCGAACTCCCAGCTGGGTACGCTGACCCTGACCGACGGAACCAACACCTACAACTACAACATTGCTATTGCCACCGGAGGCGATGTGCGCCTGATGCAGTACACCAGTGGCAACGACCAGGCCTGGGGCTCCGGCCTGATGAAGCGACAAGCCAACGCTAGCGGTTCGCTGACGCCTCTGGTCGGTAGCTACAGCTTCGGTTTCTTCGGCAATGACAGCGGCGGGAATCGCTACGGCGGCGCGGGTACGTTCATCAACGACACGACTGGTGACTTGACCAGCGGCATGGAAGATACCAATGACAACGGCACCGTCCAGAGCCAGGTTTTATTCACTGGAACCTTCGGGCCGCCCGACGCCGCTACCGGGCGTGGAACGCTGGTCGAACAGCTTCCTTCCGGAGCAGCCAACTTCGTGTACTACTACATTTCGCCTACGGAACTGCTGGCGTTGAGCACCGATTCGGTGTCCGGCGGCAACCCGGCGATCTTAGTCACCATGTTGAAGCAGCCGGGTACGGCGGGCGGCGGACTATTTTCCAATGCCACCCTGACCGGCAACAGCGTCTTCCAGCTCAATGCCGTCTCAGCCGGAGCGCCGGATATCTCCGAAGGTATCGCTGCCTTCGATGGCGCCGGCAACATTACCTCCTACTCGCTGGACGAGAACAATAACGGGACACTGTCCACGATCTCGGCCACCGGCACCTACAACGTCGCGCTGAATGGTCGGACCACGGTGAGCGGACTGGGGACCAATGAACCGGTCTTCTACCTGCTCAACGCGGATACCGGCTTCTACATCGGTACCGACCCGGGCGTCACCTCCGGCCGGTTCGATATACAGACCGGCGGTCCCTATACCAACCTGTCGTTGTTCGGCACCTACTTTGGCGGAACGATTGAGCCAGTCACTGCTTCGGTCATAAGCGAACTCGACTCCATCACGGTGCAGCCGCCGGCGCTGGGCGCGGCGTTCACCGTGGATTACGTCACCAGCGGCGCTTCTGGCCCCGGCAACGGCATCCAGGTGCTAAACGCAACCTTTGCCGTGGACGCCACCGGTCGAGTGGTGATTACCGCTTCGGCCAGCGGCCAGCACGTGGCGATCATGTACATCATCGGCGCCAAAGGCTCGGTGGGTACCACGTCGTCCTCGACTCTGGTGTGGATGAACACCGATCAGAATCCGCCGCGGCTGACGATCTTCGAGCCCTAAGTCGGAGCCATTCCTGCATCAATAGCCGGCGCCGCAAGCGCCGGCTTTCTTGTGGTTGGAGAGAGCAGCGCGACACGGGATGAAAGCGGGACCCCACCACTTTCCGGCTGGGCAACGGCCAAAACGTGAGGGAGGCATGAGTACGTCCGTGCCCCAAGGCGAACAGCTCAAAGCCTAAGAAAACAAGCGATTTTGCGTGAGAATCAGGTTATACTCTAGCCACTGTTGGCTTCATAGGAAAGCCTGTTCCACACGATGCAGGCGCTACCCTGGAGAGTAGCTGATGGCGGGGGATTCGGAAGGCGCGGCGCGTAGAGCGCCGCAAGGTGTTGGTGTCTCTAGCGGGGAAAGCTCCGCCGCTATGCCCAAGCCTGCCCTCGACCCGGACGGCATGACGCTACCGGGCGTGAATGCCGCGGACGTGACCTCTCCCGGAACCATCCCAAATCCTTCCAGCGGCAAGGTGCGCGCTCCGCAGCGTGCGAAGAGCGATGGTGCCGACGCAGCTACCTTTGTCGGCGCCAAGCCCGGCGGTTCCGGCGGATCACCCAGCAGCGGCGCGATCAACCATCCCATCTTCACTTCGATTGGCGCGACCGTCTTCCACGAGGGCGACGTTCTTGGCGGCCGCTACGAGATCCAGAAGCTGCTGGGCATGGGTGGCATGGGCGCGGTGTATAAAGCCCGCGACCTGGAGATCGAGCGCGTGGTTGGCTTGAAGGTCATTCGTCCCGACCTGGCCGACAACCCGGCGATCCTGGCGCGCTTCAAGCAGGAGCTGGTGCTGGCGCGGCAGGTCACGCACCGCAACATCATCCGCATTTACGACCTCAACGAAGCCGACGGCGTTAAGTTCATCACCATGGAATTCATCGAGGGTGAGGACTTGCGCAACATCATGACGCGCGAAGGCAAGATGGCACCGGCGGAATCGGTGGACATCATCCTGCAGGCCTGCGCCGGCTTGCAGGCCGCGCACTCCGAAGGCGTGATTCACCGCGACCTGAAGCCCAGCAACATCATGCGCGATACCACCGGCGGCGGCCGCGTGGTGATCATGGACTTCGGCCTGGCCCGCACCCTGCAAGGCGACGGAATGACCCAGACCGGAATGATGGTCGGGACCATGGAATACATGTCGCCGGAGCAGGCCATGGGCAAGGACCTGGACGCGCGCTCCGACCAGTTTGCCATCGGCCTGATTCTCTACGAAATGCTGAGCGGCACCGTGCCTTTCCATGCGGAAAGCGCCATCGCCAGCCTGGTGAAGCGCACCCAGGAGCCGGCAGTCCCGCTGATTAACGTAGATGCCAACATTGCTTCGGTGCTGAGCAGCATCGTTGGCAAGTGCCTGGAACGCGATCCGGCGGCCCGGTTTGACTCCATTCAGGAGATGATGACCGAGCTCGAGATCTGGCAGGGCAAGCGTCCGCAGGTCGGCGAGTCCGTGCTGTTGAAGCGGCCGCGGCGGACGGAAGCCGGCATCTCCCCCAAGCAGTGGATCATGGTCGGAGGGGTTGCCGTGGTACTCGCCGTGGGCGCCGTGGTCGGCGTTCGCATGTTCCAGGGGCCCAAGGTAGCGGACACCGTGACCCAGGGCCCGATGACGTCGGTGGCGATTGTGCCGTTCTACAACGGCACCGGCGATCCCAGCCTGAACTGGATGGGGGCCAGCCTGGCGGAAACCTTGAGCTCCGATATCGGGCAGTCCGCCCATCTGCATTCGGTTTCGCCGGCGCGCCTGTTGCAGGTGTTGAACGACCTGCACATTTCGCCGGAATCTCAGTTGGACATCTCCACCCTGAAGCGTATCGCCGACTACGTGGGCGCGGATACCGTGGTCTTCGGCCAGTATCAGAAGTTTGGCGACCAGGTGAGAATCAATTCGACGGTTTTTGATATCAAGCAGGACCGCCGGACGGAGATTCAAACCGACGCCGCCAACCAGCAGGAGCTTCTGGGTTCGCTGGACAAGCTGGCCGACCAGGTGCGCGAGAAGGTAGCAGCGACGCCGCAGATACTGAAAGAACTGCAGGCGCACTCGCAGCGCATCTCCACCAAGTCGGTGCCCGCGCTGCGCGCCTACAACGAAGGGCTGCTGCTGTCGCGCGCCGGCAAGAACACCCAGGCGGTCAGCAAGCTGGAAGAAGCCACCACCGACGATCCCAACTTCGCCATGGCTTTTTCGGAACTGGCGCAGACCTACGCCAACCTTGGCTATGACGACAAAGCTGAGCAGGCCTCGCGGCGGGCGGTAGGGCTGAGCGACAACCTGTCGGAGCATGATCGCTACTTGATCCAGGCGAACCATGCCAGCATCACGCACGATACCGCCAAGGCAATCACCGCCTATGAAAACCTGACCAAGGTCAACCCCAGCGACTTGGATGCGCAGTTCAAGCTGGCCGGTCTCTATGAGCAGGCCAACAATCTTGACGCCGCCAGGAAGCGCCTGGCGGTGGTGCTGGCGGCGGACCCGAAGAACGTCAATGCCTTGCTGGCCAGCGGCCGCGTCGATGTCAAGGCCGATAATGACCAGACCGCGCTGGATCCTCTCAACAAGGCCCTCAGCCTGGCCATCCAATTCGATAATCAGGAGCAGAAAGGCGCCATCCTGCAAGCCATGGGCGTGGCCTACCAGGACTTGAACAAGTACGACGACGCCTTGCGCAATTTTCAGCAGGCGCTGGAAATCCGCAAGCAAGTGGGCGATCAGAGTGGGGTGGCTTCGACTCTGGGCCAGATTGCGCAGGTGCAGGAGGCGCAAGGCGACTTCAAGGGAGCTCTGGCCAGCTATAAAGAAGCCATCGAGGTAGACCGCAAAATCGGCGATAAGCGCGGCTTGGCGCTCAACCTCATGGACCTAGGTTCGCTTTATCACGACCACGGCCAGTACAGCGAGGCCCTCACTTATGGCGGACAAGCCTTGCAGATCTATCGCGATATCGGAGATCAACGCTACCAGGCGCAATGTTTGAACAACATCGGCAGCGCCCATTTCAACCAGGGTGACTACCAGGATGCGTTGACCTATTTCCAGCAGGCCTACCAGATTCGCGACAACCTGAAGCTGCGCGACGATGCCATGGAGTCGTTGCACAACCTGGCCGAGACCAATGTGAAGCTGGGCCAGTACGACGCCGCATTGTCGCAGTACGTGAAGGCGTTGGATGGCCAGCGCAGCTCTAACGACAAGTCGGGCGCGGCCCTGGAATCGAGCAGTATCGGCGCGCTGTTCGCCACCCAGGGCAAGTACGGATCGGCTTTGGGAGCCTTACAGGAGGCAGTCCAGGGTTTTCAGCAGGTGAAAGACCGTACTTGGTTCATGGCCGAGGCGGAAGCCCGTTACGGCGACGTATTATCTGCCGTCGGAAGAGAAGCTGAGGGACAGAAATACAGTGAAGATGCGCTGAAGCTCGCCACCGAACTGAAGAACGACACGGTGATTGCGGAGGCCCTGAATGCGCTGGGCAACAGCTACTTCTATCGCGGAGACTATACCTCGGCAAGGCAGCAGTACGAACGCGCGCTGCAGACGGCAACCAAGGGATCGCTGAAGGTACAAATCGTGATCTCGAAGCTCAACCTGGCCAGGCTCGACGTTACCCAGGGACATGCGCAGGCCGCCGCGCCCATACTGAAGAAGCTGATTCAGGATGCCGACTCCATGGGTCTGAAGGCGCAGTCGGTGCAGGCTTCGGTTGGCTATGGAGAAGCTCTGCTGGCCACCAAACAAACAGACGCCGCGTCGCGTGAACTGGACACCGCCATGGGCCGGGCGGAGAAGTTGGGCCTGCGGGTCGAGCAGGCGCGGGCGCAGTTCCTGCTGGGCAACGCCAGCACTGCCAACCATCAACCGCAGGAGGCTGTCGCGCACTACCGGCAGGCAGTTTCGATTTTGGAGTCGATTAGCAAGGAGAACGGCGCAGCCCGCGTACTGGAACGGGCCGACCTGAAAGATGTCTATCGCGACGCCGCCAAGTCTTACCAGGGCGCTCCCTAGCGTCGAAGCTGCCAAAAGAGAATAACCAGCAAATGAAAACCCCGGCCGAAGCCGGGGTTTTTGCGGTTGCGAGCGAACCGGTATTTACGGACGGTTGCGATGGAACGTGGTCACGATGTCGGAGAAGCCCTTGCCTTTTCCGGACACCGTGCCATCCACCGGCAGATCGTTGGAGTAGGAGGTGAAGATGGTGATCCAGTTGTTGGAGCCGATGGGATCCGCCTCCAGGAAGTCAGCGTTGGTCGGCGAAATCGGCGAACTGGTGTAGAACGTGGAGTCGATGTCAATCGTGGGCTCGTCCTCGGATGGACAAGTCACGTTCTGCATCGTGATCGGGTCCTGGCAGGTAACGCTGTACACCATGCAGTTGCCGCCGGTGGAAAGGTAGATAACGCAGGCTTCATCCTGGAACTGCGTTCCCAACAGACGGTTCTGGTAGAAGGTGGTCTGGTTGGTGGGAGTCGCCAGGACGCTCATCAGGATGCCCTGGGGGTTCTGGAAGCCCTGGGGATAATCCACCACCATGTTGTGCGCGCCGAAGTTATAGTTCGCCGGCGTGCCGCCCGGAGGAATGGTTTGCGTGATCAGCGTGGGAATGTGCGGGGTGAATTCCCAGGCCAGCACGTCCTGCGCGGTGGCGTCAATCGGCTGCGAGGCGGTAAAGCCTACCCAGGCCGAGCCCCCGTTCGCCGGATCCAGGTTCAGGCTGGTGGCGATGTTGTACTGCACCGAGAGGATGGGCATGGCCGTCGGCTTCGGCGTATGGGTTCCCTGAATGAAGGGAGGATCCAGCCATATCTGCAGCAGTCCATTGTTGGAATGCGGCGGCGGCGGGGTGTACTCAACCACCACCTGATGCAGCGGACCATTGGCACACACGTTGGAGCCGGTGCATTTGCCGCCGATCATCGGAATATTGCTGGTGATCGCGTTGGCATTCAGCAGGCAACTGGTGACGTTGTTGTTCTGCCCGATGGTGTAGCTGCCGGGCAGGTGCACCGGAGTATTGGTGTTGGGGCCGCAGCTCTGGATGGCGACGTGATTGGCGCTGGGGTCCCAGGCATTCTGGGCAATATCGAACTCGATAGCCAGGTTGTTGTTGATGCCGGCGTAGCCCATGCCGCCGTTGCCCGCGCCCAGGGCGGTCAGGCCGGCGCCGCTGGCGCCGTAGGTTGGATCCGTCGCGGTCGAGTTCTGAATGATAAAGGCAATGCCGTCGCCAGGCGCGCAGCACACCGTCGGATTGTGCATCTGGAACTCAAACCAACTGGTGAACCCGCCGTTAAGAGGCTGTTTGACGTTATAGTAGGCCGAGGCCTGCTGGGGATTGTTGTTGCGGGGTAGCGCTCCGTCGGTCAACCGCAACACATGCTGGTTCTGCCATATGGCGGCATGTGGGCTTCCATTCAACTGGATGCCGGCAATGGAGGAAAAATCCTCAAAACGGATTTGCTGGGCGGCCAAGGTTTGAACCATAAGGAGCGCAAGCAAGGTCACGAACAGCAGAGAAGCTGGCCTAATTCCACGTGGCATTTTTATTTCTTTCCTACGCCGGGTAGCTGACGTATCCGAGGTTTAAGTCTGAGTCCACGGTGGCTGCAGGAAAGCGCCTCCCAAAATGCGTTTTCCGAGGACAGCGAGGACTCTTTCGATTGCCGCAATTCTGAGGTTGAAATCGGCTGAAGTCAAGAACTTAGCGCAGCCTCGGCAGCTCCTTCCGTGGCTTCACCCTAGTCCCGGCTGGCCACACCAGACTTTCGTGGGCTGACAGTAACCTAGGCGTTGGCGCTTGATTTTTCAGGGCTGTACAGTGGATGAAGGCACGAAACTATACTGCCAGGTGTAGGGTGGTGTGGCACCATTCGGTGACAGCAAGGTTTATCATGGCCAAAATGTGCATCGTGCAGTATAATTGGCATGCGTTTGTACGAACGGCGCGTTTAGCAGCCATCCCTCCTTTCTGTTGAGCGATTCCTGCCTGTAACCTTCCGATCCTTCAGCGCGACACTAACTTTAAGGATGTTTAGAAACACAATGGAACAAGGAACTGTAAAGTGGTTTAACGATGCCAAGGGCTTCGGCTTCATCTCCCGTCAGAACGGCGAAGATGTTTTTGTTCACTTCTCGGCAATCCAGTCGAACGGCTTCCGTTCGCTGCAGGAAGGCCAGGCGGTGAGCTTCGACGTGAAGCGCGGTCCGAAGGGCTGGCAGGCTGAGAACGTGCAGGTTCTCTAATTTCTCGCGATACAGGGGCGGCCACCAGGCTGCCCCTTTCGCTTTGGCGCCAATTCGTCACTCGAGTCTTTCGTCCTCAACTCTAACCCACGGCCGCTAGTTGCATGTTTCCTAGTTGCCCTACCTGAACCGAGGCGCTGATGAAGAATATCTATGTGGGTAACCTGACGTATGATGCGACGGAAGACCAGCTCCGCTCATTATTCGAGGCGTATGGAACCGTCGAACGAGTAAGCATCGTGACCGACCGGGATACCGGCCAGCCGCGCGGTTTCGCTTTCGTGGAAATGCCCGACGACGAAGCTGCCATGAAGGCGATGGAAGCCCTCAATGGCACCAACCTGGGCAGCCGCAACCTCACGGTAAACGAGGCCCGGCCCAAGGCTGATCGCCCGCGGCGTGAAGGCGGCGGCGGCGGCGGAGGCTATGGTCGCGGCGGCGGTGGCGGTGGTCGCGGACGCTCCGGCGGCGGTGGTGGTGGCGGCGGCTGGGGTGGCGGACGCTACTAGTTCGCGCTCGACAAAAATTTCATGGGCCGAAGTTGGTTCTGCCAACTCCGGCCCTTTCTGTTTTTACCAGAGCACCTTTATGCCGAACTGGATATGCCGCGAGCCGCCCGAGCCGATCACAGGATTAGCTGCATTCACGTCCGGCGTCGCCGTCGGAATGCCAACCGTGCCCAGATAAGCGTCGGACAAGTCGTCGTCCTGCCCGGCAAGGTTGGTGTGGTTCAGGATGTTGAAGAATTCCGCCCGGAATTGCAGATTGAAGCGCTCATTCAGCTTGAAGATCTTCCCTACTGAAAAATCCAGGTTGGAAAAGGGGAAGCCGCGCACCTGATTGCGCCGCATGGTTCCAAACTGCCCGTAGGCAGGAGGAATCACGATGGTGCCGTTCGCGATGAAGCATCCCCCGGCATAGTTCAGGGTATCAATCGAGTTCTGCGCGGTGGCGATGGCCAGGCACCGCGGGTCGCCGTATTCGTTGCCGCTGTCGTCGGTCCCGGCGGGGAAGAACGGCAGCCCCTGGAATCCGACGTGGAGGTTGCTGGGATCGCCGTACAGGTTCCAGCGGTCGTTGCCGCTGTTGGTCCCGCTGAAGTCGTCGCTGCTGTCGTAGAGGTCAATGGGGCGAGCGCTCTCCACCGTGGCGATGGCGTTCAGTTGCCAGCCGCCCAGCGCGGTATTGGCGACGCTGTTGGCGAACAGCTTGTTGTTCATGGTGTACGTCATGGCCAGGGTGAAGCGATGGCGAATGTCGGAATCGGCATTGCCGCGCTCCAGCAGGCCGTTGTTGGTGTCCTCCCAGGTGGCGCCGCGGTTGCCGGTGGCCATGTCAATGGCGTGCGCCCAGGTATAAGACGCGATGAAGTCCAGCCCGTGCGCGGTGCGTTGCGTCACCGTGACCTGCGCGCCGTTGTACTGCGAGTTGTCCTTGTTCTGCAGCATGTCAATGAAGCTGAGGTAGGGATAGCAGGTATTGCCGCAAAGAGCCGGATTCACGTACGGCCGGCCCGACTGGCCATCGCCGTCCACGTCGTAGGCGTAGAGGTTCTGATTGATGTCGCGCAGGCTGTAGAGCTTGATGCCGCGATTGCCGACATACGCCAATTGCATGACAGTCGAGTTGGTGAGCTGGTGCTGAAGATCAATCTGCCAGTTGGCGACATAGGGAGTGCTCAAGTGGGGATCCACGCCCAGCACGGCGCAGGGAGCGGACGTCAGGCAGTTCACGTTGGTGGGCGAAACATCGCCGAAGATGGGCCCGTTGCCGGAAAAATTCAGCGACGTCAGATACAACGTGCTGCCGGCGATGGTTCCGCCAGGCGTTACCGTCTGTCCGTTATCGCCGATAGCGCCGGTCGGAATCGTCCCCAGGCCTTCGGCGTCGGCGCCATTCTGGCCGATGAACAGCGACATGTGCGGGATCTCGTAAATCAGGCCGCCGCCGGCGCGCACCACGGTTTTGCCGTCGCCGCGGACATCCCAGGCAAATCCCAGGCGGGGCGCGAAGTTGTGCCAGTCAGTGCTGTAGGGACTGCTGATTTGTTTGCCCACCTGCACCAGGCCGCTGGCGGGATCGAAGTTGCCCAGCAGATCATGCTGTTCGGTGATGGGCAGGCTCACGTCCCAGCGCAAGCCGGCGGTGATGGTAAGCCGGCGAGTGGCCCGCCAGTCATCCTGCACGTAGAAGCCGAAGGAGTTTTGGCTGACGTTGCGATGACTGTTGCCTTCGAAGATGTAGCCGTAGTCATAGTTGCCGCTGACCAGGTTGACCAGGCCGCAACTATTGAAGGGGCAGTCGCCTCCACCGCTGAAATTCACCCGTCCCTGGCCGTTGGTGTTGCGGGTATTGTCGGTGCTGCCGGTGCGGAACTCCCCACCGAACTTCAGGTTGTGCTTGCCGAAGGTGTGCACCACGTTGTCGGTGATCTGATAAGTCTTGTTGGGGACGGTCAGCAGCGGCCATGAGCCGTTCGAGCCCAGGCGGTTGTAACCGGAGACGCGAAGCTGCATGAATCCGAAGTTGGTGGGATCGCTGACCCCGGTGTTGAGCCCGTAGTCCGACGGCGGGACGTTGTGGTCCACGCTGTAAACCTGCTGCCAGAAATTGTTGTAGCCGAAGCGAAGCTGGTTTACCCAGCTCGACGACGGCGTCCATCCCCACGTCACTCCGAACACCTGCGCCCGGGTTTGCGCCGTGGACAGGAACATCGGCAGCAGTACGTCGATGTCCTCTTCCACCTGGTCGCTGGTTCCCATGAAGTAGCGCGCGCTGAACTGATGATGGTCAGACAGGTGATAGTCCACTTTGGCGATGCCGTTGTCTTCGCGGTTGGTGTTGTTGAAATCAAACGGCACCAGCGTAGGATTCGCCGGATTGAAGGTGCCGGGATTGTAGGGATAGAACGATGCCAGCTTCTGGCCGATGGCATTTAGCGGGCAGCCATTTGCCGGATTGCTGCAATAGGTAATCGCGTCGGGAATGCTGATGCTGGGGTCGCCGTAGGGAACGGTCACCGGGGTGTTCAGCTCCAGCGGGTTGCCAACCACGTCGCGCACGCCTTCGTAATTCACGAAGTAGAACAGCTTGTCCTTCTTGATGGGGCCGCCCAGCGAGGCGCCGAACTGATGCAGGTTGAGCGCCGATTCCGGATTGGGCGGCGGGTTGAAGTAGTTGCGCGAATCGTAGGCGTTATTGCGGTTGAAGTAGTACACGCTGCCGTGCAAGAGCATTGGTGCCCGACTTGATGCCGAGATTCACTACCGCGCCCGGCTTCCATCCGTACTCGGCTTCCGGGCTCTGCTGGATACTGAACTCCTGGATCGCGTCAATCGGCAGGTGGGTCGCCGGTGTGCCCTGCACACCTTCGGAGTTGATGACCGTCTCGCCGTAGTAGGCGTCGTTGTCGTCAATGCCGTCCACGATGTAGTTGTTGTCCTCGTAGCGATTGCCGTTGGAGGTGATGGAGAGGAAACCGCCGCCGGGAGAGCGTTCCACGCCGGGCGTAAGGATGATGACGTTCTGGAAGTCGCGGCCTTGCAGCGGCAGGTTCACGATCTGGCTGTTATCGAAGGTGCTGCTGAGCACGGCGTTGGTGGTTTCCACCAGCGGCGCCTGCTCGTTGACCGATATGGTCTGGCTTACGCTGCCGGGAGTGAGCTGAAAGTCCACGCGCACCGAGTGCCCGACATCCACCACCACGTTCTTGCGGACGAACGTCTGGAAGCCGGCCGCTTCAGCGGAGACGTCATAGGTCCCGGGCTCGAGGTTAGGCGCGACGTACTGGCCGGCGCCGGTGCTCTTCAGCGTGGTCACCGTGCCCTTGGCGATGCTGGTGACTTTTACCGCGGCGCCCGGCACTACCGCCCCGGTCTTATCGAACACCGTGCCGCTGATGGTGCCCTGATAAGTTTGGGACGACAAGCCGGCCGCCAGGCTGACAATCAACACGAAAATTTTCACTACGTTTTGCAGCTTCATTTGTCGTCCTCCTCTCGTTTTGTGTTGCGATGTGCCCGTGCGTCGCCAACGATCAATACACGCTGCCGTTGGAAGACTGCAGTTTTCCATCAATCGCCGACAGCACGTAGGCCGTACCGTCCGCGCCGATCCAGGTTTTCAGGTCAAACTTGCCCTTCCGATCAATCTTGTACACGTCAATATCGCGGAAGGTCAGCGGCGTGTTGGGGCGGCAGATCTCGGGCTTCTTCGTCGGCCGGAAGAAGTACGCCGCGCCTTTGCCCACCAGCATGGCCTTGCCGTTCTGGTCCACCAGCACAGCGTTCGTTTCGTCCACCGCGATCTCGCGGATGGACGGGCTCATGCCGTCCTGCAAAATTCGCGCCATGAAGCCCACGGACCGCCCCAGGCGATCGCGCTTCACAAAGTGCTGGTCGGTGAGGATGCCCTCCATGTAGGGAACGTGCAGAAAGTCAGTCGCCAGGGTGACGCCCGCGTTGTAGGGATTGGCCAGCGTCTCTTTGGAATAGGCAGTGTCATTCATCGCGGTGAATACGAACTCCCCCAGCACCGCCAGCCCGGCGCTGGTGCCGCCGATGGGAACGCCGTCCTTCAGTCGCTGATTGATGGCGTCCTGCACCGGCGTGCCTTGCCAGAACTTGATGTAGTTGGACTGGTCGCCGCCGGCGATGAAGATGGCTTCGGCGTTGCGAATAGTCTCCGCCACGAAGGGGTCGAGCGCCGATTCGCGGTCGGGAAGAATCAGAGTGGCCACCGAATTCGCGTGACACAGTTTCTGCACGTAGGAGTTGTAGTCGTCGTCGCCGGTGGCTCGCAGGATGAGGAAATCGCCGCCATTGCCGCGCTCGCACAGCCAGCGAAACGCCTCGTCCAGATCGGTGCCGCCGCCCATCAGCGCCGCCCCGGGCGTGGGCTGGGTCTTGACGTCCTGCGCATTGCCTATGCGGAAGTACTTGGAGTGGGGCTTATCTTTGTCGGCAGG
This sequence comes from uncultured Acidobacteriaceae bacterium, assembly GCA_963763975.1. Lineage (GTDB taxonomy): Bacteria > Acidobacteriota > Terriglobia > Terriglobales > Acidobacteriaceae > Bog-257. The sequence goes on from CAVXQR010000007.1 coordinate 201,992, forward strand.
CGCAACCGGGGTACTAACCGCGCTCGTCGCCAGCGCAGCTAGATACAGCACCATCACGGTGATCCCAATGCTTCGCCCTAGCATGGTCACGATCGGACGTTTAATTTAAGTTCGGGGAAATTGCAAACCGCGCGCCCCGTGGAAGGGAGAAGCCTACAACCTGCTGCCGGTTTTGGCAATGAAGCGGCTCACAGCGTGTCGTTGGCACATGATATGTCCGGTTGATTTTGCACAGGAAATGTCTACGGGTATCGCTCGCGCGGCCGAGTCGCTCTCTGCTAGGCTGTAGCGCATCCAATTCCGGTACTCTCGCGCATGCCAGATCAGTCGCCCGTCGCCGTCGAGTTCCGAGATGTGAACTTCCGCCTTCCCGACGGCCGCTATTTGCTGCGCCATCTGAACCTCGCCGTCCGCCGCGGCGAGACTCTGATGCTGCTGGGCCGCAGCGGCTCCGGCAAGACCACCAGTCTGAAGATGATCAACCGCCTGCTGGAGCCGACCTCGGGCGAAGTGCTGGTCGAGGGCAAGCCAGTTGCGCAATGGGACCCCATCGAACTGCGCCGCCGCATCGGCTACGCCATCCAGGACGTGGGGCTGTTTCCGCATTACACCGTTTGGCAGAACGTTACTCTGGTGCCACGGCTGGAGCGATGGGAGCGGCAAAAACTGGACGCGCGCGGCAGGGAAGTGCTGGAACTGGTCGGCATGAGCGATGCCGGCTTCGTCAGTCGCTATCCGGCGCAGCTATCCGGCGGACAGCGCCAGCGCGTTGGCCTGGCGCGCGCGCTGGCCGCCGAGCCACCGATTCTGCTGATGGACGAGCCCTTCGGCGCGCTCGATCCCATTACCCGCTCGCAACTGCAAGGCGAATTCAAGGCGCTGCAACGCAAGCTCGCCAAGACCGTGGTCTTCGTCACCCACGACGTTGCCGAGGCGCTCCTGCTGGGCGACCGCATCGCGCTGATGGAAGACGGCAGCCTGCAGCGGAGCCTTCACCCGCCACGAATTTCTGCAATCCGACAATGCGGCCATCAAAGAGTACATGGACATTTTCCGCGCTGGGCAGGAGCTGTTGCGCGATCAGGGAAGCCCGGCATGAACTTCATCTTCACCCACAGCCACGAAGTCGCCACCCTGACGGCCGAACATTTATGGCTGGTGGGCATCTCCATGCTGCTGGCCATCGCCGCCGGCGTGCCGCTGGGAATCCTGCTGACGCGCCGGCCGCGATGGAAGACCGTCGTGCTCGGCAGCAGCAACATTGTTCAGACCATCCCCAGCCTGGCGCTGTTTGGCCTGCTTCTGCCGCTGCCGTGGCTGGGCGCTCGCGCTGACCGGCTGGCCATTCTGGCGCTGGCGCTCTACGCTCTGCTGCCGATTGTTCGCAATACCTACGTCGGGATTTCCGGCATCAGTCCGCCGGTGCGCGAGGCTGCTGTGGCCATGGGGCTCACGCCGTCGCAAATGCTGTGGCAGGTGGAGCTGCCGCTGGGTCTGCCGGTGATGCTGGCGGGCATTCGCACCGCCACCGTCATCACTATCGGCGTGGCGACCATCGCTGCCGCCATCGGCGCCGGCGGCTTGGGCGAGTTCATCTTTCGCGGCATCGCCATGGTGGACAACGGCGTGATTCTCGCGGGCGCCATTCCTGCCGCGCTAATGGCGCTCGTCGCCGATGGATTGCTCGGGCTGCGTCGAGAAGCTGCTGAAGAGAAGGCTCGGCTAGCCATGCAGCGGCGCACCTTCCTCCAGGGACTTTCCGCCGCGGCGGTGGTTGCGCTCGCAGGCTGCAGCAGCCAGAACAACGCGCTGGTCATCGGCTCCAAGAACTTCACCGAGCAACTGTTGCTGGGCGAGTTGCTGGCGCAATACCTGGGCGACACCTGCCACATTCCGGTGGATCGCCGCTTCTACCTGGCGGGAACCTACATCTGCCAGCAGGCCCTGCTGGCCGGGCGCATTGATCTCTACGTGGAGTACACCGGCACGGCGCTGGCGGCCATCCTGAAGGAGAAGGCGGCCGGCGACTCGGAGGCTGTTTATCGCGAGGTGAAGCAGCAGTATCAGCGGCGATTCGGGCTGGAGGTGATGCCGCCGCTCGGCTTCAACAACAGCTTTGCCATGGTGATGCGCGGCGACGATGCGAGGAGGATGGGCATCGCGCGGCTGTCGCAGTTGGCGCCATTTGCGCCGAAACTGCGCCTGGGCGTGGGCTACGAGTTTCTGGAGCGGCAGGACGGCTATCCGGGATTGATCCGAACCTACGATTTGCGCTTTGCCGATGCCCCGCAAGTGATGGATCTGGGGCTGCTCTATCGCGCGCTCGAGAATCGCTCGGTGGACATCGTGGCCGGCAGCAACACCGACGGGCTAATCCAGGCGATGCACCTGGTAGTGCTCGACGACGATCGCCACTACTTTCCGCCATACGACGCGGTGCCGATCGTGCGGCCTGCGGTCTTTCAGCGAGTGGCCCTGTACTCGCGATGCCTTGCTGCGTCTGGCGGGACAAATCTCCGCCGACGATATGCGCGCCATGAACTACGCCGTGGACGGCCAGAAGCAGGACGCGACCGCGGTGGTGGAAGCGTTCCTCAAGCAGCGCGGGCTGATCAGCTAGTTCTCACGCACACACTTCAGCCGTGCCGTATAGAGCTGAAGTAAGAGACTTAGCCGCTGCGGGCAAATTGCTAACAAATCAACTTGCTGGCAATGTAGCAAGCTACGATGCTACGTTGCTACAATCTCCGCGCATTAAGTCGGGCTACAAGCCACTGATCCTAAGGACTTTACCTCTACATACCCTAGAATCATGCGATTACGCAAGACTGCGCAATAAGCCCTTTGTTTGCAATCGTGATTCTCGATTTTGTTGGCCGGCGCACAGCGGCCTTTGAGTGTTCTGCCTGCCTATTTCAGTGACCGACGATGGTGTCCACTTCGGCCATCTCTTGCTTCGTCAGCTTCCATCCCGCAGCCTGGCCATTGGCTTTCGCCTGCTCGGCTGAGGTGGCGCCGGCAATCACGCTGGCGACCACCGGGTGTGCGATCAGCCAACTGAAGGCCAGCTCTAGCAAGGTGTGGCCGCGCTTTTCGGCGAACCAATGCAGCTTCTCCATCCGCTCCAGGTTGGCCTCGGTGGCGTAGCGCTCGGCCAGGCCGGGCTTCTCCGCCAGCCGCGAGCCCTTGGGCAGCTCCTGCTTGTGCCGGTACTTGCCGGTGAGCAGGCCGCTGGCCAGAGGGAAGTAGGGAATTTCGCTCATGCCGTACTTCTCAATCAGCGCGAGGTGCTCGCCTTCGAGTTGGCGCGCCAGCAGGCTGTATTCGTCTTGACTGGATACGAAGCGATGCAGTCCGCGAGCGCCGGCGATGCTTTCCGCCTCCTGCAACTGCGCCGCCGAGAAGTTGGAACAGCCGATGTACCGCACCTTGCCGCTCTTCACCAGGTCGTCGAAGGCGCGCAGCGTCTCTTCGATGTGAGTCTTCGGGTCGGGGTAATGGATTTGGTACAGGTCAATGCGATCGGTACGCAGGCGGCGCAGGCTCTCTTCCACTTCCGCCAGCACGTAGCCGCGCGAGGCACCGCTCTTCTCGCCCAGCGCGTTGGGCTTGGAGCCAACCTTGGTGGCCAGCACGACTTTTTCGCGCCGTCCGCCCTCGCTCAGAATTTCGCCTAGAATTTCCTCCGAGGCGCCGTAGCTGTCGGAGGTGTCGAGGAAATTGATGCCGCTATCGAGCGCCTGATCCACCACCCGGCGCGAGGCGGCGACATCCATGTTCTTGATGAATCCAAAATTATTGCAGCCCAGACCGACTACTGAGACCCGCAGATCCGACTTGCCCAGTTGACGATGTTCCATGACCGCTCCTCAAAGGAAATTGGATGATACTGCGGCAGTGTTCGGATGCGGCAGCCAGATGCTTGACAGCGCGGTGCCCCAGGTTCGCGGCCCGGTTTTGGGCGCTAACCTGAGACTCAGGAATGATCGCGCCGGGCGGCGCTGTTCCCGGCATGGTTGTCGCATCCAGACCGCTTAGCAAGCCAAGGAGGCTTGGCCGAAATTTTGCGGATTTCGCCAAACCAGCACCTTGCGCCGCAGTTGCATCCTAATAACGATTGGATAGACCCTTCATGTCAAAGCTAGCGATGTTGAAGAAACTGGCGATTGCAACCGTACTGGGTTTGACGCTTTCGTCCGCCGGAGTTTCGCAGGCCCAGCAATCGGCCGAGACCATTGTGATTGATGCCTCGGCGCCGTCGCATCCGTTCCCGCATTACTGGGAGCAGATGTTCGGCTCCGGGCGCGCGGTGCTCAGCCTGCGCGAGGCCTACCGGCGTGACCTGCGCGAGGTCAAAGACATCACCGGTCTCAAGTACATCCGCTTTCACGCCATCCTCGACGATGACGTGGGCGTGTACGACGAGGACAAGCAGGGCAATCCCATTTACAACTTCTCTTACGTGGACCAGATTTACGACGGCCTGCTGGCCAACGGGGTGAAGCCGTTTGTCGAGATCAGCTTCATGCCCTACAAGCTGGCGGCGCGGCAGGACCTGCAGGCGTTCTGGTATCACCCCAACGTTTCGCCGCCCAAGGACTACGGCCGCTGGGACGCGCTGATGACGGCGTTCGTCCGGCACCTGGTCGAGCGCTACGGCGTGGACGAGGTCGCGAGCTGGTACTTCGAAGTGTGGAACGAGCCCAACCTGGATTTCTGGAGTGGCACGCCGCGGCAGGAGACCTACTTCGAGCTCTATGACCATACCGCGCGCGATATCAAAGCCGTGAGCCCAAAGCTGCGGGTTGGCGGTCCGGCAACGGCGCAGGCGGCTTGGGTGAGCGACATGATTGCCCACGCCCAGAAGACCGGCGTTCCGCTCGATTTTGTTTCCACTCACGTTTACGGCAATGACAAGGCCAGTGACGTTTTTAAGACCGACGAGGTCATTACCCGCGACCACATGGTGTGCCGGGCGGTCGAGAAGGTGCATAACGAAATCAAGGCGTCGGCGCGGCCGGACATCCCGCTTATCTGGAGCGAGTTCAACGCGGCTTATGACAACGACGTCACGGTAACCGACACCGTTTACATGGGACCATGGATGGCCAGCACTATCAGCCAATGCGACGGCCTGACCGAGATGATGTCGTATTGGAGCTTCTCCGACGTCTTCGAGGAGCAGGGCGTGGTGAAGCAGCCGTTCTATGGTGGCTTCGGACTGATCGCCGCCGGCGGGATTCCCAAGCCGTCGTTCTATGCCTTCCAGGTGCTGCACGAGCTCGGCGATCGCAGGATCGAGAACAGCAATCCGAACGTCCTGGTGACTAAGGCGAAGGATGGATCGCTGGTTGTCGCGCTGTGGAACCTGGTCAATCCAGGCTCAACGGGCGAGGCAAAAACCTTCAGGCTGGACTTCAAGGGAGTGAAGCCAAATCGCAGGGCTTCTGTCGCAAAAGTAGATGAGCAGCACGGGGACACCTTGGCGCTTTACCAGAAGATGGGCAGCCCCAGATATCCGACGACAGCACAGCTTCAGCAGTTGGTCCGGGAGTCTCGATTGCCGGCGCCGGAGTCGACTAAGCTAACGGGGAACAGCCTGACCGTCGAGGTCCCGGTGAACGGGCTGTTTGTGCTTCATTTGCAATAATGGAGTTCAAGTGAAGCATGAGAGAATCCGGCGGGGTTTCGACATAGCGACCCCGGCAACTCCACTCGTCCACTCCCGAACCTAGGCAGCGCGCACGGCACCGCCCGTTTTCGGCGTAACACTGCGCTGGCGCGGCAGATGCCTGCCGTTCGCTGTCTGTCTAACGCCAATTGCCTGAGCCCGCGACACTTGGCTGCGCCCAACTTCCCCAAAGCGCGACAGAACTGCGATACTGGAAACGTGGCGCTGACTTGCGCCTAAACTCCAATCAATGAGCGACTTTCTCAAAACCGTGCAGGAGCGCGTCGTCATCTACGACGGCGCCATGGGCACCAGCGTTCAGGCGCGGAACTTGCCGCTGGACGATTTCTGGGGCAAGGAAGGCTACAACGACATCCTGGTGCTGAGCCGTCCTGACGTGGTGCGCGACATCCACGCCGCCTATTTCGACGCGGGCGCGGATGTGGTGGAGACCAATACTTTTAGCTCCACCCGCATCGTCATGGCCGAGTACGACATGTCGGACCAGGTGCACGAGGTCAACCTGGCCGCGGCCAAACTGGCGCAGGAAGTGGCGGCAGAGTTACTCCGGCCAAGGGCCGCAAGCGATTTGTCGCCGGCTCGATGGGCCCGACCACCAAGCTGCCCTCGCTCGGCCACATTGGCTTCGACGACATGGCTGCCGCCTATACCGAGCAAGCCATTGGCCTCATCGACGGCGGCGTTGACGTTCTGCTGCTCGAGACCTGCCAGGACATCCTGCAAGCCAAGGCGGGGCTGGTCGGCATCTTCGACGCGCTAAAGCAGACCGGCAAGCGCGTTCCTGTGCAAGTACAGGTCACGCTGGAAGCCACCGGCACCATGCTGCTGGGCACGGAAATCGGCGCGGCGCTGACCACACTGGAGATGTTCGATGTGGACATCATCGGCATGAACTGCGCCACCGGTCCGAAGGAGATGAACGACGGCGTTCGCTACCTGGGCGCGAATTCGCCGAAGCCGGTCTCGGTGCTGCCGAACGCCGGTCTGCCGCAGAATGTCGGCGGCCACGCGGTCTATGCGCTGCAACCGCAGGAACTGGCCGACTATCACAAGCAGTTCATCACCGAGTATGGCGTTCGCGTCGTCGGCGGATGCTGCGGCACCACCTACGAGCACATCAAGGCGGTCGCCGACACCTGCGCCAACCTTGAGCCCGCGACGGCGCGACGTGAAGCCGACCGCCGCCGCCGCCAGCGCCTACTCCATGGTGCCGCTCGACCTCGATCCCAAGCCACTGATCGTGGCCGAGGAGATGAACACCACCACGCGCGTCGAGCACTTCAAGAACATGGTGCGCGGCCAGGACTACGACGGCATCCTCACTCTGGCCAAGAAGCTGGTGAACGAAGGCTCGCACATGCTCGACCTGTGCTGCGCCATCGTGGGCGAGGACGAGAAGGCTTACATCTGCAACATCCTGGAGAAGATTGCCACGCGCGTGCCTGCGCCCATTACGGTGGATTCCACCGAAGCCGACGTCATCGAGGAGGCGCTAAAGCGCATTCCCGGCAAGGCCATCATCAACTCCATCAATCTGGAGGACGGCGAGAAGCGTACATCCAAAGTTCTGCCCATGGCCAAGCGCTACGGCGCGGCGGTCATCGCGCTGACCATCGATGAAGACGGCATGGCGCTCACCTGGCAGAAAAAGCTGGCCATCGCCAAGCGCATCTTCGATCTGGCGGTGAACAAATACGGCATCCGCCCGGTGGACCTGATCTTCGACGCGCTGACCCTGCCGATTTCAACTGGCCAGGAGGACTATCGCACCGCCGGCATCGAGACGCTGAAGGCGGTCAAGGCAATCAAGCAGGAATTGCCGGAGGTCAAGACGATTCTCGGCGTCAGCAACATTTCGTTCGGACTGAATGTCTATTCGCGGCGCATCCTGAACAGCGTCTTCATGCACGAAGCGGTGGATCATGGCCTCGACATGGCCATCGTCAACTACAGCAAGATTTATCCGCTGTACAAGATTCCCGAGGCGGAAGTGGACCTGGCGCGCAAGCTGATTTACTGCGACCGGTCGAATGGCGATCCGCTGCAGGTCTTCATGGCGCACTTTGCCGGCAGCAAAGGCAAAGAGGAGCACACCACCGCGCACGTTGACACCCTCTCGGTCGAGGACAAGCTGAAGTGGGCGATCATCAATGGCGAGAAGTCGGTCGGCGACGGCGCGAATAAAAGGTCTTTGGATGAACTGCTGGAAGAAGCGCTGGTCAACTACACGCCGCTCGACCTGATCAACAACATCCTGCTCGACGGCATGAGGACGGTTGGTGACCTGTTCGGCGCGCGCAAGATGCAACTTCCGTCGGTACTCGATTCCGCCGGCGTAATGAAGGCCGCCGTGGCTTACCTCGAGCCCAAGATGGAGAAGAAAGAAGGCTCGCAGAAGGGAACCATCGTGCTGGCCACGGTAAAGGGCGACGTCCACGATATCGGCAAGAACTTGGTGGACATTATCCTCAGCAACAACGGCTATCGGGTGGTGAACCTCGGCATCAAGCAGCCGTCCGACACCATCATCAAAGCTGCCCTGGAAGCAGAAGGCCGACGCCATCGGCCTGAGCGGCCTGCTGGTGAAGTCCACGCTGGAGATGAAGTACGTGGTGCAGGACCTGCATCACCAGAAACTGGAATTCCCGGTGATCTGCGGCGGCGCGGCGCTCACGCGCAAGTACGTGGAAGACGATCTGCGCCGCGAATACAACGGCGGCGTGTTTTATGCGGACGACGCCTTCGCCGGGCTGCACTTGATGGAAGATCTGTCGTCGCCCAACGGAGCGCGCGAGAAGCGCATCGCCGAAGGCCGCGTGGTGAAGGAGTTTGCTCGCGCCGCCGTGGCAGGCGCCGGAGAAGGCGGCGGCGGTACTAAGCCGAACATCGAGATTCCCCCGGCGCCGATTCCGCAGCCGCCGTTCTGGGGTACGCGCGTCCTCAAGCCGCGGACTTCGATCTGCGCGAGATCTTTCAGTACATCAACGAGACGGCGCTGTTCAAGAATCAGTGGCAGCTCAAAACGGCGTCGCAGGAAGATTACGGTCGGCTGGTAGAAACCAAATTCCGGCCTATCCTGAAAAAGCTGGAAGAGGAAGTGATTGCCGCCGGCTGGTTCGAGCCCAAGGTAGTGTACGGCTACTTCGGCGCGCAGAGCGAAGCCAACGACGTAATTGTTTACGATTTGCCGAAAGGCTGGAAGCAGGGCGATCCGGTTCCGACCGAGGCGTTGCGCTTTACCTTCCCGCGCCAGCGCGAGGGCCGCGGGCTGTGCATCTCCGACTTCTTCCTGCCGAAATCAGGCGGCAAGATGGATGTGATCGGCATGTCCTGCGTCACCATCGGCGCGCAAGCTTCGCACGAGACTCAGAAGCTATTCGAGGGTGGCGAGTACACCAAGTATCTTTACCTGCACGGACTGAGCGTGGAGACCGCAGAAGCGCTGGCGGAGTTTTCGCACAAGCGGATTCGCGAGGAATTAGGCATTGCCGGTCAGGATTCGCCGCACATCCGCGATCTGTTCCACCAGAAGTATCAAGGCTCGCGCTATTCGTTTGGCTATCCGGCGTGCCCCAACCTGGAAGACCAGACCAAGCTGTTCGCTCTCTTACATCCCGACGAGACCATCGGCGTGCAACTGACCACCGGCTTTCTGCTGGATCCGGAGCAGAGCACTTCCGCCATCATCGTCCATCATCCTGCGGCCAAGTACTTCGTGGCCTGACTGTGCCATCTCGGCGTGCGGCCATGGCAGAAAAGACCAAACCTCAGCAGTAAAGCCGCCACAGCACGAGCCCTGGGATCCAAGCCTGGGGCCTGGTCTAGCCGGTTGTGCGCTATGTCCGCTGGGTCTGTGACGTATGCCACAGACTGAATGTTTGCTCCCTCGCAAAATCAAGGTGGAGGCTCCTGTGTTCGACATTGTGGAAGCGCGCACCCTGGCGCGCGGCATCAAGCAGTTCGTCATCAAGGCCCCGCGCATCGCGCGCAAGCAGCGCCCCGGGCAGTTTGTCATCGTTCGCCTGGAAGAGCGCGGCGAGCGGATCCCCCTCACCATTGGCGACGCCGATCCCGAAGCCGGCACCGTGACCATAGTGGTGCAGGCCATCGGCAAGACCACCATGCTGTTCAACATGCTGGAGGCGGGCGATCACATCCTCGACATCGTTGGGCCGCTGGGCAAAGCCTCGGAGATCGAGAAGTTCGGGACCACGGTCGTGGTCAGCGGCAGCGTTGGCACCGCGATGGCCTACCCCACCGCGCGTGAACTGAAGCGCGCCGGCAACAAGGTGATCTCCATCGTGGGTGCGCGCAGCAAAGACCTGCTGGTGTTGGAAGACGAGGTGAAGGCGGTCAGCGACGATACCTACATCCTCACCGACGACGGCAGCTACGGCGAGAAAGGCCTGGTGACCGATCGTCTGAAGCAGTTGCTGGAGTCCGGCAAGGTGGACTACGTCCTGGCTTGCGGGCCGGTGCCGATGATGCGCGCCGTGGCCCGCATGACCGCGCCGCTGGGCATTAAGACCATCGTCAGCCTGAACTCCATCATGGTGGACGGTACCGGCATGTGTGGCGGCTGCCGTGTGCTGGTGGACAACAAGAGCCAGTTTGCGTGCGTGGACGGGCCGGAGTTCGACGCCACCCAGGTGAACTTCGAGGTCCTGATGCAGAGGAACAACATGTATCGCGAACAGGAGCGGCAGAGCATCGAGCGGCTGCAGGCCGATCCCGAAGGCGAAGTGAAGAAGCTGCGCGAGAGTCTGCGCGCGACAGCGTGCGCCGCGGTTGCGGAGGTGGGCCATGACTGAAAAGACCGCCAGCCATAATCCCCTCCCCAACAAAGAGCGCATCAAACTGCCGCGGCAGCGGGTGCCGGAGCAGGATGCCTGCGTGCGCGCACACAACTTTCAGGAAGTGAACCTCGGTTTCCCCATTGAGCAGGCGCGGCAGGAATCGCTGCGCTGCATCGAGTGTCCCAAGCCGGGCTGCATCGAGAAGTGCCCGGTGTCGGTTGACGTTCGCGCCGTGATTGATCTGATCCTGGCCGAAGACTTTCTGGGCGCAGCGGCCAAGGTCCGCGAAGATAACGCGCTGCCGGCCATCACTGGCCGCGTTTGTCCGGTGGAAGACCAGTGCGAGTCCGGATGCGTGCTGGGCAAGAAAGGCGAGCCCGTCGGAATCGCCTATCTGGAGCGCTTTGTGGCCGATTGGGAACGCGCCAGTGGGCAGTTCGGCTTGCCGAAGTCGGCTCCGGCGACCGGCCGCAAGGTCGGCTTGATCGGCAGCGGCCCGGCGAGCCTGGCGTGCGCCGGCGACCTCATCCAGATGGGCCACCAGGTACACGTGTTCGAGGCGCTGCACGAACTGGGCGGCGTGCTGGTGTATGGCATCCCGGAATTCCGGCTGCCGAAGGACATCGTGCACCACGAGATCAACGTGCTGAGGCGACGCGGCGTGGTCTTCGAGACCAACGTGGTCGTCGGCAAGACCGTGACCATTGATGAGCTGATGCAGCAGGAAGGATTCGACGCCATGTTCATCGCCACCGGCGCCGGGCTGCCTCGCTTCCTCAACGTGCCCGGCGAGCACTTCAACGGCGTGTATTCCGCCAATGAATTCCTCACCCGCGTGAACCTGATGCGCGCCTACCAGTTCCCGGAGTACGATGAGCCGCTCTATCCCTGCAAGGACCGCAATGTCATCGTGGTCGGCGGCGGCAACACCGCCATGGATGCCGTGCGCAGTTCATTGCGCCTGGGAGCTAAGACGGCCAGCATCTACTATCGCCGCACCGAGATCGAGATGCCCGCCCGTGTGGAGGAAGTGCACCACGCCAAGGATGAGGGTGTCCACTTCGAGATGCTGGTGAATCCGGTTGAATTCATCGGCGACGAGAAGGGAAACCTGACCGCGGTGAAGTGCATTCGTCAGGAACTGGGCGAGCCCGACGATTCCGGTCGCCGCAGTCCAGTGGCGATCAAGGGCTCGGAATTTGTTGTGCCGTGCGACGTGGCGATTATTGCCGCTGGCACCTCGGCCAATCCGCTCATCCAGTCCACTACGCCAGGGCTGGCGACCACCAAGCGCGGCTACATCCAGGCCGACGACAGCCTGGCGACCTCGAAGCCGGGCGTATTTGCCGGCGGCGACATCGTGACCGGCGGCGCGACGGTGATCCTGGCTATGGGCGCGGGCCGCAAGGCGGCCAAGTCGATCAATGAGTATCTGATGGGCCCGAAGGAGAGCGCGCAGGATCAGACCTGCACCAGCGTTCCTGCCAACTAGACCGACTCGCAGTTGAAGCGAGCCAGTTTTGTGGTGGCGAATTATCCCTGCTTAAAGCGAACGCCCACGGGCCAGTAGCGTTAGCTACGGCACGATCTTGTAGATGACACCGCACGTGTTGTACTCGTTGGGACAATACCCTGTGCCGCCCCGGTATGCCGTGCCGTAGATGTTGCCGGCGGCATCGAAAACAAGGTTGCTGATTGGGTTCTCGCCGTCGTTACCGCAGGTGAAATCGTGGAGTGAAGTGTAATTCCAACCGCCATTCGAGAGCGTCAACTTGAAGACCGCTCCACATCCATAGACACCGTCGGAGAAGGTTGTGCCATAGAGATTGCCTGCCGCGTCCATGACCAGCTTCTCCCATGGGCCGCCGCCGCCCTGGAGGCTGTAAAGCGTCTTAAAGGTCCAACCTCCGTTGCTGGGCGTGAGCTCGAAAACCGTGCCACCGTTGCCGACCCCGCCTGAAACCGTTGTTCCGTAGAAATTACCCGATGAGTCTGGGATCAAGCCCCCTCTTGGATTGCCTCCATCGGCTCCGCCGGTAAATGCGTGGAGGATCCTCTGCTCCCAACCCGATTCAGAATGCACCAGCTCATAAACCGAGCCGTAACCACCACCGTACGGATCACTGTAGCCATATACTCCGTAAAGGTTGCCCAAGGCATCGAAGACAACTCCGCCCACAGGGCCCGTACCTTCCGCGTAATTTTGGACGGAGTAAAGGACGCTCTCGGTCCAGCCGCCGCCCGATGGCGTCAGCTCGTAAATAGTACCGAACACTTGGTAGTCTCCTATCGCCGTGCCATAGATGTTTCCTGCCCCGTCCCAAGTAAGGTCACCCTGAGCGGCTGCCCCATCTACTCCTCCACTAAAGCCATAAAGCAAAAGTTCACCCCAGGGTTCCGTTAGGGACCTTGGAGCTATGGGTGCGGGTTTTAATTGAAAGACTGTCCCGCAGCCGTTCGGATAACATGCGCTATTCCCTCCCGCCGCAGTGGTGCCAAACAAAGTCCCATCTTGGCCAATCGTGACCCTACCCGAAGGTACTGTGCCATCCTCACCCCCAAAGGAACCGAAGCTGCAGAGTGTTGTCAGCTGCCAGCCGGAAGCAGAATTCGTCAGTTTGAAAACCGTGCCGCCCCCGCCGCCGCCGGCGGAACTTGACGTGGTTCCATAGAAACTTCCTGCACCATCCATGGTTAAGCCCGTCGATGGTAATGACCCGTCGCTTCCGGGCGTGAAGTCGTGGATTACTGTAAGGGTCTGCCCTCGCGCCGGCTGGGCGGCGAGCGCCAGGAACAACAGCAGCAAGAGGAGGAACAGCAGCGTGAGCATGACTGCGAGCGCTGCATTCGCCGGGCTCCACTTCGCGCCGAAGATTGAACTGTGAGATTGTGCCTTACTGTGCATGGGCTTGGCCTCCGTGCGGTACTGTTTAAACCGTGTCTGAACTTAGGAACAATGGGAGCAGTCGGATGCCTTGGCAGAAGGAAGGTCGAGGTCTTTGTTCTCGCGTGCGGCTTGAGGGGCAGTGCGTGGGAGAAAGGCCGAGCGATTCCTCTACCCGGGTCCCGGCGTAATCATGGCTGTTTGGCTATCGGCTGTCTGTGACCGCGCGCACCTGCTCATGTAACGAGCTGGGGAGGGACAGCGGGACGTCGGAGTACTACCAGAACGTACTGCGGGCAACTCGGAGACCAGTTCATCGTCCGGCGCGGACGGCGTTCGCCAGGTCGCCCAGCAATGCGCGGGTTTCCTCCCAGCCCATGCAGGCGTCGGTGATGCTCTGGCCGTACACTAGGGGCTTGCCGTTCACCAGCTTTTGCGCGCCTTCCACCAGGTTGCTCTCCAACATGACGCCGAAAATGTTGCGATTGCCGCGCGCCACCTGCGCGGCTACGTCGCGGCAGACCGCAGGCTGGCGACGGTGGTCCTTCTGGCTGTTGGCATGGCTGCAATCAACCATTACGCGCGCCGGTAGTCCGGCTTCTTCCAGTTGGCGGCAAACGTCGGCGACGGCATCGGCGGTGTAGTTCACCATCTTGCGGCCGCCACGTAGGATCACGTGGCAATCGGGATTGCCGGTGGTCACGAAGATGGCCGATTGCCCATGCTTGGTGTGTCCCAGAAAGGTGTGCGGATGCGCCGCCGATAGTACCGCTTCAATCGCGATCTGCACATCGCCAGAGGTGGCGTTCTTGAATCCTACCGGACAGGACAGCCCTGACACCAATTGGCGGTGGACCTGGCTCTCCGTGGTGCGCGCGCCGATAGCTCCCCAGCTCACCAGGCCTGCCAGGTACTGCGGCGTGATCATGTCGAGGAATTCGGTGCCCGCGGGAACGCCCATCTCGGCCAGGTCGAGCAGCAAGTGCCGCGCCTGCCGCAGGCCCTCGTTGATCTTGTAGGACTGGTCGAGATAGGGGTCGTTGATCAGGCCCTTCCAGCCGACGGTGGTCCGCGGCTTCTCGAAGTAAACCCGCATCACGATGCGCAGCTCGCGCAAATGCTCGGCAATCGCCTGCTGCAGCAGCCCAGCATATTCGCGCGCCGCCTTGGTGTCATGGATGGAGCAGGGGCCGGTAACCACCAGCAGGCGCGGGTCTTCGCCGCGAAGAATCCGCGTAATCTCCCCCCGGGCCTGGCTGACGGTGTTCGAGGCGGAGTCGGTGGTCGGCATCTCCTCCTCCAGAAAAACCGGAGGCAGCACAACCTTGGTCCACTTTATGCGCAGATCATCAATGGGATGGAACATGGGCCTCTTGCTGGATATCGCTCGGATCTATTCTATGGGCTGGGCTCAAATCCACAAGGCAGCGGAACCACCAACCCACTCCAGGTTGCGATTGTGGTCCACGCCCATCATCATGCCGCGCCCCATGCGCACCAGCGGCAGCACCGGCGTGAGCTCGCCGCCGTCGGGCCACACGAACATCATGCGAATCTCCATCTGCGTCGGCCCATGCGGCGTTTGGATCACTGGCTCGAAGTAAACACGCTCCTGCAGAATGTAGTTGTGACGCTGATCGGCAGGGATGGCGTCAACATCCGCCTGCGTGGGCGCGAACTTGATACCTACTCCCGCGAAGGAATACAGCGGCTTGAGCAGGTAGTTCTCGGCGGCGGCCGGCAATTCCGGAAGTTGGTCGAGGAACCAGGTCTTCGGCACGCACCGGTGCTTCAGGTAGGGAATGGAGAACTTGCTGATACGGAAATACCAGTTCGGATGGCCTGCCCACTCCACATCCAGAGGCTCGCGCAGATCGAAAGGCAGGGTGACGCCTTTGCGCTCCAGTTCATCCACGATGCAACGGTTGTAGATGCGTCGGACCTCAACCTCGCGGCCGTCCCGCGAGTAGTACAGCCGATCGCCGCGCTTCTTCAGCGACAGAATATCCACGACGGCGATGCCCAGCTCGCGCTGGGTGATGAGGAAGTCGGGCAGCGTCTTCTGATGCTGCGGGTCAATCTCCATCAGGATGACGTTCTCGGGATCGTGTCCTGCGATGATGAGTTGGCGCAGCAGCTTCCAGTAGGATTCGTGGTCGAGACCGCTGAGATACATCCCCAGATCGGGCGAGAGATTGTAGGAGTCAATGTACTGTTGCGCGGCCGCTTCCTGATATCCGTAGAGCGAAGGGAAGGCCTGGAGTTCGACCAGCTTGGGTTCGAGTTGCCCATCGGCGCCGCGCACGACCCCGAAGTCCACCTGCACAAACATGGGCCGCGCGGCTTCGTCGGGTACGTTGTACTGCGGAGGCACCGAGGCATCGGAGATGCGCAGGTACTCAGGATTTCCAACCAGTTGCAGCACCAGCTCGCGGCCGTACTGCGCCATCTGGTCGAGCAGCGCTTTGGGAACGAAGCAGGGCGTCTCGGAGACGCGAAACTCGATGGGCGTGCCCGAGCGCCGCTCCAACTGCTGGAGAAAGTCGCGGTATTTTTCCGACGTGTAGTTCCGGTTAAATTCCTCACGCAGCGCGGGAATCATGGTCAGGCCTCGATGAGGAATCGCCCTTCTTGCATGATCTGCTGTCCGTCCACCCAGATGTTGAAGCGCGTGCCAACTACGTCAATGTGAGTGCTGGAATACCACTTGGCGCCAGTGTGCTCCCCGTAGGGATTGCCGAAGGCGATGTGGATGCCGGGGAACTTCTCATCCTGCAGGATCTGCCCGATGACGTGCGTCAATTCGATATTGGTTCCGATAGCGAATTCGCCCACCCGGTCGCTGTTTTCGTCGGTATGGGTGTAGGCCCAGAATTCCTGCTCCAGCTCTTTGTTCTCGCTGAAGATCTCGGTGATGCGGTTCTCGCGCATGTGGATGGTCAGCGGCTGGCGCGCCAGGTCAGGATACTTCTCGCAAAGATAGTCGCCCACCACGCCGTCCACCACGCAGACTCCATTCACTTCGCCGGGAGCGGTGAAAATTTCGCCGCCGGGCAGATTGCCCCACTTGTCGGCGCTGATGATGCCGCTGGTCTTGATCCAGTGGAAGTTGGGATTCAGCTTGGCGACGAAGTCGCTGCCGGCCGGAGTGGTGCACCGGACTTCCTTCGCCCGGACGACGATGTCCATGACCTTACGGCTGAGCGCGTCCACCTTGTTGTAGTCGGCGCGCATGCCTTCCAGCATGATCTGGCGGTTGATGTTGACCATGTGCGCGTGACGCATGCGGCGGCGGTTCACGATGTCCGTCATCTCCATGCGCGACTTCAATTCCTTCTGCTGCACCTTGACCGCAAAGATGCTGACCTGGCTGGTTTCCATGTCCTGCGCGATTTCCTGGGGCAGCGCCGTCAGCGGCCGCGGCGCCAGGTCTTCCAGCACGAACGCCTTGAAGGGGCAGCCGATCTTCTGCAACTCATGCGCCAGGCTGGCCGCGATGTCGCGGCAGGCGTTGTCGGTGATGAGCGTGACTTTTTCCGACGGCTGGATGCGGAGGCAGGTATTGACGGCGTTGTAAGCGCCGGGAGAAAGCTCAGGGTCCACGGCGATTTTGGTCAGGTCGGTCAGAACGGGTTGGGTCAAGCAAGGTCCTTTCAGCTTTTAATCGGGCCTACCTAAGATGGTCTAGCGGCGTGCCGCGGTTTCCTCGAAGACGCCCACTCGCGTCTCGGCGACAATGTAATCCACCACCGCCTTCATGTCGCCGTTGTTCTCTTCGTACACCTTGAGCTGGCGATCGGCGCCGGTGCCCATCTCCATCATCTGGTGAATGTACTCAATCTCGTCGCGAGAGCCAAGCTCGTCCACCACATCGTCAATTAACTCGAGATATTCGCGCATCAGGTCGCGCACCGGCACTTCTTCTTCCTTGCCGAAGTCGATCAGCTTGCCCTGGATGCCATAGCGCGAGGCGCGGAACTTGTTCTCCATGATGAGCGCCCGCGGATAGATGCGGTAGCTCTTGTTGGCTGCATGCAGGCGGTAGAGCATGGCCATCGTGGCCTGGATCAGCGCTGCGATGGCCACGGTCTCATCCAGCCGCATGGGAATGTCGCACACTCTCACTTCCAGGGTGTCGAAGAACGGATGGGGGCGGATGTCCCACCAGATTTTCTTGCCGTTATCAATGCAGTTGGTCTTGACCAGCAGATTGACGAAGGTCTCGTACTCCGACCAGTTGGCGAAAACGTCGGGGATATTAGTGCGCGGGAAGCGCTCGAAGACCTTGCAGCGATACGACTTGAAGCCGGTATTCATGCCCATCCAGAAGGGCGAATTGGTGGACAGCGCCAGGATATGCGGCAGGAAGTACCGCATGGAATTCATGATGTGGATGGCGGTATTGCGGTCTTCGATGCCGATGTGCACGTGCAGGCCGAATACCAGGTTGGCGCGGGCGATGAGCTGCATGTCCTCGACCACCTGCGCGTAACGCTCGTCGGGATAGATCTCCTGCGCCTTCCAGTCGGAGAAGGGATGGGTGCTGGCAGCGGCCAGCAGCATGTCGTGCTCGGTGGCCAGGGTAATCATCTCGCGGCGCAGGGAACGAATGTTCTCGCGCGCTTCCTGGATGTTCTTACAGACGCGGGTGCCGACCTCGATGACCGACTGGTGCATTTCCGGCTTGACCGCTTCGCGCAGCGCCAGCTTGGCCTTCGGCAGGATCTCAGAAGCGATATGCGAGCGCAGATCGCGGCTCTGCGGATCGATGGTCTGATATTCCTCTTCGATGCCGATACTGAAGCTGGGCCCTTTCATCACTGCTACCCCTTGGTGGTTCGCTTGCTCTTCGGCTTGGATGCGGCCGCAGCCGCTTCCGGTACGCTGGACGCCTCTTTGGCCGGGGCGCTCCCCGCCAGGAAGCTGCTCCAGCGGTAGTCGCCGATCTGGCCGTCGTGCTGTTTGGCGCGGCGTACTGCCAGCTCCGCCACTTCCTTCACGATCCAGTCGAAATTAACCTGGCCGACGGAGTTCACGTCGGCATCCGGCGCCGGATTCATGAAGTCAATGGCGTACGGTACTCCATCTTCGCAGGCAAACTCAACCGTGTTCAAATCGTAGCCCAGGGCGCGGCACAGGGTCAGGCAATCGCGCTCCACGCGCTGCAGCAGCTTGGGATCGGTGGGCGGCGGATTCTTCACGTAACGCTCGTGGAAGGGCGCCGAGGGATCGTAGTGCATGATGTGCACCTTCTCCTGGCCCACCACGTAGCAGCGGAAATATTCCTTGAAGTTCACGCCGCGCTGCAGGGTCATGCACAGGTCGCGGCTCTGGTCGTAGGCGCGGAAGAACTCCTCCGGCGAGTTGACCTTGTACACGTCCTTCCAGCCGCCGCCGTCGAAGGGCTTCAGGAACGCGGGGAAGCCGACGTAGCTGAAGATGCTGTCCCAAGGCATGGGGAACTGCAGGTTGCGCATGGAGCGGTCAGTGGTTCCCGGCGGATGCTCCTTGTGCGGCAGCAGCACCGTCTTGGGGATGGCCACGCCCAGCTTGGTGCCGAGCGCGAAGTTGAAGAACTTGTCGTCGGCGCTCCACCAGAAAGGATTGTTGATGACCACGGTGCCGGAGAGCGCCGCGTTCTTCAGGTAGCCGCGATAGAAGGGGATGTCGTGCGAGATGCGGTCCACGATGACGTGGTAGGGCGACGGCTCGGCCATGCGGACCTCGCCCACGGTGGCCAGTTCCGCCTGGATGCCCGGCTCTCCCATGCTGTTGATCTTTTCCACCAGCGCGGGCGGAAACGTGGTCTCCATCCCGAAAATCACACCGATCTTCTTCACAATCACTCCTGGCGAGCGACACGAATGACGCGACGTATCAGTTCGCAAATGATGAGGAAAGCCCAAGATGGCAACGTACGGCTGCGTTGTCAGTGATCACTATTCTAGGCGAAAATCCGCAGGTTTTGTAGGGAGTGAGGGATTGCCGGACCGGCCGCATCGCACCAGCTCCACTTTTGATAGCTGCGGCGAGCAACCCGGTTCAACCGCACCTACCGCGCTCTATCGCTCCGGCCACGAGGCCACTTCTTCCCATATCGCAGCCCGCTCTGCTGTACCCGGCAGCCGACGATAGCCCCGCCGGTCGAGGACTTCCAGTTCGCGTGCATTAAGACGCTCCAAGTATTCACGAAGCGCCTCCCGCACCAGAGTAGAGCGGTTCACTCGCGCCCGTTTGGCTGCTCGGTTGGTCGCCTCAAGCATCTTTGAATCCAGTCTTACTCGGATAGTTTCCATATTCCCGTGATAGCTCTGGTCGCCCCAGACATGCGTTGACAGTATCCGTGCAGCCTCCTAAACTGCAACCATGCAATTGAATCTCACCCCCCAACAGGAAGCGAAACTGGCGAGCATTGCTGAGCATGAAGGCAAGCCGGTCGAGCAATTTCTGACGGATGCGGCGCTAAGGCTGCTGCACGAAAATGACCGCTTCCTCCTGGCAGTCGAAAAGGGTATCGCCGCCGCCGACCGCGGCGAGTTCATCGAAGAAGAAGAGATGGACGCTCGCGTTAAGCGGATGCTGAAGTCCTGATGCGAATCCGCTGGACCGTGCCGGCAGCGGAAGACCTCGAACAGATCAAAACCTACCTCGACCAGCATCACCCACATTACGCGCAACGGACGATGCGCACTCTCTACGACGCCATTCGCGCACTCAAAACCATGCCCAACCGCGGCCGCATTGGACTGCGCAGCGGCACGCGGGAGTTGGTTCTGTCCCCGCTCCCATATCTAGTGGTGTATCGGGTGATGGACGAGCGGTTGAGGTTCTGCACATCGTCCACGGCGGTCGCAACATCGAAACGCTGGAGCCATAGCCGCTCCCACGCTACTCCAGGTACGTCCGCGCCATGGGCCGCCACCACGGCCAGTCGTGATAACTCTGATCGCCCCAGACGTATAGCTCGTGGCGAATGCCACGCGCCCGCAGGATGGAGGCGAACTTTTCGTTCTTCTCCCAGCACATGTCCCACTCTCCGGTGGAAAGCACGGTGCGAATGTGGTTGTATTTCCAGCCGTCAGTGCAGTTGGCCAGGTAGTCGGGAGGATTGTTGAAATATGCGTCCTCGCTGTACCAGCCGTCGAGGAAGCCTTTGATGTCGAAGGAGCCGGCCATGCTAACGCAGCCGGTGACTTTGTCGGGATGGCGGAAGGCGAAGTTGACGGCGTGATAGGCGCCGAAGCTGCAGCCGGTGACGATGGTGCGCGGCGTCCAGTTCTTGTTCCACATCAGCGGCAGCACGTCGTTGAGGATGTAGCGCTCGTACTGCAAGTGCCGCTGCACCCGCCAATAGGGATGGGCGCGCTTGTTATACCAGCTCCCGCCGTCCACGCTATCCACGCAGAAAATCTGGAGCTGGCCGTTCTCCAGACGGTCGGCCACGGCGGCAACCATTTTGTTGTCTTCGTACTCAAAATACCTTCCCTGGGATGTAGGGAAGACCAAGACCTTGGTGCCGGCATGGCCAAAGACAGCAGTTCCATGTCGCGTTGCAGGTCGTTCGACCACCATCTGTGATATTCGCGATTCACTCTTTTGAGCCTTTCGGAAAGATTGTGCGGTCAGAGAACCCGCGTTTGGTAATCTAAGGAGCCACAATTCTACAAAATGTCCACGGAACTGGTCATACCTGACGATCTCCATGCCCTTCCGCCGTCCAGTCCAGCGGCCGCAAACGGGCCCAACGACTTGAAATCGCGCCTCTGGCTGCGCCGCCAGTTCGCCTCCAAGCTGGTGGACGACAAGCACGACTTTATCGTGTATCGGCCGCCGATGTACGACGCCCAGCCGGATCGCCGCTTTCCCGTGCTATACCTCCACGACGGTCAGAACCTGTTCGACCCTAACACCTCGTTCATCCCGGGCAAGTACTGGCGCGTGGGCGAAACCGCCGACGCGCTGATCGCAGCCGGCGCCATTGAGCCGCTGGTGATTGTGGGCATCTACAATACCGGACCGCATCGCATTGACGAGTACACGCCGGTGGAGGACAAGCGCCTGGGCGGCGGCCAAGCCGATGCCTATGGGCAGATGATCGTCGAAGAGCTGAAGCCGTTCGTGGACCACCAATACCGCACGCTGCCCGGAACGGAGAATTGCGGCATGGGCGGCTCCTCCCTGGGCGGACTGGTCTCGATGTATCTGGGGCTGCGCTATACCTGGGTGTTCAGCAAGTTGTGCGTGATGTCGCCGTCGGTGTGGTGGCGGCCGCGCGATCCTGAAGACGGTTTCGCAGATCAAGCGCAAGCCGGATCTGCGCATCTGGCTCGACATCGGCACCAGCGAGAGTCCCAGGGCGCTGCCGGATGCTCGCGCGCTGAAAGACGCGCTGGTGGCCAAGGGCTGGGTGATCGGACAGGACCTCGCTTACAGCGAGATTCCCGGCGCTCACCATGACGAGGCAGCCTGGTCGGAGCGCGTGGGACCGATGCTGCAGTTCCTCTTTCCGCCTAAGTAGCGCCAGCAGTCTGGCGGAACGACAAGCCGCCGTGCGGCCATTCCATCCTGAAATTCACTCTGTTGTAACGCTTCCTGGCTGAGGGGACGGCATCCGCGTCCCATACAATGGCGACAGGACGCACACCGTGGCTACTGGTACGACAGCGCAAACCGTGCGGGGCTCCGTTCTCGGAGTGATCCTCCACGATGTGTGCGAGGAGATACAACTGGAGCCGCTGCGCCAGATTCTGGGCGCGCGCCGGGTCGAGCCCGGCTTCAAGCACGCCACTCCGGACTATGTGCGCTTCGAGAACCCGCCGGTAGTCGAGCGGCTTGAGCCGGTGGTGCTGACCCGCGGCGAGAAGCTGGTTCCGCAGATCAAGTACTACGATTACGGCGTCATCAGTGTGCTGTTCGAGCTGGCCATCGAGTCTGACTGGCCCGACCTGGTCCAACTGGCGGCGGGCTGGGTTCCCAACTACGAGCTTGAACGTGTTGCGCAGCAGATTATCCGTGGGCGCTTGGAGCGGATTTCGCCAGCGCTGGTAAAGCCCTATCGCGACTGGCTGGCGGAGGACTATTACGTCTTCTCGCTGAGCCCCTCGCCCGGTGACGTGGCGGCTTCGGACTTGCTGAAGGAGCACGGCCCGCAGATTGCTCAGATGTTGCGCGGCGAGACTTTGCCACTCGCGCGCAGCGAAACCGACGAGGTTCTCCAGGCCAGTCTTTCCTACTATCCCAACGACGTGGTGGTAATCGGCTGGAATGCGGCGCTGGTGTATGACACGCCGGAAGGCGCGGCGACAACCGTGCAGATCCTGGAGTACGTGAATTCGCAGCTGCTGGAATTTCGTTACTACGACGAATTGCTGACCCGCGAACTGGCCGGGGTGTACCGCTCGCTGAAAAATCGCGAAGGCTTGTGGCGCCGCTGGCGTACGGGCAAGGAAGCGCTGCGGCTCAATTCGGTTACGGTCGAAGTGACCGAACTGGTGGAGCGCTCCGACAACGCCATCAAGTTTGTCAGCGATATGTATTCGGCGCGGCTTTATCGCCTGGCGGCAGCCAAGGTCGGCGTGCCGGAATATAAAGACCTGGTCAACGAGAAGCTGCACACCGCTGAAGGAATGTATCGCTTCCTGCTCGACGAATTTCACCAGACCCGCGGCTTTGTTCTGGAGGTCATGGTGGTCATCATCCTGGTGATCGAACTCATCTACCTGTTTCGAGGGAAAGTTCTAGAGTTGAGTCACTTTTCGCCGTTGCACAAGTTAGCGAGTCACTTCGGAGGATCTATGAGACTGGATCGCTTCACCCAGACGCTTCTCTGCCTGATCGCAATTTTTCTGGGCATGCTGGTGTTTAAGCCTGTCGTCCAGCCGCCGGCGGTGAAGGCGCAATCGAATGACGCCTATCCCTTCTTTGTCGAGCCCGGTTACACCATGCTGCGCAAGCCCGACGGCTCCGGCCAGATGCTGGGCAAAATGATGATTGATATGCGTACCGGCGATATCTGGGGTTTCCCGACTCTGGTCAGCGGACCCTATCCCGTGGACACTGCCAAGACCGCGCCGCCGAAGTCGCATCCCATGTACCTTGGGCAGTTCGTTTTGCGCGACGCCACGCGCTGGCCGCAACTCGCTAGCCGGCTCAAATCAGAAATGAAGGCGCAGTTCGACACGGCTGAAATGTCTACATAAGAATTAGCTTTTGTTTCGGGCGGTGGAGTAGAAGGCCAGAAAACGAGCGCCCTAGGCCGGACGAGCTCACGCCAGCACGGAAATGAAGGCCGAGCACTGGGTGAAGTGGAAAAAAATTGAAGTCCCGTGGGGAAAATGCAGCTCTCGCGCAGACACTCAAGCCCTTGCCCTGGCGCAATCACACAGGTCGGGATTGGCCGTCTCCCACACATACGAAATTGCGGATGTGTGGGCCACCCAGATTTCTCTCCCTTCGACGAACCGTTAGATTGGCTGAATCCAACCTGGGTGGCCCGTTCAAGCCATCCTTTGGTGTTCAGTCCCATGACATCCTTTCCAAAGTGTCTCGGGACATCCTTTACACTTCTGCGCGAGCGCAGCGAGCGCGGGAGTGTAAGCCGAGATGCCTTGGAAGACCATGGACGTACGAGAACAGCGGGTTCAGTTCGTGGTGGCGGCGGTGCGCCGGGAGAAGTCGCTGACGGCGTTGTGCGAGGAGTTTGACATATCACGTCCCACCGGGCGTTTGTGGCTCGGGCGCTACCGGCAACAAGGCATTGCGGGCATCGCCGAGCGTAGCCGCCGTCCGCTCCACAGCCCACGTCTCACGGCTGCGGGAACTGGAGGAGCGGGTGGTCGAGCTGCGCCGCCGCTATCCGGACTGGGGTGCGCGCAAGCTGGGAGTTCTGCTGGAGCGCCAGGGGGTGGTACTGACCCGCAGCACGATTCATCGCATTCTGTTGCGGCACGATCTGATCCATCCGGCGGACCGGCACGATGTAGCGGCTGAGCGCTTTGAACGCTCCCGTCCCAACGAGCTGTGGCAGATGGACTTCAAGAGCCCGAAGGGTTGGAATGCGGCGACCGGTCCGTTGTCGGTGATCGACGACCACAGCCGTTATTTGCTGCTGTTGCAGCAGACTGGGAGCACGCGCGGGGAGCTGGTCCGGGAGCAGTTGCAGAGCGTGTTCTGCGATTGCGGTGTCCCGGAGGGGATGCTGATGGACCATGGCATTCCGTGGTGGAGCGCGCGATCGCCAATGGGAACCACTGAGCTGGCGGTGTGGCTAATGAAGCAGGGTATCCAACTGCACTGGAGCGGGATCCGGCATCCGCAGACCCAGGGCAAGGTGGAGCGCTTTCACGGCGAGATGGAGCGGGCCTTGCAGCATCGCGGCTGGCAGGGCAAGCCGCAGCAGCAGTGGCTGGATGAGTTTCGTTGGGAGCACAACCAGGTTCGCCCGCACGAAGCGCTCGATATGCGCACGCCGGCCTCGGTGTGGCATCCGAGTCCGCGGAGCTACATGCGCAACCGCCGCGCTGGGAGTATCCGGCGGGAGCGCGGGTGCGGCGGCTGGATGCCAATGGCAAGATCAATGCCTTTGGCCGCACCTGGAACATCGGCCAGGGCCTGCGCCGGGAGTGGGTACAACTGCTGCAACTGGAAGATCGGGTGCAGGTGTATTACTGCCGCACCCTGGTGCGCGAACTCGATCTCGAGATCCAGTGTTCGACCGCGGTCGAACACTGGATCGCAGACTAGAGCAAAACACTGGAAAGGATGTGTCGAGACAAACTGGAAAGTATGTCTTGGGACTAGACACCATCCTTTGGCTAGGGCGGGGCCGGGTCCTCCGATGGTCACCACGGCGGCTATACCCTGCGCGAGCGCGAGGCGTCATACTCACTCCGTGGCGACTGCGGACCCCAACTTGCGCCTGCTGACCTCGTTCCTCGATTACCTCAAGGTCGAGAAGGGGCTGGCGCGGCTCAGCGTTGCCGCTTACCGCTCGGACCTGGAGCAGTACAGCGAGTTCCTGCTGAAGCACAAGCGCGGCCTGCGCGATGCGCGCCGCCAGGACGTCCGCAACTTTCTCAGCCGGCTGCTGTCCGACGGCATGGACGCCCGCAGCGTGGCCCGCAAGCTGTCGGCGCTGCGCCATCTTTATAAGTACCTGCTGCTGGACCGCTACATCACCGCCGACCCCACGCTGAATCTCGACACGCCGCGACAATGGAAGGTGCTGCCGAAATCGCTGTCGGCCGACGAAGTGGAAAGCGTGCTGCAAGGTCCGCCGCGCGTGCGCGACGATCGCCAGCTCGCAGGCGCTCGCGCTGCGCGACCGCGCCATGCTGGAAGTCTTCTACGCCGGTGCGCTGCGCGTCTCGGAAATCACCAGCATGAAGCTGGAGGACCTGAAGCTGGAGCTGGGCTACGTGCTGGTTCGCGGCAAGGGCGACAAGGAGCGAATCGTGCCGCTGGGACAGGCGGCGCAGGAGACGCTGCAACACTATTTGCGCGACGGGCGTCCGGCGCTGGCGGCAGGGAAGTCGTCGCCAGTGCTGTTCATTGCGCGGGGCGCGCGGGGCATCACTCGCCAGCGTGTTTGGCAGATGGTGAGTGCTGCATCGTCGCAGTCGCGCCACGCCAGCCCGCACATGCTGCGCCACAGTTGCGCCACCCATATGGTGGAGAACGGCGCCGACCTGCGCACGGTGCAGACCATCCTGGGCCACGCCGACATCTCGACCACCCAGGTGTACACCCACCTGGCGCTGGATCGGCTCAGCAAGGTGTACAAGCAGCATCATCCGCGGAGCAAGGGGCGGGCAGGGAAGAGCGGTGGAAGCGCCGGGCTTCAGCCCGGCGAATAGCGGCCGGCATGAGGAATTGTCATTACGAGCGCCCGGGTTTGGCGCGAGGAATCTGCTGTTTGCCGGCGCCGGGAGAAAAGCAGATCCCTCGCCGACTGAAGTCGGCTCGTGATGACAACTCGGAATGGGCTCGTGATGACAACTCTGCTTAAACAGGATGAGTAAGCGTGCCACCATCGTCGAGAAGGCCGTCGCGCAGTTCCTGCGGGCGCTACAGGAGCGCAACGCCTCGACGCACACCATCAAGGCGTATCACGCCGACCTCGGGCGCTTCGCCGAGTTCGTCGGCCCGCAAGGTTGGAGCGATATTGACCACGTGCTCATTCGCAGCTACCTCTCCACGCTTTACGAGCGCGGGCTGAGCAAGACGTCAGTCGCGCGCTCGCTGGCGGCGCTGCGCTCTCTATATAAATGGCTGGCACAGGAAGGCGAGGTGCAGCAGAATCCGGCCGCGCTGGTGAGCACGCCGCGCCTGCCGAAGAAACTGCCGCGCGTCCCGACCATCGAAGAGGTCAACACGGTGCTCGATGCCGACATGCCGGAATGTTCGGCCTTCGCCGAGCGCGACCGCGCGCTGCTTGAGCTGCTGTACGGGTCGGGCATCCGCAACTCCGAGCTGATTGGCATCAACCTTGACGACGTGCGCTGGTCGAACGAGCTGATCCTGGTTCGCGGCAAGGGCCGCAAAGAACGCTACGTTCCGTTCGGCGATTCCGCCAAAGAGGCGCTGCAGGCGTATCTTCCGGCGCGGCAACGGGTGCTGGGCGAGACCCGGCACACCTCGGAGCGCGCGCTGCTCATCAATTTGCGCGGTTCGCGACTGACTACGCGCAGCGTCGGCCGCATCGTCAAGCAGATTGCCGTGGCCCGCGGCCTCTCGCCCGACGTACATCCGCACACCCTGCGCCACGCCTTCGGCACCCACATGCTGGAAGAGGGCGCCGACCTGCGTGCCATCCAGGAGCTGCTGGGTCACGAGCGGCTCTCCACGACGCAGCGCTACACGCAGCTCACCGTCAAGCATGTGATGGATGTGTATGACCGGACCCATCCGCATGCGAAGAAGGCGGGAAGCAATTAGCAGCTAGCAATTAGCAACTAGCCATTAGCTCTTAGCTGTTAGCCCTCTGCTCTTAGCTCTCGACTCTCGACTGGTAGCAGGCTCAAAGCTCTCGGAGCGTGCCAGAAATTCCGTCTCGCCATGCTCAAAGCCCGTAGGGCGTGTCATGACAGTCCAGCACGGAGCCGGAGGCGGAGTGCTGGGTAGGCGGCGAGTGCAGAATCGAGCGCCTCGGGCGCGGCAATCGGGGGTTGCCCAGAAATTCCGTCTCGCCATGCTCAAAGCCCGCAGGGCGTGCCATGACAGCCCAGCACGGAGCCGAAGGCGGAGTGCTGGGTACGGGACGCGTCGAGGTCGGTAGCGCCCCGGGCGCGGAGGTCGGGGTTACGTCCGCCGCGGATGCGTCACACCTGTGCGAAATCGAAAATTCGTGGCGCCGGCACGCTCAAAGCCCGTAGGGCGTGCCATGACAGCCCAGCACGGAGCCGAAGGCGGAGTGCTGCGTACGGGACGGATTGAGATCGTGAGCGCCCCGGGCGCGTCTTGCGGCTTCACATCGGCCTGTGTGTAGAGTCACAGCTTCCAGAGCCGTGCCGCATTAACGTGATCGGGATGCCGCATACCCTGGCCCGGAATCTGGTCCATTGCGTGTTCAGCACCAAAGGGCGTATCGCATTCATCCATGAACCTGAAGCTCTCTGGAAACGCCTCGGCTTGATCGCGCGCGCCAAAGATATTTCGTTGATCACTGCCGGCGGCAGAGCACACGTACACCTGCTGATCGCGCTTTCCCCCGTGATGACCTTGGCTGTCGCGATTCAGAATCTGAAAGCGCACTCGTCGAGATGGATGAAAGACGATGTTCCGAAGTTCGGCTGGCAAGAAGGCTACGGAGCGTTTGGCGTCAGCGAGTCCCAGCGCGAAACCGTTCTGCACTACATCGCGACCCAGGCCGAACATCATCAAAAATGGAGCTACGAGCAGGAATTCCAGACGTTGGTGCGTAAGGCGGGGTTGGAATACGATTCCCGATATCTGTTCGGTTGACGCGCCCGGGGCGCTCCCCGCCCACATCGACGCATACCCAGCACTCCGCCTGCGGCTGCGTGCCGGGCTGTCGTGACACGCCCTCCGGGCTTTGATCTGCGCAACATCTGCCCCTACACCGCATCCGAAAGTGGCAGATCTCCATCACCGTCCACGGGTCTACCTACTACCCACTACCCACTGCCCACTGCCTTGCGACCGCCGCCCGCCCGCGGCATCCAATGTGGTAGCCTTTTCAATGGGGTGAAGTGTGTGCCGTGAGCGCGTTCGCCGCGCCGGCTCACCAGCCCGTTTCCAAGGAACCAGGATTTGATAAATAAGGTCTTTGCCAAGGTTTTTGGCACCAGCAACGAACGTGAAGTAAAGCGCCTGATGCCGCAGGTCGAGCAGATTAACGCGCTCGAACCGGCTATGAAGCAGCTCTCCGACGAGCAACTGCGCGCCAAAACCGACGAATTCCGCCTCCGCATCAAGGAGCGCCTGGACGCCATCGAAGATCCCGAGGAGAAAGACCGCGAGCTGAAGGTCGTGCTCGACGAACTGCTGCCCGAGGCCTTCGCTGTCTGCCGCGAGGCCGGCTGGCGCGTGCTGCACATGCGGCACTTCGACGTGCAGTTGGTCGGCGGCACGGTTCTGCACCATGGCAAGATTGCCGAAATGAAGACCGGCGAAGGTAAAACGCTGGTCGCCACGCTGCCGGTTTATCTCAACGCGCTTTCCGGACGCGGCGTCCATGTGGTCACGGTCAACGACTACCTGGCCAAGCGCGACTCCGAATGGATGGGCAAGCTGTATAGCTTCCTCGGACTGAGCGTAGGCGTCATCGTGCACGACCTGGACGACGCCGAGCGCCGTGAGGCCTACGCCGCCGACGTCACCTACGGCACCAACAACGAGTTCGGCTTCGACTACCTGCGCGACAACATGAAGTTTGACCTGAAGGATTGCGTGCAGCGCGGCCACAACTTCGGCATCGTGGACGAAGTGGACTCCATTCTGATTGACGAGGCCCGCACTCCGCTCATCATCAGCGGCGCCAGCGAGGAATCCACCGACAAGTACTACACCGTGAATCGCATCATCCCGCAGCTCGAGAAGGGCGAGGAAATTGATCGCGGCCTGGGAGAAGACAAGATTCTAACCGGCGACTTCGTGGTGGACGAAAAGCACCGCACCATCACGGTGACCGACGAAGGCTGGGAGAAAGTGGAGCGTCTGTTGGGCATCGGCAACGTCGCCGATCCGGAAAACTGGGACCTGAAGCATCACGTTGAGACCGGCATCAAGGCGCACGCGCTCTATCGCCGCGATGTGGAATACGTGGTCAAGGACGGCGAAGTCCTCATCGTGGACGAGTTCACCGGCCGCCTGATGCCGGGACGCCGCTGGTCGGACGGACTGCACCAGGCCGTCGAAGCCAAGGAGCAGGTGAAGATCGAGCGCGAAAACCAGACGCTGGCGACCATCACCTTCCAGAATTATTTCCGCATGTATAAAAAGCTGGCCGGCATGACCGGTACGGCGGAAACCGAAGCTCCCGAGTTCGACAATATTTACAAGCTGGAAGTGGTGGTCATTCCCACCAACCGGCCGCTGGTGCGTGTCGAGAATTCCGACGTCGTCTATCGCACCGAGAAGGAAAAGTATTACGCCTCAGCCGACGAAATTCAGAACTTGGCGCAGAGCGGCCAGCCGGTGCTGGTGGGCACCACGTCGGTTGAGAAGTCCGAGCGGCTTTCTGAGCTGCTGAAGAAGAAAGGCGTGAAGCACGTCGTCCTCAACGCCAAGTATCACGAGAAGGAAGCCGAGATTGTGGCGCAGGCCGGCCGCAAGGGCGCCATCACCATTGCCACCAACATGGCCGGCCGTGGTACCGACATCCTGCTGGGCGGCAATCCCGATTTTATGGCCAAGCAGGAGTGCCTGAAGAAAGGTCTGGCCAAGCAGTTGCGCGCCGCCGCCGGCGAAGTCGCGGCCAAGCCCGACGATCCCAACATCTCCTACTTCTATTACGGCGGCAACGAATACCAGGTGCCGACGGCGCAGTGGATCGAGACCTTCGAGCGCTTCAAGAAAGATACCGACATCGAACATGACGACGTCATCAACCTCGGTGGCCTGTTCATCTTCGGCACCGAGCGGCACGAGGCGCGCCGCATTGACAATCAGCTCCGCGGACGCGCGGGCCGCCAGGGCGATCCCGGCGCTTCGCGCTTCTTCCTGTCCCTGGAAGATGACCTGATGCGCATCTTCGCCAAGGAGTGGGTCTCGAACCTGCTGCAGCGGCTGGGCATGGAAGAGGGCACTCCCATCGAATCCAAGATGATTACCCGGCGCATCGAGGCGGCGCAGAAGGCCGTGGAAGCGCAGAACTTCGAGGCCCGCAAACACCTGCTCGAGTACGAC
This sequence comes from uncultured Acidobacteriaceae bacterium, assembly GCA_963763975.1. Taxonomy (GTDB): domain Bacteria; phylum Acidobacteriota; class Terriglobia; order Terriglobales; family Acidobacteriaceae; genus Bog-257. The sequence continues at coordinate 232,731 of CAVXQR010000007.1, forward strand.
GACGTGATGAACAAGCAGCGCGAAGCCGTCTATGGCTTGCGCCGCCAGTTGCTGGAAGGGATCGACCAGAAGGACCTGATCCTCGAGGATTACGTCCGCGAAATTCTGGGCGGCCTGCTGGACACCTACGTCGGCAAGACCACGCATCCCGAAGATTGGGACGTAAAGAGCCTGAAGAACCAGATTTTCACTCGCTTCGGCGTGGACATCGTTGCCGAGGGCGTGGATGCCGACCAGCTCAATCGCCAGGAGTTGGGCGACGCCATCTTCGACAAGCTGAAGCAGCGTTACGACGCCAAGGAACAGCTCATCGGCCCGGATGCGATGCGCCATCACGAGCGCATCATCATGCTGAGCGTGATTGACCAGCAGTGGAAAGACCACCTGCTCAGCATGGACCACCTGAAGGAAGGCATCGGGCTGCGCGGCTATGGCCAGCACGATCCGCTGGTGGAGTACAAGCGCGAATCCTTCGACATGTTCGAAGCCATGATGGCGCGCTTCCAGGAAGAGACCGTCCGCTATCTCTACCTGATGCAGATCATAGAGCGGCCGGGCGAGGGGACTACTTACTACACCAGCAGCGGGCCGGTGGATGGCGGGACCGGTGCGGTGGCAGCGCCGGATTCCGGCGGAAACGGCAGCGCCGCCACCCAGCGGCGTCCGCAGCGGGCGGCGACCTCCATCGACGACATGGAAGAGGCCTTCCAGCGCCGCAAGCGCAAGGAACTGGAACAGGCGCGCATGGCCGGCTCCGGCGAACAGGCTCCGGTGCAGCAGGTGATTCGCGGCGATAAGGTTGGCCGCAACGATCCTTGTCCCTGCGGCAGCGGCAAGAAGTACAAGAAGTGCTGCGGCGCCTGAGTCATCTGCCTTAAGGTAGAGCGGGCCTTCAGGCTCGCGTCTAAGCCTTACTTATAGGTTGTCATCCCGAGCGCAGCGAAGCGGAGCCGAGGGACCTGCGGTTTTTTCGCCCTGCGAACATGCGCGCTCGGCACCGGACCGCAGATCCCTCACGGCTAAAGTCGTTCGGGATGACAATCAACGGAATGGTCGGTCATTCGGCACGTCTTCAGCGGTGCTGAACAAAGGCTCCCTTCGGTAAATCCCTTCACACAATTCCGTTTTGGGTAACTTCACCTCACCTAGGTGGAGTTACCCCGGTTTTCATTTGCCTTCGCACCCGGAGTTTGCTATCGTCCGGCGCGACTGTAAAGGAGCAGCAGCGCCGGGGGCGTAGTGTGTTCGGTGCGGCTGTCCCCACAACTCCAGGAGGTTGTATGGCATTCTGTGCGGCGTGTGGTACGCAGATGGCCGATGGCACGGCCTTTTGTCCTAAGTGCGGCAAGCCGGCAGGCGCGCCGGTCGAGGGCGGGGGCGCCACGCCGCCGCCGACGTATGGGACTGTATCCTCGGCGTCGTCAGGGCTGGAGGAGAACATCGCCGGCATGCTGGCCTACTTCACCATTATTCCTGCGATCATTTTTCTGCTCATCGAGCCCTACAATCGCAACAAGTTTGTGCGCTTCCACTCGTTCCAGTGCCTGTTCGTGTGCGGCGCGCTGATCGTGTTGCACGTGGCGCTGTCCATCGTCAGCTACGCCATTCCGTTGCTGATGTTCCCCATCTGGGGCCTGCTGGGGCTGGCGGAACTGGCGCTGTGGATTCTGCTGGTGGTCAAGGCCTACCAGCACCAGATGTTCAAGCTGCCCATCGTCGGCGATATGGCGGAGAAGCAGGCCGGGGCGTAAGACTTCGCGGGGTTCGGATTGCGGCCGCGCAGAGTTATGCTCTGCGCGGTTTTGCTGTCGGGGCGTGAATCGGGTGCCCCATTCAAGGCCGTCCTTTGGCCTTGAGTGGGGGTTTTCTTTCTCGTAGTCGAAATCTGGGTGCCTCATACATCCGCGGGTTTCGGATGTGTGGGAGACGGCCTTCTGCTACCATAGCTCACCTTTGGGGAGGATGGGGTTCTATGCGCCGACTCGCAGGTGTACTGCTGTGTTTGCTCCTGGCTGGGGTTGCGGTCAACGCCCTCGCCTCGTCGAAATCAAAATCCAGGCAGGATGCCGGCACTGATCCGCGTCTCGCGGGCGCATTCCGCCGTCCCGCCGAAAATGGCTGGACCTTCGTCCATCTCGCCGGCAGTCCTTCCGCCATTGGCTTCCAGCACGGATATCTTCTGGCGCCGGAGATCGACGACGCGCTGAAGATGGAAAAGATCGAGCTCACTCACGACAACGGGAAAGAGTGGTCCTTCTTCCGCGACGCCGCGCAGAACATGATGTGGCCCCACATCGAAACCGAGTATCGCGAGGAATTGCAGGGCATCACCGATGGCGCCAGCGCCGCCGGCCTGAAACTCGATCTGTGGGATGTGGTCGCGCTGAATGGTTTTTTGGAGTGGAGTTACTACGTCACCGAATACGACAAGCAGCACGGAATCGTGCCGCCAGTCTCGACTGCTCCCGCCGACCATTGCAGCGCCTTCGTCGCCACCGGCAGCTACACCAAAGATGGACGGGTGGTGATTGCGCATAACAACTGGTCGAGCTACCTCGATGGCGAGCGCTGGACCATCATCTTCGATATCGTCCCGGCGAAAGGGCAGCACTTCATCATGGACGGCTTTCCCGGCCTGATTCACAGCGGCGATGATTTCGGCATCAACTCCGCCGGCATCGTGATCACCGAGACCACCATCACTGCCTTCTTTGGCTACGATCCCAAGGGCATTCCCGAATTCGTGCGCGCCCGCAAGGCCATGCAGTACTCCAAGTCCATCGACGACTTTGCCCGCATCATGAAGACCGAAAACAACGGCGGCTATGCCAATGATTGGCTGATTGCCGACATCAGGCGAAACGAGATCGCCAGCCTCGAACTGGGCTTGAAGAATGTCACCCTGGAGCGCAAGCGCGACGGGTACTTCGTGGGCTCAAACTTTCCCATCAACCCGAAGCTCGCCCAGGAAGAGACCCACTTCAACCCTGACCCCAGCATGAGCGCAAATGCCCGCCACATCCGTTGGGACCAACTGATGGCCGAAAACCAGGGCCAGATCGATCTGGCGGCGGCGGAGAAGTTTGAGAGCGATCACTACGATAGCTTCAGCCGCAAGACCGAACCCAGCGAGCGCACGCTCTGCGGGCACGTTGACCTGTCGCCGCGCGGTATGCCGCCCTGGCAGCCGCCCTTCGGAATCGCCGGCACCGTCCAGAACAAAGCCACCACTGCGGCCATGGCTGAGAAGATGCAACTGGTCGCAGCCGCAGGACACGCCTGCGGTATCGACTTCAAGGCCGCTCCGCACCTCGAAGCGCATCCCCAGTTTGACTGGCAAAAGGACGTCCTGCGCGACATGGATTCGCAGCCCTGGACCCCGTTCGAGGCGGTGAAGTGAATTAGGTCGTCGGAGACACGCTTTTAAGAATCTGGGTGCCCCAGGTTCGCGGCCCGGTTTTGGCCGCTAACCTGGGGTTCCTGATGTCGATCGGAGCTCGAGTTCGTAGAGATCGACACACGATGTGGGAATAGGTCGGTCCGGCGCGAACATTCTTGAGCCCAGGTTAGCGTCCAAAAGAAGGACGCGAACCCTTCGGCTGCGCTCAGGGCGGGCTCTGGGGCACCGTGCTCGGTGTGTCGCCGGCTGAAGCCGGCTCGGGACAAAAACATAACGGGCCTTATCGGCACGACTGAAGTCGTGCCCTGATACAAGGCGGCCGAAACAGAATTCTTCAGCAGGCTACAAGCCGTGCACGGATAATCGCTTAAGATTCCACAGGAAGGATTGATTCCGTGATCTCCGTGTCCTCCGTGGTGAAAATATTCGCTCGCCTGGCACCGAACCTGTAGGTATGGAGCGACTGATGACCCGCCTCGCCGGCAAAATCTGGACTACGCCGCTGAATGCGCGAGCCGACGTGCGGCCGGACTTCGACCGCTCACGGCCGGTGCGCTTCTACGACACCACCCTGCGCGACGGCGAGCAGACCGCCGGCGTTACGTTCAGCCCGCAGCAGAAATTGGAAATCGCGCTGCAACTCGACGAGCTCGGCGTGGGCCGCATCGAAGCCGGCTTCCCCAAGGTATCGAAGGAAGACGGCGAGGCGATTGTGCTGATCCAGCGCGCCGGGCTGAAGCACTCAGAAATCTGGGGGTTTGCTCGCGCCACCCGCGGCGATGTCGAGGAACTGGTCCGGTTGCAACTGAAGGCTGCGGTCATCGAGACGCCGGTGAGCGAGATCAAGCTGAAGGCGTACGGCATTTCCCGCGACGAAGCGGTGCGGCGGATCACCGCGGCGGTGACTCTGGCGGCGCAAAGCGGCATTCACGTGGCCTTCTTCGCGGTGGACGCTTCGCGCGCTGATCTCGAATTTCTCCAACAGGTTTACCGCAGCGCGCTGGACGCGGGCGCGAAGGAAGTCGTGGTGGTGGACACCATCGGCGTCTGCTCACCCGAGGCCGCCGAGTTTCTGGTGCGCCGGGTGCGCGAGTGGGTTGGCACAGCGACGCCGATTCACTGGCATGGCCATAACGATTTCGGGTTGGGTACGGCGGCCGCTATCGCGGCAGTGCGCGGCGGCGCGAGTTGGATTCACGGCACCATCAACGGAATGGGAGAGCGCGCCGGCAACGCCGACATTGCAGAGATCGCGCTGGCGCTGCAATGCCTATACGACGTGCCGGTAGAACTGAAGCTCGAGAAGATTCGCGAGGTCTCCGAAGTGGTGCGGCGGGCAGGGAACTATGAGCTGGAAGGCTGGAAGCCGCTGATCGGCGAGAACCTGTTTCGCCGCGAGAGCGGGGCGGTGGCCAGCCAGTTCCACATTCCCGAGGCGATAGAGCCTTACGCGGCCGAACTCGTCGGCGCCTCGCGCGGCGTGGTGCTGGGCAAGAAGAGCGGGCTGGACAGCATACGAATCAAGTCCGAGGAACTGGGCGTGGACGTGCCCGAAGCGAAGCGGGCGATAGTGCTGGAAGCGGTGAAGCGCCGCGGTATCGAGAAGGGCGGGCTGGTCAGCGACGAAGAGTTCCGCGAAATTGTGCGGCAGAATGTGGGTTAGCAGGTCCGCCGCACAAGTCGCGTTAGCAAGGCCGGGGCGACGCAAGGCCGCCAGGGGAATCCGGCTTGAACTTACTGCGCCAGAACGTGCTTGGCGGTGTCGCCGCGGAAGGTCATTTCCGTCAGCACACGCTCGTTCTTGGCGTTTACCGTGGTGCGCTGCTCGCTGGTCTGCGCCTTCGCGCTCAGCGGCACCAGTGTGCACTTGGTCTTGGCTTCAGCCTTCTTCCCGCCGATCTGGGTAAAAGTCATGATGTGATCTTGTCCCTGCATCTGATGGGTGACCTTGTAGTCACCGGCGGGCAGCAGTGTGCCGCCGATCACGGTGGGAGCGCTGAAGGTGATGATGCGAGTTTCGGCGATGCCGAGCTTGGAAGTGTCTTTGGCAGCCAGCAGCGAAACGCTGCACAGCACCATAAAAATAGCCGCCAGAATCATGGCGGTGCGTTTAGAACAATGCATTGATGCCTCCGAATTCCCGCAATTTGCGGGGTAAGAAACCAGCTTTAGTGTAGGAGGGCGCGCCATAAAGTGCCGTGAGGCCAGTCACAGGGGGCTGTGAAGTAAAAAAAAGGGCGGAACCAGCCCTTGGCGGCTGATCCGACTGCTGAAAGATGTGAAGAACCCGGTGCGTCGAACTCACGGCGGCAGGAATCGAGCTGTGCGCCTTCTAAGCCAGATAGAAGGCCCCGGATAGAGCAACGGGTGTGGCTATTAACTAGCTGGAGATAGAATGAATGTTATCGCCACTTGAGAGCCATTGACTTCAATCGACTCTCTAGCTTAGCCTCCCGACAATTGCTTGGTTTAATTACCAGGTACCCGCCGAAATAAATCACTCATTGGAAACTAGTCCGCCAGAAGCACCGGAAGTGAAACGCTGCGGTGCGGAGAGGCACTATAGCTAGAGAGTTGTCTTTCTAGTCCGGCCTTATTGAAGCTACAAAATGATCGGGGAGTCCTATGCCCGAAAGGGCCCCGACTTCCTATCCAAAGAAGGGTCTGTTCCCTGGGTTGAGTATAGGCCAGTGAGTGAAATCTCCCGACAGGAGCAGCATATGTCTCCAGCTAAGTTTGTCCGTAACTATCTGGTATTTGTGGTTGGTATCTTGGCGATATCTACCAGTGCCTTCGCACAAAAGCCGAGTTCTTCCGCGGAGAGTCGTGAAATGCCGCCGGTAACCGGCTTCGTCCTGACGCCTCATGGCGACTCGAAAGCAACCGTGGCGGTGGAGTTCAAGCAGAGGGAGAACTTGCCCGAGCAGGTGACGGTAGGCTTTGGCGACGACAAGTTGATGCTTCGGCGCGCCAAGAAAGGGCAGTACGTTGCCGAGATCGACTTCGATTTCAAAGCCTTTGTCCGCGAGCAGGAGCGAAGAATGGAGCTCAAGGCCCGGGGTGCGATGATTCCGGTCTTCAGCGGAAGAGGTGTGGTGGGAATGAAGCAGGTCGAATTCATCAATCCCAAGCTGATCGAGGAAGCCATCCGGCTCAACCGTCCTATCAACATCCCAGGCGGAGTGTTAAACGGCATTACCATCACCATCGATCCGGCGCGCGAACTGATGATCACCGATCTTAGCGTGGTCGAGGATCCCAGTCGAACCTTTGATCCCTGCACCGGAAAGGGAACTCCCATGGGAGCCTGGACCTTCGGAAAGCTGATGACCGACATGGCGAACGGCACCGTCGATCCGGCGAAGATGGTGGAAGACTGGCTAAACCTCTATGGAACAATTCAGAATGTCAACAGTTTTCAAGTGCAGACGCGTACCGGCATACAGTCGGTGCTGCTGAACAATTGGAAGCGCACCAGCAGCGGGGAACTGGACCTCAGCCAGGCCCCTATGCGCTTGCTGGCGATCGTGAACCGCATCGACCTTCGCGAGAATACGTTTTACGGCGGAGGCTCCGCCGGCGAGGGTCGCTTTGTATTCGGAGTGCTGGATGCCAGCAGCTGTAGCAGCCTGCCTCGGGCCACCGTGATCCTGGAATACGGCGTGCCGAAATCTGGCTGCGCTGCCATTCACAAGTGGGCGAACCAATGGCACGCTCTGGGATCGATTACGCTGGGGAGCTCGGGGTTCAATCCCGCTCTACAGGCGATTACCGACCAATTTACTGCGGCCAATGCCAACCCGGCCAAGCCCAACGGCAGTGCCTTGGACCAGCTTCGGACCGACGAGGCGGCGACCTCCCTTCCCTGGGAGCTGCGGGAGTTTCATCTCGATGGAACGAGTCACGAGCTGATGGAGGCGCCGGTGAAGCAGACCCCGGAACTAAGCTTTAACCTGGGCGCCAGCGTCACGAATTTTATCAATACGAATCAGGCTGCGATATTGGCGGGAACCTACGTCGTGCCCGCGGAGTTTCCCGTGGGGACGCCATTCCTCGGCGGCAGCGCGCCTAACGGTCCGCCAACCGTCTTCTGGAACGGTAGTCCGGCGGCTGCCTCGAATGATGCCAGGCAGCAGTTCTCGCTCGGCACCTGTAACGGATGTCACGGCTCTGAAACCAACACGCCGTTTCTTCATATCCATCCCAGGCCTGCCGGAACGGAAGCGGTGCTTTCCGCCTTCCTGGTAGGTAATGGGACCCTGGCGTCACCCAACACCATTCAGATTCATGACCCGGTGGTGAACGCGACGCTGCGGACCTTTGGCGACCTCCTGCGCCGACAGCAGGACCTGGATACGCTCATCGGATCCAGTTGCCCCGCGGGCGGAAAGCTGGGAGGAATTATCTTCCGTCCATTAGACATGACTCACTAGGGAAGCCAACGGCGTAGGGCGCGCAAGACTGCGGGGATTAATCAACGACCGACTCCGATTCCCCCTGGTTTTCTGCGCGCTTGGTGGCAGTCTCCTCCGATGCCGTCCCCGCCGGGACGGCACTGGCTTCCACCGAAGATTCGGGTTCGTGCAGCGGCGGCTTGACCGCTGCCTCAGCGGCGTCCGATTGAGTTATGACAGCGGTGGCCGTGTCCTCAACGGGAGACGCGGGAATGCTCTCCGACAGCAGCACCAGCGAACGGCCGTAGACCTCGAAGTGGCCATTCACGGGCTTGTTCTTGAAGGGCTGCTCCAGATCGTTGGTGTCCATGACCAGGCTCCACCCCACGCCCAGCGGGGACGGCGGCAGGAGGTAGGTCACGGTTTCGGCCGAAGAGTTCAGCAGGATGAGAAAGGAATCGTCCACCACGGGATTTCCCATCTCGTCTGTCTGCCGGAGCGTTTGGCCGTTGAACATGACACCCAGGCTGCGCAACCAGCCGGCATTCCACTGTTCCTGGGTCATCTCCTCGCCGTCGGGACGGTACCATGCGATGTCGCGCAGTGAGGAATGCTGCACGTCGCGGTCCTGATAAAACTTGCGGCGGCGCAGGTTGGGATGGGCGCTGCGAAATTCGATGAGCTTGCGGGTGAAGTCAAGGAGCTTCTTGCGGCGCCCGTCGAGGTCCCAGTGGTACCAACTGATGTCGTTGTCCTGACAATAGGCGTTGTTATTGCCGTGCTGGGTGCGGCCGATTTCATCGCCCCCGCACAACATAGGTACGCCCTGCGAGAGAAATAGGGTTGCCAGGAAATTGCGCTTCTGGCGCTCGCGGGCGGTCAGGATGGCCGGATCGGTGGTCGCCCCTTCAATGCCCATGTTCCAGGAGTTGTTGTCATTGTCGCCGTCGCGGTTATTCTCGCCGTTGTTCTCGTTGTGCTTGTGGTTGTAGCTGACCAGGTCCTGCAGGGTAAAGCCGTCGTGCGCGGTCACGAAATTAATGCTGGCGTAAGGGCGGCGGCCGTCATTCTGATAAAGATCGCTGCTGCCGGTCAGGCGATAGGCCAGATCGCAAAGCTGGCCCTCGTCGCCCTTCCAGTAGCGGCGGACGGTGTCGCGATATTTGCCGTTCCATTCCGCCCAGAGGATAGGGAAATTGCCGACCTGGTATCCGCCGGAACCGACGTCCCAGGGCTCAGCGATGAGTTTGACCCGCGACAGGATGGGGTCCTGGTGGATGATGTCGAAGAACGCCGCAAGGCGGTCCACGTCGTGCAGCTCGCGCGCCAGTGCCGCTGCCAGGTCAAAGCGGAAGCCGTCCACGTGCATCTCGGTGACCCAGTAGCGCAGGCTGTCCATGATGAGCTTCAGCACCTGCGGATGGCGGACGTTCAGGCTGTTGCCGGTGCCGGTGTAGTCCATGTAATAGCGCGGATTGTCTGGCACCAGCTTGTAGTAAGTAGGATTATCAATGCCGCGCAGGCTCAGCATTGGCCCCAGTTGATTGCCTTCGGCGGTGTGGTTGTACACCACGTCGAGGATGACCTCGATGCCTTCCCGGTGCAGCACCTTCACCATGGCCTTGAATTCGGACAACTGGCCGCCATCCTGGCCGCACGAGGAGTAGGCCGATTCCGGACTGAAGTAATTCAGGGTGTTGTAGCCCCAGTAGTTGCGCAGGCCGCGTTCCACCAGTTGCTTGTCGTGGACGAGCTGATGCACTGGCATGAGTTCTACGGCGGTTACCCCAAGCTGCTTCAGGTATTTGAGCGCCGGCATGGACGCCAGCCCGGCGTAAGTGCCACGCAGATGCTCGGGCACTTGCTGGTTGAGCATGGTAAAGCCGCGAACGTGCATCTCGTAGATGACGGAGTCGCTGAGCGGGGTGCGCAGCGGCCGGTCGTGCTCCCAGTCGAAATAGGGATTCACCACTACGCTTTTGGGCATGCCGGAGGCGCTGTCGCGACGGTCAATGTGGAGGTCGGCGTCATCGCCGCCGAAGCGGTAGGGATAAATGGCGCGGGCCCAGTCCACGCGTCCGCTGATGGCCTTGGCGTAGGGATCAATCAGAAGCTTCGCGGGATTAAAGCGCAGGCCCCGCAACGGATCCCACGGCCCGTGAACGCGATAGCCGTACAGCTGCCCGGGCTGCAGCCGCGGCAGGTAGCAATGCCACACGAAGGCGGTCTGCTCGGGCATCTCGATGCGCTCGGCATCGCGGCGTCCGCGAGGGTCAAACAGGCAGAGCTCGACCTTGGTAGCGTGCTCGGAATAGATGGCAAAGTTAACGCCGGTGCCGTCCCAGGTAGCGCCTAGCGGGTAGGGCCTGCCCGGAAGGCAAAGTCTGTCCATTTCTTGCGGTTCTCCGTGGTACGAATTGGATGCAACTACCGACCCGGTTGATTCGCCCGTCACAATTTGCGCCAGCCAGATGTACCTTTTGTCAGCAACTTGCGTCTTACTAAGAGTCAAAGTCGGAGATAGATATAGTGACGGGCGTTCCTAAACTCGGCAAGTGTGCCAATCCGGAGTGCCCGACGGAATTCCGGCGTCTGGGAACCGGAAAAATCTTTACTCTCCGGGTGAACGACCCCAAGGCTTGGGGCTTGCCGGCGGACGTGCGGCAAAAAGTGGTCTGGCTCTGCGGCAAGTGCTCGCTGACCAGCGAGATTGCGTTCGACGCCAGGCAGCACCAGGTGCGTGTGGTCAAGAAGCACGCCCTGCGCCAGTCCGCCTAGGTCCAGCCGCCGTTTCGGCGCAATTCAGCCTACAGGTATACTGCTGCAACGATGCGGCAGTGTCCGCATCGAAGACCCATGGCCGAGCGAGCCCGACCCCTTACCCATCAGGACCTGCGCGATCTTGGTTTTGGCGCAGTCGTTTCGCAGGAGAGCCATCAGCGGCTGCTGAACCGCGATGGCAGCTTCAACGTGGAACGCAAAGGGCTGGGGCTGCTGGCGTCGTGGAGCCCTTACCACGTGCTGCTGACCATGTCCTGGTCGCGATTTCTGCTGCTGGGCATCGTCGGTTACCTGGTGGCGAATGGGCTGTTTGCCAGCGCCTATCTGGCGTGCGGCGCCAAAGCGCTGATCAACACCGCTCCCGGCGCCGGCCTGAGCCCTTTCTGGCGCGCCTTCTTCTTCAGCGTGGAGACGCTGTCCACCATCGGCTACGGCAACATTGTGCCGGTCAATGCGTGGGCCAACTTTGTGGTAGCCCTGGAGGCACTGGCCGGACTGATGGGCTTCGCCATTGCCACCGGCCTGGTATTCGCGCGATTTTCGCGACCCACCGCCAACGTGCTGTTCAGTAGTCACGCCGTGGTGGCGCCTTATCAGGGCATCACTGCGCTGGAATTTCGCGTGGCCAACGCGCGCTCCAACGAGCTGATCGAGGTTTCCGCCAAGGTCATCATCAGTCGCTTTGAGGAGGTGGACGGCGTCTATACCCGCCGCTACTACCCGCTGGCGCTGGAGCGCGATAGCGTGGTGTTTCTGCCGCTGACCTGGACGGTGGTGCATCCCATTGACGAACGCAGTCCGCTCTACGGGCAATCGCAGCAAGCGCTGGCGCAGTCGAGCGCCGAAGTGCTGGTGCTGCTGAAGGCCTTCGACGAGACTTTCTCCACCATTGTGCAGACGCGCACCTCCTATAGCTACGATGATGTGGTTTGGGGAGCGCGCTTTGCCAACGCCTTCATGGCTCATGCAGCCGAGCGCTTCGCCACGTCGAAGCGCGACGGTAGCGACAAGAAGGTGGCGGTGGACATGCGCTTCTTCGACATCATTGAGCCAGTGGTGGAGCAACTGAAGCCTTGATCCCGGCGATCAGGCCCAGTCGCCGCACGGTATCCAAATCCGCATCTGCCGCAACGCATTAAACCATTGAATCTTGGGCTTGGGTCGCGCAGAATATCGGGCGACGATTTCCGGTCTCTTTGGAGTGACTCAGATTCTGCTGGATATGCGCCGGTTGCGTACCGCCGCGCCCACAACGGAGGAACTATGGACGGAGCACTTGCTGGCGGCATTCACAAGGCATCAGGCTGGTCGATCGCGCTGGGCGTGATCATGATTCTTCTCGGCATCGTGGCCATGTTCGCGCCATGGGAGTTTGGTCTGCTGATCGTGCTGGTGGTGGGATGGTCGGCGATTTTCAACGGCGGAGCGCAGATTTTTTACGCCTTCGGCACGCACAAGAGCGGCGGACGCATCGCGCTGGAGATTCTGCTGGGCCTGATCTACATCATCGCCGGCATTTACCTGCTGATGCATCCGCGCAGCGGATTGTTGGCGCTGACTCTGGTGCTGGCGTCGTTTCTGCTGGTCTACGGCGTGATTGCGCTGGTGCTGGCCTTTCACATGAAGCCGCATCCCGGCTGGGGCTGGGTGCTGTTTGACGGGCTCATCACCATCCTGCTGGGCGGCATGATCTGGTTTCACTGGCCATGGAACGCGCGACTGGGTGGTGGGCACGCTGTTCGGCATCAGCATTTTTGTTTCTGGTATTTCGCGGCTGATGTTCTCGATGGCGGTGCGCAAGCTGACGGACAAACCGGCTTAAGGCCGGCGTACCAGGGGCAATAGGTGGAGCGGCGCTCCGGCGCCGCTCCCGCCCAGGCATGCCTTTTTGTCGGGCATTCGTGCAGGAATGGTTCGGATTCGTCACATCTAGCTGTTGAAATACTCGGCAAGAACCACGCGACACGATAAAATCCGAAGCGCAACCTGAAAACCAATTCCCAGCTAGTCAGTCTGCTAAGGAACGAAGGGCGGCAGTCTGTAGTGTGCCGGATGGCCGAAACGTGCAAGAAGTCCGACCGTCGGAAACCGGGACTAGCGAGAGGCGATAAAACTGTCCAAGAACAGGTACTTCATGACTGGTTTTGAGAAGCTCCACAATTCGTCTCTTCGCCGCGCCGGAATGGCGGCGCTGCTGGCCATATTGGCGGTTGCGACATTTGCTCTGGCTGGGTGCGACAAGAAAGACGCCGGCCCGTCCGGGCCTCCTACCATGCCGGTGAAGGTGCAGCCGGTAAATTCGCAACCCATCGGCCTGAGCTCGGAATACGAAGCCACCATCAAGTCGCGCAACTCGGCCACCATCATGTCCGACGTGGAAGGCTGGATCTTCGAGATCCGGGTTCACTCCGGGGACGTGGTGAAGAAGGGCGACACCTTGATGGAAATCGATCCGCGACGCCAGCGGGCCACGGTTTCCAATTACGATTCGCAGCGCAATGCCAAGCTGGCCGCGCGTGAGTGGGCGGAAGTGCAGTTGAACCGCGCCAAGGGCCTTTATGCCTCGGGCGTGGTCAGCAAGCAGGACCTGGACCAGGCGCAGTCCACTTATGACTCAGCGGTGGCTGACGTGAAGTCGCTGGACGCCCAGATTACCGAGCAGCAAGTCCAGCTTAAGTACTACAGCGTGTTCGCGCCCACCGACGGCATCGTAGGTGACGTTCCCGTACACGTTGGCGATCGCGTGACCAACACCACTCCGTTGACCACCATTGACGAGCGCAAAGGGTTAGAGGTTTACATCCAGGTTCCGGCCGAGCATGCGCACGACGTGAAGATCGGCTCACCGGTGCAGGTGCTGGATGCAGAAGGCAAAGTCCTGCTGGATACCAAGATTTATTTTGTCTCACCGCAGATTGACACCAATACACAATCGGTGCTGGCCAAGGCCCCGGCCGACCAGGCCGCCAAGGTGCTGCGAGCGATGGAGCTGGTGCGGGCTCGAATTACCTGGAGCACGAATTCCGGCTTGACCGTGCCGGTGGTGGCGGTGTCGCGCGTGAGCGGGCAGTTCTTCGCCTTCGTAGCCGAGGACGACAACGGCAAGCTGGTCGCGCGCCAGCGCCCGCTGCAACTGGGCGAGATCACCGGCAACGACTACCAGGTGCTTAGCGGCCTGAAGGTGGGCGATAAGGTGGTCGTGGCGGGCGGGCAGAACCTGGCGGAAGGCATGCCAATCACCATCCAGCAGTAGTTCCAGCAGCGCGATAAGGGGCGTTCCGCGTGTTTGCAGATTTCTTCATCAAGCGTCCGGTATTTTCCACCGTGACCTCGCTGTTCATCGTGATCGCGGGAGCGGTGTGCATTCCTTTGCTTCCCATCGCGCAATTTCCCGACCTGGCTCCGCCGCAGATTTCCGTGGCCTGCGGCTATACCGGAGCCAACGCGCAGGCCGTAGAGTCTTCGGTCACCATCATCCTGGAAGAGGCCATCAACGGCGTGGAAGGCATGCGCTACATGACTTCCAGCAGCGGCAATGATGGCAGCAGCACCATCAACATTACCTTCGAGCTGACCCGGCCGCTGGACATCGCCGCGGTGGACGTGCAGAACCGCGTATCCGGCGTCATGGGCCGTCTGCCGGATGAGGTAAAGAACACCGGTGTAACTGTGACCAAGGTGGCCACCTCGTTCGTCATGGCAGCCGGCTTCTATAGCGACGGCAATCGCTACGACAACGAGTTCGTCAGCAACTACATTGACATTTACGTGAAGGACGCGCTGAAGCGCGTGCAGGGCGTGGCCGACGTACAGATCTTCGGCGAGCGCAAGTATTCGATGCGGCTGTGGCTGGATCCTTCGCGGCTGGCGGCGCGCGGGTTGACGGCGTCGGATGTGGTCTCGGCGCTGTCGCAGCAGAATGTGCAGATTGCCTCGGGGCAGGTGGGCGCCGAACCGGCGGCGCCGGACCAGATGTTCCAGATCAGCGTGCGCGCTCTGGGACGCCTGTCCGAAGTGTCGCAGTTCAACAACATCATTCTGAAGCCGGGGAGCAACGGCGGCCTGGTGCGCCTGAGCGATGTAGGTTACGCCGAACTGGGCGCGGAAGATTACAGCGCCAAACTGCGCTTCAACGGCTATGACGGCGTGGGCATCGGCGTCAGCCAGTTGCCCACAGCCAACGCGCTGGATGTGGACAAGGCGGTGCGCTCGGAGCTGGTGCGGCTAAGCAAGCGCTTTCCACCTGGATTGAAGTACGCGGTCGCCTTTGACACCACGACCTTCGTGGGCGACTCGATTCGCGAAGTGCTGAAGACCCTGGCCGAAGCCATCGTCTTCGTGATGATCGTGATGTTCGTCTTCTTGCAGGATTGGCGCAGCACGCTGATTCCCGCGGTGACCATCCCGGTTTCGCTGGTGGGCGCCTTCGCCTTCATCAAGCTGCTGAACTTCTCCATCAATACCCTGACGCTCTTCGGCATTGTGCTGGCCACCGGCCTGGTGGTGGACGACGCCATCGTGGTGATCGAGAACATTCAGCGGCACATGAGCGAGGAGCACAGCGACTCGCACATCGCTGCTTCGCGCGCCATGGACGAAGTGACCGGCGCGGTGGTGGCGACTTCGCTGGTTCTGGTGGCGGTGTTCGTGCCGGTGGCGTTCTTCCCCGGAACCACCGGGCTGCTCTACAAGCAGTTCTCGCTGACCATTGCGTTCTCTATCATCATCTCGGCGTTCAACTCGCTGACCTTCACGCCGTCGCTGTCAGCCTTGCTGCTGCGGCCGGAGAGCACCAAGAAGAATGCGTTCTTCCGCGGCTTCCAGCACGTGATGCATCGCACCACCGCGTACTACGTGGTCAACGCCAAACGCGCCATCAAACTGCGCTACCTGGTGCTGGTGCTGTTCTTCGTCGGCCTGGGAGCAACCTACCTGGTGTACAAGGCAGTGCCGACGGCATTCGTTCCTGACGAAGACCAGGGTTGGTTCATGATCACGGTGCAGGCGCCGCAGGGCGCGTCGGTGGAATACACCGCCAACGCCATGCGCTCGGTCGAGGCCATCTGCGCCAAGGAGAAGGACATCGTAGGCGCCTTCAGCGTGGTGGGTTTCAGCTTTACCGGCAGCGGCCCCAACAAAGGCATGGTTTTTCTGAACCTGGCCAATGCCGACCAGCGCAAGGCGGAAAAGGATTCAGCAACCGCCGTAGTCAACCGGCTACGCGGCCCGCTGATGTCGCTGACCGAAATTCAGGCTTTCCCCTTCCTGCCGCCGGCCATCGCCGGCATCAGCGCCTTCGGCGGCTTTACCTTCGAGGTGCAGGACGAAGGCGGCAACACCGTGCAGCAACTCTACGACGTGACCCAGAAGCTGGTGCGGGCGGGCAACTCGCGCAAGGAACTGCAAGGCCTGTTCAGCTCGTTCACCGCCAACGATCCGCAGTTCGTGGTGAAGATTGATCGCGAGAAGGCGCGCAGTCTCGGAGTCCCCTGCAGCAGATCAATGATGCGCTGTCGGTTTACATGGGGTCAGCGTACGTCAACGATTTCGACTTCAACAGCCGCGCCTATCGCGTCTATGTGCAGGCGGCGCAGCCGTTCCGGCGGCAGCCACGCGATATTCGCGAGCTTTATGTGCGCTCCGACGGCGGATCGATGATCCCGCTGGACAACGTAGTCAAGATCAGCGAATCCACCTCGCCGCAGGTGATCACGCACTACAACCTGTTCCGCTCGGCGGAAATTGACGGCACTGCCGGTCCCGGCTACAGCTCCGGCCAGGCCATTGCCGCCATGGACCAGGTGGCCCAGAACGGCCTGCCGCTGGGATTCAACCACTCCTGGTCAGGTTTGTCGCTGGAGGAAATCAAGTCGGGCAGTCAGTCGGCCATGCTGTTTGCCCTCGGACTGCTGCTGGTTTACCTGACGCTGTCAGCACAATATGAGAGCTTCGTGTTGCCGTTCATCATCCTGCTTGCCGTACCCATGGCCATGCTGGGAGCGTTGCTGGCGCAGATGGCGCGCGGCCAGCTCAACGATGTCTATTGCCAGATCGGACTGGTGATGCTGATCGGCCTGGCCAGCAAGAACGCGATTCTGATCGTGGAGTTCGCCGAGCAGTTGCGGCACAAGGGGCTGTCCATCAAGGAAGCGGCGGTCGAAGCGGCGCGCATCCGCCTGCGTCCCATCCTGATGACGTCGTTCGCCTTCATACTCGGAGTATTACCTTTGGTATTCGCCACCGGCGCCGGTTCGCAAAGCCGGCACTCCGTGGGCACTACCGTCTTCGGCGGCATGATCGTTTCCACCGTGCTCAACCTGTTCTTCATTCCGGTGCTGTATGTGATTGTGAAGTCAGCGCTGGAAAGGGAAGAGAAAAAGCCGGTGCCGGCGGCGTAGAAGGGCCGTCCGCGTAAGTCGTTGGTCTAGAAGCTTTCAGACGTTCCCATCATCCGCAGAAGCGCCTGACCCGCCTCGTGAGCGTCGCGGTTGCGGAAGTCCGCTCCCAGCGGACAGATGGTGGCCTGGGGCGCCAGCGCCCTCAACGACTGCATCATGGTTTCCGGCGTAAGTTGCGGATTCCCGGGCCCAACCAGGACGTAGTCAACGTCTCCCGCTTGCAGCATGATGCGCGCATCGCGAAACGAGGTCACGGAGCGCACATCGTAGCCGTGTTCGGTCAGCACGCCGCGCACAAAGGCGCAAACGTCCGGCGACTCGTCCAGCATCAGCACGCGCTGTCCCCGGCGGTATTGCGTTCCCTGCGCTTTGCGCTCCTGCAGAAACGAAACGATGGCATCCTCTTCTGTTTCATGCACTTGCAGCACGCTGGAGAGCTTGGTGGCATTCAGCAGGCTCACGATGAACGGCGGAGGCGAAGCCAGGCGAATATCGCCGCCGCGCCTGCGAGTATTCGCGGCGTAGCGGACGAGCAGTCCCATTCCGGTACTGTCCAGCCGATCTACCTCGGCGAGGTGCAACACCAGCCGGGAGAAGTCGCGAACACCAAGGTCCAGCGCGGCTTCCAGCGCACGAACTTCCTCGCCCGCCACGATGCGGCCGCTACAGTGTATGACGTAAACATCCCCAACGAAGCGCGAATTCAGGCGTAGCGGCATGATCCCTCGCTGACCGCAACATACTACAGTACTTACCTCGCCATGCACACATAGAAGCCGCCGGCGAGGTTGCTATTGTCCATTCGTCACTACCGGCTTTGACCTGCGTCACTGCGATTCGGTGCAAGCTGCGCTACAAGTAAATCTGGAACGCCATGGTCAATAAGCGCTTGCGCCGCTTCGAGCCGGCCCCACGGGGTGGGGAGATTGGTCGTGCCAGATGACAACCGCGCAGCTTGTATCCACCGGGATCACCATTGAGAATGTCCTGTTTGCCACGGACTTATCCGACTACTGCAACCACGCCATGGACTTTGCTCTGGAAGTGGCCCATGCCTATCAGGCGATGCCACACGTGGTGCATGTGTTCGCCATCCAGGAGTTTGTGATTGGCGGTCCGGAAGCCATCAGCGCAGCCCGGGAAGCCACCCTGCGCGACCTCGCCACGCTGCGAACCGATCTGCGCCGGAGCCACGGATATATCGAAGGTCGCGACTATTCTTTGAGCCTGATGGAAGGCAATGTGGCCGAATCCATTCTGGAGGCGGCGGAGCGCAAGCAGATTGACCTGATCATCTGTGCCACCCATGGCCATAGCGGCTTGGGCCGGGTGCTGATGGGATCAGTGGCGGAGCAGGTGTTCCGGCAGTCGTCGGTTCCGGTGATGACCATCGGCCCCCATCTGCATCTGGCGTCGGCTGCCCGCGCTCCGGAGAGCATCCTGTTGGCTGCCGATTTCTCGGCTGCCTCGGCGCAGGCCGCGATTTACGCCCGCAGTCTGGCCTTGCAGCATGGTGCGAATCTAACCGTCCTGCACGTCCTGGAGCCAGCCGCCAAGGCTGGCGGGGTGGACCGGGGTACGGTGGAGTTTGGCGTGGAGCGGAAGTTGCGCACTCTACTTGGCAATGAGGCGATTCCCGGCTGCAATGTGCGCATGGAGACAGGAAAGGTTGTGCCCACCATCCTGCGCACCGCCGGCGAAGTTCACGCCGATCTGCTCATCCTGGGAGTCCGCTCCTGGAACGGCGTGTTTGACCGCTTTATGTGGCCGCACGCCTACGAAGTTGTCCGCGAAGCGCGCTGCCCGGTTCTGACGGTGCGTGCAAAAAGCGCCAAAAACAAGGCCCAGTAAGAAGTCAGGGAGGACGAATGTTGATTACCAAGTCGCACAAACCAGCCAAGAGCGCCAGACGGGCTGCGAAACCCAGGAAGCTGCAATGCAAATCCTCGTCCCGGCGTCGTTTCATTTACCGTGCTGATCCCGAGGCGACGCGGGCGGGTGTGCCCGCAGCCGAGCGGTCGCCGTTCTGGCAGCCGGTGGATCCAGAATCCTGAATGCCCGCCTAAATTGTGCGGAGTCAGAGCCTCAGCCTTCTACTGATCAGCGAGTAGCCCAGCCTGCAACTCCAGCCGAGTCATCATTTCCATAGCAAATTCTTGCTACTGTCCACAACTATTTGCCGAATACTCTGGCGGTAGGAGTTCCCCGGGGCTATGATTTCCGCGCGCCATTGGTTAAGGAGAGAAGGGCATTTCTTATGGCAAAGCCGAATCCGACCGTGAGCTCTCTGGTGTTGAGTGCAGGCCTGCTTATGTTGACCTGTTTGCCGTTGTCAGGGCAGAGCAATCCGTCCTCCCCCACCCCGATCATGGGCCACGTTATCAACTTCACCATCTCGCCGCCGTTCAGCGAATTGGCCAAGATGCCGCCTCCGCCGCGCTGGAATTTTCATGAGGAAGAGAAAGTCCGCCGCGTGGACTTCCATCCCGGACGCGTTTTGTTCCCGTCAGTGGATCCGGTGGAGCAGAGTTCGCCCGGAACGGCCGCCAGCTTTACGGTCGGTCTGAATCTGCTGGGACTGGATAACAGTGCGGCTTGCAACTGCCATCCTCCGGACACCAACGCCGCCGTCGGCGATACCCAGGTAGTCGAGTGGGTGAACGTAGCCTACGAGATCTTCAACAAGACTACCGGCGCCATCGAAGCCGGGCCCATCTTTGGGAACCAGATCTGGCACGACCTGGGCGGACCCTGCGCCAACGATAATGACGGCGACATCATCGCCCAGTGGGACCGCGCCCACCATCGCTGGCTGCTCTCGCAGAATGTTTTCGAGGGACCGCCGTACTATGCCTGCGTGGCGGTTTCCACCTCGCCCGATGCCACCGGTACTTACTACGAGTACCAGTTCCCGCTGGGTAACAATTTCCCTGACTATCCCAAGTGGGGCATCTGGCCCAACGGCTATTACGAGACCAACAACGCGTTCGGCGCGCAGAATGGCGCCTACGTTTGCGCCCTCAACAGCGCCAAGCTGCTGGTCGGCGACCGCTCTGCCGAGCAGATTTGCTTCCAGCTCAGCGACAACGACATCAGCCTGCTGCCGGGCGACCTGGATTCTTCCGTGCCGCCACCGGCCAACCAGGACGAATTCTTCATCGGCAGCTACGACGTGGACAATACCAACAATCACCTTTACCTCTACTCCATGCATCCGGTGTACTCCAACCCGACGCAGTCCACGTTCACCGGCAACAACCTGGCCAATCCCATCACCGTGCCAACCTACACTCCGTTCTGTCCGCTGGGCGAGTCTTGCGTTACCCAGGAGGGCACGACGACCAAGGTGGACGCCCTGGGCGACCGGTTGATGTACCGCTTCGCCTACTGGGACGATGGACCGCTGGCTAATATCAATCCCAATGTCCAGCGGTTGCCGTATCAGCACTGGTACGTGAACCACGTAGTGACGGCGTCGGGCGGCCAGCCCGGGGTTCGCTGGTACGAATTCCGCGCGGCGCTGCACACCGCCACGCTGAGCAACGTATCGCTGTATCAGTCTGGCACCTTCGCTCCCGACTCCAACAGCCGCTGGATGGCTTCCCTGGCGCAGGACAAGATGGGCAATGTGGCCATGGGCTACAGCATCGCCAGCTCAACCATGTATGACTCCATCAATGCCACTGGGCGCGCGCCAACCGATCCGCTCGGCCAGATGCAGGCCGAAGTCCCGCTGATTGCGGGCACCGGCTCGCAGTCGGCCACCGATCGCTGGGGTGATTACTCCAGCATGTCCATTGATGGGTCGGACGGTTGCACCTTCTGGTACGCGCAGGAGTATTACACCGTACCCGCGAGCGGCGACTGGAATACAAGGCTGACCGCGCTGAAATTTAACAACTGCCACTAACTGAAGCTGTAAAGAAAAAGGACGGACCGCGAGGTCCGTCCTTCCGGCTGTTAGGAAACTCCGGTTTGCGCTGCCTCGTGTCAGGGCACGACTTCACAGGCCGCTGAAAAACTCCGCTTTCGGCCGTTTTGTATCAGGGCACGACTTCACAGGCCGCTAAAAAACTCTGTTTGCCGAGGCATGAGTAAGGGCACAACTTCAGTTGTGCCGATAAGCCTTTTACTTTTGTCATCCCGAACCGACTTTAGTCGGTGACACTCCGGCTGCCTGCTTACTTGCTTGCGAGCAGTTCTTTGCGGGCGTTCAACAGTTGCGTTTTCTGCTCGTCGCTCACCGCCGGATATTTCAGGTGAAGGTCTTTGAGGGTATCTACCACAATGTCAGACACGCTCAAGTGCGTGAACCACTTGTGGTCGGCAGGAACGATGTACCACGGCGCATGGCTGGTGCTGGTGTGGCTCAGCATTTGCTCGTAGGCCTTCATGTAGTGGTCCCAATAAGAGCGCTCGTGCAGGTCGGCCTCGGAAAACTTCCAGTTCTTGGCGGGATCGTCCAGCCGCTGCAGGAAGCGCTTCTCCTGTTCCTGGCGTGACACGTGGAGAAAGAACTTCAGGATCAGCGTGCCATTGCGCACCAGGTGTTCTTCCATCTGGTTGATGGACTGGTACCGCTCCTTCCACAGCTTCTTGCCGGAACCGTGGACTCCCGGGATGCGCTCGTGGCCCAGCAGTTCCTTGTGTACCCGCACCACCAGCACTTCTTCGTAATAGGAGCGATTGAAGATGCCGATATGCCCGCGCTCCGGCAGTACTTTGTAGGTGCGCCACAGGAAGTCGTGCGCCAGTTCCTCGGCTGAGGGCTGCTTGAAACTGTGTACATCGCAGCCTTCCGGGTTCACGCCCGACATTACGTGTTTGATGGTGCCGTCTTTGCCGGCAGCGTCCATGGCCTGAAGAACGATCAGCAGCGAATAAGTATTGTCGGAGTAGAGCAGGTCCTGATAATGCGCCAGCCGCTCGGTGTTCTGCTTCAGCTTGGACTGCGCATGGGCGTGGGATTTGTATTTGCCGCGATAGGCAGGATCGTAGTCCTTGAGGTTGATGTGCTTGCCGGGAGGCACCAGCATCGACTTGGTCTTCATACGTCAGGTGATAATACTCGCATTTCGGCGGCTTGCCGAGGGAGTCGGCCCTTCCCGGCGCATGTTTCCGAAGTCGGCAACCGGCACGGGATTCGGGTCAGGAAAGGGCTTTGTGGATACGGGCTTATGTTGTACATTTCTCAGCGCAGAGGAGGGGCATTTCGAATATGCGCAAAATTCAGGGTGTGTTGTGGGTGACGGTGCTCGCGCTGTTAGCGGCAACCGCGCTGGCGGGGCAAACGCCGACCGCTCCGGACAGCCAGTCGCCGCAGGCGCAGCAAGCCGTGCAGGCCGATGAAACGCTCTCGCCGGAGAGCATGGATAAGCTCATCCGCGAGGTCAGGCACGAGCTGATCATGCTGCCGTACTACGGCGTCTTCGACAATCTGGCTTTCAGCATCAACGGTCGCACGGTGACGCTGGAAGGTCAGGTGGTTACCCCGGTGCTCAAACCCCAGGCAGAAAATGCGGTAAAGCACATTGAAGGCGTCGAGAAGGTCATCAACAACATCGAGGTGCTGCCGCCCAGCCCGATGGATGACCGGCTGCGCCGTCAAGTGTACCGCGCCATCTATAGCTACGGTCCACTCTTCAAGTACGGCGGCATGGCGGTTCCGCCTATCCATATCATTTGCAAAGGCGGAAGGGTGACGCTGGTGGGCGTGGTTGACAGCGAATCCGACAAGAGCCTTGCCGGCTTGCGTGCCAACCAGGTGCCCGGCATCTTCCAGGTGACTAACGACCTGCGGGTGGTGCCCAGCGGCAACGACAACAAGAAGAAGAAAAAGTAAGCCGCAGACAAGCTGAAAACCAACCATGCGCTGGAGCCCTCCAGCGCATTTTCTAGTGTGCCGAGCATGTTTGACAGCTTGGAGGTGAAAGTCCTCTTCCCATCCTGATGGAGGAGAAGGGATAGCGAAGCGCAAGGGCGACGTTGTGAGGCGTGGTCTGAAAGAAGCGCGGAGCAAAGACGCGAGCCGATGAACAAGAACCAGATATGAGGCATACGGTGCCGGACGAGCGGGCTAGTGATCGCGAAGTCCATATCCATCAAAGGCGCTGGTTGTAAATCTGGCGGTTGTGCGTGGAAGGCGGTCGAACTTACCTCGGGAGGTCTGCTGCATGTTCCGGAATCGGGACTGAGAGTGGAGCAATTCATTCTGACCGTGCGGCAGAAGTCAGCAGCGGGCATAGTAGCTGCGCAAGTGGCGAAGGCCCAAACGGAAGGAAGCGGCAAGTAAGCGGCGCGACTCGATGAGCGACAAGCGGCAGAATAACCAGCTTCGGCTGGCCTTTAGCGAGGAGAACAGGAGTGAAGCTCCGAAGTCTGCTAGCAGAGGGTCCGAATCGCCCACGGCGAAGCGCGGGACTGAAAGCTCGGCTATAGAGGAACAAGTGATGGAAGAAGTTTGCGAGCGGGAGAACTGCTTGCAGGCTTGGAAGCGAGTGAAGTCCAACAAGGGAAGTCCGGGTATCGACGGCATGACGGTCGAGGAGTTGTCCGGACACTTGCGGGAGCACTGGCCAGCCATCCGGGAACACTTGCTCAACGGGACTTACAAGCCGCAGCCGGTGAAGCGGGTAGAGATACCCAAACCGGACGGAGGGGTGCGTCAGCTGGGCATCCCGACGGTGCTGGACCGCATGGTGCAGCAGGCGGTGATGCAGGTTTTGCAGCGCAGATGGGACCCGGAGTTTTCCGAACACAGTCACGGGTTCCGGCCCGGGCGTTCGGCGCAGCAGGCGGTTGCCAAGGCCCAAGGGTACGTGGCTGAGGGACGCCGCTGGGTGGTGGATCTCGATTTGGAGAAGTTTTTCGATCGGGTCAACCACGACAAGCTGATGGCGGCGGTAGCGCGCCGGGTCGCCGACAAGAGGGTGCTCAAGTTGGTGCGGGCATTCCTCACGGCGGGCGTGATGGAGAATGGGCTGGTGGGTCCGGTGGAGGAGGGAACGCCGCAAGGTGGGCCGCTCTCGCCACTCCTGTCGAACCTGGTGCTCGATGAACTAGACCGAGAGCTGGAACGGCGCAAGCATTGCTTCGTGCGGTATGCCGACGACTGCAACATCTACGTCAGCAGCCAACGGGCAGGCGAGCGGGTGAAGCGGAGTATCACGGGCTTCATCACACGCCGGCTCAAGCTCAAGGTCAACGAGCAGAAGAGTGCGGTAGCGCGGTCGGCAGAACGTAAGTTCCTCGGCTTCAGCTTCACGAAGGCACGCGAGCCCAAGCGGCGTATCGCCGCCAAGGCTGTGGTGCGTTTCAAGCAGAAGGTGCGAGAGCTTACGGGACGGACGCGAGGCATCAGTCTGGAACGGATGACGAAGGAGCTGGCCAGCTATTTACGGGGTTGGCGGGGCTACTTCGGCTTCTGTGAGACGCCCTCAGTGCTGCAGGCACTAGATCAATGGATACGGCGTAGGCTGCGATCCGTGATCTGGAAGCAATGGAAGGGCGGCAGGCTGCGGTTCAGAAAGCTATGTGAGCGGGGAGTGAGCAAGACCTTGGCCGCACAAACGGCTGGGAGCGCTCACGGTCCATTCCGCATAGCCAATAGCCCAGCCATGAGCTACGCATTTCCTATCGCCTACTTTGATTCGCTCGGACTTCCACGCTTGTTCGCTGGTACGTAGCTCAATCCACCGAACCGCCGGATGCGGACCCGCATGTCCGGTGGTGTGGCAGGGGCGGACGGGTGACCGTCCCCCCTATGCCGATTTTTGGCCGTTACTCGGCGTGGTGAAAGACGATGCCGAGCGTTCCGCTCCGCATGCGCGCTACAACTTGCCGGTAGCCCGGCCGCCGGCGCGCCGTCCGGCGCCGCATAGCGTAAGCTATAAAGCGCCAACGACGCGCGCTCGCATGCATATTCCCGACGGATATCTCAGCCCTTCGACCTGCGCCGTACTGTATGCCGGATCGGCCGTCGGGTGGTTCACCGCTTTGCGCCGGATGCGGCGCGGCTGTTGCGCGCGTGGTCCCGCTGGTCTCGGTATTTGCCGCCTTTTCTTTTGTGGTGATGATGTTCAACCTGCCGCTGCCGGGAGGCACCACCGGTCACGCGCTTGGCGTCACCATCGCCGCCATCGTGCTCGGTCCTTCAGGGTCCATCCTGGCGCTGTCGCTGGCCCTGACCATCCAGGCGCTGTTCTTCGGTGACGGCGGCATTCTCACCCTCGGCGCCAACTGCTTCAACATGGCGATTGTGGGATCGCTGGTCGCCTATGGCGCTTACCGGCTGCTGCGCGGGCCGTTCCATGATTACCTCGCGACGCCGCGTGGTCGCAGCGGCCATTGCTGGCTACGTGGCGATTAATGCCTCGGCGCTGCTGGCGGCGATTGAGTTCGGTATCCAGCCGCGCTCTTTCATGATGCCGCCGGCACCCCGCTCTACGCGCCATATCCGCTGAGCATCGCCATTCCCGCCATGATGATCGGGCACCTGACCTTCGCCGGGCTCGCCGAGGCAGTGATCGCCGGAGGCTTGGTCGCGTACCTGCAAGTAGCCGATCCAGCGTTGTTGCGAGGCACCGCCGGAGTTGCCGCAGATTCCGCCGATACGGCGCGCGGCGTGCGTGCCGGATCACTCAGCCGCCTGTGGATTGCCGTTGCCGCCCTCATGCTGATCACGCCACTCGGCATCCTTGCCGCCGGCAAAGCGTGGGGCGAGTGGTCGCCGGCGGAACTGTCGAAGATGCCGTCGTCATCCGCGACGGCAGTAGCGCCCGCCGGATTGCAAAAGCTGTCAAGCCTATGGACCGCGCCGTTTCCTGCCTACGCACCGGCCTTCGTGAAGAGCAGCAGCTTCGGCTATCTGCTGTCGGCGATCTTTGGCGTGGGGTTGCTACTGGCGATCTCACTGCTGGCGCAGCGGTTGCTGCGATCACCGCGAACGGAGCGCTCATGAGCGGAGTGCTGCAATCCACGCTGACGGGTTTCACGCGGACGCTGGGCCGCGCCATCGTCTCCGAGCAAACCGCCCGCCGGCGCGGCCTGCTCCAGAGCCTCGATGCACGCGTGCGGCTGGTGGGACTGTTCTCGCTGGTGCTGGCCGTGGTGCTCTCGCGCAGGCTCAGCGTGATCGGCGCCGTCTTCGCGCTGGCGGTGATAATCGCGCTCTTCTCCGGTGTCAGCCTCGGGACTCTGCTGAAGCGCGTGTGGCTGGTGGTGCTCGCCTTCACCGGCCTGATTGCGCTGCCGGCGCTGTTCGTCACTCCGGGCACGGCTATCTGGACCTCCGGCGGCGGCAGGGTGCAGATTACCGCGCAAGGTTTGACATCCGCCGTCCTGCTCATCGCACGCGTGGAAACCGCCGTCACCCTGACAACGTTGCTGGTGCTCTGTACCCCGTGGATGCAGGTGCTGAGAGCCCTGCGTTCGCTGCATGTTCCGCAGGTCGTGGTGGTGATGCTGGCCATGACCCATCGCTACATTTTTCTGCTGACCGAAACTGCCGGCCAAATGCTGGAGTCGAGGCAAAGCCGCATGGTGGGCCGTTTGCCTGCCGGCGAGCGACGCCGCATGATGGCCAACAGTGCCGGTGCGTTGCTGGGCAAAAGCATGGACCTGAGCAACGAAGTTTACCTGGCGATGCAGGCGCGCGGCTTTCGCGGCGAGTTTCGCACCCTTTCGCCGCTTCGCATGAACGCTATGGACTTCGCCGGGCTCGCGGCATTTCTGGTAGCGGCGAGCGCCGCAGTTTGGGTCGGTCGATGAATTCCAACCCGCCCGCATTCGAGCTTCGCGCCGTCGCCTACGACTATGACGGCATTCCAGCGATTCGCGACCTCTCGCTGCGCGTCGAAGCCGGCGAAAGCGTGGCGTTGCTCGGCGCCAACGGCTGCGGCAAATCCACCTTGCTGCGATTGCTGGATGCCTTATGCTTTCCATCGCGCGGCTCGATACATTTCTACGGCGAGGCGCTCAGCGAAAACCGCTTCGAAGACGACGCCTTCGCCTTCCAGTTCCGCCGCCGCGTCGGCCTGGTGTTTCAGAACCCTGACGCGCAGGTCTTCAACGCCACCGTCTTCGACGAGGTCGCCTTCGGCCCGCTGCAAATGCGGTGGACGGACGCTGAAATCCGCGAACGCGTGAAGCACGCGCTGGAGCTGATGGCGAATCACGCATCTGCGCGAGCGGCCGCCCTATCGCCTCTCCGGCGGCGAAAAAAAGCGCGTGGCGCTGGCGTCGGTCATCGTACTCGATCCCGACGTCCTGCTGCTCGACGAGCCCACGGCAACACTCGATCCGCGCAGCCAGAGCCAAATGATCGACCTCATCCAGGAATGGAAGGGATCCGCGAAGACGGTCATCACCGCGACGCATCAGCTCAAAACGTGGAGCCATCGCGCGAGCGCATCGTGGTGATGGACAGGCAAGGTCATCGCCAGCGGCGCCACCGCGAAATCCTGAACGACCGCGAGCTGCTGTTGCGCGCCAACCTGGTGCATGCTCACCGCCATTCGCACGGCAGCGTCAGCCATTCGCACCCGCACCTCCACTCCCACGGCGAGCACGAACACGAGCACTGAGCCTCAGTACTTGAAGCGATAACGCACCTGTAAGGCGAACATGCAGGGACTGGCGTAGTGTGAGCCTCAAAAGGTGTGCTGGTGTCCGACTGGTAAGCGCTGGTTGGTGAGTTGGTGGACATGGCGCGCACGGTGAAGTTCTCGCCGAAGCTCTTGCCCACGGCCAGGTCCAGCGTGTAGTAGCCGGGCAAGTGCTCGGGTCCGTGACCATTCAAGAATCCCGAGCCGTAGTTAACGTTCACCGACGCGAACATGCGCCACGGCAGGCTGCCTTCGGCTCGGCCGACAGCGTATTGCGCTGGTCGTGGTCCAGATAGAAGCCGCCTTCCCGGAGGTGGCTCGAAATCGGTAAGCCCGC
>CAVXQR010000008.1:0-201269 GCA_963763975.1 uncultured Acidobacteriaceae bacterium
GCGCCGTTAAGTCGTGGGTCGTGAATCGTGGATCGTGAATCGTCTGCGCCGCTGGGTGCCCCATTCAAGGCCATCTTTTGGCCTTGAGTGGGGGGCTTCCTATACCTGAGAATCCTGGGGTCCCGGGGGGTGCCCCATTCAAGGCCCTCTTCTGGCCTTGAGTGGGGGGTTTGGCCTTGCCCCTAGAATCCGTATCCCATAACTGAATGTACTTCGTAGTCGTCGTGGCTGTGGGAAAGTTGGAAAGCGCTTTTTGCTTTCCTGCTTTTCCACATGTCCTGCTTTTCCATAGCCTGCTTTGGTTGCCGGTTGCGTCAGTTAGCGGATGCATCCGCGCTCCACGCCGAGTCTTGTTCGAACTGCATGGGACTGACGTAGTTCAGGGTCGAGTGCAGTCTGGTTTGGTTATACCAGTGCAGCCAGTCGAGCGCTTCCTCCTGGCCCTGGCGTCGGGTTTCAAAGTGCTGGCCGTGCAACCGTTCCACCTTGAGTGATCCGAACAACGTCTCGCTGCAGGCGTTATCCCAGCAGTTGCCTTTACGACTCATCGAGGGTGTAATCCCGCACTTTTTCAGCAGCTTGGCGAACTCGTAGCTGGCATACTGGCTGCCTCGGTCGCTGTGAAAGATCAGTCCTGCCTCGCGGTCTGGGCAGCGTAGCAACCAGGCCATCCGCAGGGCATCGATCACGATTTCGCTGGTGATCTGGTCACGCAGCGACCAGCCCACGATGCGGCGGCTGAACAGGTCCATGACTACTGCCAGAAACAGCCATCCTTCGTCGGTTGCGATGTAGGTTACGTCGCCCACCCAGACCTGATTCGGTGCCGGCGCGGTGAAGTTGCGATCCAGCAGGTTGGGCGCAGTCGGCAGGCGGTGCCGGCTGTCCGTCGTCGTGATCCGGAAACGGCGCTTGCCGCGTGCCCGGATACCATTCTGCTGCATCAGTCGTTGCACCCGCAGCTTGCCTGCACGGACGCCCTGGGCCCGCAGCTCCCTCCAGATGCGCGGCCAACCGTAGGCTCCCCGGTTCTCGGCAAACACGGCACGGATATGAACCAGCAGTGCCGCCTCGCTCAGGTGCCGACGCTGAGCGATCTCTCGCTGGCGGACAAAGTGTTCATGATAGCCCGCCACGCTCACGCGTAGCACCCGGCATTGCACGCTGATTGGCCACACCCGCTTGTTCCGGTAAATAAAGGCGTACTTCATTTGCGGCCTTTCGCGAAGTACGCCGTCGCTTTTTCCAGGATGTCACGCTCCATCGTGACCCGCGCTAACTCCGCCCGCAATCGGCTGATCTCCATCTGCTCGGTGCTCACCTTCGAAGCGCTGTCCGCACCCTTGAGCTTACCCTCCCGTGAGGCCTTCACCCAGTTGAATAGCGTCTGATCTACCATTCCCAGGCTGCGTGCCGCGGCGGCTATGCTCTGGCCCGACTCCACCAGCCGAACCGCCTCCTGCTTGTACTCCAGCGTGTATCGCGCCCGCTTCCCATTCGTCATCTTCATCTCCCTAACTGATGTTAATCACTCAGCTAAGGGATACGTTTTTCGCGGGCAAGCTCAAGTCTCCGATACCTCGAGAAAATCCCGGGTCCCGGGGTGACCCATTCAAGGCCGTCTTTTGGCCTTGAGTGGGAGGTTCCTATACCTCGAGAAAATCCCGGGGGCCGGGCGCCCCATTCAAGGCCCTCTTTTGGCCTTGAGTGGGGGTTTCCTATACCCCGAGAAAATCCCGGGTTCCCGGGGAGTGCCTATTCAAGGCCCTCTTTTGGCCTTGAGTGGGGGGTTTCCTATACCTCGAGAAAATCCCGGGCTGCGCATATCCAAAGGTTTCGGATTTGTGGGAGAGAGCCGGGTGCCCCACCCAAGCCGGGTTTGCTTGGGTGGGGATTTTCCATATCAGGGATTGATTCCCGTCACAGACACCACCAACCCATCGCAACCCGGTGAAACGCGGACTGGTAGAGAAGCCGGAAGACTGGGCGTGAAGCAGCTTTCGACATTACCTGACCGGCGTGGAAGGCGTGGTCGAAATCGAGTCGGAGTGGACCGCCCACCGACGGAAACGAATGGGAATGAGGTTGCAGGTGAAAATGGTTAGGAAGCCGATTAGCTTTGCCGACGGGATGGAAATCCCACCGCGAGCAAGCGCGGCTTGGGTGGGCCACCCGCCGGATGGTAGGCTGGGCCACCCGCCTTGGGTGGGGCACCCGCCGGATGGTAGGCTGGGCCACCCGCCCATGTGCCAGAGGAACCGGCGCGAAGGAACATCTCGTGGGATATCTCCATTGAGCAGGTTCGCTGTCGCATCGCCTCCCTGCAATTCCTATAGGTTGGTTATGCTGACGTGCGAATTCTCTTGAATGACTCGCCCGTCAGCGTAGTACGCCAACGGTGCTCAACGTATCGCTTTGGGCCACCGAGGATGACTACGGGAAATGGGGACACCCAGGTCTGCACCTCCGTAAGCTACAGCCGCACCATCCGCAGAGCTGAAATCGCCGTGACCCAAGACGTCCACTCCTACATTCGCCATTGTGCCGACTAAGTTGCCACCTAGCGCTTTTCCGACGAACGTGTTCTGCGCACCACCATGCAGCGGCAACGCTATCGCGCTTTCATGTGCAGCATATTCCTACCTGCTACTACTAAAGAAGCAATCACCAATAGCGCTACCGCAATCCGGATCGCGAGATATATCGAGCCAGACGCTTGTGCCAGAGCGTATCGTCGAATCGTCATGGCGATGTCCGGAATGAAGTAGGCTGCAAGCATAATACTCCCGACGAAGCCGACCCAACTCGCAATGGGACGCCGCCCCGTGACCCAACTAAGAATTGCACCTAGGATCAAAACAAGTGAGCCAGCAAAGACGACAGCGTACCACCACGAAAATGGTATGCCGTACATGCCGGTCAGGCTGAGCTCCACAGACCAGTAAAGACATATCACCCCAGTCAGAAGAAATAGGAGCGCTGTTGAGTTCCTCACTGTGAAACTCCTGTTTGATCGGGAGTTACGTTAACCGTAACATTCACTTTTCGGTCTGGTAGGAACAATGAGGATGGGGTCGATCCCGGAGTAGGGGTAAATTGGAAAACTGGGTAGCATTTGCCACTCGCATCCGTCACATTTAGCTCTTCGGAGGGGAATTCGACGCGTCGCCCGAAACCGAGACCGTCGACCCATTCGGAGGAACAGTCACGTCAAGGTCTGGCTGGCCCTTATCGCCGGCGTCATGAATTGTGGGCGGGTGGCCCGGGTTTCGCTGCTCAATCATCCTCCCACGATTTTCCCTTTACCCGCTCGAAATCGGGTGCCCCGGGTCTCGCGGGTTTCGAGACCCGGGTTACGCGCTACCCTGGAAAGCTCGCCGGTTCTATCCGCTTCAACTTAAATCTACTCCAATCATTCAGGCGGACTGGTCCTGCCTCCTGCAAAGCGTAGCTGCGGAAACTGCTCCACAGCCATTCTTCCGGCGCTTGCACCAGGCCTCGCCGCACCGGATTGCGATGCAAGTAGCGCAGCTTCTCCACCCGCTTCTTTGCCGTGCACACATTGAAGTCATAGTATCTCTCTTGCCAGACGCGGCCGGGCCGGGAATCGCTGCCCAGCCTGCGCTGTTCCGCCAGAACGCGGCGGGCGAAGCCCAGTTTCAGGGCCTGGATGGCAGTCGAGAGCCTGCGTTGCGGCGGTTCACTGACCAGCAAATGAACGTGTTCCGGCATCACCACATATCCCAGAACCACCCAGCCATAGCGCTGCCTTACATGCTCGAGTACGTTAAGGAAGAGGTCGCGGCGCCGCTCGCTGCCCAGCAGGGGCTGCCGCCGATAGCAACTGAAGGTGATGAAGTGGAGATCGTGTCCGCCGTGCCAGCGCTCGAGCCCACGAGGCATGCACGCAGACTAAACTATTTGCGACCCCGGTGGCTGTGATTCTGGATACATGCCGCGGTGATCGATTGCTGTACACCCGGGTCTCGAAACCCGCGAGACCCGGGGCACCCAAAATCCGCGCCGACAAAGGGAAAATCGTAAGACGATAAACCGAGCACCGGAGACCCGGGACACCCGCCCAGGCGGTCCAGCCTAAAGCTCACGAAGACCAATTGAATGTGACCTCACGCGCGGCAATATGTATGTTCGAATGCCATTCCAAGATAAATAGCGAATATCGCAGAATGTCTGGCGCCAGTAATGCGCTGATATCCTCGGGGATTGTTCCGGGTTCTGTCCGATTGAAACTGAACCACACGCATCCAGCATCACGAAACGTGGACTCAGCGCCTGGAAGCTCAGATACGACATACTGGACACCGTGAAAACTGATTTCTACATCACGATAAAGAAGTCGATTCTTGTTCTCGGGTGAAAGACCAACTACGACCTTTGCAAAAAGCGTCAGCGTTGCCGACTCAAAGTCTCTCCTATAAGACCGAATTTGAGCGTCATGACAAACCCTCCGGCAACGTATTGCCCAGTTCCTCAAGCGTCATTGAAAACCACCCATAATGGCAGGTTGCCCCAGCCTACCATCACACGGGTGCCCCATCCAAGCCAGGTTTGCTTGGGTGGGGATTTTCCATATCAGGGATTAATCTCCGTCACAGACACCACCAACCCATCGCAATCCGATGAAGCGCGGACTGGCAGAGAAGCCGGAAGACTGGGCGTGGAGCAGCTTTCGACATTATCTGACCGGCGCGGAAGGAGTGGTCGAAATCGAGTCGGAGTGGACCGCCCACCGACGGAAACGAATGGGAATGAGGTTGCAGGTGAAAATGGTTAGGAAGCCGATTAGCTTTGCCGACGGGATGGCAAAATACCCCCACCCAAGCAAACCCGGGCGGGTGGCCCGGGTTTCGCTGCTCGATTTCATCCTCCCACGATTTTCCCTTTACCCGCTCGAAATCGGGTGCCCCGGGTCTCGCGGGTTTCGAGACCCGGGTAACGCGCTACCCTGTAAAGCTCGCCGGTTCTATCCGCTTCAACTTGAATCCGGCGGGTGGCCCGGATCCTCGCTGCTCGATTCATCCTCCCATGATTTTCCCTTTACCCGCTCGAAATCGGGTGCCCCGGGTCTCGCGGTTTTCGAGACCCGGGTAACGCGCTACCCCGGAAGGCTCGCGGGTTCCATCCGCTTCAAAGTTGAATTTGCTCCAATCGTTCAAGCGGACCGGTCCTGCCTTGAAGTGCAGATCGTGTCCGCAGTGCCAGCGCTCCAGACCGCGAGGCATGCACGCAGACTAAACTACTCGCCACCCCGTCCGCTGTGATTCTGGATACGATGCCGCGGTGATAGATTGCTGCACACCCGGGTCTCGAAAACCGCGAGACCCGGGGCACCCAATTTCAGTACAGGTAAGGGAAAATCGTAAGACGATAAATCGAGCACCGGAGACCTGGGACACCCGTCCGCCGTGATAGATTGCCGCACACCCGGGTCTCGAAAACCGCGAGACCCGGGACACCCAATTTCAGAACAGGTAAGGAAAAATCGTAAGACGATAAATCGAGCACCGGAGACCTGGGACACCCGGCGGGAGTGAGATGTGACTCAATCAGACAAGTTGCTACGTCGAAATCTTGTACTCGCCTGTGCCTTCCTCTTCTTGGCGCTGAACGGCATAGCTCAGGACAGGTTCGAGTCGGGTCCTTACCGAGGCTTCTGAAAGAAGAGCCTGAACTGGACAAGATCGAACTACCGGAGCCGATCACCGTCCGTCAAGTAGAAGGAACAGTCGTGTATTCGGGGGACCGACCACTTTCTGGCGCAATATTCGAAATCCGCGACAGCGTTGGGAAGGTGCTCTCTGCCACGACGGACGCAAAGGGAGCGTTTAAGATTGCGGACGTTCCACCGGGAAGCTACGCCCTAAAGGTGACAAAGAACCAGTTTCATTCCATGGTTGGAACAGTCATAGTTTCAAACAAGGCTCAACGGAAGAAGACCATCCGCCTTCAACTTCAACTGGGGACTTGATGACCAGTCCTCGCTTCGCTGGTGTGCGGGCTCTGTCGCTTCCCACTCATCCGAAAACCGCGGATGAGTGGGGCACCCGAATCTTTGAGATCGTAGGATGGGCCACCCGCCCTGTTCGCAACAATGGGCTGGGTCGTCTCCAGGACACCTACTGAACATTTTGGCGAGCTAAGTAGATCGCAATTTCAGCGCGCAATTGTGGCGCGCGATTCGTATCCTGCACTTTGGCCTTCATATCGGCTGAAACCGATACAGTCCCGTCGGCAATGCCCTCCAGATTCTTCAGGTTGCGTTGCCACCTGGCAATCACCGCCGGCGACATCGTTCCCAGTCCCGTCGGGGTAAATGTCCGTCGCGGAATCTGCGCCTTCAGTCCGAGAGCGTTCAATTGCCGCTGCAACTGCGCCACATGCGCCGTACCGAAGACAAACACGATGCGCTTCGCCTGACCTGCCTTAGCTAAGCAGTTATTCACGATCATCCTGTTGCGCTCATGCCATGCTCCAGCCGCAATGTCAGAGGGCGTGTTTTCTCCTATCACGTCCTCGAACATGTGATCGACCATAGCCTGAAATTGTGCCGACCCATTTGTATAGTCGTAGAGCGATTCCCCGGAGAAGACTTCGTAATAGGCTTTTATTTTGTTCTGCTCGGCATTCACCTCGGTAGCTTTCGACTTGTTTTCGGTCTCCTGCTTCTCACCTCGCGACTGCCAGGCGAAGCTGATCCGCCAGTCGGCGGGAATGAAGTGTACGCGCCAAGCCGGAGCCATCTCGGCCAGCATGGCCGCTTCCGGAGGAAAGTTGCCTTCCATGGGGCCATTGAAGTCTTCTGGAGTGATCTCACCGCAGACCGCATCTGGATGCAGTGACTGAACCTGAGCTTGCAAGTCCACAAGCGAGTAGTGATAGCGTTCCTCAAAGTGCATGTTATGGACACTGCCGATGAGGTAGACCTCCGGAGCGGGAACCAGAGGTGTTTTTGAGACTACATCCTGCGCCATAAGCGGTGAGACCGAGATTACTCCAGCCAATAGGAATCCCCATTTTTTCATGGCGCTAATGATAGCCACTATGCAGCCGTAGGCATGTGATCACCATCACGGGCACTTCCGCATGTTCACACTCCGTTTTCACCGGCGTGGTGATTCCCATCCGTTGCCGTCGCCGCGCGGTCCACTCCGACTCAATTTCGACGTAGAGCCACGGTCGAGGTCCCGGTCAGGCTTCTTTGAGCTGCACGATACTGGAGATGGCGGCCGCGACGCGGTTCCAGTTGGCCGTCTCTTTTTCAGTTGCGTCCGGCCCTGCCGGGTGAGCCAATAGACCTTGGCGCGACGATTGTTCTCGCTCGCCGTCCATTGCGCGCGGACCCAGCCGCGAAGCTCGAGCTTGCGGAGCGCCGGATAGAGCGAGCCGTCGCTGACGCCCAGCACCTGGCTGGAAATCTGCCTCAGATGCTGGCTGAGGGCCCAGCCATTTAGGGGTTTCAGCGCCAGGATTTTCAGGATCAGCATGTCCAGCGTGCCCTGCACCAGGTCCGACGGCTTGGTCAACGCAGCCTCCTCGCAGTCAACGACTTAGAGTATATTCTCTTCCCCTCGGTTATCGAGGGGTCGCGGAGAGGGTGGCTTGCTCCGAGACGGCCTTCAGGGGCGGCAAAGGCGGCTTGCGGCGCGCCAGTAAGTCTCTTTCGTTTCTTGATTCTACCTTTAAACCCTTTGCAATCATCCGGTTGTGGCCAGTCCGTGCGCTAAGCCTAATGCTTGCAACAGCGAAACATCTTTATTTTGGTGTTTTTTAGGCTTAGGCGAGGGCCAGGACCTGGTGCTCGGGGCAGCCATCCTCGGCCGCCTCCACCAGCCGGGCAATGAGCTCCGGCCCGCGGGCGGCGTAGAAGCCGATGCCGGCCAGCGCCCGCTCTTGCAGCTCCTTGCCGGGATAGAGCGCATTCTCGATCTCCGTCGCATGGCGCGACAAGACCTGCTCCCGGCGGGCCTGCGCCTGGGCGGCGCGGCGCTCCAGCCGGTTGACCTGATAGCGCATCTTGTTGCCCGAGCGCGTCGCGGCCTCAACCAGCGTCGGGTCGAGCTTCGCCAGCGAGCCGCTCACTTGCCGAATGGCGTCTTCGACGGCGGCCCGCGCCTGCTCCAAGTCGGCCTTGAGTTGCGTCGGCAAGGTGCGCGCCGCCAGTTGATCGCGCAGCGACTGCTCGCCGTGGAACACGTCCTCCAGCTTCAGCCCGTACTGGGTCAGCAGCCGCTGGATGCGCGGTTCGATGAGCGTGGCGCTCAGCCGTGGCAGCACCGGCGTCACCCGGCCGAGCAGCTTCTCGTACATCACTCCGACCTGGGCGAAGTACGCGACCTCAGCCGGTCCGCCGATGTAAGCCAGCGTCGGCAGCATGTAGTCCTGCATCACCGGACGCAGCAGCACGTTGGCATTGAACTGCTCGGGATGCTGCTCGACGCGACGCGCCAGCTCATCGGCGGCAACGCTCTCGCGCCCGATCTTGAACCCGCCGTTAGCGCGCTGCACTACCACGCGCGCGCCTTCCACCACGGCGAACAGCGCGCTGGAACGCTCGGTCACCTTCACCTGCTCGTGATAGTTAGCTGCCGTCAATTGCTTGTTGCGCGCCAGCAGCGCGAGGTCTAGCTCCTCCGCGCGGCGCACCGCTTCGACCAGCAACGGCGCGGCGATGCGATGCAGCTCAGCATCCGATGGATCCAGCAGGATCAGCCCCTGCTCGGCAAAGATGCGCGCATACAGCTTCGCAAAGGCGTTGGAGAAGCTCTCGCCTTCAGAGTAACTTTGGCGAAACCAGTCCGCGACGTTCGACTCGCCAAGCACTTCGGCGACTTTGGCCACCACGTCGTTGGTCCCGGCGGCGAAGCGAATCGCCGCAACCGACGTACCTTCCACGCCCTCGGTCGGCGCGGTAAACGATTCCAGCGCGAACTCGTGCGTCAGCAGTCGCGCCTGATTCACCTCGGCCAGGTCGTGGTCTTCGCTGGCCATCCAGAAGACGGGCACACACTCCACTCCAGCCTGCTGCGCCTTCTTCGCCAGCGCCAGCACCGACGCGGCTTTCATCAGCGACAGCAGCGGTCCGCCGAACAGGCCCGTCTGCTGCCCGGTGACGAACGCGAAGGCGCCGTTCCGCAACTTCTCAATGTTGCGCAGCGTCGCCTCGGACGCGCCCCAAGCGCGGTTCTGCCGCTCCAGCACATGCGCCACGCGGGCTTGGCGCTGCAAATCGCGCGGCATGGTCTTCGCTAAGGCGATGGCGTGGTCAGCATCGGGAGGATGCGGGTAGAACGGCCGAACCGCTGGAGCGAACGAGAGGTAGTCCTGGAAGAGCCGCGTGGTATGAGGGATGCTGCTGAATGAAATGCAGTCGGAGCTCAAGCTGCGTTCTCCCGGCAACAACAGCGGCATGTGCTAGCGGCGGTCATGCGGTAACAGACTATCAGGCGGGCAAAACGTTTGGATGATTCGGGCGGCGGCAGGATGCACAATCGCCCAAACCCGCTACCGGCACGGTTTTGACGGCGAATCGCCCCGCAACGGTGAAGCATCTAATTCAGCGGCGATTGACTTCCCTGCCGCTGCTGGTAGAGTTAAGTGGATCGCGTTTCACTCACCGATGGGGGCGTCACGGCTTCGACGGAAGTGATTGCGGTAAAGAGGCATACCGGAGTGCATGCATCCGTAATCGCGTGCAAAAACACAATTGCCAACCAAAACCTGGCATACGCAGCTTAATTAATTAAGTTGCCGCTCCTCTCGGCTTTGCTCATGGGCCGGGTACGGGCGTCGCACAGTGAGCTGGCCGGCAACTCTCCACCTGTGAGTTGACGGCGAGATTATCAGGTTGGCTGGCTGCGTTTCTTGTCCGCTCTGAGCGTGGCCGGCGAGAGTGCCGGGTAACTCCGGCGCATGAACGTGACTAAGTATGTAGGCTCTTTATCGGCAGCATTTTCGGACGCGGGTTCAACTCCCGCCGCCTCCACCAATTTGTTTACTTCAAATGGCTTAAATGCAAATCAGCGGACTCCAGCCCGCTGATTGCAATCCCCAACAATCGATCAGTTTCACACGGAATCCCGCACACTTTCGAGTGAAGCCAAGAGTCTGCTACCATGGGCCATTCGGTGAGGTGGCCATGCCCCAATATGTAATTGAACGGGAAATCCCGGGCGCGGGGAATTTGTCGGATGCGGAACTCCAGGAAGTGGCCCGAAAATCGGTGGCCGTCCTGAAGGGGATGGGGCCGGAGATCAAGTGGCTGCACAGCTACGTGACCGGCGATAAAGTTTATTGCGTCTACCTGGCGCCGGATGAGGAAACGGTCCGCGAGCATGCGCGCCGCGGAGGTTTTCCGGCCAATCGGATCTCGGCGGTACGACGCATGATGGACCCCACTACCGCTGGTTGAATTATCCGTCGCTTCCGGTTCGAAGCGTGGGCCGCGGCTCCGGAGCCAAGCGCTTCCTGGATGGCCTGTTCTACGGGCAAGGCCCAGCCTTCCATCCACGCCGTCAGACCCGCAGCATTGCCCAGGGTTCGACGCGCGAATTCCAGGACCTTCTCCAGTTTATGTTGCTCGGCGGGGGTGAGCGGCGTAACCAATCGCTCGCGCAGCGCGGCTGCGGCGCCGGCGAAGCGCAGCGCTTGCACCGCGTTGGATTGCGCGGCGGCGTTTGCGGCAAGACACTCCAGCACCCTTGCGATGCCGCGCTTATGACCCAGATTCTGAAACATCTGGATGCTTTCACCGTACAGCCGGCGGGCCTCATCATTGTCACCGTGGTCCCAACTGAGACCTGGCTAAGTCGGACAGTGCGCTAGCGATTCCCCAGCCATCCCGCGAAAGGCTGAACGCCGCCAGGCTCTGCTCGTAGAAGGAGCGAGCAGCCGTCAAATCGTTGCTTTCCCGGGCAACATCTCCCTGGTAGTTCAACGTCCAGGCGATACCGGCCACATCACCCACCTGGCGGAAAATCGCCAGGCATTCATCGTAGAGCGAGGACGCGCGCGCCGATTCGCCCTGCAGCTTGGTCACGTTCGCGAGATTGCTGAGAGCACGAGCCACGTCCGCTGCATCTCCCGCGTCCCTCCAAGTAGCGATACATCTTTCAAACAGGAAGGACGCAGTGGCGAGTTCGCCGCGATCGCGAGCATTTACGGCCAAAGCGTTAAGGGCAACGGCAACTCCCCGGTTATCGTTCAACTCGAGACAGGTCTCAAGACTGTCTTCGAACAATTGCTGCGCCGAAGTGTAATCGCCCTGCTCGCCTGCCAGGACCGCGGCAGAGAACAGCAGGCGCGCGCGCAGCTTTGGACGCTCGGCAGCCCCCTCCAAGGCGAGGAGTCTGGTAATGCGGTTGCGGCCCTCGGTAAGGTATTCGCGCGTCTCCCAAAAATGGAACAGCGCTGCGCCGAGGCGGAGGCCCCAGTCGGCGTCGCCGATGTTGATGAGGTATTCGAGTGCGGCGCGGAAGTTATCGTGCTCTACCTCGAAACGATCGAGCCATTCGGGATGAGCGGCCGCTTCCGAAGCGCCCTCTTCGGCGAGCACCAGGTAATAGGCGGCGTGGGACCGTCGAGTCGCGGGCCACATCATCGCTTGCGGCCAGACGTTCGAGTGCGTACTCGCGGATGGTGGAGAGCATGACGAAGCGCGTTTCGCCGGCTGCTTCCACTTGCTGGGCGAGGCTTTTGTCCACCATGGAGGCCATGCCGTCGAGTGCGTCGAGACCTAAATCGCCGGCGGTATCGCAGACCGCCTCCACCGCCTCCAGCGTGCAACCTCCAGTGAACACCGAAAGCCTGCGGAAGAGGGTCTGCTCGGCGGGATTGAGCAGGCCGTAACTCCAGTCGACGGTGCCGCGAAGCGTCTGCTGCCGGGTCGGCAGGTCGCGGGCGCCGCCGGTCAACAGGTTGAGGCAGCTTTCCAGACGCGCCAGCATGGCGGACGGCGAGAGCAGCTTGATGCGCGCCGCCGCCAGTTCGATGGCCAGAGGCAGACCGTCGAGGCGAGAGCAGACGGCAGCGACAGCAGATGCGTTTTCATCCGTCAAGGCGAAGTCGTACTTCACGGCGCGCGCGCGTTCCACAAAAAGCGCAATCGCGGGAAGACGCGAGAGCGCATCCAGGGGCAGCTGGGATTTGGGATCGGGAAGCGCCAGCGGCGGCAGCGGAAATTCGTGTTCGCCATAAACGTGTAGTGGCGACTGGCTGGTGACCACGATCTTGAGCTTGGGTCCCACGGAGAGCAGGTCCGATATGACCGGGGCAGCGGAGACCAGGTGCTCGAAGTTGTCGAGCAGCAGGAGCATCGGCTGGTGCAGCCCGCCAAGGTAGTCCTTCAAGCTCTCCTGCGCCGACCGATTACCGCTCTCGCGCACTCCCAACGCTTGTGCGATGGTGGAAGCGATCAATCCAGGCTCGCCCACCACCGAAAGCGAAACGAAGCAGACGCCGGATGGAAATTGCTGCCCGATTTCGCCTGTCACCTGCAAAGCTAGGCGCGTCTTGCCAATACCGCCAGGACCGGTGAGGGTCACAAGCCGCGCATCATCCCGGTCCAGAAGCTGGCGGAGCGCAGCCGACTCCTGCTCGCGTCCGATGAATGCGGTACGCGGCACCGGGAGGTTGCTGGGGCGAGGCTCCGAATGGCTGACGTAGGCATCCGCCAGACGGTCGCGCACCGCCGCCAGGTCGCGGGCCAAATCCCGGGTGGACGCGTACCGTTGCTTCGCCTCCTTGGCAAGACAGCGTTCCACAATCCAAATAAACGGAGCCGGGGCCTGAAGCATTCTGGAAGTAATGCGCTCCGGCTCGTCGCGAAGGATGGCAGCCGCGGTTTCCGCAGCCGTCTTCTTCTGAAACGCAGGAACTCCCGTGACCATCTCGTAGAGCACCGATCCGAAGGAAAACTGGTCGGAACGAAAATCGACTTTCGCGCCGTTCGCCTGCTCCGGTGACATGTAGCCAAGCGTGCCCATCACGGCCCCGTCCTTGCTGATGGAGGTGGAAGCATCTGCATCGGACGGGTGGTCGACCGCAAGCAGTTTCGCCAAGCCGAAATCCAGGACTTTGGCGGCGCCATCATTGGAAAGCATGAGGTTGTCGGGCTTCAAATCGCGATGAACCACGCCGATTTCGTGGGCCCGCGCCAGAGCGTCGGCCACCTGCGCCGCAATGCCAATTGCCTTGCGGAATGGAATGGGACCAGAGGCCAGCAACGCCCGCACCGTCTCGCCACGAACCAGTTCCATGGCGATGAAATGCGTGTCGTCCACGCAACCGAGCTCGTAAATGGTGACGATGTTCGGATGATTGAGAGCGGACGCGGAACGGGCTTCCGCCTCAAAGCGGGTCAGGGCTTCGGCTTGCGAATGGCGATCATTCAGCGAAACCGTCTTGATGGCGACTTCACGGCCCAGGCGCGTGTCGCGGGCGCGATAAACCTCGCCCATGCCGCCGGCGCCCAACTGCTCAAGGATTTCGTAGGTGCCGAAGCGAGTGCCCGGCGACAAGGTGGACGGAACTGAATCTGGTGCGAGCGGCGGGCTCAATGGGCCTCATTGGCGCAACCGGGAACAGTAAGCTGACTGCTCCGCGCTACGTGATCGCGTGAAATTGATCCTTAAATCGATGCCGCGACGCCGGCACCACCCCTGCATACGCTTATAATACTCAAAATCACGGGGGAATTCATGGATATTCGAACGCTGCAGCGCCCACTGAAGGAACAGTATCGCCAAAATCCATCGAGTTCGCGAATCACGCTGATGGCCCGCGGCAGCCAGACAGACGCACCGATCACCTGTTCTGTGGACTTGGGGCGAGAGATCTACAAGGCACAAGCCCACCAAGGCGTCGGGGGAGCGGGTACCGGTGCCTGCTCGGGAGATTTGCTGCTGGGTGCAATAGCTGCATGCGCACAGATCACCTGCCAAATGGTAGCCGCTGCGATGGGCATACCTACAGAGGGCATAGATGTTACGGTCGAGGGTGACTTGGACCTACAAGGAACGTTGGGCATTTCGAAAGAGGCGGCTGTTGGATTTGAGAGCATAAGAGTCATGTTCGACGTCCGGGCGCCGGAGGCAACCAAGGAGCAGTTAAGCGCATTGCGGGAGAAGACCGAACAGTATTGTGTCGTGCTGCAAACCTTGCAGCATCCGCCGAAAATGGATCACAGGTGGGGGAAAGAGTAGTCTCACCCGATGAAAACACCGGTCGTCCCCGTCGCCGACGCCATTCGTGTGGAACTAGAGGCGATGGCCTATCGCGATGGACTGAAAAGCAAGTAAAGGCGGCTCGCGCTGGACCCGGCATTCGCCCGAACGTGCTGCAGGTGGGACTACCAAACGTGCGGTAGCAGTCGATACCGCACTTTGTCGCAAT
Source organism: uncultured Acidobacteriaceae bacterium (assembly GCA_963763975.1). Taxonomy (GTDB): domain Bacteria; phylum Acidobacteriota; class Terriglobia; order Terriglobales; family Acidobacteriaceae; genus Bog-257. The sequence continues at coordinate 14,410 of CAVXQR010000008.1, forward strand.
AGGCACGGTAGCCCGGCAGCTCGCCCGCCAACAGCTTCTCCTCGCCAAGGATGCGTAGGATGAGCAACCCGACCGCGGCCAGACCTGAGAGAAGGCCGCAGACGGAGCCGAGCAGCAGGGGAACGCCAACGAACATCAGGCTTCCCCCAAGATACATGGGGTGGCGAACCCAGGCGTAAACGCCCTTGTCAATGACGTGCTGGCCGCGCTCGCTCTGAATACGCACCAGTTGCGACGCATAGGTGTTATCGACAAACGCCCGTAGCATGAAGAAACTGCCCCCAAGCAACAAAATGCCTCCGCATACTTCGCTCCACCGCGAGAGACGCGGTGCCCAGCCGAAGCGCACATCGAGGGCCGACAGAACGAGCGCGGACAGGAAGCACACTTTTACCGCGAAGAGGATCGCCATATCGGCGCGCGATTCGCCCCCGCTACCGGGCTTGCGCATGCGCTCGGCCAGCAGCGCCGGGTCCTTATAGTGAAGCCACAGAACCATGGCGGCCATGAAGCACACCCACCACACGCCGAAGACCCAGCCCTCCACCCATCGCCAATCGCCCGACAGCCATAGCAGGAGGGCCGCTAACCCGAGAACGCCAACGGGGGCAGCCACCAACATGAGCCCGGTAATGATCGGCGTGGAGCGCATCGCATCTGAGAACAATCCTACTCCCGCGATATTGATGCAGCCGGGTGATTCGGACACATCCCCCGCGGCAAGGCGTTTCTTCAGGCCGACTGCGAGAAGCCCACGCTGACAGGCGTGGCTTCCGCATCGGAGACCTTGAACATCTCGCGCGGTTTCATGCGCATGAGCATCGCCACAAATATCGCCGGAAACTGACGGAGGCGGGTGTTGTAGGTGTTCACATCGTCGTTGAAGAACTCGCGGCGGTCGGCAATGCGCTCTTCCAGTTCAGAGATACGGTTTTGCAGTTTGAGGAAATTTTCGTTGGCCTTGAGCTGCGGGTAGTTCTCCACGGTGGCGAATAGGCCCCGCAAAGCGCCGGTAAGCAGGAAGTCGGCCCTTGCCTTCTCGCCGACGGTGGTGGCGCTTACCGCCTCCGAACGTGCCTGGGTTACCGCCAGCAGCGTCTGCTGCTCATGCTGCATGTAGCCCTTGACGGTTTCCACCAGGTTGGGGACTTCGTCGTGCCGCTGCTTCAACAGCACGTCCACATTCGCCCACGCCCGGTCGTTCTCATTGCGCATGCGTACCAGTTCGTTGTAAATGACGATGACGTAACCCACGATCACCATCGCTACCAGCACAACCGGGACGTACAACACCATTCTTTCCAGCAGCGAGATCATCTGTGGGCGAAGGGTATCGTTCATACCTGCCTCTGCTGCACAACCTAGCCGGGAACACGGGTCCGTGCATTCAACGGGACCTGCCCATTCAAAAGCCACGCAATGAAGAGGAACAGCAAGCCTAATCCGATGATGCTGACGATAGCCCCGACAATGAGGTTTCCTCGTGCGCGGCTGCGGAATGTGGCCGCCATGTCAAGGTGAGGAGCGCCCACCAAATCAAATTGACCGTCGTGGGAATCCGGTGAGATCAGGAAGGGTGAAGAAGTTTTGCCGCGGCAGATCAGGGTGCGGTCCTCGAGGGTTTTCGCGTCCGGGTTCTCGGCGCAAGTGCCGACCATCTGGTAGTCCTGCCCGGGAAGAACCAGAAACTCGTGCAAGCGATAGCGCCCGTCGGGAGGGTCGGGCTTGGATTGCTTCTTGGCGACGAATCTCCGGCTAAAGTGGGTGTGCAGGGGGTGGTCAATCAGCTCCAGAACATCGGTGGTAATCTTCAACCGGCACTTGTTAATGTAGCTGAAGATTTCGTCATCGGTGATCCCGTCCGCGCTCGCGTGAGGGGCGTCCGAATCCACAACCCGCTCGGAGTGCTCCCCGAGTTCGATGCCCTCATTGAGTTCGTCACTCAGATCAATCACCGCCTTGCCGGTGTCATCCACCAGATAAAACCTGGCACGGGATTTGTCGCAGGTGAGCTTCTCCCATCCTGACGTTTTTCTCCCCTTTTGGTCTTCGTGCACCTCCCATTGATCGAGGTCAACCTTATAGAAGCAGCAGGGAGTATGGGTGACTGGGCTGAGGATGGGCTGGTCGGTCTGGGCCTTGCCGCGAATGTTGACCAGTCCCAGCGCGATACTCCGAATGGACTCGCGCGGCGTATCGGCTACGATTTTCGAGAATCGCAGAAAGCGAAAGCCCAAGAAGAACGTCGCCAGACCAATCAGACTCATCATGCCGAACATGAAGAAAAAGACCGCTTGCCCGCTCCAGGACATGGGATCGGAGTCGAGAGCCCAGAACATTAGCGTCGTTGCCGGCATGGTCAGAACCACGGAGGTGTTCGCTCCGTTTTGAGCTACTAGCGTACGAAATATCGGTTATTTTGCAATAAGAATCGGGCGGAATGCAGCCGATCTTGGCAACTCCAACTGCGGGTCGCTATAGGTGCGCTGAGAGGGCTGCGATTCGGCGCACAGCCGCCGAAGTTCGCTCCTGCGCTTGTTACACGCTGCCAAACGCGCCGCTCAACTGAAGCCGGGCGGCTTCAACCTGATCCGGCGTGGGAGGACCGATCTCAAGCATGGCATTGGTATTGGCCTCGCCGCCATGAACGCAACTGCTCTGGTTCATCATGATGGACTGCAACAGCCGCGAAAGCGAGCGTGAGTGATGGCCATTGCAGAAGCGCGGTCCATCCGACCAGGCCAGATGCACCGAGTACTCGCAGATCAAGCTCCAGTACTCCCGGGCTGCATTCCACAGCTTCAGGAATTCCAGGGTGCCATCGGGTCCGATGTGATATTCGACCCGGACTCGACCGCCGGTCGAGGACTGCGTCAAGGCGTCCCAGTTGAGAACGACGGCGCTGTTCAAAAGCTGGTCGAGCGGTTGCGGCGGAGCAGAGGGCGCGGTCGGAATCTCAGCTTTCATGGTTCTCCTTGGTGCGGGCGAATGGTCGAAAGCGTTCGGCTTGGGTCTCAAGCCTCGACACTTGGCGCTTCCCTGCCGATTGAGTTCGCTTCCTGAAGCAGTCGACCGCGTGCGACTCGGAAACAACACTCTCCGAAAACCGCGGGAGAGCGCCGGTGGAGGAATTGGACGTTATGCCTTCTTAGCGCCGTCTGCGGAAGGGCGAGAGCTGCAAGATAGCTCCATTATACGCTTCGCGATTTCCGCAGATGTCAGCCGATCTGCTGGTGGTGTCCTGCTAAGACACCACCGCTCATTAGCAGAATACTTCTCCGGGCAGGCGAGACAAGGTGCGGGTCGAGAGCGTATTGGCAACCGTCCGCTCCAGCGTTCTTCCGCCGGAATCCATTTGCTTACGCGCGATCTTCAGCTTGAGCGCCCGCTCGATGGAGCGTAGCTCGGCGATTTCCGCGCCGGACACCAGGGTGGAAGCGCGTCCCGCTGAGCCCATCCGCCCGGTACGTCCGACGCGATGGATGAAGTCCTCGGGAATCTGCGGCAAGTCATAGTTGATGACGTGCGCGACATTGTCCACGTGAATACCACGCGAGGCGACATCGGTGGCTACCAACACCTGGAACTTGCCGTCTTCAAACCCACTCAATGCGCCGTTGCGCTGCGATTGAGTGCGGTCGCCGTGGATCATGGCCGCGGCGAATCCGTCGCGCACCAGGTTCTTGGCCAGGCGCTCGGTGCCGCGCTTGGTGCGAGCAAAGATCAGCGTCTGTCCCTTCTCCGAATAGAGAAGCTGGCGCAGAACATCGGCTTTGTTGGCCTGCGGAACTTCGAAGGCCTGCAACTCGACGGTGTCGGCCGGCTTCGAGGTTGAGCCCAGTGCGACTCGCACCGGTTTGTTCATGTAGTCGTTGACCAGGTTGGCCACCGAGGCTTCCAGAGTCGCCGAGAAGCACAACGTCTGACGCTCGCGCGGCAAGGCCGCGACGATGCGCCGAATGGCGGGCAAAAAGCCCATGTCGAGCATGCGATCGGACTCGTCCAGCACCAGTATCTTCACCTGCTGAAGATTGACCAGCTTGCGGCGGAGATAATCTTCCAGCCGTCCCGGAGTTGCCACCACTACGCTGGCGCCCTTACGGACCGCCTGGATCTGGCGCTGTTCGCTCATGCCGCCAATTACCAGCGCGGCGGGAGCAGCTTTGCGCTCGCGCAACTGTTCGTACTGCGCATGGACCTGCATGGCCAGCTCGCGCGTGGGAACCAGGATGAGCGCGGATACCCGTCGCTCGGAAGCGCCAGCCGCCAGCCGTTCCAGGATCGGGATCAGGAACGCCAGGGTCTTGCCGGTGCCGGTTTGCGCGGTTGCCAGTACGTCCTTACCCTCCATTGCGGGAGGGATAGCGGACGCCTGGACCGGCGTCGGGGTCGTGAAATGGAATTGCGCCAACTTCTGCTGGAGACCAGCAGACAGAGGCATATCTTTGAATTGTGTCAAAACGATTTTTTTCTTTCTGGAGGGGCGTCTCGCGAAATTGCATACGAGATGCGTGTCGCGAAGATACTACTGAAGCCGCTCTAATTGATTCGGCGCTGAACGAAACGGAAGCCGGAAAGGCGGGAAATCGGATCGAAGGGATCGGATGTCGCTTGCAAGCGGCCGTAGCCAAAAGCGTCTACTTAGGACTATATCACAGTACGCTGGCGAATATCGCGAACGCACCAACTTGGATGGGCAATGCTACTTGGCGAAGTCGTGGAAATCGAAGCCCTGGGGCTGACCATCTTCGTCATGGACGACTTCCAGGTCGGCGACCGGACTGGTCTCCGCGGGAAGGTTGTCGCCGCTACCCGGCTGTTTGCGCTGCGCTTTACGCTGCGCCTTCTCCGCCCGCTTTTCCTGGCGGGCGCGTTCCTTCTGTCGCTTGGTGAAAGTTGTACGAGAGCTTCCTGCCATAATTTAGAAACTACCCATGTTTGACGAATCGCGAGTGTAAAACGATTCAAGATTTGTCACGTTCTATAGTACAACGAGCCGAGACTCTTGCCCCGTATGTCGAAGGGTACCTGGCACAAGACCGCCTGCCGTGGCAGAGGGTGTGCTTCGCCCTAATCCTTCGGGGAACCAGCAGCAACCGCCTCCACACTCCCCACCGGCTCCTGCTGCGAAGTCTTGCCCGACCCTCCGTTCAGCTTCCGAGCCGTCGCAATACGCCAGCCCGCTTCTACGAAGCCGTTCCGTTGAGGGAGCGAGGCACAGCTGTCCTTGATCGCCTTGCTCATGGAATCTGCCCACTGCAGGCCATGCTCTTCGGCAAGATAGGAACCCTGGAGGGGGTCAAGGTCGACGTAATTTGGCTTACCAACCAGAAAGGCGACGATCTGTTGCGGCTTTTCCTTTTTGATTTCATCGCGCCAGGCCATGCAGCCGCGGTGGTCCATGCGAATGTCGATCAAAACCACGTCGTAGCGGTCGCGGTGCCAGATGGAAGCGGCCTCCAGTAGATCGGTTGCTCCCGCTACTTCAACGCCGTGCAGTTCCAGAATTTTCTTCCGCAAGGCACGGCGATCAGCATTCATGTCCATTAAAAGCATGCTGATCTTGTTGACCGGCTGGGGATCCAGCACCTGTCCCACATTCATCAGTTTGACCTCGCGTGAAACGCAGCGGGACTAAGCGGCCGGCTTCAGGAGAAACTCTCGCTGCCTCGGAGAGCGCGGTGAATGGGGCGATATAGTGTGGCTTCCGACCGCTTCGTGGGAAGGACAGAAGGAATCATCTCAAGTTCTGCGAGATGACCCGATTATACGCCTTGGGAAAATCTCCGCCCTTGGCATGCGGCGTCGGCTAGTCAGCGCCGTGACGCCGTCACTCAACCGGAATCTTTGGAGCGATTTTCGTGAAGGCAACCGATTCAGGTGCTGCCGTAGACGGCAGAAGTGCAACTTTGGCAGCAGGCTTGGCCGTTGCTTGCAACTGCATCCGCGTGAATGCTGCGCCACAAACGCCACAACTCCAAAGCACGTGCGATGTGGCCTGCCCATTCGCACCCATTGGCGACTGCCATTTTCTCGAGAGCTCACTTCCGCATGTCGGACAACACTTCTTCATGCCGTTCCTCTCTCCCTGGGCAACTCGTCTGGCGCTGCGTTCCTGCTCACAGCAACGATGGCTATCTTCGACTCCAAGCCGCTTTCACCCGGCAGGCCAAGGACCCGCATGGCGTGTTTCCTGGCACTCTCTTGTGTCCGAAACCTCTTGGCCCGTACGGTAATTCCCGGCGAATCCACGAATTCAACGCGATAATAAGTCACTTGTAAGTCCTCGCTTCCGCGCAGGCTTGATCACTCAGGATCAGCCGATCACCTTATTGGCGCGGTTCTTCCGAGCGCCCAGATAGGCCTCTGCCCACAGCCAGTCCTCAACCGCGCGGTCCTCAGCGCCATCCCGGCGTTGGTAAAGTTCGTATGCGCAGGCTCGAATTTCGGCGTCCGAAACAGGATTGACGGTTGCGACGATCGCCGGCGACTTCGATTGAGAGGCTGTATTCCGCAGTTTTGAGGGTGAGCGAGGACGTTGGACCTGAAATCTCGGGTCGATCATCTAGCTCCTCGATTTTGTCGGCTAAGAAGAGGAAAACTCCAGAAAGACTGACTTAGTTCAGAGGTCTGAATGAAGATAAGATAATCCTCAACCATCATCGTAGGCTGATGGCAGGGTCATGTCAACGCACCGGCAATCAGGTCCGCGCCGTATCAGCTAACGCTTGTGTGGTCGAACTTGCAAGCACACAGCGCTCGATTCGACCGCCGGCGAATACTGCCACCAGTGCCGCAGACACGGCGGGCAGCGTGTTTCGACTGTGTTTACCTCTGCGTATCGTCAATTGACATTCGAGCTCGATGAGCCTACCGTCCAGATTGAGGGCTCCGTTCCTATCTTTTGCATTGGCGGTCGCATAGCTTACCCCACGACCTTAATGGATGAAAGCCGGCTCGCATCCGGCGTTGAATGAGATCGGCCTGCGCGGTCGCGGTCGAAAAGAAGAAGTGTGAAATGAAACCTGCTCTTCAGTCTTACGTCGTATCGTTTCAGACTGAGCCATTTCGCCAGGGTACTCGGCATCACTGGATGATCTGCCGCGAGCATAACCCCGATGAACTGGTGTCGTGGGGCTACGCGCCCACGCTTGAATCGGCTCAAAGCGCAGCTCGGCAGGAGGTCCAGGACCTCTCTTCCGGCAAAAGCCCGGGTGGTCAGGCCTGCAAAGGCGTTAGCAATTGCCTGTCACGCAGGAACTACTGAGCCGCCTGCATCCGGGAACCTTCCCACTGTTGTCTCATCGAAACGAGCCCCTAACGGTTCGACCTTCCGTACAGCACCATCATCCCAGCCTGCCTGTTCATCGAAGTGGCCGTGATATCTCCAGCTGGCGGGACCGTCGGGCACCATGTCCACCGTTTCTGTCTGCGCGCTGACCCGATAAAAGATGAAATCGCTATTGCCGGGACAATTGCGACGCCTGTAACTGTAGCCGGCTGGCAATCGTCTGAAAGACCAACTCCAATTCGGTGCTACAGGAGGACGAAGGACAGTCAGTCACAAAGACAGCCAGTCCGGGAGGCTGGTTCGGATTGTAGCTGGGACCGGTGGGATCGTTGGCGATGGTCAGCAAGAACGCCTGACTAGCCGCGGTGCCCAAGCCGATAGCATAAATGTAGGTTCCCTCCGAGCGGATCGAGTTGGCCACGGACAGCGCGCGGAACTGCGCCTCGGCGCTGACGTTGGCTCGTGTGAACGATTTCTGCGCGCCATCTTGCTGCGAGATAAACGTGATCACACTGGTGCAGTCGGGCGCGGGACTGTGCGGCGGATTCCCGTACGAATCCAGCCCGCCCCAGTCGGCGCCGGTGGTCGGGTCGAAGAAGTCCACTACGTTGCCACTGTCGTAGCCGCCGTAGTTATAGAGGGTGGCGCCCCAGGAACTGGTGCATTGGAAGGTGTCCTGCACCGTGTTGACCAGCCCGTCGGTGAAATAGACGACCGTCTTCCTTGGGTTCGTCAACCCCACCACGTTGTTCACCTGGTTTTGCGCGATAGCGAGGCCGCCGACGCCAAAGGTGCCGCCGCCATATGAGTAAGAGTTGACCGCGTTGGTAATGGGAACCTGGAAGTTGTTTTCGATCGGCACGTCCAGGGTGGCGTTCGAAGCATAGCTGGCCAGCCCGACGAAGTCGGTAGTATTGTTGAAGTCGTTGACGAACGCCGTCACCGCCGGCGCCAGCGCCGTGGAGCCGCCATTGCTCACCATGGAGCCGGAGCGATCTAAAGCCAGCGCCACCACAAGGTGGTTCGGAGCCGAGACATAGGTGTAGGCGTTGCTGTACCACTGACCGCCGATCAGCGAGTACAGCGTCACGTAGATCTGGCTGCCGTCGGCGGGCAGCGTCGTCACTGTAGTGCTCAGCGCGGTGCCGAGATTTCCCGACTGGTAATACTGATCGCCGCCGGCAATGTTTCCGATGTCGAGCCAATAGCCCGTTGCTCCGACGCCGGGACTCCAATTGAAGGTCACGGTGCTGCCGTTCAAAGTTGAGCCCGGACTGGGCGTCTGTATTACCGCCAATCCCGAGCCGGCAGTAAATGCGGTGTAGGTATAAGGACGGCTCAGCCACTTCCCGCCGACCAGCGAATACAGAGTGACGTACACGGTGCTGCCGTCCGCCGGCAGGCCGCTGGCGGTGGTGCTCAACGCGCCGCCGAGATTACCCGACTGGTAGTACTGGTTGCCGCCCGCAGCGCTGCCGATATCGAGCCAGTATGCGGTCGCTCCGGTGCCGGCCGACCAAGTGAAGGTGACGGAGCTGCCGGTCAAGGTCGAGCCCGGCGTGGGCGACTGCATGGCCGCCATTCCGCCGTTCGAGCTGAGCGCCGTGTAGGTATAGGCGTTGCTGTACCACTGGCCGCCAATCTGCGAGTACAAGGTTGCGTACACGGTGCTGCCGTCGGTCGGCAGACTGCTGGCGGTGGTGGTAAGCGCAGTGCCCAGGTTTCCGGATTGATAATACTGATTGCCGCCGGCAGTGTTGCCCAGATCGAGCCAGTATGCGGTCGCCCCCACTCCGGCTGTCCAGGTAAAGGTCACGCTGCTGCCCGTGAACGTCGAGCCCGGAGTGGGCGTCTGCATCACCGCCAGGTCCGCGACGCTGTTGAAAGCAGTGTAGGTGTAGTGCTCGTTGCGCCACTGGCCATTCACCAGCGACCACAGGGTGATGTAAACCGCGCTGCCATCGCTGGGAAGTCCGCTGGCGGTCGCCGCCAGGACGTTACCCAGGTTGCCGGACTGGAAATACTGATTGCCGCCGGGGATACTGCCGGCGTCGAGCCAGTAGGCACTCGATTGCGAGCCTGCTGTCCAGTTAAAAGTGACGCTGCTGCCGGGCAGCGTGGATCCCGGCGCCGGCGACGTCATCTGCCCCACCAGCGCGGTTACGGATGTCACGGTGAACAGGTAGGCGCTGACGTCGCCCATGCGCGGCGTTCCCGCGTCCAGCGTGGGATTGCCGGCATCGCCTTCGACCGGGTAGCTGTAGAGCACATGCGTTCCAAGGCTGAGCGGATTGCTCACCGCAGCACCGAAGCTGCTGCCGCTGCCATCGGCCGCGGTCCATGTGCCCTGAGTGCTGTCGATTTGCCAGAAGACCGCCAGCGGCGTGATGGGATTGCCCTGGCCATCGGTGGCATTCAAGGTGAACGTGGGCAGTGCATCCGAGGCGTTGCCGTCCAATGGCTGCGATGTCGCCACGTAACCCTGGGTGACGCGCGGCGACTCGTTGATGACGGTCACGTCGCCGCTATCGAGGTTAGCGACATAGATCTCACCGGTGACGGGATTGACCGCGAGATTTGTGGGATTCGTACCGGTGGCAACATTCATTGCGACGTTGGTCGCGCCGTCGATCACAGTCACGTTGTCGCTATCGGCGTTGGTCACGTAAATCTTGTTGGAGATGGGATTGACTGCAATCGCCACTGGATTGCTGCCCACAGCGATGGAGGTGGTGGAATTGGTAGGGCCATCGATGACGGTAACGCTATTGCCGCCGGAGTTGGCCACGTAAATCTTATTCGTCAGCGGATTGACGGCAATCGCATACGGCGTGGCTCCCGAATAGACACTGCTGGTGGCATTGCTGGCGCCATCAATGACCGTGACATCGGAGCTGTCCTGGTTAGCGACGTAAATCTTGTTGGTGAGCGGATTGACGGCGACGGCGTATGATCCCGAGCCGGTGGCCACGCTGCTTACGCTGTTGCTGGCGCCGTCGATGATGGCAACCGAACTGCTGCCGCTGGCAACGTATAGCGCAACGTAAATCTTGTTGGTGACCGGATTGATGGCGATGGCCGCCGGAGTGTTGCCGACCGTCACGCTGGCAGTGGCATTGGTGGCTCCGTCAATTACCGTCACGTTGCCGCTGCCGGTGTTCGACACATAGACCTTGTTGGTGACGGGATTGACGGCCAGCGCGTTCGGCGACTGCCCGACCGGAACCACAGTCACGCCGTTGCTCTCGCCGTCAATGACGCTCACCGAATTGTCGAGCTGATTGGCCACATAGATCTGGCGGGTCAGCGCGTTCACTGCGACGTTGGCCGGACCGCTGCCCACGGGAACCGTAGCGGTCACAGAGCCGGCGCCGTTGATCACGCTGACCGTGGAATCGCTGGTATTGGCGACGTAGGTCAGGTGGTTGGCGGCATCCACATCGATGCCAAACGGCTGCGCTCCGACGGAGACGCTGGAGGTGTTAAAGGGTGCGCCGTCGATGATGGTGACGGTGTTGCCGCCTTCGTTGGGAACGTAGATCTTGTTGGTGACCGAGTTAATCGCGACCGCCCAGGGAGCCGTTCCTGCCGAAACGGTGAGCGTGCTGTTACTGGTCCCGTCGATCACGGTGACGCTGTTGCTGCCGGAATTGGCGACGTAGATTTTGTTGCTCACCGGATTGACCGCGACCGCGTAGGCGCCCGCTCCTGCCGGCAAGTTGCTGGTGGAATTGCTGACGCCGTCAATCACCGTGATGTTGTTGCTCGACAAATTGGCAACGTAAATCCGGTTGGTAATGGGATTGACGGCCAGCCCAGAGGGCGAATATCCAACCGGCACCGTGGCTGTGGCATAGGTGGCCCCGTCGATCACCGTGACCGAGTTGTCGTAATTGTTGGCGACGTAAATTCTGTTGCTGGCCGGATTCACCGCTATGGCGGACGGTCCCGAGCCGACGGCGACGTTGTTGCCGGTGTTGCTGGCGCCGTCGATGATCGTGACATCGTTGCTGGCGTAATTGGCCACGTAAATCTTGTTGGTGCCGGGATCGATGGCGATGGCCTGCGGATACTGGTCCGCCGGGACGGTGCCGACGGAGTTGCTGGCGCCGTCAATGACGCTGATGGTGTTGTCGCCGGAGTTGGCCACGTAGATTTTGTTGGTCGCGGCATTCACTGCCAACGCCACCGGCGCAGACCCTACCGTAACCGTGGTGGTGCTGTTGGTAGCGCCGTCGATGACCGTGATGTCATTGCTACCGGAGTTGGCCACATAAATCTTGTTGGTGACCGGATTGACGGCGACCGCCTGGGGATACTGGTCGGCCGGAACCGCGACCGTGCTGTTGCTGGCGCCGTCAATGACGGTGACGGTGTTGCTCGACAGGTTCGCCACGTACACCTTGTTGGTCACCAGATTCACGGCTACAGCGTAAGGATTGGCGCCGACGGGAACGGTTGCGGTCACTAACTGCGCAGCAGCCAGGCCGGTAAACAGCAGCATGCAAAGAACAGGTGTAAAGAATCGATGAAGCCGCATATCGCTTCCTCCGGAACCGGAAATCTCAAAAAAGGTATTGAGAAATCATCGCCACGCACGCCCGGGAAGACGTGGTTGACTCACCTTCGTGTAAGTGAGGAGAGCCGAAACGTGTGGCCTAAACTTGGATAGTGGCTCTAGGAATGCGCGATGGATTCCACGAAATTGAGTTTTCTTGCACTATCTTGCGCGGAATCATGTGAAGTTGCCGAAGTGGACACAAGGGTGTGCCGTTAGCGGGCCCAAAACGGCAGCCCGGCACATTCGCCGAAGGTTGAATGCGAGGCTACTTCACCTGGGAGACCGCTGTACTGGTGGTCCAATCTGAGTCCGCCAAAGCGACGGGCGCTTCAAATATGTGCCACCAGCTTCAATTGACCGAGTTCGGCGCAAGCCACGCCCGGAACGTCGCGAACAATCTGCGCAACTTGCTGCGCCTGGTCAGGACTGATGATGTTTCCCTTGACGGCCACTGATCCGCCATCCGCCTCGACGTCGAACTGGAAGCTGGCGGTGGCCGGGTGCATCGCCAGGCTGGCTTTGACGTGACTGGCCACTGCGAGGTCATCAATCGCCTTTTGACAAGCGGGCGTGAACTCGAAAGACTTCAACTGCGAGACGGTGCATACCACCTCGCAGGCTTCCTGCAGACTCATATTCTCCAAATCAAGCACAAGATCATAAAGCGACGGGTCTGTCCAATCGATGCCATACAGGAACTTGGTCCATTTGCGCCGGTCCTGGTCGACACTCTCGATGTACTCAATGGCATCCTTGCGGCTGTATTGGCAGCGGCCCTGCACCGCCTCGATGCGGACTTCCATCGGGGCGATGATGCGGGTACGCAGGACATGAGCTCCCTTGCCCAGTAGCAGATGACCGCCAAGGCCGTGATAGATGGCTTTGCCCGTCCGCACCTCTTCCGTAAGGGCTGCCTGAATAAATGCGAGATAGATGTATTTGGTCTGCGCAGACTGTCCGAAAAAGGTTGGTGGCTTTTCGATCGCAGTCCGCAGATCCATCTGCGACACACCCCACGCTTCCGCTTTCTGGATAATCTGGTTGCGATCGATGCAGCGGTAACCAAGCTTCTGCGCCACGGCCTCGGCCAGCATCTTGCCACCGCTGAAGGATCCCCGGGATACGGTAATGATTGGCATGTGAACCTCCCTTGCGTCTGTTTTGAGCGAGGCGAATCGCCGCAGACGCACGCGCAATCCTGATGCTGCTGGAATATCACAGGCGGGGTGCCAGATACTGTGATGGGCCTCACCAGGTGCGGTGCTTGGCGAATGGCTTAACAACGGCCTCCGGAGTTCATGGCGACGCGGAAACTTTGCGACTGGCGGCGGCGCTCAGCGAACCTGGTAAATCACCAGGCTGGTGGGAGCGAGATGAATCTCGGCCTTACCTGCGGAAATCTGCGCCGGCATTGCAGCGAAGAGCGGCGTGAGGCTGGCGGCATCGGCGATCGAGGTGTTGGCCAAGTCCAACTTCAGGTCTTTGGATGACGAGCCGTTGTTGAAGACGATCAGCAAACGCTCGCCGGAGGTCTCGCGGGTGAAGGCGTAGTAATCGTCGGCCACCGAGATGTGCTTGAGCGCGCCCTCGCGCAGCGCCGGGTGTTCCTTGCGCAGCCGCAGCAGCCTCTGGACGTGACTGTAGATGTCCTGCTCCTGCGGCGTGCGTCCCGATGGCAAGAAAGCATTGTGCGCATCGCCGGGAAAGCCGCCGGGGAAATCATGGCGATTGTCGGGATCTTCGCCGCCGGCCATGCCAATCTCGTCGCCGTAATACAGCTCGGGAATGCCGCGCAACGTGGCCAGCAGCGAGAAGCCCAGCTTCAACTTTTCAGGCGAGCCGCCAGCATCGGTCAGGAAGCGCTTCATGTCGTGATTGCCGATGAAGGTGACCAGCAGCTCGGGATGGGGATAAAGGCGGTCTTGCCGCAGCACGGTAACGATGCGCTTGGCGGAGGCCCCGTGCCCCACCACATCGCGAATGGCGGAGTTCATGGGGAAATCGAACGGCGTGGTCAGGTGGGTATCAATGCCGTCGAAGCCGGTCTGCCCGCCGGCGAAATAGGACGTCACCGTGGGGTCGACGTCATAGACTTCGCCGACCGCGAAAAAGTGCGGATACACGCGGAAAAGTCCTTGCAGGTAATACGACCAGAAGCTGCGCGGCACGTAGGGAAAAGTATCAATGCGGATGGCGTCAATGCCGCTGCTCTCGGTCCACCACAAGCGCGTTCTGCAGCAGATAATCGGCGACCAGCGGATTCTCCTGCGCCAGGTCGGGAAGGGCGTCGGCAAACCAGCCGTCGAGCGCGCTGACGTAATTGGCGAGCACCGCGTGAGGATCGGCGATGGGATCGTAGTAATAGTCGGTGTTGAGGTGGTGCTCGGGCGTGCCGTGCAGCCAGCCTGGCGTGGGCTGCGATTGCGCCCAGGGATGATTGGGGCCGACGTGATTCGGCACAACATCGAGCACCAGCTTCATACCCATGGCGTGCGCCTTGGCGACCAGGCGCTGGAAGTCGGCCATAGTGCCGAAGTGATCTTCTACAGCGTACTCGTCGGTGGCGCCGTAACCGTGATAATCGGAGGTGGAGTTGGCATTCTCATACAGCGGCGTAACCCAGATCGCGGTCACGCCCAGGTCTTTGAGATACGGAAGGTGGTCCTCGATGCCCTTCAGATCGCCGCCATGATAAGTCTTGGGCTGGCTGCGATCGTAGGTACCGGGAGCGGAACCGGCTGGCTGATCGTTGCGGTATCGCCATCGGCAAAGCGGTCTGGCATAATCAGGTACACCACGTCATCGCGGGTGATGCCCTGATACTTGCCTTCGCCCGAAGGCGGGCTCCGACAGTTGAAGCGCCGCTTTCGTTTCACCCGCGGCGGTCTTCACCCTGAGCGTCACTGCTCCCGGCTTGGCTTTGTTGCCGATGGAGAGCCATACGAAGACATGCTTTCCATCCGCCTCAGCCTGTACCTTCTCCACCTTCACTCCAGCGGCATCAGCCGAGATGGCAGCGCCTGCCAGGTTTTCGCCGTAGAGCAGCACCATCACCGGCGACACATAGTGCGTCCACCAATTGGGCGGTTCCACCTTGGAAACCACGGGGGCGCTCTGCGAGAAGGCTGTTGTGGTGAGGGATGTGAATGCCAGAAGCAGAATCAGGGCGCAAAACGGACGAATTGGACGAGGCATAGCCATAGAAGTCCGACGGAGCAGGAAAAATTGGGGAACAGGATAGGCCTGTTCCCCGTCTGTGTGTGTCGGTCTAGAAGCTGATGCGCAGAGCGAACTGGATCTGCCGCTCGGACTGATAGCGAATGCTGGTGATCTGTCCGAAGTTGCTGTCGGTGATGCTCTGATCCGGCTGGGCGAATTGGGCCGTGTTCAGCAGGTTGAAGAACTCGGCGCGGAACTGGGTGGTGAACCGCTCGCCCATCTTGAAGTCCTTGAAGGTCGAGAAGTCCACGTCACGATAGGCCGGGCCGGTCAGGATGTTACGCGGGGTTGTGCCGGCGCTGATGGCAACGCCCTGGCCATTGGTCGGCACCAGCCCGAAGGCCGCGGGATTGAAGGACTGCAGCTCGCTGCCGTTGGTGGCATAGGGATCACCCACCAGGTCAGGTCGCACGTTGGGATTCGACTGGTTGTCGATCAGGTCGAAAGGCGTGCCGCTCTCCACCGTGGCGATGAAGTTCACATTCCAGCCGCCAAGGACCGCGTTGGTGAAGCCGTTCCAGTTGCTGCCCATGTTGTGGCCGCGACCGAAGGGCAGTTCGTACATCATGTTCATCACGAAGCGATTGCGAACGTCGAGCAGAGAGTTCGCGCGCTCCGCGCCCAGGTTGCGATAGTCCACCACGCCGGCCTGTCCCTGGTCGAAGGCGCCCGGCGAGTCGTCAATGGTATGCGACCAGGTGTAGTTGATGCCGAAGAGCAGCCCGTTGGACATGCGGCGGTTCAACTGCGTCTGCAAGGCATTGTAGTTCGAGGTGCCGATGGCGTCCTGTACGTTGATGCCGCCCAGCGCCGGATAGTTCACGGTGTTGCTGGGCGAATCGTAGTACTGGCGGTTGTAATTGAAGTAGGTCATCAGGTGGGTGCCCTTGGTGCCTACATAGGACATGGTCATCGCAGTGTTCGGGCCCAGCTCGCGCTGGAAGGTGAGGTTCCACTGCTGCACGCTGGCGGGAACATTGCTGTCCAGCGTCGCCACCGAGATGCCCACGTTGGCCGGATTGTTCAGGTCAACCTGAATCGGGCCCTTGCTCGGCAGGGCTCCGGTGGCCAGCGATGGATCGTTGCTGAACAGCGGCGCCTGGCCGGTGAAGCTGATGCGATAGCCGTTGACATAGCTGTAATTGGTCTGGCCGCTGAACGGCGGGTTCTGGGCCAACTGGTTGCTGATGCCGCCGCGGTCCATGAAGTAGAAGATGCCGTAGCCGCGCGCTGACCTTGGTCTTGCCGTCGCCGGTCAGGTCATAGGCAAAGCCGATGCGAGGCGCGAAGTTGTGCCAGTCGGTGCCGATGAAGCTGCGCGAATTGCCGTTCTGCCCGGCAACCTGCAGGGCCCCGGTGAAGATATCGAAGTTGGCCTGGCGATCGTACTTCTCCACCGGCCAGGTCATCATGTCCCAGCGGAAGCCGAGGTTCAGGGTGAGGCGCTGGTTCACGCGCCAGTCGTCCTGCGCGTAGTAACCGGTTTCCCAGTTGCGGGTCTCGGAATTACCCAGCACCGGACCAACCTGATAGTTGTTCACGAAGCCAACCAGCAGGTCGGTGATTTCATAACCGCGTCGGGCTCAGGCCGCCGCCGTCGCCGAACAGGTTGAAGAAGCCCTTACCGGTCAGCGGACGGAAGAAGTCCACCTGGCGGCGAATGACGTCGGCGCCAAACTTCAGGGTGTGCTTGCCCTTGACCCATGACAGGTTGTCGGTGAACTGCCAGGTGTTCTGCGGGCACCAGGTACGGGCCGTAGTCGCCGGTGTACTCCAACTGCGAGCCGTTGCCGCCGATCAGCGCGCCGCCGCCTAGCTCGGGATCAAGCTGGCCCGCGGCGTTGGTGTTGGCGTTCTGAATGCCCAGGTTGTAGGACACCGGGATGTTCTGCAACGGAGGCGTGTAGCCGAAGGAGGTGTGGATGAAGCCGACGCGGGCTTCGTTGATCAGCGTGGGTGAGAACAGGTGCGTCTCTTCCAGCACCGGGCTCCAGGGATGCGTCGGATTGCTGCCGGAACCAAAGCCGGCGGGCAGGTTGGGAATTCCGACGACGTCACCAGCGAGTCGTTGGCGTAGCTGAAGCGGCCGAACATCGTGTCCTTGGCGCCAATCACCCAGTCGGCACGGATATCGAAATCGTTGAAGGTCTTCCACCTGGTTGCGGGTGAGGTTGTAGTTGTGCTCGATGTTGCCGCAGGCCGCCAGCACCGAGGGGTTGCAATTCGGCGCCGGGAAGGCGTTCAGATAGTTCACCGCCGCCTGGTTCAGCGGGATGGTGATGATGTTGCCGGGGAACGGCAGTGCCGGTCAGCGGATTGATGATCTGGATGCCTTGGCCAGCAGCTCGGAGAAGTTGGTGAAGTTGCTGCTGCGCATCAGCTGGGTGGGGACCGTGGCCTGTTGCGAGCCCAGGGGAGCGGAGGAGCGGAGGCCCTGGTAATCGCCGAAGATGAACAGCTTGTTCTTGATGATGGGAGCGCCGAGCGAACCACCGAACTGATTGCGGTGGAACTGCGGCTTGGTGGTGTCGAAGAACGGACGGGCGTCGAGCGCGCTGTTGCGGAAGAACTCGAAGGCCGTGCCGTGGATCTGGTTGGTGCCGGAGCGGATGGAGGTGTCACCACGGCGCCGCCGGCGCGTCCGTATTCAGCCGGGGCCACGCTGGTGTCCACGCGGAATTCCTGCATGGCTTCCGCCGGCGGGAAAAAGATGATGGTGTTCACCAGCGACTCGTTGTTGTCGAAGCCGTCGAGCAGGAAGTTGTTGGCCTGGGGACGCAGGCCGTTCACCACCAGCGCTGCGCCGCCGGTATCGTTATAGCGATAGGTTTCGGCAGTTGCCGTTCTGGCCGCCGGCATCGCTATTAGGGACGCCTCGGGTCACGCCCGGCACCAGCGTCGCCAACTGGGTAAAGTTGCGGCCGTTCAGCGGAAGCTCGGTCACCTGAGGTCCGACCACCACTTCGCCCAGGTTGGAGCTGGCCGACTCAACCATGGGCGGAGCGGCAGTCACCTGCACGCTCTCGGTCACCGCGCCGGTTTCCAGAGCGATGGTGAGTGGCAGGACCTGGCTGACCTGCAGGGTGATGTTCTGGGTCGCAGTCTTGAAGTTCTGCGCCTTCACCTCGACGGTGTAGCGTCCGGGATTCAGGGCCGTGATGGAGAATTCGCCAGCCCCGCCGGTCTTGGCAGTCACCTGGCGAGCGGTATCAACGCTAGTTACGGTGACGTCGGCACCCGACACAACCGCGCCGGTGGAGTCGGTCACCGTTCCCTGGATGCGACCTGTGGCCGACTGGCCGAAAGCGGCACAACTGAGCACCGCGCACAGCGTTAGGACGAGGGAGAACTTGAAAGAGTTCCGTGCAAATGCTGTTACCGCATGACGCGACATATTTTCTCCTAAGTTCAACTGTTTGCGTCGGCCGATACCGTAAGGAGCCGGGTACATCTGAGTTGGTGAAGCGGCAAACTTATGTGTGCAACTGTGTTTTCCCGAAATGGACTCCGACCGATGCGGCTAGAGTCCGATCGTCGCGAGCGAACCTTGAACATGGCACTTTAGGATGATTGCTCGCGCGTGAATGAGTTACTTGGCAGGGCGCGAAACGTAACTGTGGGGCCGCTTTGCGCTAAGATAGAAGTTTCAGGTAGTGTTGATACGGTTACAAACTTAAACCATTGTTTTACAGGCCTTTTGCCGCGCTGTTACATTGCTGTAACATGAGTTTCTGAGTGCTTCCCAAATGTCGGAACGGGAACATTTCTCAAGACAGATAGACGTGCTCGTCGGTAGCCACGCTCTGCACGGCTCTGAGTCGTTGTGCAAGCTGCTTCGCTACCTCGGCAACCATGCTCTGGAAGCTCCCGGCGCTCCGCTGAAGGAATACCAGATCGCCACCGAGCTCTTCGGCCGGCGGCCCGATTTCGATCCTCAGCTTGACTCCACCATTCGCGTTCAGGCCGGCCGCTTGCGCGGTAAGCTGGCCGAGTATTACGCGAACGAGGGCGCTCACGACTCGATCCTGGTTGACCTTCCCAAGGGCACTTACGTACTACAGTTCCATCGCCGTGCGTCGGGGGAGACCCGAGCGCTGTCGTCGAGCGGGGTGACGCGAGCTCTGGAGCCAGCCAAGGCCGGCGTTTCCCGAACCGGGACCGTCGCCATCATCACCTTGTGCGTTCTGCTGGCGATCTCCCTGGCGGTCATCTTTGGTTTGCTGACGTCGCACCGGGCGGTTGAGGCGGCTCTGCCCAAGGAGGCCGATCCGGTGCCGGCGGAATTCCGCCAGTTCTGGCGTCCGTTCCTGACCGGCCCGCAGGACCCGTGGCTGATCTTCAGCAACGCCGCCTTCGTGGGCCGTCCGGAAACGGGCATGCGCTACTACAACTCGTCCGAGGATGCCAGTCGCCGGATTTGGGACCACTATACCGGCGTCGGCGAAGTCCTGGCCGTTCACGGTTTGGACGAGGTCTTCGGCGCGCTGCACCGGCAGATTCGCATCAAGCGCGGCAGCCTAGTCTCGCTCGACGACGTCAAAAACAATGACCTGATTTTCTTGGGCTCGCCTTCGGAAAACCTCACCCTCGGAGAAATTCCCAACACCCACGAATTTGTCTTTCAGCGCATAACCGAGGGCGACCGCAAGGGCGATCTCGGCATCGTGAATGTTCATCCCCACGGCAGCGAACCCAAGGTTGTCCTCGCCAGCCCCTACACCTCTCCGATGACCGAAGACTACGCCATCATCGGCTTCAAGCCGGGAATTGATCCGGCGCGCTCGGTCATGATCTTTGCCGGCACCACGACCTTCGGCACGCAAGCCGCGGTCGAATACGTCTGCCGCCGCGATTCCTTGAAGGCGTTGCTGTCGCGGCTGCAGACCACGAAGAACGGCGAACTGAAGCCGTTTGAGGCGCTGCTGCAAAGTCAAAGTAGTGCGCGGCGTGCCGGTCGAAGCCGAACTGCTGGCCGTGCGCCAGTAATCGCTCGCGAACTTCTTCCCCTTCTGCTCTGCCTTCGGTATAACCAATCTTGTATCCAAGCGTCGTAGATTGCAGCATCGCGACGACGCTTCCGCGATCCATCGCCGAACTGGCCCAGCGGCGATTGCAGTCCGAGTCATCTATGCAAAAGCCGCCCAAGAGCTTCTGGCAAATCTGGAACATGAGCTTCGGCTTCCTCGGCATCCAGTTTGGCTGGGGGCTGCAGATGGCCAACATGAGCGCCATCTACGAATACCTGGGCGCACGCGCCGACCAGATTCCCATCCTGTGGCTGGCGGCGCCGCTGACCGGCCTGCTCGTGCAGCCCATCATCGGCCACGCCAGCGATCACACCTGGACGCGGCTGGGCCGGCGGCGTCCGTATTTCCTGGCGGGCGCGATTCTCAGCTCCGTCGCGCTGATCCTCATGCCGCGCTGCTCGGCGCTGTGGATGGCCGCCGGGCTGCTCTGGATTCTCGACAGCTCCATCAACATCAGCATGGAGCCGTTCCGCGCCTTCGTCGCCGACCTGCTGCCCGAGGAACAGCGCACCGAGGGCTTCGCCATGCAGAGCCTGTTCATCGGACTGGGCGCGGTGGTGGCGTCGGCGCTGCCGTGGCTGCTGACCAACGTTTTCCACGTCGGCGCCGACACGACCGGCACGCCGATTCCGCACACGGTGCGGCTCTCGTTTTATATGGGCTCAGCGGCGTTCTTCGGTGCGGTGTTGTGGACCATCGTCACCACCAAGCGAATATCCGCCGGAGAACCTCGATGCTTTCCGGCAGAAGAAAGCCGAGAAGCGCGGCCTGCTGCGCAACGCCGCAGAGATCCTGCAGGCGATTCGCGAGATGCCGCTGACCATGCGGCAACTGGCGCCGGTGCAGTTGCTCACCTGGCTGGGACTTGTTCTGCATGTGGCTGTATTTCCCGGTGGCGGTGGCGCGCAATGTCTTCGGCGCGGTCGACCAGACCTCGCCGCGTCTACACCCGCGGCGTGGAGTGGGCGGGCATTTGTTTCGGCATGTACTCCGCGGTATGCTTCGCCTTTTCGTTCTTCCTGCCGACTGATGGCTCGCGCGCTGGGACGCAAGAACACGCATAGCCTGTGCCTGCTGTGCGGCGCGCTGGGCCTGCTCTCAGTCATCATCATCCACGACAAGAACATGCTGTCTGCTCTCGATGGTCGGGCGTGGGCATTGCGTGGGCCAGCACGCTCTCCATGCCCTACTCGGTGCTGGCCGGCTCGCTGCCCGCCGATCGCACCGGCGTCTACATGGGCATCTTCAACTTCTTCATTGTGCTGCCGGAGATCATCGCCTCGCTGGCCTTCGGCTGGATCATGTCGCACCTGCTGCACAACAATCGTCTGGCTGCGGTCATCGCCGGCGGCGTGTTCATGGCGATTGCGGCAGCGCTGATGCAGCGGGTCAGCGATCCCGGCGCCGAGCGCATCCGCGAGGCCGCGGTCGCTGCGGGTCACGAAGTACCGATTTAGCATCTACTCACTGACCACATGAGCTTCCCTCGATCCAGCGGAATTCTGTTGCATCCCACTTCCCTTCCCGGGCCGTATGGCATCGGCGAACTGGGCGCGGAGGCGCACGCCTTCGCTGACTTCCTGCGCGATGCCGGACAGAAAATTTGGCAGGTGCTGCCGCTCGGCCCGACCGGCTACGGCGATTCGCCGTATCAATGCTTCTCGGCCTTCGCCGGCAATCCGCTGCTGCTCAGCGTGGAAAAGCTGGCCGAGCGCGGCTATCTGAATGCCCGCGACCTGGGCGAGCGTCCGCAGTTCGGTGACGGTGACGTGGACTTCGGCGCGGTCATCAACTGGAAGATGCCGCTGCTGCGTCGCGCGTACACGAACCTTCCAGCGAGAGGCCGCGGGCGAAGAGCGCGCAGCTTATGACGACTTCTGCCGCCGCCATGCCTCATGGCTGGACGAGTTTGCGCTGTTCATGGCGCTGAAGGCCTCGCACAACAATGAGATGTGGACGCGCTGGGAGCGTGAACTCGCGGTGCGCGATCCGCAGACGCTTGTCCGCGTGCGCGAGCAGTTGCGCGAAGAAATCGAATGCACCAAGTTCATCCAGTTCGAGTTTGAGCGCCAGTGGTGCGAGTTGAAGGCCCACTGCGCAGCCAACGGCATCCGCATCATGGGCGACCTTCCCATCTATGTGGCGCTCGACAGCGCCGACGTGTGGGCCAATCCCGATCTGTTCCGGCTGGACGAAAATCGCCAGCCCATCGTAGTGGCGGGCGTGCCGCCGGACTACTTCAGCGCCACCGGGCAGTTATGGGGCAATCCCATTTATCGATGGGAGGAGCATGCGCGCACCGGTTATGCCTGGTGGATCGCGCGCTTCCGCCGCGCGTCTGGAGATACTGGACTGGATCCGCCTCGATCACTTCCGCGGCTTCGAGGCCTACTACGAAATTCCCGCCGGCGACACCACCGCCGTCAATGGCAAGTGGGTGAAAGGCCCGGGAGCGCCGCTGTTCCAGGCCTTGCAGGATGCGCTGGGACAACTGCCGATCGTCGCCGAGAACCTAGGCGTCATCACTCCCGAAGTGGAGGCGCTGCGTAATCAGTTCGGCTTCCCCGGCATGGCGATCCTGCAATTCGCCTTCGGCAACGATCCCCAGGCGCCCGACTTCAAGCCGCACAATTATCCGCATCATCGCGTGGCCTACACCGGCACTCACGACAACGACACGGTAGTCGGCTGGTGGACCAGCAAGCCGGGCGCGGGCAGCATCCGCACGCTCGCCGATGTCGAGGAGGAGATGGCTTACGCGCGCCGCTATCTCAATACCGATGGCAGCGAAATTAACTGGATGATGATCCGCACGCTGCTGGCCTCGGTGGCCGACGTCGCGCTCTATCCGTTGCAGGACGTGCTGGGCGTGGGCAGCGAAGGCCGCATGAACCTGCCGGGCAGCTCGTCGGGCAACTGGCGCTGGCGCTTCCGCCAGGGCGAGCTGACGCCGGAAATCGGTAGCCGCCTGCGGATCCTGGCTGAGACTTACGAGCGCTAGAGGCGCAAGCCCGACCTTCCGGCCATGGTCCAGACGATCAATTTTGACCTACCGGCCCAGGAAATGCCGGGGTCGTGGCAGCCAAACGAGTCCTATCTGCGGCAAAGTAAAAACCGTGTACCCGCGTTGCAAACATTGGGCTTAGCGCATCACTGTCCACAAGTGTTGATTCTAAACGCGTTAGAAGCTATTCCTATGATTTTAAGGGGTTTATTTATGGCACTTTTGGGCTGTTTATGGCAAAACCACATGCCTCTTTGCGTTTTTGCCATTTTGCTAGTTTGCATACATTATCGTCTTGCTCCCGCATTTCCCTTGCCCTGCGGCCCATGTCGCCCCTCGCCTCGGCCAGTTCGATGGTCCCACTTCCGGCTGAGGCCGGACGCCAGATTGACGCTCCTCGATCCAACACTCATCCGGCATTTCCCTCGCCTCCGTGGTACAACGGTACGTCCGGCCATACTCACAATTTTCCATCCGGGGCGATTCCTATGTACTTCGAACAGTTCTACCTTGGCTGTCTTGCGCACGCCTCCTACATGCTGGCGTCGGAGGGCGAAGCGGTGGTGGTGGACCCGCAGCGCGACGTGGAGATTTACCTCGAAGCCGCGCGCAAGCAGACGGTACAGATCCGCTACATCTTCGAGACCCACCTGCACGCCGACTTCGTCTCCGGCCACAAGGAGTTGGCCGCACGCACCGGCGCCACTATTTATATCGGCGCCGCCGCGCATGCCGCCTTCCCGCACATCGCCATCAGCGACGGCTTCGAGCTCAAAGTTGGCAAGATGCGCATCACCGCGCTGGAGACGCCGGGCCATACCCAGGAGAGCCTTTGCCTGGTGGTCACCGACGAGGAGAAGCGGCCAGAACCGTGGGCGGTGCTGACCGGCGACACCCTGTTCATCGGCGACATCGGACGCCCTGACCTTTCGACCATTTACACGCCGCAGCAATTGGCCGGCATGTTGTACGACTCGCTGCACCACAAGCTGATGAAGCTGCCCGACGATGTGCAGGTGTATCCCGCGCATGGCGCCGGTTCGCTGTGCGGACGCAACATGCGCGCCGAGCGGGTTTCGTCCATCGGTACCGAGCGGCTGACCAACTACGCGCTGCAAATCAAGGACCGCGACGACTTCATCCACCAGATGACCAACAACCTGCCGGCGCGACCGGAATATTTCTTGCAGGACGCGGCCATCAATCGCGAGGGCGCAGCTTCGCTGGACGATCTGCCGGAGCTGAAACCGCGTAATGCCCGCCGATCTGAAGGCCATGCTGGACAAGGCGCGGTTGCGCTCGACGTACGGCCCATGGAGCAGTTCGCGACGGCGCATGTGCCCGGCTCCATCAACATCGCGCTCTCCGGACAGTTCGCCTCATGGGCGGGCGCGGTGCTTGGCCTGGATTCGCGGCCGGTGCTGATTGCCGAGACCGACGAGCAGATTGCCGAAGCGCGTCTGCGGCTGGCGCGCGTGGGCATCGAAGATGTTCGCGGATTTCTGCTGGACGGCGTTTCGGGATGGTCGGTCGCAGGTTTCGAGACTGCCAGCCTGCCGCAACTTTCCGTGGAAGAACTGAACCGTCGAGTTCACAGCGAAGACCTGGCCGTGCTCGACGTGCGTCGTGAAGGCGAATGGCAGGCCGGCCACATCGCGGGCGCGCGCTGGCACGCGCTGGACGATTTCAAGCGCGGCCTGCCCGGAGCTGGACGAGCGACCGTCCCATCGCCGTGCACTGCAAGGGCGGCTATCGCAGCGTCATTGCCGTGCAGCCTGCTGCAGCGCGCCGGCCATCACAACGTGGTCAACGTGGTTGGCGGATTCGATGCCTGGCAGCAGGCGAACTTGCCGGTGGAAGCCGAGGAAGCCGCCGCCAAAGCGTAGTCCCGCTCAAATCTGAAATTGAAACTCGGTGCCCCAGGTTCGAGTCCCCCCGGTGCCCCAGGTTCGCCCTTCTTTTGGGCTAACCTGGGTTCAAGAATGTTGGCGCCGCTCCGGACGGCCATATGCCGTCCCTACGGGACTCGTCATCTTGAGGCGACGATTCCCCAGCGTTGAAACGCTGGGCTTAGATATTCTGTCCGCTTCGCGGACGGGACCGTGGGCGGGAGAAACATTCTCGCCACGTCGTGATCCCAGGTTAGCGTCCAACCCCGGGACGCGAACCTGGGGCACCGGGGGAACATCATCGTCCCGGTGCCCCAGGTTCGCCCTTCTTTTGGGCTAACCTGGGTTCAAGAATGTACGCTCCGCTTCACGTTCTTCCAGTTCAGGTCTTCTGCATCCGTGAGTTCTGTACCGCCGCTGCCGTCGGCACCTGGTTCACCACCAGCCAGTACAGCCCCAGGTCGCGCACAATCTTGCGGAACTCCTCGAAGTTCACCGGCTTCTGGATATAACTGTTAACGCCGGTAACGTAGGTGCGCATGACGTCTTCGTCCTGCTTGGAGGAGGTCAAAACTACCACCGGAACGACCATGGTGACCGGGTTCTCCTTGATGCGACGCAGCACCTCGTGACCGTCCACCTTGGGCAGCTTCAGGTCCAGCAGGATGAGGCGCGGCATGGCGGTGGACTGATCGCTTAGTCCGTTCTCGCAGTCGGCTAGAAACGACAGCGCCTCTTCGCCGTCGCGCGCCACATGAATGTGATTGGCCAGACGATCTTCTCGCAGTGCACGCAGCGTCAACTCGATGTCCAGTTCGTTGTCTTCCACCAGCAGGATTTCGACCGGTTCCCTTTTCACACTGCCTCCTGACTTACCGGCTGTGGCTGTTCTTCTTCGAGGGAGTTGCTCCCCAGGGTGAAATAGAAAGTCGCGCCTTTGCCGACTTCGCCTTCCGCCCAGATGCGGCCGCCGTGCTTCTGCAGGATGCGGCGCACCGTGGCCAGCCCGATGCCGGTGCCCTCGTAATCTTTGTCGCCATGCAGGCGCTGGAACACGCCAAACAGCTTGCCCGCATACTTCATGTCGAATCCAGCGCCGTTGTCGCGGACGAAAATTGCCGTTTCCCCGTTGCTCTCCTGGATGCCGACGGCAATCACCGCGGTAGTGCAGCGGCGGGTGAACTTCACCGCGTTGGCGAGCAGGTTGGTGAGCACGATCTTCAGCAGCGAACGGTCGCAGGGCGCCACCGGCAAGGCAGCCACCTGCCACTCGATCAGCCGGTCGCGGGTGTCGGGCGTCAGCTCCTGGATGACGTCCTCCACCAGTTCGTTCAGCGGCACCGGCCGGATGTGCACCGCCTGGCGGCCGAGACGGCTGAGGTTCAGCAGATCTTCCAGCAAGCGCTCCATGCGGCCGGTGCCCTGCACGATGCACTCCAGGCAATGGTGCCCGTCGGCGCTGAGGTTGGAACTGGCGTCACGTTGCAGAATGTCGGAGAAGCCGTGGATGTGGCGCAGGGGCGCGCGCAGGTCGTGGGCCACGGCATAAGAAAACGCCTCGAGTTCCTTAACGCTGCTGGCCAGTTCCGTATTCACTCGGCCGATTTCGGTCGCGGAGCGGGCCGCTTTGATGCTGCTGTAGCTGAGTTGCG
Organism: uncultured Acidobacteriaceae bacterium; assembly: GCA_963763975.1. Classification (GTDB taxonomy): domain Bacteria; phylum Acidobacteriota; class Terriglobia; order Terriglobales; family Acidobacteriaceae; genus Bog-257. Next base: position 41,053 of record CAVXQR010000008.1, read on the forward strand.
AGATGAGCTGCGCAAACTTCACCAGGAAGGCCATGGCCACGTTCACGGTTTCGCGCTCCAGCCGGGGAATGCGCCGTAAGGCAGCCAGGTACTGCTGCTCATCGAAACCATAAGTGGCGGCCTGGGCGCGGAACACTTCCTCGTCCAGTTTCTCGTCGGTGAACAGGAACTGCCCGGTGAAGAGGTTGCCCAGGTGCCGGTCGCCGACCATGATGGGAGTGGCCACGTCCCACAGGTTGTTCTTGCAGCGGTACAGGCGGAACTCACCCGCGGCCAGGCCCGCCGACAACTCGCGGTCGCTCTGCTCGCAGTTGCGGGCGGTGACGGGATGAACGCGATGGAACTGGGTACAGATGTCCTGCCAACCCACACCGACCAGAACTCGACCGTTCAGATCAACGATGAACATCGGGAATCTTCAGCAGTTGGTAAAAGTCGTCCATGAGGCGCTGCAGGGTGGTCACATCCAGGATGTCGGCCAGTTCCAACTGGCCAAGGTCGCCCTCCGGCACCAGAATGGTGTCCAGCCGGCGACGGACGCTGCGCTCGCTTTCCCGCAATTGGGCAGTGCGCTCGGCTACTCGCTGTTCCAGTTTCTCGTTGCTGAGACGGAGTTCTTCTTCGGCCCGCTTCAGGTCTTCGATGTCGGTGCAGGTGCCAAACCACGCGGTGACGGCGCCGGAGGCGTCGCGCGTGGGGACGCCCCGCATCAGGAACCAGCGATAACTTCCGTCGGCGGCGCGCAGCCGGCTCTCCACCTTGTAGGTCTCGCCGGTGGCAACGGCGCGACTCCAGGCTTGCTTGGCGACTTCGCGATCGTCGGGATGGAAAGGCTTGCTCCAACCGGCGCCGTAGCTTTCTTCCAGCGTCAGCCCGGTGTACCCCACCCAGCGCTGATTGAAGTAAGCGTTCGCGCCATCGGGAGCGCACATCCATACCAGTTGCGGCACCAACTCGGAAAGGGTCTGGAACGCGATTTCACTTTCCCTTCGCGCCGCCTCCGCCTGCCTTTGTTCAGTAACATCCTTGGCGAAAACCGACACCCCGGTCCTTTGGCCTTCCTGAACAATGGGATTCAGAGCGAGATCCAGAGTGCGCCCGTCAGGCAGGTTGTATTCCTGGACAAACGCTCCCGTGGCGATGGCCCGTTCGTAAAGGGAAGGCCACATTGATGCACGCTCTGGGGGAAGAAGATCGGTGGGGCCGGCGCCGACCCGAGCAGCCGTCCCATAGCTTTTCTGGAAGTGCGCATCGAGCGCGCGGTTGAAGGCCAACAGGCGGTATTCCCGGTCCACCGACCAGATGGGGTCCTTGACGCTATCGAACAGGGCCGCCAGATTGGCTTGCGAAGCATGCAGCGCTTCCTCGGCTACGTGGCGTTCGGTTACGTCGATTCCCATCTCCAGGATCAACTTGGAGCCGTCGGTATCGGTGAAGGGAAAATCGTAAATCTCGTAGATGCGGCCATCCGGACCGGTCCAGCTCCAGTTGCGCGGCCCGCCGGTGGAGAGCACTTTGTAGGTCTCGCAGATTTCGCAAGGCTCGGTGCGATGAAACAGGAACTCATAGCATTTGCGGCCGCCTGACTCGCCAAAGCGCCGGCGAAACTCGCGATTGGCGAAGGCCACGTGATAATCGGGAGTCAGCAAGATCACGTAGGGCGGCAAGCCGTCGAGAATGAGGTTGAACTTCTCGCGCTCCGCCGCAATCACCGCTTGGGCTGCCTGCCGTTGCGTGCGGGCGCGCAGACTGGTGATGGCATAGCTGACGTTGGCGACCAACTCTTCCAGCAGCCGTTGCTCGCGGGGGTCGAAACCCCCGGTCTCGGCAGCGTAAATGGTCAAGGCGCCGAAGATCTCATTGCCGCTGCGCAGGGGCAGAGCGATGCTGGAACGGTAACCCAGCCGTAGCGCGTTCTCCCGCCAGGGAGTGAAGCGCCGATCGAGCAGCATGTCAGCGCACACCATCACCTCTCCGGTGCGAATCGCGGTACCGGTGGGGCCCATGGCGCGCGCTCCCTCGCCCCAACTGATGTTCACGCTCTGCAGGTATCCGTCTTCGAAGCCCGCCTGGGCGACCACTTGCACACTCTTCTTCTTGTCCTGCTGGGCGTAACCCATCCAGGCCATCCGGTATTCGGCGCCGTTCACCACCGAATCGCAAACCCGCTGCAGCATGCTGGGCTCGTCGGTGGCCTTCATCAGGGCTTCGGTGCATTCGCTAAGCACGCGCAGCAGACGGTTCACCCGCTGCAAGCGGTTCTCAGCCAGCTTGCGGGCGGTGATGTCGCGATTGATTTCGAGGATGACGGTAGCTTTGCCATCCTCATTCCGCAGGGCAGACCAGCGGCTGGCTACCACCAGGGTGGTGCCGTCGCGGCGGGTATGAGTCAACTCCCCTTCCCACTCCTTGTCCTTCTCCAGGATTCGGATGACCTGGTCCCGCGAGGTCGGGTATTCGGCTTTGAGGATGTCCGAGACGAGCTTGCCGTTGACTTCGTGCGCCGACCACCCATAAGCGTCCTCCGCACCCCGGTTCCAGAACAGGATGCGGCCCTCAAGGTCTGAGCCGATGATGGCGTCCTGCGCTAAGTCGAGAAGCGCAGCCTGCTGGCGCAACTTCGTCTCCGCCAGCTTTTTCGCGGTCACGTCGCGGGCCGCGGCGAAGACACCTTCGAGCTCGCCCTTCTGGTTGCGGAAGACATTGGCGTTGTATAGGACCTCGGTCACTTGTCCCAACTTATGCCGGATGGCCAGGGGATAGTCGCGCACCGATCCCTGGGCGAAGGCCTGCCGCCAGGCGCGGCGCGCCTCCTCCGGAGCGGTGAAGTAATCACAGAAATCGCTGCCCACCAGGGCGGCGCGATCGACGCCGGTGACGTTTTCGGTGGCTTGGTTGACATCGGTAATTTTGCCCTCCGGGTTGATGGTGACCAGCGGATCCAGGCTGGCCTCGATCAGGCTGCGCGTGTACAGCGAGGCTTCCCACAGCTTGCGTTCCGCCTCTCGCTGGTCGGTGACGTCCACATTCATTTCCAGCACCAGCCGGGAGCCGTCGCTGTCGGTGAAGGGAAAGTCGAAGGCGTGCAGACGGCGCCCCGCAGGCGAGGTCACTTCCCACTCGTGGGCGACGCCGTTTTCCAGCACCCGGAAGCTCTCGCAGAACTCGCAGGGCTGGCTCTTTCCGTAGCAATACTGGTAGCATTTGCGGCCCTGGCTCTCGCCAAACTGCTCGGTAAAGGCGTGATTGGCATAGACCACGTCATAATCGCCGGATAGCAGACAGATCATCACCGGCAGATTGTCGAGGACCGAGTGAACGCGCTGCCGTTCCCGCTCCAGCGCCGGCTGGGGCTGCTTGCGATCGGTCAGATCGGTAGCGATCAGGCACAAGCTCTTGCTCGACCCGGCGGAAATGGTATTCAAAGAGGCCTGCACCGGCAGGGTGCCGCCCGCGGCACGAAGGAAATTTACTTCGGCACGCTGTTCGCCGTGCCACGCCCGTCGCAGCAACTGCTGGAACGCAATGTGTTCCGCAGGTTCAACCAGAGCAGTCGCGGGCGAACCCACGAGGCGTCCCCGGGGAATGCCGGTCATGGCGCTCAGGCGCTCGTTGCAGAACAGGATGGTGCCATCAGCAGCGATGGTAGCGGCGCCCTCGCTCATGTGTTCCATCAGCAGGCGATAAGGCTGACTTTGGGGGATTCCAGGTTTGGCGGTGGGCTTTATAGGACGGGTGCGCATGGGTGCTCCCCCTTGGCAAGCCGCAGCCTGGCAGTCGCGGCAGAAGTGGCAAAGGATTTCGACCAAGCGAGCGCCAACGGTGAGTCGCCAGACCACGGCTTGCGCTGTGTCGGCATCGCCCAATTGTCGGTGGAAGCGAAACGGCGGGAAACACAGGCCATGGTTTCTCCAGGCATTCGCACAGACGGATCAGCTATCGTCCGACCACGATTGCCTGGGCTCTACCCACGCGCCCGAATCACGGGCCCAGCAACGACCGGGGAGATCGGTCGCTGATCCCAACACTTACACCTGTGTTATCGGCAAAGCTGTGACGAGCATCACCGGGGGAACGTGCGACGGCGGGCGAATTCGAATGTAGGAAATTCCCAGAACGGGCGCGGGATCCAACAGGCTCATTCCGCCCGCGCTTTCCGGTCAGTGCGGCATGGTCAACTTCCCGATCCTTCCCTTCGGGCCCACAGCAAATGGCAGCGACAAGGCGTTCCAGTCGCCGTCGTCTAGAGATTGCCAAGTCTTGCCGTCGTCGCGCGATACGTCAGAGCCGTTGGTTCCTGCCGCCACCCACACTTTAGCTTTGCTGTCCCACGCTACCGCGGAACGATAGCCGTGCGGCGGATGAGTCGCTGCCGTCCAGTGACGGCCGCCGTCGGAGGTGTAGGCCGCGGTGCCCTCCGCCTTGTTGGGCTGCTGGTAGTCGCCACCCACCACCACACCATGCCTGGCGTCGCGAAACATCACCGAGAAGGCGCCCGACGATTCGTTGCCGCCGGCCAGCGGAACCGCGACGGCCTGACACTGCTTGGCGTTTTTCGCGAGTGCGGGCGAAAGCAGCACCTGCGCTCCCGGCTTGCCGCCGGTCGCGATGATGTACTTGCCCGGGCTGAAGAGATAGACCGAAGTGTTGCCGGCCGCGAAGGCGGCCGCTCCGGCAAGCGCCGCACACGCGTCTTCCGATTGGCGCCACTTGCCGTCCCGCGTCATCATCTCGATGTAGAAATGCCCACCTATGGGATCGCCCAGCAACATTCCCGACTTTGCATCGCCGGCGGGAAACACCAGGGCATCCCAGAAGCCGTCTTTGTCGGTGTTGCGGCGTTCTTCTGTCCACTGCTGGCAGCCGTCGGTAGTGCGATAAATTCGCGACGCCTCACCCGGGCCCGCCGACATCACCACGGCCGAGTTGGCGTCCCATGCCCACACCGCGCGGAAATCGAGCTTGTCGCCGTCGGGAGGCACGGCGCATTTCTGCCAGTGCGCGCCGCCGTCTTGCGAACGCAGCACGGTGCCGCCGGAACCGCTGGCCCAGACCACCGAGCTGTTGACCGCGTGAATGCCGCGCAAGCTGGCCGTGGTACCGGATGGCTGTATCTGCCATTGTGCTTGCGACTGGCCCAAGGCTGAGACTGCAAACAGAAAGATGGAGAGAATCAGAGCTTTGCTTCATCGGCGCCAAGTCTAGCCTTCGCAGCCGAAATGCGTCCAGATCCGGTGTGAGACCCGGTGCCCCAGGTTCGCGGCCCAGTCCGGTGCCCCAGGTTCGCCCTTCTTTTGGGCTAACCTGGGTTCAAGAATGTCCACAATTGTGGGCAGAGAAATGGCCCTGCCGGAACAGCAGGGCCTTTCGAGTGAGTGTGGTTACAAGCCAGCAGGATTCTTCGGAGTTCCCAGTCCAGTGCACTGGTCCCATCCAAAGATCGCCGGCGAACCATTGCTGCCGGTCCGAATATCGTTGAAGTAGGTCACGTACTGAATTGGCCGGGTGTATTCGTTGTAAGTCTTGGTCAGTTCGTCCGAGGTGGAGTTCAGGAAATTGCCAAGCTGGTTAACGATGCCGGCAAGGATCGGCGAGGACGCGCTGGTGCCGCCGACTCTGCACCATCCACCACAGTAGGTCGTGCTGTAAACAGCGACTCCACTGGCGGGATCGGCATCGGCTGCCCAGTCCGGAGTACCACGCCGGGCGTTGGCGATGTTGCCGATAATGCGCTGATATGCGGGACGAGGCTCATAACGGCTGACGCCGCCACCACTATCGCTCCAGCATTTTTCGCTGGTGAAATTGCCGCTAGCGTCGCGCTGGATGGTGGTGCCACCAGCCGAGACCACGAACGGCGAAGAGCTGGGATAAAGGGCGCCCCAGGCCCAATCACCCGCGGCCGCAAAGTACACGATGCCGGGCGTCTGGAAGTGCGCGTCCAGCTGAGTCTCGTTACTCGGCTCTCCGCCAGTTGAGGTTACCCAGCTATTGGAGATTTCGCCGCCACCCGCGGCTGCAACCAGAATGTTGGCCTTGTCAACGGCAGAGAACAAGTCGTTGCCGCTTTCCACGACAAAGATTTGCGCATTCGGCGCCATAGCATGCGCCCACTGCACGTCAAGCCCGGTTTCCAGGTCCCACCCCGAGCCGTTGTTGCTGGGGCAACTGCTTTCCACGCATACTTCGGTCACATTCGGCGCCGGCAGACCGAAGGTAGTGGAGAAGGTGTTCAGATCGCTGAGCATGCTCGAGTTCTTGCCATACTCGATCACCGCGATTGCTCTGGCACCGCCAATGGGAAGAGGAGTGCCGTTCTTCGGACATCCGGCAGTGTGTTGGGTAACGCCATAGAGGCACGCAATGGAAGCTGGAGTTTCGCCGCCCGGCAGCGCCGGCTCGGGGCCGTTCTGCGGAACGAACACTAGCAGCGGAGTGTGCGGCATCCCGGGAGTAGGAATACTGCTCGGTGGAGCGACAACCCGACCCGGTGCGGGCGAAGCCAGATTCTGCGTTAAGCCAGGAGTGATGAGCAGCAGGACTGCAGCGGTAATAGCCAGCATGAACAAATAGGATCGCCTGGAATTCAACATGCCCTGTCCTTTCCCTGAACAACGTGGAATAAAAATTACGGTTCTTGAATTCGACTACGGGGCCATTGTAGGGTTGGGATTCAGCGGCGCAGCGTTCCGAAATGACATTCGTTTGTATGGTTCCCGAATCGGTTTAATGCAGGCAAAACGTACCCGATAGTGGACGGTCGGGTTTTTGAGGAATGGCTTGCCACGGTGCCCGGTGCGTGGGTTCGCGTTCCGGGCCGGTGCCCCAGAGCCGGCCCTGAGCTTGTCGAAGGGTTCGCCCTTCTTTTGGGCTGACTTGGGTTCAGAAATGTCCCCGGCGCCCCAGGTCAGCGTCCTGGGTTTGGACGCTAACCTGGGGATCACGAATCTGGAATCCCATGGTGAGACCGAAGGGCGACATTTGCCTGGCCGCGTTGCGGCGGCCTGCCCTGGTTACGAGTGTTAACGGGCGCCGAGGTTGATCTGGTAAATGACCCCGCCGCCGCCGGATCCTCCGTGATTGGTCGTACCGTAAAGGTATCCATCCCCGGGATTGACGATCACACCGCCGATCGGCCACTGGCCGTCGTTACCGTTGGTAAAGTCGTAGATATCGATGTAGGTCCACCCGCCGCCGTTGGAGGGCGACAACTCGAAGACATTGCCATTGCCGGAACTGCCGCCTCGCGGCGTAGTGCCGTACAGATTGCCGGTGTCATCGATGGCCAGGGTCGATTCGGGTCCGGAGTTGGAGAAGTTGTGGATGGTGGTGAAATTCCAACTGCCGTCCTGCGGTGAGAGCTCGAATACTGTTCCACCGCAGCCGCCGTAGCCGCCGGTGGTTCCTCCATACAGATTACCCGCGTGGTCGAAGACCAGTCCTGCTTCGGGATAACAGTTAAAGGAGCGGAGAATGGTTTCAGTCCAGCCGCCCTGCGACGGTGATAGTTCGAATGCCGTGCCGCTCTGGGAGGCGCCACCAGTCTCGGTCGTACCGTAGAGGTTGCCGGCGTTGTCCATCACCAGCCCGCCGGAGGGGCTGTTGCCGTCGTTTGGGCTGGTCCCGAAGTTGTAGATCACGGACACATTCCAGGTGCCTCCCGAGAGCGTCGCCTTATACACCGTGCCTTCGCCGTAAGTTCCGTCGCCCTGGGTCGTGCCGTACATGCTGCCCTGCGAGTCAAAAACAACATTGCTGCTGGCGCCGCCTGCAAGGGTCCAGGCAATGGGAAAGGAATAGAGAGTCGTCTCCTTCCATGGGCAAACGGCGTTTGTGCACACCAGGGCTGCTGAAGGTTTGATATCGAACAGCGTGCCATAGCCGTTCGCGCCACCAAGGGTAGTGGTCCCAAAGAACGTACCGCCGGGGCCGATGGTCACTCCGGCGTAAGGCCGGCCGCCGTCCCCATAACCCTTGAAGGTGTAGAGCGTATTCCGCGCCCAGGAACCGTTGACTCGAGTCAACTGGTAGATGTTGCCATAGCCCCATATTCCTCCCTCGTAGGTTGTCCCATACAGGTTGCGGTGGCCGCCCAAAATTGGTGCTGAGTAAGGCGCGGCTCCGCTCCCCCAACTGAGCGAGTAAATGACGCTGAAGTTATCCTGTGCCTGGGCGAGGACTCCCACCATTGTGAATACTGCCAGGACGACCAATAGACGTAGGGTGCGGATCAGGGTCCCCAATTGCATGGTCGCCGAGTTGCGCGAGACGAAGGTCTTAATCCCTGACATGATGCTTTCTCCTGTCTGAGGTCGTGCCACGACCTGAATGGGGGCGCTTATGGAAAAGCGCCAGTTCAAGAGTTCAGCCAGTCGCCGAAAGCGGGTCTCTGGCAGCGGGAACAACGGTGAACGCTCTGAGCGAGGGCCCGCCAATCCATGGAGTTGTCGCCCTGGGATAGTCTCAGGGCGACGTGGCGCATTCATCGAAGCGATGTCTGCGCCACGTATCGTTTTGCCGCTATGGTTGGGCGTCGTTAGTCAGGCCGAAGGCATAGAAGTGCCCGTCGCTGGAACCGATGTAGACGATGCCATTCGTCACCGCGGGTGCGGAATAGACATCGCCAGACGTGGAGTAGCTCCATCGGTAAGCTCCGGTTGCGGAGTTCAGCGCGTAGACATTCTTGTCGTCCGAACCGAAATACACCACTCCATTGGCCACCGTGGGCGAGGAGGTCACTTGCCCGCCGGTGGTGTAGCTCCATATGAAACCGCCTGTCGAGGCGTTAAGCGCGTAAACCTTGTTGTCCTCGGAGCCGAAATAGACAAACCCGTTGGCCACAGCCGGCGAGGAATTCAGCGGAGCGCCAGTGGGATAGTTCCATATCTCGTTGCCGCTCTGAACACTCAGCGCGTAGAGGTGGCCGTCATAAGATGTCATGTACACAATTCCGCTGTACACGGCCGTGGAAGCATTTGCCGCGCCGAAGCCACTGTTGTAAACGCTGCGCCAAACCAATCCGCCCAGATCGGCTGTTAACGCATAGACATATCCGTTTGAGGCTGCGACATAGACCACGCCATTGGCCACGGCCGGGGTGGAAGACACCACTCCGCCTGAGGTGTTGTAAGTCCAGAGCAACGTGCCGTCTGAAGCGCTCAGGGCATAGACATTACCGTCGTAGGATCCTATGAAGAGTCTGCCGTCGGCGACGGTGGGCGAGGAAACAAGGATGCGCGTGCCTTCCTGGTTGCTAACAGAGGCGCTCCAAAGGTAATTGCCAGTTACGGCGTTAAGGGCATAGACTTTGCCGTTCCCGGAAGAAGTGAAATAGACGACACCGTTTGCCACGGCTGGGGTTCCGACCGCCGCGCTGCTGGCGCTTTGAACTGGGGAATAGCTCCACAGGTAAGCGCCGGTTGAGGCATTCAGCGCATATATGAAGCCGCCTTGTGATGTGCCATAGAGAATTCCGTTAACCACCGTGACCTCGGAAAAGACCATGCCTGAGACGGGGTAGCTCCACAGGAAATCCATCCCGCGCACGGTCTGCTTGTTGAGCACATTCTCGTAGGGGTTCACACGCAAATGCCTGGGATCGAATCCAAACTGCGACCAGTCGGTGTTGACTAGAAACTGCGCACTTGCGCTGTTACCCCCGGCGGGCGGCGTAGCCTGCACCGAATGGTCTCCCGGCACAGCTGAATCCGGTATCGAAAAAGCGACGTTGACGAACTGCCCGGAGGAGTCGGTAGTCACCGTTGCCTCCTGCGTACTGTCGAAGTAAATGAGCAGCCGGAGGTGGGCAGGAAACCCGCTACCCGACACCAGCGTCTGACTGGTGGGCGGGCCGCTGGCCGGTAAAAGCGACAACTTCCGACTGGGCGTTGGGGACTGGGGTTGCTGGCCAAAGCAGAATGCCGGCAACAACAAGGTTGCGACCCACAGGAGGCAGATCCACCGGCTGGTCCGATTGACGATCGTCGTTGGGTGTGACATTAGAAAGCTCCTTTCGTAGCTGGTTGGCACTGGGTTCACCGTTCCTATTTCCGGGTTCCATCAAGTTCAGAAGTTCACGCCGCCCGATCCAGTGGAGTTCGCAGACAGAGGCAATCCTCGCCTTGCGGTCACAGCTTTCAGCCCGCATCGTGTCTTCGTTGCTTGTTCGGTGCCCTGTTTGAAGTCCTTGCGGATCAGGCCGTATGAATCGCCCACCTTGGTTCGAAAAGTTGGGCCAGTGTGCGGGAATCACTTCAGGAAGCCAATGCACTGGCGGTGAATCGCGGGTGAAATGGGAGTGATGCGGGCTAACTCATTTGCCGCGATGGAGTTGGGGTTGGCGAGGAGGTGGCGGAAGGGTCTCGAAAAAGAGTTGCTTACTGTCAAAATGCAGAAGAGCATGGCCGGAATCTGCGCCGGCACTGTCCTAAATCTGCCATTTCAGCGGAACTCACTGGCGAATCGCCCACCGCAACAGTTAGACTGCTGCATCTTCGGCCCTCATTGGGTTCCATGAAACAGGCGCAGCTAGTCCGCGTTCGGCTAGGTGAATTTGAGCTTGGCCTTAGGACAGGAGAGCTACGCTCTGGCGATGTGACCACCCTCTTGCGCGAGCAGCCTCTGCAAGTGCTGCGCCTGCTGGTGGAGGCCGACGGCGAACTGGTCGGTCGCGAGGAGATTCGCAAGAAGCTGTGGCCGAACGACACCATCGTCGAGTTTGACCACAGTATCAACGCCGCCATCAAAAACCTGCGGCGCGCCCTCGGCGACTCCGCCGACCAACCCAAGTACATCGAAACGCTGGCTCGCCGTGGTTATCGCCTGATGGTGCCCGTGATACGGGTACTTTCCGACGATTCCTCCGGCGAGGTTGTCGCGGGTATCGGCGGTACCACTGCCCGGGTACAACCGGACACTGGGTTGGTGGGCAAGAAGGTGTCCCATTACCGCGTGCTGGAGATTATCGGCGGCGGCGGCATGGGGTTGGTCTACAAGGCTGAAGACCTGAAGCTCGGCCGCCAGGTGGCGTTGAAGTTTCTGCCGGAAGAGTTGGCGTCCGAGCCAGTCGCGCTACAGCGCTTTGAACGCGAAGCGCGCACCGCCTCATCACTCGACCATCCCAACATCTGCACTATCTACGAAGTGGAAGAGCACGAGCAGCAGCCGTTCATCGTCATGCAACTCTTGCGTGGCGAGACGTTGCGCGACCGCCTTGCCGCCGCCGTCGCCCTGGAGAAGAGGCTCCCACTCGACGAGCTGCTGGAGATCGCAATTCAAATCTGTTGCGGCCTGGAGGCCGCACACGCCAAAGGCATCATTCATCGCGACATCAAGCCGGCCAACGTCTTTATCACCGACACACGCGTCGCTAAGATTCTCGACTTCGGCCTGGCGAAGGCGCTGCTGGAAGCGCCCGAAACCGCTCAGTCGGAGCAGGCTTTCAAGGCAGCATCCGACGAGAATGCGTTGCAAGGGCCGGTCTTCGGCCGCGCCGAGGACGGCGACTCTCATTTGGGCGCGTCCCTCGCAGGCGGCAGTCCCGAGGCCACCCTCACGCGTTTCGGCGTCGCCCTCGGCACCGCCGGCTACATGTCGCCCGAGCAAATTCGCGGCGAGAAGCTGGATGCCCGCAGCGACATCTTCTCCTTCGGGTTGGTGCTGTATGAGATGGCTACCGGGCGCCGCGCCTTTGGCGGCGAGACGCTAGCCGTGCTTCACGATGCCATTCAGTACCGAGAACCAGAACCGGTGCGCGAGCTGGCGCCAGAGATGCCGTCGCAACTGGAAGCGGTCATCAGCGGGTGTCTGCAAAAGACCCGGGAGCAGCGTTTTCAGGCAGTGGTGGAAGTCCGCACCGGCTTGACAGGCTTGCAAGAAAGCCTCCATGTGCTTCCCAGCTTTGGGGAAGAGCCAAAGAAGCGATCCCGTGGGAGAGCTTTTGTTGCGGTGGCCGTTGCAGCAGTCCTACTGCTGGCCATTGCTTCAGCTGTCCTATACCGGCGCATGCATCCAGCTTCCAAACTAGCCAGCAACGACACGATCCTAGTTGCCGAGTTCGAAAACAAGACAGGCGATGAGGTGTTCGACGGCAGCATGACCGCTGCTCTGCGGGCGGCCTTGGTGCAAACACCATTCTTGAATATTCTCACCCCCGAGAAGGCGGACAGAGTTCTGAAAGACCTGGGACGGTCGGGGCGCGAGCCGCTGACCTATGACCGCGCTCGAGAGGTCTGTGCGAAGACCAACAGCGCCGCCGTTATTACCGGCTCCATTGCTGATGATGGAAATTCCTACAAGCTTGTGCTTAAGGCGGTGCGCTGCGACACGGGAGTGGTGATTGCCAGTTCGGAATCAGTCGCCGACCAGCTAGGTCTCGTGGTCAAGCAATTAGGCCTGGCAGCATTCACTCTGCGCAGGCAACTGGGTGAATCCCCTAAGACCCTCCAGGACTTCAATGACCCGCTGGAGATAGCCACCACGTCATCCGTCCCGGCCCTGAAGGAAGTCGTTCTTGCCATGGCGGCTAAAGATCTGCCCCAGTCCATCGATCATCTCCGGCGCGCCATCGAGAGAGACGACAATTTCGCAACGGCCTATGTGAATTTGGGTAACGTCTTGTGGAGTAACGGCAACCGGGAGACCGGGGTGGAGAACATAAGGAGGGCTTACGATCTGCGCAACCGCGCCACCCGTCTGCAACGCATTTTTATTGAGACCCAGTACTTCAATCTGGTAACGGCTGATCTGGAGAAGGCAAGGACCGTCTTGCAGGAGGCCACAAAAACGTACCCAAATATGGCTAACCTGCATAATTCTCTTGGCTGGACGCTTCAACTTTTAGGGCGTTATGACGAAGCTGCTGCCGAAACTCGTGAAGCAATTCGCCTGGCTCCTGGCGGAGCTTCGTACGCCGACTTGATACGCGATGAATGCGCAATGCAACGTTATCATGAGGCGAAAACCGTCTTCGACGACGCCCTGGCGCGCGGACGGGATGGCCCAGGGCTGCGAATCTATACCTTGGAGATGGCATTCGCCGAGGGAGACGACGACTTGTTGCGGCAGCAGCTAAGCTGGCTGCTCGAACACAACAAGTCGTCAGCCGACGTGTGGGCATTGCAAGCTGATATAGCGGCCGGTCACGGCAAAATGAAGGACGCCCAACGGTTCTTCTCCGAGGGCGCTTCCGTTGCTACGCGCTCGGGACTGCTGGAGCCGGCTGCGGAAGTGTGGTCGGACGAAGCTATGCGGGAGGCTTGGATCGGCAATAGTGACCTCACGAGAAACGCTGCCCGGCAGGCTTTGGCCCCCGGCGCTAATACCGAAGTGAAATCAGAAACGGCGTCGGCCCTGGCCCTCATGGGAGACGTGCAGCCGGCCGAGAAGCTGGCCGATCAGTTGAACCAGGAGCATCCGCAGAGCACAATCGTGCAAAAATTCGACCTGCCCTCCATCCGAGCTCTCATCGCCATCCATCAAGGGAACAGTGCCGAAGCCATTCGTTTGCTCCAATCGACCCGATACGACCTGGCCGAAGGGGACCTGCTGATGCTGACTCCAGTTTATGTCCGCGGCCTTGCCTACCTCCAGGCAGGCAGAATTCAAGAGGCCGCCGATGAATTCCGGGAAATCCTGGACCATCCAGGAGCTGGACATGTCGACTCATGGATTCCTGCCGCGCGCCTTCAGCTCGCCCGCGCCCAGGTGATGATGGGCGATAAAGACTCCGCCCGTAAGTCGTACCAGGATTTTCTGAACCTCTGGAACGACGCCGACCCCGACATCCCCATCTATAAGCAAGCCAAAGCCGAATACGCCAAACTGCAGTAACCTCCTCAGCTTCCACCAAGCGGAGTTCAACTTGCTACTCGACACCCGCACCTAATGTCGGGATGTTCATTCGCTGGATTGCGAGCCGGGCAAAAATCACGCCCCGGAAAAATTCCGGAGCCTGCAATTTGTCCTTCACCCAGGTTAGCGTCCCAAAACCGAGGACGCGAACCTGGGGCACCGAGCCAGCGCAACATCGCCCAACAAAAAAAACAGGCTCAGGAAAAATTCCCGAGCCCGAAAGCAATACGGAAGAATCAGTAGCCGTGTTCGCTGCCGTCGTCCAGGTTTACCTTGCCGCGGAACATGCGATAGACGAAGGTGAAGTAAGTCAGCGCCAGAACCATGCCGATGCTCCACCACACCAAGCCTACTCTCAGGCCGTGGTCGCCGGCTGAGGCGTTGGCAATAGTGAGGCTGAAGTTGGCGCCGGTACTTGCCGGCAGCACATTGGGATATACGGCAAACACCGCGCCCACCAGCATTCCTAAGATGTAGCCGCAGGAAGCCAGGAACCCGCCCTTGTCGTGGTGCCGACGCTCGGCGATGAACAGGTAGGCCAGGCTGCCGGCCACCAGCGCGGGAATGGCGAAGGCCACCGGCCAGCGCAGGTAATTGCCCAGCACGTCGGGCGACACGTAGATGGTCGCCTTCAGGCTGACGATGGTCAGCAGCAGTTGTACCGGCCACAGCGTGGTTGCCAGTTTGCGAGCGCGATGCTGGATGTCGTCCTCGGTCTTGGTGGCCAGGTACAGCGAGCCGTGCACCACCAGCGTCACCAGGGCAATCACGCCACACATCACCGTGTACCAGTCGAGGATGCCGTTCTGCTGGCCGACGCGCCAGTTGGTCCACAACGGCTCAAAGAAGTAGCCGTCGGCATTCAGCGGCACGCCGCGAATCACGTTGCCCAGCGCCGCTCCGAAGAAGATGGCCAGCAGGATGCTCGACAGCCCGAAGATGGCGTCGAAGAAGTTCTTCCAGATGGGTTCGTGCAGGTGAGTACGAAATTCGATGCCGATGGCCCGCAACATTAGCAGCCACAACACCATCATCAGCGGCAGGTAGAAGCCGCTGAATGCCGAGGCATAGAGCAGCGGAAAGGCGAAATAGAGGGTGCCGCCGGCGGCCAGCAGCCAGACTTCGTTGCCGTCCCACACCGGGCCGATGGCGCGCAGCACGGTGCGGCGCTCGTCGTCGGTTTTGGCGATGAACAGGTGTACCGCGCCCGCTCCGATGTCAAAGCCATCCAGCAGCACATACGCGGCAACCATCACCGCAACAATCATGAACCAGAGTGTTGTCATGGCTATCGCACCTCCGCATGAACTAATGGCTCGATCGCCAACGGCCCAGACACTGGCTCAGGCCCGTGTTGAATCTCGCGGCCCACCAGGAACAGGAACAGAATGGAAAGCACGGTGTACATACCGGCGAAGCCGAGGAAGCTGAACCAGGCGTTGCCGGCCGAGACAAATTTGGAGTAGCCCTGCGCCGTGCGCATCAGCCCGTAAACCAGCCACGGCTGGCGGCCCATCTCCGCCGTCATCCATCCCGCGGTGTTGGCGATGTAGGGGAACGGAATCATCAGCAGCAGGATCCACAGCATCCAACGCGCGCTGTAGAGCTTGTGCCTCCACATCAGGAAGCAGGCCAGTGCTGTGACCGCGATGAAGATGGTGCCCAGCCCAACCATGATGTGGTAGGCGTAATAGAGCAGCGGAATGTTGTCAGGCCAGTCCTGTTTGGGGACCGAGTCCAGGCCTTTCACTTCCGCGCCCCAACTGCGCCAGGTGAGGAAGCTCAGCATCTTGGGCACGACCAGCGGGTTGTCAATCTTCTGCTCATCCACGTTGGGTTGTCCCAGGATCACCAGCGGCGCACCCGGCTGCGTGGTCCACAACGCTTCCATGGCGGCCAGGGTGACCGGCTGTTTGCGGGCCAGCATGCGGCCTTGGGCATCGCCCGTCGGCACCACCTGGAACACGCTCACGAACAGCGCGGCAATCACGCCCACGCGCACGAAGATCTTGCCTTGCTCGGCATACTTGTTGCTCAGCAGGTAGAACGCGCCTACCGCCGCCATCACGAACGCACCGGTAATTACCGCGCCACTCATGTTGTGGGCGTATTGCCACCACGCCCATGGATTCAATACCAGTTGCCAGAAGCTGGTCAGCTCCACATTGCCTTTGGCGTTCATGGCATAGCCGACGGGATTCTGCATCCAGGCGTCGGTGGCCACGATGAAGTAGCCCGACATCCACGAGCCCAGGAAAACCATGAGCGCGGCAAACCAGTGTTGGGTCTTGCTTAACCGCTTCGCCCCGTAGAGGAACAGCCCCAGGAAGGTGGATTCCAGGAAGAAGGCGAACAGGCCTTCCATGGCCAGCGTCTGTCCGATGACGCCGCCGGCGAAGCGCGAAAAGTGCGACCAGTTGGTACCGAACTGGAATTCCATGGGAATTCCAGTCACTACGCCAATCACAAAGTTGATGCCGAAAATCTTGGCCCAGAAGCGGGCGGCCTTGTCATAGCGCTCGTCGTTGGTCTTGAGCGCCAGGGTCTTCAGCACCAGGATCAGCGGCGCCAGTCCCATGGTCAGTTGCGGGAACAGGTAGTGATAGGTAACGGTAAAAGCGAACTGCAATCGGTGTATCAGGAGTGCACTATCCATTTAGTCCTCGTAACGGAAGCTGCTGGAGGGTCTGACTCACGGCACAAACGGCAACGTGGCTCGATTATCAAGTTTGGTCGCCGGAAGGGGCTGTGATGCGGGTCACAATGCGTTTCAAAATGGGCATGCGACTTCCTGGGCAGAGCGGTTGGCGACAGTTGCTCAGCGTCTCGTCATGCGCCCGGAACTTCCCTCCCGGCAACGGGTCTAAAATGTGCAGGATGCCGCGCTTCGCCAGACTTGCGCCGGGATCTTCTGCTGCTGCTGCTGCTGCTGCCGTCCCATGCCGCGGCGCAAAACACTCCGGGCCGGCTCATTCTGAAGGACGGCTCCTACCAGTCGGTGGTGAAGTATGAGGTGCAGGGCGACCGGGTGCATTACCTCAGCGCCGAGCGCTATGAGTGGGAAGACATTCCCAGTTCACTGATCGACTGGGACGCAACCCACAAGTACGAAGCCGACATGGCGAGCGGCAAGCATCGCGCCGTGACCGTGGAGACGCCGGAAGAACGGGAGGAGCGCGAGAAGGAAGAGGCCAACTCTCCCGAAGTATCGCCGGGAGTGCATCTGCCGGGCAGTGGCGGCGCATTCCTCTTCGACCAGTTCCAGGGTAAGCCGGAATTGGCGGAGATCATTCAGAACGGCTCCGACCTGAACGAGAAAGATGCGAAGGTAGGCGGCCTGCGCGGGAAGATCAATCCCATGGCAGGAACGCATCCCATCGAACTGAAGGGCGCGCACGCTCCGGTGCAGTCGCACACTCCCCGACCGATCATCTATCTGGACATTGAGGAAGGCGCGCCCACCGACACGCCGCTGGGCGATCGCTACAAACTGGTGCGCGCCGAGGTTCGCAACAACAACGCGCGAGTCATCGCCAGCCTGAAGTTGGCGCTCTCCGGCAAAGTGACCGAGCAGCGGACCTTCGTTCCGGTCACGGTGGAGAAGATGAGCACCGGCGCGTGGCTGAAGATTACCCCGGCCGCCGATCTTGCGCCCGGCGAATACGCGGTGGTGGAGATGCTGGACAACGACGAGATGAATCTCTACGTCTGGGATTTCGGGGTGAATCCCAAAGCGCCCGCCAATCCCAACGGCGTGGGAGACTCGCAATGATCTTCGCGAGAGCGTTGGCCGGAAGGCGCATTCATTGATTACTCGGCGAGTTGTGTCGTCGCTCCGCGACTCGGCGACGTCTGCGCGCCCCACCCGGGGCTTACGTCCAGGCTAAACCCATTACGCCGCTGCGCGGCTACATCGTAACGAAGTCCGCACGACTCCGGCTGTCTGCGGTGAGTTGAAGTTCAGGAATCCGGATCCTGTCGGGCTTGCTCAGGCGCGATGCCGCGTGGCGCTATTCGCCAATCCCGCCGTCGCCGACGATGCCGTGTCCGGCCAGCGCAATATTGTCGCGACCGCCCTGCTTCACTTCGTACATCATCTCGTCGGCCTTCTGCATGAGGCTTTCCGGCGTGGAGGCATCCTCGGGATAGCTGGCAACTCCGACGCTGGCGCGCAGGCTGACCGACGCCGGCTCGTTCGCCAGCCAGCGGCGCTCGCGGAACGATTCCACCAGTCGGCGCGCCACTACCAGCCCGCCGCCCTTGGAAGTCTGCGGCAGCAGAATGGCAAACTCGTCACCGCCGTAGCGGAAGGCGGTGTCCACCAGCCGCAGGCCTTCGCGCAGGCACTGCCCGACCTCGCAGAGCAGGCGGCTGCCCAGCAGGTGCCCGTGTTCGTCATTGATGGTCTTGAAGTTGTCGAGGTCGAGAAACAGGATGGTGAACTGATAGCCGAATCGTCGCGAGCGCTGCACTTCCTCTTCCAGCACGGTATAGAGATGGCGCGCGTTGTAGAGCCGGGTGCAGTCGTCGGTAATGCTGAGCTCCTGGATGCGATGCACGGCACGCGCATTTTCGATGGCGATAGCGGCGTAGTCGGCCATGGTTTGCAGCAGCAGTTCGTGGCGGCGATAGACCGCCAGGTCAATCTGCACCAACTGAATCACACCCAGCGCCTTCTCTTTGGTGCGCACCGGCACGCACACCACCGAGCATGGATCGGGACACGATGCATCATTGTTGCCTGGCCGGATGCGCTCGTCGTGATTGACGTCTGGAATCACCATGGGCTCGCCGTTATGCATCACCCACTGGGCCAGCGACTCGCCGTCTGTCAGCAGCAACCGGCTCACGTTCTGGCAGCCGTTGCCCACGGACGCCGCCGAGTACAGTTCTTCTCCAGGCTCCTCACGCATCAGCAGGCACCACGCCTGCGGCCTAAAATACGCCGCCATCTTTTCCATGATGGTTTGCAGGATGGTATTGAGGTCGAGCGACGAGGTCAGCGCCTTGGCGACGTCGTGAAAAATCCTCAGCTCGTTGGACTGGCGTCCATTTTCCGTCTCTGCGTAAGACATTGTGCGATCCACCGGACCTCCGCGTCCGGAAACGTCTACAAGTCAGAGATTGCGGCATCCTGCAACCGGGTGGGCGCCGCAATGGTTCCATCTTAGCGGAAAGCCTTAGGCTTTTCCTGTTACTCCTGTACCACACCCTTCCGTGCTGGGTGGCATACGACTTATGGGGAAGGCGTAAGCACAAGCTCGGATTGACACTGCCGGACGAGCTTCTTAGAATTCGAGCGGGACCACAATAAGTCCAGTTGCATCAGCGTCTCGATTCGAGGACCTCAAGTATGGGTGTATTTGGCGACCATCTGCGTCGCGAGCGACAGAGCCGTAACATCTCGCTCGACCAGATCGCCCAGGCCACCAAGATCAGCAAGCGCCAGCTCCAGGCGCTGGAAGATGAAGCCTTCCATCAGCTCCCCGGCGGTATCTTCAACAAAGGATACATTCGCGCCTACTGCAAGTTTATCGGTCTCGACGAGGACCGCCTGGTCGCCGAGTACCTGGAGGCTGCCGGACAAGGCGCGGCCGCTGCCGAAGTCGAGCGTGAAGTAACACCTCAGCCTGACACTCATATCGCGATGCGGGTGAATCCGGTTCTGGTTGTGGCGTTGGCGGGCGTGCTGGTGGTGGCGGGCGTGGCTGCGGGAGGCTGGCATCTCTACCGTGCGCACCGGCAGGCAGCCCATCCGAATCATGTGGTTGCCGCGGTTGCTCCGGCTGCGCCAGTTGTGCAGGCGCCACAGGCGGTTAAGACGGAAGCGCCGCCAACTCGCACAGCCGAGGTCAAGCCGGCTGAATCTCGCCGCCACGAACACGCCGAAGCGAAGCCCGAAACAAAAATTGCCGTTGCCAGCACGGCCGTCCAAACTCCGCCGCCGACTGAAATAGCATCGGCGAAACCCATGGCCGACGCCGCTCCCATCGAACTGACGGTGCGCGCTAAAGATCCCGCATGGGTGTCCATCCGCTCCGACGGCAAAGTTGCCATGCATGGCCTGATGAAGCCCTCCGACGTAAAGACCGTGCGCGCCTCCAACCAGGTCGTCTTCTGGACCGGCCACGCCGGCGATGTGGACGTCTCCTTCAACGGCAAGGACGTGCCGCTGACCGGCAACCCCACCGGGGAGCGCGTGTTAGTCTTCAATACGCGCGGCCTGTTGCCCCGCTCCTCTCCGTGAGCGCCGGCGCAACCCGCCAGCTTTCCATGACCGACCATCTGGGTGAACACGTTGTTCGCGTCGAGGCTGAAGCCTTGCGCGCCCTCGCCGACCGCCTTGCCGGGCCCATGGCGCAGGACTTCGCGCGCGCGCTGGAAATCCTGCAGCAGTGCAAGGGCCGGGTGGTGGTCACCGGCATGGGCAAGAGCGGCCTCATCGCGCGCAAGATTGCCGCAACTTTGACCTCGACCGGCTGCCCGGCTCTGTATCTTCATCCTGCCGAAGCGCTGCACGGCGACCTGGGCATGGTCGTGCGCGGCGATGTGGTGATCGCGCTCTCCGCCAGCGGCGAGACCGACGAGATTCTGCAACTGCTGGCCACGGTGAAGCGCCTGGGCGCGCCGCTGATCAGCATGACTTGCGACGAGATTTATGCCGCCGGCAAAAGCCGCTCCACGCTGGCGCAGGCCGCCGAGTCGCGCTGGATTGCTCGGTGGCCGGCGAAGCTTGCGCGCTGGGATTGGCGCCCACGGCTTCCACCACCGCGATGCTGGCGCTGGGCGACGCGCTGGCGGTGGCGCTGTCGCAGAAGCGCGGCTTCAAGGAAGAGGATTTCGCCGACCTGCATCCCGGCGGCAAGCTGGGCAAGCGCTTCCTGCGGGTGGAATCGCTGATGCATACCGGCGACGCCCTGCCGCGCGTGGGATTGGCCGCTCCGATGAGCGAAGTGATCTACGAGATGTCGCGCAAGGGGCTGGGCATGACCACGGTGGTGGAGGGCGAAAAACTGGCCGGGCTGATCAGCGATGGCGACCTGCGGCGCCTGCTCCAGCGCCACGGTAAAGAGATACTTGAGCTTTCCGCCTCCAACTGCATGACCCGCAGCCCCAGCACGATCTTGCCGGAAACCTTCGCCGTAGCCGCGCTGGAGATGATGGAGTCGCGCAAGATTACTTCTCTGCCGGTGGTGGACGCTGACGGCAAGCTTCACGGCGTGGTGCATCTGCACGACCTGTGGGGCACGCAGATGCTGTGAGCGGCGGCTGAAAACTCGTCTTCGGCTCTCTTGCGAAGTGCCCTACTTCACCGCCTGTTTGAGACAAGCTTTTCGTTCGAGCGATGGATCCGACTTTAGTAGACGGGCGAAGGGCATGCCTGCTCAGTCCAGACTTTTGCAGCGGCCTGGTTCCGTCGTGCCGTGAGCCTCGACGTTTTACTCCCACGCAGCGCAAATCCTCACGTCATCTTCGTCCCGCCTCCCAGCTCTCGCAGCAAACGCAACAGCCCGGCCGGATCATGCGAGCTGATGGTCTCGTCCGCCCAGGCACACTGTCGTCCCTCGATCGGCAACAGCGCCACCAGTTGCACCTTCGGATTCAGCGCCTTAATTTCCCGCGCCAGGCTGGAACAGGACTCGGAACCGAAACCGCCGTCCATCGCGACCGCGTCCACGTTAGGAAAGCGGCGAAACATCGCCAGCCCTTCCTGCGGCGAGTAGGCAGTGACCACGTTGTGCTTGGCGCTCTCCAGCAGCAGCTTGCGGGTGGAGAGGCCCTGCGCCGGCTCCGCCTCGATCACCAGAAACGCCAGCCGGTGTTCCTTGGGCATAGATAACGGTTAGATGTGCGATTCGTTAAGCCGGTTGGAAGTTAACCCCGTTGCCGTTGCTCAACCTCAAACTTGGGTGCCCCGTTCTGGCCATCCTTTGGCCAGGGCGGGGCATTCGTTGGTTGTGGCTAATGGTCGGCTCAGTTCGCACGGCGAGATTGAGATTTGCCGTCTCCCACTCATCCGAAACCCGCGGATGAGTGGGGCACCCGAGGGCGGCGCTTCAGCGCCGCGACCCTATCACTGCGACCCACCCAGCACGTCATAGGTCGGGGAGATCGTCGTCGTCGCCGTGGTGATCCAAGTGGTGCCGCCGTTGGTGGAGAGCAATTCCACCCCGCCGTAATTCACGGTATTGAAGGCCCAGGTCAGGAAGCTGCTGTCGTCCACGCTCATCGGACCGAGCACCACAAAGTACTGCTCGCCGGCGGTGAGGTTCACCCCGGTAATGCCGCTGATGGTCACCATCACGCAACATCCGCCGATATGTTCGACGGCGGTGAGATTGTCCCAGCGTTGCAACAGCGTGCCCGGCAGCCGCAAGAAATCTCAATATGAAGTGATTGCTGGTGTACAGCGCGGCATAGAAGCTGTCATCGCCGTCCACGAAGGTCACGCCCAGATCAATCTGCGTGACCGCTCCAGCGACCCTCGATGTAAATAGGACTTGGCCTGGCGTGTAACTAGGTGCCGACGTAAGCCGGTAGCCCGAAAGACTACCCATCCGGCGCAACAGTTGTACAAGTCTACGATGCCGCCCGGACCGAGATATCGCTAAAGAAGGTTACGAACTGTTTCAGTCTGATAAGGCAGAGGTGCTGGACAACATGTTTTCAACGGGTGGGTCAATTCGGTCGACAGGGCGACCGGGCAGGAAGTAAACGCATGACATCCTTTCGCTTCAGGTTTGCAAGCCGCGCACATCGAGAGCGACAGCAGCAGCGCGCACAACGCCAACGAATCAAGCTGGAAATTTGACGTTGACATGTTTTCCCCCGCGGCGGACGGGCGTCCGCAAAACCGCACGCGCAGAAGGATGTGTCCCGTTGGGGAAATGGTTGTCTCGCCGCTCCGAACCCGAGCGTTTTGAGAGCGCGTCATTAACACGCTGTGAAAAATGCTGGGTGCCCCACTCATCCGCGGGTTTCGGATGAGTGGGAAGCGGCAATCTCGGCCCCGCCGTTTCAAACCACGACGAATAATTGGGTACAGGAAAGGCCCCGCCCTAGCCAAAGGACGGCTAGAACGGGGCACCCAAAGGTTCGAAAGATACCGCGTCCATGTAATAGGTACAAGAAAACACAGGTCCGGTCTCCGCCGGAACACACGCAACCCTATGTCAGTCTCGCCAAAGGCCAGCACGATGTCGCGGTCGCGCGGGCCGTCCAGCTCCACCAGCACGACGCGCTGCCAGGTGCCGAGCAGGAACTCGCCGCGCTCTACCGGCACCGCGATGGATGTCCCGATCAGGGTCGAAAGAATGTGGTCGGGCACATGTGCGGGATCATGCGGATGGCGGTAGTGCAGCCGCGGCACCATCTGCTCGAAGGCGTCGAGCATATCCAGATCAGTGCCCGGATCGAGGTCAGCCGTGGTAACTGCGGCGGTGGTGTGCAACACATTCACGTGGCACATGCCGGTCTTGCCCGCGTAGTGCTGGCCAAGCGCCTTCTCCAGCGCAGCGGTGATGTCCACGATCTCGCGCTTCTTGCGCGTCTTGATCTTCAGGCGATGCATGGTGTCTCGCAATCCGCAATCTGTCATCCCGAGCACAGCAATTTTTCCATCTGTCATCCCGAGCGCAGCGAAGCGGAGTCGAGGGACCTGCGGTTCCCGTCCTGCCGCCGATGCGTATTTGCACCGAGCAGTACCGCCGACTAAAGTCGGCTCCGGACAAAAGAAACAAAAAGCGCTTATCGGCCCGACTGAAGTCGGGCCCTGATACAAGGCACGCGAAAACGGAGTTTTTCAGCGGCCTATGAAGTCGTGCCCTTTACAAAACGCCCGGACGCTGGCCTGAAGGCCAGCACTACCCGAACGCTGGCCAAACTTAAGCTCTACCGAAACGATCGCGCCTTATTCGCTGGGCACAAACAGGTCCAGCCGCACCTTCCAGCTCACCGATTCGCCCGGCTGCAACAGCACCATGCCAGTCTCGCTTTGTCCCCAGATCTTGTTGTAGGGATCGGGCAAATTGAATTGCGGCTCGATGGCCACGAAGTACTTCCACGGCGGAGCGTACACCTGGATGGACTTGATCTCCGGCGAGAGCGTGGTCAGGCGCAGGCCATATTTCGTGGGGGGATCAATCAGCTCGGTCACGGTGCTGCCGTCAGGCTTGCGCAGCAGGTTGGAGTAATTGTCGTCGAGATATTGCTTGCCCAGCGCCACGCCGCCGGGAGCGGAAAAGTCGTAAGGCGTTCCCTTCACCAGAGTGCGCTCGCCGGTCACAAACGAATCGTCATAGTTGTTCATGATGGCGCGGGTCTCGCTAGGGATGTGCAGCCGCGCCAGGCTGCGCTCGCCGCTGGGAACGATGAAGTAAGGATGCCAGCCGATACCCATCGGCAACGGTTCCTTACCGACGTTCTTCGCCGTCACCGTCAGTTCGAAGGAAGAATCCTTGAGCTCGGCTTCGACGTGAACGTCGGTGTCTGACAGCCAGTGGCCGTCAAAGTTTCCGGCATGCAGCATGGCGCTGACGGTGGAAGCGTTGGGGCCGTCACTCGCCTTCACGTCCTGAAATTTCGAGCGCAGCATCAGTCCGTGGATGGCGTGCTTCTCGGCGCCGGGATTGTTGCCGCTCCAGTTGGCGTCGAGTACCACCTGCTTGCCGGCCACGTTGGCGGTGATGGTCTTGCCGTCGGGGGACAACTTGCCGCGAATACGATTGGCGAAGGGCAGCAGGATGGCGCCGCCCATGCGAAAGACCTGCGTGCCCCACTGGTCGTCGCCGGTGTCGAGCGTCTTGGCGGCCATCGCCAGCGGCGGCGCGTACAGCAGGTTGATGCGCCCCTTCGATCGGCAGATAGGCGGTCAGTTGCAGCACGTCCATGCCGCGGCCGGGCAGCAGCGTCGCTTCCAGAAATTGCGGCTTGTCCTTGTCGCTGCCTTGCGGACGCTTGAGGATGACTGCCGGTTCGCCGTTGACGGTGATGGCCGCCGGCTTGTCGGCTGCCGGCTTGTCGGCTGCCGGCTTCGGTTTGTCCTGCGCCTGCGCGCCGGCGCCGCATACCACCAGTGCCGCGCAGAAAGCAATTCGCAATACACATGTCCGGTTCATCATCATGGCTGTCCTTAGATTGTTGAGATCGCAGTCGCGCGACTCCGGTTGCCGCAACTACGGAACGAAAATCTCTCTCATCATAAATGCGACCGCACGCCGAACTCGTTGCCGGGGTAGCGATTGCTGCCTAACCGCTCCGAATCATAATGGAAAGAAAGTGTTGCAACCTCGCGTTCCATGCTGGATTTGCCATCGCTGCAGTGCAACAATGGAGCGAAGCACTCAGGGTATAGTGCCGCAAGCAAGTCTGACTTCCCAAAAACCTCTGGAGATTCCTTCATGCATCTTCGCCGGATTGCGCAGTTTGCCATCGTCTCTCTCTGCCTGGCGGGATCGGCCTTTGCCGCCCCTGCCGCTAACGTGACCTCCAAGATTGGCGCACGCGTGCTGTCGGAAACCACCAACGGCCGCGCCACCGAGGCTCTGATCGTCCTGCGCCAGCAAGCCGATCTCAGCGCCGCCTCCTCGCTCAAGACCAAAGCGGAAAAGGGCGCCTACGTCGTGAACCAACTGCGGCTTACAGCCCACAACACCCAGGCCCCGATCCTCAGCCTGCTGCAACAGCGCGGCGTTCCCTACCAGTCCTTCTACATCGTTAACATGATTAAGGTCACCGGCACACGCGAGCTGATGAACGAGCTCGCTGCCCGCGCCGACGTTGCCCGCATTGACGCTAATCCGCTCGTGCATACGGCTTTGCCGGCCGCCAACGGGCCGCAGCAGAGTTTCCATCCCAACGGCGTCGAGTGGAATGTGCAGAAGGTGAAAGCTCCGGAAGTCTGGGCGTTAGGCTTCACCGGAACCGGCCTGGTCGTCGCCGGCGCCGATACCGGCGTGCAGTGGGACCATCCCGCGCTGAAGGGACATTACCGCGGCTGGGACGGCCAGCAAGCCGATCACGATTACAACTGGCACGACGCCACGCCCGACCACTCGCCTACGCCGATTGATCCCCACGGTCACGGCACCTTCACCGTCAGCGAGATGGTCGGCGACGATGGCCAGGGCAACCAGATCGGCGTCGCGCCCGGCGCCAAGTGGATCGCCTGCCGCAACATGGACGCCGGCGGCAACGGCACGCCCTCGCAGTACACCGAGTGCTTCCAGTTCCTGATCGCGCCCTATCCCATCAACGGCAATCCCGACCAGGGCGATCCCAGCAAGGCGCCCGACTCCATCAACAATTCCTGGGTATGCCCGCCGAGCGAAGGCTGCTCCTACAGCACGCTGCAGAGCATCGTGGACGCGGTCCGCGCCGCCGGCATCTTCCCCGCCATGGCCGCCGGCAACGACGGGCCCACCTGCTCCACCATCATGTATCCGCCGGCCATCTATGCCAGCGCGGTTGACGTGGGCGCGCTCGACTCCTCCAACCACATCGCCAGCTTCAGCAGTCGAGGCCCGGTCACGGTGGATGGCAGCAATCGCACCAAGCCCGACATCTCCGCGCCCGGGGTGGACATTCGCGGCGCGGTTCCCGGCAACGGCTATCAGAGCGGATGGTCCGGCACCTCGATGGCGGCGCCGCATCTGGCCGGCGCAGTGGCTCTGCTGTGGCAGGCCAAGCCCAGCCTGGTCGGCGACATCACCGGCACGGCGCAAGCCTTCGAGCACAACGCCCAGCACCTGACTAACTTCCAGGCCGTCGGCAACTGCCGCGGGCCGGGCGTTCGCCAGGACAACACCTTCGGCTGGGGCTTGCTCAACATCCTCAGCGCGGTCCAGGCGCAGTAAAAGCTGAGCGGGCTCAGTTACTGGGTGCCCCGGGTCTCGCGTTGTTCCAGACCCGGGTGGCTCCAATGCTGACTGCCCCACCCTGCTCGCCTGCCTTGGGCGAGAGGGTGGGGATTTTGACTTGAGGGACCTGCGCATCCGGGCTGTCATCCCCAGCACCCAACACTGTCATCCCGAGCGAAGCCGAGGGACCTGCTGTTCGGGGTGCCCCGGATCTCGCATTGTTCGAGACCAGGGTTTAGCCGGGCGGTAGAGCGGGCCTTCAGGCCCGCGTCTGAGCCATCCCCCCAGAATTGAGAGCCGGCTTTAGCCGGCGGCACGGGGGTAGCGCTACGGTTTACTGACGCAGAAAAAAAGATGTTTCGCTGCTGCAAACAAAGGGTTTACCGGACGATTTCCCGTAATCGCATGATTCCAGGTAGTTTAAGGGTCATCCTCCTTGTAATCAGTTGCTTACAGCGCGGTTTTTGGGCCGTTGGAGGCAAAGTGGCAAAGTGGCATGCCCGCATGCATACATGTCAGCACGGGCAGGACCCAGCCGCGCAGGCTGGGTGCCCCGGCTCTCGCGATTTCGAGACCCGGGCAGGGCATCACGGTGAGGAGCGTGCCGCTACCAAATTGGACGGGACGGCGAAGTGCAGCGCATGCGACAACCGTTGCCAATGAAACTTCGGAGCGCCGCGCCCACCCTCGCGCCAAAAGACGGCGAGCAGGGTGCGGCACCCGCTCCCGAGCAGGGTTACAACTCGACCTGAAAGGCTGGCCCACCCGCCACCCGAGTCTGTACAAGGTTACAATTCGCGCTGAAAGCCTGGGCCACCGCCCGCTGAAAACTCTGCTTCCGCCTGCCTTGTATCAGGGCCCGACTTCACACTGCGGCAAAACTCTGTTATGCCGAGACCATGAGTAAGGGCACGACCTCCGGTCGTGCCGATAAGCCGTTAATTTTTGTCATCTCGAACCGACTTTAGTCGTTAAGGGATCTGCGCTTCCGGCTTTTTCAACGGCCCGTTTAGTCGGGCCGATAAGCGCTTTATTTCGTCTCCCCGAACTGACCTTAGTCGGTGACACTCCGACGATCGCACTGAAGCTGCTGCCCCACTCCTCCGCGGTTTGGTTGTAAATCCGGAGGTTATCGTGCCCATCTGTCGTCGCCGGACGAATCATTCCTGCTCCGCTGGCTGCTCTTGTAAAGACGGCCTTGGCCCAGGAGTGAACTTCCGCCGATAGTAGGCCGTGGTGGCAATGATGGCGGGTATGCCAATGGAAATGGGCACCAGCCACAGCCACCACGCCCCGTGCAGCAGGGGGCCAAGCGTGACCAGCGTGAAAGCGGTCCAGGCAGCGATGTAGCTGCCGATCATTCCCTGCAGGTGAGCGTACCACCAGAACATTTTCTCCGACGGCGGATGGGTGAAGCGCCACATGGACCTGCCCGAAACGCGCATCCCAACCAGTCCAAAGACAATCGCCGGGATGCGCAGGTTCTGAATGAGTTCCGGCCGCAGGGCTCCCAGGCCGGCGAGGGTCAGGCTGGCTGCGAAGCAGAAGATGGCGGCGGCCCAGTCCAGTCCGCGGACGACAGGCTCGCCTTTCCATGCCGCCTTCTGACCGAGCACGCGGTAGCCCGCGAAGGCCGCATAGAAGCTGAAGATGGCCACCAGCGCGAGGAAGAGGATGGGCTGGTAGAGCGCCATGACCAGGGCCGTAAGGGCAACCACGGTCATGCACCAGAAGTAGATCTTGCCCCACAGGCGATGCGCCTTGCCGCCCTTGGCCGTGACCAGCGCCAGCGGAGCCAGCACAAAAGCTCCGCCACCGGCAGTAATGTGGACCGCCAGAAAGGCATGCATCCACCACGGAGTCTGCATCTCTCACCTCCGGTACCGCTCGTCGCCACAACTGCAATATTTGATTACGCGTCCCGCAGTTCCATGGTTCCCCGAAATTCTGCGGGCTTGGGGCGAGGGACGGCGGCGGGTGCCGGGTGCCCCGGGTCTCGCGCCTTTCGAGACCCGGGAGGCCACGAGTCTGGAAGGGCAATCGGTTCCGTCAATTTCAAGGCCGGGTGCTGGCCTGAGCCGCCGGGTGCCCCGGGTCTCGCGCTTTTCGAGACCCGGGAGGCCACGAGTCTGGAAGGGCAATCGGTTCCGTCAATTTCAAGGCTGGGTGCCCCGCCCTTCTCGCCCGCCTTGGGCGAGAGGGTGGGTGCTCCTATCGGAAGAGTGCTGGGTGTCCCGGCTCTCGCGATTTCGAGACCCGGGCAGGGCATCACCGTGAGGAGCTTGCCACTACCAAATTGGACGGGACGGCGAAGAGCAGCGCATGCGACAACCGTTGCGAATGAAAATTCGGAGCGCCGCGCCCGCCCTCTCGCCAAAAGACGGCGAGCAGGATGGGGCACCGATTCCGAGCAGGGTTACAACTCGAACTGAAAGGCTGGCCGACCCGCCAGAGAAGTCCCGCTGCATGGTCGCATCCTCGCGATCCTGCGGCGCCCAGCGTGGCCAGTTGTGCAGATCGTTGATCAGCGGATAGACCCGCTCCGCGCTGGCATTGATGGTGATCGCCCGCTCGATATGAAATTGCGCAGGCTTCGCCGCGGCATAAATCAGGATGCTGCAAATCAACGCCACCACTACCAGCGAGATCTTCAGGAGCGTGGTATCTCCGCGGAGCAACTTTCGCCGCCCGAAATATAACACGGAAGCCGGCCGCGTCCGCCCCACCCACCTAGGAGTGACACCAGAGTTACTACGCAATGGCTCCCACAAATACGGGTGGGATGCCGCCGGACCATGGTCTACAATCGACAAGGGGCATATGTACGTTCCCCGACCGCTATGTCTACGATGCAGCCCAATCATCTCGCTGCGATGTCCCAATTGTTTTCTTCTGGGGTAATTAGGGAATTAGCGCGGACAGGCCGGTCGCCGAAGCTCTCTAGGCTCGCTCGTCAGTCGAGCCTCATTGAACTGATCCCGTCCTCCGACTCACTATGTGCTCTTTTTGAGGTCGCGTTTTCGGTGCTGAAGCAAGCCGGCTCTCGGGACGAGTACGTGTACAAAAGCGCTTTAGCGCACAAAATTCTGCTAGGCAGACATTCTCTTCGTACCGCTTGCATGCTCAATGAATTCCGCGCTGGTCGCTGCAAGGCGGATATCGTCATTCTTAACGGGACTTCTACTGTGTACGAGGTAAAGTCCGAACGGGACTCACTCTCCAGACTGGAGCGCCAGATAGACGCATACCGCTCCGTTTTCGCCCGCGTCTGTGTTGTTGCTGCTCAGCATCACGCCTCGGCGGTTTTTGCGGTGGTCCCGAAGGACGTTGGGATTCTGTGCCTAACTGAGCGAGGTAATATCACGACGATGCGGCAAGCGATGCATCGGCCGAGAGAACAAATCCTCTTGCCATATTTGGGTCTCTTCGTGTCCAAGAGGCGAGACTTGTTTTATCGGGTCTCGGCTGCGCCATTCCTGAAGTCCCCAATACGAAACTCTACGCAACCCTGAAAGAGCTATTTGCCATGTTAAAGCCAACGGATGCCCACGCTGGGATGGTAAAAGTGCTCAGGAAAACGCGAAACCTAGTTCCCCTTTCAACACTATTGAGAAGCTCCCGAGGTCCCTGCATTTGGCGGCTCTCTCCGTCCCGCTTCGTAGATCTGACCATTCGCGTCTCATAGCAGCCGTAAACACGCGACTCGAAGATGCGGTGGGTTGGGCTTGATCATGTATCACCCTTATTTCCGTGGTAAGCAGTACGACCTCATAACAATCAGGGATTCGGCGCAGTTGATGGCAACATCACAATTCACTCCCATCATCGAGCCTGTAAGAGAGGCTCTCACAGGACTGAAAAAAGCCCTGACCGCCGTGACCTCTTCACAAGGCAGAGCAATTGTCATCGTAAATCCCCATCATGGCGATCTCTCCGACACTGCCGACAGTGTCACTGCTTTGCTAAAGAATGAATTCGCAGATCGAACGTCTCAGCTGGAATCCTGCTGAAGCCCAGTATGTCGCTGCAAGAAATCCTGAAGTACCACAACGACCACCAAGACCTAGCACCTTCTTTCATTCACATGGGTTTCACTGACCCCAAGACTCTTTCCCAAGAACTGGGGCAACCGAATAAAGATCAAAAGCACATTTTTGTTGAGCGATTTTGCGGCAGGCTGTACCAAAAGCACTTTAAGGGCGCTCATCGCGTGCTACTGAAGGACGGGTTCGTTCGCCGAAAGCGTAATAGCGATTACCCGCATGTTGAGTTCTTTTCTGATCTTCATGCGACCTTCGGGGAAGAAGGCAGGATGGATTGGAGATTTCTTGATCGTTGGCGATGACTTCAGTGAAACTGGTGGGCCGGCTTACGCCGTCGCAATACATCTCACTTTCATCGATCCCGACAAAGACGATGCGATGTTTATTTATCACTTCAAATCTGACACTCAGGATACTCCGACAGATCCGGCCGGTAAGTTCGAAGAAGCGCTAAATAATATGATGGATGTTATCGACAGACCTTCTTCCAAAGTCTACGAAACAGCGGCCGTTGAAGAGTTTCGACAGCTCCACAGCGACGGACACTTCCCTGGACTTGGATACGTCAAGAAATTGTCTATGAGTCACCACATCCAGACTCTTGCGAATTATTCGGGGTCGCAGTCGGGTTTATGAGTTGCTGCGCTGAATGTTTCGGCGACAGGGGCCTACGCGACAATATTATTCCGCTTAGGTCCACTGAGACTGGCGATTGTCCTCGTTGCCAGTCGCGACAGGTAAGGTTAGTTGACCCTCACGACCTCACCGAGTACTTTGAACCCTAGTTAGCGCTTACCGTGTAGACGAAGGAGGGAGGCTTCTCGTTGAATGGTTTAGGTCCGATTGGGGTATGTTCGGACATCCGCGCATGACCGATCCGACAGCGCAGGATCTCTTGGGGGAGATCCTAGACGCGGGCATAGTACAGATGAACTTTGCCCCTATTCTGTTGGAAACCGCGGATCGACTGGTGGAGTGGGAAAAGCTGCGAGACGAACTCATGTACAACAATCGCTTTTTTCCACAAACGAAAATCGATTTCGAGCGCCTTCGCCTCTTGGTTTCTTCCTTGACGGCAAACCGCCAAGATGTGCCCACCGTGTGGTACCGCGCCAGGCTTCAACCTGGGGAAGAGGCCTATGCAGTGGCTGACATGGGCGCGCCACCCAAGCGAATCGCTTCACACGGCCGGGCGAACCCCGCAGGAATTCCATACTTGTATCTGGCGTCAACGCCACAGACGGCCGTATCAGAAATTCGTCCCCATACCGGTGAAATAGCGTGTGTCTGTGACTTTCGAATCCCGGACCTGGTTGCTCTGGTTGATCTGCGTCATCCTCGACGAATGGTCTCACCGTTCTTGCTTGAAGACGCTGAGGACATTTGCCGGATGCGATCCGATCTGCCGTTCTTGGAGCGATTAGGAGAGGAGTTGATGCGGCCCGTATTACCGCTCGCTTCCGCAATCGACTATACGCCGAGTCAATATCTCTGCGAATTCATCAAAAATTGCGGATATCGTGGCGTCCTTTATGGGAGCTCCGTAAGTGATGGAATAAACTTGGCACTATTCGCTCCGGAAGATGCGATTTCGGGATCGGTTACTCAGTATCGGGTGTCCCGCGTTTCCATTGTCGTTAAGAATCTATCTGATGAAAGTCTTTAAGAACGATAGCGCCGAGCGGGTGGACCCCTTACCATGTGAGAACTCGGGTGCCGCACCCCAGTTTCGTTTGCCTGGGTGGGGATTTTGTTACACCCGAGATTGATCGCCGGCACGGAGATCGCCGGGCCACGATGAATATCCACGGCTCGGGCCTTGGGGACGGAAGTGTCTGGGTGAGAACCCTGTCGTCCCCGGGGGACTCGAGATTTCTTCCCACTTGCACCCGGCATTCCGCTTGCCGCCCCGAATCGCGCAACCGAGGCGCGACTCGGGGCGCCGGCAAGCTTCCTGCTGGGCTGTCATGACACGCGCCTGCGGCGCTTCGCCTGGTTGCGATCTTAGTCCACCGGCTTTGGCGAAGATTCGTTCTCACCGAGACACGGAAGCCGTGGCCTGCCCGTGGAATCAGTTTCGAGTTTCGAGTTTCGAGTATTAGACTCCCGGGTCTCGAAAAGCGCGAGACCCGGGGCACCCAGGGAAAGCTTGAACCGGAATGTTCTCGAGGTGAGAAAACCCCCCACTCAAGGCCAAAAGACGGGCCTTGAATGGGGCACCCACTCAAGGCCAAAAGATGGCCTTGAATGGGGCGCCCGGGGATTTTCGATGCTCCCACTCAAACCAGAATCGTCCCACTCCCGAGGGAAAGCTTGAACCGGAGTGTCTTCTCGAAGTATAGAAAGCCCCCCACTCAAGGCCAAAAGATGGCCTTGAATGGGGCACCCGGGGATTTTCGATGCTCCCACTCAAACCAGAATCGTCCCACTCCCGAGGGAAAGCTTGAACCGGAGTGTTTTCTTGAAGTATAGAAAGCCCCCCACTCAAGGCCAAAAGACGGCCTTGAATGGGGCACCCGGGGATTTTCGATGCTCCCACTCAAACCAGAATCGTCCCACTCCCGAGGGAAGCTTGAACCGGAGTGTCTTCTCGAAGTATAGAAAGCCCCCCACTCAAGGCCAAAAGACGGCCTTGAATGGGGCACCCAGGGGGATTTTCGATGCTCCCACTCAAACCAGAATCGTCCCACTCCCGAAGGGAAGCTTGAACCGGAGTGTTTTCTCGAGGTGTAGAAAGCCCCCCACTCAAGGCCAAAAGACGGCCTTGAATGGGGCACCCAGGGCACCCGAATCGAGGCGAGGTTCCAAGCCCAGGTGAAAGGCTAGGCCAGCCGCGCGAAAAAGAAAACGTTGGTTGAGTTTCTCGCTAACTCGTTCGGCCGTTACGGCGTGATCTCAAACACCACCCCGTTGTTATTCACTCCGCCAAGGAAGGTGGTGCCATAGAGGTTGCCCTGGGCATCGAAGGCTATGTTGCTTTCTGGATTCGCACCGTCGCTGCCGCCGGTGAAGTCATAGAGATCGGTGTAGGTCCAGCCATTCTGAGTGGGTGAGAGTTTAAAGACATTGCCAAATGCATAGGCGCCGTCGCCTTCCGTCGTCCCGTAGAGATTGCCCGCGGCGTCCATGGTCAGGGGAGCGAAAGGCCCGTCATATCCTGCGGCGAAAGTGTAGAGCGTGTTCAAACTCCAGTTGCCTCCTGACGAGCTCAACTTATAGGCGCCGCCACAACCGTATCCTGAATTGCAGCCTGGGTCACCGTATATGGAGGTGGTGCCATAAAGGTTGCCGGAAGAGTCCAGGATGACGCCGCTTTCCGGAAAACCTCCGTCACTCCCTCCCTGGAAGCTATAGAGTTGATTCTCCGTCCAACCTGAGTCCGACGGCACCAACTGAAAAATCGTCCCGCAGCCAGTATTGGTATAGCAGCCAAATCCGCCGCCGTTTTGGGTTGTACCGTAGAGGTTACCCGCCTGATCGAAGATCACGCCGCCAATCGGGATCTGGCCGTCCTGGCCTCCGGCGAAACTATAGAGAACGTTTTCCGTCCAGGTGCCCCCGGAGAACGTCAACTCGTAAACGGTGCCGCGATTGCTGGAGCCGCCGGAGGATGTCGCTCCATAAATGTTTCCCGCTTGATCGAAGACCAAGTCACCAGTGGGACCGAATCCATCGCCGGATCCCGAGAACTCGTAGAGCGGAGTTTCTGTCCAGCTACACAATCTACCGCCGCAGCTTAATATTCCTGCCGCAGATTTCAGGCTAAAAACCACGCCATAACCCTGACCTCCTCCGCTAGTTCCGTACAAAACGCGATGCGCCCCGGGACTACTCTCGAACTTGGAAGGATTCCGTCATCCTCTGTCTGGAACCCATATAGGAGGTTGAATGTCCAGCCAGAGCTTTGGTGGGTTAACTGGTAGACCGTGCCGGTGTTGCCGGACCCGCCATAGGGTGTCGTTCCGTATAGAGTTGCTCCTCTTATCGTCAGGCCAGTGATTGGATTTGCACCATCGTGCGAGCCCCCGCCGAAGCTGTGAATAACAGTATAGGTTTGCGCCTGCGCTGCCTGGGTCAATATGACCGTCAGCGCCAGCACAACAATAAGGGTCAGTGTGACGCGTGCCGGAAGTGCCGGGGTTGCTGGTAACACGATATGGCTGGGTGCCGGGTTAATCCCTGTCCTATTCATAGAAACTCTTTTCCTCACTGGGTTGGGTATGTCCGAAGTTAAAGGCCGGAACCGGATAGTAGCCCTACTGGCTTCTTGCCGGTGTGAGGTATGCGACATGATCTGCCTCCTAGTCCGAGCTATCCCCGTCAGCGAGGTCCGGCGATAGGGGCTTTATTGGCGATCGAGTGGACAACAGCGATGCGCCGGTTTGCTGTCTTCCGTTGACGCCGTTGTCCCATAGTGCGCGAGCTGGCGCCTCCCGTTACGTGTAAATTGTTTCTGATTCTTCAAAGCGGCGGTCTTGGGACCGGCCTTCGCCCTGGTTACCGGCGTGGTAGCTTTGGTCGCCGGCTGATCAAAGTGCTGCGGGGCAATCTCCTGTTGAGCCACGGCTGGTAGCGACAGAACCGGCAGGCTGGTGATCGCCACGAGAATCAAGAATCTGACAAACTTCAAGCCACTACCTCCTGCAATTGGCCGCTATGCTGCCCCAGCTTCGGCTTGGGCTCAATAACGCAGGGCTGTCGGAAGTCTTAATTTTTTCTGTCGCGCTAAGTTTCCGGGAACAAGCCAGATGCGGAGATGGAGCAGGCCGTTGTAGAATCGACGCCTGGCCGTCAAGGGGGAGTTGTGGAGTCCGGGCCGCTGCCGCTCGAGCGACCGATCAAGTTTGCTGCGGATTGTGAGCTTGATCCGGCCAGCTATGAATTGCGCCGCTCCGGTCGTGTGCTCAAACTGGAGCGCATCCCTGCCGAGATCCTGCTGTTGTTGCTCGAGCGCCGCGGCCAACTCGTCACCCGCGATGAGATGGTGCTGCGCATTTGGGGCAAGGATGTCTTCCTTGACACCGACAACAGCATCAATGGCCGCCGTCCGCAAGATCCGTCAGGCCCTTAAGGATGATGTAGAGCGCCCGCACTTTATACAGACGATCAGCGGTCGCGGATACCGTTTCATAGCCCCCGCTCCCGAGGAAGCGCTCGCCCCGGCGGTTCCTTCAACGCAAACCGCCAACCTCACTCCTGCCCAGGCGACCTCGGCGCCAACTCAGGCGGCTGAGGATGACGAACATCGGCCTCCGCCGGCAGAGAGCTCGAGCAAACGTCACTGGGTAGTCGTCCGGCGATCGCCGGGGATATTGATCGGCGGCGCAGTTACGGCCGCATGGATTTCCCGGCCCTGGTCATCCGCTGGCGCGCACCCGGCAGGGGGACGCGTTGTGCTTGCGGTCCTCCCCTTCGAGAACCTCACCGGTGACCCGTCGCAGAATTACTTCAGCGAAGGCATGACCGAAGAGGTGATCACGGAAATCGGAACGCTCAATCCGGAGCATCTGGGAGTGATCGCCCGCACCTCGGTTATGACCTATCAGCACAACCCTAAACCCATAGCCCAGGTGGGGCGCGAACTAGGTGCGCAATACGTGCTCGAGGGCAGCGTGCGCCGCAGCGGCAACAAGGTCCGGGTTACCGCCCAGCTCATCCGTGTCCAGGACCAGACGCACCTGTGGGCACGGGAGTACGACCGCGAACTGAAAGACCTGCTGGTGCTGCAAAGCGATATCGCGCGCCACACCGCGGATGACATTGCGGCCGCCTTGGGTGAGCACAATGCCGGCGCGGTCAAGCAGGCGACGTTCCTTACCGGCCAGGCATACGAATCTCACGACCTCTACTTGCGAGGCCTCTATTTCTGGAACCAGCGAGGGGTTGACGGGTTGCAGCGGGCCATTGATTTCTTTCAACAGGCCGTCAATAAGGACCCGCAGAACGCGCGCGCCTACGCCGGGCTGGCCGACTCCTATGCGCTGATCGGCGGATTCGGCGGTATGGAACGCCCGGAATATGCGGCCAATGCCAAGGCCGCCGCACTGCGCGCGGTGCAGCTCGACCCCAAACTGGCGGAGGCGCATACCGCCTTGGCTCTCATTCGGGAAAACTACTATCTGGATTGGCAAACTGCGGAACTGGAGTATCAGAAAGCCATTGCCCTGAACCCCAGCTATGCCACGGCTCATCAGTGGTATGCCGAGTGCCTGATGTGGCAGGGTCGCTTCGAGGAAGCCCTGAAGGAAAGCGATCAGGCCCGGGAGCTCGATCCCCTTTCTCTCATCATCTCCGTTGATCGCGGCGCGATCTTCTACTATTCGCGGCAATACGACCGCGCGATCCAGGAATTTCTTCGCCTACGCGAGATGGAGCCGAACTTCCCCGGCGGCGGCTTGATTGCGTCCGCGTACGCGTATAGCGGCAGGTTCGACAAGGCATTCGCCGAGGACGACCCCGGTGTGGACGCCTCGTGGTCCTGGGCGGATCGAGCGCAATTGTACGCGCTCGCGGGTCGCCGCGCTGACGCGCAAAAGATGCTTGACGGGTTGCTGGCCCTGCAGCGCAGGCAGCCCTCGCCGCAATCCGTGAATATGGCGAACCTTGCAACGGGCTACCTGGCGGTAGGAAAGAACCGGCAGGCGCTAGCCTTGCTGGAACGGGCGTACAAAGAGCAACCCCAAGTTTTGACCAACCTCGGGGTTAGTCCTGCTTACGATCCACTGCGCAGCGATCCCCGTTTCCAGGAGCTGCTCCAGCGCGTCGGCCTGGCCAAGTGAATAACGCTATCCCAGCGTGGGCTGCCTCTAGCAGACCGCTGAAAAAAGTCGGAAAAGCGGATCCCTCGCGGGCTGAAGCCCATTCGTGATGACAAAAATAAAGCGCTTATCGGTCCGACTAAAGTCGGGCCCTGATACAGGCGCGCGAAAACGGAGTTTTTCAGC
The DNA here is from genome assembly GCA_963763975.1 of uncultured Acidobacteriaceae bacterium. GTDB lineage: Bacteria > Acidobacteriota > Terriglobia > Terriglobales > Acidobacteriaceae > Bog-257. Next base: position 78,748 of record CAVXQR010000008.1, read on the forward strand.
GGCCTGTAAAGTCGGTTCGGGATGACAAATAATGAACGGCGTATCGGCATGGCTGAAGCTGTGCCCTCTACAAAGCAGCCGAAACCCTCGACTCCATTCCTACCTAACGTCCCGGCGTAGGCGGAGTGGATCCCGGCGGGCCCGGCGGCGGCGGCGAGGCCGGCAATCTTGGCGGAGGACTGGATGACGGCGCCGCGCCGTGATCCGGTGCACCTGGCGATTGCGGTGGGCCCGGTGGCGGCGAGGGCGGCTTCACGAACTTGGCATCGTCGATGGGAACGTTCTGCTGCGCCTTCTCCACCTGAATGGTGAAGCTGCCGCTGGGACGCCCGATGGTCCAGCGGAAGGGCGTCTTCACGCCATCGAGGTCGCGATAGTCGGCAAAGTCCACCTGCGTGGGATTCAGTCCCAGCGCGGTGTTGGTGTAATGCACCATGCGCAGCAGCAGGCCGGAATCGTGGTCGAAGTAGAGCTTCACCGGCGGCTGACCTTTGGCCATGGCGATGATCACGGTGGTCTCGCGATCGCCCACCTTCTCCGGATGCGGCTGCAACTTGAACTCGCTGAACTGCTGCTCCAGTTGCACCGGATAGAAGGCTTCGGCATCGAGGCGCGCGGCCAGTTCGTCGGCGGCGGACATTTCGCGTGGCGGACGTCCGGGCGCGCGATCCAGCCTTCGTGGCCGTTGTAGGCGGTCACGCTGTCGCCCCTGGGGCTGTGCATGGCGGAGACGCGCTCATCGGGCGCCTTGCTGTAAATATCAATCGGCAGGGGCTTGCCACCGAGTATCTGCGCGTTGGCGTTCTCGACGCGAGTGGTCACCTTGTCGAGCGCAGCTTTGCCGCCGGATGCCTGGATGAATTTGTCCATCGCCGGCTTGCCGGAGGCCATCTCGGCGCCATGCTCTTCGTGCTCGTGCATGGCTTCCATGGCTTCCGGCTCAGGGCCCACGGCCACGATGGCGGGAATCCCCTGGGGATGCGGCGAGCCGCGATGGCAGGTATTACAGGTGACTTCGCGCTCGCCCTTGAAGTTGTCCTTATTGATGGCGAACATCATCTCCATCATGCGGCGGGCAGTCTTCTTCTCCGGCTTGTCGTCTTTGTCGAACTGGCGCTCGACGTGGCAGAAGTCGCACTCCACGCCCAGCGAGCCGGTGATGAACTGCATGGTGGGGATGAGCTGGTCGGCGGGAATGTCTTTCAGCACCTGAATGTTCTTGAACACCAGGCCGGCGGTCTTGGGCGGGGGACTTCCCTGCTGCGGCGTGGCGGCCGCCAGCGCACGATGACCCGACCAGACTCCTCCGAGAAGGACGAGGACGATGGCGCCGGCGATCACGGCACATCCCGAAGCAGACGAGGGCGAAACTCCAGACAGCTTTTTCATGAAGGCTACACTCCGAGGTAAAGACGCTTCAAGAGTCTAGCAAACGAGGGCGGCGCCCCTCCGGGGCGCGGGTCGCGGGGGCGAGCGTACCCAGCGTTCCGCGCCAAAAGAAGGCGCTGCACGCTGGGCTAAACTAAGTCGCGCCTCCGGCGCTCGCATTCGGCGCGAACAGCGGCATCGTCGTGAGCCAAAATATTTTTGGGAAAAAGTTTTCCTATTGGGAAAACGGGCGGGTGAACAAATTACCAATTAAAACCCCGGGTTCCGGAACGTCGCCTAGCGGGGGCCGATGAAGTTGAGGGTGTGCAGCAGCAGGCGGAAGCCGTCAGCGGCCACGCCATAGGCTTCCTGCACCGCGGTAGTGCGCACGAAGACGAGCAGATCGGCGCAGGCGGCCATGCCCAGCCACGATTGACACACCGGCGGGATCGTATTGCGCCGCTTGGGGCCGTCTTTGGCCGCCGCAAGAGCAAACTCCAGCTCCATCTCTTCCAATGTCTCGGGAGGCGCCTTTACGTACTTGCTCGTCTCGGGAGGCGCTTTTACGTATTTGCTCATTGTGTCATCCCCACATCGCTCGACCGGGTTGTATCGCCGGTCGTCGCCTGCAATTGCAGATATAGGAGCATGCGGAGGGCCATGCCTCCTCAGACAGAGACGTTCGTTTCTATTGGGTAGGAAAAGGCCGGGGCTCGGGACTCGGGACTCGGGACTCGGGACTCGGGACTCGGGCTCGGGACTCGGGGCTCGGGGCTCGGGACTCGGGACTCGGGACTCGGGGCTCGGGACTCGGGACTCGGGACTCGGGGCTCGGGACTCGGGGCTCGGGGCTCGGGACTCGGGACTCGGGACTCGGGACTCGGGACTCGGGGCTCGGGATTGTGGGAGAGCGGATGAGCAAAAAAAGGAAACAGCAGGTCCCTCCACTCGGGCTGAAGCCCTCGGTCGGGATGACAGAGATAGAAGGAGGCTGAAGCCCTCGGTCGGGATGACAGAGATAGAGGGAAGAGAGAGAGGGAGGCTGAAGCCCTCGGTCGGGATGACAGAGATAGAGGGAGGCTGAAGCCCTCGGTCGGGAGCTCAGGATCAGACGGCTGCGACGCTGGCCTGAAGGCCGGCTCTACCTGACGCTACGCCCGCACCGGCGGATGCAGCTCGTAGGCCTTGATCTTGTAGAGCAGCGCCTTGTAGCTGATGCGCAGGATGACAGCAGCCTTCTGGCGATGCCAGTTGGTCTGCTCCAGAGCATGCGCGATGGCCGCGGCTTCCACTTCATTCTTCACCGAGCGCGCCAGTGATTTCAGTCCCGCGGCATCGGCGTGAACCGGTGCAGGCGGCTTGGTCTCGTGGGTGCCGCGCGGGCTGCTCTGCAATTCGGAGATGGCCAGGTCTTCATCGCCCAGCACCAAGTAGCGGCGAACGAAATTCTCCAACTGCCGCAGGTTTCCCGGCCAGGAGTAGCTGAGGCAGGCCTGTACCAGCCGCGGGCTGAACTGCCGCGCCGGGCTGGAGAACTGCACCGAGCTGCGCTCCATGAAATGGTTCAGCAGCAGCGGAATTTCTTTCTTGCGCTCGCGCAGCGGCGGGATGCGCATAGTGAAGCCGCTCAGGCGATAGTACAAATCTTCGCGCAGGGTCTTGGCGGCCAGCGCTTCTTCCACGTTGATGTTGGTGGCGGCCAGGATGCGCACATCGGCTTTGGAGGTGGTGCGGCTGCCCAGGCGCGAGAAAGTGTGGTCCTGCAAAAAGTGCAGCAGCTTGGCCTGCAACGCGGCCGGCATCTCGCCGATTTCATCGAGCAGGATGGTGCCGCCCTCGCACAATTCGAACTTGCCGGGCTTGGACTTGACGGCGCCGGTGAAGGCCCCGGCTTCGTAGCCGAACAATTCGCTCTCCAGCAGGTCGGCGGGCACGGCGGCGCAATTCACCTTCAGGAAGGGCTGGTTGGCGCGCGGCGAAAGATGATGGATGAGCAGCGACAGAATTTCCTTGCCGGTGCCGCTCTCGCCCAGCATCAGGATGGGCATATCGAATTTGGCCACCACTATCGATTGCTCGTACAACTGCTTCATGCCCGCGCTGGAACAGACAAACGATGCGCCTCCCGACAGCTCCACGATGGAAGGCTCGTCATCGGCAGCTTCCGGTTCTGCTTCCGGCGTGGCCGCTGCCACCAGGTGCTGCTGCAACAAGGCCTCGAGCTCGGCGTCTTGAAAAGATTCGGGAAGATAGTCGAGGGCGCCGAGGCGAACCGCCTGGGTGGCGCTGCGGGTGTCATCGCCGGCGCCGAGCATGACCACTTTCAGGTCGGGATGCAGCTCGCGGGCGCGTTGCAGAGTTGCCAGGCCGCCGGCTTCCGGCATGCCTACATCCATGAAGACCAGGTTGGGCAGCGGGTCATGCTGCAAGCGCTCCAAGGCAGCTTCGCCTGAGGTCGCAGTTTCGACCTGGTAGCTTTCCTCGTCCAGCGCGGTGGCGAAATGGTGCAACGCCCGCGGCTCATGATTTACGACCAGAATAACCGGAAGAGACCTGGATCCAATTACAGCGGTGGCCATTTAAAAGTGCTCCCTAAGTGGTTACCAAACGGTTCCTATGGTGTCTGGCCGCGAGTACTCGGGGCCCGCTACTTCAGATCGATCACGCAGAAGCTATCAAACACCCGGAACCGTGAAAGCGGCGCTTCTCTCTCAAGAAACAAAATTCAGTTGAAAAGAGAATTTGTACTTCTGTGATAAGTCCTTTATTGAGGAGCGTCAAGGGAAGATTAGTACTTTTCTGCCCAAGCCAGGGGAATGAGTTGCAAGTCAGGAATTCTGTTCGCAGAGTTTAGCGGTTGGTTAAAGGCGGCAGCGCCAAGCTATGCATTTTGCCGCGTAATTCGCACTTTTTCGCATCACTGTTTCCACCCTATCTACTTTGGCACAGCGAGTAGTCTCGCGATCCGCGGCAGAAATGTTTGGCTCTTCTCGTGCAGTAGATATGTCATCTGGCCGGCCCTGCTTTGGTGACTCAGACTACAGGAACTAAGGTGTCTAAAGACTACTCCCCAAGTGTGCCACCAGATGAGGTGATCTTCGGCTGCTCGGAAGCCATGCAGCACCTGAAGCTCACCGTCGGCCGGCTGGCCGGCATTCGGGTTCCGGTGCTGATTTGCGGCGACACCGGGACCGGCAAGGAAGTTCTGGCCAGGAGCATTCATCGCGGCGCGGCGCCGTCGTCGCCTTTCGTCAAAATCAACTGTGCCGCCATCCCCTCGCCCTTGCTGGAAGCGGAGCTGTTCGGCTACGAGCAGGGCGCCTTCACCGGCGCCAACAGCGCGCGTCCCGGCCTGGTAGAAGCGGCTGAGGGCGGCACGCTGCTGCTGGACGACATCGCGGAACTCGACGTCAGCCTGCAGGCCAAGCTGCTGCAATTCCTGCAGGATGGCAGTTTCAGCCGCCTGGGCGGGAACCGCGAGATGCGGGTGCAGACCCGTGTGCTGTGCACCACCAGCCGCAACCTGCAGCAGGAAATCGAGCGCGGGACCTTCCGCCGCGACCTGCACTATCGCATTGCCGGCGCCACCCTGCGGCTGCCGCCGCTGCGCGAGCGCGTGGAAGACGTTCCGGCGATTGCCGACTACCTGCTGGAGCTGTTCAACCAGATGCTGGGCACCCGTGCGGCAGCGCTGACGCCGGTGCTGCATCGCCGCCTGCAGCGTTATTACTGGCCGGGCAATGTTCGCGAACTGGAGAACGTGGTCCGCCGCTATGCGGTGCTGGGCTCGCCGGAATGCATCATGACCGAAACTGGCCGCCGCATCGCCTGGTCGTCGGCAGCGATGCCGGCGCCGGAAGAAGGCGAGATGTCGCTGAAGCTGCGCACCCGCTACCAGATTCGCAAAGCGGAAGCCGAAGTGGTGCTGGAGGTGTTACGCCAGTACGATTGGAACCGTCGCAAAGCAGCGGCCGCGCTGCGCATCAGCTATCGCGCGTTGCTCTACAAGATGCGCGATGCCGGCATTCGCGATGGCAGGCCGGAACACGCCACGGAAGCCGCTCCGGCAAAGCCCTGAGCGCGCTGCTCACGCCGGATCAGGCATTCATCGATCTGCGCTGGTGCTCCATGAAATACAGAATCAGCTCGGAGCGGTTGGAGATGCCGAGCTTGTCGAAGACCCGGAACAGATAATTGCGGATGGTGTGCTCGCTGAGCTTGAGCTGGGCGGCGATCTCGCGATTGCGCAGGCCTTCGGCCACCAGCAGCACAATTTCTTCCTCGCGCTTGCTGAGCAGCACGTTGCCGCGGGCGTCGGTGAGGCGGATGCGCGCGCCCGCCCATAACGCTTCCAGCACATAACGCAGTTGTTCGCTGTTGGCCCAGATCTGGCCGCGATAGACGCGATCAATGCACTTGCACAGCACCTGGGTAGATTCGTCGCGGCGGCAGACGCCCAGCGCGCCCGAACTGAAGGCCTCGATGATGGGCTCGCGGTCGTTGCTGTCGAGCAGCATGATGCAGCGCACCGTCTTGACGGCCTGCTTGATGTCGCGCAGCAGCCGAAATCCCGAACCCTGTCCTTCGCTCAGGTGGGCGCTGATGAGTGCGATGTCGGCGGAATGCAGCGGCGATTCCGGCGTGATCTTGCTGGAGGTGGAAGAGCCCACCACCTTCAGCCCGTAGGAGGATTGCTCCAGCACGCGACAGAGCAACTGGCAGCCCATCTCGGTGGGCTCATAGATCATCACACTGATCTTGTTGTCAGCCGTGGTTTCCTTCATCGCCTGTTTCCCGTTTTCCGGTTCCACTACATCTCCCGCGGAATCACCCGCATAGTACCCTTCGGCTGGAACGAGACGGAAGTCCAGCTTTCCCGAAGCGAAACTGAGGCGATACCGATTTCCTTCCCGAGACCGTCTCCACACGCGGGAGAACAACAGCTCAGGCTACGCCAACTTGGTGGCAATGTACTTCATATACGACAGGATATAGGCGGGTATTACAGATTTTTGCCGTTTCCCAGCATGAAGGTACCGCCAAAAAGTGGTGGGTGTTGAGGAAAATCGGGGAGATATTGGTAAGTCGGCGGCGCAGTTCGACTTACTGAAATCCGCGCTCCCGCGCCGCGTAGAGGATAAGTTCGGTGCGGCGGGAAATGCCGAGTTTCTCGAAGATGCGGAAGAGGTAGTTCTTGACCGTGTGCTCGCTGAGTTGCAGGCGATCGGCGATTTCGCGGTTCTTGCGGCCGGCGGTGACCAGGGCAACGATCTCCTCTTCCCGTCGAGTAAGCGCGCGGCGGCCGCCGGCGGCGGTCCGGGCCTGGGCGGTGTTCGCCGTCAGGGCTTCCAGAATGTAATGCAGTTGCTGGGTGTTGGCCCAGATCTGGCCGTGATGCACGCGGAATATGCACTTGCTGAGCACTTCCCAGGATTCATCGCGCTGGCAAACGCCGGAGGCGCCGGAGCGGAAGGCTTCGATCACCGCCTGGCGGTCGTCGCGATCAATCAGCATCACGCAGCGAAGATTGGCGTCATGCAGTTGCATGCTGCGCAGCAGGCGCAGTCCGGAGCCTGGGCCCTCGCGCAGGTCGGAGTTGATGACCGCCACGTCGGCGTTATTGATCAGCGATTCGTCCAGACCCATGCTGGTGGTGGCGCTACCCGTCACCTTCAGCGCAAACTCCGAACGCTCCAGAGCGTAGGCAAGCAACTGGCAGCTCATTTCCGACGCTTCAAAGACAACGACCCGCACCGGTATCGGAGAATCCGCCACTGCTTGCTCCTCGAGGCCCTGTAGCCCAAATCCGAAAGTGAGTTTCGCGGCGAGCGCTGAAACTCCGTCCACAATGTTGCACTTTGCCAGCCATTTCGATGCGATTCCACCAGAAAGCAAACCAGTCACGTCCAGAGGAGTTACTGAAGTTCTAATCCCATGAGGCGGGGTTTGACTCCTGCTCCGCTATCGCAATATTCTTCTATTACTTACAGCTTGTCCGGTCGAAAATTCGGCACTTCAACAGGAGTAACCATCGTGTATTCACGGCGACAGGAAACCCCGCTCGACACCATCGGATACGAAATTGAAATGCTGCGATTCTGCCGGGAGCGATTGCGGGGCGAAACCGCAGGCGAAGCACACGAGAACAGTGCCTATCTGGAAGCTTTTCTCCTGCATTTCAGAAATTTAGTTCGCTTCTTCAGCGGGGTGCGTCCGCGGCCCTACGATCTTTCCACCGCGGAAGCCGAAGTGTGGGCGGGTCGCGCCCTCTCGCCAAGCGAGATCGGGCTGTTCCAGGTGGCAGCCGAGTGCCTGGATGAAGAGTATTACCAGACCATCTCCAAATATCTGCAACACTGCACCTCGCTGCCGCAGAAGGAAGAGCACGAGTGGGACGTCGATGGCATGTACGAGGAGCTGAATCCCATCCTGAAGGAATTCGAGCGCCGATTTCTGCGGACGACCATGGCGCAGAACGTCGCTGTTCAGTAAAGTTCACAATTCGTGGGAAGTGATTTTCCTAAGCGCGATTTGTCCAGCCCTACCCCGAAAAGCGCCTAATAGCGAGAGAGTAAACATCTGGGGTCGGGTCGACGCGATTTTGGGAAGCCTTTAGACCCGACCTTAATGGCTATTTTTCATATAGTTACAAGCTTCTACTCTCGTCCTCGTAAGGTGTCTCACCGATCTCTTAGTAATCCACGTTAGTTACCAACGTAATAGCAGCCTCTAGCCTTAAAGGTAATTTTGGGCGATGGTTCTTATAGCCTTAACTCAAGTTCGTATGCTGTTGGGAAAGGACCGCTCGGTGGTAATCAACGCTCGCATTACTCATCACCGCACTTATCTTTGCTACGTTCTCCTGGCGTTTTGCCTCACTCTGGCTCTCGCCATTCCAGCCGTCGCGCAGTCGCCTAGTGGATGGTGGAAGTTCGATGACGGCTTCGGCACACGCGCAGTCGATTTCTCCGGCCATGCTCATTCCGGCGTGCTCTACAACCACGTGAGCTGGGTGCCGGGTAAATCCGGTGATGCCGTTTCCGCAAACTCGGCCAACGATCAGTACGTGGGTATTCCTGCGATCAATTTCAGCACCACACGTGCCGTCACGGTGACGTACTGGACGAAACGCACCTACTCCACTGCCGGCAACCACACTCTGTTCGAGGCCACCACCAACTACGGCAATTCCACTACCGGCTTTGGCCTGTTTCCGGACGACAACACCTGCGGTGGAATCTATGCTGCGTTGCGCGGCAACAACGGCTATGCAGGTAACTGCTACAGCCAGCCATCTTCCGGCGTGTGGCACCACATGGCGGTGGTCTTCGACAAATCTCAGACCGGCGGCGACCAGGTCAAGCTGTACATCGACGGCGCTTTGCAGACGGTGAACCGCAACCTGCACTCCACCACCAACACCAACAACTTCGGGAACAATCCGATTTACATCTTCTCGCAGGGCGGATCGTCGCAGTTCACCTCGGGCATCGTGGATGACTTCCGCGTTTTCGGCACGGCGTTGACTGCGAGCCAGATCATGAGTATTTACGGCGGAGGCCAGGGCACTCTGACGGCGTCGCCGAGTTCGCTCGCCTTCGGCAACGTCAACGTGGGCAACTTCCTCTCCCTGCCGGTCACCGTCACCAATACTGGAAGCAGCCCGGTGACAGTTTCGTCAGTGACCATCGCCGGCGCGGAATTTTCGCTGTCCCCGATTCAGACGCCTTTCACCCTGCAGCAGATGGGATCGGCGCAACTGACCGTCACCTTCTCGCCGACCCAGACCGGCACCGCCAGCGGCACGGTCACGGTGGTCAGCAACGCTACCAATCCGCAGCTCAGCATTCCATTGAGCGGAACCGGCGTGGCCAACATTCAGCACCTGGTGACCTTGAACTGGACGGCCAGCACCTCGCCGGGCATCGCCGGCTACAACGCCTTCCGCTCCACTACTTCGGGGGGACCCTATGCTCAGCTCAACACCAGCCTGATTTCGACCACCAATTATGTGGACCAGACGGTGACCAGTGGCACCACGTATTACTACGTGACCACCGCGGTCAACAATCAGGGACTGCAAAGCAGCTATTCCAACGAGGCCGCGGCGACGGTTCCGTAACCACTCGGCAGATGCGCAGCAGTTAAAACTACTGGAAGCAAGAATCGGGACCGCGAAGGTCCCGATTCTTTTTGCGTTATATTGTGCTGCAATCGCGTGAACGAATCGGACTTCCGGCTCTAGCGCGCCACAGTCTTCCGCTCCCACAGTGCGGCGGCAATGCGGTACGTCAGCAATCCCAGCACGGTTCCCAGAGTGTTGGTGATGAGGTCGGTGGTGCCGGAGAAGCGCGTCGGCAATTGCGACTGCACCACTTCGATGGTGAGGCTCACGGCAAAGCCGGCAAGCACGATCAGCAAGCGTGCGCCGCCGCTTGCCATAACAGCTCACGTACATCTCCAGCCAGAAACCCAGCGGCATGAAGCCGGCGATGTTGACCAGCGCATCTTTCAGGTAATTGGACTGGGTGCGAAACTCCTGCCAGAAAGGCTCCAGGAAGAGCTGATGCACCACGGTGTAACGCAGAGGTATCTGCAGCGCCGGCGCGGCGGCCACGAGGCTGTGCGCGGCACTGCCGGCGCGCTCGTCGAAGGGATAGACCGCGACCGGCGTCTGTGGCGGCGACAATTGCGGCCGTCCAGCCGTGGTCCAATCCTGGTAATGCTGGGCCACCAGCGCGGGATCTAGCTGACTGCGATAAAGCGCCAGCCCGCGCACCTCGCCGGTCCAACTGTCCGGCTGCATAGCCGACGTTCCCACGATGATCTGCCGCTCCAGATCTCTGGCGGAGAAGCCGAAGGTCGGGGAGTTCGCCGCCAGCTCACCATTGATATAAACCAGGGTATTGCTGCCGTTCGAGCTCAGGGTCACCAGAAACAGCGGCCGGCGAAATACTTCTTCCACGATGAGGTCGTCGCTGGCATAGCGCCGGGTGCCGATACGACGCTGAATCGCAAGGTCGATGTAATTCTGGCGCAAGGCAAGCTGGTTCGAACTGGCTGGATCAAACAGCGACAGTACGGTGCCGCTCTTCCAGGCTTCTTTCGGAGCCAGCAGAATCTCCAGCGTGCAAGCAGTGGCGGCCCCGTCGCCGCCCGGCAACGTGGTGGAAGTAAGCGCGACGCCGTGAGGACCAAAGGCCAGACCGTTGTGGTTCGGCAGCCAATGGGCGTTATTGCGCGGGGCATGGAAGGGCCACAGCCCGGCGCTCAGAATGGCGCATACCAGAAGCACGCCGAGGAGGAAAGCCAGCTTGCGCGGCAAATAGCGCGCGATCCGCGACGAAAGCCCAGGACTCGGAGACACGGCCAGTGTGCCGGCTGCTGCAAGTGACCTCATGGAGTGACCGCCATGGAAGCCGACGACTGGCGCCGCCGTCGGCTTACCTGGCGCAACGCTCCATCATACAAACGATTGCCGGCCTCAAGCTACGAGAGGTGCAGAAAAAAATAAACCTTCCGCGTGTGAGCTTGCGCGGAAGGTCGGAGTGAGCACCGCCTGAGCGAGCGTTATTGCGTCAGGCGCAGCAGAATCTTGGCAGCGATGGTCTGAAACACCTGCTGCAGTTGGGCGTTGCACGACGACGACGGGCAGTTGGTGGCAAACACCGCCAGTCCCTGCGGCTGGCTGGAGTTGTAGGTTGAGCTATGCGGATCGTTGGCAATCTGCTGTAGGAAGGACTGGCTGGGGGACGACCCCAGACCGATGGAATACACGTACATGCCTTCCGCACGCATGGCGTTGGCCACCGCCAACGACCGGTATTGCGCATCCGCGGTCACGTTGGTTCGGGTAAACGTCTTCTGGGTGCCGTCAATCTGCGAGGTGAACTTGGTCACGCCGTTACAGTCGGGCGTCGGGCTGTGCGGCGGGTAGCCATTATTGTCCACGCCGCCCCAGTCGGTACCGTCGGTCGGCTTGAAGAAGTCCACGCTGCTGCCGGTGTCGTAGCCGCCGTAGTTGTACAGGGTATTGCCCCACGAACTGGTGCAGTGGAAAGTGTCCTGAATGGTGTTGACCAGTCCATCGGTGAAGTACACCACCACTTTTACCTGGTTGGACGAGGTCATCACGCTCTCGTTCTGCGCCTTGGCGATCACCAGGCTGCCCAGACCGAAGGTGCCGCCGACAAACTGCATGTTATTCACGGCGTTGGTAATCGGGGTCTTGAAGCTGGTGGCGATACTGTAGTCCAAGGTGGCGTTGGAGGCGAAGCTGGTCATGCCGACCTGGTCAAAGGTGTTGTCGAAGTAGTTGATGAACTGGATCACCGCCGGAGGCAGCGCGGTCGATCCGCCATTGCTGGCCATCGAGCCGGAGCGATCCAGGATGACGGTCATGACCAACTTGTTGCGGGTGGCCTGGGCGCTGTCAGTCACGGTCACCCGACTGGCGCTGGGTAAGACTTTCATGAAGATAGGCTTGATGTAGGCGGTCCCGTTGGCGCTGACCACGGTATTGCCGCTGGCATCAGTGCCGTAGGTAACTGCCACCGAGGGACTGGCAAAGTCCAGTGGAGACTGCACATAATTGGCGTTGAAGGCGCTGGTGGCCAGGACGGTCGCCTGGGTCTGTCCCACCGAGGCGACGTTCTTCATCGCGGTCAGAGTGGCCGCATCCACCGCCTTGGTCAGGCGCGCCTTGGTCACAAAGCCAAAGCCGACGTCCACCGCCAGACCAACGCAAAGACAAATCACGATCATCGAAATGGCCAGCAAGGGCGCGATCTGTCCCTGCTGGTTGCTACGGTGTTGTGGGCGGCCAGGTGCTTTCACGACTTCACTCCCGAATCAGTAGTAAGCCACGTCGTACAGCGTGGAGGGCATCAAGGTCTTAGTAAACAGGTGTCCCATAGGGGTAATGGACTGGAACGAATAAAATACCTCGGTCACGTAAACCGTCTGCGAGTTGGGCGGCTTGGCATTGGTCGGAAGGGTGGCAGAGCTGCCCACGCCGGTGCCGACCTTGCTGGACGCCGCCATGGTGCCTAGCGAACTCTGTCCGGTAATGCTGAGCGCGCCGTTGTTGTTATAGACCGAGGTGACAATCACCTTCCCGTAAGCGCTGCTGAGATTGAGCGATCCCGAGGCGGTAACCACGGCCGTGGCGCTGTCCGACAGCGCCGTACCGCGCGATGCCAGATTCGAACCTTGACCGGAAAGAAAGGACATCACCTGCATATCAAAGATGGCGCGGGCAGAGTCAATCATGGCGAACACGATGGTAGCCAGAATCATGGCGCCCACGGCGAATTCCAGCAGGGCCTGGCCGGAGTCCCGGCTGTTCTTATCGCGCGGCGTCGTGTTGTCCTGAGTTGCTGCCATAGGTTCTGCTCCGTAACTAATTCTGCATCGACGGTGGAAATGGCTCATTCTTGAAGGCCGCACTCACCGTGAAGGTGTAGGTGTTGTTCTTAAAGAACGCACCGATGAGCGGCGTGAGCATTTTCAGGTTTTCCGTAAGCGAGATAACGCAAGTATCCTGGGGGGCGCCGGCATTACCCGCGCCGCCCTGCGTGCTGGAGATCGAAATCTGGGAGACGCTCAGTCCCAGCGCCGCATTTTGCGCAATCTGGGTGATGGACTGTACCCGCGACATGCTGGTGCCGGGATTCTGCGGGTTCGCCAGGTGATTGCCGGTGATAGCGAAGCGGCCGGCTTGCCGCACGGCATTCTGCAAGGTGATTTCGGTGTAGAACAGGCGCGAGAAATCCACGATGCCCAGCAGCAACAGAACGAACATGGGCAGCACGAAGGCGAATTCCAAGGCAGAGGTGCCGGAAGTAGAGCGATCGCGGCGCTGTCGATCTGTCAGTGCGGGACCATCGGAGAGCGCTCTGTTTCTTGTGAACAGTTTTTTTATCTTGCTCAGCATGCCAATTTTTCCGGGGGCTAAACCGCCAAGGCTAATGCTGCTCCACCGGGTCCGCAGTGTCTTTTACAAAGTTGAGGCTTCTTGCAAAATCTTATGCACAACCTCGGAATCCCGGTAGAAGAAGTGTTCACTACAACACTACTATCGGGGGGTTTTGGGCCATCAATTGCTGAGCATGGATACCGAAGTAACGGACAGCTCATTACGGAACATTACTTTTCCGCGCTTCTACGTCGCTGGTAACGGCACTTTCGCGAGAGGTACGGCGTGAAAGCAGGACTTGCGCCTTCGTTGCGGAGAACTGCGGTCAACGCAAAAAAAAATGGCCGTCCACTCGGGACGACCATTGGCGCTCAACAATTCAGCCACCTTCAGACCGGCAAAAATTGCTCCAACTGGGTGATGGGAAGCTTGCATCGCAAGGCAATGGAGTACACCCCCATGCTGCCGTCTGGTTCTACCCGCACAACTTCTCCTTCTCCCACAAGATGAATGGGGCGCACACCGCCTTCGCCGTGCAGGCTGATCACGAAGGTGACCGGCGTTCGCTCCGGCATGGGTGAGGCACTGCGCACCAGGAGGCCGCCAACACTGATGTTCTTGCTGATGGTTTCGACCTCATCGCTCAGGCCGTTGGACTGCAGGATGATGCGCACCGGGTATTCCAGCTTGTAGCGCCGGTATTTGCGTCCGTGCCACACGGCCGGATTCCAAATGCTTTTGAGGTCGCTCATGAAGTGACTGTGCGGAAGGATTACCGATTGCGAATGTTGTAGCGAGGGCCGGGTCTCCTACTTATGGTCGTGGGGAACCTTGGCCGAAATTTCTTTTGCCGGTTTGCTTAACCCGTCGGAGGCGCTGACCGCACGAGTGGTATAGACGTAGGTCTTTCCTGGTTCGGCCGAGGGATCAGCGCAGGTTGTTCCCTGAATCAGCAGCGAGTTCATAGGGCCGCCGTAGATGTCCTTGGGAGCGCGCCGGTAAACGTAGTAGCCCTTCACCGCATCGCGTTTGGAGGCTGATGCCGGCGCACTCGCCTTCCAGCGCAATAGCAATCCCTGATGCGGCGGAGCCGGCGGGGCCGCATGGCGGGGCACGCCCAGATTGCCGCTGCGGCAGTCTTCGGGCGGAGGCGCCTGCTGCTGCTCAGCCAGCGCCGTTACCAGCAATAAGGCAGCCAAGCTGAGTACCAGCAGGACGGTCCCGCGCATCCACCGAATGGCAATGCTGTACATAAAAATCCAGCCGCAGATCGCGGTCAGGCTAATCGCACTTCAAATCGTACTACGCAAGGATGCGGTGGCGGCAGTTTTGGGAAGCTTCCATGCTTCCACCCAGCCGATCAGTTTTATCAAGAAATACAGGACCACCAGGGAAATGGCGAAGAACACGATGCCGCCCTGATGATGCAGCCAACTGTGCATGATGCCGGGATTCACGTACATGGACAACATGGAGAGGGTGAAGATGCGGATGGCGTTCTTCAGGACGGAGAGCGGCGCTGCCAGCAGTACCACCAGGATCTTGGCTGACTCAGTGCGCAGCATGAGGTGCGCGAATACCGCGCTGGTGACCACCAGCATCATGCTGGAGCGGATGCTGCTGCACTCCTTGGCGACTTCGATGCTCAGGCCGGGCATGGCCAGAGTCACGCCATCCTGCGCCACCGGCACTCCCACCAGGCTGAACAGCATGCGTGCCGTCCAGGCGGAGCCGTTCTGCAGGAAGCTAACGATGTAGCCCACCGTCCACTCGGGCGCGGGAATGGCTGCGATCAACAGGCAAAGTGGGAAGGCCACGCGTCGCGCCGTCACGAAACCGAAACAGCCGATGAAGCTTCCGGCCCAGAACAGCACCACTCCGGCCATGGCGATGGTGAGGTGCGTAACCGGCGCGATGCGCCCGGCAATTTCCAGACGGCTGCCGAGAAGGTTAAGCAGCAAACCAGGTATGCCCAGCGCAACGCCGATGCGCGGATTGGCCGAGGGCAGCGGCTTTTGCGGCTTTTGCGACTTCCATTCCAGGCCGATGAGCATGATGCTCAACGGAACGATCAGCAGAATGTGGGTGTATTCGTCCCGACCGAGAGCCAAGACCAGGGTCGCACGCAGGGTGCTCCACCACAGTATTACGGAAGCGGCCAGCAGCGCGGCGAAGCTCCGCCACGGCAGCGGTGCCATCGCACGCAGCGTGCTTGCGTCTTGCGTTTTTGTCTGCGCCAAAGCCATCAGGATTTCGCCAGGATCTCGGCAATGCGATCGCCGGCGTGGCCGTCCCACAGCGGCGGGACCGAGCCGTGCTTGCCCTTACCGTTGGCAATGCGCGACATTTCGGCCGCCAGCTTTGCGCGGTCTTGCCCCACGATCAGGTTGGTTCCCATGTCCACGGTAATCGGCCGCTCGGTGTTATTGCGAAGCGTCAGGCAAGGAATGCCGAGGTACGTTGTCTCTTCCTGGATGCCGCCGGAATCGGTGATGACCACCGCCGCACGCCGTTGCAGGGCCAGAAACTCGATGTAGGGCTTCGGCTCGGTGAGATGCAGCGAGCCGGTTTCCAGACCGAACTCTTCGATGCGCTGGCGTGTCCGCGGGTGGACCGGGAAGACCACCGCCATCTCGTCATTCACCTGGAGCAGCGATTGCAGCAGGCTCTTCAGGGTATCGCCATCGTCCACATTCGCCGGCCGATGCAAGGTGACCAGCGCGTAGCGATCGGGATAGCCGTTCCTGGGCAGCCGCTCCGCCACCGGCAACAAGCGGGTGAGCGAATCAATCATGACGTTGCCGACGCGGAAAATCTTCTTCGCATCGGTGCCTTCGCGCACCAGGTTGCGATCGCCATCTTCCGAAGGCGTGAACAGCATGTCGGCCAGCCGGTCGGTGACCACGCGATTGATCTCTTCCGGCATGCTCCAGTCGAAGGAGCGCAGGCCGGCTTCCACGTGGCCGACACGAATGCCGAGCTTGGAACACACCAGCGCTGCCGCAACCGTGGAATTCACGTCGCCATACACCAGCACGATGTCCGGGCGGCGCTCCAGCACCACGCCCTCGAACTGGCTCATGATCTGCGCCGTCTGCTGCGCGTGACTGCCGGAGCCAACCCCCAGGTTTACGTCCGGAGCCGGGATCTCCAACTGCGCGAAGAAAACGTCGGACATGTTGTGGTCGTAGTGCTGACCGGTGTGAACCAGGGTCTGGCGCACGTTGGGCCACTGCTTCAATGCCTGCAACACCGGCGCCGCCTTCATGAAGTTGGGCCGCGCTCCTACTACGTGAAGAATATGCATAACTACAAGTCAGCCTTTACCTGATATTCCAGATGATCGCCGGACCGCTTGGCGATGGCGACCCGGGCCCGTTCCGCGCCCTCGCCTTCAATTTCCCAACCGTTGCCCCGCTGCACCAGGCGCATCTTGCTGCGCTGCCGCCACCACTGCTCTACCTCGCCGGGCAGCGCACACCAAACCTTCCGCTCGGCAACCAATTCGCGCAGATAGCCGAGCAGCTCCCGGTAAACCTTGCGTCCCCGCCGCTCGATCACGTAGTCGGGATGGGCCAGGAAGCTCATCAGCCCATTCCGGCTGAGGATGGTGTCCACCTGCTGCATCCACAGATCCAGCGAATATTCGCCCAGCAAGTGGAAGAGCGTGTAATCCTGCACCGTGGTGAGCGGAAGCTCGACCTTGTCGCCAATGAAGTAGGGCATCACCGTGCAGCAGCCGCCGCGCTGCGGATCCAGGTGCGCGACGTTGGGCATGGACATGTCGTAGGAGAACTGCAGTTTGTCGAACCAGTCGGGATTGCGATACAACACCGCTGCCCGGAAGCCGCGTGCGCCGTAGTGTTCGGCGTAACGGTTGATTTCACCGGCGCGCTCCAGAAATTCGCTGCGCTGGCGGAAGAGATGCCCGTCGTGACTGAGGTCCTGCAGATTCACTTCAAACCCGCGCCGCCGGATGTTTTCCACCATCGCCGGCTCCAGATGGTAACGGCCAGCGGGAATCAGTTGGAACGATGCCTTGAATCCGAAGGCGTCGTCCAGGTCCATCAGGTCGCTGCAGAATTTCAGTCCCGGCCGGGCCTCGACGTCGTGGGTCAGGATCATGCAACCGTTGGCGCCGCGCGGCCAGAACCAGATGAACGGAACTTCTTCCAGCCCGTGCACCCGCATGGAGCGATGCAAGAGCTGCCGGTTTAAATCTTCAACTGTGGTGTCCACCGGCCAATGCGGGAAGTGCAGCCGGCGCCAGTCATGCACATACGCCCGCTGCAGCCATTGCCGCACCGAGACATGCAGCAGGGGCCGCAGCAGGTAGTAGAAATTGCGCAACAGGCGGCGGCTGCGGCTTAAGGATGCGAGCCGATAGCCACTGGCATAGCGCTCCAGCCGAAGATTGGCGATAACTTCATTGGGATCAAAAGGCAGAAGAACGATGCAGCCGTGATGCGTGGCGTCGCGGAGTGCATCGTAGTGCGCAGCTTCGGGACGGCTGCTGCGGGACCCGGAAGCAGTGCGTCCGTAAAGCAGTTCCGGACCAAAGCGAAAGTAGCCGGCGTCCTGGGAGAGTTCCTCCGTCACCCTGAAGTTCGCAAGGCTTTCCGCGCAGCGATAGCATTCCAGCAGAGCAGCGTTCAAGGGTCTCCACGGACGCAAATTGTCCCCCGAATTATAGCGAAGGCGCGGCTGCGAGCCGGACGATGCCCTTGGGGTTGCGCTGCGGACCGTGTTGGACACTGTGGCTTTCATCGTCGAAACTGCAAAATTCTTGAATCAGTTACTTGGCACCAATCGCTCGCCGGTAGCGCATCCTGCCAGACGCGACGATGCCAGCGCTTCTTCAAACACGCAGCCTTCGGCTTCTTTGGCGCGCAATTGCTTCTTCCGCAGCCGGTCGAAGACCCGCGCCAGCCATCGCCGCTCCGGCCAGGGATGCAGCATCTGTTGCAGCAGCTCCGGCTCGTCGCTGGGAACATCCTGAAAGCTGGCATCGAGGAAGCGGCTCTTGAAACTCCAGGCCTGCGGGAAATAAGCGATGAAGTCGTTTTCGGTCACCGCGGTCGCCGGAGGTTGCGGTACGCCCGAAAGCTCGGCCCACAACGCCGCCACCATGTCGCGCCCCTCGCCCAGTTGCAGATGGCACAACGGCGTGCAGCGCGGATTCATTTCGATGAGATACAGCCGGCCGCTGCCGTTCTCGATCATGAAATCGAGGCCGAAAAATCCGGACAGGCCGAGCTGACCGGCAAGCTTCTGCGCCGCCATCATCATTTCGCGGTTCTCCACCACCCGGACCACCGCGGCCGGCCCCTGCTCCATCTGCGCGTTCAATACTTCCACGCCGATACCCGCCAGCACTCTTCCCTGCCAGCACACCATGGCGCAATTTGCCGGACGTCCCTCGATATGCTGCTGCACACTGACTGCCGGCTTCAATCGCTTCCACCAGGAGCGCAACCAGAACCGATCGCGACTCAACGCCAGCCGCTTGAGAGCACCCACTGCGCCCAGCGGACGATTCAGCTCGCGCAACTGGCGGCCGGCCTCTTTCCAACTATTGGCCATGCGCACCCCTCGCCCACCCCAGGTGCCGTCGGCCTTCAGGACCCACGGAAGCTCATGGCCGACGCCCCAGGGCTGCAATTCGGCAAGGTTGTGGACCACGGCGGTTTTCGGCACTCGCAGTCCCAACGATTCGGCCAGTTGCAAAAGATCGGCCCGCGACGAGACAACCTCAAAGCTGCGGGCGGTGCCCAGCGAGCGCTCCACCAGTTCGACAATTTCGCGGCCCGAGAACCCTTCCTGCTCCGCCTGGGCGTGCAGTTCGTGCAGATGCTGAACTCCCAGATCGTCAAAAGGAATGACGATCTGCGGGTCGCACGCTGCGATGGCGGCTCGCAGCGATTGCAGCGGTTGCAGCGGGCGATACGAAAACACCTGGCGAATGGCATGCGTCTTCGCCATGGGATGACCGGGGACCGGACACAGGGCAAAGACCTCGGCGCCGGCCTTGGCCAAAGCCATGCCCAGCCGCGGCGCACACGACCAGCGGGTCGTGTCGGTCAACAGAATTCTCCGAGCGTTCGTTTCCGGCGACATGGGACTTGCGTAAATCAGCTAGCGTCCGCCGTTCACCGGGTGACGAATTGACCTTCCGCTTCAACTTTCTGTGCAGGAGAGGTCGCACCCGCAGAAGAAGGCTTAGCCGCTTTGGCGGCATTCAGTTGGCGCTTCGCAACACGCGCCACGTACGCGGAAATCCGCTCCGCGGTATAGGGCGCTCCGTAAGCGAAGCGCAGCACGGGACCAAACGTGTTGGCTGCGGCTACGCCGACAAAGTACAGGCCCGGCACTGACGACTCGAAGTGCGACGACAGCACCGGCGTGTCTTCGACCGATTCGATCTGCGATAGCAACTCCGGCGTTAAGAACGGCAGCCGATGCAGGTCCACCTTGAATCCAGTGGCGGCGATCACATGGTCCGCCAGCACCGTCTGGCTTCCGCCGGAGGAATCAACCAGCTTCAACCGTACCTGGTTGTCATGGATGTCGGCTTCGGCAATATTCACGCCCAGCAGCATCGGCACCTTGCCTACGACTTGCAGTTTCACGAACCATCCCGGCGCCGGACCAAGGGCGCGCTTCACGAAGTCGAGACGGAATTGCTGTGGCAGCCGACGGAACCAGTGCGGCCTGCGGGTGCAGAACAGCATGTTCCAGCCCGATCCTATGCCGGTGAGCGGAGCCCGCAGCTTGTCGAGCAGGGAGCGCTTCTTCGGCGGATCATGGAAGCGGATGGCCGGCTTGCGCGCGATGATCTGCACCTGCGCCCCGGCCTCATGCAGCAGCGCGGCCAGATCAATCGCCGATGCGCCCGCTCCGATTACCGCAACCTTACGTCCCGCGAAGCGTTCCAGCCGCGAGTGCCGCGAGCTGTGAGTAACGTATTCTTCGGGCAAACCAGCAAGCACCTCGGGCGTAAAGCTGAAGTGGCTGAGACCCGCGGCCACCACTACCTGCCGCGCCAGAAATTCTTCGCCGTCCTCCTCCAGCCGCAGCTTGAATCCGCCGGGCACCGGCTTGATCGCGTTGACCTGCTTGTTTTCCAGTTCCGGCAGAAATTTCTTCTGGAAGGCCAGGCCGTAGCCGATGAAGGTCTGGATGGGCACCGGCGATCCAATGTCGGCGTAGGGAAGGTTCTGCTGGCGGCAATATTCTTTGAGGGTGAAGGTGGAACCGGGATCGGAAAGCGACGAAGCGAAGCCTTCCGACTTCAGGCGCATGCCCTTGGGCATTTGAGTCCGCCAGGTATCCATAGGCTTGCCGAAAATGCGCAAGCTGACACCTTGCGCCTTAAGGTGAGCGGCCACCGACAGCCCATAAGGGCCGGCGCCGATTACGACTACTTCACACTCGGATTGCGTTGCTATCATTCTCATGTCTGTCTGCTCTCGTTCCAGCCTGTCCTAACCGTGGTTCTGGCTTGTCGAACTAGCGCGCCGCGGCCACCGAAGCGTTGGTAGCGCAAGCCGCCATCGCCTGCGGCCGTTCGCGGTTTGCCAGATACCAATCCACCGTCTGCTGCAATCCCTTCTCAAAGGATGTGCTGGCGCGGAAGCCGAACTCGCGCTCGGCGCGGCTGACATCCAGACAACGGCGCGGCTGCCCGTTGGGCTGGTTAGTGTCCCACACGATGCGTCCCCGGAAACCGACCAGCTTGGCCACCTTCTCGGCGAGGTCGCGGATGGTGATTTCGTTGCCGCTGCCGAGGTTGACCGGCTCGGAGCCGTCATAACGCGCAGCCGCGGCGGCGATACCGCGGGCGGCGTCTTCCACGTAGAGGAATTCGCGCGAGGGCGAGCCGTCGCCCCACAGCACAATCTCGTCGCGGTTCTCGTCCACCGCCTCCACGCACTTGCGAATCAGCGCGGGAATGACGTGCGAGCTCTGCATGTCAAAGTTGTCGCGCGGTCCGTAGAGGTTCACCGGCAGCAGGTAGATGGCGTTCATGCCGTACTGCTCGCGATAAGCCTGGCACTGCACCAGCAGCGCCTTCTTGGCAATCGCGTAAGGCGCGTTGGTGTCTTCCGGGTAGCCGCTCCAGAGATCGGCTTCGCGGAAGGGCACCGGCGTGAACTTGGGATAGGCGCAGATGGTGCCGATGATGACGCTCTTCTCGGTTTGGTAGCGCCGCGCCGCCTCGATGAGCTGGATGCCCATGATGGCGTTCTCGTAGAAAAACTTTCCGGGATTGGCGCGATTGGCGCCGATGCCGCCGACCACTCCCGCCAGATGAATGAGCACTTCAGGACGCAGTTCCTGAAACATCCTCTCGACCGCCGATGCCTGCGTCAGATCAAACTCGGAATGCAACGGCGCGAATACGTCCCGGCAACCTGCGCGCTTCAGGTAGTCCAGCAGATGGCTTCCCAGGAAGCCGGTACCGCCGGTGACGACAACACGTTTCGAAGTCAGGTCAATCATAAGTCCTCGCTTTTGAGCGCCGCAGCTCACGCTTTAGCGGTGCTCCGCAATGCGCTGCATGGCATGGTCGCAGCCTGCAACTGCCGGTCGTTTTCGCCCTGGCCCAGGCTCGCGGATTCTTGTGTCAACGCCGGAGCTTCCACCCGCTCCAGCCAGATTTCGCGCCAATAGGGATAAATGCTTCGCGGACAAAACATGCGGCAGCCGCTGTAGCGCGACTGGCACACCACTTTGTCCAGGATGATGCAGGGATTCTTCATCTCCTGCATCACGCCGGTCTTCTCGTCGAGAATGCGGCTGACGCGCTTGAGCACGCGATAAGTGCCTCCACAATAGGGCGCCATTTCGGCGTCCCACAGCAGGCCGCGATTGCGGCTGGCCGCATTCAGGGTCTTCAGGATTTCGCGATGCGGCTTCACCCGCACCAGTTCGCCTTCCTGCAAGCTGAGCGTCTCCGCCGGCGTCAGCGATCCTTCCGGGATCGGCCCGACGGTGCGCGGGAATTGCGGCCCACCCCACAGGCGATGCAGCTTGTTGTAGAGCCAGCGCATGGGGCGTCCCAGGCCGAGGCCGGATTGACTCGCGTTGTAGTACAGCGAATAAATTCCGCCGGCGAGAATTCGACCCAACCCAACATTGCCCGAGCGGTAGTCCTCGAGATACTGGCTGACGTTCCACCACTTCAGATCGGCGGTGGCATACGGCAGTTGCGTGGCCTGGCAGACATAAGCGGGCTGGCCGTCAGCGGAAAGTTTTTGCGTGCGGGACCAGAGCTCGGCTTCGCTGCATCCGGCGGCGTTGGCGGCGGAGTCAATCTGCACCAACGGCTTGGTCGCAGCGCCATCCACCGGTTTCAGCCACGCGTCCTT
Source organism: uncultured Acidobacteriaceae bacterium (assembly GCA_963763975.1). Taxonomy (GTDB): domain Bacteria; phylum Acidobacteriota; class Terriglobia; order Terriglobales; family Acidobacteriaceae; genus Bog-257. The sequence goes on from CAVXQR010000008.1 coordinate 101,404, forward strand.
CCAGAACAGCAGACAGCCGGCCTGGCAACCGCCGTGTGCGCCGCCGTCGCAGCGGGTTTCCAGATGCACCGCATGATCCACCCGCCGCGAGCGCACCGGAAACACGGTGTCGCACGTCTTGTGCGCGCGCTTGTACACCTGGAAGCGCTGGCCGCAGAACGCCAGCATCTCCGGCATGAACGGCATGCCGTCGAGGCAGCCATCGGCATCCAGCGTCCGCAGGATTTCTTCGCGGCTGCGAACCTCGACCCAATCGCCGGCCGATAATTTTGAGGAGACAACCTTCATCGCGTTACTGTCGCTCCGCTTCCGAACCCACCAGCGAACGCAAGCGTCCGCTAACCACGCTCTTCCCTCTCAGCAGCTTGCCGATGGTCCGCTTGGGCGCGCGCAAGAAAGCACCCACGCCTTTGGCGATCACCGCTCGCGCCAGCCGCGGGCGGTCCAGCTTCAGGCCGTACTCGTCCACCTTCTTCTTGTGAAACTCCCACGACTCTCGTCCTTCTAGGACGCTATGTGCCAGGAAGGCGTAATACGCGGCGAACTTTACCTTCTCCCGCTGCTGCCGCTCTTCCGGCGTCAAAAACACCGGGCCGTAGGTCAGCAACTCGTACAACGTCGAGGCTTCCAGGGTATGCAGACGGTTGCCTTCGCGGGTCAGCGAGTCCTCTTCCGGAGCGCGGGTGTACGACAGCACCTGGTGGATGAATCCGAAATCCGAATGCTGCAAAATCTGGAAACACACTTCCGAATCGCAGTGCAGGTTGGACTCGTTGTAAAACGGATCACGGCTGCGCACTTCACGGGCGCGAAACATGTGCGAGGTGCCAGTCCCGAAGACATAGGGGCCGCCCAGCAGGCGCTGCCGGCAGGCATCGGCGCCGTCCACCACCGTGCTGGGATAAGGCAGGCCGCTCCACATAATGTTGCGACCCTGCAGACCGTAAGCGCCGACCATTCCCACCGAGGGATGCGACTCCATCAGCGCGACCATCTGCTCCAGGCATTCGGGATAGAGCCAGTCATCGGCAAACACAAACTTGCAGTAAGCGCTGTCGGCAGAAAGCTGCCGCAAGGCGTGGTTGTGATTGGCCACCACCGGCAGAAACTCGCGATTGTCATGAATGCGGATGCGCGCATCTTTGGCGGCATATTCCCGCGCGATTTCCAGGGTGCGATCCGTACTGCAGTTGTTGACGATGACGTAGTCCCAGTTCTGCCAGGTCTGCGCCAGCACGCTCTCGATACACTGGCGCAAATACTTGGCGCCGTTGTACACGGGAGTGATGATGCTGACCTTGGGTTGGGACAGGTTGCTCATAAGTTCAGTTTGCCGACACCGCCGGCCCGAGAATGCGCTTGACCCGCGTCTTCAGCGACAGCCGGCGGCGCATACCGCCCAGCCAGGCCTGTCCGCTGGACAATTTCGGATCGCCAATGTGATGGGAAAACAGGTACTGGTCGGCTGCCTGGTCGCACTCGACGCGGCTGGGATGAACCAACGTGCCCAGATCCTCCGCCGCCGCCAGTCCCAGCGTACTGTGTCCTTCGGTGCAGTGCGTCGCATCCGGACCGAGTCCGACATTGGTGACCAGGTTCTTGTTAGGCTGAATCGAAAGGCCGCCCTTCATCCAGCAGGTGAACAGCCAGTAGTAATCCCAGGTATCAATTTTGCCGCGATGGAGCTTCTCGAAGACGCCTTCCCAATACCATGCTTCGCGCGAGTCGGACAGGTTAGCGTGCAGCCATCTTTCTTTATAGGCTTCCGGCCACTGCGCTAGCTCAACATCGTAGAATCGCCAGGCCCGGCTCCAGGTGGCCCATCCCCAACTGAGGCTGTAGCGCGAAAAGAAATAGCTGCCGTCACCGCGCTGCTGCCCGTCCTGAAAGTTATCGCCGCTGACGTGCATGACGCGCGCATCGTCTTTGTAGCGTTCCAGCATCTCCGAGCAGAAGCTGAAGAATGCCGGCGACGGAACGCAGTCGTCTTCCAGCACCATGGCGCGGTCGCAATGCTCGAACACCCAGTTCAGTCCCGATACCAAACGCCGGCGGCATCCCAGGTTTTGTTCCGAGAAGTTGGTTACCAGCTCGCACGGCCAGTCCGGCGAGGTCACTACCGCTCGCGTCGCTTCGCAAAGCTCTCTCTCGCCGGGACGGTCGGCCCGCGGGCCATCCGCCACCACGAATAGCTTCTTCGGCTGTGCCGCGCGCACGCGTTCGTACACCTGCGCCGTCAATTGCGGACGGTTGAAGATGAACATCACGACCGGCGTGTCTCGATGGTCAATCACTATTGCCGCCCTCCCGAAGCCGAGAGGCTCTCCAGAGCGGCGTTGGCCGACAGGTCGTGGTTCCTGACTTCCCAGCGATGTTTCACCAGCACGGTCTTGCCGTCCCAGCCCATGGGGTAATCTTTGCCGGTGCCGTAAAAGTTTCCGTCCTCCACTTGCAACGTGGCCGCCGATTCCATCCAGTCCTCGATCACGCCATTCACTTCCATGAAGGGGCCGAGGTAGTACGTTCCCAGACTGAGCGGAAGTTCTTCCACAATGCAGTCCACGTAACCTTCCGGCGCTAGTAGTAGCGGCTCGGTGTGGTGCAGTTCGGTGGAAGCCAGGAAGTAGGTCTTGCCCCAACTGTTGAAGGTCAGGCTGATGCGCGCATTCAGCAGGGGACGCCCATCCACGGAGCGATAGTGCATGCGCACCCGCAGCGGCTTGCCGGAGAAGAAGATATTCTGCTGGCGGCCGCGTTCGTCCAGGAACTGCATGCTGGTGAACTTCACGCTGCCGGCGCCACGGCGATCGCGGCGCGTGCTCAGATCGGCAGAAGCGGCTTCAAACAAAATGCGCTGATACTGCGCGATGGTCTGCGAGGTGGTGCCGTCGAACTGCACTTCCCCGCCCTCCAGCAGGATGCCGCGACTGCAAAGTTTCTCCACCGCGGAAAGGTCGTGGCTGACGAAGAGGATGGTGCGGCCTTCGGTGGCCACGTCCTGCATCTTGCCCAGGCACTTCTTCTGGAAGGCCGCATCGCCTACGGCCAGCACTTCGTCAATCACCAGCACTTCCGGTTCCAGATGCGCGGCCACCGCAAACGCCAGCCGCACCTGCATGCCCGAGGAGAAGCGCTTCACCGGCGTATCCACAAAGCGCTCGACGCCGGAGAAATCCACGATGGCATCAAACTTCCGGTCCACTTCCTTCTTGGTCATGCCCAGAATGGTGCCGTTGAGATAAACATTCTCGCGGCCGGTCAGCTCGGGATGGAATCCGGTGCCGACTTCCAGCAGGCTGGCTACACGGCCACGCAGCCTGATGCGGCCTTCGGAAGGCTCGGTAATGCGGCTCAGAACTTTCAGCAGCGTGGACTTGCCTGCGCCATTGCGGCCGATGATGCCGACCACTTCGCCCTGCTTGATCTCGAAGGAGACATTGCGCAGGGCCCAGAAATCTTCGCGCTTGGGGCGCGACTGCTTCGGCGACGGACGGAATAGCCGCCGGCAGCGGTCGGTGATGACCTCGCGCAGCGTGACATAGCCGCCGCCATCGCGCAGATGGCTCACGCGGTAGCGTTTGCCCAGGTCCTCGACTTTGATGATGTAGTCCGCCATCTAAATCACGTCCGCGAAAGTGCGCTCCATCTTGCGGAAATACCAGGTGCCGCTCAGGCACAGCAGCGCGGTAATGCCTATCGAGGCTGCCAGCGCCGGCAGGTAAATCGGCGACTGGCCGCGCAACAGCGACCAGCGAAATCCGTCAATCACGCCCACCATCGGGTTCATCGCGTACAGCAGCCGCCAGCGCTCCGGCACCACCGTACTGCTGAAGCCCACCGGCGAGATGTACAGGCCGAACTGCACGATGAATGGAACGATGTAGCGGAAGTCGCGATATTCCACGCTCAGCGCGCACAACCACAGTCCTGCGCCCATCGCCGTGGCAAAGGCCAGCGCGATAAACAGCGGCAGGCAAATCAATCGCCAGTCCGGCCAGTAGTGGAACCATGCCATTACGCCGCCCAGGATGGAGAATGAAATCAGGAAGTCCACAAAGCTGGTGATCACCGAGCCCGCCGGCACGATCAGCCGCGGGAAATAGACCTTGGAGACCATGTTGGCGTTCAGCACCAGGCTGTTGCTCGACTCGGTGAGCGCGGTGGCGAAAAACTGCCACGGCAGCATGGCGGCATACACCAGCACGCTATACGGCAGCGTTGCCCACCGAGGGCAGCTTGGCGATGCGGCTGAACACAACCGTGAACACAATCATGGTGAGCAGCGGCCGCAGCACCGCCCAGGCCACGCCGATCACCGTCTGCTTGTAGCGCACCAGCAGATCGCGCCATGCCAGGAAGTAAAAGAGCTGGCGAAAACGCCAGAGATCTTTCCAGTACTGCTTCTCGATCCTGCCGGGTTCGATGACCAGTTCGGTCATAGCACCTTCTCCTGCAGGTCGTAACCCACGGTCGCGCGCGACAAGCTGGCCGAGGTTGCCGCTGTCGAACAACGGCCCATGTCGCTGATCACCGGCGACACGCCCAGCGATTCCAGCCAGCGCCGCAACTCTTCCGGCGCGCGGTCGCGCCAGCGGGAGTCGCGCTTCAGTTGATGCAGCAGCTCATGGCGCGCGGGCCGCTTGCCACTTAGCAGTTGCGATCCCTGAAACAGCCGCCGCCGCGAAGTGCTGGGAATGTTGGCCAGCGCCGAGTAATAGGCGCGCATCTCGCGGCTGTGCTCCAGCCAATGGTCTTTCAATCCGGCTACCACCGGCGCGGGAAGCTGCGGCTCGCATTTGGCCAGCGCGTCGGCGATCATCTCTTCGATCTTGCGGGTGTAATCGGCGGAATGAACATTCTGCGACGAGTTGGCGCTGGCATTCGCCGCATGCAGCCGCCACGTCGCCCAGGTGTTGGGAACGTAAATGGTGTTGGCCACCAAGCCGGCCTTCATCTCCCAGTTGCGATCGCCGATGGCGCCCCAGCGCGTCTCGAATCCACCAATCAGCGAGAACAGCGAACGCCGAATCAGCAGCTGGGTAATGGACAGCGACACCATGCAGCCGGTCAGGTGCAGCAGGCCGTCATAGGGCGCCCAGCGAATGTGCCGCCGTTCCAGCCACTCCGGCAGGCCGCGCGCGAAAACCGTGGCATCGCGCCAGCTCTGGTTGGCCAGCGGACGTCCCGCGGCATCAATCGCGAACAGCGAGCATTGCGCCAGGTCGCATTCCGGATGAGCTTCCAGCGCGCTGACCATCTTCTCCAGGCAGTCGGGAGCCATGGTGTCGTCGCTGGTGGCGATGTACACATACTTGCCCTGCGCCTTCTCGATGCACTGGTTCCAGCACTGATACAGTCCGCGCGGCGCCTGCGAAATGGAAACCCGGCTGTCTTCGCGCGCCAGCCGCTGGAAAAATTCCCACGAGCCATCGTCGGAGTAGCTGTCAATGACGATCAGCTCCCAGTGGGGATAGGTCTGCGCAAGAATCGTGTCCACCCGCTCCCGCAGATAGGGGAAGGTATTGAGGTTCGGCAGACAAATTGAGACCAGTGGACGATCCATAAGTAATGCCAACTACAAAACCGCCTTGCGGCAGTAGAACGCTTCCGCGTAGCCGCTGGGCGAATTGCACTCCATGCCGCGCAAGCGCATCAGCGCCAGAAATGTTTCCGGCTCAAACCACCGCTTAGACTGCTGCGACTGGAAGGTCGCCATCAGCCGATCCACCTTCCCCTGGTAGGCCTGCTTCTCCAGCGGCACAAACAGGTTTGGCCGGCCCAGGTCGCCGTCATACTTGGGAATCTCGTATTCCAGGATCATGTGATCGCGAAAGGTATTCCAGGCAAGCTCGGAAATCAGCCGGTGGTCCTGATGCGCATCCTGGCCGTAGGTGGTGAAGACCACGTCGGGCTTGACCGTCAGCTTGACCTGCTCGAAAACGTCTTTCACTTCGCTTCCCAGGTATGGCATAAAACCATCGCGAAACTTCTTCAGCACCGGCTGCTTCAGGTTCTTGCCTGCAAACGAGTCCGCACCTTTGCGGGCTTCGTCTTCCCGAATGCCGATTGCGCTGAAAACCACCCAGTGAAACTCGGCCTCCGGATACTGCGCCGCCAGCCGCAGCACGGTTCCGCCGCAACCAATCTCGATATCGTCCGAATGCGCCCCGAGGCACAACACCGTCAAGCGGCCGTTCGCCGGCTTCAGCTCCAGATGCATCATCGGCTTGCCGACACCAGCGCTGCCGCCTTCGCCTTGGCTGCGCCCTGCTTCCAGACCTTCCACGGCGCCGCGCCCTGGTTCAGTTCTTCCAGGCACTGCTTGTCTTTGAAGGTGTCCATGCACTGCCAGAAGCCGGGATACTTGTAAGCCAGCAGCGCGTTACGTTCGATCAAGCGCTGGAAGGGCTCGCGCACCAGGTCTTCGCCGGCTTCGATGTGGCGGAAAATTTCCTTGCGCATGGCGAAGAAGCCGCCGTTGATCCAGATGTCGGAGCGGGTCAGCGGGCAGATGTCCTTCACTGCGCCGCCGGCGTCCACGTCCACGATGTCGAAGCTGGCGGTGGGCTGCACCAGCAGCAGCGAAGCGATGGCGTTGCTGCGCTCAAAATTCTCCAGCATCGCCGGCAGCGGCAGGTCGCTGAGGCCGTCACCGTAATTGGCCAGGAACATTTCGTCGCCTTCGAGATAGGGCTCAACTGCACGCAGGCGTTCGCCGATGTTGGAGGTCGCGCCGGTCTCGACGAAGGTGATGGTCCAGTCGTCAATGTCGCGGTTGAGGTAATGAACGTTCTTGCCGCCCTTCGACCACACGAAGTCGTTCGATACCGACTCGTCGTAATTCAGGAAGTAGTCCTTGATGAAGTTGCCCTTGTAGCCGAGGCAGAGGATGAAATCCTTGTGGCCGAAGTGGGCGTAATACTTCATCAGGTGCCACAGGATGGGCCGCATGCCGATTTGCACCATGGGCTTGGGCACGTCATCGGCGTACCCGCGAAGCCGCATGCCCGCGCCGCCGCAAAATAGAACCACTTTCATCGCCAACCTCCGTCCCTCAATACACCGCGACCTGGGGAATAGGCACGACGAAGCGGCCTCCCCATTCGCGAATGAACTGCAACTGCTGCATGATTTCGTCTTTCAGGTTCCAGGGCAGAATCACCACGTAATCCGGCCTGGCTCTGCTCAATGCGCTCCGGCGCATAAATCGGAATGTGCGTGCCCGGCAGATACCTTCCCTGCTTGTGGGGATTGCGGTCCACCGTGAAATCGATGAGGTCCTTGCCGATACCGCAGTAGTGCAGCAGAGTGGCGCTCTTGCCCGGCGCTCCGTAACCGGCGACCGACTTGCCTTCCTTCGCCGCCTTCAGCAGAAACTCCAACAGCGCCAGCTTGGTGCTCCGCGCCTGTTGCTTGAAGCGGGTATAGGCCTCCGGAGTAGTCAGTCCCGCGCGCTGTTCATCCCCGATCACCTTGGGCACGCTGGCATGCGTGGCGTGGCGCTTGCTTTCCTGGCGGCAGGCGTAAACGCGCAGCGAACCGCCGTGAGTCGGCAGTTCCTCGACGTCGAAGACGCGCAAGCCGTGCGCCTGGAGAATCAGGATCGTCGTGTATAGCGAGAAGTACGAGAAATGCTCGTGATAGATGGTGTCGAACTCGTTGTGCTCCATCAGCCGCAGCAGGTGGGGAAATTCCAGGGTGAGCACGCCGTCCGGCTTCAGCAGCGTCTTCAGGCCTTCCACGAAATTGTTCAGGTCAGGGACCTGCGCCAGCACATTGTTGCCGACGATGAGATCGGCGCGGCGGCCTTCGGCAGCCAGCTCCTGCGCCAGTTCCTCTCCGAAGAAACGAACCAGCGTTGATACGCCCTTCTCGATGGCGACCTCGGCGACGTTGCCGGCCGGCTCGATGCCCAGCACCGGCACATTGCGCTGCACGAAGTACTGCAGCAGGTAGCCGTCGTTGCTGGCCACCTCGACCACGAAGCTGTTGTCATCCAGCTTCAAACGCCGGGTCATTTTGTCGCAGTAGGCTTCGCAGTGGCTCAGCCAGGAATCGGAATAGGAAGAGAAGTAGGGATAGTCGCTGAAGATTTTTTCTTCGCTCTCGAATTCTTCCAGTTGCACCAGGAAGCATTGCTGGCACACATAGGCGTGCAGCGGATAGTAGGTCTCACCGCGGCTGAACTGCGCGGCGGTGGGATAGGTCTCGCACAGCGGCGACATTCCCAGGTCCACGAAGGTCTGGTGCAGGGCGGCTCCGCAGAAGCGGCAGTGCCGTTCGGCGGTCGCCCGCGGCAGTTCAGTTGGCAGTGCGGTCGTTGTCGTAATCGTCATGGTCAAAACTCAGTCTCAGGCCACCACCGCGGCGCTGCGGCTCGCGGCAAAGCGAAGCGACGGATCCAGTTGCCCGTCCTTCAGTAACTCGCGAATGCGGCTGATGCGGATGTAACGGCCGCGTTCCACGTCGTGCGCCGTCAAACCCAAATTGCGATAAGCGTCGTACAGTTCCTGCGCGCCCTTGCGCGCCGTCCACTGCGGACGGAAAGACGGCAGCACCTGCTGAATCTTGTCGCAGTTGACGCGGTAGCAGCGCTTGTCGGGTCCGCCTCCGGGCGCATATTCCACATGGCAGCCGGGCACGATTTCGGCCACGATGTCGGCCAGTTGGCTGATGCGGTAATTCTCGGAAGTCTGTCCCACGTTGAAGGTCTGGTTGTGTACCGTCGCTTTGGGCGCGTCCAGCACGGCGACAATCGCAGCCACGATGTCGCGGATGTGCACGATCGGCCGCCACGGCGTGCCGTCGCTCTTGATGTACACGCTGCCGCTGGTAAATGCCGATGCCACCAGAGTCGTTCAGCACGATGTCCAGACGGAGGCGCGGCGAAACCCCGTAAGCCGTGGCGTTGCGCATGTAAGTCGGAGTGAAGCGCTCGTCGGCCAGCGGCGCGATGTCGCGCTCGACCAGGACTTTCGACTCGCCATAAGGGGTAACCGGATTCAGCGAAGCATTCTCGTCGCGGAAGGCGTCGCCGCCGGCGCCATAGGTGCTGCACGACGACGAGAAGACGAAGCGCTCGACGCCGGCAGCCTTGGCCAGCCGCGCCAGCCGCACCGATGCGATGTGGTTGATCTCGTAGGTCAGCCCCGGATCCAGATCGCTGAGCGGATCATTCGACAACGCCGCCAGATGGACCACGGCGTCGAAGCCGGCGAGATCAGCCTGCGTCAGGTCGCGAATGTCTTTGCGAATTTCCGGGATCGCGGCCGGCGCAGCGCTGAAGTCGCAACCCGCGAACCAGTCGGAGTCCACGCCCACCACGTCGTGACCCGCCTCGCGAAGCATGGGGGCGGCAACGGCGCCGATATAACCTTTATGTCCAGTCAACAGTACTCGCATAAATCAGTGCACCCTCAAGCTGTCAAAGTCTTGCGTATCGTCGAGCGGCTTTTCCTTTTCCGGCTGATCGGCCACCAGCGTCAGCAGGCGGTTCTGGCGAAGCACTTCGGCGGCGTCACGAATGATGGCGAAGGGCAGGTTGGCGCGTTCGGCAATGTCCAGCAGGCTGTGCTCGCCATCGGAGAAATTCAGCACCCATAAGCGGGCTTCGGTGGCGCTTTCGATAGAGGTGCCGCCGGTGGCGCTATAAAGGTTGCGTTTGCCTAGTTGCGGCTCGCAGTAGGGGTTGGTATTGCGATAGCGCAGGTTGTTCTCGACCGCGTCAAAGATGGAAACGCACGCCCGCAGCGATTCCGCCAGCGCCTGCGGCTGGATGAAATCCAGGTTGTCTGCCGAGGTGTGATACTCCGGGAACGTCCCCCAGACGCTGCGCATCAGGCAGCCCACCGGGAGATTGAATCCCGGCGAGCAATATTGCCGTTCGTCGTAGCCGTAAGGAGAAAACTCCATCACCTCACCCGCGGGCCGGCTGTGCTGCAAAACATGGCTGGCGATGCGGTCGATCTCACTGTTGCCGCGGCGGCTCTTCTTGTAATGGAACTTGCCTTGGTCACCGAGACAGGTCAGCACCAGCCCATGACGAATGTGCCGGGTGTTGGCGCGATTGCGTGCCAGCCAGGTGATGGCGCCGATGGTCCCGGGCAGAAACACGAAGCGATACGAGTAACGCAGCTCTTTGCCGGAAAGAAATTGTGCCAGCGCCGTCGCCACCGTGATGCCCGACAGGTTGTCATTGGCCAGCGAAGGATGGCAGATGTGACAGGAAATCAGAACTTCGTCGGACACCCGCCCGGGCAAAAAGCACTCGGCATAGGTCAGATGCCCGTCTTCCAGCGTGGAATCGATATGCACCTGGTATTCGCCGTCGGGCAGCGCCAGCAGTTGGTTGTGAGAAAGGCAGAATCCCCAGTTGTTGCGGTAATACGAGGTGCGATACGGAATCAGCTCGGGCTGCTCAGGCAGCGTAAACAGGTGCTGACGCAGATCGCTCAGCGGCATCACCTGATGAATCGGCGTGCTGTAGTTCAGCACATGCAGGTTGTTCTGCTGGAAGTCCACCACACGCTTGCCGCTGGCATCGGCAATGTAGGCATCGCGAATGTTCCACTCTTTCGGCACCGTCCAGTCGAAGACGCGCGTGCCGCTTGGAACCTCAAAGGTCTGAAGGGGCACGCGGTTTTCGATAGAACGCAGCGTGCGCCGCGTGCCTTCTCCGGTTATGCTGCGGCAGATGGGATAAAGCTGCGCCGCGAAATCGTGCAGCTCACGGCCGCGCGCCGCCAGGTCCTTGGCGTCGAATTGGCTCAGCAGGTTCATCGCTGCGCCTCGAAGTCCGGGTATGTACGGTCGCGTTCGGAGATCACCCGCACGTCGGCCGGCCAGGTGATGCGAAATGCCGCATCGTTCCAGCGCACGCCGCGCGAAGCTTCGGGATGGTAGAACTCCGACATCTGATAGAACACTTCGCTCCGATCTTCCAGGGTGAGGAAGCCGTGCGCGCAGCCTTCAGGAACGTAGAGCATGTTGTGCTTTTCCGCGGTCAGGAACACCGCGATCCAGTCGCGGAAGGTCGGCGAATCCGGCCGCAAGTCCACCACCACGTCGTAAATCGATCCGCGAATGCACTGCACCAGCTTGGCCTCGGCGAATGGCGTTGCCTGGTAGTGCATCCCCCGCAGCGTTCCTTTGCGATCGTTCGCCGAGAGGTTGCATTGCACCAGGTTGGGGTTCAGCCCGTGCTCGTCGAATTCGTGCTTGCACCAGCTCCGGGCAAAGTAGCCGCGCTCATCGCGCTTGGGCTCAACCTGGATACTCAAATACCCGGCCCAGCTTGGTTTCGCGAAAAAACATAAGAACGAAATACCTGCCCCCGCCGCCTAAATGCCGCATGGCTCGATTGCCATCTGTTGCACAATAAGGTTACCGGCGAGGCATGGTCATCCTCGCTTGCGGGTACGCCAGAAATTCCGAGACCAGAGACGGAAAGGGCTTGCGTCTCTGGAAATCGGGGCAATCGAGCATCAGCGTGGGCGAGGGTGATTCATCGTAACTCAAATAAAATAAAGGAAGATAGATGACATTCGTACCTAGCTGGAGGAGCTCAGAACGGGTCCGCTAGAGACGAAATGGCCAAGTTGGAAGGAGAAGGGTTTCTCGCCGTTGTTACCGAAATGCGCGTAACCTTGGTTACCATAGTTACTTTAGTGCCCAAGAGAGTGCCTTTTGCAGACCACGATAGCGCTCTCTCCGATAACGTAAGTAATAAGGTGTTCACGCTCGCGACATGTCGGCCACTCATCGGCGATGCCGCACGATATTCTAGACGGAGTCAAAAATGAGACGTGGTCAGACAGCAGCACTCATAGTCGTCATTCTCATCGCTCTTCCCATTGCATCCTTTGGCCAGGCTTGGTCTGGGATCATCAATCCCACACGTGCCGCCAACTGGCAGCGCGCCGACGTCGGTGTTGCCGGCGGCATTCCCTCCGGTACCTGGACACAATGTGGGGCGACCATTGCCGCTTACACCGGCTCCGGATCGGTGATTACCAACGCCATCAATGCTTGCGGCAACAACCAGTACGTGTTGCTGGGCCCGGGCACGTTCAACATCAATGACGGCATTAGCATCGGCGGATTCGGCAACCAGAAGAACAACGTGGCGCTGCGCGGCTCCGGTCCAAATAGCACCACCTTGCATTTCACCGGCTCGGGAATCTCCTGCGTCAGCGGCGGCGAGAACATTTGCGTCATAAATTCCAACACGCTTTATAACCGGTCTGCCGACGTGGAGCCGCCGTGTGGAGGGTCGAACTCCGGTCATTGTTTCAACTGGACGGGCGGTTACGCGCAGGGCGCAACCTCGATTACTATCGCCAGCGTTGGAGCTCATGGAATTGACAACGGCGACTATATTATTTTAGATCGTCAAAACGAGCAGACCGACAATTCCGGAGTGATGAATTGTGAAACAACCGGCGGGGCGCCATTCGTATGCAGTCAAGAGGGGGGATCAAACAATGGGCGCCTTCTGGGTGGAATCGACGCATCACAGGAACAAACGGTTCAAGTAGTTGCCGGCTGCGCTACCACCTGTAACGGTGCCGGACCTTACACGCTCACCATCACCCCCGGTCTTTACAACAATAACTGGGGTTCCGCCGGCCCGGTTGGAGGCTGGTTTGTCAACTCCTCTCAATATGTCGGTATAGAGAACCTGACGCTCGACAACGCCAACGCGTCGGCACGGGCCAATATCGGAGTGGCAAACTGTGCGAACTGCTGGGTGAAGAATATCCGCTCCATCTACGGCAACCGCACCCACATCTGGCTTCAGCAAGTGTACAGAATGGAGGTAAGGGACAGTTACTTCTTCGGCACTAAAAACAGTGGCAACCAAAGCTACGGCGTCGAGGACGATTCAGCCGATGATTCCCTGTTTGAGAACAATATATTCCAGCAGATCGTCGCTCCGTTTATCGGAGACAGCGGCGAGGGGTCTGTTTTCGGCTACAACTACGCAATAGATAACGTCTATGGACCTTCCGGTTGGCTTGAATCTACCGTGAGTTCTCACGATGCAGGCAACAACTTCAAACTGTTTGAAGGCAACATACTGAGCAACATTCTCGCCGACCAGGACCACGGGTCGAGTAATCTCAACACCTACTTCCGAAACTGGATCGACGGGCTCGGCTGGAACACCTGCACTTACTCAGGCGGGGCTTGCATCAATGCCAACAACTACGCCAACCATCCCAGCAACCAGACGGTAGCCATTGAAACCGACAGCTATCAGCGCGCCGACAACTACATCGGTAACGTCTTGGGAACTCCCGGCTACCACAGTCTTTATGAAGCCTATCCCGATGGCCCCGGCACGGGCGGATCCGATTCCAAATACACCTCCGCCCAGTGCAACGTGATGATTTACATGTTCGGCTGGGGTAGCAGTGTCTGCGGTACGCTTGCCCACAGCGGCGTGCTGGACGATACCCTGGTGCGAAACTCTACGATGCGCTGGGGAAACTACGACGTGGCGAACGCGGCGGTGCGGTGGAACTCAACAGAGGCTTCGCCCGCGGCCATTACCTATGTCAACGCGAACACCGCGCCTTCGACGCAAACCCTGCCGGCGTCGTTCTACCTGAGCTCAATGCCCAGCTTCTTCAATACACCCCAGGGCACGGTCCCCTTCCCGCCGATCGGCCCTGATGTCAGCGGAGGCAATGGAGGAACCTTTAACTCCGGCACTTATGCCCACGGAACCTGTCCGGTTGGCACGATATCCGGCGGAGCCACCTGCCAGTCGACGTATGCAGGACACGTGTCCGTGATTCCTGCCATGAGCTGCTACTTCAACGTCATGGGCGGACCAACCGACGGCAGCGGGAGCGTTCTCGCCTTTGATGCGAGCAACTGCTACGCGACTACCGGACAGGCGCCTGCGCCTCCGACCAATCTCGTAGCCACTCCTCAGTAAGCCTTTGGTTTGACGCGCGAGCGGAACCTTTGGTTCCGTTCGCGCTTTTCTTTTGTGCCTACGACCGGCTCGCGGTACTGGAGCTTTCTGTCGCGTAAAGCTGGTTGGCACTGGCCAGCGGCGCCACATATTGGGCTGTGCCCTTTCTTGCCAGTTTGGGATTCTCCAGCGTAAACAGGAAATGGTCCCAGATCTTGGCAAACCACCATTTCACCTGCGGCAGCATGATCTGTAGATGTTTGGCAGTGCGCCATCCCAACAGAACCCGGGCCCACTCATACTTCCACAACAGACGCGGAGGCCGTAGCTTCCCGCCCATTTCCTGCGCAAGTTGTTTCGCCTCCCGCACGATGTCGAGTCTCTCGGGATAGAAGTACATCAGGCAGGTTTGCAGGTACTTCACGCAGGCTGCGTGCACCCTCTTACTGTCCTCAAGAGATCGCACATAACGAATGTGCAGCTTCATGGAGCACCAATGCGCTTCGATCTTCTTGTCCGATAGGCCAACGTGGCTAAGGCTGTTCGGCCAGGGCGCACGATAGTACACCCGCGCCTCCGGTACAAAGCGCACGCCATCGCTGGCGAGCAACACCCGGCAGAAGTATTCGCCGTCATCATCGCCCAACAGCCGGGTGTCCCAGGGGCCGGCGGCCTCCGTCAATTCACGACTTACCAGCCAGGTGGCCGTCTGCATGAAAACGTTCTGTCCCAGCTTGCGAACCATCCACTCTACGCTGGAAAGATCGCACCACAAGGCGGTGGGCACGAACTCGGCCCGATAGTAACGGTACTTGAAGCGGCCGTACCCGCAGGAGGCAAGAATGCGCTTGTTGCGGCACTGTTCCAGCATTTCCATCTGCCGGGCAATTTTGTCCGGAGCGAGCAGGTCGTCGGCATCGAGCCACTGAATGTAGTCGCCGTGGCAGAGCGTGAAGGCCTGGTTGCGTGCAGCCGAAGCTCCCTGGTTTGATTGCGAGACCACTCGAACACCATAGGGTTCAAACTGCCGCGCGATGGACAGAGTGTCATCGCCAGATCCGTCATCGACAACTATGATCTCTTTGCGCGGCCAGGTTTGAGCTAACGCTGAGCGCACGGCATCGGCGATCCACGCTTGCGCGTTGTATGCCGGTATCAGGATTGAGACCAGCGGCCGTGCAGCAACCGGTTCCAAAGCTGGAGCCATACCGCCGGCGAATCCTCGGCTGGGCGCGGCCCTCTCCATGTCGCCGCTTATCCGCCATGGGACCATTTCGCGCAGCAGCGCTGCGAGTTGCTGCAATGGTCCCAATCCCCGATAGAACAGGATAACGGCAGCGGCGTACAGGACGCCGAAGAGCAGGGAGACGACAAGGATTCTCGCCATCGCGCCCTCCATCCCCGTGAGCCTGCTAAAACCCTGGAACATTCGAACTATTTCGAAGCAGGCTCCGCTGGCGAGGATAGCGGCTGCAACCGGTTTCCAGAGCGTTCCTAGAATTTCCTTCAGACCAAGTTGAATCGGTCTGGCCGCGTACCATAACGCCGGCACGGTAAGAATCCAAAACGAGGTAGTCCACGCGAGAGCTACTCCTGCCGGTCCACCGCGCAGGCCTATTACGAATAGAAGGCTGGTGACCCCGAACTCTACTAATACCCACCGCAGCCAGCGCTCTGGCCTGCCAATCGAAAGGTGGATCCAGCCATTAGTGTAGTACACCAGCATGAACCCAATTCCCGGGCCGAAGAATGTGAAAATAAGACCAGCTTGTCCCCATGCCGGGCCAAGCAGAACTCGAATCAGATCTTTGCCGACGAGGGTGAGGTCGGCGCTGAGGCCCATGCCAAGTAAAGCCGTTATCGACAGCGCTCCCAATAAGGTTCTGCGAAATTGTTCGGAGCGACGATCGAAGCGACTCAAGGCTGCAACTGCGACAGTCGTTAACGGCGAGACCGATTGGCTGGCGGGAAGAGCGAAGAGATCGTAGGCCTTCTTGTAAAACCCTAGCGCCTGAGCGTCGAAGCGCCAGCCTACGAGCAGATTATCCAGGTTGCGGGCGAAATAGTTGACGCTGAACGCCCCGTAGACGTGAACCGCAAATCGAACCAGTGCGCCGGTGCCGAAGGCGCGGCGCGGCAAGTTCGGCAACCAACGGCATTGAATCCATGCCATCACGGTCTGGCTCAACGGAAGGATTAGTGCTCCAGCCACCAGTGCCCAGTACCCCCACCCGGCCATCGCCAGCGTAATTGAAACTACCATCGACGCTAGTCTTGCCACGATGGTATTGATGGCAACGCTGGAGAAGCACATTGCTCGCTTGAGCAATGCCAGGTGCAGTACCGATAAACTGGTGATGAAGATGCTAGGAGCAATCCCAACCGCTACCCGCTCGACCAGACGATCATGATAGAAGTGGGCCAACAGTGATCCGCTGGCGGCAAAGGCAAGCGTCAAAAGAAGGCCAGCCGCGGCATTAATCCAGAAAAGATTGCTGGCTAGGCCGTCATCCATCTCCTCTTTCTGAAGAACCGCCTCGGTAAATCCATTCAGCCCAAAATTCATGAGCAACAGGCTGAACGTGGTCACCATTGTGACCAATCCGAAGTCCTTCGGCGTTAGAATCCTGGCAAGGACCGCGCTAGCGGTAATCTGTATCACCAGCCCGGCGCCGGAGGACAGTACAGTGACCCCAGCTCCACGGACCGCCAATCCGCGAACTCGACCCGCCAGCGGCCGAAAAATTCCGCTATCGTCAAAAGGCTTCAAAAAGCCTCCTTGCGAAGCGCCTGCGTGGAAACATATCCGAAGTTGTGTTCCAAGCTATCGGCCATAGCATCTTCAGGTACATCCGAGGCGAGTTGCGGCTGAGGTCCTAGCTTCGCAGGGGTAGTCGGCCAGACCATGATCGCCAGCAAGAAGAAAATCCACACCGGATCGAGCATGCGGAAACCGGCTTCGGTCAGGTTATAGACAATCGCCGCGACTAAATACCCTAACTTCAAAATGCCTGCGCCCGAATCGCGTCGCCACTCTCTCATGCTATTGCGGTAACCCGTCACCAGCAGAAGACCGAGGAGAGCGATTCCAACCCACCCAAGGTTTATAAACGTCTCGATATAGCCGTTATGCGCCTCGTTCAAATGGAAGCGGTATGTCGTCCACAGCCGCTCTCTTCTCCATCCGAGCCAGAAGCTCTCGAAACCCGTGCCCACAAACGAATTGCCTTTTAGACTAAGCACGAGCTTCCAGATGTCCGTGCGCCCGGTAAGCGTTGCGTCTCTTCCGACCACGCTCAACAACATTCCGCCGAAGACGCCAAAGAGTGCTCCGCAAATAATCGCTACAACCAGTAAGTTGATCATCATCTGTTTTTGACCGAATCTACCAAAGCAGGTGAGGGCCATCAGCACCACAACCATCGCAAAGCAGGAGAATGACGTCGCTGAATCCGCCTTTGAGAAAAGCCAGAAGGTCATCGCTAGAAGTGTGCCTTGAGCGATCAGCTGTCCGCGAGTGCGGGTGCCGGGTGTGTTCCCAACCCATTCGCGAAGTCGCCACAGCGGCCCGATCCCGAGAATCAGGCAAATCATGCCCAACAGGTTCTTGTTGGTGGTTACTCCGATGTTCGAACCACGACCATCGAAGTGACTGTATTCGCGCCCCCACGCTGGATAGTACTTTATGAAGAGCACGGAAAGCGGAAGCAGAACAAATCCTACGCGCGACAATGTTCGCTTGATGGCAGTGATGGGCTGGGGGTCACTCAAAACGATCAACATCATCACCAGATCGCCGATCGCCTTGACCCACCTCTTCATTGCAACATCGGTGTAGTCGGACCATAGCGTACTTACCGCGCAATAAAAGAAAAACAGCAGAACTGGGCCGTTTGCTCGGAGAAGGCGAACAATTCGGCTACGCCTCTGGAACAGAACCCAGACGCCTAGGACTGTGAGAAGGAGAAAGACGTTGCGATCGAGAGGGCTGCCCTCGAGGTATTTGTCGGCCGAGTCCATACTCGAACTGAAGCTGCCGATCCCAAGTACCTCCAGCCACTGGCCGACTGTGCGCGAGCCAGCTATCCATAACCACACTACGGGCAACCATAGCCACCGGGACGTCTTGACGGAGGGCTCGCGGTCAAGTCGAAAAAGACCCACAATCCCTATCAGACATACAATGCTTGCAATGCCGGGACTCACTAATTGCTCTTCCTGCTACTAAGTTGGGGCAAAGCTGATTAGCGGCTATCGATAAACAACCGATGCAGAAGCTCAAGTGTAAGCATCTGATGGATTTGAGTTGTATAGTTGCCGGTCCCACGGACATGGCGATTCACCATCGTCGCCACCATCCCGCCATTGAGGTAAGGCCGCGACAGCGTTCGGGGATCAAGCAAGATCTCACGAATATACGAAGACAACGTATCTCGATACCACACTCGGAAGTGATTGAACTTGTGTCGTCCGAGGAACAATCGCTCCAGGTGCAGCATAGAAAGCATATGATCGGTTCGCGCTACCCATTGGGGCATGCCATAGTCGTAGGCGTACTCAGCTTTGAAGGACAATTCCAACAGACCGCGGGTTAAGGTTGTAGACAATCCAGGAGTTCCGCAGAAGCCACGATCCGTTCGAATCTTCCCTAACTCGGGATCACCGTCGGCAATCAGGCGAACGCAATCGCCACTGTCTTCGAAAATATCGGTTTTTACTGCCTTGGCTCCGGGCGCCCGGAACGCCGTGCGCACCAGCTCGTTATCCAGATAGGGAGAGCGCAGAGCAAGCTGGGTCTGCTCCAGCGCCAGCAGGCCATAGTGATGCCACGGCATCTGGCAGAACGCAATGAACGACATGGCGTGGCGATTCAGCAGCGCGTTGTAAGTTTGCCGCGCGGCGTCGGTCCGCGCTACGAGTTCCGCTTGGAAGAGGCCAGCACTCGGATTGGCCGGACGGAATGCCGGCAAGCGCCGTAAAATTTCGCTGCCGTAATTTCCGGTCATCCGCACGGGAGCGATAGCAGCCGCTCGCTCGTTCGCGTAAAGGTCGGAGGCGCGTCCAATTCCCGCGCATCCGTCCGTGAGATAGATGGTGCGCTCTGCGTAGTGCGCAAACTGCGACAGAAAATCCTGCCCCACGTCGATCACCTGGTAGGGCTGCGAGCAGACGCCTGCCACTCGCCGTGCCAGGGCTACATCCTGGCACTCGCGATAACTTCCGCCGAAGGAATAGCACGGCAACGATCCCGGCGCAGCTTTGTGCCACGCCATAATCATGCGGGTGTCGAGCCCGCCGGTAAGAGACATGCCAATCGGCTCAGGACTCTTGAAATATCGTGGCAGGCTTCGCGAGAAGACCTTCCGCAATTCCTGATAATAGGATTCGCAATCCAATGCCTCCTGCTCTTCCCATTCCCTCGGGTGAAAATAGCTGTCGCGATGCTCGAGCTTCGCATTACAAAAGCTCCAACATGACGCCGGTGGCAAGACCTTAACATCCTGAAACACCGTACGATCTTCGAGGACGCATCCACAGGAAATGAGTTCCCCGAGTCCCTGCGGATCTATCTGCCGAAGTTCCGGCCGCACCGCAAGGATTGCCTTCGCCTCAGCAGCAAAGTAGAAAGCTTGCTTCGCCTCATGATAGTTGACTCTTTCCATCCCAAAGCGGTCGTTGAAAAGTTGTACCGTGCTAGACTTCTTATCTACAACTATTCCCTGAAACCTCCCATTGAGGCACTTGGGAAACTCGGCGTCCATTTCATAACGATCTATAAGATAAGACAACCCTCGGCATCTACCATCCAGGCATCGACCAGCCGTTCCAAATTCTGAATACTCTTCGCCAGAGAAGAACATGGTGACATCACCTTGAGCATTGGCGAGCGGCAACCCGTCGGAGAACGAGTCCTTTCGTATCATCCAGCCGATATACACCCCGAGTTGCTCATCAACCCACGTTCCGGATCGATAGAACGACTCATGACGGAGCGACTCCACCATCCGATGCAGTTCTTGCTCCGCTTCCCGGCGAGGCATTCTGGTTATCAGACCGACAATACCCGGCACGACTTAGGAAGCCTCCGTAGCCGATTCGACCTTGCGGGCATACCAGGCGGAGCGCAAGTCGCGCAGTCTTGAGGCCACTGACTCAGGGATGTAATCGACCAGACGCCGGTGGAGACCTGATCGCAGAGCGACCCGCCCCCATGCGGTAAGAGGCACATAGTACCGCGGCAGATCTACCCGCGTGAATCCGTTCCGTTCCTTGAAGTCGGCAAGAGTACTAGTCTGCTTCTTGCCGTAGGCGAAGCTCGAATATACGAGGTACGGAATATTACGTTGCGCGCAGGCCCGCACTGCTTCAGCAACTAGAGCGTTTGTCGGGGCCTTATCGCGATGTCTAATCATGCTTACGATATTCAGCAACCCGGCCTGGGTGCCACTCCGGTCCACAACCAGCTTCACGAAGCCAATCAACTTCTTGTCGAGATAGGCTCCGATGAAGATACTATGGTCCAAGAAAGTTGCCTCTTCGCGATACACGGTTTCAACGCTCTTTCCGTAGTGAGCATTTGGCTCGCGCTGGCGCATCGGCGACTCGTTGTAGACTTCCCAGATGCCCTTGGCCAGCGTTTCGTCAAAAGCGACCTCTCGCAGGACTACTCCTTTTTTGTGGGCCTGCTTTGCCTTATTGCGCGCCTTGAAGCCGATCTGTTCTGTCCACCAGTGATCAAAGCTGCTCACAGGAAGCGCCGCCAGGTTGTCCCACTCCATCGGGTAGCCATATCTTGGCTTGGTTTCGGGCAGTTTTTGCATAAAGGTGAAAATGTCCGCTCTCAGGCCTGATTGCTTCAAGCCTTCGAGCACAGGTTTCGGATCGTCCAGAAACAAGTACTTGTCCGCTTCCAGACACGCCATTCGCAGCAGACGTCCCTCAACCCTGACTTCCTGATCACAGATCGTGGTTATGACTTTACTCATCGATTCATCTTCCTCGGAACCAATTAATTATTTTGAAAGGGGAGCTGGCCCGGCGGCCGTAAGGACTGCTGATTCAGTAAGCGGTGCTCAGGCTACGCACGTCTTCTCGAACAGGGTTTGTGCTGGACCGATCAACGTTGATCTGCTCGAAGATTGCGTCCATGATGCGGGTGGTCAGCACAATTTCGCGGTAGGGTATCGGCACAGGAGTGTCGTCGGTAATCGATTTGTAAAATGACTCGATAAGGTACTTCATTCCAGCCTTCATCTGAAAATCTCTGTCCAGGAACAACCCAAGATTGGTACCCAGATTACCCACATGTTGGCGGGCACGAATTACCGCAGGGACGAACTTTTCCAGATAGCTCTTGGATCTTTTCCCACGCAGTTTGATGAGCATCTCTTCTTCCTGATCGAGCAGGATGCCATTCTTTGACCCGTAGATACGAAACTGCCGCAAGGACGGACGCATCTGAGAGGAGAATGTGAAATAGGCCGTCACCCGTTCGCCATCGCCGATGATGACTCGAAGCTCATCGATGATCTCGGTTTCTCCCATACTTTTCAATAGCGGACTGACAAACCCATAGGCAAGAACCTGCGGCGAATCCGTTGGGAAAAACTCGGCGATGCGGGCGACACCGTGACTGATAATGTTGTGCAGCAGCTTTCCCGGTAATTTGCGAACCCAGTGGTTCTTGTCTCCCAGCAATGCCCCCGAGTAGCCCTTGCTCTCGATTTCGTAGCAATAGTAGCTTTCCATGTGCAGGGGGCCTTCACCCAAATATCCCTCGGCGACCAACTTTCGCATCCGCCTGCCTACATGGCCGAACTGCTCGTCATGTCCAACTGTAAGCTTGCGTTTTTTGCTGACGGCGCAGCGGATGAGCGACTCGGCTTCGTGCGAGTTTATCGTGAAGGGTTTTTCCACATAAACATGGGCACCCGCTTCAAAACAGGTCAGGGCCAACTGGTAATGGTTCTGCGGCGGAGTAGTTATGTGGACCACGTCGGGTCTCATCTCCGCCAGCATGTCTGTCAGATTATCGAAGTACCGGCCAACCTCGTAACGCTCGCAGAACTGCCTGGCCATGAGCGCCTCGTGGTCGCAGGCAGCGACGATCTTGCAGCCTTCGATCCTGCGGATCTGATCGCCATGGGCATCGGCGATCTTGCCACATCCCACCAGCGCGACTTTAAGCATGCGGAGCCCCATTCTTGCAGGCTTCGAAATACCGGTTCAGACCCTCAGCCATGCTCACTCTGGGTGCCCACCCTAATAGGCGCTTGAGCTTTTGGTTGCTATATACCGTGCTCTTCCAGGACGCAAACCAGTCTTTCCGGTTGAAGGTTGGCGGTAGTTGCCCCTCCGACCACGCGGAGTATTTTTCCCACAAATAACACAAGCTATAGCTGATAGCATGTGGTATGTAAATAGAGTGGAAGCGGCGTACCCTAGATTTATATTGACGAAGGAACTGCCGGCTTGAGGGTAGATTATCGTCGACAATGTTAAAGATCTCCCCGTCCACTCCGTTTTGTAGCCCCGCCAGCGCTATAGCGTCTGCGCAATTATCGACATAGGTCAATGGAATGCGATTGCTACCACCGAGATGTAGGAAGAAGCCAAAAGTGTCGATGCCAACCCTCCCACTGATGGCCTTCTTTCCCGGCCCGAACACATAGCCTGGGCGGACGATGACTAATGGCATGTGGAACCGATCGGCGTACTCCATCAGCATTTCCTCCTGCTTGACCTTGGCAAAGCAGTAAGCCTCCCCGCGCTGCTCAGGATGCTTCTCTGTGGGGCAGGTCTCGTCCAGCAAAGCGCCATGCGCCTTATTGCAATTGGTATAGACCGTAAATGAGCTAACGCCTACTACCCGTCGCAGGCAGCCGTATTGAAGAGTAGCGTCCAACAGATTCCGGGTGGTTATCACGGAATTCATGAAAGCATTGGGAAATGACTTCTCACCGGTTCCGGCGGCTAGGTGGTAAATGACCTTGATGTCTCGAGTGGCGTCGCGGCAGTCCGTCTTGGACAAAAGGTTGCCCTGGAAGATTTCCAGTCGCAGACCTTTGTCATGCCGCTGCCGTATATCCTTCAGGCGCTCCTGTTTGCCCGACGGCCGCACGAAGCACCGTATATTTCTACAGCCCAGGTCGAGCAGGCTCTCAATCAGCCGGGAGCCAAGGAAACCGGCCGCCCCAGTAACCAGGATCGGATCATCCGGAGCAACGACGAAATTCTGAGCTTGTATACGGTCCATATTTTCACTCACGCTATTCAGTGACATAGGCTTCTTTTACCGGATCGAAACCAATAACTGCCAGAAGCCGGCCGAGGTGGTCGCATAGCTTCACCAGTAAGAGCATGAACTTGTCTTGCCCGAGGAAGAAAGCGAACGGCAAAGCCATCGCATACAGCGGTACCGCCGCAATCGAACTCAGGATGTCGCGGGCCCCAGTAGTTGGATGCTCAGCCGTACTTGAGCCGCGCAGCAGTGCCCTGCGCAGCATGACCGAGCGCTTCCAACGCATCGGTGGCACAACTTCATAAGCCAACGCTTCATTGCACCAGACGAAGATGTGGCCTTTGGCGATCAAGCGGCGGAAGAGGTCCTGGTCCTCTCCGGTGCGAAACTCTTTACGGAATACTTGCTCGGCAGGACCTAGAATGGCTCGCTTCAGCAGTACATTTCCGGTGCGGCCTTTCTTCCAGTCGATAATGAATCCCGTGGCATAGGTGGGGCGGTCATAGAACCGGCCTTTCACAATCCACTCCGGCGGCCGCTTGGCAAACCTAGGCTTCACCGGACCAAGTACGCCGTCCGCAGGGTAAGCTTGCAGCGCCCGAAAGAGAGTTACCAGCCAACGCCGGATGGGCAATTCATCATCGTCGACAAACGCGATGAATTCTCCCATAGCATTGGCAATCGCAGTGTTGCGCGCAAGAGAGATGCTCTGCTCCGGCTGCATGCAGTAATGAATCTCCAGACCAGTTTGCTGCACAAAACTGTCGACTGTGGCTTCGGCTGAACGCGAGCTATCGTTGTCGGCAACCACGATGGAGTACGAAAAGAGCTCATCGGTCTCCTGCTGTGCGAGAGCTTCCAGCAGTTGCAGCAGCGGCTCCGGCCGCTTGTAGGTGCACACGCAGACACTGATATGTGGATGATGGGTTTGCATCGAGGACTTACTGCTGAAGTTTGCGTTCCTTTCGATCGACGATGTCGCCGCCCTTGAGGAATTTCACGGGAACGGAATAAGCCATCCCCTTCAGCGAACGAAGAGGATATTTCCAAAGGTAGGCTTGCACGAGTCGGTCGCCAAACCCCTTCTTGTAGCTGAGTATGCCTTCCTGTTTCGATCGCTTCGCTGGACTAACGCGGACATAAAATCTGTAGGTCCGCAGGCCACTGAATCGGAACAGAGACCGCCTTTAGAACGACTGGAACTCTGATTGCGTTTGCTGGTGTTGACATGAATCTACCGGTACTCGCGTGAAGTGTGGAGCCAGGCCCAGGGCAGGAGCTTTCGGAAGAATTCGCGCAACCGGCGGCGTTGCTCCACTTTGCGGAACTGAGTCACTTCGGCTGAAACCACTTTCGGTTCACGGCTCACCATCGCCCAAAGGTAGCCAGCCAGACAACAAATGCCGTTCAGCAGTATCGGCGGGCGTGACATCTGGTAGAACGATCGATAGACCTGCCACAGGAAATCGCCACCATGGGTATAGTCGGTTAGGCCGACATGAAAAGCATTGCTGATAAGATTATGGTTGGCTGTTCCCATTTTACGATGGTGGAAGCAAACTTTCTCACTGAAGCTGCGGGTCTGCCAGCCTTTCATGCGTGCTGAAACAACCGCTACCAAATCAATGCCTCCGGTGCGAATCGGCTGATAACCGCCGATCTCTTCAAAGCAGGCGCGGCGAAACACCTGGCAGGCGCCGGAAACATGTTCCTGGCTGGTGAAGCGGTAATCGTACTGGCGCGTTCCTTCGACGAACGGGGTTCCGGTTACGCCCAGCCGCGGATTCTCCACCAGTTTGTCCAGCAGAAATTCAAAATAGCGCTCATCGAAGGTGATGTCGGCGTCCAGGCTGGCGAGGACGTCATACTCCACACCCGCCAGTTCCGCGTAGCCCGCGTTGAAAGCAAGTACCTTGCCCGCGAAGTGCCGCTCCTTGCGTTCGGGCATCCGTACCAGTTGGATCCAAGGGTTCTCAGCGGCATACTTCTGCACGATTTCGTCGGTGCCGTCGGTGGAACCGTCACTGACGATCACCCACCTCTGCGGCAGCACTGCCTGCGAGACCACTGACTGGATGGTTCCTTCCAGGAAAGCGGCTTCGTTGCGCGCCGGGGTGATCAGTACGTATTTGAGCGAACTTGCATTCATAAGATTAAGCGGCTGCGTCCTGGCGGGACGCAGTAGAAATGGCAGCCCGCACGGGAAGCGCGGATGGCTTGGGTTGGCGAACTCGTCGCATGGCGGATAACAGCGCCCGCAGGGGACGATTGGTTTCGACGTAATTGTCGCGGATGTCGCACATCCAGCGGCGAACGGCGACCTTGGTGCGGTAGAGCATTCCCGGACTCCAATAAACGCGGGAGTTGGTCTCCGAATTTCCGCCCGCAGTCGAGATGCTCACCGTGTGCCCGGAGTCCAGAGTCATGCGGATGGTGAGGAGGTCGCCCTCTTGTTCGCATGCGAAATGGGTGCGGCCGCTGACCGTGACCGGTCCGGGCTTACCCACTTGCTTCCGGCTTAGAACAAACTGCCGGGCGCGACCATCGTGGTTCTGCAATTCAAACTGCCGGGTAAAGAAACGAACTTCCACCTCGCCGTCGGCAGTGTTGCGCTGTAGAGAAGTGCGGCAGCAGATGTTCGCCAAATTCGTCCATTCCAGGCGATCGTCAAGGGCATTCACCCGACCCACGAAATCGGCGATGGTCGCGTAGCCCTGACGAAAATAGGTGTGATGTTCGACCATCAGCGCCGGCTTGCCGACGAACAGGTCCAACGCGAACTGTTCCAGGTTCCGCGGATAGTGACGCGAGAACAGCGGAAACCCTTCCTGGGTCGTCATCGCCGGCTCCATCAGGTCGCGCAGGGTGAGCCACTGATTGGAATCGACCGCGCAGAGATCGGTATTCACCGCTGCAAAGTAGCCGGCGGCATCGAGCGCCGCCAGCGCCGGCTGCGAGAACAACCCTTGCGGGAACACCATCACCTCATCGAAAGGCACGCGGCTTCGCAGGGCATGCTGTTTCATGCGTTCCAGCGCCAGCTTGGCTTTGCCGCGAAGCAGGTTCGGGGTCGAAGAAGCGAATTCGGCGGCGGTATGATCGCATCCGTGCACGCACAGGGAAACCGGCACGCCAGCTGCAAACATGGCCGCGATGTGCTTCTCCGACCGGCGATAATTCCAGGGGATGAAGGCAATGCTGGCCGCGAACTTCTGCCCTTCCAACGCCTTCAGCAGCCGGGCATACTCAAAGAAACCGTACTTCGACTTCAGCGGCGGATCGTCGAGAATGAAGCAGGCGCGCGGCGAATCGTTATGCCAGAGGCGATCGCCCAGGGCCGAGCGCAGGAACATCATCAGCGGAACCAGCCGCGAGAACCATGGCACCAGGCCTTCTTTCCAGCCGACCGCTTCCTCCAGGTCCGCGATCTCGTTGCCCGCCGAGAAGAACACGCTCGACTGCCCGCGCTTCGCCCGCAGCAGGAATGGCTTGTCTCCCGCGGAGATCAGGGTGCCGGCCTTGGCCTGGCTCGCGCTCTGACGAAAAATACCGTCGCGACTCGGCTTGCATCCCGGTACCCTCAGCCCTGCCAGTTGGCGAGCGCACCGTCTGGAGGATGCAACCTTAAAGTCGTCGCTCGTGCTCTCCGGCGACCAACCCGTGATGGCGCCTTGCGACAGCTCGCTGAGAATCTCGTCTTCCTCCGCGGCAGCCGTGAAACCGTAGATGAACAGGTGCGGCGCTGACTCCAGCAGGTTGCAGAACTCGCTAACCGGCCCGCCCATCACTTTCTTCAGCGTAACCAACGCACCGGCGTGGGCAATCACGGCCGCGCACGAGGGTAAAACCTGTCGCAGTACGTTCAAGCCGCTGGTGCCGGCCAGCGAGAGCTGCATGGCATCCGCCCCCAGGTACTGCGCCAACCGGAGCGCCGCATGATCGCTCGACGAGCCTTCGGAACTCAGAACCACAACTTTGTTGGGAACGACAGTCATTGCGAAAGATGTTTAGCGGAGCGGCTCGGAGACAGCTTCCAGTTTTGCGGGCTTGGCGGCTGCCGGTGCTGCCACAGGTTTGGCCGGACGTTGCACCGGCGACAGGCCGCGGACGAATTCTTCCACCGACTCCGCCTGCGTCAGTGGCACGCCCACCGTGGCACTGGGCTTGGGGGTTTCGTTGGCGATAAAGGCATGCGCCGGCACATCGCGGGTGACAACCACTCCGGCGCCGATCACCGAGCCTTCTCCCACCCGCAGCACGCGGTTTCCCGAGGTCACCACCACGGCGTTGATGCCGATGAAGGCATCCTTCTCGATGACCACTCCGCCTGCCCCGCGAGTGTGGGCCAGAATGATGGCGCGAACGCTGATGTGCACTCCGTCCTGGATTTCGACCATCTCGGGATGTTCGTTCTCGAGGTAAACGTCGTCGCCAATAAATACGTCTTTGCCGATCTTGGCGCCGCGCAGCCGATGCAGCCAGGGACGAACGCTCTTGGCTCCGGGAGCGATCCTGGCAACCAAATGCAGAACGCGATTGCTGACCCGTCGAAAAAGTGAAGTGCTCATAAGCTAGGCTGAAACCCACCGCACCATGCGATCGATGGGATACATCCCATCCCAAGGTGCATCGTAAAGCGACATGGATCCGACTTCCGGGCAGCGCTCCACGCCGTGAGCGGTAAGCTCTTCGGCCAGCGCCAACCGGCGGGCACCCAACGCCAGCCCGGCCGTCTGGGTGTTGACCGAGCACAGCGGCACCACGTCGAAAATGCTGTCCACCGGACGCACGAACAGCGAACGTCCATAGCAGGCCTGCGCCAGCCCGCGATCTTCCTCGCTGTAAAACACGCTCCAGCGAACTCCGTCGCTGTACCAGGCCTCGCCGCGCATGTCGTACTCGGCGCGCCATCCCAGAATCTGGAAGGCTTCCTTCGCACCCAGGTCGGGAACGGCGTTGCGCGTCACTCGTTCCAACTCCGTTCCCAGGATCGCGGCAAATGCAGCGGGCGTCAAATCGCCGCCGCGCTCGACGAAAATCGTGTGCGGCGAATTGCATCCGCGCTGGCCGAGCGCCACCGTGTCGCGTGCCACCATCGCCGCAACCTGTCGCGCGCTGGCTTCGCTGGCGAGGGCTTCAGCGCCAATCACCACGAACGACGTCTTCGGGCCGAACACGATGTCTTCGGTTCCGAAGCGGCGCGGCAGATTCATGATGGCTTCCACCGCCTCGCGTCCGCCCCAGGCCACGCGTACGTCGGCGACCGCCGACAGCTCCGAGGCTGCGGGATCGTCGCGGTCAGCGTACACCGCCCTAACTGCGTTGGTCAGCAGCGTCCCGGGAAATTCGTCGCCGTCCGCACGCCGATAGGTGACCCGCGATAGCGCTTCCAGAAAATACGGCAGCACGCCGGCGTTCTGCCGCGAAACTTTCACCAGGTTGGCGTTCTTGGTCAGCAGTCCCTGGATAACCGAGATCATTCCCAGCAACGGCACGTTGCCGGCAACCCAGTGGACCAGCAATCCCCGAGGCTGCGCGCGCAGCCGCTTGCCATTACCGTTGAGCGAGACAAAAGTGTCGGCCGAAGTGCGATCGCCGCGCAGCGCCTGCGTCACCAGGGCTTCCAGGTTGCCGCGCCGCAACCACAGCGGCAGAAATCCCAACCCCATGCCTCCGACTGTCCGCGCCACATCGTTGTCGGGACGGATCCACGCCTGGCTGGCGGCATCGCAAATGCCGATCAGGTCGTCCACCGATATGCTGCGCAGACGCTTCTGCCCTTCACGAAGCTCGGCCACCAGCCGCTGGGTTCCGTTTTCCACCGGACACGCCTGCGGATCGCCTTCGAATTCCAGGTGCCGCCCCTGCCCGTCAAACAGTACGTATAGCTTCATCGTGCGCCGGGCTTACGCCCGCAC
This sequence comes from uncultured Acidobacteriaceae bacterium, assembly GCA_963763975.1. Classification (GTDB taxonomy): domain Bacteria; phylum Acidobacteriota; class Terriglobia; order Terriglobales; family Acidobacteriaceae; genus Bog-257. The sequence goes on from CAVXQR010000008.1 coordinate 130,487, forward strand.
CTCGTAAACCTGCTCGGCCAGCGTGTCGCCGCAGCCGCGAATTTCGCTGCCCTGCGCCCGTCCCACAACTTCGAAACGCGTACCAAACTGTCCGTTCTCTGAGCCGTCACGCGAAACGATGCGTCCCATGTCGTCCACCAGCAGCGCCATGCCGGGATAGCTGTGCGGCAGCGGAGTGATGAACTCCAGCAGCCCGGTCTCGCCCTCGGGCAGCGCTTCCAGGGTGATGGGATCGCGCACGATGACCTCGGCGTACGCCGGCGCCAGGCGCACGCCGTAGCCGTTGTCCGGATAAATCACGCCCAACTGCTCGGTGAAACCATAAACGTCGCGAATGGAAGTTTCTGCCACGGCAAAAACCTCAGCCGCATCGCGATTGACCTGCGCGCGATTGACCGCCTGGCTCTGCAGCCGCTTCCAACCGCCGAAGTGCAGCACCATGCTGCCGGCGGGAAGAGGAAACTGCCGTCCCATGCGCAGCAGCGGCGCGATCACGTACTGATAAAGGATGTAGGTGTAACCGATCACAACCACCGGCAAGTTCGCTTCCCGAAACTTCCGCAGCACCGCGTCGAGTTTATCGACATCGATCCGCAATTGGCCATTCTCGGACTGCATCACGTAATCGGTCTCACTGGCCATCATCAGATAGCCGCGCATGCCGGCCACGCGGGCCGACAGCTCGACATCGCCCGACGGGCTGGCAGCGGCGTCCAGCACCACAAACGGCCGGCGCTGCGATCCGATCAATGCGCTCAGCAGCGTTCCTAATACTCGCATCTGGCGATCGCGCGTCACCCGATCCAGCACTACTCGGCTCGGCGTCTGCGACGAAGTCGCACTCGACTTCAACACCCGGACCACCTCCGCTTCGGGCACCGACTCCAGGCTCATCCGCTTGAAGATGGATACCGGCAGATACGGCACCGCGGTCAGATCTTCGATTGCTGCGTCAGGATCGCCGCCCTGCTTCTTGAACCAGCGCGCGTAAGGCTCGCAATTGGAGGTGTGGAACTGAAGGGCTCCCTGCATCGCGGCGGCAAACAGCTCGCGATGTTCTCCTGGCCGGGTCGCGTAAGGCTGCTGTCGCAGCAGTTGATCAATGGCGCTCATGACTATCGAATCTCCGCCAGCAACTGCGTCAGCTCGGGCGCTCCCAGGCGGCAGGCGTTGGTTCGAATGCAAATGTCCTGCGACGATGCCGTGGCCAGCGCTTCCAGTTCCCCTGGCTCGGGCGTGCGTCCCACCAGCTCGGTGATTCGCTGCGGCATGCCCACCGCGGCGGCGAGCTCCGCGATCGCCGTCGTCAGCGCCGCGCCGTCCGCATAGCCGCAACCGGTAGCCAGGCCGTCATACAGCTTCGGATTCTTGGCGCGATTCAGTCGCATGGTCGGAACCAGGTAGAAGCTGGTCGCCGCGCCATGCGAGACGCCATGCAGCTTGGAGGTAGCATGCGAAAGCGCGTGCGCCACGCCGGTCGAAGTGGTGCTCTGGCAAAGCCCCGCCAGGTAAGACGCCTCGAGCATGGCTTCGCGCGCTGCCAGGTCCTGCGGCTGCTCGGCGACTGTCGGCAGGTTGCGCAGTATCATGCGCACCGCCGTCGCTGCCAGCGCCAGCAACAGGCCATTGCCCAGAGTTGATACCGCCGACTCCACCGCATGGGTGAGTGCGTCGAAGCCCGTCGCCAGGGTGGTTCCCCGGGGCAAGCTCACGCTCAACGCCGGATCCAGAATCGCTACGTCCGGCAGCCATTGCGGCGAAACGTACGCCGTCTTGGTGCCATCTTCGGTGCTTAGCACCGCCGCCTGCGATGCCTCCGAGCCGCTGCCCGCGGTTGTCGGGATGGCAATGAAGCGGGCCTTGGCGCGCAGATTTCCGATCGCAGCAGCCTTGGCCCCAAAGCTTAACTCCGGCTGTTCAAACTGTGCCCAGATGAACTTTGCACTATCAATCACCGTACCGCCGCCGATGGCGACAATCCACTCGGGATTGAAGTCGGCCACCTGCTGCTTCATGCTGACGATGTTTTCCGCCTTGGGCTCGTGTCCGCCAATCTCCAGCACCTCAAGTGCCGTAGCATCCTTCAGGAATCCATTGACGCGCTCGATCATGCCATGACGGCGAGCACTGGCTCCGGCCACCAACAGCACGCGAGCCGGTTCCAGGCCGCCCAGTCGCTCCAAGCTGCCAGCTCCCACGCAAACTTCGCTGGGGCTGAATACTCGCTTCAGCATCCGCAGTCTTAGCGCCCGGAGGTCCATGCCATCTCCTTTTCCGTACGCAGCAACTGTCGCTGAATCTTTCCTGAGCCGGTCCGCGGGATGCGCGCAACCCGTTCTACTGCCTGTGGAATTTTGCAGGGCTCAACGCGCGTACGCAGGAACGCGGCTACTTCCGCCCGTCCCACTTCGCGGTTCGCTACCACGTAGGCCTTCACCCGTTCTCCGGTCAGTTCGTCGGGCTCGCCCACGCAACCGGCATCCTGCACACCATCCAACTGGCACAGCAGCGCTTCGATCTCGTCAGGCGCAACCTTGCGTCCGCCGACATTAATCAGGTCGCTCCGCCGTCCCAGCAGGAAGAGATAACCGTCGGCATCGAGATAGCCGATGTCGCCGGTCTTCAATCCCTCGCCGCAAAAAGCCTGCCGCGTCAACTCCGGCTGCTTCCAGTATTCGCGCATCACCATCCCGCCACGAACCACTACCTCGCCCGGCTCACCCTGCGACAGGCAATTTCCCGCTTCATCACAAATCACGATTTCCACATTAGGCGTGGCGCGTCCCGCCGTTCCCGACTTGCGGGCGTCGGCATGATATTCCGTGAAGGCCGCGCGCGAAGCTTCGGTCAACCCATAGTGATGGCAGATGCGCGTCTGCGGCAGCATTTCCATCAGCCACGCGCGAGTTTCCGGCTTCATCGGCGCGCTGCCAATTTCGATATAACGAAGATGCTCCCGCGCTTCGCCCAAGGCCGACGCCGTAATTCGCCGCAGGATGTCGAATCCCGCCGGAACCATCGCTAGGCCGGTTGCGCTCGTTTCCAGAATCCGTTTCACTACTGCGGCTCCGCTGCCTACTCCCGGCTCCAGCACCAGCGTATGTCCCGCCAGCGTCATGCACCGCAGGCGCCCCAGTCCGAAGGAGTGGCTTAGCGGCAGCGAGACCACTTCGACATCCTCGGCCTGGTTGCCGATAAAAGCGTTGATGTTCTGCGCCGCCGCCAGAATGTTGGCCTGGGTCAGCAGCACACCTTTTTTCCTGCCCGTGGTCCCGGTCGTATAGAGAAGATCGGCAGGATCCTCGGGACGGCACAGCGGCTCGAATTCCTCTGCGATTGCCGGAGCGGTCAAAGTTTCCGGTGAAACCACGTTGCAGCCAGTCGCGCTGATGGCTTTGCTGGTGGCTGCCACTTTCGCCTCAGCATCGTTCACCAGCGCAACCAGCACCGCTTCGGGTGTGTCCGGCGGCACCGGGACGGCCACCGCGCCCAGCGCGTGAATGGCGAAGTACAGCACCGGAACAGCCGCGGTATTGGGGCCGGAAATCAGTACGCGATCGCCATGCTCCACTCCCAACTCGCGCAGGCGCACGGCGGCGGCGAAGATACGCGCGCGCAGCTCGCCGTAGCTGAGCTGTTCGGTTCCACACTGCAGCGCCAACTGCTGCGGACGCGCCTCGGCGTTCGCCAGCAATTGCTCGAGCAGCGTCGGTTGGGACGGATTAAGCAATCAGCTTACCCTTGGTGGAGAGCAGTTCGCGGATGTGGCCCACCGACTCGATGGCGATGATCTCTTCCATGGTCAGGCGATCGTTGATCACGCGCTCGATCTCCATCACCAGGCGGACTTGGCCCAGCGAGTCCAGGCTGGAAATGTCCTGCAAGCGGGTGGCGTCCTCGAGCGGCACATCTTCTTCCAGTTGCAGGGCGGTACGCACGATTTCGACTACGGTGTCAGACATGTGGGATTCAGACTCTCCAGTGGGATTCAAAACTTGCTGATTCAGGCGGCGTTGGCAGGCCGCGGCTCGACCAATTCGGTCAGCAGGCTGGGCTGCAGGTTGGGGAACAGAAAGGCTACGCGGCGTCCTTCAAAGCCGCGGACCGGACGGCACACCACGATGGCCCGCTGCGCTTCGAACTCGGCAACCGCCTTCTCGATGTCGTCCACTTCAAAAGCGACGTGGTGATAACCGCCCTTGTTCTTCTCCAGGAAGCGGCTGACCGGGCTGTCGGCGCCCAGCGGCTCGATAAACTCCAGCCAGGTGCCGCCGCCCACCGCGACGAAGGCGACACGAACTTTCTGCGCGCGATCCTCGAACGGAACCGTAGTCTCCTGGAATTCGAAGCGCTGGGAGTAGCCGCGAACCGCCTCTTCCAGATTGCGCACCACAATCCCGACATGATGCAAGCGATAGCGGCCCAGGCCGACGGCCATTACTTCATTTTGAACTTCACTGCTGCACGGAATCATATGGCTAGGCCGAGACCGCGCTGCGTGCCAGCAGAAGATTAGTCAGCGAATAGAAAAGCTGTGCCTGGGGCCAGCGCAGGAACGGCAGCGTATGACGTCTGCCGCCGCGATACACGCGCGTGACCCAGTGACCTGCCGGAAGCGTGTACTGTTGAATCAGGCGGGCAGCCAGGATTTGCGACAGTGCAAACGCGCCGGGCATTTCTTCGCGCAGCAGCGCGCCCAGGCTGATGGCTTCGGCAAAGTTGTACAGCTCCAGGCGAACAATCTCGCGCCGCGGCGCAATCGCAAACAGCTTGGGCTCGTCGTTGGCGTCGAACAGCTCGCGCCGATACCATTCGTATCCTTTGCGAACCGACTGCGCCACGTCTTCACGCTGCCAGATGCAATTGATCTTGTAGAGGTTCTTCAGCACAAAGCAGGTGTGGAAGTGATCGATGAACGCTTCCTTGGGGTTGTCGATGGCGTACAGCCAGGAACCATCGGCCTGCTGGCTGTCGAGAATGAACTGCACATTCTTCTCGGCCTTGGACTCCCAGGCTTCCACGCCGAATCGCCGCGCCGCATCGGCCAATACAAATGCGCGATAGGCGCTGGCGTTTACCACCTTGCCGCAATCGTACGGCGTGTAGCTTGAAGCAGCGGCGTCTTTCCCGGTGGGCGTGTCTTTCAGGTCCTCGGCAACAAAGGTCGCAATGGAGCGGGCAATGTCGCCATAGCGCGAGTCTTCGGTGATGTCGAACAGCCGCGCGAAGAATTCATAGCAATACGGCGTCGCCGTAATGTGCGGCGTGTTCTTCGGCATCAAGCCGTTCACGTTCTGCCAGTCGAAGGGATAGCCCCAGCAATAACCGCGATAGCCGGGAACGCTCTGTCGCAGCAAGTCGGCGGCCAGGCCTTTCGCCTTTTCCAGCCAGCGCCCGCGCTCCCCTTCCGGCTCCGCCATCTGGTGCAGGTTCAGGAAAGCCAGGCCGAGTTGCGCGTCGCCCGTGGCATAACGTCCCTTGGCGACAAACAGACGGCGCACGCCGGGCAGAGCAATCTCGGCAAGAATCAAGGGCGCGGTCATCAGCTTTCCCGCCGGCTTCTTCGCGTAATACAGCCGCCGCGCCGCCCGCCCGTAAGCCGTACCCCAGATGTCGTAGGGATCGTAGCTGGCATAGCCGTTGCGCTCGAGCCAGGAAGCGAATCCCTGAATCGCGCCTTCCAGTTCGGCGGTGCTGCAGCCGGAGCGCTCGGCAGTCCTCTCGACTGAAGCTCGTCCGGCGAGAGCGTCTACGCGGACTGGTTCAATCGCAGAGCTCATGCGTACGCTCTTTCCCGCAGCCGGTCATAGACGGCATCAAAGGTCACCACCGGAATCCGTTCCGCCCGCAGAAAAGCCAGGAAGCTGTCCACGGCGGCGAGGTCGTGCAAGTCTTTGGTGTGGCCGATGGTCACGATGGGGCGATACGTCTCGGGGTCCTGCTTGTCCTTGCGGATGACGTTGGCCATCATGGAGGTCATTTCCGACAGCGTCATGCGGCAGAAATCCAGCTTCAGCGGATAGCGCATGCGCAGCAGGTCGCGCACGCGATTCATCTTCTTCTTCGCACTTCCCGTCGCCAGGCCCAGGCCGCTGTTCGTCTTCAGGCGCTTCCCTGTTGCCAGCTTCCACGACGGCACCATCTCGGAGTAAATCGGCACTTCCAGCCACGCACCGGCGGGGTCGGGAACGTTGACGTCCGAGCTGAACGACCAGTAATCGCCGTGCTGCATCGCGGGACGGTAATCGAGGTTGTGATCGTGTTGCAAGCCGCCTTTGAAGACCGAGGAGTCAATCCGCAGGCCGCGTTCGCCGAGGATGGCAGCCGCAGTTGCCGTGGGCTGAAACAGCCAGTTGCCGGCGCGAAACGACAGCGGCACAAAGCTGTGATCGTGCAGCAGGTAGCGCAGGTAAGCGAGCGAGCGGTCGGCAATTTCGCCGATTCGCGCCGCCGGCAGGGTGCACAGATTGTATTCGCTGTAATCCAGCGCCCAGCGGCCCTGCTTGAATTCGGCGTTGTACCACTGAGGATGCAAGTGCAGCGCAATCTCATGACCGCGCTGATGCAGGTCCTTCACCTGGCGACGCACTGCATCCACGCCGCGATCGCTGCCGCACTCTTCGATCTTCTGCAACTCCGCGACCTCGGTGAAGACCACCAGGCGCGCGTCCCACTTCTGAAACACGCCAGCCAACTGCTCCATCGGCTGGTAAACCAGCTCGCGAAGCTCGCCGGTTCCGTCGCCGTAAATCTCGTAGTCCAGCGTGAAGACGAATTCAATCATCGACTGGCCTTAGGCTCCCACCGCCGCCGCAGCGGCAACCTTGGAAGCCTCGGGAGTTCCCAGCAGTTTGCTGACGTGGTCAACGATGGTGGTCAATGCGCCAAAGTTGGCGTTAGCAGGACGCGTCGGCCGCTTCCAGGGCTGCAGCACGATCTTGCTCTTCACCTCGGCGCTGCTCTCCAGCAAGATCAGGCGTTTGGTTTGCGCCAGGTAGCGGTCCACCGCGCCAATCTTGCCGCGGAAAATGCTATACACGGGAACGCCCAGCGCTGCGGCTTCTCGGTTCATGGTGCCCCCGCCGCTTACCACCAGGTCCGAATACCAGATCAGGTTCAGGCCATTCATGGCGTGCGTTGGAACCATCGCTTTGCCGCTGGCAAACAGCGCCGGATACTGGTTGCGCAGGATGCTTTCCTGGCTGTGATTGCGCGGCAGCAACACGATCTTGACCCGCGGATCGGCGTCGAGCACGGCGAACACCGTCGCCAGCAGCTCTTCGGCCTCGGGATTGTGATAGTGCGCTTCGTTCGCCGGCGGCCGCACCGTCACCACCAGGTCGCTCGCGCTTAAGCCCAACGACGCGCGCGTTTTCGGGTCAGGCACGAACCGCGGCACATAGACATCCTCTTTAATTCCGGGATAGTGCAGAACCCGTTTGGGGTCGAAGCCGACAGCGTTGGCCGGAATCACCTCCGGAACCATCACCCGGCTCGGCTGCATCAGCACCAGTCCGCGCGCAAACTCGTAATCCACGATCACGATGGACGGAATTCCCAGCAGCCGCGAAACCACCAACTGCGCCCGCGAGCCATGGGAGATGGCCAGGTCGGGCTTCTCGCCGGCGATGGCGCGCGCCAGTTGCGCGGTGCGCATGCCCAGCCCCGCCAGCTTCAGCACCGTGTGCTTGCCGTAGTGGCGGCCCACCTTGCGATAGTCCAGGCCGAACAGGTCCGCCAGTTCAACCACCTGGAAGCAGTCGCGCGCCGTCAACAGCACGGAATAATCGCGGCGCTTCAGTTCTTCAATGATCGGCGCGAAGAAAGGGATATGCGGAGAATTGTCCAGATCGATCCAGACTTTCTTCTGCTGCTGATCGCGAGATAAATGTTTGCCGCTCATGACACGACTCTTCGGGCTGCTCAGCCCATGTAGCGATACAAAATTCGTCCGGCCGCTTCAATCACGCGTTCCGGCGCATGCGACCAAACCTGTTTGCCGACCGAACCATGACTCGACTTGCGGGCCGCTTTCTTCTCCGGATAGCGGTGATAGCGAATCGAAGTGCGGACGGCGTTCCAGCGGTCCTTGAACTGGATGAGCCCGGGATTGTCGAGATCGCTGCGCCCCATGTCCATTTCCAACAGGCCACTCCGTTTCGCCTCTTCGATGGCCTTCCAGAACAGCAACTGGGTTCCGCCCAGGCTGCTGAACTTGCGGTCCGAGCAGCCGTACTTATAGGTCAAGGTCTGCTGGTGCTGCAGAGTAAAGATGCCGGTGATCGGCTGGCCATCCTGGGAGGCAATCCACACCTTGGCTTGCTCGCTCAGGCGACGAAGAATGTTGCGGAACCACTCCACCGGCTGCGCCGGCAATCCGTGGCGACGCCGCGTCTTCAATACCAGTTGATAAAACTGCTCCAGCAGTGCCGCCGAGTTGCCGGATTCGACGCTGACCCCATCGCGCTCGGCACGGCGAATCTTGCGCTGGATGCAGTCGGCGTGGCAGTTGTGAAGGATGGTGCTGAGCTCCGGCCGCAGATCCAGCGTGTGAAAGGCAAATTTGCCACAAGCTACGAAGGCGCGGTCCTCCAGGGCGTCTTCGCCGGCGTCTCGCAGTTCGACATGGGTGTAACGGCCGCCATCCACCGCCGCGCGAAGATAGTCGAGCAACTGCCCGCGCTGCGCTTGGTTCGAGGTCAGCAGCGCGCAATGATCGGAGAATGGCAATGAAACCAGCCGCCGCCGCCCCAGCCAGCCGACGATTTCGCATGCCGGAATCGCGCCCGTCAGCTCATCGTCCGGCGCCGAAGTAGTGAACGCCATCGGCACATAGCCGTAGGTGTCTTGCAGCGCCTGCAACCAGCCGCGGGTGTGGAAGACGGAGGAGGAGGGGTGGCCGGCGACGAAATTGTCCCAGCGGGCATCGCTCGTGGGATTGATTTCGTAGATTTTCATTTCGTCGCTTCCGCCACCCTGGTGATGTTTAGCCTGCGACTGCGACCAGCGCCTTGTCGGCCGGAGCCGTCTGCTTGAGGAAGGCCTTCACCTCGGCGACCACGTGTTCCTGCTGCTCCCGCGTCATCTGCGGGAACATGGGCAGTGAGAGAATTTCGGGCGCCACGCGCTCGGTCACCGGGAAATCGCCTTTGCGATAGCCAAACGACTGGTAGGCCTTCTGCTGGTGCAGCGGAATGGGATAGTGAATGCCGGTGCCGACGCCGGCGGCCTTCAGCGCGTCCTGCATTTTCTGGCGCTCCTGCACCCGCACCACAAACAGGTGATACACCGGCTTAACGTTGGAGGGCTGAGCCGGAAGCGCCACACCGGCCACGCCTTCGAGCAGTTCGCGATAGAGCTCGGCGTGATCGCGGCGCTGCTGGTTCCAATCCGCCAGGCGCTCCAGCTTGGCGCGCAACATGCCGCACTGAATGGCATCCAAGCGTCCGTTATAGCCCTCGACGTCGTGATAATACTTTTCCGACTGGCCGTGATCGCGCAGCATGCGCACCTTGGCCGCAAGCTGAGCATCGTTGGTGGTCACCGCGCCGGCTTCGCCGCACGCACCCAGATTTTTGCCGGGATAGAAGCTGAATGCCGCCGCCTTGCCAAACGAGCCGGCCTTCATCCAGCGGCCTTCGCGCTGCGAGAAATATTCGGCGCCGTGCGCCTGGCAGGCGTCCTCGACGATCATCAGGTTGTAATCCACCGCGACTTCCTGGATGGCATCCATGTCCGCCATCTGGCCGTAGAGATGGACCGGCACAATCGCCGTGATCGGCTTGCCCGCAGCGCTTGGAGATGGGACGGCCGAGTTTCCTTATCGCGGTGCAGGCGGTTTCGCAAGTAGCGCGCAACGCACGCGCATCCATGTTGTAGGTCTGCTCGTCAATGTCCACGAATTCCGGAGTGGCGCCGGCCTGCGAGATAGCTTCGGTGGTGGCGATGAAGGTGTTGGGCACGGTCAGAACGCAATCGCCCGCCTTGACGCCGGCCGCCATCAGCGCGAAACGCAAAGCGTCGGTGCCGCTGTTGACCGCGACGCAATGCTCGGCATCGCAGAACTCGGCGAACGCCTTCTCGAAGCCCTCAACCTCAGGACCGCCGATGAAAGCCGCGCTGCGCAGCGCCTTGCGCGACAATACTGCTATCAGTTCTTCCTCCATCTCCACATGAGGAGTGACCAGATCCAGAAACGGGACATTCATTTTCATTGCAATTTCCTTTGAGCTGCGATCTCATGTTGGGTTGGAACTCTCCGGATTTCTCGTGCCGTAACCTGCAAGGCTTCGTCAGGCTCGAGATACCGCAGAATTTTGGCCGGATTGCCGGCCACGATGGCGTTAGCAGGAACGTCGCGGGTGACCACGCTGCCGGCGCCGACGATGGCGTTCTCGCCGATGGTCAGCTCGGGAAAGGATGGTCGCGCCGGAACCGATGGAAGCGCCGCGCCTGCACAATCGTGGGCTCAACTTTCCAGTCGGCTTCGGTTTGCAGCTTCCGTCGGCCGCTGGTGGCGCGCGGATAGCTGTCGTTGATGAACGTCACGCCGTGGCCGATGAAGACGTTGTCTTCGATGTTGACGCCTTCGCAGACGAAGGTATGGCTCGAGATCTTGCAGCGTTTGCCCACCTGGCATTCTTCTGGATCTCGACGAAGGCGCCGATCTTGGTGTCATCGCCAATCTCGCACCCATAAAGGTTGATGAACTTCGCCAGCTTCACGTCCTTGCCCAGGGTGACATTACTCCAGACAGTATAGGAGGCGGCGAGTTCGCTTGACTTGGTTAGTTGTCGTTCATCTGCTTTTCAATCCGTCTAGAGATAGGCATGCGCCGCGGTCTTTCATCGATTGGCTGGCGGCTTCCAGCATCTTCACCACCCGCAGTCCGGCGTGGCCATCGTTGAACGGCTGCTTGTCCTTCGCGATGCAATCGACGAAGTAGTCGAGCTCCAGCTTCAGCGCTTCCACCTGCTCCAGCCTGCGGCGACCACATGTCGCCGGAGCGATAGTTCACCAGCAGGTCGTACACGCCTTCGCGGCTGGTGATCTCCACGCCCTTGTCGTAGATCTTGATCTTCTCGTCGGCTTCCAGATCGTTCCACACCAGCATCTTCTTTTCGCCGCCGATCAGGGTGGTGCGAATCTTCACCGGCGAAAGCCAGTTCACGTTGATGTGCGCGATCACCTTGTCGGGAAAATACAGCGTCATGAAGGCGACGTCTTCGTGGCCGTTCAGGTGTGTCTGGCCGGTGGCCACAATGGCCTCGGGCCTCTGCTCGATCAGGTGGTCCATGATGGACAGGTCGTGCGGAGCCAGGTCCCAGACCACATTCACGTCGTGCTGGAAAAGTCCCAGGTTGACGCGCATGGAATCGTAGTAATACAGCTTGCCGAGCGTCGCCGTCCTTGAGCAGTTGCTTGATCTTGCGGACCGCCCCGGTAAACAGGAAGGTGTGGTCCACCATGATCTTCAGGTTCTTCTTCTCCGCCAGCTCGATCAACTCTTCGGCTTGCGCGACATTGCTGGTGAAGGGCTTTTCCACAAAGATATGCTTGCCATTTTCCAGGGCACGCTTTGCCAGCTCGTAGTGGGTCCACACCGGCGTGACGATGGCGACTGCGTCGATCGAAGACGAAGTAAGGATTTCGTGCGCGTCCTCGATCACCTGCATGCCGTGATGCGCCGCTTGCGCGCGTTTACGCGCTGCCGGGTTGCTGTCGGCAATCGCCATCACCCGCACGCCCTCCAAGCCCATCAGATTTCTGACGATGTTCGGACCCCAGTATCCGTAGCCAATCACTCCAAGGTTCACCATATTGATTGCCTCTTGCTGGCGCGAGAAAATCGCGCAGAATTATGAACTTAGAACGAAAACGCAGCTATCAGGGGGCTTGAAAGGAGGTTTCGTCGGTCCGAGCGGGGAGAGACCGGTTTAGTGTGCGCCGCTACCCATCAATACTGCTCGGGGAGTGCGCAGTAAGATTTTGATATCGACCAAGGGAGACCAACCCCGGGCATAGCGCAGGTCCAGCCGGACCATCTCGTCGAACTTCACTGACGAGCGTCCGTTCACTTGCCACAGGCCGGTGATGCCAGGCTTCACTTCCAGCACCCGGCGACGATGCCAGGTCTGGTAAGCGGCCACCTCGTAAGGAATCGCGGGCCGCGGACCGACCAGCGACATCTCACCGCGCAGCACGTTGATGAACTGCGGCAGCTCGTCCAGGCTGCTGCGGCGCAGGAAGCCTCCGATGGCAGTGATGCGCGAATCGTTGGTCAGCTTGTATACGCCTTGACCGTTGCCGTTACCGTTGCCGTTGCCATTGGGATCGAGCGGATGCACCTGGGCTTTGCCGGCAATCAGCTTGGTCACGTAATCGCGATGCACGCTGGCGTCGTTGTTGTGATACATGGAGCGGAACTTGAGAAAGGTGAAGGGCTTGCCATACTGGCCGACGCGCGGCTGCTTGAAGAAGATCGGGCCCTTCGAAGTCAGCTTCACCGCCACCGCAATCACCAGGAAAATCGGCGCCAGCAGCAACAGCGCGAACAAGCTGCCGGTCACGTCCATCACCCGCTTGGTCACCGACAGGTGGCGGGCGTTGTCATCGCGCTTCGACAAATCCGGATACAGTGTCGGATTGCTGGGGCGGTCCGGCATGTCGTGGTCCCACTTGTCGGGGAAAAAGTGGAAGGAGATGCTGATCTGGTTGAACTGGTCGAAGGTCAGATTGTCGCGCAGGATGGCGCTGACCCGGGTCAGCATGGTGCTCAACAGCGACTTCTTGTCGTACACCATCAGTTCGGTGAACATCGCGCCCACGGCGGTGTGGTCCTTGTACCAGCCGACAATGTCGGTTTCGCGGGTCGAGGCCAGCAGCGCCGACAGCACCGTCGCCAACGCCTTGCGGTTGCGTTCTTCGCCGTTGTGCTCTTCCATTTCCAGCAGCATAAGCAGGAAGGGCTTGGTGGAGCGCTCCGTGCGTTTACGCTCGATGGAGATCATGCGAGTGAATGCCTCTTCCTGCAGGATTTCACGCTCTTCGGCGTGGACCGCCTTCAGCAGAGAGGCCTCCAAACCTGAACCGTTACTCGAGCCTTGTAGAGTCACGACTTCCTCCGGTCAATGTGCATCCTGTTCGCCGGCACAGGAGCGAAGTGGCTGATCGTTATTCCTTCGATCTGCAGTGTTGCGGAATGAAGGAGGGATACGAGGGCGCTGACAGCAACAACTAAGGGGCCGGTGTGCCCGAGACCGCAGGCGCAGCCGCAACTGGCGTCGCCGCCTGGCGGCTATAACGGGTATAGCTGTAGTAATCGTTCACAGCGGCTTCCCGGGAACCATTCAGCAGTGCTCCTAACAGCTTCGACTGCTCGAGGGCTTCCAGTCCCCGCTTCAGTTGGCGTTTTTCAGTTTTTCCCGGCCGGGCTACCATCAGGACGCCGTCGGCCAGACGCATCCAGACACTGGTATCCGCCAGGGGTAGAATCGGCGGTGAATCAATCACGATCCATTCGAACCACGACGACAGCCGGTCCATAATGGCCGTCAGTTTCGCCGACTGCATCAGCTCCAGGGGATTTCCGGCAACCGTTCCTGCGGGCAGGATCCAGACGCCCAGATCGTCCAACTGGTAAAGATTCATGGTGGGGTTGGACTCGGCTTCCAGCAGCTCGGTCAGCCCGGGCTGAGGCGCCATTCCGAAGCGCTCGGCCAGCGACGGCCGCCGCAGATCGCCTTCCAGCAGCAGCACGCGCTGTCCTTTGCGGGCCAGCGTGCAGGCCAGGTTCGCGGCAACCGTGCTCTTCCCTTCCTGCGCCATCGAACTGGTAATCAGCACTCGCTTCAACGAACGGCGCTGCTGCAGGTGCCGCAGCCGCACCCCCAGGAAGCGGAACTTCTCCGCCGCCAGGCCGTCAGGATCGGTAACGCACACCAGTGTGTTCTGCGGGACCACTTCCATGCGCACCGATTGAAACTGCTGCGGTGCGACCGGGGCCGCGGCTTCGCGGCCGTCGCGGCTGGCCGCAGCCTGGGTCACCTGGCGTTCGACAATCTCCAGCAGATTGGCGGCGTCTTCCAGTTGCAAGCTGCCGCTGCCGGCGCGATCGGTCTCCGATCTCTGCAACGCGCTAAATATTTGGCTCATATCCTCTCGCTCCGGCGGTTACCGGGTCTGCGACTTGCCGGCATTCCCGGGAAGCTTCTGCAGGTAAGCAAACAGTTCCAGCAGGTTTTGTGCCGCCCGCTGCGGGTCCGACGCATCGAAGCCGGGCACGCTGCCGCCGGGCGCTTCATGCACCACGTTCAGGCGCAGATCGGCGGCGATGTCGTCAATGATTTCGGGGTTGATGGTCTCAAGCTGCCGCGCATATCCGGTGATCAGCGCGTTTTCGCAAACCGTGTTGATGAGTCGCGGAATGCCGCGCGAGTGCTGGTAAATCTGCTGCGTAGTTTCGGCCGGAAACAGCACCGGCGCGTCAGGGCTGGCTCCCGCCTGCCGTAAGCGTCGCGCAATGTAGCCGCCGGTCTCCTCCAGCGAAAGCGGTTCCAGGCGAGCGCGATGCGCCACCCGCTGCTTCAACTGCCGCAGCGAGGTGGAATCCAGCTTCTCATCCAGTTCCGGCTGGCCTACCAGCAGAATCTGCAACAGCTTGTCGTGCGTGGTTTCCAGGTTGGTCAGCAGCCGAATCTCTTCCAGAATGTCCACCGAAAGATGGTGCGCCTCATCCACGATCAGCACCGTGGTCAGTCCCTGCGAGCCGCGCGCGATCAGGAAGTTGCTCAAGTCGAGCAGGATTTCGCTCTTGTTCTTGCCCGATACCGACAGCCCGAAGTCAGTGGCGATGTAATGCAGAAACTCCACCGAAGACAGCCGGCTGTTGAAGATGTAGGCGTAGGCGATGTCATCGCTCTGCTTCAGCAGTTGCAGCAGGCAGCGCAGCAGCAGGGTCTTACCGGTGCCGACCTCGCCGGTCAGCACCACGAAACCCTTGTGCCCGCGCACTCCGTGATACAGCGCCGCCAGCGCTTCGTTGTGTCCCGGCGTAGCGAACAGGAACGAGGGATCGGGAATGATCTCGAACGGCCGCCGCTTCAAGTTGTAGAAAGCTCTGTACATGGTCCCCGGTCTAACTGATGAAGTAACTGGCCGCCGAACCCGCCAGGATCACGGCGAACACCACCGCCGCCGCCATCCAGCCGCGGCGAATGCGCTGCCGCTCGGCCAGTTCCTTTTCCGGCGTGGTGATGATCGGAATCTCCGACAGCACCGTTGTCGGTAGCAGGTCCTTCAGTTCCTTCTCGCTGTAAATCTGGTCGTTCATCACTTCCAGGCCGATAACCGTTCCCAGTCCCAGGAACAGTCCCGCCGCCAATCCCATGGCGCAGAACTTCAGCCGGTTGGGAAAGCTGGGCTTGGTGGGCAGGCTGGGCGGATCGAGAATGCGGAAACGCTCGCCCTGCTGCAGCAGTTCCATGCTGGTGGCCATCGCCGACTGGTTCTTCTTCTTGAGCAGCTCGTCGTAGGAAGCTTTGGACTGCTCGTAGCCACGCGCCAGGTCGGTGAGCTGCTGCTCGCGAATCGGCTCCTGGTTCAGGCGTGACTGGTAGGCATCAATCTTGGCTTTCAGCTCAGAGATGGATTGCTCGCGGTTTTTGATTTCCGTCTGGTTGGCCTGCAACTGGCTCTGCAATTGCAACAGCATGGCGCTGTTGCGGCTATCGGAAGCCTCAGCGACAACCGCCGCGTCGGAGACCGCCTTGGGATCTTTGCTCTTGTTCTTCTGCTCGGCCAGAAGCTGATCGCGCAGCTTCTCGGTCTTGGCAATCTGCTCTTTGAGCTTGCGGATTTCCGGATACTGCTCCTTGTAAACCGCGCTCATGTTGCGCAAATCGGTCTTTTCTTTGTCCAGTTGCTGTTGCACGCTGGCCAGATCGGTACCGGTAGCATCCGAACTCTTGGTGCCTCCCGGCATGGCGCGATACTGGTCCACCAGGCTCTGCAGGTAAACGTGCTGCTGGCGCGCGGTGTTGAGCGCATCTTCAGCCGCCTGTAACTGCGATTGCAGCCCACCCAGGATTTGCAAATTGCTGCCCAACTGCGCCGGCAACTCGCCCACGTGTGCGCCCTTGAAGTTGCGCATCTGGTCTTCCTGCGCCGCCAGGCTCTGACGCGCACTCTCCAGTTGGTCTTCCAGGAACTTGGTGGTGTCTTCCGACTGCTGCTGGCGGACTTCCAGGTTCTCGTTAATAAACAGGTTGGTCAGCTTACTGGTCACCTGCTGGGCGATGATGGGATCGCGCGCGGTGTAATAGACGTTGAACGCCGTCACCCGGTTATCGGTGTCCTTGACCAGGTCAATCTCGATGTCCTTGCGCATCTTGTCCACCTGGGCCTCAGGATTGCGCCGCGGATTGTCCTTGGAATACAGGTTGAGCTCGTCCACGATGTGCATCAGGCGAGTGCGGCTCAGGATCTGCTGGGTAATGCTCTGCAACCGCTCCTGCAAGTCGTCGTTCACGTTGGGAGTGACGTAGTCCTTGGGCATGGTGGGCTGTTCCACCAGGATCAGCGTCCCCGACTTGTACTTGGGGGTGACGAACCAACTGGCGGCAAACACCACCAGCCACCCCGCGAACAAGGGCACCAGAAACCACAGGTGCCGCCGCCGGATGATCTCGACGTAGCGCTGAAGGTCGAGGACTTCCTGATTGTTCTCTTCCAATTGCGTAGCCATGATTTACTTTTCCAGCGGCCGGTTAAAGTGATAGGAGAGGGTGAGGAAAACGCTGTTGACGTTGGGCACGGCGGAAATCAGCGGCACGCCCGAGTAGTTCTGCTGCAAGCGCGTGTAGCCGGTCTCAAAGCTGAAGTTCTCACCCAGCGGCCGTCGCAGTGAGACGGTCCCCGACAGGCTGTGTCCGCCGGGCGTGCTCTGAATAAACGACGGCGTCAGCGTCTGGTTGTCGGAATAGCCGCCGGCCACGCCGACCGTCCAGTTGCGGCTGAACTGCCAGCGTCCGGAGAGGCTGGCGATGTTGGAATGGAAGGAGCCCAGTAGCCCGCCGCCACCGGTCACGGTACGTGAATAGCTGGCGGCAATGCTGCTGTGCTCGCCCTGCCACGACAGGCTGGTCACGAACAGCGGCGACCACGACGACGAGCTCTGCGGATACTGGATGGTGTCCACATGCTGCGGCCCGCCGGAAAACGACAGCGACAGATTGGGCTTCAGGTTTACCGTGTAGAACATGAAAATCGTCTGGGTCTTGGTGACGCTGTCGGCCTGAAGGCCGGTCCCGGTGCCCCCGGGATACGCGTCGGTGTTCTGGTACTGCCAGCTCACACCGACATAGTGTCGTTCCTTGACGCGGAGCGAATAGAACGCCGAGGCGCCGGTCGAGTTCGAGTCGTATACGCCTACTGCTTGCGAGGGATCCGGATATGCCAGGTTGGTGAATGTCCCGCTGGCGCCGATCATGCTCGCGGCGCCAAGCTGGTAGCTCACTTCCACGTTGGCGGTGTTGTGCAACTGATCGGCAACAGGGGCGATGATCGCTGGATTCGCCGCCGGCACGCCGCCGGAGACCACCGTCGCCGACAACGGATCGGGCTGGTTAAACACGTTCGAGGTCTTCTGGAAGCTATCGCGCAGGCTGATGTTGAATTGCGGCGTGAACCGCCATTTGAAGTCCACTCCCACGTTCTGATCGGCCTGGTTCAACCCGCCGGAGTGCTGATAGACGGTGAAGCCGGGGTTGTATCGCAAAATGGCGCTCATCTGCGAGGTGCTGTAGTTCATTGCCACGCTGGGCCAGACCGAGTAGCTGACGTCACTGTTTGGGTGAGACGAGTTCGCGCCCGATACGTTGCTGCTGTAGCCGCTGCTGAAGGTCACTCCGCCGCTGATGAAGTTCGAGCGGGTGTTAGTGGTGAACGAGGTCGAGTACGCTTCCCCGCTCACCGGCGGCGGTGCAGCCAAGGGCATATCGGTGGCGTCGGTCGCCGCATTGTCGGTGGCCGCGTTGTTGGTCGCCGGGGCGTTTGTCGCCGGGGCGTCAGACGTCGCGGTTGCGAAAGTGTCCTGCTGGCACCACCCGGCGGTGGCGGCCAGCAGCAGAATCCCCAGGCATGCGTTCTTCAACATGGTTCACCTTTAGGGGACGACGATGGTGTCGTGCCGCTGCAGCTTGATGTTCTGGTCGGTGTTCTTGCCCTGAATCACTTCGCGGTAATTGAACGGAAGTTTGGTCTGCGTGCCATCGGGGTTCTGCCGCAGTACGTACACGTTCTTCTGCTTAGCGAAGTCGCGGAAGCCGCCGGCCAGCGCTATGGCGTCCAGCACCGTGGTCGAATCGGTCATGGAGTAGGCGCCCGGCTTGGCCACCCGGCCCAGGATGTTGAACTTGTCGCTGTTGATCTGCTCCACGATCACCGTAACTTCCGGTTCGGTGAGGAAGGGCTCCAGCTTGGTGGCGATGTCCTTCTCCAGCTTCATGGGAGTGCGGCCCGCCGCCTGCACTTCGCCGATCAGCGGCAGCGAAATGCGGCCGTCGGAGCGCACCGGGATGGAGCGCGAAAGATCGGGCTGCTTCCACACGCTGATGGCGAGCACATCGTTGCTGCCGATGATGAAGCTGTCGTCATGCGCTTTGCTGGTGTTCTCCTTCGCCGCGGGCGTGGCAGGCACGCTGGCGGAGGGGTTCGAAGAGGATTCGGCGGCGACCACGTTGGCGCCGACCGCCTGGTTGCTGGCGATGGTCTGCGCGGAAGCGGCTGCTGTCGCCAGCGCCGCCGCGAATCCAAGGACGAGCAATTTGCTGATGGATGACTTCATACTTGACCTCGTAACTTGAAATGCGATTAGTGCGTGCCGTTGTTGCGGGCCCCGTTGCCCGCCGGAAACACCGCGGCGTCGGAAGCGCGCATCTGGTACTGCTCGATTTTGTAAAGTAGGGTGCGATAGCTGACCTTCAGCAGGCGAGCCGCGGCCTTGCGGTTCCAGCCGGTCTTTTCCAGAGCGGCAGCGATGGCGTTCTTCTCCGCCTCCAGCTTCACACTCTGTACCAGCGACTTCAGGGAGTCGGAGTCTGCCGCCGAAACCGGGCTTTGCGCCGTGCGCGAAGCCAGCGTATGGACTGCGCGCGGCGACATCACCGCCAGCCGCTCTTCCGTCTCCTCCTGCGGTCCCAGGGTGTTGCCTCCCAGCGACAGTTCCTGGCCGCCGGCCATCAGGTAACGCTTCACAAAGTTTTCCAGCTCGCGCAGGTTGCCCGGCCAGGAATAGGCCTGGCAAGCTTCCAGCACCGCTGGCGAAAAGGTGCGCGGCGTCAGTCCGTAATGCCGCGCCACCCGATGCATGAAGTGGCGCAGCAAGGAGCGAATCTCGTCGCGGCGCTGCCGCAACGGTGGCACCTGGATGCTGTAAGCGCTGAGATGGTAGTAGAGCTCTTCGCTCAACTTGTTTTCCGAGAGCGCCGGCTCCACGCTGGTGGTGCTCGAGGCCACAATCCGAATGTCCACGTCCACCGGCGTCGCTCCACCGGGACGCACAAACTGCCGCGTCTGCAGCACCTGCAGCAGCTTGGCCTGCAGGGCGATGGACATCTCGGTGATTTCTTCCAGCAGAATGGTGCCCTTGTCGCACAGTTCCAGTTTGCCGGGCTTGGGCATTCCGTTGCCATTGCGCTCGCTGCCGAACAGCTCAGCCTGCAGCAGGTCGCTGGGCAGAGCGGCACAGTTTACCTTGGCAAATTCGAAGCCCGAACGCACTGAAAGCTGATGAATCAGGCGCGCGGTAGTTTCCTTGCCGCTGCCGCTCTCGCCCATGATCAGCACCGGCACATTGATTTCCGCCAGCAGCTCAGCCTGCGAGCGCAGCTTGCGCATTACCGGGCTGGTGCCGATAAAGAAGTTTCCCGAGCCAATCTGCTCGATGTCGTCGCTGGTGATGTCGGTGGAGACGCTGTCCGCCGCGGCGAACAGGTGCTCCTTGATGGCGCATTCCAACTGCTGCGGCTCGACCGGACGGGCGAGGTAGTCGCGGGCGCCCAGACGCATGGCTTCCTGCTTGCGAGCGAGGTCGGCGTTGTCGCCGATGAGGACGATGGGCAATTCGGGACGCAGCCGGCGCATCCAGCGCAGAATGTGCAGGCCGTCGGCGTCACCGCGCGGGAGGTCCAGAACCAGCAGGTCGGGAGTCACTCCCGACTGCACACGTTCCATCGCTCCCCACCAGTTGCTGGCGCTTTCAATCTGCCAGGCGTTGGATTCCCCGATCGACCAGAGGGGTCCCAGGACCGCGGATTCGCGGCTAATGACCAGAAGTCGGACTGTATCGATGGCTTTTTCCACCACGGGCGAATAGCTCCTTGGAGGGAGTCGAGATCAAAAAAATGAAAAAGGTTGAAATTCGAAATGAAGCTTTAGATCGGCTCGACGTCATAGCCCTCGATGCGAACGCCCAGTGAGCGTTGCAGCGCATCGACGGATATAACCAGTGTGTTTTCACCGGAGCGGGATACCAGAATGCCTTCCATGCCGCTTAACGCGCCATTGCGGACTCGTACACGCTGGCCGATCTTGAGGAAGGGATGAGAGCTGTAGGGCAACTGCTGCTCTACCAGCAAGCGGATGGCATCAATCTGCCCGTCGGGAATGGCAATGCCCTGGCGGCGAATGCCGACAAAGCCCAGGACGCCGTCTTCCATCAGCACGCGCAGACGATTCTCATGGGTGGGGGCCAGATTCACGAATAGATAGGAGCTGAATACGGGGAGCTCGACGATTTTCTTGCGGTCGCTCCAGCGATGCACCGATTTCACCAGCGGCAGAAACGTCGTGACGTCCTTTTCGCGCAACCGCTGCGCCAGCACTTTCTCATGGCGGGCCCGCGTGTGTACGGCAAACCAGGCCGCAGCATCGCTTTCCGTTGCTGCCGCGCCCAGGAATGGCGTCTCCGGGATGTTTAAGCTTTGCTGGTGGCTACTCATAGCTTCGCCCTCTGAGTCACATTGCTGCCTTGACCCGAAAGGTTTTCTGGAGGTGGTTTCTTGAGCGAGGGTGAAGTCAGCCTACGGGCGCTTGCAGAACGTTGCAAGAGGTACACGGACTCTGCGACGGTCTTCTCTAACAGTACGGGGCTGGAAGTTTTCGCCACAAAGAACATAATCCCGGAGAAGCTTTTCTCTATCCTAAGACCTTGGACTTAGCAGCGGTGGGTCATCGGTTTGTACTTATTCCGCCTGCGCCCATGTCGGGAATGCAGGTCCGATTGCGGAAAACCTTTGTGAACGCAAGGTAAATGTCTCTGCTATCCACACCGTAGCGGCATACACCCACCCCAAAGGGCGGACTCCATCCCCCACCCTTGTGCGTAAGTGACTGTCACCATTGTAGATGCAGCAAAATTCTGCTTGTGTTGAGGGAAAAGGCATTGTATGTTACCCACAATCGCACAGTGAAAGCCCCTAGATGTATACCTAGGTTTCGCTAAGAGAAGTTCTGTTGGCCCCATAGACTTCTCCGATCATGGCGTCTCCGACAGGTTAATCGTAGGGAGTTCTGTGCCCCTTTAGCCGCCGCTGGTGTAAATACCACTTCGTTTGGAGCACATATGCGCCACCAGTCTACGGTTGTCCCTATTCGCGTTCTGGTCAGCGATGACTCGCGCGTCCACACGGAATTGTTGGCCGATGCGCTGAAGCGCGACGGCAGTCTGCAAGTCACTACCTCATCTTCCGGATCCGAAAGCTTGATCAGTCGTGCCAATCTGCACGACGTTGACGTTTTTCTGCTCAGCTCAAATCTCGATGAGCAGCCCGGCCGCGGCTTCGAAGTCCTGCGCAGTCTGTACGCCGCCAAGAACGATCTGCGCGCCGTGATGCTGCTGGATTCTTCCAAG
The DNA here is from genome assembly GCA_963763975.1 of uncultured Acidobacteriaceae bacterium. Classification (GTDB taxonomy): domain Bacteria; phylum Acidobacteriota; class Terriglobia; order Terriglobales; family Acidobacteriaceae; genus Bog-257. The sequence continues at coordinate 152,397 of CAVXQR010000008.1, forward strand.
CGCGAGACCGTGCTGGAAGCGTTCCGCTCCGGCGCCCAGGGCGTGTTCAGTCGCACTGAGTCCATGGACATCCTGAGCAAGTGCGTGCGCCGGGTGCACGAAGGACAGATCTGGGCGAATAGCCAGCAGATGGCCATCCTCGCCCAGGCCGTGGCCTCCTCGCACAACGTTCGCGCCGTGGACGCGCAGGGCATGGAACTGCTCTCCAAGCGCGAAATGGAAGTGGTGCGCTGCGTGGCCCAGGGCCTCACCAATCGCGAGATCGCCGATCGCCTGCACCTCAGCCAGCACACCATCAAGAACTGCCTGTTCCGGGTGTTTGACAAGCTGGGGGTTTCCAGCCGCGTCGAGTTGCTGTTCATGACCTTGAGCCAGGACAGCCGGGCGCAGTCCACCTTCCAGCAGTTCCTGCAGGACCAGGACGACAGCAAGTTTAGAGACGAGGCTACCCTTTCGGCGTGCAAGAAAGCCGCCGAGCAGGGTGTGCTGATCGCGCAACTGGCGCTGGCACAGTTCCATGCCGCGCAGAAGACCGATCCTGCGGAGCAGTTGGCCGCTTACACCTGGTATCAGATTGCCGCCGAGCAGATTGCCCGCGCTTGCAAGGAAGCAAGCAAGGGGATGAGCATTGACCAGTTGTTACAGGCGGAACAGACGGCGGCCAACTGGCTTAACAAGCGCGGCAAAGTGGCTTCCATCGGCTCCCGCAAGGCAAGTTCGCGGCTTCCGGGAAGCGAGGCCGCGGAACTGGTGAAAGCTTCCGGCGAGTAGCTAGGCCTTCACGTCTGCCAACCAAAATTTATGCTGCAACAGCAAACGGACCGCGCATCGCGGTCCGTTTGCTGTTAGACAAAGCGTTAAGCGCAATCAGGCATTGGCTACAGCCCGGCGACGTGTCTTTTTCATCACCACCAGGCAGGCCATTCCGGCCAGCAGCAGATACAGCAGCCGCGAGCCGCCCTCCGGAACCAGGGCAAATAACTCCTGCTCCGGACAGAATCCCAGACCGCAGCCTTGCGGCGTCAGGATGACCAGATTGGAGTAGTTACCGCTGGAACCGTACTGTTGCGCCTTGGCCAGAAGGCTTCCGGCCCCTGCCTGCGTACTGGTGCAGGAGTTGCCGAAAATCGCCTGACAGGCGGCAAAGTCGAGGTTCGTTTTGAGCCAGTTCAACACTTGCGTTGGCTGGAATACCGCCCAAAGTGCGTACTGGTAGTAGCCCTGCTGGGTTCCGGACGAATTAAAAGTGCCCAGAGCCAGCCAGCCGGCTTCCTGATAGAGCGCGGTTACCTGGGCCATGGTGTCACCCGCCGACAGCAGCATGGAACCCCAGAGGGTATTGCCCAGGTTGCTGAAGGTGTTCACCGTATAGGTCCAGCTGTTGAAGTTTGACTCGTCGCGGAAGTCGTCGCATACCACCTGCATCGAACCGCCGGTCTGGGTGTTGGTTGCACCGTAGGGACCGACGTAGATGTTGTCCATGATGTTATTCGACGGCGGATCGTTCAGCTGCAGGTTCATGCTCTGCGAGAACGCAGTTGGCGCCACGCACAGCACCACCAGCAGCACCGCCCACCACGAGTTGTGGATTACCTTGGCCATTTCTACCTCACCCGTTTTACCGACGATGAGTATTCTTCTGCCGCAAAGGTCGCGAGCGCCAAACTCGACCTATTACCGCATGCGTATTCCAACGGCAAACCACCGATCCGTCAAGACTGATAATTTCTGCGACCCGTTGCAAGCCTTTGCAACCCAGCTTAAGCGCAAGTCTTTTCAGGCAGATACTCTCGCTGAACGCGGGCGCAAGCAGCCACAACCTTTCTCTCGAGACACTCCTGCTGCGATTCCCGAAATGCGCCTGCAAGCCGGACCGCTCCCAAGTCCGGCGAAAAGAGAGAAGGATTACCCGTTGGCACGGTGATTGCTACATCTGTACTCTGGAAGGACGTTTCGAGATACCCGCCAGTCCATCGGCGCCCGGAGTTTGTAGTGAGTAAGCCGCTTCGTTCCCTTTTTACTGGCCTCCTGCTTTGCGCTCTGCTGTGTAGTTGCTCGCGCGATCCCAACGTGCGCAAGCAGAAATACTTCCAGAGCGGGCAGCATTACTTCGACAAGGGCAAGTATCGCGAAGCCGGCATTCAGTACCAGAACGCCCTCAAGATTGATCCCAACTACGCCGACGCCCACTACCAGCTTGCCCAGGCGTATCTAAAGACACAAAAATGGCCGGGCGCCTACCAGGAGCTTTCGAAAGTAGTCGAGCTACAGCCCGACAACTACCAGGCGCGCTTCGATCTGGCCAAGCTGCTGATCAACGGCAACAACCTGGAAGCCGCGCAGGAGCAGATTGACTGGCTGCTTAAAGCGCGGCCGCAGGACGCCAAGGCGCACTTTGCCGCTGCCAGTCTGCTGGCAGCGCAGTCCCGCTATGCCGATGCCATGGCCGCCATGCATCAGGCCATTGCCCTGAACCCGGCGGACTGGGAGCTCTACCTGAACCTGGCCCTGATTCAGTTCAAAGCCAACCAGCCCGATGCCGGCGAAGCCAGCCTGCGCAAGGCCCTCGAGCTGAACCCCAATGCGGTGGACGCCTGGCTCATTCTCGCCACTTATCACCAGGCCCGCAGCCGTTATGCCGAGGCGGAGCGGGAATTCCGCCACGCCATCGCGCTCGCTCCTGACAACGTAGAGGCCCGCGCCGCGCTGGCCCGCTGCTTCGTCATCCAGGGAAGGCGGGCGGATGCCGAAGCTTTCCTGCAGCAGGTCAAGCATGATTTTCCCAATAATTCCATCGGCTATCGCATGCTCGGCGACTATTATTACAACGCCCGAGACTATGATAAAGCTCTGGCAGAGTATGCCTCACTCTATAAAGACCATCCGCACGATATAGATGTTAAGAAGAACTATACCCAGCTTCTTATCCTGAAGCAGCAAGTGGAGGAAGCCCGGAAGCTGGATGCCGAAATCCTGAACTCCAATCCCGGCGACAACGAGGCTCTGGTCTATCGCGGGCAAATAGAGGCTCTGGGCGGCGACCTGAATGCCGCCATCCAAACTTTGCAATCGGTCCTCAAGGGCGATCCCAACAACGCCGACGCCCACTATCACCTGGCCATGGCCTATCAGCAAATCGGCAACCTCAAGTCCGCAGAAAGCGAGTTGCGCGAAGCGGTGCGGGTGCGTCCGGACATGCTCGACGCCGAGCGCTCGCTGGCCTTGCTGGTCATGGGCAACGGCGACATGAATACCCTGGAGCAGGCGGCCAACCAGATCGTGGTCCTGGCGCCCAATTCGCCCGAAGGCTACGCCCTGCTTGCGGTTTCGCATATCAACCGCCAGCAGTACCCGGCTGCCGAAGCCGTCATCGGGAAGGCGATTGAGGTGGCCCCGCAGAGCCAACTTGGCTACGTGCAGCGCGGCAACCTGGAGTATGCGCGCAAACACTACCCCGAAGCGCGGCAGGCCTACCAGGAGGCGCTCGAGCGAGCTCCCGGCTCCGCCGACGCACTGCGCGGAGTGATGAATTCTTATCTGGCGCAGAACAAGATCGACGATGCCGTAGCCGCAGCCGAAGTCCAGATCGGCAAGGTCCCGGGAAATAGTAATTTCTATGATTTGCTGGGAATCACTCTATTTCGCAACAAGAAAGACTATCAAGGCGCCGAGACCGCCTTCAGGAAAGCTATAGAGCTGGACCAGAATAATTCCGACGCGACCCTCAAGCTGGGGCAAGTGCTCGCGGCCAAAGGACAGCCCGCCCAGGCCATCGTACTCTATCAGGATGCTATCAAGACCCATCCCAAGGTACCGGAATTCTATGTATTGCTGGGCGAACTCTATGAAGGCCGGCAGGACTGGGCGGAGGCGCAGCAATCCTACCAGAAGGCCCTGGAGCTGCGGCCCGGCGATCCCATGGCCTCCAAAAACCTGGCCAACGTGATGCTGAAGAACGGCGGCAGCCCCGATGCCGCCATGTCGCTGGCGGAAACAGCCCGCCGCAGCATGCCCGACTCGCCGGGCGCGGCCGATACCATGGGCTGGATCTACTACCAGAAGGGCGCCTATCGCAGCGCCATCGGACTCTTCCAGGAAGCGCTCAAGCTGCAATCCAAGAGCTCCATGCCCGACAGCGCCGACATTCACTATCATCTGGGACTGGCCTACCAGAAGACTGACCAGCCTGAACTGGCCCGCCAGCACCTGGAGCGGGTTCTGAAGATTGATCCCAATTACAGTGCTGCGGCGGAAATTCGCAAGCAACTTTCGAGTTCGAAATCGTAAATGGAAGCAGGATTCCGACCCTGGCGAACACGATGTGCAAATCCTGCGGGACGGAACCTCGCCGGCCCGCAGCCGGCCAGTCCACCTGCCAGCCGCAAGCCGCCCGGTACCCGCCTGACACTGCTGATTCCCGCTCTCACAATTTTTCACAGCAACTCCCGGCGTCGCCAAGCCCACTCCACCAGCAATTCCCGAAAGGAATGCACATGCGCTCTCCCCGTCGCAAGTGTCTCGCTGTGGTGGCACTGACTTTCGCGATTCTCGCGATTTCTCCGGCCCCAGCTCAAACCTTCAATGTCCTGCATAACTTCACCGGCATTCAAGACGGAGCCAACCCTTTCGCCGGTCTCACCCTGGATCGTGCCGGCAATCTTTACGGCACCACCTTTAATGGCGGCACCGGCCAGGGAAGCATCTTCCGTCTTGCCAACACCGACGCGGGTTGGGTGCTGGCGCCGCTCTATGACTTCGCCAGCGTGCCTGACGGCGCCGAACCGCAGGCGCGTGTCCTCATCGGTCCCGACGGCAGCCTGTACGGCACCACCGAGTATGGCGGCATGGACGCTCCGTCCTGCATCACGGCCTCGGGCTGGCCGGCCTCCAATCCCGGATGCGGTACGGTGTTCAACTTGCGCGCCAACATTTCGGCCTGCAAGAGCGCCATCTGCCCATGGAAGGAGGCCCCGATTTATGATTTCGCGGGCGACCAATCCGGCTTCTGGCCGGGCCTGGGCGATGTCACTTTCGACGCCGGCGGCAACATCTATGGCACCACTCAGCGCGGCGGTGTCTCCGGATTCGGTCCCAATGGCGTGGTGTATAAGCTCTCGCGTGTGAACGGCAACTGGAGAGAGACGGTGCTGTATTCCTTCACCGGTCAGGATGTCGGGTCGGACCCCGAGGCTGGCGTCGTTCTGGATTCGGCCGGCAATATTTATGGCACTGTGGCCGGCGGCGGCGCTACCACGCAATATGGCGGCATCTATCGTCTGTCGCAGTCCGGCTCGGGCTGGGAGGAAACCACACTCTACGAATTCCAAGGCGCCATGGACGGGGGCAATCCTTACGGTGGGCTCATCATGGACAGCGACGGCAATTTCTATGGGGTAACGGCCAGCGGCGGTGCGCGTGGTGGCGGCACCGTCTATCAGCTCTCGCGGTCTGGCGGCATCTGGCAACTGACGGTTCTATTTCCGCTTCCCGGTCCCAACCTCGGTTCCTATGGCAGCCTGGTCCGCGACGCCTCCGGCGCTTTTTATGGCACCACCTTCAGCGGCGGCGCCTTCGGTCAGGGCTCGGTCTTCAAGATTTACTTCGCCAACGGCGGGTGGCGTTATACCTCGCTGCACGACTTTACCGGCGGCGCCGATGGACGCTACCTCTACAGCGGCGTAACCCTCGACCCCAACGGCAACCTTTTCGGCACCACCGTCACCGGCGGCGTCTACAACGAAGGAGTAGCCTTCGAAATCACGCAGTAGTCTGCTGGTCGCAGAAAGATGATGAAGCAGCGTGGCGCACGAAAAAGCCCGCCCCGAAAGGCAGGCTTTCCGTAAAGCGACACTGCGGTTACTTGCCGACCAGACCATGATCCACACCGATTCCGGTGCAGAAATCCCACCCCGTGGTGGCGCTATGGGTGCCGCAACTTCCCGAGGTAATGTCGGTGAAGTAGTTGGTGTATCCCATATTGCTGTACATCAGGGTATTTTCCGCGTTGCTGCTGGTCTTGAACTGGCCGGCTGCGTTGATGATTCCGGCCAGCGAAGGCGATGCCACGCTGGTGCCGTAAACCTCCAGCCAACCGCCGTAGCAGTTTGAGTTATAGACCGCAACCGGGGAACCACCGCTGGAGTCGAAGGACAGGTCCGGGGTGCCGCGCTTGCTGCCCACAATTCCGGAGATGGAGTTCTGGAAGGACGGACGCGACTCATAGCGGCTGGCGCCGCCGCCACCATCGCTCCACGCGGTCTGATTGGTATAGTTACCGCCGCTGCGATTCACCTGGGTGCCGCCCGCCGAAACCACATTCACCGACGAGCTGGGATAGATGACTCCCGGCGAATCTCCGGAGGAGGCGAAATAGACCACCCCCGACTGGGTGAAGTAGTGGTCGGAGCTACTCTCGCCGCTGGTCTCACTGCCGCCCCAACTCATGGAGATTTCGCCCTTGCCGCCGTGGGAAGCAATGTAGGAGTTGGCCGCGGTGACCGCCTGATAGAGCGCGGTATTGGACGCCGACGACGCTTCCATCAGCACGATTTGCGCGTGCGGCGCCATGGCGTGGGCCCACTCGATGTCCAGCGCTTCTTCACCTTGCCAGCCGGACCTGCATCCGTTGCTGGGTTTGCGGCCGCTGGCGTATTGCACCGAGAAGCTCGCCTGCGCCAGCCCGAATTCGCTCGAAAACGTCGACAGGTCAGCCGCTGCCGAGGGGTAATCGTAGGCATCGACGATCACGATCACGCCGCCGCCACCGGTCGGCACCAGGGTAGTTCCGGCGATGGGACAACCCGAGACCTGACTGGAGACCACGTCATAGACGCAGCCCAGGGATGCCGGAGTTTCCCCTCCCGGATTGGCGGCCGGGATGATCTCACCCGTAGGCGCGTAGATGATGTAGTTGGTGTGCATGCGCACGCCAATGTCAGCGGGCGTTTCGATGCTGGACGGCGGATAAATGCCGTTGCCGACGCGTACCTGTGCGCTAACCGTGAGGCCCGATGCGAGCAGAGTGACCGCAAACAGCCACGCAGCCAATTGCAATGACGGCCGAGCAGAGTCGTGATTCATGTTCGTCCTCTCTTTGTGATTTGAACTCGAACAAAGTGAAGTGGCGGGACGAGACGTGACGTGGAGAAAAGCTATATCACATGCGCAGCGGATTGCGGAACCAACGATGGTGGGCTGTTATTACGAAAGTCTGTGGCCCTACTAGCTGGCGACGCGGACCTTAGCAAGCAAAGCTACACAACTGTAAGGACTTAATTGGTCCTGGTTCGAAGGACGCACTAGGTATACAAGCTTGGAGTAAGAGTGGCCCGTTTCCCTTGACTCCTCGCACACGTCCGCCGCTGACGAAGCCCTCTCCACTATGGTGTGTATCGGGTCCTAAGCATCGGGGATTCGGGACGCGACTTCATCGTGCATCCAATCCTGAGAATGGCTCTCCGCTAACGGCTGAATGCTCGGGTTCTCCATGATCATGCGCGCGCAAGTGTTCCAGCGCAGGATGGCGTCGTCGTTTCCCGGATGGGCGAACTTCATCGCCGCCTCGTAATGACTCATGGCATCCTGCAAAGCGTGATAGGCCGACGCGCGAAATCCCGCGTCGCGCTGCCGCAGGCGGGCAATCCCCACCCGTTCCCAGATGACCCCGGCGTAGTATTCCCGCTCGTAGTCGCCTTGAATCGCATCCAGGACTTCCAGCGCCTGCTTGGGCTGCGTCACTGACTGGAATTGATCGGTCCGCGCCAGAAGCAGCGAGACCAGCGCACCCTGGTGATCGGGCACGATGGCCAGAATGTCCAGGCAAATGCTCTCGGCGAGAATCGGTTCATGCAGCAGCCGGTAGCGCTCAACCTTTTCCAGCGCCTGCGGAATGCTTTGCACGGAAATGGGCTTCAATTCGAAATGCATAACATCTCCTTATGCTTTCGTCGGGCTAAACATGCGAAACAGTTTTGAGAGTGGATCGAAGAAGCGATCCACCACCCGTTCCTTCAGCGGGATAATCGCGTTGTCGGTAATGGTAATACTTTCCGGGCAGACTTTGGTACAGCACTTGGTAATGTTGCACAAGCCTACACCAAAGTCCCTTCGCAGGTCAGCAACCCGATCGCCGGTATCCAACGGGTGCATCTCCAGCGCGGCTACATAAACCAGGAACCGCGGCCCGATGAACTGGTCGTGCATGTGATGGTCTCGCAACACGTGGCAGACATCCTGGCACAGATAGCACTCGATGCACTTACGAAATTCCTGCACCCGGTCCACGTCGGACGGCGCGATACGCCAGGTGCCGTCTTCCGCATCCGGCTTGCGCGGCTGGAATTTCGGGATGCGCTTCTTCACCTCGTAATTCCACGACACGTCCGTAACCAGGTCCTTGATATGAGGGAACGCCTTCATGGGTTCGACGGTCACCGGCTTGTCGAGCGGCAGAGTGTTCAACCGAGTCATGCACATCAGTTTCGGCATGCCGTTGATTTCCGCCGAGCACGAACCGCACTTCCCTGCCTTGCAGTTCCAGCGAACGGCAAGATCGCCGGCCTGTTCCGCCTGGATCTGATGCACGGCGTCGAGCACCACCATGCCGTCGGAAACTTCGGTGGAATAGTCCTGAAACTTTCCCTGGCCTTTCTCGGCGCGCCAGATGCGAAAGGTAGCCGTCGCCATTACTTCATCTCCTCAATGATCTGTTTCAGGTCTTCGCGCATGGGCGGGATGGGCTCGCGCGCCAGTTGCACTTCGCCGCCGGGAGCCTTGCGCGCCACAATATTGAATTTGCCGGCCTGCTCGTCTTTGGCGGGAAAATCATCGCGGAAATGTGCGCCGCGGCTTTCCTTCCGTTCCAGAGCGGCGCGAGTCACGATCTCCGAAACCGTCAACAGATTGCGCAGGTCGAGCGCGGTGTGCCAGCCGGCGTTGTATTCCCGATTGCCGTCCACGCTAACGGTTTCACTGGCAGTTCGCAGCTCGCGAATGCGCTCCAGGGCTTGCAGCATCTCCGGTTCGACACGAACTATCCCCACCAGGTCCTGCATCAACTCCTGAAGCTTGTGCTGAACGGTGTAGGGATTGGTTGAGCCATTCGCCTCGAAGGGCCGCAGGGCAGTTTTTTCTGCCGCTGTCAGCTCCGCCGTATTGATCGCGCCTTGCGAGTTTTCCTTCGCGAACCTGGCGGCATATTCTCCGGCACGCTGACCAAAGACCAGCAGATCGGAGAGCGAATTTCCTCCCAACCGGTTGGCGCCATGCAAACCGGCGGCACATTCTCCGGCGGCAAACAATCCCGGCACCTCCGACATTTGCGAATCGGCATTCACCCGCACTCCGCCCATCATGTAGTGAGTGGTGGGGCCAACCTCCATCGGCTCCTGAGTGATGTCAATATCGGCCAGTTGCTTGAACTGGTGATACATGCTGGGCAGCTTCTTCTTGATGTGCTCGGTATGGTTGGAGATCCTCTCTTTGACCCAGGCGATATCGAGGAAGACGCCGCCGTGCGGACTGCCGCGCCCTTCGCGCACTTCACGCCGAATGCAGCGGGCCACGTGGTCGCGGGTCAGCAATTCCGGAGGACGACGCGCATCCTTATCGCCCTGGGTATAACGCCAGCCTTCTTCTTCGCTGTCGGCGGTCTGATTCACGTACAGCGGCGGAATGTCTCGGAACATGAAGCGCTCATTGTTGCGGTTGCGCAGCACCCCGCCTTCGCCGCGGACACCTTCTGTCACCAGAATGCCGCGCACGCTGGGCGGCCAGATCATGCCGGTAGGATGGAACTGCACGAACTCCATGTCCATCAGCGCCGCGCCCGCGTTGTAGGCGAGGGCGTGGCCGTCGCCGGTGTACTCCCAACTGTTGCTGGTGATCTTGAAAGCCCTGCCAATTCCTCCGGTGGCGAGCACAATCGCCTTGGCGCGAAACAGGTGAAAGCGCCCGCGCTCACGATCGTAGCCAAACGCTCCCGCGATACGATCGCCATCTTTGAGCAGGGTGACGATGGTGTATTCCATGAAGACGTCGAGGCCGAGATGGATGCCGTGATCTTGCAGAGTGCGAATCATCTCGAGGCCAGTGCGATCGCCAACGTGCGCCAGCCGAGGATAGCGATGCCCGCCAAAATTGCGCTGCAAAATGCGGCCATCCTTGGTGCGATCAAACAGCGCGCCCCAGGCTTCCAGTTCGCGCACCCGCGCCGGAGCTTCCCTGGCGTGCAGTTCGGCCATGCGCCAGTTATTCAGATACTGACCTCCGCGCATGGTGTCGGCGAAATGGACGCGCCAACTGTCACGGTCGTCCACGTTGCCCATGGCGGCGGCCACGCCGCCCTCGGCCATCACGGTATGGGCTTTGCCGAGCAGCGATTTGGTGATGACGGCAACCTTGGCGCCGGCGGCGGAAGCCTCGACGGCAGCGCGCAGCCCCGCTCCTCCCGCCCCGATGATGACCACGTCGTGTTCGTGCGTGATGTACTCGGCCACTAAAAGATCCTCCAGTCCGTCCATATCCCCATCGAGCACATGCGCACGTAAAGATCGGCGAAGGCCACGCTGCACAGGCTGCACCAGGCAAACACCATGTGCCGCCGGTTGAGACAGCTCACACAGTCATAGACGCCCTTGCGGGTTGGCGAGCCGGCCAGCCGATCGCGAAAGCCTCCCACCAGATGGCGAAGCGAGTGGCAACTGAAGGTGTAACAGGTCAACAGCACCAGGTTCGCCAGAAGAACCAGCGTTCCGACACCGACGCCGAATCGGCCATTGAACCAGAACGCGTCCCACACGTCGCGTCCCAGGATGACCAGGAAGATGAGCGCGAGGTAAAGAAAATAGCGGTGAATGTTTTGGATGATCAGGGGGAAGGATCGTTCGCCAAGATAGGTCTTGCGCGGCTCGCCTACAGTGCAGGAAGGCGGGTCGGCCCAGAACGCCTTGTAATAAGCGCCACGGTAGTAATAGCAAGTGACGCGAAATCCACCCGGCGCCCACAGGATGAGCAGCGCACCCGTGACCCACACCGGCATCCAGTGCGGCATGCTGCCGAACCAGCCGTCAGGGCCGAACAATTCCGGCGAGTAAAACGGCGAGAGATAGGGCCCGAACCGGTAGTGCTGTCCCTGAAACGCCGCCCAGGTGGAATAGACAATGAATGCCGAGAGGCCTAGAAACACCACCAGCGGTTGCACCCACCAGTTGTCAGCGCGCCGGGTCTGGCCGAAACCGGAACGCGACAATGGCACATCAATGTGGGCCATCGAGCCTCCTCACCCCTTGAATCAAAATGGTAGATATCATACACAAGGGCAATCGTGGCTGCGGGCTCGACATGGCGCGGCATCCGAACCGGCAACGCCGCAGAGTTTTGGTTGAGCACGAATCCGCAACAGCGGTTCCGGCGGGCGCTATGGTAAATTGGCGTGTCTGCCGGTTGGGGACATGCGATTGAATCGGTGGGAAGAACGCTGATGAGCACCGGACGCGAGATTCGCAGCTACGACTACGTCAACCACCCTTATGATCGCGTCCGCGACACCCTCAAACAGAACGCGGCCGCGGTGTTCCGCTCCGCGACCAAAGCTGCCGCCTCCCGCGCCGAATCCGTGGCCGCTGAACTGCACGTCGATTTCGCCGGACTGGGAGTGAAGGCCGACATCAACATCAGCGTGAAGGCTGTCGAGGAGAAGCCCGCCGATGCAACTTCCGGCGCCAGCACCAAGCTGCTGCTGGAATGGGAGTCCGCAACTCTGCCGCGCTGGTTTCCCCTGATGCAGGGCGAGCTGACCCTGTACCCGCTGACCACGACCGAGACCCAACTGGATTTCCTGGGTAGCTACGAACCGCCGTTCGGCGCTGTGGGCAAGACCATGAACGCGATTGCCGGCCATCGTATCGCGGAGGCGTCGGTGCATCGCTTCGTCAGCGACGTGGCCGGATACCTTCGCCACGCGCTGGCTGGAGATGCAAAAGGTAAGTAGATGTTTTGTGGAAGGCCGGACAGGCAGCGAACTCGACTCAGCCGGAAGAGCCTTTTCACCAGAATGCACGGAGCGCTCGAAGAATTTTGATGCATCTTCCTCTGTGTCTCTGTGTCTCTGTGGTAAAAAAAGCCGACGCCGTTAAACCAGCCCGCTCACTTCGCCTGCAACAACGACTGGATGGTCTGCTCCAGCGCGGGCATTTGCGCCTCGCCGATATACTTTGCCGCAATGGTGCCGTCGCGGCCGATCAGGAACGTGACCGGCAATCCCAACACGCCGCCATAGGCAGTCGCCATCTTTTCATTGCCCAAGGCGACCGGATAGTTCATCTTGAACTGCCGGTAAAAGTCGTTCACTGGCTTCGCGCTATCGTCCATGGAGATGCCGACCACCTGCAATCCCTGGCTGCCATATTTGTCCTGGAACTCCACGAAGTGCGGAATTTCCCCTCGGCAGGGAGTGCACCAGGTCGCCCAAAAGTCCAGCAGCACCACTTTTCCGCGATAGTTCGCCAGCTCCAGCGGCTGGCCGTTCAAGTCCACCAGCGAGAAGCCGGGCGCGACCGAATGCACCCCAATCCGCTGACCGCCGAGGTTGGCGGGCCCAGAGCCACGAGGGCCCATTTTGTAGATCGCATAGGCGACTACGATGACGACAACTGGCAGAATAACTTTTCTCATCGACTATTGCCCTTTGACGGTGGGATAGCCCTTGTCCACCCAGTCCGTCCCGATATTGCCGGTGATATAGAGCACTTTCACCTTGGTGAAGCCCTCCTGGTGCAACTCGTTATACGCAGGCCGCACATTGGGACAGTGGTTCCAGGGACAGCACCCGCAATAAAGAACGATGAACTTGTTGTGCGGCAGCGTCTTCACCCGCTTTTGCAGGGACGCGATTCCCATCGGGTCCGAACCCGCCCCGATGTACTCGGAGCCTGGAATGTGCGCCTGCGCATAAAGAAGATACGGTCCCACATTCAGGATCAGCGGCTTCTCGCCCTTGGGCGACTGCAGAATTTTGACCAGTTCCTCGGGATTGATCAACTGCGCGCTGCCCGGTGCCAAGTCCGAGGCCGCGGATTGGGTTTGAGGAGGTTCCGGCGCGGCCGGGAAACCATCAGCCAGTGCGCGACGGATGGGCAGCGCCATGGCAACGGCGACCGCGAGGAGAGCGATAACGCAGAGAGAGCGGGACGAGTTATTCATAATGCCTTCTTAGATTCTATTGCAGCGCGGCCCGGCTGCGAACAAATGGGAAGTAGCGCGCCAGACGTCGCAGTTCACGATGTGGCTTGCGAGGAGAGCAGGGCGTTCAACTTGGCGAGCACCTCGAACGCGTCGGCGACGTACAGCACGTCGGCTTTTCCGCGCGCCCAGCCGCAGTTGGGATCAAGATTGATGGCGCGCCTCTCGGAGATAAAGCGCCAGCCCACGGTGTGCGGTTCCTCGCCGTGGCAGCAGGTGGAAAGCCCCTTGGGGTGCCGCGGCGAAGCTCCTGTCTGTCCCACCTGGTTGAGGTGGCTCATGAAGCGCAGCGCCGCCTGGTTTTCGCCCGCCAGCTCCACCAGCGACTTGCTGCTGCCCAGCGATGCGTTGGAGCACTTCAGGAAATCGAGAATCAGAGTTTCGGCCTGGCCGAGGTGGGCCTGGCCATCTTTCTGCTTCTTGGTCCAGCCCGCGCCGGCGACGAACAGAAGTTTGGCGTCGGGCCGGATGGTCTGCTGGTCCGCGGGCGGACTCACGATCCCCTGCACGGTGCTGCGGCGCAGCGCGTCCGGCACATTCACGGTGATGGCTTCGACTTGCGCGGCGCCGGCACTTCCCTGCCAGGCCGCGTGTGCGCCGGGATCAAGCAGCATGATCCAGGGACGGCAGGTGCGTGCCAGCGAGCCTTCGATGCGCTGGCGATAGAACCAGCGGGTGATGGTCAGGGAGCTATCGGCGGCCGCCAGAGTGGTGACGTGCGTATCAATACAGCCATCGAGGCGCTGCGCTACTCCGGCCAAGACGCGCGCATTGCGCGAGGTCTCGGCGGCGACAACGATGGTCGCTTCCGAAGCACGAACCAAGGTTTCGCAGGCGGCAGCATCAGTGGCGTACCGCGGTTGAGCGAAATCATCTCCTGCGACGGCAAGGAATCGCTGCGCGCCACAACCGGCGATAGCATCAGCCGCGGACTGCGCGCCTGCACCATACAAAGCGACGACCAGCGTCGCATCGAGTGTTTTGCTCAAGTCCGTAGCTGCGCCAAGCGCCTCGAAGGCGGCCTTCGCCAGGGTTCCATCCGATTCGGTGTGCCCAAGAAAGAGAACTGTCGTCATGCCGGCTACTCCTGCCCAATCCACTGGGCGATGTCGTGCGCGATTTCGTCCGCGCTCTTGTCCTTCACGATTTTCGTTTCGCGCTGCTGCTTGGGAGTCGCGACCGCCGAATAGCTCAGGCCGTCCGGCGAAATGGCGCCTGCCGTCGCACGCTGCAATGCAGGCATGATGCTTCGCATATTGGTCATGCCGACCTGCGGATCATTGCGCGGTTCGCCGAGACTGCCGGTTGCCCATCCCAGAACCGCGGGCGGGCCGGCACATCGCGACACCTGGTGGCGTGCGCCTTCGATGCGCTCCAGAACCTCGAAGGAGCCGTCTGGCTGCGGCTTGATCGCGTCCACTCCCTGGAACTGGTCCACAATGCCCAGTTGCTCACCGACAAGTTGCAGCGTCACACCCGCGCTTCGACCGGCCGATTCCCATCCGCCAAATAAAAGCAGGCGCGAAAAATCGAGTCCTTCGATCTTGCGAATGGCGCCGGCGAGCGAGGCTGCGGTTTGATGCGCGTCAACGAAGCCGCCACAGGGACCGTCCACGGCTACCAACTGCAATGGAACTTTCTGCGCAATGGTCATCATGACCTGTTGCAGCTTGGCTTTGGGCGACAGGCTGACCAGCCACAGCTTGCTACCCGGCACCTGCTTCACCAGGTGCGCGCCTTCATAGAGAGCGTGGGCCGCCCAGGGGTCGAGAATCGCGGGCAGCATCATTTCATTCTTCAGACCGGGACCAGCCGGACCCGTCACCGGTTCCAGCGTTTGCAGCGGGTCAGGGACCACGCTGGCGCATACCACCACATGAAAGGGATTGCTCATCTTGTTTGTACCTTTATTCCGCGCTAGTTTTCCGCCGAGTGCAGTCCGCCGGCGCCGGCCGTGAATTGCAGATTGGGCTGGCCGTTCACGCATCTCGGAGCAGTTCCACGAGCATGCTCCACAGAACACGCACTTCTCGCGATCGAAGGTCGGCGCGCCTTCCAGGCTGCGGGTGATTGCCTGGGCGGAGCACATCTCGACGCACAGCTTGGTCCCGCATCGCCCGCAAATCCCGATATCGCGAAAGACAACGTGATCGGCGTATCCGGACGGAGCCTGCACCTTTCCGCCCAGCAGAAGTACGTCCTGATGCGACACCAGCAAGGAGCCGTCCTGCACAATTTCCGGCCAGCCACAGCGATTCATCAGCGCATCGTGCAGTGGAGTGCCTTCGGCCGCGCATTGTTGCTCCAGCGCAGCGATCTCCGGGAAGCTGAGCCTGCCGCGATAGAACTCCGCCAGGCTGGGAAGCGGGTCACCGTGTTTAAAGGTTTTTCCGCCCAGCGACAATCGTCCCTTGCTGAACGCTGCCAGCGCCATGCCCAACAACCCGGTCACCACGCCGACATGAAAACCGTCGCGCGATTTCTCGGCGATGCGGGCTTCCCTTTCGACCCAACTATCGCGGCGCAGAGATTCGTACTGCATCAGGTTCTCGCGGGTGAGCGGCTTGCCCGATTGCAGCAGAGCAAGCACCGCTTCCGCCAATTGCGTTCCGGTGGTCCAGGCTTCATCCACGCCCGATCCGGTGAGGACATTGGTGCTGCCGGAGCACTCGCCGATGCGAGCATAGCCATCGCCGACCAGGAAGGGCTCGCCACGCTTGCCCGATTCCTGCAGCGACTTGGCGCCCCACGACCGCAGCTTGCCGCCTTCGAGATAGCGCCACAAGTACGGGTGCTGAATATAGTGCTGCAAATACCGGTACGCAGTGCGGACGGGACAGTCGAACCACGAGGGCACGAAGATTCCCACCGAGGCAATGCCGCCGGGATGCACATAAAGGAAGCCGAAGATTTCCGGCTCGGGAAAGCCGATGGTGTGAATCACGGTCCCGGGCTGGAGATCGACATCGGGACGGAGTTCGATAACGAACTTCATGCCCACCGCCCATTCGTGAACGCTGTTGCCCGGCGGCAATCCCACCTGGTTGTCGATATCGCGGCTGATGGCGCCCACCGGCCCATCGCCAATAACGGTGAGGGCCGCGCCAATTTGCATACCGGGAGTGAAGCCTGCATCCGGATTGCCGCTGCTGTCCACGCCCTGATCGACAAGCTGGATACCGCAAACTTTGCCGTCGTTGATTAGCGCTTTGTCGGCCGGCATTCCCGGCCAGATTTGCACGGCGCCACTGGACATCAGTTGCGCGCCGACCCACTGGTTGAATTGCCCGATGGACAGCACCAGCCCGTCTTTCTTGTGCAGGAATTCCGGAGTGTAGGGAAACTCGAAGGCTTCGCAATCCATCTTCGCCAGCTTGCGCACGCCGCGCAGGAGGCGGTCGGCGAAGCGCAGCGCGGCCGAGCGGCGGCTGGCGCCGGTGGGATCCAGCAGGTACACCAGCTTCTCGCTGGTGACCGGCGTCGCCATTGGAATCTGCGCCGGATCGAGATCGGGAAAGCTGGCGCGAATGCCACGCGCGCGCGTCACCACACCGGAAACGCCGAAGCCGATGTCGTCGGCCCGCTCGTAGCAGATGACCTGCAACGGCATGCCGGGCATGGCTGCGCTCTCGATGGCGGGCGAGCCATCTTCCTTTAGCAGCTTGCGCGAGAGGGTGGTGAGGAAGCCGCCCATCGCCGGACCAAAGCCGACGCAGGCGATGTCCACATCGATGCGGGGGCGATCCGCAGCAGGTTGTTCAGTTGTGCTCAAACCGTCCTCACCGCGGATAATCTGGCGCTTCGGGAATCATGACCTTGGAGATAGCTTCGGCGGCGCGATCTTTCGCCAACTGCGCGCCGGTCAAGCAGCCATCCAGTTTGCTGCGAATGCGCTGGAACGGTTCCAGTCCCTTGCAGGAAGCGCAGGGCCCGGCTTTGAGCGGATGCGAGCCGTCGTCGCCGACTACATCGCTGGCACACGCACTGATGCCGGGAATGAGCCCCTCGAGTTCGTCCAGTTCCCCGCTGCGGAAGCAGCCTTTGTAGCCTTCGTCGTCCCAGGCTGGATGCCGGTTGTAACCAAATACCAGCTCGGCGCAGATGCGGCCGACTTCGCCGGCGGAGCGAGCCGACTGAATGTGGCAGAGATCGGTGAACAAGTTCAGAGTGCCAGTGAGGCCTTCGGCAACCACCGGATTCTCCGGGCCGTGCTTCTCCAGTTCGACCACGTCGAGAATGAACTGCCGCGCCGCCAGCAACCAACAGAGAGCATCGGCCATGGGGAAGGTCACGCCTTGCCGCGCGCTTTGATACAGCGTGGCGCCGTCGGCGTCGGTCGCAACTTGCAGATGCTCGAAGGTCCACAGCCAAAGCTGCATCGCGGTAGCGACGGTGCAGGCGCCGGTCCCCGGGCGATGCTCGGCGATGCGACGCATGTCGTCAATCCACTGCCGGAATTGCGCCAGGAACAACTGGCTGGTCATGGTGATGCTGAGGTTGCGCCGTTGCACCGCCTCCGGGCCTTCGTAGGTGGCTTCGAGCTGCGCGTCCATCCACTTGTAGGCGAGGAATCCGGGACAATCCTCAGTGATGCCGTAGCCGCCCATCAAACTCAGGGCTTCCCGCATGGCGTTGGCGCCAGTGCCGGTGTTCCACAGCTTGGCGGCCGGACACAGCACATTGGCCACCGCATCCTTCAAAGCGAACTCGATCAGCGGATCGGATTGCAGGCTGACATAGCTGCTGCTGCGCCTGTGGGCCGGTAGCTCCTGCTGGCGAAGCAATTCCAGTGCTGACTGGTTCACCTCGCGGAAGAACTTCATCTCGGCTTTGCCGCGGCGCACGCCTTTTTCTGCGAGAACCACGTCCTTCTGCTTTTCCAGCGGATCGATTTCGTCGTAGATGCGCGCGGCGGCAAATCCCAGGGAAGCACCCGCCTCACCCAGCGCCCACAGTGAAGCCAGCCGATGCAGCGCGTCCTGGCGCTGTTGAATTCCCATCTGATACCGCAGACTGCCGGGCTTGGCCTGCTCCGATCCGCGGAAGCGTCCCCGCTGGTAGCGGATGATCGGGCTCAACCGCCGACAGCAGCTTGGCCGAGGTCATGAGCGCCACGGTCACGCGCGTGCGCTTGAACACGGCTTCAATGATTTCGCTGTGGCTGAAGTTGGGAACGATGACGCCATCGCTTACGGTGTAGCCGCCGACAATGCGGCTGGCGGGAACGTCCACACTGAAGATGGGATCGCAGGTGGATGACAACTGGTGTACCAGCTTGCGGGTGGCCGCGCCGCGATCGAAGATTCCGTGGATCGCCTTCTTCAATGATGACGACGCAGGAACCCTTGATCCTGGGGTCGTCTGTATCAACCGCGGCGGTCACGAAATTGGCAAAACCCATGTTGGTGATGAAGCGCCCGCGTTTCTCCAGGTGCAGCAGCGGTTCCTGCCCGTTCTCCCAGCGCGCGACTCGAAGCTTGCCGCCCAGAATGCCGGTATCGACGCCAACGTACGGGATGGGCTCGGTGAGGCAGAATGCTCCGCGCCAGGGACGACGATCCTCGCCCGCGGTGGGCGGAGCGGCCAGCGACATGTAGTGCGCCCGCTGCTCGTCGGTTCCTCGCTCATGTATGGGCGCAAGGGCAAGACATCCGGCAAGGCTGCAGGTAGCGGCGCCGGCATCCACCCAGGCCAGCTCAAAGGCGGTCAGCGCGAGCGCAAGATTCTTGGGACCGGCGATGTAGCCTCCCTGTTCCGGATCCATGAAGACCGCGGTGATACCGGACTGATCGAAGGCCTCCAATAGCACGGCTTTGGCTTCGGTCCACTCATGAGTGGCGCGCGCTCCGTTGACCACCAGCCGGGCCACCGGTCCACGAGCGACCTCGCGCGCTGATTGCACCAGCATTTGCAGGTCATAACGGTCGGCAAAGCGCCACAGAATCTGGCGGACGCTGTCGTCGGGCAGGGTTCGGATGGTCTCGGATCGCAGCTTCGGCACACTGGTGGCCATATAACTACCTCCACCGAAATACGCCTTCATTGTGATTGGCTAAGGAACATTCCTTCTGTGACCTCAGTCATAGGGGCTGGTGATGTGCGGGCGAATCCGAGGTCGGCGCGATCACGGGCGATGCGCGGAGGCAATGAGGGCTGCGCGAGACCGCGAAATCACCAGGGCTGCATCCAGTTCAACGTCTCGAAGACGGCGAAAAAGGGACCAGGCGGCGGGCCGGGCAGCCCGCCGTCGAGGCCGCGTTGCGGAGCTAATACGTAAGCGTTGCGGTGGTGTCGGTCAGGCTCACGCCGTAATTGCACCAGGGAGTGGTTTGGCCCTGGGTGACGAACAGCTCGGCAGCCCATCCCGGCTGCGCGATTCGCCGGAAGTAGTTGTCGTACAGAGCTACGTTGCTGAAGGTGATTGAGCCATCCGGCGGATAGTCACTGCATTGGTAGATGCTGTAAACCTCCAACACGCCGGATTGAGCCCACACGAAATTCATCATGCCGGGGTAAGTGATGTTCAAGGTGGTGCTTCCGCCGGTGGTCAGGTCGGTGGTGGTGATCTTCCATCTCGCACAGGACCGAATCATTACCGATCCGCACGCGGTCATGACCAAGCCTGAGATGTGGTCGCCAGGACTGACGGTCACCGGCGTACTCGACCACGTCATGCCGGAGGGGCAGCAATTCCAACTGGTGATATTCCACGGTCCGGCAGCCTGTCCGTCGTTCCATCCCAATACCGGCTGGATGATCGGCTCCTCAGCCGGCGGAGTGAGGTGCTTATGAGTGAGGGCGGGGAAGAAAAATAAGGTCTGGCCATCATTCGTAGTGGGCGTTTGCGGGACGGTCCAAGTCGCCGTGATCGCGTCGTAGGTAGTGCTGGTGGCAACCTGGCCGGATTCAATCCAGTCCCAACTAATGGCGAGCGGGTCAGGGTTTGACGGGGCTACTAATTCTCCCTTGGAGTTATAGCGGGGAAAGCCGCACGACGGAGCTGTGGCCTCCTCCGACCCGTCAGCAAACTGGATGCGGCCATCGGCCAGCAGCGTCTCTCCTTCCTGCGCCGTGCGTACACACGATGGATGAAAATAGCCGAACGGCGTAATCACGTAGCCAGCCGGCACATTGGCTGGGCGATTCGGTCCTGCCGGCTGCTGGGCATACAGCATTCCCAGCGAGATCAGGAGAAATAAAATGATACAGAAAGCCCATCTTGCCCGATTCATGCTTGGCTCCTATTGCGATGGAACAATGAAAGAGTGAATCTGCTAACTGCGAGGTCGTTCCAAACGCAACGGTACACCTATTTGTTACAACGAGGGCAATAGTAGTGGGTTCCGTTTTGGTCCTGGCGCCCTGCGATCAACGGAATCACGACCGTCGCAGCCACAGAAGCGCCCCGCCGGCAAGCGCCACCGAGGCGGTCAGCAGGAGGGCCCGCTTCATGGAGCGGCGCTGGCCGGCCTTTCGCCGCGAGACGGTTTCGCTTTCGGGATACATCTTGCGAGCGCGGTCGCCATCGCGAATCGCCAGCCGCATCACTTCGGCCAGATGCAGGGCGTGACGCGGCGTGTCCTGCTGAATCTGTTCGCGGCAACTGAAGCCATCGGCCATCACCAGCGTTGAAAGCCCCGCCTGGCGCACCGCCGGCAGCAGCGCACGCTCGCCGCACTTTAGCGAGACGTCGTACTTATCTTTCTCGAATCCAAACGAGCCGGCCATGCCGCAGCAGCCGGCATTCAGCATCTCGAAGTCCAGCCCCATCTTCTTCATCACCGCTTCATCGTCATAGAGGCGCATGATGGCCTTGTGATGACAGTGCGCCTGCACGATGGCTTTGCGCGTGAACTTGGGCGGATCGTAATCCTTCACCTTCTTCTCCAGGAACTCGGCCAGGGTGAAGGTGTTCTCCATCAGCCGGTGCGCCCGCGACGATTCCGGCATCAGGCCGTTCAGTTCGTCGCGAAACACCGAACAGCAGCTTGGCTCCAGCACCACCATCGGCGTGCCCGCATCAATCTGGTCGGCAAGCGCCTCCAGAATCCGGTTGAGGTAGAGCTTGGCCTGGTCCAGGAAGCCGTAGTCGTAGAGCGGACGTCCGCAGCACAGGTGCTGCATCGGAACTTCGACGTGATAGCCGAAGTGCTCCAGCACTTCGACTGCGGCCTGCGCCGTCTCCGGAAGGAAATAGTTGTTGAAGGTGTCGGCCCAGAGGATGACCGCCGGCTGGCCTTGATTGCGCGGCGCGCGTTTCTTGAACCACGCTTTGAAGGTCTCGGGCGCGAAGGCCGGAATCTGGCGCTCCATCGGCATGCCGGCAGCTTTCTTGGCGGCCGCGCTTAGCAGCGGAAGCTGCGTAAACAGATTCACGAATCCCGGCGCGATGGATGCCAGCCGCGCCCACTGATCAATCAATCCAAAGGCATAGGCGTATCGCGGCCGAAGCCGCCCTTCCCAGTAGTGCGAGAGGAACTCCGCCTTGTAGGTCGCCATGTCCACGTTGACCGGACAATCGCCTTTGCAGCCCTTGCACGCCAGGCAAAGATCGAGCGCTTCCTTGACGCTTTCATCGCGCCAGCCATCGGTGATCACGTCGCCGTGCAGCATTTCCCACAGATGATGAGCGCGGCCGCGCGTGGTGTGCCGCTCTTCGTGCGTGACCATGAAGCTCGGGCACATGGTGTCGTCTTCGGCAGTCTTACCGCTCTTGCGGCGGCACTTGCCAATGCCGACACAACGCAGAGTGGCGTGAGCGAAGCTGCCGTCATCTTCCGGGAATTGGAAGTGCGTCTCCGGCTCCCACGGCTGGTAGTCAGCGCCCAGCCGCAGGTTCTGCTCGATGCGATAAGGCTCGACCACTTTGCCCGGATTCATCTTCCAGTCCGGGTCCCAGATCGACTTGAACTCGCGAAAGGCCTGGATCAGCTCGTCGCCGAACATCTTGCCGAGAAACTCGGCGCGCGACTGCCCATCGCCGTGCTCGCCGCTAAAGCTGCCGCCGTACTTCGCGCACAGATCGGTGGCTTCTTCCATGAACGAGCGCCACTTCTTGATTCCCGGCTCGCTGGTGAGATCGAAGTCCACGCGGCAATGCACGCAACCCTGCCCAAAGTGGCCGTAGAGCGAGGGATTGTATTCGTACTTCTGATACAGCGCGCGCAGCTCGCGCAAATAGCCGCCAAGCTTCTCCGGCGCCACGGCGGAATCCTCCCATCCCGGCCAGGTGTCGGGCTCGCCGGGGACGAACGCGGTCGCTCCCAGTCCGGACTCGCGAATCTCCCACAGGTGCGCCATGTCCTCTTTTTCGGTGTACAGCTTCATGCTGGGCGCTCCGGCGCCGCTCTTCAGCATTTCCATCACGCGATGCGCGGTCTCCAGCGCGTCCTCTTTCTTGTCGGCGCCGAACTCCGCCATCAGCCAGCCTTTGCCCTCCGGCAGCATGCCCAGGTAGCGCCGGTTCGGCCCGCCTTTCTTCTCGATGTTTTGATACATCCGGTAATCGCTGCCCTCCAGCGCGGTCGGATGAAAGGGCGTGATGCGGGTGACATGGTCGGCCGCCTCGTACACATCGGGATAGCCCAGCATCAGGATCACGCGTTGCGCCCTGGCATCGATCAGCTTGCATTTGGCTTCCAGCACCGTGACCAGCGTGCCTTCGCTGCCCACCAATGCGCGCGCGATGTTGAACCGGCCTTCTTCGTTCGGCAGCAGCTGATCCAGGTTGTAGCCGGAGACCCGCCGCGGAATCTGCGGATACTTCTCACGAATCAGCCCGGCGTAATGTTCGCGCAGCGACTTGAGGTGGCGATAGATGTCGCCGATTCGTCCGCCTTGCCGGATGGCTTGCTCCATCTCGGCCTCGTTCATCCAGCCAACATTCATGCGGGTGCCGTCATAGAGCAGGACTTCGAGCTCTTCGATGTTGTTCTCGGTTTTGCCCGACATCTGTGCGTGCGCGCCGCAGGAATTGTTGCCGATCATGCCGCCAAAACAGCAGTGGTTGTGGGTCGCCGGATCGGGGCCCCAGGTCAGCAAGTTGTTGCTTTCCTTCATCGCTCGGTCGCGCAGTCCGTCGCACACCGTCCCCGGCAACACTCGCGCCCAGCGCTCGGCGAGGTTCACTTCCAGCACGCCATGCATGTACTTCGACCAGTCCATGACCAACGCGACATTGCAGCACTGGCCGGCCAGACTGGTGCCGCCGCCGCGCGACAGCACCGGCGCGCCGAACTTCTGGCAGGCGGCCACCGTCTGCACCACATCTTCTTTCGTGTCGGAATGACCACGCCGATCGGCACCTGGCGGTAATTCGAGGCGTCCACCGCATACATCGCCTTGCTGCCGGCATCGAAGCGGACCTCGCCTTCGAATATTTTTTCGCAGCTCGGCTTCCAGTTCGCCGATGTTCGAGCCGTTGCGGCCGTCATGCTGCTTCATTCCGTTGGCAGGTTCAGTTGGTCGAGAGTAATCAGGGTATCTTTGCCGGCAGACATCGTGGCTCCTTCAGGCGGCATAACGTTCGGCATCGGCGCGCTTCAGTTCCAGGCCTATTCCCGGACGCGACAGGTCGGGCCGCAGCTCGCCATTGATCAGCTGCGGAAGGCCATCGAAGAACATGCGTTCCATGCGAACATGGTCGTGAAAATATTCAAGGTTTCGTAAAGCAGGGCATGGCGCAGGCTACGTGGGTATGGAGCGCCGGGGCGGTGTGGCCGGAGAGCGGCAGGTTGTGCGCCTGGCACAAGGCGCCCACCTGCAGCAAAGCGGTCACGCCGCCGCAGCGCGTAATGTCGGCCTGCTGCACGTCCACCGCTCCCGCGGCCAGCATGCGGCGAAAATAGAAGATGTCGTAGCCGTATTCGCCGGCGGCAATGTCCATGGCCGCAGGCGCGCGATCGCGAATCAGGCGCAGACCATCGAGATCATCGGACGACACCGGCTCCTCGAACCAGCTCACGTTGTATTCGGCAAAGCTTTCCGCCTGCGCGAGCGCCTGCTTGCGGCTGTACGCGCCATTGGCGTCAACGAACAACTCGGCGGCGGCGCCGATGGCATCACGAGCGACGCGCACGCGCTGCATGTCCCGCTTGGCGTCGCGACCGATCTTCATCTTCACCCGCGGAATCCCTTCCCTCACCCAGCCGCCCAGTTGCTGCGCAAGCTGATGGTCCGAGTAGGAGGTGAATCCTCCGCTGCCATAGACGGGCACTCCCGCGCGGACCTGTCCCAGCAGCGTGACCAACGGCAATTGCAGCAGCTTCGCCTTCAAATCCCAGAGCGCGCAATCCACCGCCGAAATCGCCATGGAACAGATTCCCGGCCGCCCAAGATTGCGAATGGCTCGCCACAACGCCATGTAGGCCGTCGGCGGCGACATCGTATCGGTTCCGACCAGCAGTTTGGTGAAGCTGTGTTGGATCAGGTTGGCAGTCGCCGTATTCGCATAGGTATAGCCCAGGCCAGTCTGGTTTGCCGCCGTAGCCTGCACCAGAACCAGGGTAGTTTTGTCCCATTCCAGGGTTCCATCCGACTCAGGGAAATCGGTGGGCACGGTGTAGGTGGAGACCGTGAGGCGCTCAAGCGGAACGCTATGCGAGCGATTCTTTATGCCATCCTCGCTGCGGGATGAATGCTGAGGATCTGAGGTTTTTGCGGTCACATCATTTGTAGTGATGATGGGCGCAGAGCAGAGGTTATCTCAATATAGCCTGCCCCCAATAGCCAGAGAATTTTCCATTCCTGCGACGCACGATCTGACCAAGGAAACCGCGCGTTCTAGCTTCTCAGGCCTAAGGTGCGGTAATTTCGCGCCCCCGCATTCGCAAACTCCATCCCTCAGCAAACGGGACTCGCACAGACCGCATCCATCTGAATAGAACCACCTGCACGCCAAGCCATTGTTCTTGAGAAAGGAACACAAGTCGTGAATGCGTCGGATGTACTCATTGAATCGTTGATGGATTGGGGTGTGGAGATGATCTTCGGTCTGCCCGGAGACGGCATCAACGGCATCATGGAAGCGCTGCGCACGCGTCAGGACAAGATCCGCTTCATCCAGGTGCGGCACGAAGAGAGCGGCGGCCTTCATGGCCTGCGGTTATGCCAAGTACACCGGCAAGCTGGGCGTTGCCTGGCGACGTCAGGTCCCGGCGGCATTCATCTGCTGAATGGCTTGTACGACGCCAAGCTGGACGGCGCAGCCGGTGCTGGCGATCACCGGCCTGCAGTTTCACGATCTGATCGGCACGCACACCCAGCAGGATGTCGCGCTCGACAAGCTGTTCATGGACGTCTGCGTCTACAACGAGCGCATCATGGGCCCCGCGCACGTGGAGAACGTGGTCGACCTGGCGTGCCGCACCGCCATTTCCTACGGCGGCGTGGCGCACGTCACCATTCCCGGTCGATTTTCAGGACCAGGAGCTGAAGAAGCGCAAGCGTTCGCAGCGCAACGTTCCCGGCCACACCAGCACGCGTCCGCACTCACAGCTACAAAGTTCCCGACCAGACGCTCAGCTGCAGCAGGCGGCCGACATTCTGAACGCCGGCAAGAAGGTCGCGATCCTGGCGGGCCGCGGCGCGCTGGGCTGCGGCGACAGCTGGAACAAATTGCCGAGATGCTGGCCGCGCCCATCGTCAAGGCGCTGCTCGGCAAGGCGGCCGTGCCCGACGACAGCCCTTACACCACCGGCGCCATCGGACTGCTGGGCACCGCGCCCTCGCAGGAGGCGATGGAAGAGTGCGACACGCTGCTCATGGTCGGCACTCCTTCCCTTACATCGAATTCTTCCCAAGCCCGGCCAGGCGCAAAGGCGTGCAGATCGACATCGACCCCATGCGCATCGGCTTGCGCTATCCCGTGGAAGTCGGCCTGGTGGGCGACAGCCACAGCCGTGCTGGAGAACCTGATTCCGCTGCTTGAAGAAGCAAGGAGGATCGCAGTTTCCTGGAAAAAGCGCAGGACGGAATGAAGGATTGGTGGGAGCTGATGGAAGACGCGGGCCACCCGCACGGACAAGCCGATGAAGCCGCAGGTGGTCGCCTGGGAACTGGGCAAGCGCCTGCGCGACGACGCCATCGTGAGTTGCGACAGCGGCACCATCGCCACCTGGTGGGCGCGCGCAGATTCCGGTCAAGCGCGGCCAGATGTACAGCCTTTCCGGCAATCTGGCCACCATGGCGCCGGGCCTGCCTTACACCATCGCGGCGCAGGTCGCCTATCCCGATCGGCAGTGCGTGGCCTTCGTCGGCGATGGCGGATTTTCCATGCTGATGGCCGACTTCGCCACCGCGGTGAAATACAAGCTGCCGATCAAAGTCGTCATCATCAAGAACAACACTCTGGGCCAGATCAAGTGGGAGCAGATGGTGTTTCTCGGCAATCCGGAATACGGAGTGGAGCTCAGCCCCATTGATTTCGCGGCGTTCGCCCATGCCTGCGGCGGCATGGGCTACAGCGTGGACGATCCCAAGAACTGCGGCCACACGATGGAGCAGTTCCTGAATGCGCCCGGGTCCGGCCATTCTGGAAGCGGTGGTCGATCCCTTTGAGCCGCCGTTGCCGGGCAAGATCAAGGCCGAGCAGGCGTTGCACTTTGCCGAATCGCTGGCTCGCGGCGAGCCAAATCGCAAGAAGATCGCGCTCACCGTTGCCTCCGACAAAGTTCGCGAGCTGGTATAAGGACTTGACCATGAAGAAGACAGCGAAACAGAAAAAGCAGAAGTAGTAGTCATTACCGGCGCCTCCGCGGGAGTGGGGCGCGCCACGGTTCGAGAATTTGCCCGTCACGGCGCGTGGATCGGCCTGATCGCGCGCGGCACGCGATGGTCTGGAAGGCGCGCGCCGCGAGGTCGAGGGGCTGGGCGGCAAGGCGCTGGTGCTGCCCACTGATGTCGCCGACGCCGACCAAGTGGAAGACGGCGGCGCAACAGGTGGAAGAGCAAATTTGGCCCCATCGACATCTGGATCAACAATGCCATGACCTCGGTCTTTTCTCCCATCAAGGAGATGACGGCCGGAGACTTTGAGCGCGTCACCCAGGTGACATACCTGGGATATGTGTATGGAACACTTGCGGCGCTGAAGCGCATGTTGCCGCGTGATCGAGGCACCATCGTCCACGTCGGCTCGGCGCTGGCCTACCGCAGCATTCCCTTGCAGGCAGCCTATTGCGCCTCCAAACACGCGATCCTGGGATTTTTCGCCTCGCTGCGAACGGAGCTGCTGCACGACCACAGCAATGTGCAAACCACGATGGTGCAGATGCCGGCGCTCAACACGCCGCAGTTCGGCTGGGTGAAGAGCCGGTTGCCGCACAAGGCCCAGCCGGTGCCGCCGATCTATCAGCCCGAAGTAGCCGCGCGCGCCATTTACTATGCGGCGCATCATCCGGAACGCCGCGAGTATTACGCTGCCTGGTCGGTCGTGGAAGCGGTGGTCGGCAACAAGCTCGCGCCTTCGTTGCCGACCGGTATCTGGCCCGCACCGGTTACGACTCGCAGCAGTACGATGGCCCCGACGATCCCCGCCGGCCTAACAATCTGTGGAAGCCGGTGCCGGCGACCATGGCGCGCACGGAAAGTTTGATGATCGAGCCCGCGAGCGCAGTTTGGAACTGTGGGCGGAAACTCATTGGAAGTGCTCGCAATCGCGGCGCTCGGGGCGGTTGCGGCATCTTAAGGCTTCCTCAAAACCGACTCGCACGCCGACATCCCCACTTCAATGAGAAAGGCGGCGTAGCGTTTCCCGAACGAACTATGTCGAAGAACAATGGCAACCACATCCGGAGTCCCTCGCATCCGCCTCTCCGGCAAATACGACTGCATCCGCGCGAAGGACAGGTTTGAGGTCAGCCAGGGTCGAGCGTACTTTCCACCGAATCTCAACGGATTCATCTCCCCGGATACGGCCAACGGACTGTTTGTTCACCAAACGCGAATGCTCTCTCTGCTATCGCTGGCTGATTGGGGGCGCCGAGCCTCTCCCGGTTGCCTTGTCCAACGTCGAGCAGCATTCCTGGCTCGGATATTACATCCAGGATCCCCCCACAGCTCGCGCAGGGCCGGCAAGACCGTGGCAGCGGAGAGATGGCGGAAGCTTCGGAGAAAGCGTGGAGCTGCGTCTCTCCCGCTCCTTGGGCTATGGCCTGCATGAAGACGTTGACCTCACCAACTTCACCCAACAGCCGAGCCGAGTTCGGCTTCAGCCTGAAGGTGGATGCCGATTTCGCAGACCAGGAGCGAGACCACCGAGCAAGCGCAGCAGCATGGGAGACTCGAACGCGCTTGGCAGCCGTAATCAGCAGCGGCAATTGGGAGCTCTTTTTCGATTACGTTGCCCACCATCATTACGAGACACCAGGGGGATGTGGGCGACCCAGCCATCCATCGCTCCATCGCCATCGAGATCGCCAAGTGTCACCTCCGAGCCGCAATGGTCGGGAATCGCATCTAGCTTCCGGTATTTCTTGAGGCCAATGCAGTCGTGGCATGCATGCATTCGCATGCATCCCAATGTGGAGGATGAGCCCGCGTTCCCGCTCTACGATTGTTATGCTTTTCAGCCTACGAGCAATTTCTGCGACGAACATGCGCGCGGCATTTCTCGACCAGGCACAACCGTTCAGCGCTCGCGCAAAGCCGGACGCTGACCACGGTAGTGGTTGGCGCGCTGGAGCAAGCCAAACACGATCTGGCGGCGTTGCGGCTGCACGATCTTGATCGAGGGCCCGAGCCTGGGTTCCCGCGGCGGGTATTCCGATCTACATTGCCTTGTTCGGACGCGACACTCTGACCGTTAGCCTGGGAGGCCGCCATGGTCAGCACGCAGATGTGCGCGGCACGCTGCCGGTGATCGCCGAGCTTGCAAGGCAAGGTCGTGGACGATTGGCGCGACGAGCAGCCCGGCCGCATGTTGCATGAAGCCCACACCGGCCCGCTGGCCAAGCTGGGATTCAATCCCCGCGCCCGCTATTACGGTTCCGCCACCACTTCGGGCTTCTACCCGGTGGTGCTGGCGCAGCTCTGGCACTGGACCGGCGACAAGGAACTGATCCGTCCGCTGGTTGACCCCGCGCTCGCAGGGCTGCGCTGGAAGGATGACTGGGCCGACCTCGACGGCGACGGCTTCTACGAATACCTTACCCGCTCCACTCAAGGCGTAAAGAACCAGGGATGGAAAGATTCGGGCGACGCCATCGTCTATGCCGACGGCCGCCTGGTGGAACCGCCGATCGCGACCTGCGAGGAGCAGGCGTTCGTTTACGTCTCCAAGCTGCACATGGCGGAGATGCTGTGGTGGCTCGACCGCAAAGACGAAGCCAAGCAGCTTTATCACCAGGCCGGCGAACTGAAGAAGCGCTTCAATGAAGCCTTCTGGATGGAGCGCGAAGGATTCTTCGCCATGGGACTCGACTCCAAGAAGCGGCAGATTGACTCGATCGCCTCCAATCCCGGCCATTGCGTGGCCTGTGGGATCGTGGATGAGTCGCTGGTGGAGCAAACCGTCGGCCGACTACTCGCCGACGACATGTTCAGCGGCTGGGGCGTGCGAACGCTCTCCGCCGCACATCCTGCCTTCAATCCTTTCAGCTACCATCGCGGCACCGTGTGGCCGGTGGAGCATGGCTCGTTCGCCATCGGCTTCATGCGCTACGGCCTTCATGCTGCGCTGGAAAAAATTGCGCGCGGAATGTTCGAAGCCGCTGCCATTTTCGACTTCAACCGCCTGCCCGAAGTTTTCTCCGGACACCAGCGCGACGAGCGCCATCCTTTCCCCGCCATGTATCCCAAGACGAACTGGCCGCAGGCGTGGTCTTCCTCGGCTGCGCTGATGATTGTGCAGTGCCTGCTGGGGATTTATCCCTACGCGCCGCTGCACGCGTTGTTTGTCGATCCTCATCTTCCCGACTGGCTGCCGGAGATCACGCTTACCAATCTGCACGTGGGCAAGGCGGTGGTCGCGATTCGTTTTTACCGGGAGAAGGACGGCAGCTCGAGTTACGAAGTGCTCGACAAGCGCGGCCCTTTGCACGTGCTCCAACAACCCAGCCCGTGGTCATTAACTGCCGGTCCGGTAGAACGAATGGTCGACGCGCTGCACAGCGTGCTTCCTGGCTAGGCATGGGATTTTGGTGGACCTGGCCGGGATCGAACCGGCGATTCGGCCACCGCCGCCTGCCGTCGTCTTGTGGGAGTGCATGACCATAGCTACACTTATGCAATTCCCGACAGGAGTGACGGCATGAAGCGATCGGTCTTCTGCGGAGTGAGCGTGGATGGCTTTCTTGCCCGGCCCGACGACACCCTCGACTTTCTTCACGCCGGCGAGCAAGTGCCGCACGGTTTCGAAGAATTCTTTAGCAGCGTGGACGTGATGGTTATCGGGCGCAAGACCTACGAGTTCGTGGTCGGTTATGGGGAGTGGCTGTACGGCAAAAAACCAGTCGTAGTCTTGAGTAGCGGTTCGCTTGATTTTTCGTGGATCAAGGATGGGGCGGTCGAACAGATGTCAGGCGAACCGGCGGAAATTGTACAGCGCCTCGAAGCTCGGGGATTCCAGCACGCTTACGTTGACGGCGGCGTCACCATCCAGCGCTTCCTCGCCGCCGGACTCATCGACCGCCTGATCGTCACCCGCGTGCCAGTCCTGATTGGTTCAGGAATTCCGTTGTTCGGCCCGGTGCCACACGACATCAGCCTTCGCCACGTCGCCACGCGGACCTACCAGGGCGGCCTGGTGCAGAGCGAATACGAGATCGCTTCTTGAGGATTTTGGTGGACTTGGTCGGGATCGAACCGACGACCTCTTCCATGCCATGGAACGGCCGAATCGTAAGTGATAGATGCCGCGGTACTTACACAGACAAACCGGCCAAATGGGCAGTACTTACGAGAACCAGGCGACAAACTCCTTAGCAGCGGGACAACGGGCTGATCGTGTGGGATCGGCCCTTGCTTTTCAGGGTGTTCCCCCCGACCCAATTTCCAATTTCCAAATTGGAAATTATGGGCCTACAATAGGCATATATGCAAGGCCAGGACATCGCACTGCTTCTCAAACTCGCCATCCAAAACGTGTCGGCCATCCAGTCGAAGAGCCTGGCTGAGGGTCTGTCGATCTCTCCCTCCGAGGTATCGAAGGCCTTGAAGCGGTGTGCGGAGGCGGGTTTGATTTACATCGAAGGTGCTGAGAAAAGGGTGAACCGGACTGGGCTTATGGAGTTCCTGGCGCACGGATTGAAGTACACGTTTCCGCCCCAGAGAGGTTCAATGACGCGTGGGGTCCCGACCGCAGCAGCGGCAGAGCCGCTCAAGTCGCGCTTCCTGGACGACAAGGAACCACCCACGGTGTGGCCGTATCCACAAGGAAAAGTCCGCGGCCTTTCCCTCACTCCCCTCTATAAAGGAGCGCCTAAAGCTGCGCTGCGCGATCCCGAGTTCTATAGCGTCCTGGCCCTCTGCGATGGGGTCCGCAGTGGCAGAACGCGCGAACGGAACCTCGCGGTCGAACTCCTGGAGAAGGCGCTCAATGGCTGATCCCAATCTGCCTCTTTTGCAAGACGCAGTTGGCAAACTGGCTTCGTTTCTGGATGAAATCGTATTCGTGGGCGGAGTCACCTTGGGCCTTCTGATCGACGATCCAGCGGCAGCGCCAATCCGAGGCACGACCGACGTTGACGTGATTGCCGAAATCATCACCTACGCAGACTACGTGGAGTTTTCTGAACGTCTTCGCCAGGCTGGTTTTACCGAGGACGCAGGCGAGAAGCCCCTTTCCTGCCGATGGCATCATGGCAACCTGACACTTGATGTATTGCCCCTCAGCAAGGAGGTGCTCGGTTTCACCAATCGCTGGTATGCCTCCGCGCTTGAACACGCTGCCAGGTTGACCCTGCCGAGTGGCGAATCGATGCGAGTAATCACCGCCCCTTTTTTTCTCGGTACCAAAATGGAGGCATTTCGCGGACGAGGGAACATGGACTATCACGCCAGCCACGATCTGGAGGACTTTGTCGCAGTAATTGAAGGGCGGGAGAGCATACTGGCAGAGATTGCCGTCTCGCCGCAGGATCTTCGCGACTATCTTGCCCACGCAGCGCAAGCCCTGCTATCTGAGTCCCGGTTTCTCGACGTGCTTCCGGGATTCGTCTTGGATCACGAGCGCGTTCCACTCATCCGTGACCGACTCGCGGCCATGGCAGAAAGATGAGTTGAGAGATTTGGTGGACCTGGCCGGGATCGAACCGGCGACCTCTTCCATGCCATGGAAGCGCGCTCCCAGCTGCGCCACAGGCCCACTGTATTAAGGAAGGACGACGCCGTTAGAGGCGTCTTGAATATTCTCGCCCACCCGCGCTCCGGAGTCAAACCCGCGGAGTGCCGGGGAGCCCGCGGATTGTGTCGCCGGCTGAAGCCGGCTCCAACGAAAATAGGCCCGGTCATCGGCACGGCTGAAGGCGTGCCCTGATACAAGACGGTCGAAAGCAGAGTTCTCCGCAACCTTTGAAGCCGTGCCCTTTCAAAGCATTGGTTATAATGCGCGCAGTTGTATGCCTCTTGCTGCCGCGGCAAAACTCGGACCGTACGAGATCGTCGCTCCCGTCGGCCACGGTGGAATGGGCGAAGTTTATCGCGCTCGCGACACTCGGCTCGATCGCCAGGTCGCCATCAAGGTCCTGCCGCAGTCCATCGCCGCCGACAGCGACCGCATGCGCCGCTTCGAGCAGGAAGCGCGCACCATCGCCGCCATCAATCATCCCAACATTGTCGTCGTGTACGACGTCGGCGTGCAGGACGGCACCTCCTACCTGGTGATGGAGCTGCTGGAAGGCGAGAGCCTGCGCGAGCGCCTCGATCGCGGGCCCATTCCTGTGCGCAAGGTGGTCGAGATCGGCTCGCAGATGGCTCACGGCCTCGCCGCCGCCCACGAGCGCGGCATCGTTCATCGCGACCTGAAGCCGGAGAACGTCTTCCTCACCAGGGACGGCCACACCAAGCTGCTCGATTTCGGCCTGGCCAAGACCGACTTTACCCAGCCTTCGCAAGACGGCAAGACCGTCACCATGCAGACCTCGCCCGGCGTGGTGATGGGCACCGCGCCGTACATGGCGCCCGAGCAGGTGCGCGGCGAGCCGCTGGATTATCGCGCCGACATCTTCAGCTTCGGCGCGGTGCTCTACGAGATGCTCAGCGGCCAGCGCGCCTTCGGCGGCGATTCCGCGGTCGAAACCATGACCGCCATCCTCAAGTCCGACCCGCCCGAGTTTGATCCGGCCGCGGCCAACATTCCGCCGGGCCTGGACCGCATCGTGCGCCACTGCCTGGAGAAGAATCCTGCCGACCGCTTCCAGTCGGCGCGCGATTTGACCTTCGCGCTGGGTGCGCTGTCGGGCTCAGGCTCGCAGCCGGGCGTGGCGCTGCGTCCGGCGATGCGGCAAAGGCAGCGGCGGCTGCTGTGGATGACCGGCCTCGTCGCTCTGCTGGCCGGCGCGCTGATCGCCTACTTTTTCGCACGGCCTTCGGCGCCGGCGGTGCGCATGGAGTTCGCCATCGCCACCGCCGCCGAAGTTTCACACCTGGCGCTTTCGCCCGATGGCGGCACGCTGGCTTACGTCGCGCCCGATCCCGCCACCGGCGACAGCCTCATCTTCCTGCAGAAAATCGGCTCGCCCAACGCCTCGCGCCTGGATGGCACGCAGGACGCCAGCTATCCCTTCTGGTCGCCCGACGACAGGTATCTCGGCTTCTTCGCCAACGGCAAGCTAAAGAAGATCCCGCCGCCGGCGGCGCCGCCGAAGTTCTGGCCCCGGCTGACAACGGGCGCGGCGGCTCCTGGGGCAAGAAGGGCGTCATCCTTTATTCTCCCGGCGCCAGCGGCCTTATCTGGAAGGTCAATGCCGACGGCAGCGGCGCCGAAGCAGTCACCCAGAAGCCCGCCGACGGCAGCGAATCGTCGCATCGCTGGCCGTGCTTTCTGCCCGACGGCGTGCACTTCCTCTTCTGGGCGGGCGCCTTCAACCAGAGCGCCGACGATCATCACAGCGGCATTTATATGGAGTCGTTGAAGTCGCGCCAGCGGGTGATGGTGCTGGCGGCGCACAGCAGCATCGCATACGCCGCCGACCGTCTCTTCTATGTGGACGAAAAGCGCGCTCTGATGGCAGCCAGCCTCAACACTCGCGACGGCCAGGTTGGCCCCAGCCAGATGGTGGTGTCGCAAGTCGGACGCAATCCTTCCACCTTCTGGTCGGCGTTCACCGTGGCCGATAACGGCACCGTGGTCTATAACCAGTACACCGCCGCGGCGCGCTCGCAGCTCACCTGGTTCGATCGCGGCGGCAAGGCACTGGGCACGGTGGGCAACCCCGCGGTCATCGCCAATCCCACGCTTTCGCCCAACGGCCAGCGCCTGGCGGTGGACGTAATTGACGGCCGCGACCGCAACATTGACGTCTGGATCTACGACCTGCCGCGCGACACCTATACCCGCTTCACCTTCGATCCCGCGGAAGAGACCAACGCCGCGTGGTCGCGCGACGGCCGCAGCATCGCCTTCCGCTCCGCCGCCGTGGGCAACATCGTGCGCGTGAAAAATGCCGACGGCCTGGAATCCGATCACGGCATTGCCAGCCTCAACGAGCCTTGCCGACATGATGCCCTTCTCCTGGATGCCCGACGACAAGAGCCTGGTGGTGGGCGAACGCCTCACCAGCGGCAGCTCCAAGCTGGGCGTGCTCTCGCTTGCTGACCATCAGGTGAAACCGGCGATCGACAGCCCCGGCAACCAGACCGAGGCGCAGCTCTCGCCCGACGGCAAGTGGCTGGCTTATGCCTCCGACGAAACCGGCGACTGGGAGGTTTATATCTCGCCCTTCCCCGCCACCGGCGGCAAGTTGCAGGTATCGCACGGCGGCGGCAGCCAACCTCGCTGGCGCGGCGACGGCAAGGAGATTTACTACCTGGGACCGGCGCGGACCATGATGTCAGTGCCGGTGAACGGCGAGGGCGGCCTGTCCACTGGCTATCCCATGCCGCTGTTCCAGGTGCGCTCGCGGCCTAAAGTATCGGCAACCGATATATTCGCCTACGACGTTACCGCCGACGGCAAGCGCTTCCTGGTGAACCAGTACGTCAAGCCGGCGCAGACTTCGCCGCTCAGCATCATCCTGCACGCCACCAGCGGCCTGCAGTAGGTGCCCCAGGTTCGCCCATCTTTTGGGCTAACCTGGGATTACGGATATCGGTGTCGCGCCGAAGCGGAGATTCATGAGCCCAGGTTAGCGTCCAAACCCGGGACGCGAACCCTGGGGCACCCAGCCCTCTCCCACCGATCCGAAACCTTTGGATGTGTGGCACCCAGATTTTCTTGGGTATTGGAAACCCCCCACTCAAGGCCAAAAGAAGGCCTTGAATGGGGCACCCGGCGATTCCCTTTTGCACGGCGTCGTCGCCGCCGGCGGCATCTAATTCGCGATAGACTGTTTCCTATCCCGTTGGAGGTTGTTTACCCTGCGTTGCGATGGCCGGCGTGAGTCAGGGCACCAGAGCCATTATGCGAACTACCGTAATCTTCCTGTTTACCGTCTTCCTAAGTGTGAGTGTCACGGCGCAAACCGCTGCCGGCACCGATTCGCCCGCTCGCGAAGGCAGCGCGTCCATGACGTCCATCCTGCCCGACCTGGACAAGCTGCAGGCCAGCGCGTCGGAGGCGGCGATGAACATCGGCCACATGCGCATCGAGAAGTGGAAGGCTGACGGCGACTCCAAGCGGCAGGCGCAATCCAACGCCGACTCGGTGCAGCGCAACCTGACCGCCGCCCTGCCCGGACTGGTGGACGCCGTCCGCTCCTCGCCGCAGGACCTGGGCGCGGAGTTCAAGCTCTATCGCAATCTGAACGCGCTGTATGACGTGTTTGCGTCGCTGGCGGAATCGGCCGGCGCCTTCGGTCCCCGCAACGAGTACGAAGCCTTGCTGCCGCAGTTGGAGGTGATTGATTCGGTGCGCCGCGATATGGGCGATGCGCTGGAGCGGCTGACCGCGTCCACGCAGTCGCAGATTGAGCAGTTGCGGGCGCAGGTGAAGGCGCAGCAACAGGCCATGGCCGCGCCGCCGCCGCCGCCCAAAAAAGTGATCGTGGACGACACCCAGCCCAGCACCCGGAAGAAGAAAACTTCGAGCAAGAAGAAGACCCCGCCGCCGGCGAGCAGTTCGGACAGCAAGCAGTAGCAGTTTCAAGTTTCAAGTTTCGAGTTTCAAGTTCCAGTGCTGGGTGCCTCGTTCTAGCCTTCGTTTGTCTAGGCCCGGGCCGTACGCCGATGCGGGTGAAAGAGCGGCGCTTAGCGCCGCGTCACCCGCCCATCTCATTTTTTCATCACGAGCAGGCCTTCAGGCCGACGAGGGATCTGCTGTTTCCATGCAACGGCGCATGGGCGTGCTTCGCGCCGATAAGAGCGCCGGAGGCGCGACTTAGTTTAGCCCAGCGTGCAGCCGAAGGCGGAACGCTGGGTACGCTCGCCCTCGCGACCCGCGCCCCGTAGGGCGCGCCGCCCTTTGGCCTGGAAACGACCAGGCCCCGCCCTGGCCAAACCCGGGCTAGAACGGGGCACCCAGATTAGTGATCTCGCCACGGATCCGTAATCCCAGGTTAGCGGCCAAAACCGGGCCGCGAACCTGGGGCACCGTGTACCTACTCGAAACTCCAACTCGAAACTTGAAACTTGAAACCCGAAACTGCCTTTGGGAACTTTCTTTCCCACTCCGGGGTCTATACAGACAACCCTGACTGGCGGCCGAATTCCCCCAAATGGGCCGCCCAGGACGAAACGCGCAAGCGTTGAGCCGAAGGTTGTTTGGTTGTTGCAGGCTCCGAATCTATTTATCATTGGAGTGTTCGCCGCATGGCGGGAGCAACAACATTGACTGACATCATGAGCGCGGCGGGCGTCCGCAGCCAGGAGGCTGCGATTGTCGCCGAGTTGAAGTCGGGCTCAGAAGAGGCCTTCTCCTGGCTGATCACCCACTTCAATCAGCCGGTGTACAGTCTGGTGTACCGCATTCTCGACGATCCCTCCGACGCCGCCGATACCACTCAGGATGTCTTCGTCAAGGTCTTCCGCGGCATCAAGAATTTCAACGGCCAGTCCAGCCTGAAGACCTGGATCTACCGCATCGCCGTCCATGAGGCCTCCAACCATCGGCGCTGGTGGTTTCGCCACAAGGTGCGTGAAACCTCGATCGAGCCCGAGGATGACCCCTCGGCTGAGCACGCCCACTCCGGCATGAAAGACACGCTGGTGGATGACGGCAAGTCGCCGCTGGAGAATGTTTACGACGAAGAGTTGCGGGCGCGGGTTGAAGAAGAGCTGAAGCAACTGTCGGAACCTTTTCGCACCACTGTCATCCTGCGTGACATTGAGGATTTGTCCTACGAACAGATAGCCGAAGTGATGCAGACATCGCTGGGCACGGTGAAGTCACGCCTGGTGCGCGGTCGCGATGCCTTGCGCAAGCGTCTGGAACGCCACCTGCCCGATTTCGGCATCCATCCCGGCAAAGCGAGCCCGCGCGGCTCGCGCAGCAGCGGCCTGGGTGGCCGCAAAGTTGAGGTCATGCCATGAAGTGCTCGGTTGCACAGCAGCATCTGTCATCGTTCGCCGATGGCGCGTTGCAGCGCCGCCTCCTGGCGCAGGTGAGTGAACACCTGCAGAATTGCATGGAATGCGCTACCCAGTATTCGTCGTTGGAGCGGACCCGCGGGCTGGTGGCCTCGCTGGGTCGCAAGCAGACGCCGCCCGACCTGTCGCTGCGGTTGCGGGTCGCGCTGTCGCAGGAGATCGCCAACTCCCGCCGTTCGGTGTGGGAGTCGCTGCAGTTGCGCTGGGACAACGCTTATAACGCGATCATGGTGCCGGCCACGGCGGGCGTGTTGACCACCCTGGTGGTGTTCGCGCTGCTCATCGGCTTCTTCTATCCGGCGCCGGTCAATGCTTCCAACGACGTGCCCACCACGCTGTTCACGCCGCCGGAGCTGCAGTCCAGTCCCTTTGAGCTGACCATGGGCAACAGCAACGCCGACACCCTGGTGGTGGAAGCCTACGTCGGTTCCGACGGCAAGGTGCTCGACTACCGCGTGCTGTCGGCGCCGGAGAATTCCGAAGCGCTGATGCCGGCGCTGAAGAACATGCTGATCTTCACCTCGTTCCGTCCGGCCACCAGCTTCGGCCAGCCCACGTCAGGGCGCGTCATCCTCTCGTTCGCCAAGGTGCAGGTGCGGGGCTGATCCCTCGCGGGCTGAAGCCCGCTCGTGATCAAAAAATCAAGCCGCCTATCGGCACGGCTGAAGCCGTGCCCTGATACGGGTTCGCCACCACACGAACTTGGGTGCCCCGTTCTAGCCTGGGTTTGGCTAGGGCCGGGCCATACTCCTATGCCGGTGGAAGAGCGGCGCTTTAGCGCCGCGTCACCCGCCCATCTCATTCTTGTCATCACGAGGAGGCCTTCAGGCCGACGAGGGGATCTGCTGTTTCCATGCAACGGCGCATGGGCGTGCTTCGCGCCGATAAGAGCGCCGCAGGCGCGTCTCAACCATGCACCGCTGCCTTCCCACGCTTCCCGCCGATAAGAGCGCCGCAGGCGCGACTGAAGTATGGCACCGCTGCTAGCTCCCGCGTGCAGCCGAAGGCGGAACGCGGGGTACGCCCGCCTCGCGCGACCCGCGCCCCGTAGGGGCGCCGCCGTGGCTGCGCGCGGGCACGGATCGTCGCTTCCCACACATCCCAAAAGATGGGATGTGTGGGGAACCCATATTTTTTGCGGGTCACACGAACGGCCC
Source organism: uncultured Acidobacteriaceae bacterium (assembly GCA_963763975.1). GTDB lineage: Bacteria > Acidobacteriota > Terriglobia > Terriglobales > Acidobacteriaceae > Bog-257. The sequence goes on from CAVXQR010000008.1 coordinate 191,474, forward strand.
GGTTGGCGAAGCTTTTCCCGATACCTACAAAACCCCCCACTCAAGGCCAAAAGACGGCCTTGAATGGGGCACCCGAATCGGACACCGAATCGGACACCGAATCTGGGAGACACGCGGGAGAATCCGTGCCCCCGGATTTGCGCCCGCCATACCTGACTCGTACACTGGATGAATCCATCCTCACCGCTGACTGGAGGACATTCGCCTGAGCTGTTCGCTTCGAGCTGCCGCCATCGTGACGTCCGTCGTTCTCGCCCTGGGCACGCTTGCCACCGCACAATCGAAGGCCACCCTGGATGTGAGCGAAACCGTGTTCAGCGTGGTCGCGGCCATGAACGTCTGCGGCTACGATCAGGAGCTGCAATCGTCGTCGCCACTGCGCCTGCAGGTCCGCGCCGACCTGGTTGAGGCTGCCAAGAATCCCGCCGTGGCCGAGGCTGCCAGCCAGATGTGCGCCTTCTATACCGACCACCGGCAGGACGACGCTTCCCACGAACTGGCACAATATGTGTCCCTGGCGCTGAGCGTGAACGATCCGCCCAGCTTCGCGCCCAAGGCCAAGGAATCGGACCTGCCGCCGGATTCGACCTACGTGCTGGGATTCGTGCCGCTGCTGAAGCAGTACTACGCTGCTGCCAACCTACACGGCATCTGGATGAAGTATCAGCCGGAGTACAACGCGCTGATCGACCGCTACCACGAACCGGTGGCGCACATGATCTACTCCAACGACACCTACCTGCGGCTGCCGCTGACCAACTACGCCAACCGCAGCTTCACCATTTATCTGGAGCCGATGATCGCACCCGGACAGGTGAACTCGCGCAATTATCAGCAGGACTATTACTACCTGGTGATTTCGCCGCTGGGTGACAACCTGCACATGCAGGAGTTGCGGCACACGTATCTGCACTACGCGCTGGATCCGCTGATTGCCAAGCGCGCCACCGCGCTGCAGCGGATGAAGCCCGTCCTGCTGGCGCTGAAGCGCGCGCCCATGGACGAGGACTATAAAGAGGATACCGGGCTGCTGGTGATCGAGTGCCTGATCCGCGCCATTGAAGCGCGCAATCCTCTGAATGCCAAAATGCCGGAGTCGGAGCGGCTCAACCTGGTGCGCCGCGACCAGGCCGAGGGATTCATCTTCACCGGCTACTTCTACGAGAAGCTGCGCGCCTTCGAGAAGGAGAGCCGCGGACTGCAGGACGCCTTCCCCGACTGGCTGCACACCATGGATGTGGCCGGCGAGCGCAAGAAGGCCACCGAAACCCAGTTCGTCGCCACCGTCTCGCCCGACGTGGTGCGCACCACCAGGCCTGCGCCGCTGAGCCGCCTCGACCTGGCTGACAACGAACTGGCGGCCGGCAATCCCGCGGGAGCGCAGAAGCTGGTGGAAGCGGTGTTGTCGGCGAAGACCGAAGACCAGGGCCGCGCCTATTTCATCCTGGCGCGCATTTCCATCTTTGGCGGCGACATGGAAGGTGCACAGCACAACTTCGAGAAGGCGCTGCAGAACACCAAAGACCCGCACGTGCTGGCCTGGAGCCACATTTACCTGGGGCGCATTCTGGATATGCAGGATGAGCGCGATGCCGCAGTGGCGCAGTACAGCGCGGCGCTGAATTCCGGCGATCCCTCACCTGACACCAAGAAGGCTGCCGACGAAGGGGTGAAGACGCCCTTCCAGCCCAAGGCCCCCGCGCATGAGCAGAACTAATATTTTTGCCGAACCTATCTACGGCTGTCGCTTCCAGAAAGGAAACGTCATGAAGTGTGGCATGGTTATCGCAACGTTGATACTGGGGTCAGCCGCCGCCTGGGGACAGGCGGGAACGGCCGCCAAGCCGATGCCCGCGCAGCCGCCGGCGCAGAGCACGGCTCAGCCCGCAACTCAGCAGCCGGCATCGGCAGCGCCGGCGAGCCAACAGCCCGGCGCCGCGGCGCAGCAGCCAGCCAATGGGCGTCACACCTTGCAGGCCAAGACCCAGGAAGAATTCAAGGCGTACCAGGATGCTTCCGGCAAGGCCGATCCCGTCTCCATGGAAGCCGCTGCCGACGCCTTTGCCAAGGCTTATCCGGACAGCGTTCTGCGCGGACCACTTTACGTGAAGACCATGAACTTCTACGCCCAGGCCAACGCCGTAGAGAAGATGATCGCGGTGGGACGTAAGGCCATCGCCGTGGACGACACCGATCCGGTGCCGCTGGTGCAGGTGGCCTCGGCGCTGGCTGAGTCCACGCGCGATACCGACCTTGACCGCGAAGAGCGCCTGGCCGAGGCTGCCAAGGACGCCAAGGCGGCCATCGCCAATCTCGACACCGGGCTGCTCATCCCTGCCGGCACGCCGGAGGACCGCATCGCCGCGGTGAAGGCCAGCATCCTGACCCGCGCTTACGATTCGCTGGGCATGATTGACCTGAACCGCAAAGACTATCCCCAAGCCGAGCAGGACCTGATGAAGGCCATCCAGGCCAGCAAGAGCTCGCCGGAAGCGGTGGTGTACCTGCGTCTGTCAGTGGCGCAGGACCATATGAACAAGTATCCCGCGGCGCTGGACAACGCCAACAAAGCGCTGCAATATGCGCCCGACGGCAGCGCCGCGCAGAACCTGGCCAAGCAGCAGCAGGCGCGGCTACAAAAGCTGATGGCCGGCAGTACCCCGGCTCCGGCGACGCCGGGAGCAGCCTCGGGCGCCAACGCTCCAGCCACTCCGCCGGCGCCGCAGCAGCCTCCGGCAACCCAGACGCCGGCCACGCCGGCGCCGCACTAAGGCAGAGAAGGGACCGCGGGCCCATGCACGCCCTGCCCGATCCGTGATGATTTCCAAGAGCATCGACTTCGCCGCGCTGGAAACTGCCCTGGGCCACCGCTTCGCTAATCGCGCCCTGCTGGAGCAGGCGCTGACCCATACTTCCTACGCGCGCGAGCTGGAATCGCAAAGCGCCACCCCCAACCACCGCGTGGCGGAATTCGACAACGAGCAGATGGAGTTCCTGGGCGACGCGGTGCTGTCGTTCGTGGTCAGCCAGGAGCTGTTCCGGCGATTCCCGGAATACCAGGAGGGCGAACTCTCCAAGTTGCGCGCGCACGTGGTCAGCGCCCGCCACCTGGCGCAACCGGCGCGCGAACTGGGCATCGGACAGTTTTTGCGGCTGGGCCGCGGCGAAGAGCGCTCCGGCGGCCGCAATAAAAATGCGCTGCTGGTCAACGCTCTCGAGGCGGTCATTGCCGCCATCTACCTCGACGCCGACTTGGAGGCCGCGCAGCGCCTGATCCTGAGCAACATCCTCGAGCCGGCGCTCCTCGAACTGCAATCCTTCGGCGACCAGGTGCTGCCGGTGCTCGACTTCAAGTCGGCGTTGCAGGAGGCGCTGCACCGCGCCGGACGTCCGCAGCCGCGCTACGTGCTGGCGAAGGAAGAAGGCCCCGACCATCGCAAGACCTTCACCATGGAAGTTCGCCTGCCCTCTTCCGGCGAAGCTGAAGCCTACGTTTGCCGCGGCTCCGGCGGCACCAAGAAGCTGGCCGAGCAGGAAGCCGCGCGCACCGCCTGGGAGTATCTGCAGTCGCTGAAGAAGGACGAGCCTGCCGAAGGCTGCGATCCTGCGGAAATTCCGCCCGTCTCCTCATGAGCGAGCCTGACAGTGCGATCCCTCCTCCGGCGACTGCGCCCGGGCCGACGCCTCCGCCGCCCGTCCCACCGCGCCGCGACGGGAGCGGCAGCAGCTCGCTGCAATCGCTGGCCATCGTCGTGGTCATCGCCGTCTTCGTTATCACCTTCCTGGTGCAGGCCTTCCAGATTCCCTCCGAGTCCATGGAGAAGACGCTGCTCACCGGCGACTACCTGCTGGTGGACAAAGTGCGCTACGGCCCTCCCGGCGTGTGGAAGTGGATGCTGCCCTATCGTCCCATTCATCGCCAGGACATCATCGTGTTCCGCTATCCGGTGGATCCCCGCCAGCACTTCGTGAAGCGCGTGATCGGCATTCCCGGCGACCGGGTGAGACTGGTCAACAAGCGGGTGTACGTCAATGGCGTCCGCCAGGACGACAGCTTCGCCACCTTCCGCTGGTGGCAGCGCGATCCCTTTCGCGACGATTTTCCCAACGGCGATCCCGATTACATGGGCGCCAACATGGCCGCCGGCTGGCATCTGGAGATGAAGAAGCTGGTGGACGACGGCGAGCTCATCGTCCCCCAGAACAGTTATTTCGTGATGGGCGACAACCGCGACGACAGCGACGACTCCCGCTTCTGGGGCTTCGTGCCCGCGGAAAATGTCGTGGGACGCCCGCTGCTCATTTACTGGTCCATGGACCGCAGCCCCGCCGCGCCCGCTCCGCAGCCGGGGTCTGATAAACTTTCGAGTCTGGCATACAGTGTGGCCCACATGTGGGACAGCCTGCGCTGGCAACGCATGATGCGCATCGTGCACTGAGTTTCACCGCCCGACCAGCACTTAATAAGGACCGCTTTGGCTTCGACGAAAAAAGCTTCTAAGATCCCGCCCGGCGCCGACCTGGCTAAGCCGAAGGAAACTACTTCGGAATTTATCGCCTCCATCGCCGTCATCCTGGTGGTCGGCCTGTTCATCATTACCTTTACTTTGCAGGCCTTTGAGATTCCCTCCAGCTCGATGGAGAACACCCTGCTGATCGGCGACCACGTGTTCGTGGACCGCATGATGCTGGCCCCCAAGACCGACTGGGCGGCCCAACTGCTGCCCTATCGCGTCCCCCGCCACGGCGACATCTTCGTCTTTCTCTCGGTCACCGAGCCCGGCATGTATATCGTGAAGCGCGTCATCGGCGTGCCCGGCGACCACATCCGCCTGCAGAACGGCGTGGTCTATCGCAACGGCGAGAAGCTGGACGAGCCTTACGTTATCCGCCAGGGCGGCTTCATTCCCTATCGCGACAACTTCCCCGACGTTGCCCCGCCGGAGTATGAAGAGGTCTCGCCGGAATGGCGCCTCACCCTGCCTTCGCACATCCAGAACGGCGAACTGGTAGTCCCGCCGGGCAGCATCTTCGCCATGGGCGACAATCGCGACGTCTCCCTCGACAGCCGCTACTGGGGCTTCGTTCCCTACGAGAACATCATCGGACGCCCCATGTTCATCTACTGGTCGTTCATCACCCCGGCCACCGAGTATCAGCGCAACAGCCTCTCCGACCGCATCGCCTGGGTGTTCAACATTGTGTTCCACTTCTTCGGCGACACTCGCTGGTCGCGCATGTTCCACGTGGTGCACTGATGGCCCGCCGCGGCTCACGGCGGACGGCGCTGGCGCTGGTAGTGCTGCTGCTCCTGCTGGCGCTGTTCGTGCCGCCCTTCATCAACGTGAATCGCTACCGCAAGCGGGTGGCGGAATCCATCAGCCGCGCTCTCGGCCGCGACGTTACCGTCTCCAGCATCGAACTCAAGCTGCTGCCCCGTCCCGGCCTGGTGCTCAGCAACTTTGTGGTGGCGGAAAATCCCGCCTATGGCGCCGAACCCATGCTGCGCGCCGAGACCGTCACCGCTGCCCTGCGCCTGACTTCGCTGTGGCGCGGACGCCTCGAGATCGGCCGCCTCGACCTCGACTCGCCCAGCCTCAACCTGGTCCGCCGCGACGACGGTCACTGGAACCTGGAAGAACTGGTCGGCCGCGCCTCGGAAGTTCCCACCGCGCCCACCACCAAGTCGCATCCGGAATCCCGCCCGCGCTTCCCCTACGTCGAAGCCTCCAGCGGCCGCATCAACTTCAAGCTCGGCCTGGTGAAGCAGGCCTTCGCCATCACCGACGCCGACTTCGCGCTGTGGCAGGATTCGGAGAACCAGTGGGGCGTGCGCTTGAAGGGCAAACCGGTGCGCACCAACATTTATCTCGGCAGCGCCGGCACGCTCTCGCTGAATGGCGGCTTCCAGCGCGCGCAAAATCTGGGCTCCACGCCGCTGCAGCTCAGCCTGTCCTATGAGAGCGCGCCGCTGGGCCAAATCTCGCGCCTGGTCTTCGGCCGCGATCGCGGCTGGCGCGGTTCGCTCAGATCCAGCGCCACCCTGGCGGGAACGCCGGCATCGCTGGCCATCACCCTCGACGCCCAGGCCGATGACTTCCGTCGCTACGACATCGCGCTGGGCGAATCGCTGCGCCTGCGGGTGCACTGCACCGGCACCTACTCGGCGCCCAGCGACACGCTGCGCGGCATCCAATGCTTCTCGCCCGTGGGCAACAGCAGCCTGCTGGTGCGCGGCGACGCCACCGGCTGGGCCGCCGACGCTTACAATCTCGGCATCTCCGGCGATGGCCTGCCCGCCGAGCGACTGGTCGCCTTCGCCCGTCACGTGAAGAAGGACCTGCCACTCGATCTCACCGCCAGCGGCGAAGTCGGCGGCGCGTTCACCGTGCGCAAATCCGCGGGACAGCCCGCAGTCTGGGCCGGCGGCGGACGCATCACCGATCTCGCGCTGCAATCCGGGGTTCTGCGTCAGCCGCTGCAAGTCGGCGAAGTGGAATTCTCCGTGCCCAGCGCTGCAGCTGCGACCGGCAAGCACGGCGCTCGTTCGCGCAGGCCGCCGCCTCCGCCGCTGCCGGGATTCCAGTTGGCAGTCACGCCCTTTCCCGTTGCGCTAGGCTGGACCTCGCCCGCCACCGCCGCCGCCAGCTTCGACGAAGAGCATTACCGCGTCAGCGTTGCCGGCCCCGCCGAGTTGGCGCGCCTGCTGAACATCGCCAAGGCCCTCGGCGTCGGCACTCCCGGCCTCGGACTCGCCGGCCCGGCGCAGATTGATCTCGCCGTCGCCGGAAGCTGGGCCGGCTTCGTTCCGCCCGCGACCTCCGGCAGGATCCAATTGCACGACGCCACTGCCGAACTGCAAGGCATCAACGAGCCGCTGACCATCGCCTCGGCCACCGCCAACCTCGCCGACCGCGAGCTCAACGTCAGCTCCTTCGACGCTTCCTTCGCGCACGGTCCCGAGCTCAGCGGCACCGCCAAATTTCCGGTGCACTGCACCGACCCTCAGACCTGCGTGGTCAACTTCGACGCGCACTCGCCCGAGATTTCACTGGCGCGGCTGAATCAGCTAGCCAACCCCGGCTTTCCGCAACCAGCCCTGGTATCACCTGCTGATGCCGTGGCAGCAACATGGCGACGCGCTGATGAAGCTGCGCGCCAACGGCCACTTCACCGCCGCGCGCCTCGACCTGAAGACGCTGGCGGCCACCAGCCTGAGCGGACAAGTTGAACTCGACGCCGGCAAGTTGCGCGTCAGCAATCTGCGCGCGTCCTTGCTCGGCGGCGCCGAAACCGGCGACTGGGCCGCCGACTTCACCGTTTCGCCGCCGGTGTTCTCCGGCACCGGCACGGTGATCCGCGTTTCGATGGCGCAGCTTTCCACCCTCATGCACGACAACTGGGCCGCCGGCAATGTAGACGGCAAGTACAACGTGTCGGTCGAGGGCTTGACCGCCGCCGCGCTGCGCGATTCCGCCAGCGGCTCGCTCGACTTCACCTGGAACGCCGGCGCCCTCCGCCACCTGATGCTGGAAGGCCACGGCGCTCCGCTGGCATTTTCTGCCGCTTCCGGCAAAGTCTCTTTGCAGAATGGCGTGTTTCATCTGACGGAGGGCAAAATGCAATCCGGCGGCTCCAGCTATGCGGTCAGCGGCACAGCGTCGTATGAGCGCGACCTTAATCTAAAACTTGAACATCCCGGCGGCCGCTCCTACGTGGTCTCCGGCCCGCTCGACAGCCCGCAGGTGCGCACCGTTTCCACCCCTGCCGCCGAGGCCAAGCTGCAATGACGCGCTCGCTCCGCATCGCCGCCGTTTGTCTGCTTTTGCTTGCCGCCACGTCAGTCGCCTCCGACCGCCGCAAGCCCGCGCCAGCCGACCATCACAGCGCCGATTACCGCAGCATGCAGCAGAAGCTGGACTACTTGAAGGAAAACGCGGCGCGCGCGACGCCCGATCCCAAGCCTATGGAACTGACCGCCGCCGAGGTCAACGCTTACTTTAAGGAAGGCGGCGTAAAGCTACCGAAAGGCGTAACCGAACTGCATCTCACATCACAGCCCGCGGTGATTGATGCCACCGCCAAAATTGACTTCGACCTGCTCACCGAGAAGGCGCGGTCGTCCAATCCGCTGATGGCGATCTTCAGCGGCATGCACCAGGTGCGCATCGTGGCGCAGGCGGCGGGCGCCGCCGGCACCGGCAGCATCCGCGCCCAGTCGGTGTACCTCGACGGCACCCAGATCCCGCCCATGCTGGTGGACCTGTTCGTCAGCCACTACGTGACGTCGAAGTACGCGCACGTCGGCACCACCACGACCTTCGCTCTGCCCTTCCGCATCCGCACCGCCATCGTGGACACCGACAAGGTGCGCCTGTTCCAGCGGTAAAACAACACAACCTGGGTGTGCCATTCAACCGACCGTCCGAGGTGTCCCATTCAACCGACGTCCGGGTGTCCCATTCAATCGACCTCCGGGTGTCCCATTCAATCGACCTCCGGGTGTCCCATTCAATCGACCTCCGGGTGTCCCATTCAATCGACCTCCGGGTGCCCCATTCAAGGCCCTCTTTTGGCCTTGAGTGGGGGGTTTTCTACACCTCGACAAAATCCCTCCCGATTCGTCGGTCGTCCCATTCAACCGACGTCCGGGTGTCCCATTCAACCGACGTCCGGTGTCCCATTCAACCGACGTCCGGGTGTCCCATTCAACCGACGTCCGGGTGCCCCATTCAACCGACGTCCGGGTGCCCCATTCAAGGCCCTCTTTTGGCCTTGAGTGGGGGGTTTTCTACACGTCGACAAAATCCCTCCCGATTCGTCGGTCGTCCCGCTCAACCGACGTCCGGGTGTCCCATTCAACCGACGTCCGGTCGTCCCATTCAACCGACGTCCGGGTGCCCCATTCAAGGCCCTCTTTTGGCCTTGAGTGGGGGGTTTTCTACACGTCGACAAAATCCCTCCCGATCGTCGGTCGTCCCGCTCAACCGACGTCCGGGTGTCCCATTCAACCGACGTCCGGGTGCCCCATTCAACCGACGTCCGAGGTGCCCCATTCAAGGCCATCTTTTGGCCTTGAGTGGGGGGTTTTCTAGACCTCGAGAAAAAATCCGGGTTTCTCTACCTCGACAAGAATCCGGTGTTTTACTTCTTTTCCGTCAAGGCACGCAGAGTAATTCCGGCGCGTTCCCGTCGGCGTGCTGTCCATGGTGACTCGATCTCCACCGTCCCCACGACTCCGGTGGCGTAGTGACGAAAGCTGCTCCACGGCCAATCTTCCGGCTTCTCCACCAGTCCGCGATGGACGGGGTTCCTGTGCAGGTAGCGCAACTTCTCAAGGCGCTTCTTCGCGGTTTGCACGTTGAAGTCGTAATAACGTACCTGCCAGAAGTGTTCTCCCGTGCCGACCAGACGGCGCGCCACCGACTGCTTGATCGCTTTCAGGACCGTCGCCAGGGTCTCGCGTTCCGGTTCGCTCACCAGCAGGTGCACATGTTCCGGCATGATCACATAACCAACAACACAGAACCCGTAGGCAATCCTCGCCTTCTCCAGGGCACGCTCGAAGAGGGCTTGAGCATTTCGTGCACTCAGCAGCGGCCGCCGTTGATAGCAACTGAAGGTGACGAAGTGCAGGTCCCCGGTCTGTTGACGTCGCTCCAGGTCCCAAGGCATGAGCTGGAGCTTACTGAAGAATGGAACGCGACGCGGTGATGTTCAGCACATCAGGTAAGTGCGAATCGTCTCGGAGTGTTTTTCTCGAGGTGTAGAAAACCCCCCACTCAAGGCCAAAAGA
>CAVXQR010000009.1:0-32961 GCA_963763975.1 uncultured Acidobacteriaceae bacterium
GAATTCGTGCGCATCACTCTGCACCACGCCTTTCCGCGCCGCATCTTCGCGCTCGACTCCGACAACTGGTGGGTGGTGGGCGCCATCTACGCCGGTACGGTGATGGCCGTAGCTATCGCGCTGAAGGTGCTGAACAACGTGCGCATCGAGATGAAGCTGGAGCAGCAGGAACGCCTGCTGTTACAGGCACGCATGGAAGCCCTGCAAAGCCAGGTCAATCCGCACTTCTTGTTCAACACGCTGAATTCCATCTCGTCGCTGGTGCGCCGCGATCCCGATTCCGCGCGCGCAGATGATCGTGAAGCTGGGGAACATTCTGCGGCGCCTGCTGCGCAAGGGCGACTCCTTTGTCGCCGCTGCGCGAGGAGTTCGATTTTCTCGACGACTATCTCGACATCGAGGTGGCGCGCTTCGGACGGGACAAGCTGAAGGTGGTGAAGGAGTTGGAGCCGGCGTCGCTCGATCATCTTGTGCCCAGCATGATTCTGCAGCCGCTGGTGGAGAACGCGGTGAAGCACGGCCTGGCCTCGCGCGTGGACGGCGGCAGCATCTATCTGCGCAGCCGCTGCGCCGAACATCGCGTGGTCATCGAGGTCGAGGATGACGGCGTCGGCATCGCCGCAAAGCGCCGCCAGTTCGGCGTCCGGCACCGGTATCGGCATGATGAATGTCACCGAGCGCCTGCAAGTGGTTTATGGTGACACCGCGGAGATCGAAGTGGAGAGCCATCCCGGTAAGGGAACGCTGGTGCGGCTGGTGTTGCCGGTATTGCAGGCGGAAGAGATGGGCGGATCGGTGGCCGGCGCGCTTTACGAAGCGCGCTCCAACACTTCGCGATAGTACTTCTCGTACATCGGAATAATTCTGGTCGAGCAGAAGCGGGCCTGCGCCGTCAGGCGTCCCTGGCGTCCCATCTCCGCCAGCTTCTTGTCGTCGGAAAGCAGTTCGATGGCGTAGTTCGCCATGGTGGCAACGTCGCCCACGTCGGCCAGGAATCCGTCCTGTCCGTTGGTGATAACCTCAGGCAGTCCGCCAACATTCGAAGCGATGGGAACCACCTCGCAGGCCATGCCTTCCAGGGCGGCCAGTCCGAAGGACTCCGTCTGGCTGGGCAGCAGCATGCACGTCGGCCACGGCCAGCTTCTCCTGCATCCGGTCCTGCTTGCCCATGAAGTCCACCTTGTCGTGGATTCCCTTCTTCACCGCCAGCCACTCGGCGCGCGAACGCTCGGGACCATCGCCGATGATGCAGCAGCCGCGAGGGAATTTTCTTCTGCACGCGGTCGAAGATTTCGATCACGTCTTTCAGCCGCTTCACCGGCCGGAAGTTCGACAGGTGCACCAGGATTTTTTCGTCCGGCTTCGCATAGTCGCCGCGCGTTTGCAGCAATTCCGGCGTGCGGTGGTAGACGTCGCAGTTCACGAAGTTGGGAATCACCTGGATCGGGGTCTGCACCTCGAAGACTTCCACCGTGCGCTGCTTCAGGTAGTCGGAGATGGAAGTAACGCCGTCGCTCTGCTCAATGGAAAAGCGCGTGATCGGAAGGTAGGAGGGATCGGAGCCGACCAGCGTGATGTCGGTTCCGTGCAGCGTGGTGACGTACGGCAGCCGGCGCGACTGGCGCACATGGTCGCAGCCCAGCATCTGCCGGGCCAGCATGGCGCTCACCGAATGCGGAATGGCGTAGTGCACGTGCAGCAGATCGAGATCGTAAATCTCCGCCACCTCGGCCATGCGCGTCGCCAGCGCCAGATCGTAGGGCGGATATTCGAACAGCGGATACTGCGACACTTCGACCTCGTGAAAGTGAATGTTGGGCTGCGGCTCCGTGCAGGCGAATTGGCTGCGAATAGGAGATGAAGTGAATCTCATGTCCGCGCGTCGCCAGCTCCAGGCCCAGTTCGGTGGCCACCACTCCGCTGCCGCCGTACGTGGGATAGCAGGTAATCCCGATCTTCAGAGCAGAGCTATCAGTCATGGCTGGCTCAGGATTGGATGGGAATTGTGCGGCAGGGATTCACCCGCTAATCGCCGCTGGCGCGTGATAACCGGCAACTGGTCCCGATCTTACGACTTTTCCAGGTTCAAGGCGCGACGGAACGAGCCGCGCTCGTTCTTGATTTTTTCCTGCAGCAGCATGATGGCGTAGATGAGCTGCTCGGGCCGCGGCGGGCATCCGGGAACGTACACATCCACCGGGATCCACTGGTTCACGCCCTGCACCAGCGCGTAATTGTTGAACACGCCACCGGACGTCGCGCATGCGCCCATGGAGATGACCCACTTGGGTTCGGGCATCTGCATGTAGAGCTCGCGAATCACCGGCGCCATCTTCTGCGAGACGCGGCCGGCGATGATCATCAGGTCCGATTGCCGCGGCGAGGGACGAAACACCTCTGCGCCGAAGCGCGCGATGTCGAAGCGCGACGCGCCCATGGACATCATTTCGATGGCGCAGCAGGCCAGGCCGAAGGTCATGGGCCAGATGGAATTCTTGCGCACCCAGTTCACCACCGCGTCCATCGAGGCCATTACGATGCCTTCGTGCTGCTGCTCGCCGAAGGTGGCGCGCAGAATCTGTCCCCGGCTCTGGTCCGAGCCCACCAGGTTGTCGAAACGCTCGGTGCCCGATTCCGGATTGTCGAAATGCGGCGGACGATATTCGGTGGTCATTGCTCTGTAATTATACCTGCTGATGTTTTAGATGCGACGCCTTGGTGTAAGGGAGCGACTTCAGCGGCTGCGGTACACTCTGTTTTGCCGCGGCATGAGTAAGGGCACGACTTTTAGTCGTGCCGACAAGCCCTTCATTCTTGTTATCACGAGCGGGCTTCAGCCCGCGAGGGATCTGCTTTTCGCTCGACGGCGGCACAATATCGGCTACGCAGACCGGTAAGACGTGCCGCCGGCTAAAGCCGGCTAAGGATCATAATAAGACGCTTATCGGCACGGCTGAAGCCGTGCCCTGATACAAGGCTCACGTAAGCAGAGTCCCGCCGCTATTCGTGAGGTCCTGTCCTGACGCGAGGCAACAAACCACAGTTTCCCGCGGCCACTCAGACCGTCAGCACCACTTTGCCGAACATCTCGCTGGCGGCCAAATACTCGTGCGCCGCGCGCGTCTCTGCCAGCGGGAACGTGCGGTCCACCACCGGCTTCAGCTTGCCGGCAAAGACGTGCTTCAGAACTTCATCGAGCTCGCCCATCGCCCCCATATAAGAACCCAGCAGCGAGAGCTGGCGCGAGAACAGGAAGCGCAAATCGAGCCCGGCATCGTAGCCGGTGGTAGCGCCGCAGGTGACCAGCGTGCCGCCCGGCTTCAGCGATTTCAGGCTCTCTTTCCACGTGGCCTGGCCGACATGCTCGAACACGATGTCCACGCCGCGCTTGCCGGTGATGCGGCGCACTTCGTCGCCAATTTTCTGCTGGTAGTGATTGATCGTGTGGTCCGCGCCGAGCTCGCGCGCCTTGGCCAGCTTGCGCTCGTCACCGGCGGTGGTGATGACCTCGGCCGACAGCATCTTGCAAATCTGAATGGCCGCCGAGCCCACGCCTGAGCCCGCGCCCAGCACCAGCACCGTCTGCCCCGGCCGCAGATGCGCGCGGCCCAGCAGCATGTGCCACGCCGTCAGGAACACCAGCGGCACGCTCGCGGCGTCGGTGAAATTGAGGCTGTCGGGAATCGGGATGACGTTCACGCGCGGGACGGCGATGAGCTCGCAGTTGCCGCCATCCACGCCATTGCCGAGCACGGCGAATTGCCGGCAGAAATTATGCCGGCCGGCGTTGCACTGCTCGCAATGGTTGCAGAAGACCATGGGCGCCAGCAGCACCCGCATGCCCGGCTTCAGGTCAGTGATGTACTCGCCGCACTCGGCCACTTCGCCGGCGATGTCGCTGCCCAGGATGTGCGGCAGTTGCACGCCTGGCAGGCCATTGCGCACAAACAGGTCGAGATGATTGAGGGCGCAGGCGCGAATGCGGACCAGCACGTGATCTTTGCGCAACACCGGATCGGGCGCGTCTTCATACTTCAGAACTTCCGGCCCGCCGAATTCATGAATGCGAACGGCTTTCATTATCGTGTTCCTCAAGACATCCCCGGTGGCGGGTAACGCCGATGTTCCGATCGATGGTTCCCAAACTACTCGGCAGAGCTCGCAGCAGGGCATTCAGCGAAGCTCCGAGCTCAATCGCCGAATAGCTCGGCGCCGCTTGCCCGCAGCTCACCAGCCGTGCGGGGTCCATTGTTCCAGCTAGCAGCCAATCACCTCCGCAGCAATGGACTTGCGGATTCTCCCGCGCCCGCTTGCGCAGGCCTGCATCAAAGGTCATCAGGAATGTTTCTCGACGCGTAGCGTTCGCCATATATTTACGTAGAAAAGTCTAGCATCCATATCGGCCCACTCACCCACTCGAGTTTATTCTTCGTCGCCAGTCGCGGGCCCCCATTCGACAGAAGCAGCTGCTTCACTGATTGCCGGGGTAACGCCGCGCCTCGTTAACAACACGTTTGAAGGTTACAGCCGGTTGAGAAAAATGGCTGGGGCTTGTGCTCTGGAATTGCCTACAATTCAGCGGGTGTCTCCGGCAACCCGAGGCTGAATATTGATGGGATCGAAACTCAGCGGCTTGGTGTTTTTTGCTGCAGTGATCGCTGGGCTGTTCCTGCTGCGCGACGGCAAGCCCGCGCCCGCCTTCTCGCTGCCCAAACCCTACGGCGGCCGGGTTGATCTCGCCTCCTATAGCGGACGGCCGGTGTTGCTGGTCTTCTGGACCACCTCCTGCCCGATTTGCCGCCGCGAACTCCCGATGCTCGACCGCATGGAACCTGAGTTCAGCAGCAAAGGAATCGCCGTGGTCACCATTCTTCTGGGCGATGAACAGGGTGAACGAGACTATCTGAGCTCCAACCGCATCGGCCTGACCTCCGCCTATGATTCCGAATACGCGGTGGGGCGGGCCTATAACGTGAGGGGCGTTCCCAAGCTGGTGCTCATCGGCAAGGACGGCAAGATCAAACGCAGTCAGTCTGGCTGGGCCAGCGAAAGTGAGCTGCGCTCCTGGATGGGCGCTGTTTAGCCCAGCCGGGAACTCGAAATCAACTCAGAACCAAGCTGCCGTTTGCCGCGGCGCCCGCTTCCGAATCCCCAAAAATACATCTAAACTGTTGGAACTGGTCGCTAACAGCTAAAAGCTAAAGCTAAAAGCTAAGAGCTAATGGCAATAGATTGCTTCTTCCCATGGACATCTACGAACAGATCGTCGAGCTGCGCCGCCAGGGACGCCGAGGCGCCGTGGCCACCATCACTAATGTTCGCGGCTCCATTCCGTCCTTCCAGACCGCGAAGATGCTGGTGCGCGATGACGGCTCCATCGCCGGAACCATCGGCGGGGGCTGCGTGGAAGCCGAAGTGTGGCAGGCGGCGCGCGAGGTGATGGAAGAAGAGAAGCCGCGCTCGCTCAGCTTCAACCTGAACAACAATCCCAAGTACGATACCGGCCTGGTGTGCGGCGGAACGCTCGAGATTTTCATCGAGCCGGTGCTGCCGCCGGCGCTGCTCTACATCTTCGGCGCCGGACACGTCGCCTATCATCTCTGCAAAGTGGCGTCCATCGCTGGTTTCGAGGTAACGGTGATTGATGACCGCTCCTCCTACGCCAGTCGCGAACGCTTTCCCGAAGCGTGCGAGGTAATCAGCGACGACTTCGAGGCGGTTACCGCTCGTCTGAATCCTCCCGAAGGGTCGTACATGGTGATCGTCACCCGCGGTCATCGCGACGATATGCGGGTGCTGCGTTGGGCGGTTGACGCCCGCGCCCGCTATCTCGGCATGATCGGCTCACGGCGCAAAACCATCACCATCTACAAAGAGTTGGAGAAGGAAGGCATTCCGGCGGAGAAGTTCGCCAACGTGCATGCTCCCGTCGGCCTCGACATCGGCGCGGTCACGCCGGAGGAGATTGCCGTCGCCATCGCGTCGGAACTGATCGCCGTACGCCGCCACGCCAGCCTGAATGTCACCAGCAAGAAGTTCGCCTACGCCGCACCCGCCAACGCCGATCGCGAGGCGCAAGATGCGGTGGAGAAAGAAGCCGGCTCGTGAGCCATCAGCCATCAGCTATCGGCCATCAGTGATCGCGATCCACAACTGGCGTCTGGCTACCGACTACTGGCTACTGACTGCTACTGGCTACTGGCTACTGCCTCTGCTATCTTCGAGCCATGACCTTGGCTCCCAGCATTTGCGGCGTAGTGCTTTCGGCGGGATTTTCCACTCGCATGGGTCGCGACAAGGCGCTGCTGCCCTGGCCGCCGGTTGCGGAAGGCACGGCCGCGGTCAACACTTTTCTCGGAGCGACGATTGATCTGCTGCAGGCGTTCTGCGACCTGGTGATCGTGGTCGCGGGCGCGAACGTCCAACACATCACGCCGGTCATCTACGAGCACGCCGGCTTCCTGTCGGTAAACCCGCAGCCGGAGCGCGGACAGTTCAGTTCCCTGCGCATCGGGCTGCAGGCGGTGCTGGACCAGGGACGCGACGCGGCCTTCATCGCGCTGGTGGACCGTCCGCCGGTGCTGCCGGGTACGCTGCGGCTACTGCGCGAGACTTTCCTGCAAACCGGGCCTGACGTGTGGTCGGTGGTGCCGGAGGTGCAGCGCGAGGGCAAGCCGGTACACGGCCATCCCATCCTGATTCGTCGCGAGATGATGGAAGCGTTTCTGCGCGCGCCAGACACGACCACCGCGCGCGATGTCGAACATCAGCATCAGCCGCACATCCTGTACGTCCCGGTCAGCGACCACCGCATCGCCTTCAACATTGATACTTCCGAGGACTATCAGCGGCTGGCGGCATCGGAGGCGGTTTTCGCGGAGAAGCAGGCTTGAGCTCGCCGTTCACTTCCCTACAACTTGAGTTTCTCGATTCCGTGCTTGCATGCAGGCCGGCGCTCGCGGTCTTCGACTGCGACGGCACGTTGTGGAGCGGCGATGCCGGCGCCGACTTCTTCTACTGGGAGATCGAGAACGGCATCGTCAGCCGCGAGGTCAGCGAGTGGGCGCGCGAACGCTACGAGCAATATCGCGCCGGCAAAGTCAGCGAAGAGCAAATGTGCGGCGACATGGTCACCATGAATCGCGGCATCCCGCACCGCGTGCTACAGCAGAAAGCGGAAGAGATGTTCGTCGAGGTCGTCCGTCCGCGGGTCTTCCCCGAAATGCAGGAACTGACGCGCCGCCTGGCCGAACAAGGCTGCGAGCTATGGGCGGTGTCCTCCACCAACGACTGGCTGGTGAAAGTGGGCGCAGAGCATTTCGGCATTCCCGCCGAACGGGTGCTGGCCGCCAGTGTGGAACTGGAAGCGGCCTGTGCCACCGATCGCCTGGTGCGCGTGCCGACCGACGAACTGAAGGCCGTGGCGATTCGCGAGGTGATTGCGCGGCCGGTGGACGCGGTGTTCGGCAACTCCATCCACGACCTGGCCATGCTGGAGATGGCGCGCTTTCCCTTCTGCGTGAATCCCAATCCCGACCTGGAAGGTGTTGCGCGCGAGCGCGGCTGGCCGGTGTATCAGCCCGTGGTCTAAGGCGGATTCTGGCTGCTGTACTCCGGGTTTTGAAAGGGCACGGCTTCACGTGCCGCTGCGGGCCTGGGAGTTTTGAAAGGGCACGGCTTCAGCCGTGTCGCAGCGCGCCCACGAGAAATGCGGCTTTAGCCGCTGCGGGCAATTGCTTGCCGGAGCCGCGAGAACCCGCGCCGCGAGCATCGAGCCACGTCTATTTGAATCGCCCTCAGGGGCTAAAGCCGCCGTCGTCTATAACGGTTCTGGCGGCACGCCTGAAGGCGTGCCCTTTCAAGTCAGGCCGCACCCACTCCGAAACCGTCTAGTCTTCGACTTCGGCCGCAGAGACGTTGTAAATCCGGCTGGCCAATTCGTCTTCTTCCACCGCAAACAGGTCAATCCAGCCTTCCAGCGGCAGCGAATCCAGCGGCAGATGGTTGCGCCAGATGGCAAAACGCAGCCGGACGCGGTCGTTAGGATTCACGCCCAGCAGCTCGAACGGAATGCAGGCCTCGAAGATTTCGTCCAGCGCCACCCGCACGCCGTTTGCGCCGGCGCCGTCGTGCTCGCCCGTCCACGCGGCCACACTGCTTGTTCTCCGCATGATTCAACTCCCACGTCAGCACCCGGCGGTCGTGCGCTTTCACCTTCAGCCGGAAACGCTGCCAGCCGGCTTTCTCCTCGGCATCCTGGTTTTGCACCTCCAGGCTGACCACCAGCGTGTAGTCGCCTTCCGGCGTGCCCTGATGAAAATCCAGACGCGCGGAAACGGAGTCGTCGTCCACTCCGGCATAAACCGCGTCCAGCAAGAACTGCTTGCCGTGCATGGCGCTGGTGCGCAGATCGGAGCTGTAGCTGGCCGCGCCCATCCACTCGAAGTAGCCGCTGACGCGTCCATCCACCCGCGGACGCACATAGGCGGTCTGCGGATTGTAGGCGGCGCGCGCCACGCCGCTCAGGATCGGCGTGTTCAACTCTTCCGGCGGAATGCCTTCCAGCGCGTGATAGACATTGGCCAGGTGCTTGCGATACAGGCGGTCGAAATCCTGATCGTTGGCCGAGTGATGCTCGGGACCGTACCACCAGTTCCAGTCGCTGCCCTCGGCAATCAGCAACTCCTCCTGCGCCAGCTTGGCCTGCACCGACGAGACGCGATGCGCGTGCCGGTCATAGTAATCGCGCGCATCGGCCAGCAGGTCCCAGGAGCGATTGTCCTCGGGAGCGCCGATCCACACATTCAGATTGGCGTTGATCCAGGAGCCCGGCACGATCTGCTTGAGCGGCGCGAAGTCGGCCTCGCGATGCCGCGCAATCGCTTCGCTGATGGTGACCGGCTCGATTTGCGCGTCCTTCTGCAAGGCATCGTAGAAGCGCCGCAGGAATTCCCGGCCCGACTGCGGGTAATACTCCCACGCGTTCTCGCCGTCGAGAATGATGGAGACTACCGCGTCTCTTCCCTTTTGCAGCACCGGATGCGCCGCGCGCTTGATTTCGCCGATCAAGTGCTTCGCCGCTTCATGAGCGGCCATGCCGGAATACACGAATCCGATCAGGTCGGAGATGCGGCGGTCGCGGAAGACCATGTGCATCGCCGCATCGCCGCTCTGGTAGCGGTAAATATTGTAGAGCCGCTCGGCGCCGTCGCCGTGCAGATGACCACCGCCATCGCGGACGAAATGGAAATCGAGCGAGCGGCCGAGCACGCCTTCGTCGGTGGCCATCCAGCGAATGCCCTGTTTGGCGGCCAACCCAACCGACTCCTCGGAGACGCTGCCCTCCGAGGGCCACAAACCCTGCGGGCGCGAACCGAACAGGCCCTCATGAAACTCCAGCGCTCTCTGGATTTGCAAGGTCGCGTCTTCGGGACGGCGGAAGTAGCGCGACGGCAGATTCAGTCCGGGCGTGGATTCGCCGCCAACGCCGGTATCGCACAGCAGCGGCAGAATCGGATGGTAGTACGGCGTCGTCGAAAGCTCGATCGAACCTCGGGCCGCGGCCTGCTGATAGGCGGGCAGCACCGCCGCCAGCGCTTCGCGCTGCTTGGCCAGCACCAACTCCTGATCCTCGCGGGTGTAATCTTCGCCCTTCTGAATCAGCGCCGCGATATCAGGATCAGTCAGGAAAAACTCGTCGAACCAGGCAATCTGCGAGAGCACTTGCAAGTCGGCGTAGTCGCGGGTGACGAAGTACGGTTCCGGCCCCTCAGGGCGCTCAGAGGTATCGCGCAGCCGCTCCCACAACTCGCGATACCGGGGATAGCGGCCGATCATGTTCACCGGATTCGCCTGAAACAGGTATTGCAGCGCAAAGCGCCGGTCCATCGCGGTGAGGTCGGCGGCGGGCTTGGCTACCAGGTCGAGGAAGGGATCGTGGGCTTCGCCGGAAACGTAATCCTGTAACTGCGCGATCAGCGACGGGACCAGGTTGAAGTTCTGATGAACGCCGGGAAATTCCTCCAGCAGCTTCACCATCCCGTAGTAGTCCTTGGCGCCGTGCAGGCGGACCCAGGGAAGCTGGTAGGAGCCGGTGACCAGGTCTTTGTAAAAGGGCTGGTGCATGTGCCACAGCAGCACCAGGCGAATCTTCGGGGAAATTGCTGTCATTGACCCAACAAAATAATGCCGAAACAGTGTATCAGGGGAAGTGCAACGGCGAGGACCGGAGGCCGGAAAACAGAAGCAGCGGCAGCGGTGCATTTAGCCACTACGGGCATCTAATCAGTCATCTGAGTAGGTTAGATGGGGAAGAGGTAGGATTCGCCGATCTGCGATGTTCCGAGTTCGGCGGGTCGCTTGGCGATACGGTCGTTTGGGCTTGGCACGTAAACGCCTCTGCCAAGTGGCCGGCGAGCCACCGTACCGCTCTGCGCCAAGGCTGCACGCACCTTTGCAATGTTCAGGTACTCTTCCGACAAGTCCGCGCCAGCAATCCTCCGCTGATGTAGGATTGCGGCGCAGGCCGCACTTCCAACGCCCATATACGGATCTATTACCAGATCGCCAGGGTTGGTGAGAGCGAGAATAAGTCGCTCCACCAACTCAATCGGGAACTGGCACGGGTGAGCAGTTTTTTCTACGTGGTTGTGCTTTACGTTGGGAATGACCCACACATCTCCAGGGTTTTTGCCGAGCGGGTTGCACGTATATTCGCCTTTGCGCGGCCCCTTGAACGCTTTTTTCCCGGGATATTTCTGCGGTACCCGAATCGGATCGAGGTTGAACACGTATTCGTCGCTCTTGGTAAACCACACAATGGTCTCGTAGCGTCCAGACAGCCTGTTCTTGCAGTGAAGTCCGTGCTCGAAACACCACACGATGCGGTTGCGCAGCTTCATGCCAAGCGATTTGCAGATGGGGTAAATGAAAACATCCAGTGGGAAGATTTCCCCCTCCGTTGAAACGTGGTTACCGACCTGCCAGCAAAGACTTCCGTTGCTAGCGAGCGTGCGCGCGCTTTCCCGAAGCGTTTGCTCCTGCTGTTCCAGATACCGCTCGAATACAATGCGCTTCTCGTATTTCTTGCCGATGTTATAAGGCGGGGATGTGACCACAAGTCGGGCAGATCCGTCGGGAATCTGACGCAACAAGTCCAAGCGGTCGCCGTGAAAAAACGTAACCAGCGATTTTGGGTCGTAGTGCGACTGGAAACCATCGCCGTTGCTATTGTCGTTCGTTTTCAAGGCTCAATCCCCAACACCCAGATAGGAAGTGTGATGCTCATTTTCGCGTAAGGAAGTTCTCTCACTACCCGTTCGTAGTGGGCTACGTTTTCGTCTATCGTGTTCGCAAATGCTTGCATCGGAACCACTAACACGCCCACGTCAATTAGCCCAAGTGAATATGAAACCTGAAATTTAAAAACGTCGGTGTACCACCGCGCCATATTCCCGAATTGCACTTCAACCTGCACCCTTGCCTTCTTGTAATCGGCCTTGATGCCTGTTTTCTTGTCCTGCGTTACTAATGGCTGACAGTCCCACCCACGCGCTGAGAACTCGGCGTCAAGCAGATCATTTAAGGAAAGCTGATCTGTGACGAATATCATCGTCTTCCCGCCTCGAGTCCGCTGCTTGGGCGGATTCAACTGCGGAACTGCGACCTCATCGAAGATTGAAAGAATCTCATCACGCTCCAGCACAAAAGCCGGGCTGTTCATAACTTCGGCGGCGAAGCGGTACGAAAACGAGATTACATGCACTTGAGAATGCTCGAAACACCGGTCATTCTCCTTTGTTACACTGTGCATGGCACGGGCCGCAATACATTAGACGTTGCAAATCTGGCACCTGTTGAGGATTTTGATTCCGAAATCAGGTGTGGTAGGGGTTCCAGAGAACGGTCATAAAAATGCAGCGGCCGACCCTGCCGCCTCTTTCGGGGGCAAGGCGCTTCCGCTACACTTGAGCTTTGTGAGAATTCTCACCCGCTACATTCTGAAGGAAGTCAGCTCGCACGCCGTGCTCGGCGTGGTGCTGTTCACCTTCATTATCTTCATGCGGGACCTGGGACGGCTGCTGGAGCTGATCGTCCGCAACAGCGCGCCCCTGCCCAGCGTTGGGCGAATCTTCCTCTACACGCTGCCGGCCACCTTCACCATCACCCTGCCCATGGGCGTGCTGGTTGGCATCCTTATCGGACTCAGCCGGCTGGCTGCCGACAGCGAAGTCACCGCCATTCGCGCCAGCGGCATGGGCGTGGGCATGTTCGTGAAGGCCATCTCCGTCTTCGCCATCGCCGCCTGGCTGCTGGGCATGTTCAACAGCGTATATATCGCGCCCAAATCCGCCAGCGCCTTGAGCGCGCTACAGGACAAGCTGAAATCGTCGCAGGCCTCGTTTGAAATTCAGCCGCGCGTGTTTTACGAAGAATTCAAGAACACCGTGCTGTATGTGCAGGACGCCGTGCCTTCCGGCGACAAGCTGCTGTGGCGCGGCATCTTTATTGCCGACATCAGCGATCCGGCGCATCCCAAGGTTACGCTGGCCAAGCGCGGCGCCCTGCTCAGCGATTCGCCGCAGAATCTGCGCTTCCATCTGGAAGACGGCACTCAGCAGGAAAACGAGCCGCAGAGCAAAGATCAGTATTCCATCACCACCTTCGACACCACCGAAATTCCGATCCAGTTGCCCAATGAAAGCGATCGTGGCCCGCGCGATCTTTTGCCGGTCAACGAGCTCAGCCTCCACGGCCTGCTGCGCAACGCCGCACGCGAGCACCAGGCGGCCATTCCGCTTCGCTCCACCGATCCCGGCAGCTCCTTCTACGACGACATGAAGGCCCGCTACTACGAAATCGAGTTTCATCGCCGCTTCGCCCTGCCCTTCGCCTGCCTGGTGCTGGCCATGGTGGGCATTCCGCTGGGACTTTCGGCGCGCAAAGGCGGCAAGAGCACCGGCTTCGTGCTGACCATCCTGCTGGTGGTCGTCTATTACCTGATTTCCCTGACCGGCGTGTCGCTGGCGCGCCAGGGCAAGATGACGCCGTGGGTCGGAGTGTGGATGGCCAACGCGCTCTTCCTGCTCTGCGGACTGGTGCTGCTGTGGCGGGTGGACCGCATGCCCATCGAGATCGGCACGCTCTCCGGAACCTGGAAGCGTCTGAAGGAATATTTTCAGCACATTCGCATGCCGCGTTCCGGCGGCCGCCTGCTGTCGCCGTCGGCCCGCAGCCGCAACCGCTTCCGCGCCCGCTTCCCGCTGATTCTCGACGACATGATCCTGCGCGATTTCGCCGTGTACCTGGCGATGATCATGGCGACGTTTTTAGTTCTGGCGCTGGTGTTCACCTTCTTCGAGCTGCTCACCGATATCGTGCGCAACAAGATTCCGCTGATCGTGCTGGCCGAATATCTGTGGGACCTGATTCCGTCCATGACCTACCTGATGGCGCCGATGGGTGTGCTGCTGGCGGTGCTGGTGACCTTCGGCATGATGGAAAAATCCAGCGAGCTGACCGCGATGAAGGCCTCCGGCGTCAGCATCTATCGCGCCACCCTGCCGGTGCTGGTGCTGTGTGCCATCTTCGCCGCGACGCTGTTCCTGTTTGACCAGATTTACATTCCGCACACTAATAAGCAGCAGGAGATCCTGCGCAACCAGATCAAGGGCAAGCCGGCGCAGACCTATTTGCAGGCCGACCGCAAGTGGATTTTCGGCAGCAACAACGAAATTTACTACTACCAGGTGTTCGATCCGGACACCAACTACTTCGGCGGCATCTCCATCTTCGAATTCGATCCCGACAACTTCCAGTTGACCCGCCGCATTCACGCCGACCGCGCCTACTGGCAGCCCAACCTGCAGAAGTGGGTCTTCGAGCAGGGCTGGGAGCGCACTTTGAACGGCGCATCCATCCTGAATTACAAAACCTTCGACGTGGCTACCTTCCCCGAGGTGCACGAAGATCCCAACTACTTCAAGAAGGAAGTGAAGCAGTCGTCGGAGATGAATTACGAGGAGCTGCGCGCCTACATTCGCGACTTGCAGCAGAGCGGCTTCGACACCGTGCGGCTCAAGGTGCAATTGCAGAAGAAGATTGCTTTCCCGCTGATCACCCTGGTGATGGCGGTGCTGGCCATTCCCTTTGCCGCCTCCGGCCGCAAGGGCGGCGCGCTCGCGGGCGTCGCCGTGGCCATCGGCATCGCCGTGGTCTATTGGGTGACGGCGGGGCTGTTTGAAGCCATGGGCAACGCCGACCAATTGCCGGCCATGCTCGCCGCCTGGTCGCCCGACTTCATCTTCGCCTTCGCCGGGGGATATCTGTTGTTGAGGGTGCCGACGTAGCTCTTAGCTTTTAGCTCTTAGCAAACGCGACATTGGTTTGTGCGAACGGCGTCGCTGCGGAATCGGATAAGGACCTGCACGACGGCGAATCACGCCTATCCGCCGAATCCGGGACCACGGCCTGGCCATCTAAACTATTTCCGATGCCCTAGCCATCAGCTCTCAGTTCTCAGCTGTCAGTTTCCCAATCGGGTGTTGCTGACGGCTGACGGCTGAGAGCTGACAGCTAAAAGCTAAGAGCTAAAGGCTAAGAGCTAATAGCTTCCCCCATGTTCAAAAACCTTCGCCCTCTGGCGCCTTACTTCCGCAAGTACCGGACGACCTTCTGGATCGGCGGCATCTGTGTGCTGTTCAACAACGGCATCTGGATTCTCTTTCCCCTGGTCATTCGCCGCGCCATCGATGACCTGAACCTGGGCGTTGACCGCACACAAGCTGCTGACCTATTCCCTGCTGCTGCTGGCCGTGGCCGCATGCAAGGCCATCTTCCAGTTCCTCACCCGCTGGATCCTGATCGGCGTTTCGCGCGAGATCGAATTCGACCTGCGCAACGATCTCTTCCGCCACCTGGAAGCGCTGTCTTACGGTTTCTACCAGCGCACGCGCACCGGCGACATCATGGCGCGCGCCACCAACGACCTGAACGCGGTCCGCATGCTGGTGGGCCCGGCCATCATGTACACCGCCAACACCGTGGTGTTCACCGCCGGGGCGCTGATCTTCATGCTCAGCATCAGCCCCAAGCTCACCCTGTGGGCGTTCCTGCCGCTGCCGGTCGTCAGCATCATGATGCAGTATTTCGGCAAGCGGATTCACGAGCGCTTCGAGCGCATCCAGGCCATGTTCTCCGACATCTCGGCGCGCGCGCAGGAGAATTTTTCCGGCGCCCGCCTGATTCGCGCCTACGTGCAGGAGCAGTCGGAGATCGAATCTTCGAGAGCGCCAACCAGGAGTACATCGGCCGCAGCCTGCTGCTGGTGCGGCTGATGGGCATGCTGTGGCCGACGCTGGAGATTGCTGCTGGGCGTGGCCATCGTCATCGTGCTGTGGCTGGGCGGCCGCGAAGTGCTGCGACATCGCATCTCGCTGGGCAGCTTCGTCGCCTTCAATACCTACATGGTGCAACTGACCTGGCCGATGATCGCCCTGGGCTGGGTCATCAACATTGTTCCAGCGCGGCACCGCATCCATGGCGCGCATTCAGTCCGATCCTGGCGGAGAAGCCCGAGGTCACCGACGCCGGCGTGCCGGCGGTCAGACGTGCCGACGGAAATCCGCGGCGACATCGAGTTCCGCAATCTGAGCTTCACTTACGGCGACACGCTGCTCGCCGCCGAGAGCGATCCCAGCAAACCGCCCAAGGAAAAAGTACTGGACGGCATCAACCTGCGCGTACCGGCAGGCACCAGCCTGGCCATCGTCGGGCCGACCGGCTCGGGAAAGTCCACGCTGGTGTCTTGATTCCGCGCATCTACGATGCGCCCGCAGGCTCGTCCTGATCGATGGCCGCCCGATTCGCGAATTCCCGCTCGAGCTTCTGCGGCGCAACATCGGCTATCGTTCCGCAGGAGACGTTCCTGTTCAGCGACACCATCCGCGAGAACATCGCCTTCGGCGCCGACAACGCCACCGATGCCGACGTGCGCCGCGCCGCCGAGGCGGCCAGCATCGCCGAGGATATCGCCGGCTTCCCCGATGGCTATGACACCACCGGTCGGCGAACGCGGCATGACGCTTTCCGGCGGCCAGAAGCAGCGCACGGCCATCGCCCGCGCCCTGATTCGCAACCCCCACATCCTGGTGCTCGACGACGCCCTGGCCAGCGTGGACACCCATACCGAGGACCGCATCCTGAATCATCTGCGCGAGATCATGCAGGGCCGGACGACGATCTTCATCTCGCATCGGGTCTCGACGGTGCGCAACGCCGACCGCATCGCCGTGCTGCACGACGGCCGCATCGTGGAATACGGCACCCACGAGGAGCTGATCGAGCGCAACGGCTATTACACCGAGCTGTACCAGAAGCAGCTATTGGAAGAAGAGCTGGAAACGGTGTAGGGGCAGTTTCAAGTTTCGAGTTTCGAGGTTCCAATTTCAAGTTTCAAGGTTTCGAGGTTCGAATTTCGAGTTTCGGGCTTCGAGCTTCGAGTTTTGGCGCGTCCATGAGTAAGGGCACGACTTCAGTCGTGCCGATCAGCCCCTTATTTTTTGTCATCCCGAGCGGGCTTCAGCCCGCGAGGGATCTGCTGTTGGCCTGCACTCCCCCGTTCCCGCACTTGCCGCCGATACACGCGAAAAGCAGATCCCTCGTCGGCCTGAAGGCCTCCTCGTGATGACAACACCATCAGGCAATCTGCCGCAGCGCCTGTCGCAGCGCGTCAATCGCCAGTTGCGCCGCGTGCCCCGACGCCGGCGGCAGAGTTTCCACTGCGCGCACGATGTCGTCCTTCCCGATGCTCGCGGCGTCGGCGAGAGTTTTGCCTTCCACCAGCTCCGCCATGGCTGAGGCGCAAGCCATCGCCGGAACGCAGCCCTTGGCGCGATAGCGCACCTGGGCGATGCGTCCATCACGCAGCGCAAGCGCGAGTTCCAGGATGTCGCCGCAGGCAGGATTCTCCACCTGCACCTTCACGTCCGGGTGCTCCAACTCACCGGCGTAACGCGTGTCCTGAAAATACTGCAACAGCTTCGCGGAGTAGAGAGACATTCGTCTCTTAGCCTACTCGAGCGTAACCAGCGCGCCAACGTGGCCGGAGCAATTCTTGCCGCGTTACGAGTAAAAACTGCTGATGTTTCGCGATGAGCGGCGGCGAGGCGGCGCGCAACTGCTTGTTTTCCAAGCATTAGCCGCCTGGCGCTTTTGGTTGTCCGCTTGCACCAGAAAGGGGCACCGAGGCAATTGGAATGGCGCAGTTGGCAAAAACCGGGATCGACGACTACTGGCGTCCCGCAAATTCGGAAGCGGAGCGACATGCCCGGCCGTTCCTGTTTGCCAACGTATGCAGCCGCTGCGGCATGGACTATACCGTGGGCGCGCGCTACTGCCATTTTTGCGGCAACCTGCGCTACCCGTCTCCCGAGACCGAGGCGACGAAGCCGGAAGACAGCGGCAAGGGCTGGCGTCAGCGGCTTGGTCTGACCATGCCCAGCCTGGTGCTGTTTGTGATCGGCGCGGCGTGCCTGGCAGTCACCTTAGTGTTGGCGGTGGTTCCGGCCCGCAATTTAGATATAGCAAACTCTATCCAATTTGCCAGGGTTGATTGGCTGCTGGCTGCCGTGGCCTCCATGCTCGGCGGACTGGTGCTGAAGAAGAAAGCTTGTTGAGTTCCTGCTTCCCGTGATCCTCCATGGGTAACCGCAGGCGAAAGGCGCTCTCCCCCGGGCGCCTTTTGCTTTTGAGCCGCGAGGTGCGAGCCGCTACAAGTGCCGGATCGGGCCGGTGCCCTTGCCGACGGCGTAGGCCGACCGAATCGCCCGCCGGACGTAGGCCTTCGCGCCGGCGACCGCGTCTTCCAGGTCCTCTTCCAGCGCCAGCCGGCAAGCCAGCGCCGTCGAAAAAGCGCAGCCGGTGCCGTGTGTGGAGCGCGAAGCCAGCCGCTTCGCCTGGAAGATGACTTCCACCTGAATCGGCCCCTGGTAGTAACTAAGGTAATCATTGGCCTCGCGCAGATGCCCGCCGGTAATCACCACCGCTTTCGCGCCCTGCTCATGAAGCTCGGCCGCCAACTGGCGCAACACGGGCAAATTTTTTCGCCACGGCTGCGCCACTCCCGGCGGCTTCATTCCGGTCAAGGCAGCCGCCTCCTCGACGTTCGGGGTCACCACGTCCACCAGCGGCAGCAAACGCCGCCGCAGCACCTTAATTCCACTGGCACTCAGCAGCTCGGCTCCCGACGACGACCGCAGCACTGGATCCAGGACCACATTTGGCGGGCGCTTCTTAGCCAGAAAGTCGCAGACCGCCTCGGCTACCGCCGCCGAACCCAGCATGCCGATCTTCACTGCCTTCAGGCTGAAGTCGTCCGCCAGCGCCAGCAGCGTCTCCGTAACCAACTCCGGCGGCAGCGGCTTCACCCGGGCGACGCCGGTGGTCGTCTGGACGGTCAGCCCGGTGATGCAGGTGACGGCATAACAGCCCTGGGCGGCGGCGGTTTTGACGTCAGCCGTAATTCCCGCCCCGGAGGAGGGGTCAAAACCGGCAATACTGAGGATGACGGGCCGCTTCATGGAGGAACTGTACCGCAAACGGCGGCCGGGTTTCCAATCGGGAAAAGTTGCAATCGCATGCAACGTGGCGCGAGTCGCTCTTCATCTAACTGTTACGTTGGCATAGCATAACTTGTTGTATTTAAGCTTCTTAGTCCGACATCAGCCCACGCCGTCACGCCTCTCGTTCTCGTCGCCTCGTCCAGAAGATCAGGCTCCGGCCTCCCGATCAGGCCTCGAATTGTGTTGCTGACCCCGACCCCGGGGGCTACCATGGCAAGCCACATTTGGCAAGCGGAAAAAGCCACCGCGGATTTGCCTGGGTTGACTCTTAGTCATTGCGGCAGCTACACTTACAAGACCTGTCAGGAGGACTTACTTTACGATGAGAGGTGTTTAATGCCACGAGTACTCAACCAAGTTGCGGTGGCTTTGTGTTTCACCACCGCGCTGGGAGCGGCACCCGGAATCAGGACACCGGATTCAGCGCAAGGGACCCCCAAGCAGACCCAGAACGAAGCGAAGCCCAACCCGCCCAAGACGTCTCAGGTCGGCAAGGCTTCCTGGTACGGCCGGATTTTTCAGCATAAGCAAACGGCCAGCGGCGAACCGTTCGATATGTATCAATTTACCGCCGCGCATCGCACGTTTCCGCTAGGGTCCTGGGTCAAGGTAACCAATTTGAAGAATGACCGGTCGGTTGTAGTCCGTATCAACGACCGTGGTCCGATCATCAAAAACCGGATTATTGACCTGTCCTATAGCGCCGCCAAGATGCTTGGCCTGGGCGAGGACGGGATTGGCAAGGTGCGCCTGGACCTGATCCAGACCGCAACTCTGGCTGCTAACCAGGGGCTGCAATAATTCCACGAAAAGTACGATAAACTTGGGGCCGATGCTGAAACCACAGGATCGGCTCATTGTGGCGCTGGATGTCCCCAGCGCCGCCAAGGCCCGCCAGCTAGTCCAAAGCATCGGCGACGCGGCCACCACCTACAAAATTGGCAAGCAACTGTTTACGGCCGAAGGCCCGCAGCTCGTCAGGGAGCTCATCGCCTCCGGCCGTAAAGTCTTTCTGGACCTGAAGTTCCACGACATCCCCAACACCGTTGCCGGCGCCGTCAGCTCGGCCGCCGAGCTTGGCGTCAGCATGCTGACCGTCCACGCCTCCGGCGGCTCCAAAATGCTGAAGGCTGCCGCCGAGGCCGCGGCGCAGAGCAGCTCTAAGCCGATGGTGCTGGGGGTGACCGTTCTGACCAGCATGAACGAGGCGGACTTGCAGGAGCTTGGGATTACGGCCGGCGTCGGCGGACAAGTGCTGCGGCTGGCCGGTCTTGGCGCTGGCTGCCGGATGCGGCGGGCTGGTGGCATCGGCGCAGGAGGCTCGCCAGCTTCGCAAGGAGCTCGGCGAGGGCTTCGCGCTGGTTACGCCCGGCGTACGCCCGGCAGGGGCCGCCGCAGGCGACCAGGCGCGCGTCGTGACCCCGGCGCAGGCCATCGAGGCTGGCGCGACCCATCTGGTGGTCGGCCGGCCGATTCTGGATGCTCCCGACCCGGCCAAGGCCGCCGCGGATATCGTGCGCGAAATCGAGCAGGCCGCGGTTCAGGCACGCCCCTAAAGGCTGCTGAACCTTCGTCAACGCCACGGCAATGATTCGTCGACGCCACGGCAATGAGGATTCGTCTGCGCCACGACCATAAAGCTTCTTCGACGCCACGGCAATGAGGATTCCTCATCGCCACGACTAGGATTCGTCAACGTCATGACGCTAGGGATTCGTCGACGCCACGACGATGAGTAAGGGCACGGCTTCCAGCCGTGCCGCTAAGCCCCTCTATTTTTTCTATCCGGAGTCGGCTTAAGCCGGCGGCAGGGGCTGAAGCCCCTCTGCTAAAACGCGCGCAGCGGCGTGGCTGAAGCCACGCCCTGATACGGGTTTCGCGAACACAGAAACCTGAGCCTGCGAAGATCACCGGAACGACGCAATGGCCGAGCCTTCGTCTTCCGTCACCTCGAAGACGGTATAGAGCTTGGTAATCTCCAGCAGGTTGCGGACGTTCTTGGTCAGGTTCATCAGCTTCAGGGTGCCGCCCTTGCCGCGCACCGAGGTGAAGCAGCTCATCAGCTCGCCCACGCCGGCGCTGTCCACGTAGCGGACGTCGGCCAAGTTGAGGAGCATCTTCTTGTAGCCCTGGCCGGCCAGCTCGTGCACCAGGCCGCGCAACACCTCGGTTCCCTCGCCCAGCCGCAACTGGCCGATAATATCCACGATCACCACACCTTCCACCGTTCGCGTGCTGGTCTTGATCGACAAAGCCGCCTCCTGAGTTGTTGTTATCTGTGAACTGGCCCGCCGGGGCGCGACCTGAAGGCGGCACAGTGATTCCTGTATTCACTTGATATACGGGAAGTGCCCGCCGGGGCAAGCATTTTGCGCAGCGCCGCGCGCAAGCATGGGTAGAAATGTCCCGAGAAGTGACGCCACAGGTCGGGTCCGGTGCCCCAGGTTCGCGTCCCGCAGTTGGACGCTAACCTGGGTTCAGCAATTTCCGCTTTGGCGCGCCGCTGATATCTGTAATCCCAGGTTAGCCCAAAAGATGGGCGAACCTGGGGCACCGGAGACCTGTTCGTCTCTGGACCGGCTTCCGCGCGAGATTCGACCAGCCAACCGCAGCAGGGGTAAAATCTATCGCGTTATTCGGACCGCCTCTTCGCAGCGGTTGTTGAGTACCCCGCATCGGGCAAGATAGCCGAGCCATTTGGAGGAAAGCTATGAGCCTGACTGAACCCTCAGGTAACAATCCCATCGAAATCACTTCCCTCAACGATTTGCGCAAGTACGAACCGGAAATCGTGGCTCGCATCAACCGGGCAGCCAATGGCGCTCGCCTCTTCCTGGCGGACCCAATTCGGCTGTTCAAGGAGCTCAACGTGCTTCTCACCCCGGCTGCGGAGCGGGCCCTGGAACAGAAGTTAGGCGCGGCCAACCTCGCAGCCAATCCGCTGCGCCGCTTCTACGACGAATTCAAACGCTCTGCCCCGGACACGTCGGTCACCGTCACGGTGCGGGGAATTCTGCCGAAGGAGGCGCCCGGTGCTTGATACCTTCGATGTCGTCATTGAACTCTCGCGGAAGAAGCTGCTCGATTACATCCTGGAACACGTGCTGATCCAGAACAAGCCCATCGTGCCCAAGTTCCAGTGGAGTCTCTATAGCCAGGGCAATGGAATACAGGCGATTCTCGATAGCGTGGATCTTAGCTTGCAAGCCGGTACCAACCAGGCGACGCTGACCTTTCACGTCTATGCCGCAAGCGTTACCCTGGCGCAACAGCCGCAAGTGGGATTCACCGACGGGCAGATCCTCATTCCCCTGGAACTGGCGGTGGGCGCGCCTTTCAAGGTCAGAATGCAGTCAGCGCAATTTACCACCACCCAAACCTCGCAGCTCGGCGATCCAAACTCGTTCTTCCAGACGGTCAACGCCCTGCTCACCGGCGCACTGGACACCAGCACCGAGTGGGACCTGTTTCCGGACACGCCCAACCAGACGTTGCAATTTCTGATCGCTCTTGCGCTGAACGGTCGGGTGGCTTGCTTCGATGCGGAAACGGTTGTGGCGACGATCGGTACGGGCGATCTCACCAAAGTCAGCAACTTTCTCAACTTTGAAGATTGCGCCGTCGGCATCGGGGTCACACTGGTGAAGAACACAATTCTCTTTCCCTCCGAAGTCAAGATGCTGGACCCCAACCTGGTCGCCGGGCAACTGGGAATATCGTCGGCAGATGCCGCCAGCGATATTCAGAATCCGACCCCGGTGTTTGTGAACTCGGTGAGGCCACTGCTGCCTCCGCCCTTCGGCACCGGCGATGGCAGACAAAGCAACCAGGGGTTCCTCACCTTTTTCGACCTCATCGATTTCAGCTTCACCAATGGCGCCATCCTGATGACGGGAAAGTTTCACGGCGGAACGCTTTGCGTGTCCGTCTCGGACGGCCAGTTCAACGAAGCCGTCACCCTGAGCATTCAAAACGGCAGCGTCGTCGTCACCTTCACCCCCAACCCGCCGCAGCCCACCTACTCCGAGGATGTGAGTTTCTGGTGTATTCTCGGCGCGCTTATAACGCTCAACGGCTTCGTGGCAGTCCTGGGGGGAGCGGTGATATTGCCGATCCTGCTGGCGGTGGTTGAACACATCCAGGTGTCACAAAAGACCCTCACCGCCGATCCTTTCAGCCTGCCCATCTTCGATCAGGTGACGTGGAATGGGATTCAAATCGTCACCGAGGGACTGGTGCTGCGCGGCTTGAGCTCGGCCAGCGTTGGCTATGACACCACTCTCGCCGCCATGGACGTGAAGGTGGATACCTATCCTCTGGATGACGAAAAGGTCGGCACCGGCCAGTGGACTTTTCCCGGCAATCTCAGTTGCAAAACCCAGACCTTCAGTTACGACGAATACCGCCAGAACATCAGCTACATCCTGACCCCGCAGCCCACAGGCTTGCTGACACCCATCAAGACCACCTGGTACGTCAACGGTGTCGAGATTAGCGGTCCATCGGGCGAACTCAATTTCACGGTGCTCGCGCATATGGCAACGCCGCCCTTTAATGAGGTGGCGCTTCCCAATCACCCGTGTACTGTGAATTTCACCCAGTTCGGAACCAGCGACATCGGGTCCATCCTGGACCTATGGATGCCGCTGAGCGATTACAACTTCGACTTGCCGATTAAGCTGGTCGCAACCGATGCCAGCGGGCACGTCTATACCAGGGACCTGGTTATCCAGGTCGTCACCGACTACGTGCAATTCGGTCAGGACTATTACGACTTTCAGAAGAACTGCGGGTTGGCTGCCAAATTCAATATCGGAAGAATCAAGACCATCCCGCAAGGAGTGCTGCGCAGCGGCGATCCGCTGACCCCCAGCGAAATCACCAGCATCGTGCAGGAGATCGTGGCGACCCAACCGGCCAACGTAGCGATTGACGTGGTGCGGGGACTCATCAGCACCTATGGAGCCGCGCCTGTGCTCAAGGCGTTTGCGCCAGTGTCGACGCCGGAGCAACAGAGGATTGGTGCCACCGATCTTCCCTGACGACCCAGCGTGGGGCCGTTTCGGGAGACAACTCCGACCTCGGGTGCCTGGGTTCGCGTCCTTCTTTTGGACGCTAACTTGGGCTCAAGAATCTCAGATTCGGCGCGCCGCCGATATCCGTAATCCCAGGTTAGCCCAAAAAAAGGGCGAACCTGGGGCACCCGGCGAGATTGATTTACCGAAATCAGACAGCTTCACTTCTGGTCGTCGGTGTTGAAGAAATCAGCCATCGGCAATCCATCGGCGGCCCAGCCAAGATTCGTCGTGGGCAGACCGAGTCCCTGCGCTATCAGGTTGAGAATGTCACCTTCGTCATAACTGCTGTTGTAGTTGCGGCTGTCCCCGCCGGGCGACTGGTATCCGCTCTTGCTGTAAGGGCTGATCACCACCAGTTCCACCTGCCCGCCGCAACCCTGTCCTTCGGTCGTGGTGTCACAATTCGGGTGGCCGTCGTCGTTGTTCTCGTCAAACACGATGATCAGCAACCCCGTTCCCCCGGGCCTGAAGTAGGGGCTCAGCACCAGCGGTCCGATAGCGTGGTGCAGCCAGGTGTCGAAGGTCGTGATGGAGCAGTCGTGGGCATCATCGCAGCCGTTGGGCACCAGCCACGACAAGGTGGGCAGTTGGTGCCTCAGCAGGTCAGTGGCGAACTTACCGAAGCACACATAGTTGCTTCGCTCGGTGTTGATGGTGGTCAGGTATTCGAGCGGATCGTGGCGAACATAGTACGCTCCGAAATTCAGCCCGTTGCAAATCGAGGCGCCGGGAATGTTCTCCACATAGTCCTTCCAGGTCCCGCCCGCGTTCTGCACCTCAAGGGCAATGTTGTTCAGCGAGACCGGAAAGTTCGTCGGCGTCCGGCTGTCGTCGTCGGTGAGAATGTAGCCGGTGACCAAGTTGAGGTAGTTGCCGATCGAGGGATGGGTGTCCGAGTAGTAGTTCACGCCCAGGCCATACTGGTTGGCGAGCGAGGTCAAATAGGGCATGTTGGTGGAGTTGTAGGACCTGCTGTAATCGGTGTTCTCGCCTACCACGACCACCACGTTTCCGAACGACGGCAGACCCTGGGCTAGAGCCGAGGGAACGAGAACGGACATGGCCAGCGACACCGCCAAGTACACGACAGCCTTCTTACCTAACCCTTGCATCTGAAGTTCTCCTCACCTGATTGCGAAAGCGGAATTTTCGCGATTCAAAACAGGCGGCCATTGTACTGCAGGAGGTCGGTGCCCCGGGTTCGCGTCCCGCTGTTGGACGCTAACCTGGGTTACTGATACCTAGAGAAGCGCCAGGTGCCCCGCTCATTCCATCTTTTGGCATGAGTGGGGGTACTAGGGGCTCGAAAGGGCACGAAAATCCAACCCCTTCAAACCTTCTCCCTTGCATACATGCTAGCTTTGCGCATTTGCGCAAATCTAGAAAGCTAGAAAGCTCCCTTTGGGGTGCACTTCCTACTCTAAGTGTCCTGTTATCATAGGGATTTGTATGTAAACACCGCAGAATCATCACTTAGAGTGGTTTTCCGAAATAACCCCTTTGTTTGCAATCCTTCGACATCTTTTTGCAGGGACGTAAAGGCGGCCATTTCCGAGCCTATTGGCCAGTTCCCGTTCCCGTTTTCGCGGGCCCGAGTGGCCCGGCTCTACGACTCCGGCAGCGCGGCCTTCAGCTCGGGCGCCGGGATGGGCAGCGGCTCCGGGTGCTCCGCCGGCTCGGCGCGGCCGGCACGGAACGCTCCCCAGACCACGAACAAATTGGTCGCCAGCACGATGGTGAAGGCCAGCGCGGGCAGGAACGAAAACGCCGCGCCCTTGACCTCGACAATCTCCAGCGCCAGGACCGCGGTCACCAGGCCCCGTGGCAGCATCCAGAACAGCAGCTCGGTCTGCTGGCGGGTGGCGTCGCGCACCGCCCAGCGGCTGAGCTGCACCGCCAGGAAGCGCGACAGCAGCACCGCCGCCAGTATCCCCAGGATGGGGATGATGTATTTGCGACTGACGAACTGAGCCACCACGCCCAGCAGTACGAAGAAGAAGCTTCGTACCAGGAAGCTGATCTCGGCGTGGAAGGCCGCCATGCGCACGCCCTGGCGCATCATGTGCGGCGTCCGCGGCATGTTGGCCAGGGTGACGCCCAGGATCAGCACCGTGAGCAGCCCGCTGCCACCGAGATAGTTACCGAAGGCATACACCCCCAGCACCACGCCCAGGTTCACGATGTTGGTGTAGGGCTGGCCGGCGATCCGCGGCCAAATGTGCGACCACAGCAAGCCCGCGCCCGCGCCCAGCAGCACCGCAACCGCGATGTGGTGGGAGAACGCGCCCGCCACGCCGGTCACCATGGACTGGTCGGCGGCGACGTTGACCAGGCTGTCCACCATGATGACCGCCAGCACTTCGCCCAGCGAGGACTCGACGGTCAGCGTAATCTTCACCGACTCCGGCGCCATGATCTGCTGCAACGCCGGGATGACCACCGAGCCGCTGGTGCAGCCCAGCGCCGCGCCCACCAGCAGGCAGTCGCTCCAGGGCAGATGCAGCAGCGCTTTGCTCATCAGCGCGATGAGATAGAAGCTGAGGCCGTAGCTGACCAGCGCCAGCATCGCGCCCGCCGGGAAGTAGCGCATGGCCCGGCGAAGCTGCAGCTCCAGCCCACCTTCAAACAGGATGAGCATCAGCGCCAGCGTGCCCAACACGTGGATGACGCCTTCGAATTTTTCGGGATGCACCCAGTGCAGAACCGGCCCCAGCAGGATGCCGATGAGCAGCAGCACGATGACGTCAGGCACGCGACTTAGCTTGGCAAAGCGATTGGCCGCGAAGGCGAGGATCAGCAACGCGGCCGGCAATCCGAAGACGATGGCGAAGTTCATGGCGCGATCAGGCCCGTCCCAGGCGGGCGCACACGTCTACACATCTGTTTGGGAATGTGGATTGCCTATCATAGTACGGAATGGGTTGCGGAAGAACTCCGTTTCGCCGAGGCATGAGCAAGGGCACGACTTTTAGTCGTGCCGATAAGCCACTTATTTTTTTCTCTGGAGTCGGCTTAAGCCGACGGCAGGGGCTGAAGCCCATTTCATAAAACGTGCGAATCGGCGTGGCTGAAGCCACGCCCTGATACGGGTTGTAGGCAAACCAGAGAGCGCCCTGCTACGCGCTCTGCGCCGGCAGAAACAGCGCGTGCCAGCGTCAGGCCGGACGCCGCCGGAATTTCTGCTGGGCGCTCCACACCAGCGCCAGCAGCGTCAGCAGCGCGATGATTCCCTGCGAGATCACGCAATACAAGCACCACACGAACAGCACATGCGCTTCGATATTGGTGAGATACCCGGCGAAGCCCAGGCCGATCAGTGTGACCAGCAACAACGCTCCCGGTCGGCGCAGCCATCCCAGCACGCCAATGAGGAGATAGCCGGCGATGCCGATCGCAGCCACCGGCACGCCGTACAGCATGGCGTAGGGACTATGGTTGACGGTGCCGCAATCCCATTTGTCGTTGATGCTGCAGGGCTCACTACCGGTGTCGTAATGAACTTTGAGGGCGAGGCCGGAGACGATGATGCCGGCGAGAGCGAGGATGACGATGACGTAGCGCACGAGTTCTCCGATGCTGATTGTAGCTTGCGCGGTTACATCACAGCTAGGTGTGACGTGGTACAATCCTCGCCTCATGCGTCGCGTCTCCGCCAGTCTGCTGCTTGTCCTGCTCCTGGGCTGGATGGCTCTGCCTCTGGTCGCGGCGCAGACGCAGGGTGTGCCCGCCTGCTGCCTGCGCAATGGCAAGCATCATTGCCAGGGGATGAGCGGTCCGGATGGATTCCGCGCCGCCTGTTCGGCATGTCCTTATCGCGGCGCGGTTACCGTCCCGCCGGCATCAAGGGCCCTTCCCGGCTCGACTTTCGTCACCCCGTCCGCTGCCATTGGGGACCAAAGCCCCACCGATCTTTCATCTGTGCCTGTCGGCATCCTGCCCGGCTCACTTCACAAACGCGGTCCTCCCAACTCCTAACACCATCCTGAAGATCATCTACGCCGGAACCGCGAGGTCCGCGGTTGGAACATCAGGGTTGACGGCCACGCCGCCATCCTAAAGGTCTTGCCGGTTTTCTACGCGGCCCTCTCCTGTGCCCCACCCAGCGTAGCTGGTGCTCATCGTTTCATTCGTCACCACCAGTCACTCTTCGCCGGGATGAGCGTCGGAGATGCTCTCACCACTACTCAGGAGATAGAACCTTGAAACTCTTCGGTACTCGCTGTTCGCAGGCGGCCGCAACATGGGTGGTGGCCGCATGGCTGGTGGTCGTGCTCAGCTCCACCGCGCGGGCTACGGTGTTTGGCGATGTCCGCGGCGTGGTCCACGATCCCGGACATCATCCGGTGGCTGGCGCGCAGGTAACCCTGCAAGCCAACGATTCGGTCTTCCAGCGCACGGCCACTACCGATCGCGATGGCGGCTTCCAGTTCTCGGCCATCCCGCTGGGACTGTACACGGTGACGGTGGACACGCCCGGATTCGCCCAGCAGAAGCAGGAGTTGCAACTGGCTTCCGGCGGAGCGCCGGTGATGCACTACCAGTTGGCGATTGCCTCGCAACAGGAGAACGTCACGGTGACGGCCTCGCCGGAGGATGTAAATCCTGAGTCGTCGCGCCGCACGTTGATGATTGATCAGAAGGACATCAGCACCTACGCCGGGGTGGATAACAGCAACAGCTTCCGCATGATCACCGAATTCGTGCCCGGCGCCTACATGGTGCACGACCAGTTGCACATTCGCGGCGGCCACCAGATCACCTGGGCGATTGACGGCGTCCCCATTCCCAACACCAACATCGCGTCCAATGTCGGGCCGCAGTTCAATCCCAAGGACGTGGATTACCTGGAAGCACAGAGCGGGAGCTACGCCGCCGAGTACGGTGATCGCACCTATGGCGTGTTCAACGTGGCCCCGCGCAACGGCTTCGAGCGCGACCGCCAGGCCGAGTTGATCGCCAGCTACGGCAACTACAACAGCACCGACGATCAACTCAGCTTCGGCGACCATACCGAGAAGTTCGCTTATTACGCCAGCCTCAGCGGCAATCGCAGCGACTACGGCCTGGAGCCGCCGACACCCGCAAACCTGCATAACCAGGCAGCCGGCGGCGGCGCCTTTACCTCGCTCATCTACAACCCCAACGCCAATGACCAGATCCGCTTTGACGGCGGCGCGCGACTGGATTATTACCAGGTGCCCAACGATCCCGATCAGCAGGCCGCCGACACCACTGATCGCGAGCGTGAGCAGGACATCTTCGGCACGCTGTCGTGGGTGCACACGTTTTCGCCCGGCCTGCTGCTCACGCTGTCGCCGTTCTACCACTTCAACCGTGCCGCCTACATCGGCGGCCCTACTGACGTGCCAATTGCTACCGATAATCGCGGCTCGAACTATGAGGGCGGCCAGGTGTCGGTGCGCGCGGTGAAGGGACGCCACAACGCCAGCGCCGGCCTCTACGGCTTCGCCCAGCAGGACAATACCTACTTCTCGGTGATCGCCAA
Organism: uncultured Acidobacteriaceae bacterium; assembly: GCA_963763975.1. Lineage (GTDB taxonomy): Bacteria > Acidobacteriota > Terriglobia > Terriglobales > Acidobacteriaceae > Bog-257. Next base: position 29,205 of record CAVXQR010000009.1, read on the forward strand.
TGACGGCTCAGGCAATAACTTCGCGCAGCGGGTGCAGCCCACCGGCGGGCTGGCGGCGCTGTTCCTGGAAGACCAGTTCAAGGCGACCTCGTGGCTGACGCTGACCGGCGGCGTGCGCTTGACTCACTTCGATGGGCTGGTCAGCGAAAATGCGGCCGATCCTCGCTTGGGCGTGGCGGTGCGCATCCCCAAGGTGAATATCGTGTTGCGCGGAGCGTATTCACGCACCTATCAGGCGCCGCCGCTGGACACGGTGTCGGGGCCGCTACTGGAGTTTGTTGCCAATGAGGGCGCGGCATTTCTGCCGCTGCATGGCGAGCGCGACGAGCAGCAAGAGTACGGCATCACCATTCCCTTCCATGGTTGGACCGCCGACCTGACCTACTTCCGCACCGGCGCGCACAATTTCTTCGACCACGACGCTATCGGCAATTCGAATATTTTCCTGCCGCTAACTATCTACCAGGCGCGTATTCGCGGCGAGGAGGTCACTGTGCGCTCGCCACTGCTGGCGCATCGCTTCCGCGCCCACCTGGTGTATTCCAATCAGCAGGCGGAAGGCTTTGGCGGCGTCACCGGCGGGCTTACCGATTTCTCGCCACCTCCCGACGGCGGCTTCTATCTGGACCACGACCAGCGCAATACGCTGTCGGCCGGAGCCGAAGGCAGCTTGCCGTGGCGCATGTTCGCGTCGGTGAACGTTAACTACGGCTCGGGATTCTTGAATGGTGACGGACCCGAGCACTTGCCCGGCTACTACACGCTGGACCTGGCCGTGGGCAAGAGCTTCGGCGAAAACTTCACCGTGCGCGCTATGTCCACCAACATCACCAACCAGCGCTACCAGTTGGACACCAGCAACACGTTTGGAGGCTCACACTACGCCGATCCCTGCATGTTCGCCTTGCAGGTGCGTTATCGCTTCAAGTACTGAGGCTCAGTGCTCGTGTTCGTGCTCGCCGTGGGAGTGGAGGTGCGGGTGCGAGTGCTCACGATGCCGTGCGAATGCCGATGAGCATGCACCAGATTGGCGCGTAGCAGCAGCGCATGGTCATTCAGTATTTCGCCGGTGCTGCCGCTGGCGATCACCTTGCCCTGCTCCATCACCACGATGCGCTGCGCGATGGCGTCCACCATCTCGAGCTGATGCGTGGCGGTGATGACGGTCTTGGCCGAGCCCTTCCATTCCTGGATGAGGTCAATGAGCTGGCTCTGGCTGCGCGGGTCGAGTGTTGCGGTGGGCTCGTCGAGCAGCAGGACGTCGGGATCGAGTACGATGACCGACGCCAGCGCCACGCGCTTTTTCTCGCCGCCGGAGAGGCGATAGGGCGGCCGCTCGCGCAGATGCGTGATCGCCATCAGCTCCAGCGCGTGCTCCACGCGTTCGCGGATTTCAGCGTCCGTCCACCGCATTTGCAGCGGGCCGAAGGCGACCTCGTCGAAGACGGTGGCGTTGAAGACCTGCGCGTCAGGGTTCTGAAACACCAGGCCGACGCGGCGGCGGAACTGGAAGGCGAAGGCGTCGTCTTCGAAGCGGTTTTCGCTGAGCGCCTCGCCGTAGAAATGTATCGAGCCGCGCGATGGAAAGCATAAGGCATCCAGCAATCGCAGCAAGGTGGATTTGCCGCAGCCGTTGGCGCCGAGCAACGCCACGCTTTCGCCGGCTTCGACGCGCAGCGAGAGGTCGCGAATCGCTGGAATGCCGTCATAGTCGTAGGCGACGGCGCGAAGCTCGAATGCGGGCGGGTTGGAATTCATCGACCGACCCAAACTGCGGCGCTCGCCGCTACCAGAAATGCCGCGAGCCCGGCGAAGTCCATAGCGTTCATGCGAAGCGGCGAAAGGGTGCGAAACTCGCCGCGAAAGCCGCGCGCCTGCATCGCCAGGTAAACTTCGTTGCTCAGGTCCATGCTTTTGCCCAGCAACGCACCGGCACTGTTGGCCATCATGCGGCGTCGCTCGCCGGCAGGCAAACGGCCCACCATGCGGCTTTGCCTCGACTCCAGCATTTGGCCGGCAGTTTCGGTCAGCAGAAAAATGTAGCGATGGGTCATGGCCAGCATCACCACCACGACCTGCGGAACATGCAGCGCCCGCAGCGCTCGCAGCACCTGCATCCACGGCGTACACAGCACCAGCAACGTCGTCAGGGTGACGGCGGTTTCCACGCGTGCGATGAGCAGGACGGCGGATGTCAAACCTTGCGCGGTAATCTGCACCCTGCCGCCGCCGGAGGTCCAGATAGCCGTGCCCGGAGTGACGAACAGCGCCGGCAGCGCAATCAGGCCGGTGAAGGCGAGCACCACCAGCCACACGCGCTTCAGCAGAGTCCCGAGGCTGACACCGGAGAAGAGCGCGATTATCACCGCCAGCGCGAAGACGGCGCCGATCACGCTGAGCCTGCGCGAGAGCACCACGGCCAGCACCAGCGAGAACAGTCCCACCAGCCGCACGCGTGCATCGAGGCTCTGGAGCAGGCCGCGCCGGCGGGCGGTTTGCTCGGAGACGATGGCGCGGCCCAGCGTCCGCGTGAAACCCGTCAGCGTGGATTGCAGCACTCCGCTCATGAGCGCTCCGTTCGCGGTGATCGCAGCAACCGCTGCGCCAGCAGTGAGATCGCCAGTAGCAACCCCACGCCAAAGATCGCCGACAGCAGATAGCCGAAGCTGCTGCTCTTCACGAAGGCCGGTGCGTAGGCAGGAAACGGCGCTGTCCATAGGCTTGACAGCTTTTGCAATCCGGCGGGCGCTACTGCCGTCGCGGATGACGACGGCATCTTCGACAGTTCCGCCGGCGACCACTCGCCCCACGCTTTGCCGGCGGCAAGGATGCCGAGTGGCGTGATCAGCATGAGGGCGGCAACGGCAATCCACAGGCGGCTGAGTGATCCGGCACGCACGCCGCGCGCCGTATCGGCGGAATCTGCGGCAACTCCGGCGGTGCCTCGCAACAACGCTGGATCGGCTACTTGCAGGTACGCGACCAAGCCTCCGGCGATCACTGCTTCGGCCAGTCCGGCAAAGGTAAGGTGCCCGATCATCATGGCGGGAATGGCGATGCTCAGCGGATAAGGCGCGTAGAGCGGCGTGCCGGCGGCGTCATGAAACAAGCGCAGGCTGGATGCCGAACTCAATCGCCGCCAGCAGCGCCGAGGCATTGATCGCCACATAGCCAGCCATGGCCGCCGCAACCACGCGGCGTCGCGAGGTAATCATGGAACGGCCCGCCAGCAGCCGGTAAGCGCCATAGGCGACCAGCGATCCCACAATCGCCATGTTGAAGCAGTTGGCGCCAAGGGTGGGAATGCCGCCGTCGCCAAAGAACAGCGCCTGGATGGTCAGGGCCAGCGACAGCGCCAGGATGGAGGCCGAGGGGCCGAGCACGATGGCGGCGATGGTGACGCCAAGCGCGTGACCGGTGGTGCCTCCCGGCAGCGGCAGGTTGAACATCATCACCACAAAAGAAAAGGCGGCAAATACCGAGACCAGCGGGACCAGGCGCGCGAACAGCGCGGCGCCGCATCCGGCGCAAAGCGGCAAACCACCCAACGGCCGATCCGGCATACAGTACGGCGCAGGTCGAAGGGCTGAGATATCCGTCGGGAATATGCATGCGAGCGCGCGTCGTTGGCGCTTTATAGCTTACGCTATGCGGCGCCGGACGGCGCGCCGGCGGCCGGGCTACCGGCAAGTTGTAGCGCGCATGCGGAGCGGAACGCTCGGCATCGTCTTTCACCACGCCGAGTAACGGCCAAAAA
>CAVXQR010000010.1:0-166878 GCA_963763975.1 uncultured Acidobacteriaceae bacterium
CGGTGGTGATTCGACTTCCGCAGGGACCGATGACAGTTCGACTAGCGGTGACAGCACGTCCAACAGTGTCCCCTCTTACAAGACGGGCTCGGCGCAAAATCATGGGTTCTGGTGGAAAGTATTTCATGCGTTCACCCAAACTCCAGAACAACAGCATCAAAGCTCAACTCTATCGCCACCTTATTCCCTTCTCGAAAGAGATGTCTGATAAACAAATTCTTGATATCGTGCATCGAGCAATGGCGATGTCGGTGCCTGGTGAAGGCGTACTTGGTGAGGCTGAAGGGGGTATCGCAATATCTTCAGGTCGCCTTACGAAGGTCTTGCAAGCTCACACGGAGGGTGGGCTTCTGAGCGCCGGAAAGAGTCTATTCAATGCCGGTGAGGACGTAGAAACCTTGATTAGAGCAGCAGGCTCAACGTCCACTGTTCAGCAGGCAGGTGGCAACTTTGAACGCATAGTCGACGCTGGGAGGGTGATTGGAACGGACAGAACAACTGGTGCCGCCACGTCAGTGTACACAGTCATAACCGATGGCTCTGGTAACCTGATAACCGCTTTTCCTCGGGAAGCCTTAAGGAGACCAATCATGGGACTGAGCATCATTGTGACTGACTACACCGGTGAGGCACTGGAGAGGATCAACGATCCGACAAATATCTTGCATCGGCTCCTCCCTTTCCGACGAGGCGTCTACCTGCCTGTTGTCCAAAATTGATTGGTATGGGGACACCTACTTTAATTATTTGCAGGTGGGGCAGTTTCTCCGGGAATGGGACCAATTGGGAAAAAGCGCTCAAAACAGTGAGGAACATGAACTGATAGAAGCGGTGAAGCGTCTAGCAAAACGGTGCCACCATGACCGGAGTCTTCTCCGATTCATCGGCGACTAAAAAGGAAGTCGGCGGGTGGCCCAGCCTAGCATCAAGCGGGTGCCCCACCCAAGCCGGGTTTGCTTGGGTGGGGATTTTCCATCCCGTCGCCAAAGCTAACCGGCTTCCTAACCATTTTCACTTGCAACCTCACTCCCATTCGTTCCCGTCGTTGGGTGGTCCACTCCGACTCGATTTCGACCACTCCTTCCGCGCCGGTCAGGTAATGTCGAAAGCTGCTCCATGGCCAGTCTTCCGGCTTCTCTACCAGTCCGCGCTTCATCGGATTGCGATGGGTTGATGGTGTCTGTGACGGAGATCAATCCCTGATATGGAAAATCCCCACCCAAGCAAACCCGGCTTGGGTGGGGCACCCGGCTCTCTCCCACAGATCCGAAACCTTTGGATATGTGCACCCGGGATTTTCTCGAGGTATAGGAAACCCCCCACTCAAGGCCAAAAGAGGGCCTTGAATGGGGCACCCCCGGGACCCCGGGATTTTTCTCGATGTATGGGAAACCCCCCACTCAAGGCCAAAAGAGGGCCTTGAATGGGGCACCCGCTGATAGCGGTTAGCCCGTCTGGCGGGGGCGAATATCGTATTGGCGGATCTTGTAGAGCAGCGCTTTGTAGCTGATGTTCAGCTTCACGGCGGCGCGCTTGCGGTTCCATGCGGTCTCTTCCAGCACCTGGCGATGGCTTCCATTTCCGCGCCATTCTTCAGGTTGCGGACCATCTCTTTCAGGTCGGGCTGCTGCTGCGGCTGCGGTTTCTCGTCCATGCGCACCACGGTGCCGGTCTGCTGCACCGCGGGACGGCCGTGCTCCAGTTCGGCGATGGCGGCATTTTCGTCGGCCAGCACCAGGTAGCGCTTCACGAAGTTTTCCAGCTCGCGAATGTTGCCCGGCCAGCCATAGTTTTCGCAGGCTTCCACCAGCCGCGGCGACAGCGTGAGCTGGGCGCAGGCGTAGCGGTCGGCCAGGTGAATCATGAAGTGGCGGAGGATCATGGGAATTTCCTCGCGCCGCTCGCGCAACGACGGCATGCGCAGCACAAAACTGTTCAGCCGGTAATACAGGTCCTCGCGGAAGCTCTTCTGCGCGATGGCCTGCGGGATGTTGATGTTGGTCGCCGCCAGCACGCGCACATCCACCTTCACGGTGTGGCGTCCGCCAAGGCGCGAGAACTGGCCGTCCTGCAGAACTTGCAGCAGCTTGGCCTGCAAGGCCGGCGACATCTCGCCAATTTCGTCCAGCAGGATGGTGCCCTTGTTGCACAGCTCGAACTTGCCGGGCTTGGCCTTGTTGGCGCCGGTGAACGCGCCGGGCTCGTAGCCGAACAGTTCGCTCTCCAGCAACTCGCTGGGCACGGCCGCACAATTCACCTTCAGGAAGGAGCGATGCGCGCGCTCAGAATATTTGTGGATCAGGTGCGCCAGAACTTCTTTGCCGGTGCCGCTTTCACCCAGCAGCAGGACCGGGAAGTCGTAACGCGCCACCTGCATGGCCTGCGCCCGAAGCTGGCGCATCTGCGGCGTGGCGGAGAAGAAGAACACGCCTTCGCTGACTTCGATGGCTTCGCCGGCGCCCGGGCCTCCGGGCTCGGTGTTTTCCAGACAGAAGCGCAGCACCTCTTCCATCTCCTCCTTCTGCACCGGCTTGGAGAGATAGTCGAGCGCGCCCAGGCGCATGGCCTGCGCTACCTTGCGGGTATCGCGGACGCAGGAGAGCATGACGACCTTGGTGGACGGCTTGGCCTGGCGGATGCGCTGCAGAGTTTCCAGCCCATCGGCTTCGGGCATCACCATGTCCAGCAGCACCAGATCAGGACTGTCGCGCTGCACCTTGGCCAGCGCTTCAGCGCCATTGGCCGCCGTGCTCACACGATAGCTGTCCAGTTCCAGCACGGTTTGCAGGTACCGCAACATGCTGGGTTCGTCATCGACCACCAGGATGTGGCCTGCGCTCATTGCTCCTCCGCTATAGCTTTAGGGGTGGGCTTCAACAGGACCAGGAAGGAGAATTTGCTGCCGCTTCCAAGCTGGCTCTCGACCCAGATTTTTCCGCCGCCGGCGAGTATCAGGCGGCGCGCGATCGCCAGCCCCAGCCCGTAACCTTCGGCCCGCGTTCCTTCGGGGGTCAGGCGGAAGTATTCGTCGAACACTTCCTGCTGGAATTCCGGCGCAATGCCCGGACCGGTGTCGGACACCGAGATACGGGCGCAATTGGGAGCGTTGGTGCGCTGCCTGCGGCGGTCGTTCTTGATGGGGCGCTGCACCGCGCGACGGTCCCAGAAATACGGTTCCACATGCAGCCATACCGTGCCCGACGACGGCGTGTACTTCATGGCGTTGTCGAGCAGGTTGGAGACTACGTGCTGAATCTTGTAGAAATCGAAGGGGAAGGGCTCCAGCTTGTCGTTGGGCAGGAAGTAGAAGGCGATGGCCTTGTCCTGGAAGCGCTGGGCCCAGACTTCGGCGATCTCTCGCACGCAGTCGTTGATGTTGCCGAGTTCATACTGCATCTCGAAGCGGTCAACTTTGAGCGTGGTGTAGGTCAGTAGATTCTGGATGAAATTGGACAGCCGCGCCCCGTTCGCCTGCATCTCGGTCAGGACTTCCACCTGGCGCGCGCTGAGCGGCCCTAACTTCTTCGCCAGCAATAGTTGCAGGTAGCCATCCATGATGGCCAGCGGCGTCTTCAGCTCGTGCGCGGCGGAAGCCAGAGCGTCGCGGCAAGTGGTGCATTGGCCGTCGCCGGGTAACTGAGGCGAATGTCTCCCGGGCGACATTTTGGTAGCTAGCATGGGCGTTGCTCCGTTTTGGTCCCGCGAATACAGCGGTACGTCCTCGCTTGCCTTCGTGGGAGCGGTCCCTAAACCTTGGTCCACAGGCATTCTCTCGACAAATTTAGAGCGTCGGGTTAGTGGTTACTCAGTCCTCGGGGAATAGAGCTGGAGCACTCTTCGGGGGGAGAACTGAATATTACCCGAACCGCCTATAAAGTCAATGCAATTCATGAACAGAAAGGAGTACAAACCGCAAAAGTTTGGTGCTTTTGGGAATTACAGTGGGGTGCAGCGGGATATTCTTGTACTACTGAACCGCAACTTATTGCAACCTATGGTTTTCCGCGGCTTTCGCCAGGTTTCCGGTAAGTAAAACAAAAGTGGTTACTTAGCACGCTGGCGGCGGGCTTCCAGTTTGGCTGTTGATGTGCCCTGATATGGTGCAGGAGCAAAGGAGGACTCGGTGCGTCGAGGCACGTCTGCTGCCGAACGACGAAGCTGGGAGCGGCTCCCTATCTCCATCCCTTTCTTCGTGCGCGGCGCCAAGCCCGATGGCGAGGAATTCCTTGAGTTTGCAACAGCTTTGAACCTCTCTGCCGGCGGCGTGCTGCTGGCCATGCGCCGCTACCTGGATCCCGGCACCCGAGTTGCCTTGGAAATCCCCATCGCCTTGGCCAACAAAGCGCAGTTGCCGCGCTCGGTCTCGCTGCTGCACGCCACGGTGTTGCGTTGCGTCCCGGATCGCCAGTATTTCCTTCTAGGGCTACAGTTTGAAGAGCCCTTGCTGGACGGGCAGCCGAGATCGAAGGAGTTGACGTCAGCGCGGCAGGGAAAGTGACTTCCCCCTAGTGCAAACATTTGCACACTTCCGACCGCAAACTATTTCGCTTCTAGTCCATAAGTGCTCTAGCCACGCCTTGACTCTTGATGTATAAATAGCCATTCGACAGCAGCTTGCGAAAGTTATGCGCACTGTTTTGCAATGTGCAGGGACTTGGCGCGAGAAATGCAATTCATTATCACGACGTCATTCAGCATTCAGCTAAAAAAATTGTGAGGGGCCGCGAGGATGCCACTTCTGGCAGGCTCGAACAACGAAGGCGCGATTACCGTGCAGCAGCTTCCCCCCGAGCCGGTAATCTTTGGGCAGACCCCTGCCATGCGCGATGTGCGGCAGAAGCTGGAGCGAGTAGCCGGCGCGAACCTTTCGGTGCTGGTCTCCGGCGAGAGTGGTACGGGCAAAGACATTATCGCCCGGCTGTTGCACATTTATTCGCCCTGGGCCGGTGGCCCTTTCGTAAAAGTGAATTGCCCGGCGATCCCGGGTACTTTGCTGGAAAGCGAGTTGTTCGGATTCGAGCGCGGCGCTTTCACCGGAGCTTATTCCCCCAAGCCCGGACGGGTGGAGATGGCGCATCGAGGCACGTTGTTCCTCGATGAAATTGCCGAGCTCGACTCCGCGCTCCAAGCCAAGCTGTTGCAGTTGTTGCAGGACGGGCAGTTCAGCCGCATCGGCGCGCAGGAAGACAAGAAAGTCGAAGTGCGCGTGGTGTGCGCCACCAATCGCGAGCTGTACGAAGAAATTGAGCGCGGCAACTTCCGTGCCGATCTTTTCTACAGGATTGCGACCATGACCATCCATCTCCCGCCGCTGCGGGAGCGGACGGTGGACTTGCCCATCCTCTGCGATTATCTGTTGCAGTATTACAACGAGAAGTTGAACGGCAAGGCCGGCATGGTGCGGCCGGCGCTGATGGCCAAGATGCAGCGTTATTCCTGGCCGGGCAACATCCGGCAATTGGAGAACCTGATTAAGCGCTACGTCGTCATGGGCACCGAAGACGTGATTTTGAGCGAGCTGTTGCAGCCCAACGAACGGGACATGGTCAATAGCTTGATGATGGACGGGCCGGTGTCGCTGAAGAAACTGACCCGGCAGACGGTGCGCAAGCTGGAGGCGCGCATTATCCTGAATGCGCTGCATGCCAACAATTGGAACCGTAAGAAGGCGGCCCGTTCGCTGGATATCAGCTATCGCGCCCTGCTGTACAAGCTGAAGGAAGTCGGCATCCCGCAGCGGCGTACCAGCACCGCCGGCAAACACGAAGACGACGATAAACCCGAATGATCCCAGAGGTGAGAGTGATGCAGTGGTTTGGAAAGCTAGTTGGAGTTCGCGCAATCATGATGATGATCCTGGTGATATTGCTGAGCGCCACCATGCTGCAGGCGCAGGATGCCAGCAGCAGCAGCGCAGCGCCTGCCAGCTCGGTTGACGTGGCCAAGGCCGCGCAGCCCCCGGCCAACGATACCCCTCCCCCCAGAGTGGCCGCCGACGTGAAGCCCGACAGCTACGTCATCGGTGCCGAAGACATCCTCGCCATCAATGTGTGGAAAGAAGGGGAGATGTCGCGCACCGTTCCGGTACGGCCGGATGGCATGATTTCCCTGCCGTTGCTGGGCGAAATCAAGGCTGTCGGGCTCACGCCGGTGCAGTTGCAGGAGAAGATCACCGAGCCGCTGAAGAAGATCATGGCCGATCCCCAGGTCACGGTGATCGTGACCGAAGTGCACAGCCTGACCTTCAACGTGGTGGGCAATGTGATGAAGCCCGGCTACTATCCGCTGACCCGGCGCATGACCGTGCTCGACGCCATCGCTCTGTCCGGCGGCTTCCGCGACTTCGCCAAGGAAAAGAAGGTTTACGTATTGCGCACCGCTGCCGACGGCAAGCAGGAGCGCCTGAAGTTCAACTACAAGGATGTCATCAAGGGGAAACACTCTTCGCAAAACATCGAGCTGCAGCCGCGGGACACGCTGGTCGTTCCCTAGGCCCGGCACAGGAGGATGCGATGAACAAGAATTGTGGACCAATGATGCTAGCGCTGGTGCTGCTGTGCGCCCCCGTGTTGTGGGCGCAACAGGGCGGGACCGATACGTCGTCGAGCGGCGACGATCAGTCCACCGACCAGAGTCCTTCCAGCCCCGGCCCCAAGGTTGCATTCACCCATCCTGAGACCTTGCCTCCACTGTCGTTGCTGTCGGAAGCGGCCGCCAGCACCGGCATCACTCTGGGCGTGACCACAGCCGTGGTGCAGGACACCAATGGCGGCGGCTTCAGCAGTAATTCCCAAGCCCAGACGTTTCTAAGCTTCTTGCCCAACATCAACATCCTGCAGTATCGCTCCAAGACCTTCTGGAGCTTCTACTACTCCGGCGGCCTGGAGTTCGACCCGCAACTGCCGCGGCAGAACCTGTTCAGCAACAACGCCCACGTGGAGTTTCTGCACCAGTTGAGCAAACGCTGGCAGGTGCACGTGAAGGATACGTACATGTATACGGCCAACCCGTATGCGGCCTACGAGACCTTTCATAGCGCTCCCACGCCCAACAATCCCAACCCCACCATTTACCTGCCCAACGGCATCATTGAGTCGAACCAGGGCAACATCTCGCTGACCTACACCATGGGGGCGCACGACGCCATCACCTTCGGCGGCGGGGAGTCGTTCCGCCGTTACTTCGATGTCCAGCAGTCGACCCTGAACACCTACAGCTACGGCGGTTATTCCTACTACCAGCACGATTTTTCGGCCCGCCTTGCAGCCGGCACCGGCTATAGCTTTACCGCGCTGGACTTCGGGCACGGCGAGTCGCGTTCCGGCATCCAGATGGTGACGCTGTTCGGGCAGTACCAGTTCAATGCGCGCTGGAGCGCGGGCGCCTGGGTCGGCCCCCAGTACACCACTACCAAGGACATCATTCCAGTCATCATCTTCCCGCCCTTCTATTACCTGAAGGTCGAGCACAGCAAGACCTTCGATATGGCGGCGGGGCTGAACGCCTCCTACGCCGGCGAGAAAAACGCCTTCCGCATCAGATTGACCCGCCAGATAACCGACGGTGGCGGACTGCTGGGCATTGTGGAACTCTACATGGCCAGCGTGGATTACACCCGCGCCCTCACTCCCCGCTGGACGCTTGTCACCAGCGCTACCTATGGCAACAACGATTCCAAGTCGGAGCTGTTCGCCGACCACAAATTCAGCTCGTTGATTACGGTGGCGGGATTGACCCGGCGCTTCAGCCCGTCGCTGTTGGCGACCTTCAATTACGCCCATTTTCACGAGACCCAGCAGGGCATTTACGGACCCGAATTTCCTTCCTACGACGACAATCGAATTGGTGTAACGCTCCGGTACAACTGGGGCCATTCCCTTGGACGGTGAGCATCATGGTTGAACAAGACGAACAGAGAGTAATGCGAGGTGTTGACGAATACTGGGCGATGGTCAGCCGCCGCAAGTGGTGGATCATCGGCCCGTTGTTCTTTGGCTGGCTGCTGGTGTTCCTGTCGGCGTGGGTGATTCCCGCCACCTATACCTCGGAGAGCGTAATCCTGGTGGAAGGCCAGAAGGTCCCGGAAAACTACGTTGTGCCCAACGTGGAAGTGGACCTGAGCGAGCGGCTGCAGAGCATCGAGCAGCAAGTGCTGAGCCGTACCCGCCTGCTCAACCTGATCGAGCGGCTGAAGCTGTATCCCGCCTATAGCAGCTCGCCCGACGACCAGGTGCTGAAGATGCGCGAAGACATCAACCTGGAGCTGGTGCAGGCGCCGGCGCCTCCGGGCAAGACCGGCGAACTGGTGGCCTTCAAGATTGACTACCAGGCCCCCACGCCGCAGGTTGCCCAGCAGGTGAACACCGCGCTGGCCGGCTTCTTCATTGACGAAAACGTGCGCGCCAGCCAGGAGCAGTCGGTGACCACCACCCAGTTCCTGGATGCCCAGGCCAAGGCCGCCGGCGCCACCCTGCAGGACATGCAGAGCAAGGTCCGCGCCTATGAAGCCCAGCACGAAGGGGTGCTGCCACAGGAGCTGCAGAGCAACATCCAGATCCTGCAGAGCTCGCAGCAGCAACTGAATGCCGCCATGGCGGCCAAGGAGCGGGCGGTGCAGCAGATGGCCTATCTGACCTCGCTGCAGCAGCAGTACCAGGCGATGGGCGCCGATGGCGGCGCTGCCACTCCGCCTTCCATTGACCAGCAACTAGAGGCGGCGCGCGCCGGCGTGGCCGCGCTGCGGGCCCGCTACACCGACGAGCATCCGGACGTGAAAAAGGCGCAGGCCGAAGTGGTCCGGCTGGAAGCTCTGAAGAAGGACATGAGCGCGGAAGCCAAGGAGAACGTGGATTCCAACAATCTCACGCCGCAGCAGGTGCAGGCCATGGCTCCCATGGTGCAGCTGCAAAGCCAGATGAAGGCGCTGAAGATGGAAATCCAGACCCAGGACTCCACGATCCGCGGACTGGAACAGCGGGTGATGGAATTCCAGAAGCGCGTGGCCCTGACGCCACAAGTGGAAGCCGAAATGTCCGACATGATGCGTGACTTCGGCTCCACCAAGAAGTCCTATGCCGAACTGCTGGCCAAGAAGCAGGCTTCGGCGCTGGCCACCAACCTGGAACAGCAGCAGCAGGGCGAACAGTTCCGCATCATTGACCCGCCCAGCCTGCCCGACAAGCCGTCGTTCCCCGACCGCTTCAAGTTCTCGCTGGCCGCGGTGGCCGTGGGACTGGTGCTGGCGGTGGTCTTCGGCGCGGGCATGGAATTGGTGGATGACCGCATCCGCAGCGAGGCGGACTTGAACGATGCCAGCACCCTGCCGGTGCTGGTGGAGATCCCGCCGCTGCCCACCGATGCCGAAATACGCCGGGCCCGCTGGTCGCCATGGATTGCGGCCGCGGCCACACTGCTGGTGTGCATTCTGATTCCCTCGGGTATCGCCATCGCTTATTACTGGGGATAGAGCATGTACAAACAGTTTTTCGGGTTGACGCGAAATCCCTTTGAGATTAGCCCCGACCCGTTCTTTTATCATCCGACGCCGCGTCACAATGAAGCCCTGGCCAACCTGCACTACGGGGTGGGCCGGAGGAAGGGCTTCATTGTGATCACCGGCGAGGTGGGCACCGGCAAGACCTTGCTGGTGCGCTGCCTGCTGGCGGAACTGCGCAAGAACAACATCGCCTTCGGCTACGTCTTCAATCCCTTGCTGCCGGTGGTGGAGTTCTTCCAGTACATCATGGCCGACCTGGGGCTGCCCTACGCCGGGCGCACCAAGACGGAGATGCTACTGGAGCTGAACCGTTATCTCATCCAGCGCCACGCCCGCGGCCTGATCACCGCGCTGGTGGTGGACGAGGCGCAGGCGCTGCGTCCCGACCTGCTGGAGGAGATCCGGCTGCTGACCAACCTGGAGACCTCGCAGCAGAAGCTGCTGCAGATTGTGCTGATGGGTCAGCCGGAGCTGGAGATGGTGCTGGATTCGCCGGAACTGCGGCAGTTGAAGCAGCGGGTGGCGCTGCGTTGCCAGTTGCAGCCGCTGGATTTCGTCCAGACCCAGGCGTACATCCATTCGCGGCTGGAGCGGGCGGGCGCGTCCGCCGACAGTCCCATTTTCTCCGACGAAGCGGTGGAGAAGGTGTTCGAGTATTCCCGCGGCATTCCCCGCATCATCAACAACCTTTGCGAGAACTCCATGGTCAACGCCTTCGCTCGCGAGGAGCGGCCGATTACGGCGCAGACCATTACTGAGATTGCCACCGACTTCCGGCTGGTCACCTCGCTTCCCGAAGAAGTGCCGTTGTCGGTAGCGGCGCGCGAGGAGACCAACGACAGCATGCTGCGTTCGCTCTTCCGCCTGCTGCGCAACATGGATAACCAGGAATTGCAGAACGAAAAATCAATGTCAACCACAGCGGTCAGGAGAGCTTAACCATGAGTCGAGTGTACGAAGCATTACAGCGGTCCCAAGGTGATAATCCCAATGCCTCGCCCTTGGCTTCTGGTCAGACGGAAGCGGGAACGATGGACGGCACCGCCGCCGCCGCGGTGGCCATGGCGCCGCCGGTGGATGCCGGCTGGCTGAAGGTGCCGGAGACGCGCATCCTGCACCCCTCGCCCACTCCCGAGCAGCGGCTGGTGTGCTACACCAAGCCCGACAGCCCGGGGGCGGAAATGTTCCGCGTGCTGGCCACCCGCCTGGCGCACATGACCAGCAAGCGCCGGGTGCAGAAGTTGCTCATCACCAGTTCGGTGGGCGATGAAGGCAAGTCGGTGGTGTCGGTGAACCTGGCATTGTCGCTGGCGCGCCGTCCTAACGAGCGCACTTTGCTGATCGAAGCCGACCTGCGGCGTCCCAGCGCCACCGCGCTGCTGACCTCGCAGACCTTGCCCGGCATCTCCGAGTGGAGCGAAGGCAAGCTGGCGCTCCAGGACGCGTTCTACCAGGTCAAGGATCTGCCCTTGTGGTTCCTGCCCGCCGGCCACTCCATTGAGGAACCGCTGCCGCTGCTGGAGTCCGAGCGCTTCGCCAAGATGCTGGACGAAATCGCTTCCAGCTTCGACTGGGTGCTGCTGGACGCCACACCCATGCTGCCTATGGCCGACTCGACCTCGCTGTCTCGGCTGTGCGACGGGGTGCTGGTGGTGGTGCGCGAAAATCACACCCGCCGCAAGATCCTCACCAAGGCGCTGGAGTCCATCGAGAAGAACAAGCTGCTGGGCATGGTGCTGAATGAAGCTTCCATGGAAGACCTCAACTACGACCGTTATTACGGCAGCAACAACGGCGACAGCTCCGGAAAATCCAAGCGACAGCTTAAGAAGGAAGCGAAGAGAGCCAAAGCGGCCACGGCATGATTCGTCTGTTCAATGCCTATTTCCCCACACGCACACTGTTGCTGACGGTGACCGAGGCCATACTCGTCACCCTGGGCTTTGTGCTGGCGGTGTTTTGGCAGAGAACGACGACCGACGCCAACGTTTACCTTCTCTACGAGCAAGGGTTCGGAAAGATTGGCCTGATTGTGGGCATCTTTCTGGTCCTGATGTACTACTTCGACCTCTACGATTCCTTCGTGCTGGCCAACCGGCGCGAGGTCATTACCCGCCTGCTGGGCGTGCTGGGTTGCGCCTTCGTAGCGCTGTCGGCGCTGTACTACGAATTTCCCGACGCTCGCCTGATCGGCAGCACCCTGTGGGTGGGCGTGGGCATCGTGGCCATCGCGGTGCCGACCTGGCGCCGGCTGTTCTTCGTCCTCAACCGCTCTGACCGCTTCTCCGAGCGCGCCATCCTCTTCGGCGACGGCCCGCTGGCCGGTCCGCTGATGGAGGAGATTGCCAAGCGCGCCGAGCTGGGCGTGCGCGTAGTGGGATTTGTGGGCGAAGAGGCGCCGACCGCGCCCGGCGTGGCGCAGTTTCCCCATGCCGACATCGAAGAGCTGGTACAGCAGCGCAACATCCAGCGCATCGTCATCACCATGGCCGACCGCCGCGGCAAGCTGCCGGTGGAAGAGCTGCTCAAGCTCAAGACCCGCGGGGTGTACATCCAGGACGGCCCGGAATACTACGAGAGCGTGACCGGCAAAATTCCGCTGGAATCGCTGCGGCTGAGCTGGCTGCTGTTCTCGCCCGGTTTTCATGTACGCACCGCGCTGCGCATCTATAAGCGGCTGTTCTCGCTGTTTCTGGGCTTGCTGGCGCTGCTGATCGCCTCGCCGTTCCTGTTTCTGGTGGGGCTGGCCATCCGCCTGGATTCCAAAGGCCCGGCCATCTTCAAGCAGAAGCGCGTCGGCGAGCACGGCAAGCTGTTCACGGTTTACAAGTTCCGCACCATGTTCGACGGCTCCGACAAGGAGAAGCTGCTGCCGGCGCAGCCCTGGGACGCGCGCATTACCCGCGTGGGCCACTTGCTGCGACGGGTGCGCATTGACGAATTGCCGCAGCTCATCAACATCGTGAAGGGCGACATGGCCTTCGTCGGTCCGCGCCCTTTCGTGCCCAACCAGGAAGAGGAATACGCCGCCGCCATTCCGTTTTACAAAGAGCGCTGGCTGGTGAAGCCGGGCGCCACCGGATGGGCGCAGATCAATCGCGGCTATTGCTCCACCCTGGAAGAGAACCGCGACAAGCTGGCCTACGACCTCTTCTACATCAAGAACATGTCCGTCGGGCTGGACCTGTACATCATGTTCGCGACGGTAAAAATCCTGCTGCTGGGGCGGGGTGGACGATGACTTGCCGCCACTGCGCCATGGGATGCCG
The DNA here is from genome assembly GCA_963763975.1 of uncultured Acidobacteriaceae bacterium. GTDB lineage: Bacteria > Acidobacteriota > Terriglobia > Terriglobales > Acidobacteriaceae > Bog-257. The sequence goes on from CAVXQR010000010.1 coordinate 12,766, forward strand.
GTGAGCTCGTTTGGATACCGCAATGACACTGGGGCGATTACAAGGCGTGCCTGTCCTCGGATATCACAGGATCCTGCCTGCCCATGCGCCGGCGGGAAGCGGCGCCCGTTACGGAGTTCCGGTGTCGTCTCTGCGCCAGCAATTGCAACTGGTTCGTGAGCTGGGCATGAACACGGTTTCGCCCGAAGACATCGCGGCGAAGCAGTTGCCCGCCAAGCCCGTCTCCTTCACCTTCGACGATGGCTACACCTCCGACTACGAGCTGGCGCTGGCGCTGTTCTCCGAATTCGCCGCCACTGCGACCTTCTTCCTGATCACCGGCAGCGTAGGCCGCGACGGCTTCCTCACCTGGCAGATGGCCGCCGAGATGCTTCGCCGCGGCATGCGTCTGGGCTCGCACTCGCACAGCCACCTGGCGCTGAGCGCGCTTCCCGCCGACAAGCTGCGCGACGAACTGCGGCGCTCGCGCGAAATCCTGGAGCAGCAACTCTCCGCGCCGGTGCACGTGCTGGCCGCGCCCTACGGATTCTGCGACAGCCACGTTCTGCAAGCCGCGTGGGAAGCGGGCTATCGCGTGGTGTGCAATTCGCGGCCGTGGCCGGCGCAGCCGGGCAAGAACGTGGTCTCGCGCGTGGCCGTGCTGGAGAACACTTCACTGGTGGAATTCCGCCGCCTGCTGGAGAACGACGCCGCCGTGTACCTGCGGCGCTGGGGACGCGATCGCGCGTTGGCCGTTCCCAAGTCGCTGCTGCTGCGCTTCCGTCCGGCAAGCCTGGGCGTGCGCACCGCGGAGGACAGCCTGTGAGCCGCCGCCTGCAGGTGATCGCGCTGGTTGACGCGCTGGGATGGGAGTACATCCGCGACCGTCATTTTCTCGACGCCGAGTTGCCCTATCGCACCAGCCTGCAAACCGTGCTGGGCTTCAGTTCCGGCGCGATCCCTACCATCCTGACCGGCCTGATGCCGGAGCGCCACGGCCACTGGAACCTGTTCTACTACGACCCCAAACACGCGCCGTTTGCCTGGCTGAAGGCCTTCCGCTGGCTGCCCAGGCGCCTGCTCGACAACCGCTATGGCCGGCGCCTGATCAAGGAAATCGGCAAGCGCTTCCTCGACCTTGGCCCCAGTTTCGAATGCTGCGTAGCACCGCAATTGCTGCCGTATTTCAACTTCTCCGAGCGCCGCGACATCTATGCGCCCCAGGGCATCGAGACCGTGCCGTCGCTGTTCGACGAGATGGAGCGTGAGGGCCGCGGCTATCGCGTGTACACCTATCACCAGTGCAGCGACGCCGAGATTATCAAGCGCGCCAAGCAGGACATTGCGCACTCCGACGCCACCCTGTTCTTCCTCTATCTCTGCGAGGTGGACGGCTTCCTTCACCTGCACTGCAACGATCACGCCGCGGTGGACCGCAAGCTGAACTGGTACGAGGAGCAGTTGCGCGAAGTGTTCCGCATCGCTCTGGAACGCGATCCCGACGCTTCACTCATGGTCTGCTCCGATCACGGCATGACGCCGGTCAGCGACCACACCGACCTCGTTGGCGAGGTGCTGAAGCTGGGGCTGCGCATGCCCGACGATTACCTGGCGGTGTACGACTCGACCATGGCGCGCTTCTGGTTCTTCACCCCCGAGGCGCGTGAGCGCATCACCGCGCTGATGAAGGCGCAGAGCTGCGGCCGGGTGCTGTCGCGCGAGGAGCTCGACCGCTTCGGACTGCATTTTCCCGACGACCGCTATGGCGAGCTCATCTTCCTGTTGGATCCGGGATGGATGATCGGGCAAAGCGATTTCAACGGACGCGGCTGGTTTCCCGAAGGCATGCACGGCTATCACCCGCACGACGCGTATTCCGACGCAATTTTTTTGAGTAATGAAAAACCAATACAGCCCATGCGCACCATTGCGGACGTTTATTACTCCATCCGCGATGCCGGGCGCGAGGCCAAGGAGAGGGTTGCTTTATGAAGAAGGCTTTGATCACAGGGATTTCCGGGCAGGACGGAAGTTACCTTGCCGAATATCTGCTCGACCTGGGGTACAGCGTTTACGGCCTGGTGCGCCGCGAGGTGGAAACCATGCGCTGGCTGGTCCCCATACAGGACCGCATCGAGCTCCTGTATGCCGACATGCGCGACACCTCGTCGCTGGAAGTGGCCTTCGCCAAGGCCTGGCCGGACGAGGTCTATAACCTCGCCGGACAGGTGTTCGTGCCCACCAGTTGGCAGATGCCGGCCGAAACCTTCGACATCAACGTCGGCGGCCTGGCGCGCATGCTGAACATCATCGAGCGGCAGAAGCCGGACACCCGCATCTACCAGGCTTCCAGCTCGGAGATGTACGGCAACATGAACGGCCTGCGCAACGAGCAGACGCCGTTCGCGCCGACTTCGCCTTACGGCGTCTCCAAGACCGCGGCCCATCGCCTGTGCGAGGTTTATCGCGAGCGCGGCGTTTATGCCGTGGGCGGCATCCTGTTCAATCACGAATCGCCGCGCCGTGGCCCGGAGATGGTGACCCGCAAGATCACCCTGGCCTCCGCCGACTGGGCCAAGGGCAGAAAGAGCAAGCTGAAGCTGGGCAACATGCAAGCCCGCCGCGATTGGGGCTATGCCGGCGACTACGTTCGCGCCATGCACGCCATGCTGCATCAGGAGAAGCCGCAGGATTTCGTTATCGCCACCGGCCAATCGCACAGCGTGCACGACTTCGTAGTGGAAGTGCTGCACTGCCTGGACCTGGTGAAGGGCCGCAGCGTGGCCGAGGTGGTGAACGAGTATGTCGAGGTGGATCCCAAGCTGTTCCGCACCGGCGAAATTCACGACCTGCGCGGCGATTCGGCGCTGGCTCGCAAGACCCTGAAGTGGGATCCGGAAGTGGATTTCAAGGGCCTGGTGCGCATGATGGTCGAGTCTGACACTGTGGGAGCAGGGCACGTCGCCAGCATGGCCAAAAGCGGAGTCGCATGAGTGAAGGCCTCATTCCGGTAATGCTGTTTTCCAATACCCGCGTGCGCGGCGGAGCCGAGGAGCACATGCTCACGCTGCTGCGCGGATTGGACCGGAAGAGCTTCCGCCTGCATTTAGTGTGCAGTCCGGAAGTGGCTGACGCGGTGCGTGACGACTTGCCGCCGGACGTGGAATTGCTGCCGCTGATGTTTGCCCAGCCGTATCAGATGGGGCCGGCGCGGCAGTTGCGGAAGCTGATCCGCGAACGGCGCATCCAGATTCTGCACTCGCACCTGTTCACCAGCAGCCTGTGCGCTTCGCCGGTGGGCTGGACGTGCCGGGTGCCGCTGATTCTGGAGACGCCGCACGTGCGCGAGTCGTGGCGGCGGGGATGGAAGGCCGACAACTTTAGCGTGGACCGCGCGGCCGGCAGGTTCGTGGACCATTACATCGCGGTGTCGTACGCCAACGCGCGTTACCTGCGCGATGAGAAAGGACTGCCGGAGCGCAAGATTCGCGTCATCCAGAACGGCACGGATTTGAGCCGCTTCAGTCCGGCGCATGTGCCGCCGGCGGGGATGCGCGAGGAGTTAGGCGTTGGCCTTGGCGATCCGCTGATGCTGGTGGCGGCGCGGTTGGAACCGCAGAAGGGACATAAGGTCCTGCTGGATGCCATGCCGGCGGTGCTGAAGGAATTTCCTCGGCACGGTTGCTGTGCGTGGGCGATGGCGTGCTTGCGCCAGGAATTGGAACAGCAGACGCAGGAGCTGGGCATTGCAGGCGAATGTGCGTTTTTTGGGATTTCGCAGCAACGTGCGCGACTGGCTGGCGCTGTGCGACTTCACCATCCTGCCGTCGTTCTATGAAGGCTTGCCGCTGGTAGCGGTGGAATCGCTGGCGGCGGGCAGAACCATGGTAGCGACGTGCTGTGGACGGTACGCCCGAGGTCATCCTGAACGGCGAGACCGGCATCACCGTTCCTCCGGCCAATCCCGGGCGCGCTGGCGGAAGGCATTTGCAGCATGTTGCGCTCGCCGGCGATGCGGCAGCGCATGGCCGAGCAGGGACGCGCGCATGTGCTGGAACATTTCAGCCAGGAGAAGCAGGTGAGCGAGACCAGCGCGTTTTATATGGAAGCGCTGCGACGTCCCAAGGCAGTGAAGAAAGGCCGCGCGCACGCGGCAGGCGGTGGCAGGTTGACGGATGTGACCAAACCGAAGGCAGCGAGCGGGCCGGCGATCCAGCCCACGCCGGCGCAGGCGCGCGAGGCGGAGGCCAAGTTCCGCGTCGGCGATGCCGTGCGCCGCTGGTGCTTCCAGAGCCTCGGTCCGCAGTTGGACGCCGTGATCCTGACCGGCAGCATGGCGCGCAACGAAGCCACCTGGCGCGCTTCGGAGTCGCACGTCGAATTTCTCAGCGACGCCGAGTTCATTCTCATCCTGAAGCCCGGCGATTTGCCCTCGCAGGAGACGGTGACCCTGATTTGCAGCGCCGCGGAAGACGAGCTGCGCAACCAGGGCGTGCTGTGCAAAGTTTCCGTCAGCGCCGCGCATGAGTCCTACTTGGCGAAGCTGGGCGACACCATCTTCGGCCTCGAGCTATTGGAGTGCGGCGAGGTGCTGTACGGCGATGCTGCCGTCCTGGCGGTGGCGCGGCGCGGCCGCATCCCGCGCGTCAGCGAGGAAGACGGCTGGCGGCTGCTGGCCAATCGCACCGTCGAGCTGCTGGAGATTGTCTCGGAGTTGAGCGAAGGCACGGCGCCGCTCTCCGATGCCGCGCAGTATCGGCTGACCAAGCTGTACTGCGACATGGCCACCTCGCTGCTGGTGTTCAAGCGCGAGTTTGTCACCGGCTACCAGGCGCGCTATGAAAAGTTGCGGCACCTGCGCCAGCATGGTTCGCTGGCCGATATGCCGTTCGATGTGGACTGGTTTGTGGAGATGGTGCGGCGCTGCACCAGTTACAAGATTACGCAGGCGTGGAGCGGAGTTTCGCCGTTCTCCTCGCGCGATTCCGTGTCGCAGGTGATTGCGATGCTGCGCGCGTTGTGGGCGTGGGAGCTGGCACAGAGCAATCATGCCTGGAGCGCCGCGCCCATCGCCATGCTGCGGCTGCACATGCAGCAGCAGGCGATGAAGGAGCGGCTGCGGGGCTGGGCTTTCGTCGCCCGCCGTCGCGGCACTCTGGAAACCGTGCGTTCCGTGTGGCGCTGGCAACGGTTGCTGCGGCAGGGTTCGCCGCGTTACTGCGTTTATGCCGCGGCGCTGGGATTCTGGGAGCGGGTACGTTTTGAGGACTCCCACATTGTGGTAGAAGACCTGGAAGCGGTGCGCGAGTGGCTGCCTATCGCCAATCCTGCGGGCGGCGACCGGCACAATGGCCTGTCGCTGGCCGAGGCCATCCTGTGGAACTACCAGGAATTTCTGGTGGAGACCAACGCATGAACGCCGCCACGCCCTATCGCATGGAAATGGAGCGAGTGAAGGGAAGCGCCGGCGCGCCGCCACGACGGCCGCGCTCGTCGTGGCAGTTCCTGAACACCGCGCCGCTGCACGATTTTCCGGTGCGCGACGAAATTCTGTTTCAGTACCTGACCCTGAGTCCGGAGATGGATGTGGCGGAAGCCGGACTGGGCACGGGTTTCACCAGTTGCTGGATGGCGCCGCAAGTGCGCTCGTACACCGGCATCGATGTTTCGGCGGCCACCGTGGACCGGCTGCATCAGGAGCTTGGTCATCTGAAAAATGCCGAGTTCTTCTGCGCCGACCTGGCCAAGCCCGCCGTGGCGCAGAAAATCGGCAAGCGCTTCCACGTGGTGTACGGCATTGACGTCTTCGAGTACGTGCCCAATCCGGACGTCTGCCTGCGCAACCTGGCGGAGCTGCTGCTGCCGGGCGGAATGCTGCTGCTGAGCTATCCCAACGTACCGCCGCCGCGCGGCGACGGCGTGACCTGGTTCGAACGCCGCGAGACGCTGGAAGAGTTGCTGGCAGGCGCGGGGTTTTCGCGCTGGGAGATTTCCGAGCTACGGCTGCGGGCCGTGGCCCAGCTTCGCTTTCCGCGTGTTTCACGAGTGGCCGATCAGTCTGTATCGCTCGCGCCATAAAGCGGAGCGCGGCGAGCGTCCGCAGATTTACGAAGATACTTGGGCGTTCCAGAATGGCCAGCGGCTGGGCCGCTATCGCGCGGGCCTGCATGCCGCGTGGGCCGGGCTCAGCGTCATGATGCGCCTCACCGGGCGCGCCTACGCCGATATTCCCGTCGCCGCCGGCGACAACATGCTGGGACGCCAATTGCTGATACGAGCCTGGAAGTAAGGGGACCGAAGATTTCATGGGTTATGTGCTGGAGCCGTTAAACCGGGAGGAACTTGCGAGTTGGGACGAGCGCATCGCTCCCTTCGAGAGCGTGCAGCTTTTCCATCGCCAGGCGTGGCTCGACTACCTGGCGGAGAGCCGCGACCTGGAGATGCATCAGTGGGCGATTCGCGACTCTAGCCGCACCGTCGGCTATTTTTGCGCCGGCACCTTCCACAAGGGGCCGTTCAAGATTTTGGGCAGCCCGCTGAAGGGCTGGGGCAGCAACTTCATGGGGCCGGTGGTGAATCCGGATTACGACCAGGCGCAATTTCTGCGGGCGTTGGACGAGCTGGCGGCACGCGAAGGCATTGCCACGCTGGAGATCGAGAATCCACTGCTACACGACGACGTGATGAAGAGCGCCGGCTATGACGGCGTCGAGCAGCCCACCTATATCGTGCCGCTGACGCCGCATGACGAAGCGCCGGTGTGGGACAAGGTGAATCCCAAGGCACGGCAGAATGTGCGCAAGGCGCGTCGCGCCGGCTGCACACTGGTGGAAAACGGCGATCCCGCGATGATCGAAGAGTTCTACGACGAGTTCGTCGAGGTGCTGGCGCGCAAGGGACTGTTCCCGCCTTACGGCCGCGAGGTGCCGCGTGCGCTGTTCAAGCACCTGTATCCCAAGGGACTGCTGCTGCCCTTGCAGGTGAAGGATCCGGAAGGCAACGTGATCGCCACCTGCCTGTTTCCGCACGACGAGAAGACCATTTACTACTGGTGCGGCGGCAGCCGCATGGGGGGATGGAAGTATTCGCCCAACGACCTGATTCACTGGTCGGCGATGGAGTGGGGCATCAACCACGGGCTGGTCGCCTACAACATGTGCGGCTACGGCAACTTCAAGAGCAAGTTCGGCGGGCCGCTGGAGAGCCCGCGGCGCTGGCAGAAGTATTACTCGCGCATGGCGCGCTGGGGCCGTGCGGCCTATGCCAGTTATCACCACACCCGTATCAAGGTCCGCGGCAACTGGGAGAAGCTGACCAATCCCGCCATGAAGGAGCGGGCTTAGTGCGCATTCTGTACATCTCGGTGGCCTATCCGCTGCCCGCCAACAATGGCTCGAAGATGCGGCTGTGGGCGGTGCTGCGCGCCATTGCCGCCGGCGGCCACCGCATCACGCTGGCGTCGTTTGCCGAGCCGGAAGAAGTGGCCGGCACCGAGGACGAGCTGCGCAAGATTTGTCCGGAGAGCGACGTGGTGCCGCTGCACTACACCCGGCTGTCGGAAGGCGGCAGCTACGTGGACCGGCTGCGCGCTATCTTCTCGCCGCTGCCCTTCAGCATTCACCGCTTCCGTTCGCCGGAGATGCGGGCGCGCCTGGAGCGCCGCCTGCGGGAGCGCGATTTTGACGTGATAGTATGCGACAACGTCTATTCGGCGATTAATCTGCCAGCCGGCGCTTCTCCCATCGTGATGAACAGCCAGAATGTGGAGTACGTGATCCTGCAGCGCTATCTGCAACAGGAGAGCAATCCGGCCAAGGCGCTGTACGCGCGGCTGGAAGCTGCCAAGCTGCGCCGCTTTGAGGCGACGATGTACGGCCGTGCGGTGCTGGGCATGGCCTGCTCTTCCACCGATGCGCGGCAGATCGAGGAGCTGTGTCCGGGATTGAAGGTCGCGGTGGCGCCCAACGTGGTGGATCCGTCCGAGTACGAGGGCGACTTCGGGGGCGAGGATGCGCGCACCATTCTGTACCAGGGCGGCATGGACTGGTTTCCCAACCGCGATGCGCTGGAATTTTTCGTGCGCCAGATTTTGCCGCTGATACGGAAGGAAGTGCCGGACGCGAAGCTGATTGCTGCCGGGCGCAATCCGTCGCCGGAATTTCGCGCCCGCTTCGCCGACGTCAAGGATTTGGAATTTACCGGCACGGTGCCGGACCTGCGGCCGATGATTGCGCGCGCTACCGTCGCGGTGGTTCCGCTGCGCATCGGCAGCGGCACCCGGCTGAAGATCCTGGAAGGCGGCTGCATGCGCAAGGCCATGGTTTCGACGTCCATTGGCGCCGAAGGCCTGGACTTTGTGGATGGGCAGGAAATCCTGATTGCCGACGAGCCGGTAAAGTTTGCCGCCGCCGTGGTCAGCCTGCTGCGCAATCCGGCGCGGCGCCAAACGCTGGGCGAAGCCGCCCGGCTGAGAGTTTTGCACGATTACGATAATCGCGCCCTGGAACGACTGGTATCCGAGGCGCTCAACGATTTGCAACAGACCATCCGTAGCGGGGCCGGCAGCCGACAGTTGGCCTCGGCCTTAGGGTAAGGAGACACTCGCTTGCCGCTTTTTTATCTGTTGATCGCGACCATGCCTTACATCCGGCACCCCATCTGGGACCACCAGTTGGGCGCCGGCATGACGGTGACCAAGGCCATCGGCGGAGCCTGCCTGCTGTATGCGCTGGTGTACATGCCGCACCGTCGTGGCGGGCCGCCGCGCTATTTCGCCACCCCGCAGTCCAAGCTGATGATGACCTTCTTCTTCATCGCGGCGATATCGTTCTTCACCAAGGGCCAGGCCATCGGCTACATCAACCCCATGTTCATGTACGCCTCCACCGTGCTGATGTTCTTCCTCACCCTCACGGTGATCGATTCCTACTCCCGGCTGTACTGGAGCCTGATGGTGGCCATCGGCTCGGTGGGTTTCGCCTCGCTGTACATGATTCGCGAGTGGCAGCACGGCGTGCTGGTGTGGGGCGGTGGCTTCCGTCCGGGATGGATCGTCGGCGACTCCAACTACTTCACGGTGGCGGCGCTGGTCACCCTGCCCATCGCCTTCGAGCTGATTCTGATCTCGAAGCGCAAATGGCAGCGGGTGTATGCCATCGGCTGTCTCGGCCTGACGCTGATGGCCATTACTCTGGGCGCTTCGCGCGGTGGCTTCCTGGGCATCATGGTGAACCTGGTGTACCTGGTGATGCGCGCTCCCCAAGCGCGGCCGCAACATTGCGGCTCATCATGGCGGTGGTTGTGCCTTTCATGCTGTTCGCGCCCAACTCGCCCGTCCACCGCCTGCTGCATCCGGTGGCCAGCGATTCGCAGTCGGTGCAGTTCCACATCCTGGGATGGAAAGCCGGCCTCAACATGGTGGCGCACCATCCGCTTTGGGCGTCGGACTGGGCAACTACAAGGCGGTGGTCGGCGACTATGACAGCAGCGGAATCGTGAAAGCCGATCCCCACGTCGCCCACAACGCTTACCTGGAAGTGGCGGCGGAGATGGGCCTCCCGGCGCTGGGGGTGTATCTGCTGCTGTTCATCACCACCTTCCTTTCGGTGGGGAAGAACCGCAAGCTCGCCATTCGACGAGGGGCCAACGACCTGGCGATGATCTGCCTGGCCATCCAGGCGGCGTTGCTGGGCGTTTGGGTGGCCATCTTCTTCGTCAGCGCGCAATACACGCGGCTGTTCTGGTTCATGATGTGTATCACGATGGCGCTGCCGGGCGTACTGCCCAGGAAGTCGGCGGAAAAGCAGCAACAGCAGCCTCCGGCGCGTGGTGGACGGGTGCCGACCGAGCCGACACCGGAGCCGGAGCCGGTCTTCCAGACGGGCGAGGCGCTGATCGGCTTGCGCTGAATTTCGGAAGGCCCCGTCCTAGCCAAAAGATGGTTAGAACGGGGCACCCAGTTTGATTGGCGAGTGGACAAACACTGGGAAACCACAAATCTCGACCTGCTAAAGGCCCGCCCACATGCAACCACGACATCCGGAAAAAGTCTCGCTACGCCGGTTGGCGCTGCCGCTGGCCCTGTTAGCCGGGCTGGCAGTTTTGGCGCTGGCCACACCCTGGCATGCTTCCAACGCGCAAGCCAACGCTCAGCAACCGCCCGTACCGGTGCAGCCGCCGAAGATGGGTGATCCCTACGGCGGCACCACGGCGCACATCCAGAAGGGCACCGGCTTCTTCACCATCGCCAAAGTGGGCAATCGCTGGACCTTCGTCACCCCTGACGGCAACGCCTTCTGGATGCGCGGGGTACAGCACAGCCGCCGACGCCTTCATTGATCGCGACATGCTCAACAAGAAGTACGGCGGCGTGGCCCAGTGGACGGTGCAGCGCAACAAGCGCCTGCTCTCCTGGGGCTTCAACGTGCTTGGCGAATACCACGAAGATCGCGGCCTACCAGTAGGCGTCTATGGAGGCCAACAGGGAAGCCCGGTGCGCCTGCCGTTCATCGTCTTCCCCAATGTGCTGTTGCAGGCTTACAACTCGCCCAGCCGCTTCGGCATGGCTGATCCGCTGAAGAACATTGTGGCCGGGGTTTCGCCCAAGTACTACAACGCCTGGCACGGGCGCTTCCTCGACATCTACGATCCGCACACCATTGATGCTTATCGCGGCGCCCTCAAGCGCGCCAACGCCACCATCACCGGCGGCTTCGCCTCGCAGTCGTGGGCGCTGGGCATCACGCCCGACGACGCCGACGTGATGTTCGCCTTCAAGGGCGGCCCCAAGGGCAAGGTCAATAAGTACGTGCAGCCGGTGTACCTCATCGCCATCGCCAAGTTCTTCTACACCGCCGGCGACGATCAGCACTACACCAGCGAGGCCGGCAACAACAAGCGCGAGTACAAAGACGGCAAGCTCTACAGCAAGTACGCCTGGGTGGACTTCCTGAAGAAGAAGTACGGCACCATCGCCGCGCTGAATTCCGCCTGGGGCAGCAACTACGCCACCTTCGACGACGATGGCGGTTATGGTGAAGGCAAGGGCCTGCTGGATGAAGACGGCCGGCACCAGGACTGGCTGGGCTCCGACTTTTACAGCCTGAGTGACGCCAAGCCGGCGGTGCGGGACGACATGAATGCCTTCCTGTATGAATTTGCGCGCCACTACGCCGAGACCATGGTGAAGGCCATCCGCGAAGTGGACCATCATCACCTGATCTTCTCGCCCATCGCGCTGAATTCCTGGGGCGCGCGCGCCCGCGAGCAGGCCCTGAAGGGCATGGCCGACGGCGGCATTGACGCCTTCTTCGTCAGCTTCGATCCGGTGCATCCCGACCTGACCGGCAACAACCAGACCTACGACATTACCGGCCGTCCGGCCATGGTGTGGTACGGGGTGAACGCCAATGAGGATTCGGCGATGCACGGCCAGAAGCCGATTTACGGCGCACCGAATTTCGACACCCAGCAGAAGCGCGGCGAAGCTTACGCTCGCGACCTGGACGACTTTTATAACGCCCAGGGGAACAACGGCGATCACTACATCCTGGGCATCGATTTCTGGGAGCTGGTGGATAATCCCCACGAAAAGACCAACTGGGGACTGATCACTACCCGCGATAACGCCTATGATGGGAAAGAGGCGGTGCGCGCGGCAGGCAAGAACGCCGCCGGTTTTGCCACCGGGGGCGAGGACCAGGATTACGGCGACTTTCTCTCCGCTGTGACTAACGCAAATTTTGGAGTGCAGGACCGGCTGGAGCGCGATCTCGGCAGCCAGCCGGCCGCCGGCAAGCAGAAGTAGGACCAACGACGCATGTTTCGGGGATTTCTCTCAACCTGGGCGGGACTGATTATCAACGGGGTGGTCTCCATCCTGCTGATTCGTGTGCTGCTGCACGGCCTGGGAGATTTCTACTACGCCTTGTGGATCCTGACCGCGTCGTTTCTGGATTACTACGGCCTGCTGGACATGGGCATGCGCTACAGCCTGCAACGCTTTGTGGCCCGCTATGGCGGTGGCAACGAGCGCCAGGCGCTGAACGAAACCTTCATGACTGGCCTCTCCATGGGCGCGTTCATTGGGGTCAGCGCCATGATTATCTGTGTCCTGCTGGTGTGGCTGCTGCCCGGCTTCTTCCACGTCACCGGCTCGGCCCGTCACCTGTTCCGCGTGGTGCTGGTCATCCAGAGCGTGACCCTGGCGCTGAATCTGCCGGCGCGCATCATGGGCGCCTACCTGTGCGGGCTGCATCGCTTCGATCTGTACAACGGTTCGGCTTCGCTGCAAGGCGTGCTGCGCGGCATCATCTTCTGGCTGGTGATCCGCCTGGGCGGACGCGTCACCGCCATCGCCGTGGCGCAACTGGCCATCATGGCCTTCATCCTGGTGCTGGTGATTTTCTTCGTGCGCTATGCCGATCCCGAGCTCAGCATCTCCTGGGCCAACACCAGTTGGGCGCGCACCAAGGAGCTGGTCACCTTCAGCGTCTTCGTCTTCCTCAGCGATGTTGGCGACCGCCTGCGCTTCTCCACCGACGCCATCGTTATCTCGCATTTTCTGTCCGTCGCGCTGGCCGCGCCGTTCAACGTGATCAGCAAGCTGATGGAAACCTTCAAGATGGCGTTTTTCCCCATCACCGGCCCGCTGACCACCGAGGCCAATCTGCTGGAAGGCCAGCGCAAGTTCGACGCGGTACGAGCCCTGTTTCTGCGCTCCAGCAAGGTGTGCGCGTTGCTGGCCTTCGCCGGCACCGTGGTCCTGGTCAGCCACGGCCGCGACATTCTGCGCTTCTGGATTGATTCGTCCTTCGCCAACGACCGCAACTTCGGCCTGCTGGTGGTGCTGACCATCGGCTACTGCGTGGTGCTGGCGCAGTCGCCGTCGAACACCTTCCTCTACGTGCGCAACCGGCAGAAGACACTGGCGGCGTGGACGCTTGCCGAGGGCGTGGTCAATCTGGGACTCAGCATTTACTGGGCGCGGCAATACGGCATCATCGGCGTGGCCATGGGCACCACGGTGCCGATCCTGTTCATGCGGCTGGGGGTTCAACCGGTGTACACCTTGCGCGTGCTGGAAATTCCCTGGAGCGAATATTTCTCCAAATCGCTGGTACGGCCGCTGATCGTGACCGCCGGGGTGGTCGCCATCGGCTTCGTTACCGGACTGTTCCATCATCCTGCCAGCAAGCTGGTCTTCTTCGGTATGCTGGTGGCGCTGGGAGCGCTGTACGCCGCACTGTCCTATTGGATTGTCTTCGACGGCCGCGATCGCGAGAGCCTGAAGCACCACGGCGCCAAGCTGGTGCAGCGCTTCCGCGTGCAGCACGCGTAACCCTTTCACCACAGAGACACAGAGACACAGAGACACAGAGAATTTTGGGATGCGGTGGAAGCGCGCCGCGTTCCGCCGCGGAAAACCCCTGCTTTCGATGGTTTGTAAAGGGCACGGCTTCAGCCGTGCCGAAACGCCTCTCATTTCCTTGTCATCACGAACCGGCTTTAGTCGGTGAGGGATCTGCTTTTCCGATGCGGGGCACGAATCGCGGCGTCACGGCCGAACCCGTATCAGGGCGCGCCTTCAGGCGCGCGGTACCGCGGTGATTATGATTCGCGAGCCCGTAGGGACGACATATGCCGCCCCTGAAGGGGCTCGGGTTCAATGGCGCGGCTTACCCAGGACTTACGTCCTGGGCTACAAAGGCAACGCCGCCCTCCGGGCTCGACCCGGCAAGTGCGAAGATCATCGCGAACCACGCCGCCCAGTTCGTCGCCACCGCGGCCCGAAAATTCTCTGTGTCTCTGTGTCTCTGCGGTGAAAAGCTGTTAATACGCCCAGGGCAGCCCGTCGCCGTCGCTGCGATTGAGGTGCATGCGGCTTTGCGCCTGCTCGAACGGCCCCATCTGCTCGGCCAGCTTTTTCCCAGCGGCGAAGATGAAGTTTGAGCTGGCCTTCACGAATCCCGAATCCCCGAGCGCGCGGCGCCAGGCATCGTGGCTCTGGTTGGAGACGATGGCATCCAACCCGCGGCCTTCCAGCGCGCGCGTTGCCGCACGAATCACGGCGAGCGCATTTTGCGGCGTGGCCCAGGCGTCCACGATGGTCCCGATGCGCAGATCGCCCCAGCGCGGATTTTTGCGCCGCTCGGCCACCATCGCCCAGCCAATCGCGCGGCCGCCGCGGCTAACCTTCAGCCGGGTCAGGTGGGTGAAGCTCGGGGGATAGAGCAGGCGCAGGCTGGCGGCATCGCGCACCGCTACCAGCCCATAGGACTGTCGCGCGTCTTCCCACAGCCCATCGGCCCAGTCGCCGAATTCGCTGAACTCCTCCACCTCGGCGGCTTCGGATTTCGGGGCGCGCAAACTCTGCACTGCCTGGAAGGCTTTCATCGCCGCCCATCCGCCGCCGCTCAAGGCGCCGACGTCCATCACCGCGCGCCGCAACGCCGAGCTGCGTAGGCCTTCCACGTGCCGCAGGAAGCGCGCCGGGCGCAGCACTCGCAGGTAGAACGGGACCAGGCAATGGCTCCAGCCCGCCTTGACCAGCATGGTGGGCAGCGGCCGGCCATAGCCGCCCATGCCCAGGCAAAACAGTAACGGCTCGCGACGCAAGGCATGCATCAGCAGCATGCTGCCCAGCCGCGCATAAGCCTGGTTCACGATGCCCTCCGACAGGCAGTGGTGGTAGCAGACCACGGAACGCACCGCTCCATCGGGAAACTGGAAGGGCTGGCGTTTGAAGCCATAGCCGCCGCGCACCACGCCGTCTTCCAGGGCGACGAACATCTCCTGGTAAATTTGCTGGCTCTTCCCGGGCGGAAGGTAGCTGGGTTCGGCTTCGCGGAAGAAAATGATTTCCTCGCCCCCGGCTTGCAGTCGCCGGTTGAATTCCGCGACGCTGGCTTCATGCTCGCGCCGGTAGAGTTCGATGGTGATGGCCATGGGTAAGAGCAGTCCTGTCAGTTGCCGCCGGCTTGCAGCTTGCGCTCGATGACGGAGGTCGTCGCTCCCACATCGCGCATCTGTTCCATCTCTTCCGGGGAGAACTGAAAGTTGAAGCGCTCTTCCAGCGCCAACACGAAGCTGAGATGCTGAGTGGAATCCCAGGCGTCTACATTTTCCGGCGACGACTGCGCGGTGATGCGCTCGGCGGGAACGGCGAAGATGTCGGCTGCGATGCTGCGTACCTGTTCGAAAGCGGGCGATGTCAACTGGCGACTCCATTGAGTATGTTGAGCTTGATCCATGCGGGCGGGCGCAGCGGATGCTGGCGCAAATCCAGCGTCCATAGCGTGCCCTTGTCGTCCTGCGATTGCGCCGAGAAGCCATGCTGCGAATAAAAGTCGCGCGCCGGTACATTCTTCTTGGTCGGCAGAAACCATCCTTGCAGCGTATGGTATCCGCGCGCAGCGGCTGATTCCGCAAGATAGGCCAGCAGCGCCGTCTCTACGGTGCGGCCGATCACGCGGCAACTCAGCAGGAAAGTATCAATCTCGCAGACCTCGGCTTCATCATGCGTGATGGCCACGCCCACCAGGCCGTGATCGCCGAAACGGTCGCGCACGGTGATGGAAAAAACCTGCCAATCCGGGCTGGCGTCCAGTTCCTGAATTTGCTGCTCGGAGTAGCGGCGCGTGGTCAAGTTGAACTGGTTGGTCTTCTGCGTAAGCTGCGCGATGCGCGCCAGCGTCTGCGGCAGCACCGGCGCAATCTCGGCTTCCTGCTCCAGGAAGCGATAGAAATCCTCCTTCGACTGGAAGCTCTGCTCCGCCTGCGAGCGCTCCTGCTGTGCCGCGTACATCCCGGTGCGCTGCAGGTCTTCCGCCGAAAGGCTCAGCCGCTCGAAGGCCGGACAATCGCGCACCGCCGCCGCATATTGCAGCGGATCCTGCGGCAGGTCCAGCACCAGCACTTCCGGCGCGGCGGCGCGTACCCGTTCGCGCTCCGCGGGATTGTCGTCCACGAAAGCCAGCGCATCGAGCCCGATATTCAGCTCGGCAGCAATCTCGCGCAGGTTCTGCGATTTGTCCTGCCAGTTGATGCGCATGCAGGCAAAATGTTTGGGCCGCAGCAGCATGCCGGCGTGCTGGTTCAGCGCTTCCATGGCGTCGTCGGGATTGTTCTTGCTGCAAATGGCCAGCAGGATGCCGCGCTTCGCCAGGTCGAGCATGGCGCGCTGCAGCGCCTGGTAAGCCGCGCCGGGATATTCGGCGCCGCACTGGATGCCGGTCATGCCGTCTTCGCCGATGATGCCGCCCCACAGCGTGTTGTCCAGGTCCACCACCAGCGCTTTGGCGATGCGGCCGCTCAGCGGAACCAGGAAGCGCATCCACTCCTGCGAAAGGTGCGGAAGATGTTCGGCGGCCAGCGGCAGCCGCGCGTGAGCCACTTGCGCTCGTCGCGCCAGCCCAGGCGTCCGAAGCGCGCCACCAGCGCGTCGTAATCGAGAACATAAACGCCGCGTTGCTCGGACGCCGCTTGCCGCAGGCTGTCGTTGATGCTACGGATGGCCGCGCCCTGGCCGGAGTTCGACTGCGCATCCAGCAATCCGGTGGAGGGCCGCGCCGGCTGCTCCAGGTTATGCACCATCAGCGCCGCGTGGCTGCGCTCGCGGAAGGCGCGAATCCACTGCGTCAAACTGGTCGAAACGCGCTGCGCGGCTTCGGTAACTTGCTCCGGCGCAAGGTCGGCATAGTTCTGCCAGAGATCGGGCGCAAGCTCGGCGGTCCGCACCGCCAGAATCACGGCATCGGGCGCGAACTTATACAGCGCGCTGTCTTTGTCCAGAATTTCCTGCGCGTAAACGTTGAAGTCGCCGACGTGTACGGTGAGATCCAGCCCGTAGCCGAAGGCGGCGGCGCGCAGCAGCGAGACCACGGGCTCAACCGTGAACGAGCGCAGGATGGCCAGCTTGTACGGCCGCAGATTCAGCTTGCCGCGCAGCTTCTCCAGGCGCGCGACCACGAAGGCCGCTGTGGCCGAGGTGCTCTCCGCGCGCCACAACTCCGCCAGGCGAAGCTGCGCCCCGTCGGCGTCTCCGGATGCGATGAGAGTGTCAACCTGACTGCGTAGGTCGGGCATGGCGATTCAGGAAACCGCGAATGACTTCAGATATTCGCTCGGCAAGCTGTTCTTAGAGTAAATCGCGCGATTGTTAGTGTAAACCGGCGCGCCGGCTGGGTGACCTGGCTCTCGCGCAGTTCGAGACGGATTCTTAACCGCAGAGACACCGAGAATTTTGGGGCGGCCCGTGAAGCCGTTCCCTGATATGGTTTCTGTCACCACGGATGCCCTGGGGTCTCGTGCAGGTCGAGACCATAAATGCACCGCTGAAGCGGTGCTCCACCCAGAAACACTAAAGGCGGCAGACTCGACTCTTCGTCGAGCTGCCACCCTTGGTTTCAGCTACCGAAACCACTCGCTCACCGTTTAGTGAGTGGAGAGCAGGTCCAGCACAAACTGGGTGAAGGTAGCGGCATTGGTCTGCACCATGGTATCCACCGAATCCCCGTAGTTGGCGGTTTCGCCTCCCGTGGGGAATCCCCACGCATCGGTTCCTCCGGTAATAACTGCCTCGCGTCCGTTGTAAGTATTGTCCTTGTCGGAAGTCAACCCGAAGTTAGTTTTTTCGGCCGTACCGCTGTCGGTGAGCGACCAGAAGTCGATCCCCAGAATGTAGTTGTCACCGCTGGTGGATGTCGCGTTGTACAACAGCGCCTGGCCGCTCTGGTATTGCGCTCCGCGCAGCGACTGGGTGGCATATTGCGGAATCGCATAATCTCCCGTGTAGCCGTGCCAGTATGAATCGGCATTGGCGGCAACTGCATACCAGCTGATCACCGGCTTGCCCACCTGATCGTAGATGGCCTTGGAACTGTTGATACTGGTTGGATCGCTGGGGAAATAGCAGACCGAGAAGGCATTCACCCCGGCGTCGGACAGGGCTTGAATGACCTGCGGCCGGATAGCGCCGCCCTGCGAGCCGCAACCGTCTCCGCCCAGCGCTGAAGGCGCGAAGATGAGGTGATTGCTGTCGTAGCTGCGAATGGTGTTCACCGCAACGCTCTCCAGTTGGTACACGTACTGGTAGAGGAAGTTGTTCATGTCAGCCTGCAGGACGGAATTCTCGCCAGCCAGGTTGTAGGGGTCGCTTCCCATCCAGGAGGTATGACGGCCGTCTTCATCCAGGACGCCTGTGCCGACCCCGAAACCGCCGTCATCGCCGAACGCAGTGTAGAAGCCGTTGGTGCCCCAGGCGGCGTTCAGGTTCTGGATGGTGCCGTACTCACTCTGCAGATAGGCTACCCAGGCGTACTTGGACCACAGCTTCCCGTCCTGGTAGCCGGGGAAGTTGAAGTTGGTGCAGGCAATCAGGAAGGCCGGGTGTGGATACTTCGCCCAGCCGTTGGTGCCATTGCTCTTAAGCGCCCAGAAAAAGTCGGCGTCTTCGGTGGTGATGCCCACGATCCAGGGAACGTTGGCAAAGCCCCCGGTAATGGCCTGGTTCAGATTAGCCATCTCCAGGGTGTAGGCCTGTTGCCACTCCGGATCAAACACGTCAAGTAGCCGGCCCTGGTAGCCATTGTAAGTAGTGAGTGGGATTCCCTGGGTGATGTTCTTGATGCCCTGCGGCAATCCCAGTCGTGCCGGGCTGTTGTAGGCGTCGGCTGAAGTCGGGAACAAGAGAATGAAGGGCTGCCGAACGGGATTTCCCACATGTCCGCCCCAGGTGCCCACCGGCAATCCAGTTTGCTGGACATATTCGCCCAGGGTATTGAAGCCCCAGCTCTGCATACGCTGGCCGCGATGTTGGGACCACAGGGTCGTATTGTTGGCATAGCGGGACTGCATGATTGCCGGTTCAATGAAGCCTGGCGTGGCATTCATGACTGCATTCATATAAAAGGCGTTGCCATTCGGGCTAACGAGGTTCCAGCGATTGCCTGCATGTTCCAGGCGAAAGTATCCGGACGCACCACCGTTGGAGGGCAGCGCCGTCAAGCCGCCATAGGTATCGATACCGAGTAGCACTGCCAGTGAGTATCCGACCAACTGCCGCTGCGGTGGCTGGCTCGAGTCGGTGATCTGCACCGTAAAAGGAAATGCGCCCAGCGCCGTAGCCGTCCCGCTAAACCGCCCTGACGACGATAGCGTGATTCCCGGGGGCAACGCGCCGCCGGTGACCTGATAGGTGTAGGGCGGCGTGCCGAAGGTGGAGAGTATTTGAGAGAAGTAGGGTTGCTCGAAGAAAGCGTTGTTGACAGCTTTGCCTTGGGCACAAACCGGCTGCTCCAGCAGGGTGACCAGACCCAACAGAAGAGTTGCCAAAGCGAGGTTTCGTCTTGATTTGCTGATATACATTCGATTTTCCAATCTTTTTCAGGGGGTCCTCGGGAGGTGTGCGCCACCAAGCTATCCGAGGTGATACTGAAATCACCTTATTGCCATCACTAAGCTAGACCGTGACGAATACCTGCTTATAGTTACGCGAGGGAAACCAAGGTAATCAGTAGGGCACACTTCACGTGCAGCCAATGTCCGCGGGTTTCGGATGCATGGGAGACGGGAGCTCTCAACCCACGGATCCGAAATTGTGAGAAGGACGAACGCCACGTTCTAGCCAGGGCAGGCCCTCCGGCGCCCCGGCAAACACTACGGGCGGCAGACTCGACAGGACCGTCGAGCTGCCGCCCTTGGTTTTCAGCGGCCCGGTGCCCCCAGGTTCGCGTCCCGGTTCGGACGCTAACCCTGGGCTGGGCTGTTTAGTGCGTGCTCAGCAGGTCAAGCACGAACTGGGTGAAGGTGGCGGTGTTGGCTTGCACCATGGTATCCACCGAATCACCGTAGTTGGCGGTTTCGCCTCCGGTGGGGAAGCCCCAGGGATCGGTGCCGCGATTGATGATGGCTTCACGTCCGTTGTAGGTGTTGTCCTTGTCGGAGGTGAGGCCGAAGTTGGTCTTTTCGGCGGTGCCGCTATCGGTCATGGCCCAGTAGTCGATGCCCAGAATGTAGTGGTCACCGCTGGTGGAGACCGCGTTGTAGAGCGTGCTCTGGTCGCTCTGGTAGTGCTGGCCGCGGATGGCCTGGGTGGAGTAGTTGGCGATAGCGTAATCGCCGCCGTACCCGTGCCAGTAGGAATCCGGGTTAGCCGCAACCGCATACCAGCTGATCACCGGCTTGCCCACCTGGTCAAAGATGGCCTTGGAGGTGCTGATGCTGGTGGGGTCGGACGGGAAGTAGCACGCCGAGAAGGCGTTCACGCCCGCGTCGGACATGGCCTGAATGACCTGCGGCCGGATGGCGCCGCCCTCAGAGCCGCAACCGTCTCCGCCCAGCGCCGAAGGCGCGAAGATGAGGTGGTTGTGGTCGTAGCTGCGAATGGTGTTCACGGCTACGCTCTCCAGTTGGTACACGTACTGGTAGAGGAAGTTGTTCATGTCGGCCTGAAGGGCGCTGGTCTGGCCGCTCAGATTGTAGGGATCGCTTCCCATCCATGACGTGTGACGGCCGTCTTCATCCAGCACGCCGGTACCCGTGCCGAAGCCACCCGCATCGCCGAATGTGGTGTAGAAGCCATTGGTGTTCCAGGCCGAGTTCAGGTTCTGGATGGTGCCGTATTCATTCTGCAGATAGGTCGCCCAGGCGTACTTGGCATACAGCTTGTTGTCCTGGTAACCCGAATACTGGAAGTTGGCGCAGGCAATCAGGAAGCCGGGGTGCGGATACTTGGCCCAGCCGTTGGTGCCGTTGCTCTTCAACGCCCAGAAAAAGTCGGCGTCTTCCGTGGTGATTCCCACGATCCAGGGAACATTGGCAAAGCCGCCGGTAATGGCCTGCTTCTGGTTAGCCAGTTCGGCGATGTAAGCCTGCTGCCACAGGGGATCGAAAACGTCGAGTAAGCGGCCGCGATATCCGCCATAGGTCCCCAGAGGAACGCCGTCGGTGATGTTCTTCAGCGCCTGCGGCAGTCCCAGGCGGCTGGGGCTGTTGTAGGCGTCAGCTGACGTGGGGAAGAGCAGGATGAAGGACATGGGCACCGGATTGCCTTGGTTCCCACCCCAGGTGCCTACCGGCAAGCCCGTCTGAGAGACGTATTCGCCGAGGACGTTGAAGCCCCAGCTCTGCAGACGCTCGCCGCGATGCTGCGCCCAAAGGTTGACGTTGTTGGCGTAGCGCGACTGCATGATGCCGGACTCGACGAACCCGGGAATGGCATCGAGTACCGAGTTCATGTAGAAGGCATTGCCGTTGGGACTGACCAGGTTCCAGCGGTTGGCCGCGTGCTCCAGTCGGAAATAGCCGGTGGCGCCGCCTTGCGAGGGCAGAGCGGTGAGGCCGCCGTAGTGATCAGTGCCGAATACCACACCGAGATTAAATAGTCCCAACTGCTGCTTGGGAGGATTACTGGAATCGGTGATGCGCACGGTAAAAGGGAAGTTTCCGATCCGGGTCGCGGTTCCGCTTAGGTAACCGGACGAGGTCATGGTAATGCCCGGCGGCAGCGCTCCCGCAATCAGTTGATAGGTGTAAGGTGCGGTACCAAAGGTCGAGACCATCTGGTACCCGTAAGTTTGCTGGAAGTAGGCGTTGTTGATCCCCTTGTTTGCGGCAAAGCACGGCTGCGTCGCCAGAGCGCCCAGGGTGAGCATCACGCCGACGAGCGTCGCCACATATCGTGTTGTTTTCCCAATTCGCATTAAACTGCCCTTCGCTCTCTGTAGAATCCTCGGGTGGGGCTGGCACTTTCGCGATCCCGAGGTAATACTTAGGTCTGACTTAGCGCCAACACTGGCACTATAATGGGCATTGGTGGTTTGATTACTAAGTATTCCTGCACTACTCAAACCAAAGTAACTGCAAAATAGTTACTATTGTCAGTTCATAGGCAGTTTGGTACTAGGAAGCAATTACCTTGGTCATCGGTGGGGTGGCGTGACTTTCGGGGATTAAGGGTAAACGGAACGAGGCTACTATGCATGTGCAAAACCTTGCAGTTCTCATTCCAAAAGTTTTGCGGTTCCCAAAATTCAGCGACGGAAATTATGGACTGGAAAGAAGTTATCCGGTATGGTATTTTTCGGACTCGGCCAAATAATTGCACACAGCCTTAACGCTCGCAGACCGAAATCCAACATGGAGTGAGAATCCTGTGGCGCTTGCCGGCACCAAGACGAAGGGGACTGCCTTGACGTCCCCGTCGGAAAACCACCTCTCGCCGCAAGCCGGCTCCCCTTCCAAGCTGCCAGGTTTCTGGCAGACCATGAAGCCTTTTGGCTGGCAAGGCCTGCTTCTGGTCGCCGTGCTGATCGTGCTGTACGCGCCGGTCCTCAAGCATCTGGTGTGGCAATGGTATAACGACGCCGATTACGGGCACGGGTTTCTGGTGCCGCTGCTGTCGGCGTTTCTCATCTGGCAGCGGCGCGACAAGCTGCGGCTGGTGCCACGGCGCCCTTCGGTGGTCTGGGGCATGGTGATCGTGCTGTTTGCCATGAGCCTGTTTTTTCTCGGCAGCCTGGGCGCGGAGTTGTTCCTGGCGAGGGTTTCCATGGTAATCACCATTACCGGCCTGATCGTCTACTTCTGCGGCAGCCAGGTGTTGCGGGCGCTGGCGTTTCCGGTGGCCTTCCTGCTGTTCGCCATTCCGATTCCGGTGCTCATCTATAACGAAATCGTTTTCCCCTTGCAGTTCGTGGCTTCGCGCTTTGCCACCTCCACCCTGGAGATGCTGAACCTGTTCCCCATCATGCGTGAAGGCAATGTGCTGATCATGCCGGGGATGAAGCTGGAAGTGGTGGAGGCGTGCAGCGGCATACGGTCGCTGATGTCGCTGCTGGCGCTGGCGGCCGGCTTTGGCTACCTGGTGGAGCGCAGCATGGCCATGCGCTGGTTCCTGTTCCTGGCCATGGTGCCACTGGCCATCGTCAGCAACGGCACCCGGGTCATGATTACCGCGCTGATGGCCAACTACATCGGCTCGCGGGCGGCCGAAGGCTTTATGCACGAGTTTTCCGGGTGGGTCATTTTCGTGGTGGCGACCTCGCTGTTCCTTTGCATGTACGCGGGGCTGAATGCAGTTCGCCGCAAGATGGGATGGCTGCCGCCCAAAGTGGAAGACGGAAAGGCGGCGGCATGAAGGCCACCGTCCGCTACTGGGTAATGATCGCGGTGCTGGTGGGCGCAACTACCGGCATGGCTTACCTGTCGCACGGCGAAGCCACTCCGCCAGCCAGGCCGCTCGCCACCTTCCCCAACAACGTCCGCGACTACGTGAAGTTCGCCGACATTCCCCTCGATCAGAAGACCATTGACCTGTTGGGGGTCACCGACTACATCAATCGCGTGTATGTCAGCCACGTCGAGCCGCAACTGGGGCTGTACATCGGCTATTTCCGCAGCCAGCGCACCGGCGCCAGCATTCACTCTCCCAAAAATTGTTTGCCGGGAGCCGGCTGGCAGCCCATCCACGAAGAGATCTACCAGATGACGCTCGCCGACGGGCGCAAGGTCCCCATCAACCTGTACATCATTCGCAAAGGTCTCGACCAGCAGTTGGTGCTGTACTGGTACCAGGCGCACGGCCGCATTGTGGCCAGCGAATACTGGGGTAAGTTCTATTTAGTCTATGACGCGTTGCGGCTGAATCGCACCGACGCCGCGCTGATCCGCATCACCGCTCCCTTCGAGGGCAACGATGCGGAAGGCGCGCGCCAGCGGGCCGTAGCGTTTGCCAAGCAAATCACTGGTGAGGTCGATCAGATCATTCCGCGGTGAACCTAGGAGAAGTGATGCGTAATCGCTACATCGTTCCCATTGTTTTGGTCCTGCTGGCGTTGCTTGCGGGTTGTTCCCGTAATCCCGATGCGGCCAAGAAAAAGTATTTCGAAAGCGGTATGAAGTATTACGACCAGCAGAAGTATGATTCCGCCGCCATTCAGTTCAAGAAGGCGCTGCAGGTCGATCCCCGTTATGGCGATGCCCACTATCAACTGGGCATGACCTTCATCAAGCTGGAGAAGCCGGGCGACGCGCTGAAAGAATTCAGCGACGCCGTGGACAGCGATCCCAGCAACCTGAAGGCCCGCCTGGAGCTGGGCGGCCTGTACTGGGCGGCCGGCGCCAAGCACTACGGCCAGGCGGAAGAGCAGGCCCGTTATGTCATCGAGCACGATGCCAATAACCCGCAGGCCTACCTGCTGCTGGGCAACGTGCTGCTGGGCCAGCGCCATCAGCAGGACGCGGTCGAGGCCTACAACAAGGTGCTCAGCCTCGATCCCAAGAACCCCAGTGCTTATCTCAATCGCGGCATCATGTATGCCTCCATGGGCCAGACCGGCGACGCAGTGAAGGACTTCGAGAAGGCCATCGAAGTGGACCCCACCGGACTGCAGGGCTACGCCAATCTCTCCAGCTATTACCTGTACAAGAAGGACCCCAAGAAGGCGGAAGAGATTTTCCAGCGCGCCATCACCAACAATCCCGACAAGCCGGTGCCTTACCTGCGGCTGGCGGCGCTGTTGCTGCATGAAGGCGACAAGCAGGGCTCGGAGAAGGTCATTCAGGACCTGCGCGACAAGCAGCCGTCCTCGGCTGACGTGGCCGGAGCCATCGGCGATTACTACCTCTCTGCCCGCAATCCCGATCTGGCCATCAAGGAATATAAGCGCGGCCTGGCGCTTAATCCCAAGAGCGAAGAGCTCCAGCTTCGGCTCATCGAGAGCTTGCTGAATACCGGTAAGACCGACGAAGCCGCCCAGCTCAACGACGCGATGCTGAAGGAACGGCCGGGCGATGTGATGGCCCGCGTCACCCATGCCCGTCTGCAGGCGTTCAAGGGCGATCCCAACGCCGCCATCGCCACCCTGCGTGACGTGATCAAGGACGCGCCGGAAAATCCCCAGGCCCACTTCATCCTGGGACAAGTGCTGCGCCAGACCGGCGACATGGCCGGCGCCAAGACCGAGCTGCAGGAAGCGGTCAAGCGCCAGCCCGAAGGCCCCATGATCCTGAGCGCGCTGGCTGAGGTCTATCGCGATACCGGCGATCCCGATACCGCGCGTGAGTACGTCGGCCGCCTGCTCAAAATCAACCAGACCAATCCCACTGCCCTGTTCCTGGCCGGCACCATCGAGCTCGGCGCCAAGAACTACAAGGGCGCCATGGACTACTTCGAGGAAGCCAAGAAGTCGGTCCCCGGCGATCCCATGCTCTACCTGAATGAGGCCTTCGCCTACGCCGGTCAGAAGATGTATCCGGAATCGGAGAAGTCCATCCAGACAGCGCTCAAGATTTATCCCCAGTACGACGCGGCCATGGGCGACTACGTCAGCATGATGTTCGCCCTCAAGCAGCCGGACAAGGCGGTCGGACTGGCCCACCAGTACGCGGCCAGCAATCCCAACCGCGGCGCCGCGCACTTCATTTACGGCGGCGCGCTGGCCACCACCAAGAAGTACCCCGAGGCCATCGCCGAGTACCAGAAGGCGATCGCGGCCGATCCCAAGGTGGTGCTGAACTACGTGCAACTGGGACGCGTCTACGAGCTGACCAACCAGCCCGACCAGGCGCTGGCGGTCTATCAGAAGGCGCTGGCGGCGCAGCCCACTTCCGCCAACCTGAACAGCGCCATTGGCAACGTGTACCTCGCCAAGGGCGACCTCAAGTCGGCAGGCAAGTACTTCCAGGCGGCGCTGTCGCAGAACACCCACGATCCCATCGCTGCCAACAACCTGGCGTGGGTGTACGCCATGCAGGGTGAAAACCTCGACATGGCCCTCAGTCTTGCTACCCAGGCCAAGCAGGCGGCTCCCGAGATGGAGTCGGTGAACGACACCCTGGCGTGGATCCAGTACAAGAAGGGCAACTACCGGGTATCGGTGTCGCTGGCGGAAGACGCGGTGAAGAAGAGACCCGAGAATCCCGACTACCGCTACCACCTGGGCATGGCGCTGGCCGGAGCCGGCGACAAGCCGCGGGCCCGCACCGAACTGGAGAAAGCGCTACAGCTTAATCTGAAGGGCGACGATGCCAAGGACGCTCAGCGCACCATCGCCTCGTTGCAGTAAACAATCGAGCATCCTCCTGCGGCCTGGCGACTCTAGCCAGGCCGCTTTTTGTTGGGGCGGAACAGGCCTGAAGGCCTGCTCCACCCATCCCTCCTCAGAAATGAAACCCAATCTCGGCGGTCACCGTGCGCGGGGTGACGTAGTGCGTCCCGCTGAAGGTGGAGAGGAAGTTGTACAGCGCGTAGTTATTCGCCAGGTTGATGACGGAAATCTGCGCGCTCCACTTGTAGTGATCGCCGTGAAACAGGTTGTCATGGCCGATGGCCAGATCGAACAGGTTGCGCGGTGCGATGCGTGGCGGATTGTGATCGTCATTCTGCGTGCCCGGCGCCGGGACGCTGATCAGGTTGGAGCCGAATTGCGAGGCCAGGCAGACAAACGGCAACGCCTGCGTCGGCGTGGCGTGCACCCCGTTACAGGTGAAGCCGGCCTGGAACTCCTGGTCGGCGGTCAGCGGAATTCCCGAGGGATCAGTCATCATGATGGCGGGTTGGCCGTCGAGAGAGGTCGACTGCGGACAATCGTTGGCCGCCCCGATGCCGTAGCAGGGCACCGCACCGGCCACCAAGCCGCTGTCGTAGCGCCAGTTAAAGCCCAGCCACGGTCCGCGCTTCCATGGCTGATATTGCAGATGCGTGGTCATGTTGTAAACCTCATCGTGATCAATGCGGAAAACGCCCTGCGGCGCGGCCGGATTGGCGCCGGCGCCTGCCAGTTGCGGGGTGAAGAAACGCGCCGCCACACTCGACATCACCACCTGCGCCGTCAGCCCGTGGAAGTTGGGCACGCTGGCACGCAAGGCCCATCCCGGAATCTTCGAGTTGTGCCACGCAATCGGAAAGGTGATCGGCGTATTGCCCAGCACGCTGAAGTCGTAGGCGTTGTGGGTGTACTTCCAGATGTACTCGCCATCCACGACCAGGTAGCGGCCGATGGCCTGCTGCAATCCGGCGTGGAACTCGTTGCGGAAGCCCGGAGTCAGCGGCGTCAGATTGTTGGAGGCGCAGGCCAACAGTGGATTCAGTACTGCCGAGTTGCATCCGATGCTGGAGAGGATGAGGTTCTCGTTGAACGGCGTTTCCAGCGTGCGCGCGTAGGAGAGGCGCAGCACGGTGTTGGTCTTCTTGACGTTGTAAGCCAGCCCCAGCCGCGGCTCCGCCTGGGTCGCCGTGGACAGCCCGTTGTAAAGGTCGCCGCGAATGCCCAGGTTGAAGGTCCAGTTTCCCTTGGTGATGGAGTCCTGGATGTACATGCGAGAGCTCTTTGACGTCGGTGTGGCCGATGAAGGGAAACAGCGTGCCACCGCGGGTCAGATCGTAGGGCAGCAGATCGCTGGTGAATAGCGGATACAACGAGGAGTTCGGCGCGTTGGGATTGGATGCAATGTTGGGCTGAAAGCCGGCCGGCGCGCATTGTGATGGATCGCTGAAGCCATTGACCGGAATGCCACCCGCGTTCAGGCATGGCGCATTCAAGGTCGCGTCCACGATGCCGAGCTGATCGTTCTCGTCGAGGAAGGTCTGCTGGTAGGTAATGCCGGCTTTGATGTTGTGAATTCCCTTGGTGTAGGTAATGTTCGCCATCAGGCCGGCATTGGTCAGGGTGCGCTGCTGGGCGATGGTCTCGCGCTGCAGGTTCGCCGGGCCCAGGTCGGAGAAAGGATCGCCGCTGGGATAATAGTTGTAACCGTCGTGGCGGACAAAGCCCGCCACCGTTAGCAGCGCGCTGTTATTCAGGATGTGTGTCCACGAAGGCGCGATGTTGAAGGTCTTGATCTGCGAGCGCTGATCGGCCGCAGGCACAGGATTGCCGAAGGGATCGTACTACGCCGATGTTCTGAAGTTTGTCATAGGAGTTCGGCGTCTGGAACCAGGAGCGGGTGTAGCCGAAGTTCATATGCAGCGAATCGGCGCTGGACAACTGCAAGTCCAGCCGGTCGAATAGGTCTTCCAGGTTGCCCTTGTCGTGCAGCACCACAAATTCCGGCGGATCGAGGAAGCGCGACGTGTTCAGCCCGTTTACCGCGATGAAGTTCCCCCACTTGTTGTTGCCGTAGGCGAGATTCGCGTCCACCGTCGAAGTGCCGAAAGTGCCGTAGGACGTGGTGATGCCGCCGTGCGGCTGTGGTTACTCCCAGGCCCGAGCGGGTGGTCACGTCAATGACGACGCTGGTTTTGTCGCCGAATTCGGCCGGGGGCGCGCCCGCGATGACTTCCATGGATTGGATGGAATCCAGCGGAATCTGGTTGGAGAAGACCTTGCTCTGCTGGTCGGTAATGGGCTGGCCGTCGACCGAGAAGGAATTCTGGGCGTGGTCGCCGAGACCGTGAAACAGACCGTTGGAGTCGGCGGCGATGCCTGGGGTCGACAGCGTCACCAGTGAACTGACAGACGACGATGCACTCTCCAGCGGCATCCTCTCGATCAGTTTGCGGTCGATGTCGGTGTGATAGGTGGGATCATTTTCCAGCAAGTCGCCGGCATCGGCCTGGACGGTGACGGTGTTGGACTCGGTGGCCACCGCCAGCTTGATGGTGAGGTTCACGCGGGACCGAGGAGCGCAGCTCGACGTCCTGCGCCTGCGAGGCAAAGCTCGGCGCGCTGACGACGAGGTGGTAAGGGTTCAGCGGCACGTTGGGAAAGCTGAACCTGCCGGCCTTGTCGGTGGTCACGGTGCGATCGAGTTCGCTCACGGGATTATGAATCTCCACCGTTGCCCCGGGGATGACGGCTCCCTGGGGATCGGTGACGGTGCCGGTAATGGACGATGAGTTGCCCAACGATTGCGCGCGGGCGAGCAGGCTGAACAGCGCACAAAACGTGAATACGGCGAAAGCGAAACGGAATGCAGACGCAGAGCGTCCCTGGTACAGCGACATTTCTCCTCCAACTGAGCTCGGGTGGCGGCGCGCGCCTGCGAAAGAGCAGGGCGGCCCGGACCGAGCGGTACGGGTTCAAGGCAACGCAGACCTGGCGCGGCGAGGCGCAGGCTTACGGCGTGATGAACGGGAGTTGGCTAGAGAAGGGGCGGCGCCCGGGAAGCAAGGCGCGGGCCGGCTTGCAGCGAGTCGTAATTGATCGACTGCAGTGCAACGCCGATCCAGTGGGGATTGAGCAGTTCAATTTGCGGCAGGCGCGCACTGACCACGGTGCTGTGGCTGACGCGGCAAAGTTCGCACTGGTCGCTGGTGGGATGGCCGGCTAGCGGCGAAGCGGCGGTTACGGTGATGGTGCTTGAGGCGGAGGCCCGGTTTTGCGCGTCGCGCAAGTGCACCAGCGGGTGCACCAACACCTGCACAAACAGCAAGATCAGGATCCAACCGCGCAACTTCACTCGACGTGCCTCACTCCAGGATGAAACATTGTGGCCCAAGTGGGGTAGATAAGGCAAGCCGAGGACACGGGGGGGCGAGCGTCCGGTGCCCCAGGTTCGCGTCCGTCTTCGGACGCTAACCTGGGATTACGGATGTGCGCGCAGGACCGACGTGCATTCCCGGTCTCGGTTCGTCCGCCCAATCTCGACGACTCCAATTTCCCGAAGGGCGCAGGGCGCACCGACACGACCATGCGTAATCCCAGGTTAGCGGCCAAACCCACGCCGCGAACCTGGGGCACTGGAATACTTCCCCGGGCTCCGGCACCCTTCAATGTAGCCGAAGCACTTGCGTCGCGACCCTTCCTCTGTTAATCTAACTAACTAGTTAATTAAATGACTCCCAGCCCCAAAACCCGCGCCCGGCCGCGGCAGCCGGCGCCAGCCGGAAGCCAGCCGCAACGCCATCCTGCAGGCCGCGCTGGCCGAGTTTGCGCAGGAGGGCCTGGCCGGCGCCCGCGTCGACGCCATCGCCGAAGCTGCCGGGGTGAACAAGGCGCTGCTCTATTACTACTTCCGCGACAAGGAGGCGCTCTACGGCGCCGTGCTGGACATTTTCTTCGCGGACTGCTGCGCGCGCATCATGGCCGTCTGCGACCAGCCCGGCACCGCCGGCCGTCGCTTCCTCTGTTACGCTAAGGCGCACTTCGACTCCATCGCCGAGTCGCCGTACTACGCCCACATCTTCATGAGCGAGCTGATGAGCGCCAGCCGCGGCGGCTCGCCGCAGTTGGATAACTTGTTCCCCAAATATCTGCGGCCCATCGGCGCGCGCGTCCTGGCTCTGCTGCAGGAAGGCATCGACAGCGGCGAGTTTCGCGCCGTCGATGCCGCGCAATTCGTGCCCTCGGCCATCGGCTCCATCGTGCATTACTTCCTGACCGCGCCCCTGCGGCGGAAGTTCCTGCAGGACGACCCGAATTCGCCGGGCGGCATTGAGCGCCGCCGTGCCGCCGTGCTCGACTTCATTGCTGCGGCGCTGTTCACCGATCGCGATGCCGGCATCAGGCTGGCGGCCGAGATTGTCGCCGGCGAAAGAGCGGCCCGGCCATCTCCGAAAAACATTCCACTCCGCGCAGCAGCGCGCGCGGGAGGCGCCAATGAAGCCGCCCTAAATTTTTCATCTTTCTTGCCGTCCTGCTGGCCATCGCGGCCGGCTACTACTTCTACTCCACCGACCGCACCAGCGACACCGTGCTCATCGGCATCGTCGACGCCAACCAGGTCATCGTCAGCTCCAAGATCATGGGCCGCGTCGAGAAGCTCTACGTGGATGAAGGCTCGAAGGTGAAGGCCGGCGACCTGATCGCCGAGATCGACTCCGCCGAACTGGAAGCGCAGAAGAACGCCGCCCAGGCCACCATCAACGCCTACTGCGTCGCAGGTGTCCTCGATGCAGGCAACGGAGGCGCAGACCCTGGGCGAGACCAACAGCGGCGTGGTGAACGCGCAGGCCCGGCTGGCTGCCGCCAAGGCGACGCTGGTGCAGTCGCAAGGCCGACCTGGTGCGCATCCAGAGCGATTCGGAGCGGATGATCGAGCTGGCGAAAGCCGGCGTTCAGTCGGACCAGGACAGGGTGCGCGCCGAGGAGCAACTGAACGCGCAGCAGGCGGTGTCGAGAGCGCGCAGAAGAACATGGACGCGGCGCAGGCCGACCTGAACACCGCGCAGGCGCGCACTGCATCAGCAGGGCGCCGCGGCCAGCAACGTTGCCGCCAACCAGGCGCAGGTGGCCAACGCCAAGGCGCAACTGGCCGAGGCCGACACGCGGCTCGGCTACACCAAAATTTATGCGCCGGTCAGCGGAACGGTTTCCGTGCGCGCCACGCGTCAGGGCGAAGTGGTGAATCCCGGCACGCCCATCGTGACCATCATCGATTTCGGCGACACCTGGGTGCGTGCCGAAGCGCCGGAGACCGAAGCCGCTTCATCGCCGACGGCGACAAGCTGACGGTGCGGCTGCCGGCGGGCAAGCCGATCGAAGGCACGGTAATCTTCAAAGCGGTGGAGAGCGACTACGCCACGCAACGCGACGTCAGCCGCCGCAAGCGCGACATCAAGACCATCGGCCTGAAGTTGAAGGTCGACAATCCCGACGGCTCGCTGGTTCCCGGCATGACCGCCGAGGTGCTGCTGCCGAAAGATCTGGGGAAGGGCGCGCGATGAGCTGGTTCACTCCCGAACGCAAGCCCGCAGCGGCATGCGACGGCGTCGCCCGGCGGCGACGCCATCGTGGTCGATCACATCACCAAGAAGTACGGCGACTTCACCGCGGTGGACGACGTCTCGTTCAACGTGCATCAGGGCGAGATCTTCGGACTGCTGGGGCCCAACGGCGCCGGCAAGTCCACCCTGATCCGCATGATGACGACGCTGCTGCCCATCACCAGCGGGCGCGCGCTCATCAACGGCTACGACGTGGCCACGCATGCCGACGAAGCCCGGCACTGCATGGGCGTCATCCCGCAGGCGCTCACCAGCGACATCGACCTGACCGTGGAAGAGAACCTGAACATCTACGCCAAGCTTTACGGCGTGCCCGCCGAGGAGCGCAAGCGCAACATCGACGATCTGCTGACCACGGTGGACCTGATGAAGTGGCGCGATGCGCAGACCAAGACGCTCTCCGGCGGCATGCGGCGCCGGCTGGAGATTGCGCGCGGCCTGGTGCACAGCCCGAAGATTTTCTTCCTCGACGAGCCGACCACCGGCCTCGATCCGGTTTCGCGCGTCGCCGTCTGGGAGATGCTGACCGAGATCAAGAACCGGCGCGCGCTCACCATTCTGATCACCACCCACTACATGGACGAAGCCGACCGCCTGTGCGACCGCATCGCCATTGTGGATCACGGCAAGCTGGTGGCGCTGGATTCGCCGATGGCGCTGAAGGCCAGCGTGCCCGGAACCAACGTCATCGAAGCGCAGTTTCTGAACGCTCCGCCACAGTGGGAAGCGGAACTGGGCAAGCTGGAGGACGTGACCTCCGTGCAGCCCGAGGCGGCGAACATGTATCGCATCCTCAGCACGAACGGCTCGAAGACCACTACCGAACTGGTGGAGCTGGCGGTGCGTTCCGGGGTGCAGATCAAATCGCTCTCGGTGCAGAACACCACGCTGGACGATGTCTTCGTCCACTACACCGGACGCCAGTTGCGCGATGAGCAGGTGAAGGCCTACAACTTCGTGATGCCGGATCGTCCGGGGATGCGGCCATGAACCGAATGTGGGCGATCGTCGAGCGCGAGTTGCGCAAGTTCTTCCGTTCACCGGCGCTGATGCTGGTGGCCATGGTGTTTCCGCTGGTGCAACTCATCGTGCTGGGCAACGCCTTCGGCGGCAAGATCAAAGACGCCCGCCTGGGCGTGGTCGACCAGGACCGCGGCACGCAGGCGGTGAAGGTACACGAGGCGCTGGCCGCGGTGCAGTCCAACGCGCGCACCTTTTATCCCGTTCCCTACAACAGCGACAAGCAGGCGATGGAAGATGTGCGCACCGGCAAGCTCGACGGCGCCATCATCATTCCGCCGGAATATTCGCGGCGGGTCTACGAGGAGAACCATCCTCGCATCGCGCTCATCGTGGACAACACCGATAACTTCATGAGCTCCACGCTGGAGCAGGAGTTCAGCGACCTGACCAAGGCGCTGAACGATCCCGACGTTGAGCCGTCGCGCATTGTGCAGCAGATCTCGCTCGATACCGTCGAGCTCTATCCCTACATCGAGTACATGAAGTACCTGCTGCCGGGCTCGATCGCGCTGGCCATGTTCGTCTCGGTGATGATCGGCGGCGGCATGCTCTACATCGACGACAAGGCGCGCGGCGTGCACGAAGGCTACCTGGTCACGCCCATCACCAAGTTCGAACTGGTGGCCGGGCTGAACATCGCCGGCGCCATCAAGGCCATCATGGCGGGCATTGTGATTACCGTGCTGGGCTCGCTGCTGTCGGGCCTGGGCAGCATCTTCACCCCGCTGAACATGTTTTACGTGTTGCTGATGATCGTGGCCACTTCGCTGGCGTTTAACACCATGATGTTCCTGATGATGGTGCGGGTGGAAGACCCGCTGGTGCCGCGCGCCATGTTCGGCATCCTGAATACGCTGCTGTTTTTCCCCAGCGGCGCGATCTATCCCATCAAGGCGTTTCCCACCTGGCTGCGCGGCATCGCTTACGTGGATCCATTCAGCTATTCGGTGCACGGCTTCAAGGCGATTCTGCTGAAGGATGCGGGATTCGTGGCGATTCGTGGCGATCTGGCGTTTCTGACGATCTCCGCTGCGGTGATGATCACGATTGCGACGCTGCTCTTCAAGCGCACGCTGTAAAACCCTTTTCACCACAGAGACACAGAGACACAGAGAAGAAATAAATTGGGGAAACTGCCCGCTGGCGAGAGGTTCGCGAAGGTACGGCTTTCCGCGCGCGGAAAACTTTGCTGACGGCTGCCTTGTAAAGGGCACGACTTCACAGGCCGCCGAAAATCTCCGTTTTCGCCGAGGCATGAGTAAGGGCACGACTTCAGTCGTGCCGATATCGGCCCCCTTTTGAATTGTCATCCCGAGTGGGCTTCAGCCCGCGAGGGATCTGCTTTTCCTCAACGCAGCGAAGAAGGTCGGCTTCAGCCGCTGAGTGATTCTTGCTTGGACAAGTTACCTCGTTGGCTAAAGCCGGAACCGTACACGGCCGCCACTGCAGGCCTGAAGGCCTGTTCCACCCATCTCTGCTTCACCCACTCCGGCGTCACAAAAACCCTGCGTGTCTCTGTGCCTCTGTGGTTAACTGGTTTTTCCCAAGATAACCTCGTCGTCCCTGCTCGCATCTCAATTCGAGAGCATGAATCTCGCGGGCGCTCTTCCTTGCTTACTACTGCTGCGCCACGCAACCGACATTTCTTCTGAGGAGAACGGCATGAAGACTTTTTTGTTTGGAGTGGGTGTGGGAGTGGGCCTCGGTCTGCTGTTCGCTCCCATGAGCGGAGAAGAGACGCGCAACAACCTCGCCGACCGCGCCGGTGAACTGGCGGATTCGGCCCGCGTCAGCTATCAGGAAAACCTGCAGCGCATGCAGCGCAGCGTGGACAACATCCGCGAAACTGCCGGATGGGCGGTGGGATCGGTGCGCGCCGCAGTCGATACCATCCGCTCCGCCGCGTAGTTAACGCAAACTCCAGCAAACCTGGGTGCCCCGTTCTGGCCATCTTTTGGCCAGGGCGGGGCCTGTTCGCGCGCTGAGGAAAAAGCAGGTCCCTCGTCGGCCTGAAGGCCTCCTCGTGATGACAAATCAAAACAGGCCCCCAAGTCCTCTCTGTCTCTCTATCTCTGTGGTTGATCCTCCGCGGCCTCGCGCCGCTTTCCGCTATACTCAAATTTCAACTCACTTCAGGAGAGCCCGACTGACATGCAGGTGTTGGAAAACTGGAAGCCCCAAGGCATTACCGTTTACATGGACGACAAGCGCTTCGTGAATTGCGTTCTCACCGAATGCAAGCTGATTTACGGCGGCGGCGATGTGATGTGGGAGAACTCGCAGTTCGTGCGTTGCCAGCTCACCTTCGACGGCGCGGCCCAGCGCACCGTGGCCTACCTGCAGAACTTCGGCCTGATGAAGCAGCCGGAGAATGCCGGCGGTCCCATGCCGCCTACCACTACAGGCGTGAACTAGCGCGACTCCCGGGCTGCGCTGGGGTTGAAATATTCAGCCGCATGAAAAGGTTGCTGCAAATTCTGATTGGAGCGTTTGCCGCCCTGCTGGTGCTGGCGCTGGGTGTGGTGCTGCGTCCGATGCCGGCGTCCGCGTGGAGCCTTCCC
Organism: uncultured Acidobacteriaceae bacterium; assembly: GCA_963763975.1. Lineage (GTDB taxonomy): Bacteria > Acidobacteriota > Terriglobia > Terriglobales > Acidobacteriaceae > Bog-257. Next base: position 47,995 of record CAVXQR010000010.1, read on the forward strand.
TCGGCGAATGGCGTGTTGTCGCCGGCCGCGCTGGAGCAGGGCTGCGTCAATCAGGGCGAAGATCGCCGCAAACTGGGCAAGCAGGTTTGCTGGCTGCAGCGCCAGCTTTCGTGGAAGTCAGAGAGAGAGCCGGCAATGGCCTTCATCGGCAACCGGCAACGGCGGCACCTCGGCGTGGCCTGGCCGCCGTACGTCGTCTATAACGCGCCCGAGCCTACCGGCCGCTGGTTCATGGCGCGCGTCGGCTTCCGCTATGACCGCGTTTGGCGCGGCTACATCTTTCCCACCCTGGCCATCAAGCGCATCGCCGCGCCGCTGAGCTATTGAGCGCATCGCTTTTTGTTCAGGATGGGTGGAGCAGGCCTTCAGGCCTGCAGAAAAATTGCTGTCTTACATTCCGGCTTCAGCCGCTGAGGTAATTCTTGCCTCGACAGTTACCTCAGTGGCTAAAGCCGAAGCCTGACATGGCTGCCATACTGCAGGCCTGAAGGCCTGCTCCACCCGTATCCGGCGTTACAAAAAAACCTCCGTGCCCTCCGTGCCTCCGTGGTGAACCGGTTTTTCCGTTACTGGTACGGCGCCTTGCCCGCGTGCTGGTCGTCGTAGTCCTCGGTCAACGAATTCAGGAACGCCGTCAGTGCCTGCACGTCGGCCTGGCTGATGGACATAGCGCCGAACTCCGGCGGGGCATTGCGCAGCGTGCCCTGGCGCGCCATCTGCGAATGCGCGACGTAGAACCGCACCACGTCCTCCACCGTCAGCTTGCTGCCATTGTGGAAGTAGGGGCTGGAATCTTCCAGGTCGCGAATGTCGGGCGTCTTGAACTGCGCGATGGTGTTGGCCAGGCCCTGGTCCACCGAGCAATCCTGTCCGCTGGCGCACACCACCTTTGCCAGGTCCGACTGCGGCTTGGGCATGTCGGGATTGAGATAGACATTCCACAGTCCCAGGTCGGCGAACTGCGGATTGCCGGCGACCGCGGCGTGACGGAAGCGTTCGCTGGCGGTGGGATGGTTGAGGGTCATCGGCAGATACTGATCGTAGTTGGCGTTGCGCTCTGCCAGCCCAGGAATGGCCAGCGCCATGAAGGCGCCATCGCCGTTGGCGGCGTCGTATTCTTCCTGCGCCACGCCGGTGGCGTGGAAGAGTTCGTCGGTGAAGTTGGGCAGTTGATGGCAGGCGACGCAATTGCCGGCACTGCGCGAACCGTCGGTCGCGCCGGGCGCCTGGCTGAGGAAAATCTTCAGCCCTGCCAGTTCGGTCTGGCCGAAGACGAACGGCTGCGAGTGGTACTTGAACGAACCCATTGAGGACGTGACGAACACCGGATTGACCAGCGCTTCCAGTTGCTGCAGCAGTTGCTGATTGAACTGCGCCGCGGTTTGCAGCCCGCTGGGACGCCCGGGCAAACCATTGGCCCGCAGGAAAACGTCGAAGGGCGAGCCGACGAAGATGCCGCTAACTTCCTGGTACTGCAGCACGCTCATGTAGGCCAGGATCAGATTGGCGACAGCGTCGAGAATCTGCTGATCGCTGGCGTGCGCCACGTCCAGCCGGTACGACGCCGGCAGCACGTACTGCGAGGGAATCGCGCTGTCGGTGCCCAGCAGCAACGTCGCGTACGACATGCCGCCGGAGCGCGAAACCGCAAGCTGGCCGGTACCGTTGTCTTCGCGGATCACACGCGCGATGTGCGCAATCGCCTGCTGCTGCTGGTCGGGCGACCAGCCAAAGTTGCGGCCGGTCATGGTGGCTTCCACCAGGTCCACCGCGTTGTTGAACTCGCCGTCGAAGTGCAGGAAGGTTGCGCCGCTGCGGGTATGCATCGAGCCCACCATCTGCACCGCGTTGCGCGGAGTATGATCGAAATTATTGATGACGCGCGGCAGCGGACTGCGATCAGTGAAGTCAGCGTAGGAACGGTTGCCGGCGTTTTGCACTCCGGTGAATTCCACCACAAAGTGGCAGGAGCGGCAGTTGATGGACTGTCCGGCATACGGGCCGGGCAGCGTGCCGTTCATGGTTTCGACCTTCGCGACCACAGGATCGCCCTGTGCCAGCGGCTGGTTGATGCCGGTCATGTTCACGGCGAAATATTCGGCAAAGCGGGTCTCGATGAACAGGCGCTCGCCCAGCGCTTCTTCCGCGGGCGGATCGGTGGAGGTAGTGGTTCCTCCGCCGCTGCCGCTGCCTGACGACGAGGAATTCGACGAGCCGCCGCCGCAAGCGCCGTTCATCAGCAGAATGGCGGCGGCCAGCATCGCCAGCACTAACCAAAGCGAGCCATGTTTTCGCGAGAATAGAGCCGGGAAACGCCGCTTGTTACAGGTCTGAGACATTGTGTCGGGGTCCTGACCGCTCACGGCGCATCTCGGCAGAAGCGCCAAGCCACCCTCAATTTCGGCTGAGCGGGAATTGTCCGATTGTAATGGCAGGAGAGGCGGCTTGTCGCGTGACGAGTTTGGGGCTGGCAGCCCGCAGGTTTGCAAAGGGCCCGGCTTCAGAGGCCGCTGAAAAAGTCCGTTTCGGTTGTCTTGTGTCAGGGCACAACTTCAGTTGTGCCGATAAGCCCTTTACTTTTGTCATCACGAACCGACTTTAGTCGGTGAGGGATCTGCTTTTCCGACTTTTTCAGCGGCCTGTGAAGTCGTGCCCTGATACAAGTCTCGCGAAAGCAGAGTTTTTCAGTGACCTCTGAAGCCGCGCTCACTTTCCCGCCGCGGCCTTGATCTCTACCGGCTTGGTCTCACCCAGCCTCACCTGGGTGGGCGGGATCGCGGCCAGCGCCGGGCGGCTGGGAGCGGCCAGCGTCCACAGCAGCAGCAGCTTGTCGTAGCGGGTGGCAAAAATCGTCTGCGACATGCGATGTGCCAGCTCCACATTCTTGCCGGCCGCGCCGATGGTTCCATCGAACACCATGAACAAATGGTCGCCAAGCATGATGAGGCGATTGGATCGGATCTCGCCAAAATCGCCCAGCACCTCCAGCGTGGCCTCGATGTCGCCGGCATCGCGCGAGTCGCGCAGGGTCGCGGGTGTTCGCAGCGACAGGCACGCGGGATCGAGCGCGCGCAACGTTATGCTCGCAGGCGGAGCGTCGCCAGCTTTGCCACGCGGCTGTGCGGCGCGCAGCAGCGTTCGCGAACACGCATCGCGAAAGCTGGACTGGCGCTGCTTTGCCGGATCGCCAGGCGGGTCGGCCTTCGGGTCGGCCGGCAGTACCTGCCAGTCCGCAGGCAGTTGATACTCGACGCCAATCGCCGAGTTGCGATAAGCGCCGTCCTTGACCTCGCCGGCGGGAATCGCCTTGGCGGGCGGATCGGCAAGCGCCGCTTCGGCTCGCGCAGTGGGAACCGTGGGTCCTTCATACGGTTCGCCGCCTTCCAGTTTCACCGGCTCGCCTTTCATGGTCAGTAGCGAGCCGTCGTCCTGCGGACAGTAGAAGCGCGCGTCGGTCATCACTTTTTTCGAGCGCGCCAGGAAGGCGGTGTCGTTGGTCGAAACCAGGGCGCGAATGTTGTAGTTCTTGATGCGCGTCCAGAACAGCGCCGCGTAGTTCCCGCCCTTGTGGTGGACGGAAAAGTAGAAGCGCCCGGTGCGCATCATGTAATCGGGAATGGGCATGCGCCCCGGCGCCATGAATTTCTCCTGCGCCTGCTGCGCCCAGCGCGCGAGCTGGTCCTGCAACTCGGCGGCGGTGGGCGGCTCCAGCCCCTCGCGCGGGTCCACCGCGCTGATCACCATGGAACCGTAACGTTGCCCGTTTTCGAAATCCATGCCCAGCAGCGCATGCTGGCGCTCCGGCATGATGGGCAGCATGATCAGGTGGCCCTTCGACGGCATCGGCAAATCAATGGCGATGCCGAAGTAAAGATTCGTGTACGTCGTGCTGGTGAGGTACGCTGACTCGGGCAGCAAGTCCTCGGCGGCCGCGGTGGACGAGGGAGGCAACTTGGGGCGGAGCTTGGGGTCGATGTAGATGTCGTCGCACTGCCCCAACAGCGGTGCAGCCGCGATTAAGGCGAAGGCCGCCAGGCACGCACACACCGTGACCAGCAGAAACATTCGGCGCAACATGGGGACGCGGCAGAGCATACCGTCTGGCAATTAGAACACGAAGCGGGGAACGAGTTGCGGGGGGATCAACCACAGAGACACAGAGACACAGAGAATTTTGGCTTGGAAACCCGGCGCCACGGAGGACCGCGTCAGCACGCGGCTTCACGCCATGACGGACGAGGTTTGTAAAGGGCGCGAGTTCAGCGCGAATGAAACCCGGGTGCCCCGTTCCTGTCATCCCGCGCGCAGCGAAGCGGAGTCGAGGGACCTGCTTTATTCCAATTCTTTTGGCTAGGGCGGGGCCTTTGCCGCGGTCGAGGAAAAGCAGATCCCTCGCGGCTAAAGGCGCTCGTGATGACAATTTCAAAGGGCGCGGGACGCGGCGCTCAAGCGCGGGTCTCCCACCCGGCGCTCCGGAGTATGAAAATCTTGTGTCTCTTTTTTTCTCTGTGTCTCTGTGTCTCTGTGTCTCTGTGGTGAATGCGATTTTTGCTGCGAACGTCCGAAAATCAGGACCGCAGCCGCGGGCTCACTTTTTGTAATGCTCTTCCGCCCACTGGGGGTAGCGATACTTCAGCATGGTGAGCGCCCAGGCGGCCTGCACCGTGGGATGGCCGGGATTGATCAGGCTGAATTCGAAAATGCCGCGGCACCAACCGTACCAGCAGTACTTCCAGCTTCCATCCGGCTGCTGGTTGTCGAGCATGCGCTCCACCCAGCGGCTGCGGATCAGATCAGGCCGCTGCGCTCCCAGCACGAAGGCGACGCGTTGCAGGTAGCTGTCGCTGACGCGAAAATCGTAGTGCTCATCGCGCGCGATTTTCTCCGACAGGTAATTCATGGTCTGGTTGAGTTGAGGATTGCCGCCGTTGAAGTCGCGATACATGACCAGCGAAAACAACTGATGGTGGCGCGCGCCCCAGTAATACCTGGTGGGCGAGAACATATTGGCGCGCTCGGCTTCCGGCAGCTGCACGTTGTTGGGGGCCACCGCGTAGGCGTCCCAGCGGCGCTCGAAGTCTTCGTGCCGCATGTAGTAGTTGGTGATCACGGGCAGGGAATGTTTGCGGTCCAGCAGCCGCCACCAGATGGGATCGAGTTGCCGCGAAGGGAAGTCCAGATAAGCGGCGTAATCCTTCAGCATGTGCAGCAAGCGGGGATCGCCGGTCATGCGCGCCATGTCGGAGATCATGTACATCACCGAAGGATTGCCGAAGGAGACGGAAGTGTTGCTGGTGATCCAGTCAATGGCGCGGTCGAGCGCGGGATCGAGGCGGGCATCGAAGCCGGCGCGGCTCGCGGGCACCAGCGAGTAATTGTTGTACAGATAGGCGAACACGGCCAGCACCGCCACGAGCAGCAGCAGAACCACGATGGTGCGCCGAATGCTCTGCCGCGCGCTGCGCTTGGGCGGTCGCGCCGCCACGCCAGCCGTGGTGGCAGACGAAGGACCCAGGACAGACATGGTGTCATTCTAAACCGTGGCGCCCAGCGGCCATTGCGACTGCGAATACCTGCGCCGCCGCCGCGACATTTCCACCGGCGGGCTGCGAAGCTGGGCAGCGTCGCCGAGCTGCAGTCGTTGCCGGAAAACGTGATTGTGAATTGCCCCGGCCTCGGCGCCGGCGTGCGGTTCAAGGAACGCGAGATGTGCCGATAAGAAGCCAGTTCACCTTTCTGCTGCCGCAGCCGGAGATTGAAACTGCACCCTGGGCAATGGCGACCTGTACATGTTTCCGCGGCAGGACGGCATTGCGCTGGGCGGGACGCACGAAATGGGGGTGTGGTCGCTGGAGCCGGATCCGGTGGCGAAGGCAAGGATTTTGGCGGGACAGGCGCGGTTTTTCTCCCAGATGAGGACTCGTGGAGGGCTCAGCCCAAAATGGGACGGTTCCGAGACTTAGTAGTGCTACTATTACGAAAAGCCGGGGAATTTTTACATGTCAATGCCCTCAGAACCTGCCTATCAATCTAAGTCATTGTAAAACAAGGGCATAGAATTTCGCCAAACACCGGACAATTTCCCCCACCGTGTGCTACCGTGAAACCAGAATAGAAAACGGGAAGCGGAAGCGGAGTGGCGCTTCCCCAAATGACCCAGCCGTCGGCTGGGATTTTTTTGGCATGCTCCGCAGTCGCTGGACGAACCGGCGGCGCAAAATCAAGATTCTGCCGTTGAGTAGAATGGCAGCAGGGGCCCGAGTTCGGCTCCACGGGGAGCATCCGGCGGATGGACATGACATGGGTGACCGATCGCATTGCGGTCGGCGCCGGCATCTGGAACGACCAGAAGATGATCGAAGTGGTGCATGCCGGCGTTACCCACATCATCGACATGCAGATCGAGTTCGACGATACGCCCCTGGCGGCGCCTTACGGCGTGGAAGTTTTGTGGAACCCGGTGGACGATGACTTTCAGCCGAAGCCGGCGGCGCTGTTTCGCCGGGGCGTTGAATTTGCGCAGCGGGCGCTGGCGGCGCCGGATGGCAAGCTGTTCATTCACTGTGCCGCCGGAATTCATCGCGCGCCGATGATGGCGCTGGCAGTGCTGTGTACCAACGGATTTGAGCTGGATGCCGCCATGGACGTGATTCAGGCGCGCCGTCCGGTAGCCGATTTCGCCGCGGTTTATGTCGAGAGTGTAGAAAGCTTTCTCCGCGGTTACGTGGCGGGAGCGCCGCACGGCAATCGGCGGTGGTTTACCGAGTAGTCCCACAATGTAGGAGTTGGTTTCCCGGTTCCGATGTAGGGTTGCGGTGATGCGATGGAGTTACCCGCGATCCAGGAAAGTTCATTGGCTGCCAGCCGGCGGAGTCGTCCGCCGGTGAGCAGATTTGGTTACCTCGAATTCATGATTCCGCCGGCCCTGGCCGGCAACAGAGAGACATACGCCATGCTGAAGCACAACCGCCTGACAGGGCGGTTTTTTTCTGCCCTGATTTGCCTGGCTGTCGCCGCGTTTGCCGGCTGGACCGCGGAAGCCTCGATCCGTCACGCGATGGCGCCTAGCGGCCCGGCGCTGACGCAAATTTTAGACACCGTGTATCGCGCGGACGGAAGTCCGGCGCAGGGAACGGTGGTAATTTCCTGGCCCGCATTCACCACCGCGGCGGGACAAGCAGTCACGCCGGGAACGCTGACGGTGACGCTGGACCCGAGCGGCGGATTCAATGCCAGCCTGGCGCCGAATGCGGGCGCGACGCCGGCGGGCACATATTACAAGGCGATCTTCAAGCTCGATGACGGTACGACGGACAGCGAGCTCTGGTCCTTGCCGGCGGTGGAGCAGACCACCATCGGCGCCATCCGTGCGACGTTGGCTCCGGCCAGCATGGCGGCGCAATATCTGACGCGCACCTTCGCCGACGCCAACTACGTGAGCCTGGCATCGACGCAGACCATCGCCGGTGCCAAGACATTTACGCTGGCGCCGACGGTGCCGACGCCGGTGAATCCCACCGACGCCGCCAACAAAGCGTATGTGGACGACGCCGGCACTGGGCGGCGAATCGCTGTCATCGCCGCCGCCCATCGGCAACGTGACGCCGAACACGGTTAGCGCTACCACGCTTACCGCGACGACCGAAGCCATCGTGCCGACGCCGGTGAATCCCAACGACGCGGCCACCAAAAATTATGTGGATTCGCAGCAGGACCTGAACCTGTCTTCGCCGCCACCCATCGGCAATGTGACGCCCAACACTGGCGCCTTCACGGTGCTGAATAATGTGCAGAACGCGGCAGCGGCGGCGGGCAGCGATTTTTGCGCCAAGGTGAACGCCGCCATCACCGCCGCGCTGGCAGCGCATTCCAGCGTGGTGGACGCCAGCGGTTTTGCCGGGCCGCAAACCTGCAGCTCGACCATCGTCGCCAGCGCGCCCATGACCATCAAGTTTCCCGTGGCCACCATCACCTTTAATGTGTCTCCGGGCATCAACGTCACCGGCAGCAACGTAGTGCTGGAGGGCCAAGGCTGGTCGAGCGTGCTGAAGTCCGGTGTCGCTGGCATCCTGATTCAGGACACCACGCGCGGCGCGTGGGGCGGCATCGTCCGCAAGCTCAGCCTCATCGGCAACAGCGTCGGCACCGTCGGCCTGTTCATGCCGGATGGCCAGCTCGAAAAATTTGAAGACCTCGACATCGAAGGTTTCACCGGCGTCGCTCTGTTCGATCCGGCGGAAGCGGTGGCCATCTCCGGAATGATTTGGATCGAGCATAATCCGGGAGAAGGCGTGGTCTTCGGCTCCGACTCCAACATCAACGGCTTCTTCAACGTCGGATTCAGCGGCGGCGGCGGCGTGCATTTCATCGGCGGCAGCGTGCTGTGGGACGGCGGCGAAGTCTATAACAACGGCCTGGACGGGGTTTACTTCGACGGCCGTCCGGCGCTGGAGTGGAGCGCCAACACTTCCATCGTGCGCGGCGAATTCATCAAGCCGGCGGCGAACAATCCCGCCAACTGGCTCTTCTATTCGTTGGGCGTCGGCGCCACCAGTGCCTCCCAGCCGACCTGGTCCAACTACTACACCGCCGGCAAGCTCATCACCGACGGCACTCTGCGCTGGATCGCCGTTATCCCGGGCAGTGACGTTTCCATCCCCGGCGTTGGCCAGGCTTCGTTTGGCGATGTGGTCGGCGCTTTCATTGACGACAACGGTCTCAGCGAGCCGGCCGGCTTCGTCTCCGACAACATTCGCCTGGAAGGCGCCGCCAGCACCAGCCCCAGCGCCAACCGGCTGCGCATCTCGGCCACACACATCGCGCAGGCGGAGGATGCTTCGCGGCAGGTGGCCACCCACGGCATTCATATCCTCAATGCTTACTCCGTGCTGGTGGAAAACGTGGACTGGATCGGCAGCGATTGCTACGGCGGCAACGCCGATCAGGGCGGCATCGTAGCGGAGAATTCGCAGTACCTGATCGTCAGCGGATTCAACTCGCACTGCGCTTCGCAAAATCCGATTCGGCTGGTAGCCACAACCAACAGCTCCATCAGCCACGTGCTGACCGAGTTCACCAGCGACAGCGGACAGACCGCCGCCAACTCGGCTTGCGTTTACATTGATGCGACTTCGTATAACACCAGCTTGAACGACATTGATTGCACCGGGAGCAGCACCGGGCGCGGCATCTATAACCTCTCCGGCGGGCGCACCACCATCACCGGTTACCTGAATACTTCGACGGCGACGCCGGCCGACAGCCTGGGAACGGCGGCCATGACCGGCGGCTACGGCTACAACGGGCAACCGCTCAACATCCTCGTAGGCGGGCAGGGCATGACGCTGGACAGCAGCGGCAACGCCAACTTCTCGCAGAATGCGACGGTCGCCGGCAATCTCAGCGCGCGCGCGATTGCTGGAGTGGAATTTTTCGTCAGCAAATTCGCCAGCATCCAGGCGGCCATTAACGCCGCCTATAACAATGGTAGCGTTCTGGGCGCGGTGGTGGACGACCGCACCACGCCTTACACCGGGCCGGGTTTCATTCTGTACGATTCGGTCACCCTGAAGCTGGCCCCGACGACTTACACCATCAACGCCACCGTCACCTATAACAACGGTAATAACAATGTGACCGCCGGCATCGTGGCGGTGTCGGGCGGCAAGCTGATCGGCTCCAGCACCTCGACCAATCACGGCACCATCATCACGGCGGCCAACGGGCTGAATGCGGATTTGATCGCCACCTCCAGCGTCGGCACCGGAACGCGGCGACGGCGCAATGGTGGCACTGGGGCGGATTCGAAAATCTGCGGGTCATCGGCAACGGCGCCAATCAGACCGCCGGCAACTGCTTCAACATTGAAAACATGGGCGAGACATCATTCCTGCGCACCATCGAGGTCAGCGGCTGCTATGCCGACAACATTCTGTTCACCGGCGCCAGCGCCACTCCGTCAGACATCGCCAACATCACCACCAACAGCGCCGGCCGCTACGGTTTCGACTTCAACAACCTGGCGGGTGTCGCGGTGGTTCACGGATTGAGCGGCGATTCCAACACCATTTCGCTGGTGCGGCTGAACGGCGGCCAGTCGGGCACGCTCACCATTCTCGGCTTCAAGACGGAAGAAGAGATCAGCGGGCAGGATCCGCTGATTACCATTGACCAGACCGGGCAGGACACGGCGCAGCCCGCGCTCTACATCATTGGCGGCTACACCTTCGGACGCAGCGGCGTCACCGACGTCATTCGCTACGTCAATGGCGCCTTCGGCACCGCGCCCTTCGTCAGCGTAAATAATTTCTACGTGCAGGACTACGTCAACGCGGTGAACGACACGGTGAACGGGCGTACTTCGGCGGCCAGCAATATGAATAAGGTGCCGTTTTATTACGGACCCACCGGCGCATTTTTCTCCGGCCAGGCATACACGCTGGACCTGAATACTTTTGTGCAGTCGCCGCACAGCGGCAACGATGTGCTGACGGAAATTTTCGGTACCACCAGCTCCAACGAAACGGTGGTGGCTGCCAGCGGCACCTCCAGCAGCATCAGCACCGGCGGCATCGGCTTCCGCATGCCCAACCGCACCATGTTCGGGCAGACACCGGAGCTGTTCGCCAAGATGACGTACGCCTTCCCCGGCGGCAATCCCAATCAGCAGCAGTGGGAGTTCATTCCCGCCAAGGTGGACGACGACACCAGCACGCGCTGGATTGGCGATCCCAGTTTCCGCTGGGACGAAATTTATTCCACCGACGTGAACTCGACCACCGCCACCATCGGCACACTGAACGTCACCACCTGCAACGGTTGCGGTAGCGGCGGTTTGGAGCAGGTGAATAGCGACTGGAATGCGAGCTCAGGCGTGGCCATGATTCTGAACAAGCCGAACCTGGCGACGGTGGCGACTTCCGGAAGTTATAACGATTTGAGCGATCGCCCGAACCTGGCTACGGTCGCCACTTCCGGAAGTTATACCGACTTGATAAACAAGCCGGCGATTCCGGTGCAGGGTGCGCATCTGGTGACGGGAAGCATGCAGGGCGCGACTTCGCAGTTGACCGGCAACAGCGCCGACCAGACGATTTACACGGTGTCGCTGCCGGCGGGAACCTTTGCCGCGGGCGCGGGCCTGCACTGTTGGGTGAAGTGGACGCATCCGGTGAATTCCGGCGCCATCACTTATAAATGGACGCTGAACACCACCACCTGGGCGTATGGCGGCTACACTTCGGCGAGCCAGAATTTGTCCGCCGACCTGGAAATCCTGACCATCGCGTCGCTGACGTCGGAGTCGGTGAACCTGAGCCCGCTGCTTGGGGGCACGGCCATCGGCGTCGGCGGCAGCTACGGCAACAGCGGCGCGGAGAACCTGGCCAACGCCGCTACCCTAAAATTCACCTTTAACGGCGGGTCGTCCGATCAGGTCAAGGGCGCGACCTTTTATTGCCAGACAGTGCAGTGAGCCATGTTCACGATCAGAGAGCGGACGGTGGGCCGCTGCGTTCGCAAAGGGCTGTCGAACAAGCAAATTGCGGAGGCGCTGGGCATCAGCGTGCGGGGCGTGAAATTTCACGTCAGCAACCTGCTGCACAAGAGCGGCCTCGGCGGACGCATCGCGCTGGTGGAATTTTTGCAGAACGATCCGGCGTGGCTGGCGGCGGGCGGCGATGAGCGTCCGGTGCAGGCGCGCTTAAAAACGCTGCAACGGCAAAGCCGCGCGCTGGAAAAACAGAAACGCCTGGTGGATGCCATGGCCGCCACTTGCGAAGCCTTCCTGGATTGCGAAGGCGCCGGCGGCACAAGATGACACAGAGACGGGAGCGCGAAGGCGGTTTCACCACGGAGGCACGGAGGGCACGGAGTTTTTGAAGACGACCTTCGGATGTTCCAGGTTTCTTCGCGACGAACACGGGTAAGGGCACGGCTTCAGCCGTGCCGATCGCGACATCCTCTCTTAATTTGTCATCCCGACCGAGGACGTCAGTCCGAGTGGAGGGATCTGCGGTCCTGCGCTGAGCGCGGATCTTGGACGTCTCGGAGAAACCGCAGGTCCCTCGACTCCGCTTCGCTCCGCTCGGGATGACAGATCAATGAAGAGCGGCGTGGACGCGAACCTGAAGGTTCGCTCTACCGCGCAACTCGAAACTCGAACCTTGAAACTCGAACCTCGAGCCTCGAACCTCGAACCTTGAAACTCGAAACTCGAAACTTGAAACTCGAAACTCGAAACTTGAAACTCGATCCACGATTCACGATTCACGAACACTGCTTCATTTGCTTCACCCCGTAGTCCCTCTCGACATCCACGGCCTTTAACGGCATGGGCATTCGGACCTTGAGTCCTACAACGTGGGAGTACGAGGATGACCCCTGTCGCACCGGCCGGCGCGCCCCACGAGTGCCGGCCCTTAGGGGACCTGCTGTGCCAGGAATAAAGGAAACACAAAAGGGCGCTACGGACTGTACTGGAAGCGCTGCAAGACGCAACGATCTGAAATTCGTCACCGTCTCGGGCAAGGTAGTCACCTTTCCCGATCAGGAACGCGCAGTCCAGCCGGAGGAACTGGACGCGCTGGGCGCAATGCTGGACGAAGTCATCGCCGGCAGCAAGTACGACGGCCTTAGCGTGCGCGCGGCGCTGATGGAATACCTGCTGAAGATTCGCAATCGCAGTCGCAAGATTCGCAGCCTCCGGCTCAGCCGGGTGCAGGAGGACATCGATAACCGGGCCGGCAAAAGGAACATTGTTCTGAAGGCGCGGCAGTTGGGCATCACGACGTATGTGGCGGCGCGGTTTTTTGTGCACACGATCACCAGGGCGGGACCCTGAGCGTGCAGGTGGCGCACGATCAGCAGTCGGCGGAGGAAATCTTCCGCATCGTGCACCGCTTCCTGGAGAACTTGCCGGAGCGGTTGCGGCCGGGGCGTTGTGCACCTCGCGCGCCAATGTCCGCCAGATGGTGTTTCCGCGGCTCGACAGCGAGTACCGCGTGGAGACAGCGGCGGACCCCAACGCCGGCCGCGGGCTGACCATCCAGAACTTGCATTGTTCGGAGGTTGCCCGCTGGCCCGGCGATGTGGCGGAAACGCTGGCGGCGATTGCGGGCGGCGGTGCCGCGGAGGGCGAGATGGTGCTGGAATCGACGGCCAACGGCGCCGGCGGGAGCGTTTTATGAGGAGTGGCAGCGGGCCGAAGAGACCGGCTATGTGCGGCACTTTTTTCCCTGGTGGTGGGAGCCGACCTACCGGCGCGAGACCGGCATCACCGACTTCAGCTTCGAGGAAACGGAGCTGATGGCGAAGTACGAACTCGACGCCGGGCAGATCGCCTTTCGCCGCGAGATGTGGGCAAACTTCCGCAATCGCGCGCCCGAGGAATACGCCGAGACCGCCATCGCCTGCTTCCTGGTTTCCGGCAACTGCATCTTCGATTGCGAAGTGCTGGACCGCAAACTGAAGGAGCCGATGCACTACGTCAGCGAAGGCGACAGGCATCAACTGCTGCGCTTCCTGCCGCCGGTCGTGGGCAAGGAGTACATCGTTGGCGTGGATCCGGCGGGCGGCGACGAAAACGGCGACAACGCCTGCGCCCAGATCATTGACCGTGAAATGGGCATGCAGTGCGCCGAGCTGCTGGGACATTACGATCCGCACGAGCTGGCCAGCCGCATTCTGATGCTGGCGAAGGAATACAACAACGCCACCCTGGCGGTGGAACGCAACAACACCATGGGCGGCGAGGTGCTCACCCAGTTGTGCGTAAACAATAATTATTTGTACATCTATTACGCCGGCGGCAAGGCGGGCTGGCTGACCAGTTCGGCGACGCGGCCGAAGATGATCAACGCCATGACCGACATTCTGATCAACACGCCGGACCTGCTGGTGAGCAAACGGCTGTTGCAGGAGTGCCGCTCGTTCATCCGCTATCGCGACGGCAATTGCGCCGCCGCTCCGGGCGCGCATGACGACACCATTATGGCGATGGGCATAGCCCAGGCGGTGCGCCAGGACATGATTGGCAAGCCGGCTGAGCAGTTCCATCGCTACGAAGCGCCGGCCAAGACGGTCAAGGCGGCGTGAAGGCAAGCGCACATTGAAGTGTGATGTGTGAGCACGAAAGCGGCGGCTTCCCGATGTAGGATGAGGCCGGGAAGCCGCCGCGGGCCGGGCTCGCCGGAGCAACGGAGGCGACGGCCGTCAGCGACGGTCGCGATCGCCGTGCGGCGCGGTTTCCCGCCAGGTGCTGGGGAGGGAATCGCCCCGCCGCTCCGGTGGCGGGCTACAGCGAGTCCCACATTGCTGGTTGAAGCGGTACAACATGTTCGCCGCATGCGCGGCGGAGCGCAGAGTCATCTCATGCGCTGCGCCGACGGCTGCTATTACGTAGTCAAGTTTCGCAACAATCCTCAACATGCGCGGGTGCTGGTCAACGATTGGCTGGGCACGCGGCTGGGCGAGATGATTGGCCTGCCCATGCCGGTGGTCGCGGTGGTGGATGTGCATCCCTGGCTGCTGGAACATACGCCGGATCTGCGCATCGAGCTGGCCGGGCAGCGCACCATGTTCGACGCCGGACTGTCGTTCGGCTCGCGCTACGTGGTCTCGCCGCTGGAAGGCCAGGTGTTCGATTACCTGCCGGAGACCATGATTCCGCGGGTGCGCAATCTGAAGGATTTTGCCGGCGCGCTGGCGCTGGATAAGTGGACCTGCAACGCCAACGGGCGGCAAGCGGTGTTCTGGAAACGCGGGCGCGAGCGGAAATTTACCGCCTGCTTCATTGATCAGGGCTACTGCTTTAATGCCGGCGAGTGGAACTTTCCCGATGCGCCGTTGCGCGGCGTCTTCGGGCGCAACGATGTTTATGCATGTATCACAGCGTGGGATAGCTTCGAACCGTGGCTCGCGCGGATCGAGAATTTTCCCGAGAGCCAGGTGTGGGAGCTGGCGGACGAAATTCCGCCGGAATGGTACGGCGGCGAAAGCGAAGCGCTGGAACAATTGCTGCGGCGGCTGATCGCGCGGCGCAGCCGGGTGCGGGAGTTGATTCAGGATTTCCGGCTGTCGTCGCGGAATCCGTTTCCGAATTGGGTGCAGGCGGTGAATTAGTAATTAGTAATTAGTAATTAGTAATTAGTAAAAGCGAAAAGCGAAAAGCGAAAAGCCAAGAGGCAGGAGCCAAGAGCCGAAACAGCAGCGGAGAGCCAGCATGAGAGACTTTCGAACCCTCAAGGTTTGGGACAAGGCCCACGCCATCACGCTTACGACCTACGGATTGACGCGTGGATTTCCGGCGGAAGAGCGGTATGGTCTGATGAGTCAAATGCGGCGATGTGCGAGTTCCATTCCGGCCAACATCGCGGAAGGTTGCGGGCGCTCGGGCAACGGCGACTTTCATCGCTTTCTTTCGATAGCGATGGGATCGGCGGCGGAGTTGGATTATTTCTTGCTGCTCGCCCGCGATCTGGCTCTGATAACGGTGGACAAGCACATGAGCGCCGCCGCGGAAATCAGCGAGTTACAACGCATGCTGGCAGCACTAATGCGCAAAGTCGAAGCCACCCGCAAAGGAGTTTCAAATTGCTAATTGCTAATTACTAATTACTATCATTGCTAATTATAATTCTAATTGCTAATTACTCATTACTCATGGCTTCCTTTCGACATTGCGACTTCTACCTGCTGCGCTACGTGCCCAGCATCGTGCAGGACCAGGCCGCCAACGTCGGCGTGGTGCTGATCGAGGCGGACGCGGGCGACGCGGGCTTCGTCGGCGTGCGCTTCAATACCGACTGGCGGCTGGCGCGGCTGCTGGATCCGAATTTCGACGCCGAGTTGTTTACGGCGCTGGAAGCGGAGTTGCGCCGGCTACTGGAATCGCGTGCGCCGGAGGTGATTAATTATCGCGGCCCGATGTCGCGGCATGAATGGTTGATGCAGCAGTGGCAGAGTTCGTTCTCTGGTGCGTTGCAATTGACCGATGCCGTTGCGGTGCGAACCGAATCGCCGGAGGCGGAGTTGAGGGAGCTGGCGCGAATTTATTTCACGCTGCCGTCGGCGGAACGCGAGGCCCAGGCGGGGACGGTCCGCATTCGTCGCGCCATCCGCGGCGCCTTCGAGAATGAGGGCGTATGGGCGGCGATGCTGAAGAACATTGATTTGAGCGAGGCCGGCAAGGGCGAGCTCAACCTTTAAGATTTTCTGCGGCTACCGGCCCAACGGCGTGGTGCATATGTTTCATCCGGTGTCGCTGGCCAACGGAGCCGACGCCGCCAAGGTGCTGGCCTTCAGTTACGCCCGCGCGCGCAGCGGCCTGGAACGGCAGATGAGCGCCGCGTGCGATCTGACCGCAATAATAGAAGATGGGCTGTCGCGCCAGGAAGCGCCGGTGCAATTCGCTTACGAGGCGTTGGAAGACAGCCGGATCAGGGTGGCTGTCACCGCGGACATGCCGGACATCGCCGCCCGCGCCCGCCGCGAGCTGCGGCTGTAGCGAAGCGCTTGATTTTGTAGGTGTGATATTGTATGCAATATCACCAGCATTTGTACTGGACACGGATGTTTTGGTAGCTGCCTTGCGCGGCGGCCTCGGAGCTTCGCGGACTTCTTGTTGTACGGTCTGGAGAAGAGGTTTCAATTTCTGATCTCGGTGCCGTTGTTCCTGAAGTATGAAGCGGTCTTCAAGCGCCCGCGGCAACTGGTCGCGTGCGGGTTGTCGGTCGGCGACGACGTGGAAATCGCTGCTCGCCGACGTCGCTGCGGTTGCTTCACCGGTGAGGTTGGCATACCGTTGGCGTCCCGCGCTAACCGATGCCGGCGACGACATGGTGCTGGAGGCGGCTGTCAACGGAGGAGCGGACGCGATCGTCACCTTCAACCTCCGGCATTTTCGCATCGCGCGGCGCCTTTTTGATGCGCATTTTCGATGCCGCGAGATGCGCTCGGGAGAATTAGAGGTTACTTGCCATGAAGCGAAGCAATTTTGCCTTACGGTTGCAGCCATCGCTGCTCGACGAAGCTCGCCGGGCCGCCGAGGCAGAAGGCGTCGCTCTGAACCAACTGATTAATGTTGCGGTCGCGGAAAAGCTGGCGATGTTGCGCGCCGAAGAATTCTTCCTGCAACGCGCCCGACGGGCCGACCGCGAGGTGACGCTTCGTATTCTCAAGCGCGCTGGTCGCGGCAATGCGTCTTCGACGGGTGACGAGCTGCCGCGTCGCCGGAAGAAACAACCGGCAAAAAGGACTTGATCAGCATAGAACGCTATCCATCGCGGCGTTAGGCGGAATCGCATTTGCGATATTGATGGAGGCGATGCTCTAAACGCTAAATAACAGATATCGATTTTCCCGCCCGCACGGCGGCAAATTCTATTTCATCCCGGCGCTCCTTCGAGCGCCTTTTGTTTTACCGGACAAATCTTATGAACATCCGAAGTACACTCAGCGGCGCCTTGCGCCGCATCGCCGGATCGTCGTTCGTCAACTCGCGCTGGCCTTTGCGCCAGGCGCCTCCTGCCGCGCTGGCCTCCGCCGGCGCCGATACTGCCCGTAGAACGGTGCCTCTACCCACCATCTTCGCTCCGGGGGCGCCCACGCTGGTGCGTGCCGGAGTCATGCCTAAACCGTCGCCGGCGAATTTGCGGCGCTTTGCCGAAATGCCGATCGCGCGCAAAGCCATCAACACCATAAAGGACGGATCGCCGGCATGGGGTGGCGCATTCAGCCCCGCCGCGGGCCAGTCTGGAGCAGAGCCCGCCGGAACCAGCGCATCGCCAATTCTAACCGGAATTTCGAGCAGCCGAACCCGGAAGATTCTTCCGTTCCATGCGGAGCAGGCGCTGGAAGACCTGCTGGTCGGCGGCTTCGGCGCCATCGAGATGGAACTGACCGGCGACCCGGGCGGCCCTTGCTGTGGCCGGTGGACGGCGCGACCATCGCGTTCGACGTCGCCTGGAAGGCGATCCCGACGCCCGCTACGCGCAGGCACGGGCAGAATTCGGGCCGACAAACAAATCCCGCTCGCCGACGACGAGCTGATGTACATCCGCCTGAATCCGCGCACGCACACGCCCTTCGGCCTCGGCCGGCTGGAGGTCGCGTTCGAAACCGTCAACCAGTTCTCTCTGCCAACCGCTACGCCGGCCGCCTCGCCTCGAACTCCGTCGTGCAATATGCGCTGTGGCTGAACGAGGCGACGCCCGAGCAGCACGACCGCCTCATCCGCTGGTGGCAGGACGAGATCGAGGGCACCGGCCGCGTCCCATCTCTCAGCTGCGAGCAGAAGCCCGAGGTGCTGCGCTTCGCCGGCGGCACCGACGCCGACCTGCGCCTGCAGTGGCAGGAATTCCTGCTTCGCATCATCGCCAACGCGTTCGAGCTGCCGCCCATGCTGCTCGGCCTGCAGGCGACGTGAATCGCTACACTGCGACCGAGCAGTATGCGACGACGCGTTCCAGACCGCGGTGGTTCCGGTAGCGCGGCTGCTCGCCGAACACATCACCCGCGACATTATCAGTAAGCGCCTCGGCTGGCACGACCTGGAATTCGTCTTCACCGAGGTGGACGCGCCCAATGAGCTGGAACAGGCGCAGATTGAGCAGACGCTGATCGGTTGCGGCGTGCTGACAGTCAACGAAGTTCGCCGCATGCGGGGCCTGCCGCCCTTGCCCGAAGGCGGAGTAAACGACGCGCCGCCAATGGAGTAGGAAGTAGCTGTTAGCTCTTAGCTTTTAGCTCTTAGCCATCAGCTATCAGCCTTCAGCCATCGGCTTTCAGCTATCGGCCATCAGCCGCCGCCCGTCGGCCAGTTGATTTTCGTCCGCTTGGCTGGCTCTTAGCTGCAGGCGGTTTTCTAACTCAAGCCTCCTAAAAGCTAAAAGCTAAAAGCTAAAAGCTAAGAGCTGAGAGCTGACAGCTGAGAGCTGACAGCTTATCGCACAGACATACGAGGACTTCGCATCATGAACCTGCAACTTGAAGCTATGGCGCTGGCCATGCCTGAAGTCGAAGGGCATCCCAACCGGCTGCCATTTCGCGGAGTGCTGACCCTGGTCGGCATTGCCTCGCGTCGCTCGCCCACCGGGGCCAACGGCCATCGCGTGATGCTGACGGCGGACGCCACCGATGCGGCCCTGCCGTCGCTGCTGGGAATGGCGCTCGATTATGCGCCGGCGCTGGTGACTCACGATGTGCGCCGCAAGATCGGCATTATCACTGACGCTAACGTTGAACCGCTGAAAGCCGGTGCCAGTGCGGGCGTGCCGGCCAGGCTGTCGGTCTGCGGCTATCTGTTTGCCCACGACTTTCCCGAGGTGGTTGCCGAGATCCGCGCGCAGCAAAGCGGCACGCTGGGCATGTCGTATGAGATCGCCAACGCTGAAATTCCCAACCGCGATGCCTACGTCTGGACGGTGACTCGTTTCACTTTCACCGGAGCCGCGGTCCTGCGCCGCGATAAGGCGGCGTATCCGGAAACGTGGATTGAAGTGGATAAAAGCAGGGACTAGGGACTCGGGACTAGGGACTAGGGACTCGAACTCAGTGAAGTAGCTAGAAGATCGGGGTTCGGGACTCGGTACGTGGAACTAAAGGTCGAGCTATAAGACCGGTTTCGGCCACTCACAAGTTCGTAGTGATAATCAGCCACGGACTTCCCTAGTCCCTAGTCCCTAGTCCCTAGTACCCTAGTCCCAGTCCCTAATCCCTAGCCCCTACTTTCTCAACAAGGAGAACAACATGGATCAGGAAACCACCAATGCCAACGGCGCTGTCGAACTGGCGACGCTGATGGCGCAAGCGACGCAGTCGCTGGCCGATGCGCTCCACAATCTGGACGCGCAGTTTGCCTCGCTGCACGCCAAGATCGACCGCATCACCGCGGCCGTGGACGATGGCGAAGTCCAAGCGACGGTGGAGGAAGGCGCCGGCCTGCGCGGCCGTATCGCCGACCTGGAGAAGAGCAACGCCGACCTGAAAGCCCAGTCGGACCGGGCGCGGCGCAAAACGCTGTCGCCAGTGGTCAGCGCCATCCTCGCCAAGGAAGGCGTGGAAGGAGATACCGCCATCGAGGCGCCGGTGCTGGAAAAAGCGCTGGCCGGATTGGCAATCGAGCAGCGCATCGCGGTAAAGGCCGAACTTGCCCGCGCCGGAATTCTCAGCTGAAGAATTAGTGGATAGTGGTTAGTGGATAGTGGATAGAGAAATCTTCCCGCTATCGAAGTAGTCCCAACTACTCTCTAGTCTAACTATCCACCATCCACTATCCACTACCCTGGCGGCTTCGGCCGCCTTTTCCTTTCGAAAGGACACCATGAAAGCACAATTCGTAAATCTGCAGGCCGCGGCCGACTATCTTGGGCCCGGGGCAATTGAAGTCGACCACTATCAGAGCGAAATCACCGACATCGTGCGGCGGCGCGGCGTCTTCGGGCAGCGCATCAAGCAGGTGCCGGCCACCGGCCATCCTTCGCGCTTCTTTGAGGAGACGGCCATTCCCTCGCCTTCCGCGGCCAACGGCTTCGTGGATCCGCGCAATATCGTGCCTACACTGGTCACGCCGACCCGCGTGGAACGCAGCGTTCCGCTGAAGGCGCTGGTTTCGCAGATCAACTACAACCTGTTCGACATGGAAGTCGGCGCGCAGCAGAAGCAGTTCGCTTATCTGCAGGCCAAGGACCTGGCGGACTCGGTCGAAGGCTTGATGCGCACGCATGATGTCGCGCTGTGGAACGGCAACGACACTTCGTTGAGCAATCCCACCACGCCCCAGTATTACGGGGCGTGTGGGCAGATTGCGGACGGCGGCAACATTGCCACCATCGCCACCACCGCTACGCATCGTCGACGGTCTGAAGTCCACCATCGCCGCCGATGGTCGCCAACTCCAACTACGAAGTGCGCCCGACGGCGATCTACGCCAATCCGGTGCTGCTGGACCTGATCGATCGCGAGATGAAGACGTGCGTTCAACGTCGTGCTTTCGACCACGCAGGTGGGCGCGGGTTTGACGGTGAAGACACTGACGACCCAGGCCGGCGAGTTGCCGCTGATTCCAGAATGGTCGCTGCCTTACACCGGCACTCCGGGCAGCGGCTCGGCGCAGTTGCCCTGCCTACATCGTCAGCGAGGACATGATCGAGTATCACTGGCTGACGGATGCCAATGCCGCGGGTCTTCCAGCTGGGACTGCCCAGCACCTGGCTTCCAGATGGTGGTGGTGAAGTTCGGCGGGGTCGTGGTCAAGGGCGCAAACTACGCGCATTACAAGGTGGTGGTGGACCGATAAGTCCCACAATGTAAGACATGCGGCGCCGGGCTGAACATTAGGTTCGGGCGCGCGCCGCGTGCCCAAGCCCCACTTCCGCCTCCGGGCTGGAGTGGGGCGCGACAACGCCTTCGAGCACTATATGGACTGCCATGAATTATCTTGACGATTCCGAATATGAGAACTACGGGCTGGAGCCGGGTACCCCGAAACCCTGGGTGGCCGCGGCTTCCACACTGATTGATTCCTTCTGCCGCCGCCCGAGTCTGGCCGTTACGCAATATGTCGAGCGCATCCGATTGATGCCGGGTCGCAACAATCTGCGGCTGGCATACCTTCCCCTGGCAGCTGCTGACGGAGCCACGTCGCCGCTGCTGGCCGCGCGCGGACGGTACGCTCCACCGCGAAATGGCGATGATCCCACAATGTGGGAGATGACCACCGAACTGTCGCTGGCTTTCTCGCTGCCGGGCACCTGGGTAGTTCTCGACGTGAGCACGATGGACTATTTCGCCGACACCGGCGAGGTTTCCTGGCTGGCGAACCCCATGGGCCTGGTTTTCCAGGAGATGGAGATCACCTATACGTCGGGCTTTGCGGTCATTCCCGACAAAATCAAGTTTGCGTGCGCGCAGTTGGTCCGCAACGCGCAGGCCACGCCGGCGTTGAACGTCAAGACTGGCGAGCTGAGCGCGATGCACCTGGAATATTTTGCCAACACGCTGTTGGATGCGACGGTTGAGGCCATGCTGGCGCCCTACGTGGCGCAGAAGGTGGGCTGAGATGGCAGACAACCAGGCAGGAAGCGGCCGGCTGTGCCGCGGCCGCGCGGGCCAGCGTTACGCCGACGCTTTGTTGCGCGTGCTGGGCGGAACTTCGGTCACCGTGCGATTTGCGGTTACGGCCACCGGCGATGACGGCAGCCAGCTCGGACTGGAGCAACCTCCGGCGGAGGACCTGATTTTCAGTCCCGCGGTGGTGCGCAAGCTGAAGCCGACCGAGGAAGGCCGGGAGCGGTTGGAAGTTGTGCTGAGCCCGGCGGGAGTAATGCCGGCGGCGCAAAGCCACAACGTCGCCGATATTGGCGAGTGGCTGAAAGGCGCGCTGGGCGTGCTCTTCGGCCAAAGCCTGTTTCTGCTGGACGGGGTGCAATGCGACCACCTCGCGGGTGCCGATTACCTCTATCACCTGTTCGTCACGGAGCAATGACATGCAGCCGACCAAGGACACCTTTTATGTGACGCTGCGCGACCGGCTGGCCGCGGTAGACCCGCAGCGCACGGCCACGCTCGACGGCGTGCTGCGGACCGCTATCGCGGTTTCCGAGAATGAGCCCAGCGCTCCGCCGCAATGCGATGTCTTTTACCTGCGCTTCGGCGGCGCCCGTCCGCTGGCGCCGGCAACCGGGACCCTGATGGCGCTGGAATGCGTTGTCTCCTATTGCAGCAGCGGCAGCAGCGATTTTGGCGGCCTGGACCGCGGCCGCGACCTGGCGGCGCTGGACAGTGACCTGCTGGCAATGTGCTCGCCGGCGCAGTCGCCGAAATGCGATTACAGCGTTGCTCCTCCCGTTGCTCTGGGCTCCAACATCTTCTGGACGCCGCCCCAGATGGGCGTTGCCAAGACCTTGTCCCACTATGTGGGACGTGATGCCACTATCACCATAATGTTCTATCCCGAGGTCAACCAATTATGAATTCTCTGGCCAGGCATTCGCAAATGGCGCCGGTATCGCGCGGCGTGCGCGCTTACGTCGCGCCGGTTGACCGCTCCACCGGCCTGCTTGCCGCCTACGATCCCGGGCTGCAAGGACAGTTTCCGCTGGATACGCCGCCGGCACCGTGGATTGACGTGGGCTGGATCGAGAGTTTCCAGCGCGCCAACGCCACCCGCTATGAAGCGATGCGCAGCGGTCCCGGCGGCACGGTGGCGCTGCAATATCGCAGTGCGATGGAAGCGCGGGTGGAGTTTGAATTTCCCGCCTGGGGCAAGCTACAAATGGCGCTGGCCGGCGGTTCGCAGCAGATGAATGTTCTGGCGGTGCAGCCGCTGGGATTGCCGCAAGGCTCGGGCGGGCCGGCCATTCCGGCGTCGCCGCTGCTGGCCGGTTCCACGGTGACGCAGTTGAACCTGGCCGCCGATCAGCTCGCGAATTACACCGTCGGCGACATCGTGGCGGTGGACCTGGATTACACCGGGCAGACCGGCTACATCGGGACCGGCGCCAACGCCGCGTACCTGGTGGCGCCGCTCGATCCGAGCCTGCACGTGGATCTGATCCGGCGCGTGACCTTCAACGTGTCGCGCGTGGCTTCCATCACTGCGTCGTCACTGATGCTGGCGCAGTCGCTGATCGGGCGGCCAACGCCGAGCGGCATGGGCGTGCAGCGGGTGGCGGCGTTTGTGGACCGCGAAGGCGGCAGCTTTTTCCAGGAGTGGTCGGGACTGTTCGTGGTGCCGGCCGATAGCGGCGGGCGCTCGTGCTTTTACTATCCGCGACTGCAGGCGGCGGCTAGCGGCTGCGAATCGCAACGCGAGCTGGTGACGCCGCTGTTCGGCAACCGCCTGCAGGTGACGCTGCGCGCGCTGCCGGCGGCCGACACCAATGACGGGCAGAGCGTGTTGTGCTACCGCAGTTATTTTCCCGCGGCGACTGCGGCCGTGTACTGAGGCGCGGCCATGAATCTTCTTATCGATAACAACGACGGATTGGGGCAGCAGGACTACACACCCTGGCTGGACGCGGATGCGCCGCCGAAAATCGAGCGCCGCTTGAACCGTGCGGCAATCATGACAGCGGGGTTAAGCGCAGGCGATGTAGGCTTTCGCGTTTCGCCGGCCGGAGCCAGGGTGATCCTGCAAAAGGCCGACGGGACGCGGTTTTTCACCGGATATCTGGCGGAGACGCCGGCGCGGAGCTACCGCGGCATGGGATCGTCCGGGGGCGCGTGGAGCTACACCCTGCATGCCGTGGACGACTCGATGGCCGCCGACCAGAATGTCCTGCCGACACGGACGCCGTTCACCGATTGCGCCGCCGGCGACGTGGTGAAGGCGCTGACGGCGGATGCGCTGGGTACGGCGCTGGATGTTTCCAACGTGCAGCCGGTGAGCCCGGTGAACCAATGCCAGCCTGCGCCGCAGACGGCGTGGAGCGCGCTGATGCTGACGCTGGCAACCGTTTCGCGCGGATGCTGGCGCGCGAACGACGGCAAACTGTACTTCCAACCGGTAGGAGAGCAGACGCTGAGTATCGGCGAGCAGGACGCGAACTTCGAGCCCTCTGCGCTGGTTTTGGCGCAGCCGGACGAGTTGCACAACGACGTGACTCTGGAAGGTGAGCTGGAGCCGCAGGTTTACGTTCGCGACTACTTCCTGGGCGACGGCGTAACGCTGGCGTTTTACTTGTCGGAGAAGCCGTTTGGGACGGCCGCATCTGTGTTTTCAGAAAACTACCAGACATCGTCGCTAACTCCCACATTGTGGGAGGTGACCGACACTTCCGGGGCGGTTGCGAGCGGCAATGGCCAGTTGCAAGTCAACGGCGGCCCGGCAACCGTGAGTTACGGCGAACCGCTGGAACTGGCGGCTGGCGTAGCCATGCGGCACGGGCAGGTCAGTTTTAACGCACCCTCGAGCGGAACCATAGGTGGGCTGTACAACGGCACCATCGTCAACGCCAATTGCGTCGCGGGGTTTCTGATTTCGGCCAACGGCGCGGGCAGCAGCATCCAGGCGCTGATTAACGGTGTGCCGACGGGGCCGGTGCTGAACACCGTCGCGGGCCATGTTTACAGCTTTGCCACGCGAATTATGTGCGGCGAAGGCAGTCGTTTGCGGCAGACGTATCTGTCGTCGCTGCATCCGGCGGGCAGCGGGCGCGGCGGAGAAACAGTCGCAACAACCGCGCGCGTGGTGCTGGCGGTGCACGATGTGGATGCGAACGATCCCGCGACGCTGGGGGCGGTGGCAACGGTGCTGTTCGACGGAATGCTGGCGGCGCCGCCGGCCTTCGCCACCTATGCGCTGATCAACAGCAGCAGCCTGCACCTGGGGCTCAGCTTCACGCAGTTGCAGCGGGTGCCGGACGTCGAGGTGCGCAGCCAGATTCCGGGCGGGGCGTTTCGCACGCGGCTGGCGGGTGCGCTGGCGGATGGCGGCGAGTGCTCGGTCAGCGGGTCGGGCGAGGTGCGCTTCTTTCCGCAATATCCGCCGCAGCCGAACGAGCAGATCGTGGTGTCGTATCGCACCAGCGGACGGGCGATAGCGCGGGTGCAGGACCAGGGCAGCATTGCGGCACGGCAGCAGGGCAGCGATCGCGGACAGCGCGTGCTCTTGCGGCGGCTGCAAGTGCCGGGCGCGCCGACGTCGCAGGATTGCGAGAACGCCGCGCTGGCCATGCTGGACGACTCGGTGTCGCCGGCGTGGAGCGGCACCTACGCGACCATCAGCGATTTCCTGGCGATGGATCCACTGCCCGGCGATGGCGTGGCGGTGAATACGCCGTCGCGCGGTGCGCGGTTCAGCGCCACGGTTCGCGAGGTGCAGATGGAGATGCTGTCGCTGGCGGACGAACGCTGGCACTACAGCATCGGCTTTGCCAACGACGCTGCGGCGACGCTGGCGTTTGAGTCGGAGGCGCTGACGCTGGCCACGCCGGTAGCGCAAATCTGGACGGCCACCAATTCTTCCTCCAGCCAGATACTGGATTCGCTGGCCGCGGCGCAGATCACCGCGGTGACGCCCTCGACGGTGAGCATGGACGCGGGCACGGCGCCGCCGGCGGGCGGCGGCATCGAGGTGCGTCGCAGCGACGCCGGCTGGGGCGCCGGAAGCGCCGGCAATCTGGCCGGACGCTTCACCACACCAACCTTTACCCTGCCGCGGCTGTCGCGCGCGCAGGCTTATTACCTGCGGCAATACGACGCTTCGGCGCCGGTGAAATATTCGCGCTATTCGGCGCTGCTGTATGTGGATTATCCGTTATGAACGACATAAGCGAATTCGAACAGAAAGTACTGACGGACCTTGCAGAGCTCAAGGCCCACATGCGCTGGATTGTCGGCAACGGCAACCAGGGCAAGATGCAGGAACTGGAAGAGCGGGTTGACCGCCACGAAGCTTACCTGCAGCGCTTCACCGGAATTGCGGCCGCGGTAGCCTCTCTGCTCACCATGTTCAACGTCGCCATCAGCTACCTGCGACTGCGTCACTAACACAATGTGGTAGTCCCACACCGTGGGATGCCAATATCAACCAATCATCATAGAAAGAGGAAGAGTATGCTGTTCCTGGTCAAACTGCTGCAAGGAATCTCCTATATACCGGTCGTAGTGAATGGCGTAGAAGGCTTGTTTGGAAGCAAGTCCGGCGCCGACAAGAAAACGGCCGCGCTATCGCTGGTGCAGTCCTCGATCGCCGTGACCGACGCCATCGCCAACAAGAACGTGGTGGACCCCAACCAGTTCCAAGAGGGGCTGAGTAAGGTGATCGACGGCGTAGTGAGCTGCCTGAATGCCTCGGTTTGGGCGAAGAAGACGGCGTAGGTCTTCGATCGGGTAATGCCCCGCCCTAGCCAAAAGATGGCTAGAACGGGGCACCCAGGTCTCTCGGGATGACAAATCATCACGGCCAACGCGCTGGCCGCCGCTCGCGTCGTACCATAGAGTAGAGCTATGATGCGAGGTCAGAACGTGCGACGAACTTTAGCAGTGGCGGCGATGGTGGTGGGATTGAACCTGGCGGCGATGGCGCAGGCCAGTGACGCGAAGCCTGCGACTGCAGGAACGCCGCAGCAGAAGCAAGAGAATGCGGCCAGCGCGACTAAAGACAACAGCGCCATCAGCGGCGACCAGATCACGAAACCCGCGGCCAGCAAGGGTTCCACGCTGATCGGATGCCTCACCGGCACCGACGGGAAGTATATGGTGCGCAGCATGGCGCATCGTACCGGTGTCGAGGTGGTGGGTCCCGAGGAACTGAAGAAAGATGTGGGCGGTAAGGTGAAGCTGACCGGCGATTGGCAGCCGCTGCCCGGACCTCCGCCGACGGAAAAGGGCGCAGAGACGCGGCGCTTCCAGGTGACGGCGGTGGAGTTGCTGGCGCAGAAGTGCAGCATGCCGGCTGAGACCAATCCGGTCAGCAAGCAGAAACAGCGGCAGAAGCAAATGGAAGAAGAACAGCAGAAGGTCACCGATCAGGTGAATCCGCGATAGTCAAAACAGCTTGCGAGAGTCGAGAAGTATGGTAACGGGGCCGGCGTTCACCAGCTCGACGTCCATCATCTCCTGGAAGCGGCCGGTTTCGCAACGCAGGCCCAGGCCGCGAATGCGCTCGACGAAATACTCATAAAGTGCGCGCGCCTGCTGGGGACGCGCAGCCTGGTCGAAGGAAGGGCGGCGGCCGCGGCGCACGTCGCCGAAGAGGGTAAATTGCGAAACCGCCAGCACCGCGCCTGCGGCCTCGCTGACTGAGCGATTCATCTTGCCGCCTTCGTCCTCAAAGATGCGCAATCCCACGACTTTCTCCGCGATGTAATCGGCATCGGCTTGAGTGTCGTCCTGGGCGACGCCGAGCAATACCAGCAGTCCGGTAGAAATTTCGCCGGCGAGATCGTTGCCTACCTTGACGGAAGCGCGGGTGACGCGCTGCACCACAGCTCGCATGCGATGGTTGTATCACACCGCTATTGCCGGACCCGCATCGCGAGACAGCCCTGCGTGAGCTCCTTCCCAAAATTCCCCCAGCTACTTTCCTGCCTATCGGGTGCCTAAGTCCGGCACTGTCGCGAATCCCATCGTCGTAATCCTATATGGCTAGGATGACTGTATCGTCATCTGAGAGTTGGACAGGAGTTTCCCGACGACGACGATGATCCGCGCTTATCCCCCACTCATCATGGTTAGTCTGGAGTACCACCCCAAAATAGAGATGCCACTCGTTCCAGGAGTGGCATATCCGAATGCGAATTACCTTTGGGCGATCCCTATTTGGATTTGCGCTTACGCTCAGCCCAGCGCAGTTTCATCATTTCCGAGATGCGCTTACGCGCGGCGGCGCTCATATGGCGGCGTCCGCGGCGGGCTGGGCCGGTTGTGCCTGCGGGCCTTCCCGGTCCACGCCCACCGATACCTTCCAACGCTGAGATGGCCCGATCAATGCGCTCCCGCTGACTCTTAAGATCCGCAAGAATACTCTGAATACTCATACCTCTCCTTTCAAGGTTGGATAAATCCGATCTATTCCCCAGGCTAGTATAGGACACTCGGCGCCATAAAAAGTAAACCGGCTAAATATTTTTGCGATGACCACGGAATCTGGACAATGACAAGAGTGGAACTATCCGAGAGTACTCCCGGCACCAAAGCTTGGTTTGGTGGGCGGAAAAGAAGCCAACAGGTGCGCCACCAACGTCCAGCCCATATGATAGTGCAGGAATTTACCGAATACTCGGCGGCAGTTGGCAACAGGGGAAGGCATGAAAAACGAGAAGACAGGACAGGTGAGCTATCACATGACGCCGGAGGAATTCCGGCAATATGGACGGGCGGTGGTGGACTGGGTAGCCGATTACTATGAGCGGGTGGAAAGCTTGCCGGTACTTTCGCAGGTAAAGCCGGGGGAAATTCGCGACAATCTGCCGGCCAAAGCTCCGCAAAAAGGCGAAGAGTTTACCGCGATTTTACAGGACGTGGACAAGGTGATCCTTCCGGGCGTGACCCATTGGCAGTCGCCGAACTTCTTCGCCTACTTTCCGGCGAATGCCTCGGGGCCGGCGATTCTGGGCGACCTGGTGTCGTCGGCGCTGGGGGTGCAAGGCATGCTGTGGGCCACCAGTCCGGCGTGCACCGAACTGGAGACGCGGGTGCTGGACTGGCTGGTGCCGCTGCTGGGGCTGCCGGAAAAGTTCCTTTCCACGAATACCGGAGGTGGTGTGATCCAGGACACAGCCTCGAGTTCGTCGCTGTGCGCCATGCTGGCGGCGCGGGAGCGTGCCACCGGCTATACCACCAATCGGCGAGGTTGCGATGGCAAGCTTGTAGCCTATACGTCCAGCCAGGCGCATTCTTCGCTGGAAAAAGCGGCGATGGTCGCCGGTATCGGCATGGATAATCTGCGGCTGATCGAGGTGGATGAGAAGTTTGCCATGCGTCCAGAAGCGCTGGCGCGGCAGATTGCGCAGGACAAGCAGGCAGGGCTGACACCGTTCTTTGTGTCGGCGACAGTGGGGACGACGTCGTCGAACGCGATGGATCCGCTGCCGGCGATTGCGGCCATCTGCCGCGAACATAATTTATGGATGCACGTGGACGCGGCCATGTCGGGCACGGCGGCGCTGTGTCCGGAATTTCGCTTTATCCAGGAAGGCGTGGAGGCCGCCGATAGCTATACCTTCAACCCGCATAAGTGGATGTTCACCAATTTCGACTGCAATTGTTTCTATGTTGCCGACCGCAAGGCGCTGATTGATACCTTGAGCATCCTGCCGGAATATTTGCGCAACCAGGCGACGTTGTCGGGCGAGGTGTTTGACTATCGCGATTGGCACATTCCGCTGGGACGGCGCTTTCGTTCGCTGAAATTGTGGTTCGTGCTGCGGCATTACGGGGTGGAGGGATTGCAGTATCACGTGCGACGGCACGTCGAGCTGGCGCAGCAGTTTGCCTCGTGGGTGCGCGGGGATGAGCGGTTTGAGTTGGCGGCGCCGGCGCCGTTGAATTTGGTGTGCTTCCGGCATCGCGGTGGGGATGAACGGAATCAGCGGCTGATGGAGGCATTGAACCGTAGCGGAGATTTATTTTTGACGCACACCAAGTTGGACGGGAAGCTTACGTTGCGGTTTTGCGTTGGACAGACCAATACCGAGCAGCGGCATGTGGAGCGGGCGTGGGAGAGGGTAAAAGAAGGGGCTGGGGACTAGGGGCTAGGGGCTTGGGACTCGGGACTCGGGACTCGGGACTAGGGGCTCGGGACTCGGGAGTGTATTCGTCGGTGGGTGGATTAGAAGGTAGATGGTGGATCGTGAGTGGTGGATCGTGAGTGGTGAATCGTGGACCGCGGAGGAAATCGCGTTAAGTGGTTTTTCGAAATACAGGAATAACGGCGGGCGAAGATATGCGTCGCCTGCGGCGATGGGCAGAGGTTGGCGAAGTGGTGGAAGGCGGCGCCCCTCCGGGGCGCGAGTTGTGAGGGCGGCGGTACCCAGCGTTCCGCCTTCGGCTGCACGCTGGGCTAGACTAAGTCGCGCCTACGGCGCTCTCATTCGCGCGAACTCGGAGGGCGCCGAAACGCCGAGTCCCGAGTCCCCAGTCCCGAGTCCTCAGTCCCGAGTCCTCAGTCCCGAGCCCCCGAGTCCCGAGTCCCGAGCCCCCAGTCCCCAGTCCCGAGTCCTCAGTCCCAAGCCCCCCAGTCGTCAATCCTGAGCCCTAGTCCCCAGCCCCCAGTCGTCAATCCCTAGCCCCAGTCCCAGCCCGAGTCCCTAGTCCCGAGTCCCTAGCCCCGAGTCCCTAGCCCCGAGTCCCTAGCCCCTAGCCCCTACTCTTTCCCCTTGTCGTCGGCGTCGAGGTCGCGGGCATAGTAGCCGTCGCGGGCCTGCACGGTTAGGTCGTTCTTGTCGGTGGCGAGAGCAATCTTGTGGAAGCCATAGGCGGCGCTGGCTTTGTCGGGGGTGTAGCCGAGGTTGTACTGGTTGCGCAGCTCTTCCTGGATGTCGGCGTAAATCTTCTCCAGCGGCTCCTTCTTGGTGACCTCGAAGAAGCGGCCTCCGGTTTCGTGCGACAGCCGCTGCAAAACTTTCTTGCCATCCACTTGTGGCTCTTCCTGCCGCGGATAAGGTCCCTGGCGGCCGCCGGGTCCGCCCCATCCGCCGCCGCCTCCCATGCCGCCACCGCCCATACTCACGCGCGGGTGGTTGTGATAGCCGTTAGGGTATTCGCCGGCGAAGAGCACCGAGTACACCACGGTGTTGGAGCGCTGCGCCGCCTCGATGGCGCGGTCGAGCGAGACCTTGCTGCCGCTGTCCACGCCGTCGGTGAGCACCACGATGGCCTTGCGGTTCTGCGGCTTGGTGAGGATTTCGTTCGCGGTCAGATAAACAGCGTCGTAGAGTTTGGTGCCGCCGCGATGACCGATGTGGCCCTGAGTGCCGCGGCCCCATCCGCCGCCACCGCCGTTATTGCCGCCGCCGCTGGAATCCACATTTTCGACCGACGCTATCTGCAGCTTGTCGAGCGCGTTCTCCAGCTTGTCACGCGAAGCGGTCAGGTCCTGCAACAGCTCCACCTCGTGATCGAAGTGGATGAGGAACGCCTTGTCCTTGTCCTCGCGCAGCACCTGTTGCAGAAATTTGTAGCTGGCGGCGCGCTCCTGGTCGATCACCTTGCGCTGGCTCACGCTGGTGTCCACCAGCAGGCCGAGGGTGAGCGGTAAGTCGGTTTCGCGCGCGAAGTAGCCGATGGTCTGGGGATGTCCGTTGTCGGTGAGTTTGAAGTCGTCCTTGCTGAGGTCGGTGACGATTTTGCCGTGCTTGTCGCGCACGGTGGCGAAAACGTTGACCACCTTCACGCTGGAGGTGAAGGTCGCGGCCGGCTTGTCGGACTGCGGGTCGTTAGCGGGGACGGACTTGCCGGACTGCGGCGTGGACGACGCGGGCGGCGGGATGTAGGGCGGCGGCTTGGGCGGCGTGGTCTGCGATTGCTGCGCGTTCGCGGCGAGCGCGAGCAGGATCAGCAGGGCGACGCAGACGATCCGGCGAGTTCGAGGCATGGCTGTAGGGTACTCGTTTTCGGGCGATAACAGAGGTAACCCCGGCGGCGGCGGACAGTTGTGGGAACAGTTACCGGTAGCCAGTAGCCAGTTGCCAGTCGGATCGTGAGCGGTCAACGGCGACGCGCTGGTCGTGAAGGACTCCCGAATCTCCAAAACATGGGTGCCCCGTTCTAGCCATCTTTTGGCTAGGGCGGGGCTGATGCGCGACTTATGGAAAATGCCCGCCCTGGCCAAAGGCGGGCCAGAACGGGCCACCCGGTGTGAGTTTCGAGTTTTGAGCTCGAACTTCGAGCCTCGAGTGCGGAGCCTCCCACCCTGGTAAAGACGCTCGGGTAGGGCACCCGGAGTTAGGCCAACAGCAGTGTTCACAAGGCAAACATTGCGTTGCGCAGTGGCACTTTTCGCGGGAAAAGAATACGATTTAGCCACGATTTTGCTAGCCCCCCGAGGCTTTATCTGTGGCCGTATCTCCAAGCTGCCGCTCTATCCGCATTGAACTGTCGAGATTGTGGAGTGCGAAGGGCCCCGCCCTGGCCGGAGGCTGCGGTCTACGTAAAGGCCCCGCCCTGGCCAAAGGAATTGGAATAAAGCAGGTCCCTCGACTCCGCTTCGCTGCGCTCGGGATGACAGAACGGGGCACCCAGGTTTTGTACATCGGGGTTGGCGCGCTGCTGTTTGCACTGACGACAGCAGCTCTGGCGCGCGGCGCAACGGCTGCTGCGTCACAAGCTCCTACACAAAGCGCTTCCCAACCATCGGCGCAGGCTTCCTCCGCCACGCCGGCGCAAACGCCTGCTCCGCCTGCCGCGCAAACTTCGGCGCAGCCTGCCGAGAAGAACGCCGCCGAGATTTCCACCCGCGACGAACTCACCACCTTCAAGGTGAAGGTCAACCTGGTGGAGGTGCGGGTGGTGGTGCGCGATGCCGCCGGCAACACCGTGGGCAACCTCAAGCAGGATGACTTTCTGCTGCTGGACAACGGCAAGCCGCAGACCGTCAGCCGCTTCGCCATGGAGCAGCTCAACAAGGTCACCAGCACCACCGAGAAGCCGGTCGAGATTTTCAATGACAAGCTGGCCACGCAGCAGGTGCAGCCCCTGCCCGACCACTACGTGGCTTACCTGTTCGACGACGTTCATCTCAGCTTTGGCGATCTGGCGCAGGTGCGCAACGCCATGGTGGCGCACCTGAAGAAGATGCGTCCCAACGAGCGGGCCGCGATTTATACCACCTCGGCGCAGACTACCCAGGATTTCACCGACGATGTGGCCAAGCTGACGGCGACCATGAACAAGATCATGCCGCGGCCCATCGGCATGAGTGCCGAGCAGAACTGTCCCAACATGAACGCCTACTTGGCGGACCTGATCATCAACCAGAACGACTCGCAGGCGACGCTGATGGCCACGTCCGACGCGATCAACTGCGCCTTCGGCGGCGATACCACCAAGCAGCCCATGGCGCGCGCCCTGACGCAGGAAATGGCCATGGAGGTGTTGGGTGTATCGAGCCAGCAGGCGCGGGTCACGCTGAGCACCATGGACGCGGTGGTGCGGCGCATGTCAGCCATGCCGGGGCGGCGCACCATCGTGTTCATCTCGCCGGGATTTTTGAATCCGCAGAGCCAGGGCATGGGCCACCAGCAGCAGGACGACGTGGTGGAGCGGGCGCTGCGCTCCAACGTGCTGATCAGCGCGCTGGATGCGCGCGGGCTGTACACCCCGGTCATCTTCGATGCCAGCCAGTCCGGCCATATTAATCCTGCGCTGGCGCCGTTCTTCGCGCAGTATCAACTGGACGAGTCGAATGCGCTGGAAGACGTGATGATGGAGATGACGGATGCGACCGGCGGGACCTTCATCCATAATACCAACGCCTTCGAGGGAGGCCTGACGCGGCTGGCTACGGCGCCGGAGTATTCGTACATGCTGGCGTTTACGCCGCAGAACCTGAAGCTGGACGGGCGCTTCCACAGCCTGAAGGTGAAGCTGAAGCCGCCGGAGCAGAGGCTGAAGATCGCGGCGCGCAAGGGCTACTTCGCGCCTAAGCAGGCGGCCGACGCCAACGAGCAGGCCAAGCGCGAGATCGAAGACGCGGTGTTCTCGCAGCAGGAAGTGCGCGACATTCCCGTCGAGCTGCATACGCAGTTCTTTAAGTCGAGCGAAGAGGACGCGCAGCTTTCGGTGGTGGCGCGCATGGACGTGCGGCGGGTGCATTTTCGCAAGGAAGAAGGGCGCAACCGCAACGATCTGACGATCGTGTCGGCGCTGTTCGACCGCAACGGCAATTTTGTGCAGGGCCAGCAGAAGGTGCTGACCATGCGTTTGAAGGACGACACTTTGCAGAACCGGCTGGGCGCGGGGGTCACCGTGCGCAGCAGCTTCGACGTGAAGCCCGGCAGTTACCTGGTGCGTTTGGTGGTGCGCGACGATGAAGGCGAGATCGCGGCGCGCAGCAGTGCAGTGGAAATTCCGTAAGTCTGAGGGGTGGGTCATGAAGTTCGCACGCTTGTGGTGGATGGCAGCATTGGTGCTGGTGCTGAGCGCGTGGCCAATCGCGCGCATGGCGTCGCCGACGGCGGCTTCAGCGCAGGAGCCGGCGAAACCGGCGGCCAGTGCGCAGAACGAAGTCACCCAGAACGGCCAGAACTCCACGCCGGTCATCAAGACCGAAACCCGCCTGGTGCTGGTGGATACCGTGGTCACCGACAAGAAGGGCAACTACCTCGACAACCTCACCGAGAAAGATTTCAAGGTGTGGGAGGACGACAAAGAGCAGACCATCAAGAGCTTCTCGCTGGAAGCGGGCACGGCGGCGCCGAATGTCAACCGCCGCCATTACCTGGTGCTGTTCTTTGACAACTCCACCATGAATCTGACCGACCAGGGACGGGCGCGCGATGCGGCCAGCAAGTTCATCGAGGCCAATGCCGGTCCCGATCGCTACATCGCGCTGGTGGAATACACCGGCACGGTGCACGTGGCGGTGAACTTTACCGACGACGCCGAGGTGCTGAAGAAGGCAGTCAAGACGATGCAGTTCTCCATCGCCGGGACCCCACAGTTCTCGCATGACGATCCTTCGCTGTCGACCACCTCGACGGGCGATCCCTCGCTGAGCCGGGTGGAAGGCGATTACGCGGCGCACACGCTGCTGCTGGCCATCCGCAGCGTGGCCAAGAATATGGCGGGTGTTCCCGGACGCAAGAGCCTGGTGCTGATCACCGCCGGCTTTCCCATGACGCCGGAGCGGCAGGAAGAGATGCCGGCGGTGCTGGATACCTGCAACAAGGCCAACGTGGCGATTTATCCCATTGACGTGCGCGGGCTGATTACGCCGGTGAGCGGGGGCATGGCAGAGACTGAAACTCCCACAATGTGGGACTACCAATCGGGCCTCGCTCCGGCGGTGTTGCGCCAAGATGCCAACGGGCGGCTGATCACCGCGGTGCTGGATGGCGATGACGATACCGCGCGGCTGGTGTATGTCCAGCGCGGCGGCGGCACCGGCGGCCGTGGTGGAGGTGGCACCGGCGGTGGTGGAGTTGGCGGCGGAGGAGGCTCGCGTGGCACCGGCACGGGCGGCACCGGCAGCGGCGGCAGCGGCTCCGGCAATCGCGGCGGCAGCGGCAGCGGGAATCGCGGTGGCGGCGGCAGTGGCACCCGCACCAGCACTTCGGCCCCCGGCTATTACCCCGGGTACAACCCCAATATCCAGCCGCACCTGCTGGTGCCGGATTCTTCGGCGCTGGCCTTCACCAATCAGGAAGTCATGTTCCAGTTGGCCAACGGTACCGGCGGCTTCATGATTGCCAACTCCAACGACCTGCTGGCGGGCATGCAGAAGATCGCCAAGGAGCAGACGCAGTATTACGTGCTGGGCTACACGCCGCCGCAGACCGAGGAAGGAAGCTGCCACCAGTTGAAGGTGAAGGTGGAGCACTCGGGAGCGGTGGTGCGCTCGCGCAGCGGCTATTGCAACGTGAAGTCCACCGACCTGCTGGCGGGCAAGACGGAAGGCAAGGCGCTGGAAGAGCGGGTGAAAAGCTCGCAGGCGGGCAACGTGGAAGCCAGCATGCGCGCGCCGTACTTCTTCGTCACCAACAACACCGCGCGGGTGAACCTGGCGATGGACCTGCCCGGCTCGGCCTTTAAGTTTGAGAAGGTGAAGGGCAAGTATCACGCCACCCTGAACATCCTGGGCATCGCCTACAAGCAGGATGGCACCGTGAGCGCGCGCTTCAGTGATGCAGTAAATATTGATCTCGAGGACAAGAAAGATGTCGAGGAACTGAACAAGCGGCCCTTCCACTACGAGAACCAATTCGACGTGGCCTCGGGCTCTTACGATTTGAAGCTGGCGTTCAGCTCCGGCGGCGATAGCTTTGGCAAGCTGCAGATGCCGCTGGTGGTGGACAGCTACGATGCCAGCAAGTTCGGCGTGAGCGCGGTGGCGTTGAGCCGCGACTTCCACAAGGCGTCGCAGATGGCGACCACCCAGGACGCGGCGCTGCTCGAGGACCGCATTCCGCTGGTCAGCAAGGATGTGCAGTTTATTCCTTCCGGCGGCGCCGACTTCAGCAAGACCGACAATGCCGGCTTCTATGTCGAGGTGTACGATCCGCTGCTGAATACCGGCAAGCCGCCCAAGGTGGGCTTGTCCATCACCATCACCGAAGTGAAGACCGGCAAGCAGGCGATGCAGGCGGGCGGAGACATCACCGCCGATGCGCGCCCGGGCACGCCGGTGATTCCTGTGGGCCTGCGGTTGCCGATCAACAATCTGGAGCCGGGGACGTATCGCCTGGACGTGAAGGCGATGGATACCGCCGGGAATAATTCGACGCTGCGATCGGTGGACTTTGAGGTGAAGTAAAGCAGTGGATAGTGGTTAGTGGATAGTGGATAGTTAACGCCATTCCTGGTTTGTGGATCGTGGTTCGTGAATTGTGATGATGGATGGTTTGAACTGAATCCTTAAACATGGGTGCCCCGTTCTAGCCGTCTTTTGGCTAGGGCGGGGCCTTTGTACGTTGTGTGGAAATGCCCCGCCCTGGCCAACGGAAGGCCAGAACGGGGCACCCCAGGTGTTGAGAATCCGCGATCCACGATCAACGATTCACAATCCACCGACGACCGACCAAAGACAACTGACAACGGACAACGGACAACGGACAACGGACAACGGACAACTATCCACTATCCACTGCTTCAGTACCTGCGCATCCCGATGGGCTCGACCCGGCCTTCGCGGCCCTCATACGACATCTTGGCGAAGTGCACCATGTAGTCGCCCTTCGGGGTGAGCGCGGTCAGCTTGAACACCTTGTAGCCGTTGCCGGTAATTTCGGTGCGGCGGAACAGATCGGGCTCAGTCTCGCTGACTTCGCGGGTGCCGCCTTGCTGGTCGAGGAATGCCTGCGCTGCCTGCTGCGTGGCGGCCTCGTGGTTTTCCACACGCACGATGGATTCGGCGGCATAGGAGCGGATCAGCTTCTGCCAATACTTCTCCAGCAAGTCGGTGTTGGCGAAAACGTCGGCCCACACGATTCTGCCGTTGATGGCCACCACCACGCCGCGAGCGTTCACTTTGCGCAGTTCGTGCAGCAGGCCGTCATAGTCGGCAGCACGCGCGGCCACCGTCTTCTCGACCTCCGGATTCTGCATGACCTTAGCGTAGGAGGTGGTGCCGGCCACGGCGGGAGCCGCCTGCGGCACCGCTGCGCGCATGCCGCTGGAAGCTGAGGCCACCCTGTCCCACACCTGCTGCTGATTGCGCTCGGCCATGGCGGGCATGCGCACGCTGGGCTGCGCCATCTGCGACTTCATGCTGGAGAACTGCGCCGACGATTCCACCCAGCGGCCGGGCTCGACGCAGAAGACCGACAGGTCAATCGGGCCGGAGTGCGCGGGGACGATGCGATCGGCGCCGATGACGCGGTCCTGCTTGCCGCCGGTCACCACTTCGCCGGCCAACAGCAGCAGCGGCCGATCAGAATTGTTGAGCAGGATCAGGCGATTCACTTCCGCCGAACCTCGCTGTGGATGGGCTCCTCCGCGTATCAGGCCCTGCACCGAGCCGGCTTCGGTGACCACGACGGTGCCGGCGCGCAGGCCTTCATCGAGGGTGAGCAGATGCGAGGCGTCGGCGCCGCTGCCGCCAACCACGGGGAAGAGCGTGAGGTTGCCGCGGGTGACCGGGGCGAGCACGTGCAACTCGGGTTTGGCGGCAGTATCTCCGGCGAAAACCGTGCCCGCCAGCAGAAGGGCGGCAAACTGTGCCAGAATCAGGCAATTCATGGGTGACCTCCGGACGCCCTGGGGCGTCTCAGAGAAAGGAACGCCGCGCGGTATTTTTCTTGCAGGCGAATTGATACGATTGGCTGAAATGGCCTCCATCCCCGCACCCGGCCGGCTCGACATGCCGATACCGGCGGCCGTCCGGGCGTTCACCGCCGAGCACTACGCGGCCAGCGGCGCTCCCGGCTTCGGGATGCCGGCGGCGGCGCTGGAGCAGTTGCTGGCCGAGATCGCGACGCGGTGGGATGAGAGCGCGACAGCGTCGGCCGCGCGCGCATTTCTGGAATCGCTGCGCCTGGAAGAGTTGGTGCTGGCGCGTGCTTGCGCCGCCGGCGACAACCACGCCTGGGAAGCGTTCATGGTGCGATACCGCGCGACACTGTACGGCGCGGCCTACAAGATTGCCGGCGAGGAGAGCGCGGCGCGAGCGCTGGCGGACTCGCTCTATGCCGAGCTCTATGGCGTGGATGACCGCGGACAGCAGCGCGCCTGCAAGCTTTCGTATTACACGGGACGCGGCTCGCTGCAAGGCTGGCTGCGCATGGTGGTGGCGCAGGAGTATGTGAATCGCTATCGCCGCACCCGGCGCGAGACCAGCCTGGATGCCGAGCTGGACGCGGGCAAGCAGTTCGAGGCGCACACGCGAAGAGAACGCGGCGGCCGATCCGCGAGTGGAGC
This sequence comes from uncultured Acidobacteriaceae bacterium, assembly GCA_963763975.1. GTDB lineage: Bacteria > Acidobacteriota > Terriglobia > Terriglobales > Acidobacteriaceae > Bog-257. The sequence goes on from CAVXQR010000010.1 coordinate 87,013, forward strand.
GGGCTACGGCGGCGGAGCTGGCGGAGATGAGCGGGGAAGAGCGCTTTCTGCTGGCGGCGTATTTTCTGGATGAGCGCACCCTGGCCGACATTGGCAAAGTGCTGGGCGTGCACGAATCCACCATCAGCCGCAAGCTGGACCGCGTAACCGCCGCGCTCCGCAAGCGCATCCGCAAGCGGTTGCTCAACGAAGGCATGTCGGCGCGCCAGGCCGACGAGGCGCATGGAGGACGTGGATGTGCGCGACTTGCGGCTGAAAGTGCGCGAAACTTTGCGGCAAGAGCGGCAGGGCGAAACGTTCTATCCAGAGAGGGGCGAGCAGCAGGGATGAACCGGAAGCTTCCCAAACCGGTGTTCGATGCGCTGGGGCGTCCGCCCGGAAGCGCGCATCCTTCCGCCGACCTGCTGGTGGCGTTTGCCGAGCAGTCGCTGCCGGCGCGCGAGGCGGATGCGGTGAGCGGACACCTGGCGCAGTGCGGCGAGTGTCGCGAGACCGTGTTTCTGGCGGCGCAGGCGGTGGAAGAAGATGAGGTGGTGCGGCATCCGGAGCGCGATGCGGCGTGGCGGCCTTGGTTGCGGCCCGCGGCGGGAGATGTCGTGATGGCGCGGGCGCCAATGGCCGCTTCTCCTCCACAGGCGTCGGCCCCGATGGCGTCAGCGGGATTGACCATGAAGCCGGGCGTGGATCGCACGCCGCTGCCGCGCTGGTGGCGAAAGCTGACGTGGGCCGCGCCGTTGTTCGCCGCGCTGGTGATTGCCGCGGCGTTCATCATCCACGATCGCAGCCACGTGGCGGAGGTCCGCGAGAACATTGCGTATCAAATTGCCAACAACAAAGCCGGCGCTGACGAATATGCGCGCATGACCGGCAAAGCCGCTCCGGCGCCGCAGGCTGTACCGCCCGAGGCGATCAAGGCGATGGAGGCCGCGCCGGGCGCAACCGCCCTTACTGCCGAACAGCGGCAGGCGCTGGTCGCCGAAAAGCAGAAGAAGCTGGAGGAATATCGCAAGCAGGCGGGGCAGAACGGCGGCAAGAACGAGAATCTGGCGCTCGCCTATCGCGAACCGGGGGCCGAGATACAGATGGCAGCGCCGGCGCCGCCGGGCTCGAACACCGTGTCCAGCGCGGCGGTAGCGCCGAACGCCGTGCAGCTCCCGAGTTCTCCGCCGGCTTCGCCGAAGCAGAGCGCTTCGCTGAGCGCTGCGCCGCCAGCGGCAACTAGTGCGCCGGCGCCAAATGCAAAGCCCGCAGGTGCGACTGGCGGTTCGCGCGGCGCTGCCGGTACCATGCTGAATCGCAACGCGATGGCTAAGAGCAACAACTCGATGAAGGTGGCCGCGGATCGCAACGCGGAGGGCAACCTGGAATCGGCGCAACTGACGCCGCCGGAGATTGATTGGCGCATCAGCCGCGAAGGCCACCTGGAAGTTTCCATCGTGAGCGGCGTGTGGCGCAGAATGCTGGCCGACCAGCCAACCACGTTCCATGTGGTCGCAGTGCTCAGCCGCAAAGATGTGTGGGCGGGCGGCGATGGCGGCGCGCTGTTCCATTCCACCGATGGCGGGCAGCACTTCAAGAAGGTGGAAGTTGCCGGCCTGGGGCCGAAGGCCACGGTCATCTCCATTCAGTTCGACGACGCCCAGCACGGCGTGGTCGGCACCGAAGACGGCGGCCGCTGGCGCACCACCGACGCCGGCGCAACCTGGACCAAGCTATAGAGTGGAACTTCAAAGGCCCCGCCCTAGCCAAACCCGGGCTAGAACGGGGCACCCAGGTTGGTGTGGCGCCAAGCCCCGGTTCGCGCGGCGCCGGGTCCTGGCATTGCCCTATTCCGCCCGACTTTCCCCCGTGCGCTCCGTGATCTCCGTGGTTAAACCGGCCTCTGTGTCTCTGTGTTTAATCCCCACCGCGCCCGCGCACTATAATGCCCGCCATGGAGAAGTCGCCTGGCGCCATCATTCGCTGGCTGTTCGATTCGGAGGTCGGGCCCGCGGAATCGCCTGCTGCCGCGCTGGATTTTTCTGCGCTGCCTGGGCCTGATCTACTTCTCCGCCTTCTTCTCGCTGCTGTTCCAGATTCGCGGACTCATCGGTCCCGACGGCGTGCTACCCGCCGCCGACTATCTGCAGGCGGTGGCCGCGCAGTTCGGCCCCGCGCGCTTCTGGTTCGCGCCCAGCCTGTTCTGGATTTCCCAGACCAACCACATGCTGATGGCGGTCTGCTGGATCGGCCTGCTGGCATCGCTGCTGCTGGTGGCCAATGTGTGGCCGCGGGGCACGCTGGCGGTGTGCTTCGTGTGCTTCCTGGCGTTCGTTGCGGCGGCCAGCGAATTCTCCAGCTATCAGTCCGACGGCATGCTGCTGGAGGCAGGCTTCATCTGCCTGTTCTTTGCGCCGCCGGGATTCTGGCCTGGGCTGGGGCGCGAGCATCCGCCGTCGCGCTTCAGCATGTTCCTGCTGCAATGGGAGTGGTTCCGCATCTACTTCGAGTCGGGCGTGGTGAAGCTGGCCAGCGGCGATCCGCAGTGGCGCAACTTCACCGCCATGGACCAGTACTACCAGAACGGCCCGCTGCCCACGTGGATTGGCTGGTACGTGCAACATCTGCCGCACGGCTTCCACGCCTTCGCCACCGGCGCAACCCTGGTGATGGAACTGGGGCTGGTGTTCCTGTGGTTCTTCCCGCGGCGCTGGCGCATCGTCTGCTTCTGCATCGTGACCGCGTGGCAGATTCCGGTGATCCTGACCGCGAATTACACCTTCCTGAATTACCTGGTGCTGTGTCTGGGATTTCTGCTGCTGGATGATCAGTTCCTGCTGCGGGTTTCGCCGGTTCGCTGGAAAGCCTGGCTGGGCGCGCGTTTGAGCCAGCCGGTAGCCACGACCGAAATTGCGACCGATGCACCGACAGCGGCGGCTGCGTCATTCCGTCATTCGGCCACGCCCACGCGCGGCTTTCGGCCTGGCGCTGACCAGCGTGATGCTGCTATGGATTTTCTACTGCACCACGGTGGGGATGATTTGGATACTGTTTCCCAACGCGCCATTTCCGCAGTCGCCGATTGCGGCACTGGAACCGTTCCGTATCGCCAATCGCTACGGACTGTTCGCGACCATGACGCGCGGCCGCTATGAGATTGAGTTCCAGGGCTCGAACGACGGGCAGAACTGGACCCCCTATCCCTTCCGCTACAAGCCGCAGGCGCTGGACAAGGCGCCCGGCCTGTACGCGCCGTATCAGCCGCGCTTCGACTGGAACCTGTGGTTCTGCTCGCTGGCGACGTGGCGCGAGAGCAACATTGTGCCCAGCACCGAAGAGCGCCTGCTGACCGGCGCGCCCGATGTGCTGAATTTATTTGCCGGCAATCCGTTTCCGCAGGCGCCGCCCAAGCAGGTGCGGGCGGTGTTGTGGCAATACTGGTTCACCTCGATGGCGGAGAAGCGCGCCACCGGCCTGTGGTGGCGGCGGCAATTGCTGGGGCTTTACGCTCCGGTGCTGCAACTGAATCCCGACGGCACGCCCGCGGTGGTGGAGATGCCGCAACCGTTGCCGCCGCACATGTGAGCCTTCGCGATGCCGGCAAACCAGGTTGCGCTAAGGCCCCTGGAAAGCGAAAATGCTTAGGCGCATTCCACCGTACAAGGGGCTTACCCGGAACAATTTTGCTGCCACTAAAGACAATCGAACGCAGACCGGCTCGCTGAGTCCGAGGCCGCGCCAGGAAGGCGCCGCATCGGTTCGAAACGCAGCGCTGGATCCTGCTTACCGCGTCATGCGCACTTGTCCGCTTCGCCCTGACGCGCGTGAACAGTTTTCTAACCGCTCGTGAGGCCACGCGTGCTGACGTTCAGCTCATTACTGCTGAATAACAGCGTTGGCAGCAGGGACACCACCGCCAACTATGTGCAGTTGCTGTGCTGCCTGGTGACGGCGGCGCTGGTCACCGCAGTGTGGTCAGTGCTCGACCGCCGGCGTCGGAATTACCAGCGGCTGAACGAGTGGTTCCGGCTCTATCTGCGCATGGTGCTGGCGGCCATCATGATTTCCTACGGGGCGGCCAAGCTGTTCGCGGCGCTAATGCCGGAGCCCAACCTTTCCACGCTGCTCGAGCACGCCGGCGACTCCTCGCCCATGCACATGCTGTGGACGTTGATGGGCGCGTCGCCGATCTATAGTTTCTTCGCCGGCGCGTGGAAGTGCTGGGCGGCGTGCTGCTGGTCATTCCGCAATTGACGCTTGCTGGGCGCATTGGTCACCGCCGCGGCCATGACCAACGTTCTGATGCTGAATCTGGGCTACGACGTGCCGGTGAAAATTTTCACCATCAATCTGGTGCTGATGGCGGTGCACTGCTGTTGCCGGATTTGCGGCGGCTGGCGGATGTGTTTGTGCTGGAGCGCGAAGCTCAGCCGCGGCAGCCGCGCTGCGCTGTTTCGGCGCCGGTCGCAGAACCAGTTCGCGCTGGCGTTGCAGTTGATCTTCGGTCTGGGATTGTTGACTGCCGGATCTCTATCACCGCCATCGCGACGCTGGCGATATCGTTGCCTTCCGGCACTCCACGCCGCTGTACGGCATGTGGACGGTGGAAGAGTTCACCGCCGATGGCGAGGTATTGCCGCCACTGCTGACTGATACTTTCCGCTGGCATCGGCTGATCGTGGATGCGCCCGGCGCGCGATGGTGCAGTCCATGCGGGATGCGCAACATGCGTTCACCGCGGAAATTGATCGCGGAAGCCAAATGCTGACGCTGAAGAGGCCGGGCGAGGCCTGGCAGGCGGACTTTCTCTACACGAGACCGGCGGCGGACGAGTTAACGTTGCAGGGCCAACTGGATGGCCGCATGGTCGCGATGAAATTGCATCGCAGCGATCAGTCGCAGTTTCTGCTGCTGAATCGCGGCTTTCACTGGATCACCGAAGTGCCCCTCAGTCGTTAACGAGGAACGAGTGGAAGCTGAAGCACAGCACGATGAGCGAAGACACGGCGCAGAGCGTGGTGGGGCGCCGCAGTGGAAGCTCAGCACCCGTGTGGCCTTCCGCTTCGTCTTCGTGTACCTGGTGCTGTACACGCTGTACGCGCCCATCCATTTCCTGGCGATGCCGCCGATTCCGCAAGTGTTCGCAAATATGTTTCGCTGTGGCAGATGGTCGCGGGATGGGTAGGACGGCACCTGCTGGGCGTCGCTCCCAATCTCCCGGCGGACATCGCCATGCCCGCGGCGAGCACGGACACCACTATCACTACGTGGTAGTGCTGTGCTACCTCGTCGTCGCGGCAGTGGCCACGGTGGTATGGTCGGTGCTGACCACAAACGGCCAAACTACGAGCGGCTGAACAACTGGTTCCGTCTGTATCTACGATTTTCCGTGGGCGCCATCATTATTCATTACGGCGCCACGAAACTGGTGCCGCGCCAGTTCCCGCCGCCCATGCTGGCCGCGCTGGTGGAGAACTACGGCGACATGTCGCCCATGGGGCTGTTGTGGAACTGCATCGGCATCTCGCCGCTATACGGCTTTTTCGGCGGCGTGGGTGAAGTGCTGGGCGGCACGCTGCTGATCATTCCTCAGACGGCGTTGCTGGGAGCGCTGATTTCCATGGCCGTCATGGGCAACGTGTTGGCGCTGAACTTGGGCTATGACGTCACCGTCAAGCTGATGTCGGTGCACCTCGTGGCCATCTGCGCTCTGCTGCTGTTGCCGGATCTGAAGCGGCTGGCCGATTTATTCGTATTCAATCGCCGGGTTGACCGCCCGAAGCCACGGCCGCTGTTCGGCAAACCGCGCTGGAATCGCGTGGCCGTGATCGCGCAGATCACCGTCAGCCTGCTGCTGGTTGGCTTTTACTTGAATCTGCACGCAGCACGTCGTCATGCGCGCCAACCGGGAGAAAGCGATCTCGCTGCGCGGCATCTGGTCGGTGGAGGAGTTCGCGCAGGATGGGCAGGTGCATCCGCCGCTGCTCACCGACAAAGTGCGATGGCAGCGTCTGGTCATCGACAGCAACGCGATATGCCGCGGTGCAACTCATGGACAGCGAGCCGCCGTATTATCCCCTGCAACTCGAATTCCGCGCCAGCGACCATGTCCATCGGGCCCACGGAGTTCGCTACGACCAGCCTTTTCCCGACGTGCTCACCTGCACGGCGATAGCGCCGGCCACCAGGTGCAGATACGCTTGCGCCGCGAAGGCAGCTCGCACTTCCTGCTCACCACCCGCGGCTTCCACTGGATCAACGAATATCCGGTGAACTACTGAGAGGCTGGTGAAAAAGTCGGAAGCGACGGAGTGGCGCCGGCTGAAGCCGGCTCGGAATGGCAATAAGAGCTTTTCGGCACGACTGAAGTCGTGCCCTGATACAAGGCAGCATTTACAAGACAGCACTTACAAGGCAGCACTAAGATACGAGGATGGGAATGCCGTTGGGAGCGCTACTCGGCGCGCGCGTGTGCGACTAGACTAGACGGTCATGCCTGTGAGCGGACAACGAGCGGTGGTAATTGGCGCAGGTCCCAATGGGCTGGCGGCGGCGATTGCGCTGGCGCAGGCCGGCCTCGAGGTCGAGGTGTTCGAGGCCGAGGCGCTGCCCGGCGGCGGCGCGCGCACCATGCCGCTAACGTTGCCGGGATTCCAGCATGATTTCGGTTCGGCGGTGCATCCCATGGCTGCGGCTTCGCCGTTCTTCGCATCGCTGCCGTTGGCGGACTACGGCCTGGAGTGGATTCATCCGCCGGCGCCGATGGCGCATCCTCTGGACGATGGCACGGCGGTGATGCTGGAACGCGATCTGGACGCCCAGGTTGCGGAACTGGGCGAGGATGGGCGGGCATGGCGACGCATGGTGGCGCCATTCGTCGCGCACTGGAACCAACTGGCGCCGGAGCTTCTCAGGCCCATCCATCTGCTTACGCCACATCCCCTGCTGATGGCGCGTTTCGGGCTGATGTCATTTCCTTCGGCGACGTCGCTGGCCAATATCTGGTTTCGCCAGCCGCGGACCAAGGCGCTGTTCGCTGGCATCGCGGCTCATTCCGTGCTATCGCTGGATGAGCCATTCAGCGCTGCTGCGGGAGTCATGCTGGCCTCGGTGTCCCACGCTGTGGGATGGCCAATTCCGCGTGGCGGCGCCCAGGCCATTACCACTGCTCTGATTGGGCAATTGCAGTCGCTGGGCGGCAAAGTCACGCTCAATTCGCGGGTGGAGAGCCTGGCGGCGCTTCCGCTGTCGAGTCTGACATTGTGTGACATCACGCCGCGGCAGTTGGTGAAGCTGGCCGGCGATCGACTCAGCGGCAGCTTCCGGCAGAAGATGGAGCGCTATCAATACGGGCCGGGCGTCTTTAAGGTGGACTACGCGCTATCGCAGCCGATTCCGTGGACAGCGAAAGAGTGCCTGCGAGCCGGAACGGTGCATTTGGGCGGGATGATCGAAGAAATTGCGCTATCCGAAGATGCCATGCGGCACGGCCGCCACGCCGAGAAGCCGTTTGTGCTGCTGGCGCAACCGACGCTGTTCGATCCGTCGCGCGCGCCCGAGGGCAAGCACATCGCCTGGGCGTATTGTCACGTGCCCAATGGCTCAGACTTCGACATGCTGGAGCGAGTGGAGGCGCAGATCGAGCGCTTCGCGCCCGGCTTCCGCGACTGCGTGTTGGCGCGCAATATCCTGAGTCCGGCGCGCCTGGAGAGCATGGACGCCAACCTGGTGGGCGGCGATGTGGGCGGCGGCGCCATGAATATGTCGCAATTCTTCTTGCGCCCCACCTGGCGGCAATATGCGACGCCGGTGCGCGGCCTGTACCTGTGCTCGTCCTCAACGCCGCCGGGCGGAGGCGTGCACGGTATGTGCGGCTACAATGCCGCCAAGCTGGCGCTGGCAAAGATGTGAATCCACCTTCCGAACTCGGGACTCGTGGCAAGAGCCTGATTGCGCTCTCGCTGACCGCTGTCGGCGGCTTCGTGGATGCCGTCGGCTACATCGCGCTGTTTCAGGTGTTCACCGCCAACATGAGCGGCAACAGCATTCACGTTGGCATGTACCTGGGAAAGCTCGAGCTGATGCAGTTGGCGCGGCCGGCCTGTGCGATCATGTCCTACGTTGTGGGACTCGTCCTCACGCGCATTCTGTTGGAAGTCGCTGGGCGTAGCGGCGTGCGGCGCATCGCGTCGCTCACCCTGGCGATCGAGGCCTTTCTGCTGCTACTGTTCGCACGCGCCACGCCGGTCATGCATCTGGGGCAGATCGTGGACCAGCATGCCCCCGTCTACTTTGCGCTGGTGGCCTTGCTGGCCTTCGCCATGGGCATGCAGACGGCGACGCTCACGCATATTGGGGCGCTGACGGTGTACACGACGTTTGTCACCGGCACCCTGACGCGGTTCTCAGAAGCGTTCACTCGGACGCTGTTCTGGTTCTACGATGAGGCCAAGACCTCGCGCCTCGCCGACATTGTGCGACGCGCGCCGCAGCAGGATGACGTGTACGACACGGCGTTCTTCGCGGCGGTATGGATCTGCTACGTCCTGGGCGCGGCCGCTGGCGCGCTTAGCAAACAACGCTGGGAATTGCGGGCGATGCTTTTTCCGGCGGGCGTGCTGTTGCTGTTCGTCGCGGTTGACCTGGTGCGTCCGATTGCGGCGCAGGAGCAGCGCCAGCAGCATACGGGGTGAAGTGCATCGGATTGCGTCCAACCTGCCGCGACAGCACGGGATTCTGCCGCCGGCTAAAGCCGGCTCCGGAGAGAGAATAAAGGGGGGGCTTATCGGCACGACTGAAGTCGTGCGCTGACACAAGTCGTTGCCCTGACACAAGTCGTGCGAACCCATAATTCTCCGCAATCCCTGAAGCCGCGCCCCTTCTGAACGCCTGCACTTGTCGAGGTTGACAGCCGCCGCATCTGAGATGAGTATGGCTGCTATCGTTTGCGCCGCGAGGCGCGCGGTGCCGGTCCAACTTTTCAGCGAGGCGGTCGATGGCGTCCTCTTCCGTGAATGCGCATTCTTCGCAGCGTTCGATTACGGTGCTTTGCCTGGCCAGCTACTACAAGGGCCTGGACTTCATCCGCGAATGCCGGCGGCAGGGCTGCCGCGTGCTGCTGCTGACCTCGCACAGCCTGGCCGATGCCGATTGGCCGCGCGAGAGCATCGACGAAATCTATTACATGCCCGACGTGCAGAAGCAGTGGAAGCTGGAAGACGCGCTGCTGGGCGTCAGTTACATGGCGCGCACCGAGCACGTGGACCGCATCGTGCCGCTGGACGATTTCGACGTGGAGACGGCGGCGGCGCTGCGCGAGCATCTGCGCGTGCCCGGCATGGGCGACAGCACCGCCCGTTACTTCCGCGACAAGTTGGCTATGCGCACCAAGGCGCGCGACGAAGGCCTGCCGGTGCCGGAGTTCCTCCACGTGCTGCATCACGGGCGGCTGCGGGAATTCATGGAACGCGTTCCCGCGCCGTGGGTGCTGAAACCCAGGTCCATGGCGGGTTCCATGGGAATCAAGAAAATCAATTCGCCAGAGGAATTCTGGACGGCGCTGGAACGGCTGGGCGATCAGCAGTCCTATTACCTGCTGGAGCAGTACGTGCCCGGCGATATTTATCACGTGGACACCATCATTTACGAGCGCGAGGTGCGCTTCGCCATCGCCAGCCGTTACGGGCGGCCGCCGATGGACGTGTCGCAAGAGGGCGACGTTTTCACTACGCGCACGCTGGCGATGGATTCGGAGGAAGATCGTCCGATTCGCGAGCTGAACCGCGAGGTGCTGAAGGCGTTCGGGCTGGTGCGCGGAGTCTCGCACAGCGAATTCATTCGCGGGCGCGACGGCAAGCTGTATTTCCTGGAGACTTCGGCGCGCGTGGGCGGCGCGCATATCGCCGACCTGGTGGAGGCGGCGACCGGCATCAATCTGTGGGCGGAGTGGGCGAAGATCGAGATTGCCGGCGGCAAGAAAGATTACGCGCCGCCCGCGCCGCGCAAGGAGTTTGGCGGATTACTGGTTTCGCTGGCGCGGCAGGAGTATCCCGACACCTCGGCGTACAACGATCCCGAGGTGGTGTGGCGGATGAAGAAGTTGCATCACGTGGGATTGATCGTGCGCTCGCCCGATGGCAAGCGGGTGGAAGAGCTGATTGCGAGCTACGTGCAGCGGGTGCGACAGGATTTTCTGGCGTCAGCGCCGCCGTTGGACCGGCCGAATTTCTGAGCGCCGCGTGTGCCGTCCCTAAAGGGACTCGAATATTTGTGGCGGCCGTTACCCAGCGTTCCGCGCCAAAAGAAGGCGCTAACGCTGGGCTAGACTAAGTCGCGCCTCCGGCGCTCACATTCGCGCGAAGTCGAGATCGGCGCGGATGCACACATTGAGTCGCGCTTCCGGCGCTCACATCGGCGCGACCCGAGCAGCTTCGCGGGTGCATGCCTCGCGTCTGCGACGAGCCCGCCTCGCGTCTGCGAAGATCATGTCGGGCGGCTGCGACGATCACGTCGGGCGTCTGCGACGAGGATGTCTCGGGTCTGCGACGATCACGCCGGGACGAAGGCGCGGTTGTCGGCGCGGTCATGCTGGCGTCGGACAGAGGCTGTGTCAGCGAAGCCGTGCCCTTTCAAAGCGGCAAAGATGTGCAGTCGCGTCGGAAACTTCCCCTAGTGCTCTTTCTTCGCCGTGGGCGGCAGCATGCCGTTCAGGCGAAGGTACATGGCGGCGGCGCCGTAGTGATCGGCCCAGTCGGCGGCCAGGTAGATCAGCGCGGCGGCTTTGGTGCCGGTACGTCCTCCGAATAAAGTCACCGGCTGCGCCAGGATCGAGTCATCCGCCTTGGCCAGCACCTGCTGGCAATAGTCGAACGACTGCTGCAACGCTTTGGTCAGCACTTGCTTGGAATCGGTCTCGCTCAGCTTGGCTTCGCTGGGCTTCTCGCCGGCGATGCGCGCGCACAGGCCGTTATTCGACTCGGCGATGTGCATGATCAGGTGGGCGAAGCTGATCTGGTCGGCCGTAGGGTGATAGCTATATTTGTCCGCAGGCATTTCCTGAGCCGCGGCGATCAGGTTCTTCGACTGGCGCTCCTCCAGGGAGCGAACGGTGCTGACGACGGGGCTGCCGGGAGCCGAAGCGGTGGTGGCTTGCGCCGAGGCCAGCGCAGCAAATCCGAGCACGAGAACGGCAAGAGCGGTGAATCGCATAGTTCCTCCCCCAAAAGCTGGCGACCAGCATATCGCAAACTGGCTGAATAATGTCGGCAGCCGACGGGAAGGAGCAAACCTTCGCCGGGCGGGACGCGTCAAAGCCCAGCAAAAGAAGTGCCGTGGCGCGACGGCATCACGCGAATCGTAAACCCCCGGATAAGATGCAACTTTTGAGCCGTGAGGGGCGACGTAGTGCGCAGGATATTGTTGTATGGGCACGACCGGGCACGACTGCACGCACAAGAGACGGCGCTGGCGAAATCGGGATTTGTAGTGGACACGGTCAGCACCAGGCGCTCCGCCGAGAAACTGGCGCGCAGCGGCCGGCACGATGCCGTCATCCTGGGATACCTGCTGGACAAGAGCGACCGCAACGATGTGGCAGCGATGATGAAGCGGGCAAATCCGCAGGCGTGCGTCATCATGACGTATGAAGGCAGCATCAGCCAAGCCGAAATGGCGGACGCGGTGCTGAGCCTGCAGGCGCCGGCGTCCGACATTGTTCAAACCTTGCGACATTTTTCCGAGCGCGGACGGCGGCGGGAATAGGCCGTCTATGCCACGGGGCTGGGTGGGAGGCTGCGGCTTTCTGTGGGTGCGGGAGCGGGCGCAGCTTCCAATTGGGAGGGCTGCGCCGCTTGGGCGGGCTGCGCCTGAGGCGGGGCAATTTTCTTCTGCCGCTCTTCCAAATCAATCTTCATGATCTCGTTGTTGATCTGGCGCTTCACGTCTTCGCTCATCATGCGGAACTGGGCCAGGTATTTGGCCACGGTGCGCATGACTTCGGGAAGCTTCTTGGGACCGAAGATCACCAGCGCCAGCAGAAGAATGAAGAGGATATCGGGCATCGGTCACCAGCAGAGACGGGCGAGCGCGCGGCGCAGGGAACCGGCGGGCGCGACGGGCCGCAGCTAGGGCTTCTTCTGCTCGTCGGGCTTGGCGGCGTCGGGGTTGCCGTTCATTGACTCTTTGAAGCCGCGAATGCCCTCGCCCAGGGACTTGCCAAGCTCGGGCAGCTTTTTAGGACCAAACACCAGCAGCGCAATAAACAGAATCACCACCAAGTGCATGGGTTGAAACAGATTGTCCAACATGGATGTCTCCTTCCCATAGGATAGCGTACTTGGGGCGATCGTGGGCGCCGATGGCAGGGCTCACATGCGAATGTGAGCCAGATCACGTTGGCGCGGGTTAAGTGCATTTTATGTAGGAGCGCCACTTCTCAGACTGCGGAAGAGTCTTGGTGAAGCCCCTGAGCTGAGGGCGCTGCAAGCACGCGCTTTCCCTTCAACTTTGCGACGGCGCGAGGCCCGACCACGAATGGCCCTCCGCGGCTGAAGCCGGCTCTACGGGCATCCGTCCGGCACGGCTGAAGCCGTGCCCTTTCAAGGCGGCAGCGCTGAAGCCGTGCCCTTTCAAATCCGGTGCTACTCCTGACGCAGAGCGCGCATGGGCTCGACGGCGGCAGCGCGCCGCGCCGGCATCCAGGCCGCCAAGGCGGCGGTCGCAAGGATCAGCGCGCATCCGCACAGCAGAGTCAGCGGGTCGGCCGGCTTCACGCCGAACAGCATGCTGGCGAGCAGGCGAGTGGCCGCCAGGCTAAGCAGCACCCCGATCAGCAGTCCGGCGGCGGCCAGGCGGCAGGCATGTCCCAGGATCATCCCCAGGATGCGCTGGCGGTCGGCGCCGAAGGCCACGCGGATGCCGATCTCGAAGGTGCGTTGGGCCACGGTGTAGGCGGTTACGCCGTACACGCCAAGCATGGCCAGCAGCAGACCCAAGCCGGCGAAAGCAGCCAGCAGAACCGTACGGAAGCGTTGGGCGGCGACGGATTCGCCAATCATCGCGTCCATCGTGGTGTAGCGGGTGGCGATGCCTCTATTGACCCCATGAATGCGCGCCCGCACGGTGGGAATCAGCGCGGCAGGCGCGACTCCGGTGCGCAGCACGATGTGAATCTGGTTGGCGTAGAACGGATGCTGCGCCAGAGGCATGTAGAGCGTGGGCCCGGGCGTGGCGCCGGGCGAGGCTTGGCGAACATCGGCAACCACGCCGACAATAGTCATCCAGATGTGATCCGAGTCGAGGCCACACTCGATGAGTTGGCCGATGGGATCGCCGTTGCCGAAGCTCTGGCGGGCCAGCGACTGGCTGATGATGGCGACCTGCGGCGAGTCGTGGTTGTCGCTGCTGACGAAGCCACGGCCGCGCAGCAGAGGAATGCCCATGGTGGAGTAATAGCCGGGACTGGCGAGGCTGAAATCCGCCTGGTCGGAAGTTTGCGACATGGCGTGTCCGCGCACACCATAGTGTCCATTGGAGCCGTAATTTCCCATGGGCAGGCCCATGACACCGGCGACGCTCTCCACGCCGGGCAAATTGCGCAGGTTGCTATAGATGGCGTCGAACTGCTGCGTGGCCGCCAGCGATTCCTGCAATCCATGCGCGGGGGCGTCGGCGTCCACTACCAGCAATCCGCCGGTGCGGTAGCCGAGATCGGAGGCCGAGAGGTTCATCATGGTACGCACCAGCAGGCCGGCTGCGATGGCGAGCACCAGGCTGGCGGCCACTTCGGCGACCACCAGCGAGCTGCGGAGGCGCGAGCTGTCGCGACCGCTCATGCCGCGGCTGCTGTCCTGCTTCAAGGCTTCGTTAGGATCCACGCGCGAAGCTCGCCGCGCCGGTACCAGCGCCGAAACCACGGTGGCCAGCAGACACAATCCGGCGGTGAAGGCCAGCACCCATCCGTTGAGATGGACATCGCTCATGCGCGGCAGATCGGGCGGAGCCACGCGGATGAGCGTGGCCACGGCCGGCACGGCCAGCAGCACTCCCAGCACTCCGCCGCAAACCGCCAGCAGCAAGGCTTCCAGCACAATGCCCTGCGCCACCTGCCAGCGCGAAGCTCCCAGCGCGGTGCGCACCGCCTGCTCGCGCTGCCGCTCCGTGGCACGCATCAGCATGAGTTGGGTGACATTCACGCAGGCGATGAGCAGCACGATGCCGACCGACCCAGCAGAAGCAGAGCAATGGACGAACTTTGCCGGTCAGCTGTTCCTGCAACGGCACTGCTTCGAATTGCTTGTTGTGATTGCTGTCCGGGTAAGCCGAGGCGAGCTGGCGCGAGATGGTATTCAACTGCGCCTGGGCCTGCGCGCGGGTCAAGTCGGACTTGATGCGTCCCACCGCGTAGTAGTTGAAGGCGGTGCGCGCCAAAGACTCTGGCTGCTCGGGTGCGGCCACCCATACCTGGCTGTCGCGTGGAAAGCTGAAGCCGGAGGGCAGCACGCCGGCAATCTGGTAGGACACGTCCTCCACGCGGAGCGTCTGGCCCAGCGCTGCCTGGGCGCTGCCAAAGTTTTCCGTAGCGAAACTGGCGCCGACGAGGGCGGAACGCTTCGCGTCTTCCGAAGTCAGCAGACGCCCGGCAACCGGAGTCAATCCGAAAACGTTGGGGAATCCGGCGGTGACGTACTCCACGCCGGTGAACACGGCATGATCGCGAAGCTGCACGCCGAGTTCGCCGCCGTAGTAGTAGCTGAGGTCTTCGAGAGCATTGGCCTGGCTGCGGAGATCAACGAAGTCAGCGCCGGTGACACGCGGGTTGAGCCGTCCGCTAGTGGTCGAGCGAGTGTCGAGAGCGATGATGCGGTCGGCGTCGTGGTAGGGCAGCGGCGCCAGCAGCACGGACTGCACCACGGTGAAGATGGCGGTATTGGCGCCGATACCGAGTGCGAGGATGGCAATCGCCACCAGGGCGAATCGCGGCTGGCGTGCCAATTGCCGTACCGCCAGCCGAATTTGCTTCACCGCATCCTGCATAGAAGCTCCTTGCGTGGAGGGTCTGCCCGGAGGAACCGCAGATCCCTCCACTGCGTGAATTTCGTTCGCTACGCGAACGAAATTCACTTCGGTCGGGATGACAATCCAGGAGAATGACTGACTTTTCGGCACGACCGGAGGTCGTGCCCTTACTCATGTCATTCCCAGGTTAATCGATCCGCAACGCCTTCACCGGCTCGATGGACGCCGCACGCCGCGCCGGCAGAACTCCTGCGACCAGCGCGCACAGCGACAGCACCACCGCCGCCGCTATCAGGATGAGCGGATTGAAGGCGCTCACGCCATAGAGTTTGCTCGACATCAGGCGGCTGGCCACCACCGCCAGCGGCACGCCGATGATCAAGCCGATGCCGATCTGCCAGAAGGCCCCGCGCAGGACCATGGCGACCACGTTGCCGCGGTCTGCGCCTAGCGCCATGCGCACCCCGATCTCGCGAGTGCGGCGGGCGATGCCGTAGGAGGTGACGCCATATAGCCCTATGGACGCCAGCAGAAGCGCCAGCACGCTAAATAGCTCGGTCAGGCGCGCCACCAGTCGCTCGCGATTGAAGACCCGCACCACCTGCTCGCCGAAGCTGCGCATCTCGATGATGCTGAGGTTGGGATCAATCTCCGCCAGCACTTTACGCACCTGCGGCCCGATTTCTTCCTGCGAACCGGCGTAGAGCACCTCGATCATCTGGGGATACTCCGAGTGCGCCTGCATCACCTGATAATTAGGCTCGACGAACGGCACCTCCTGGAAGTAGGGCAGGAAGAACATCGGGTTCTGCTTCTCGTTGGTGGGATTGCTGTATCGCGTGTTCTTTACCACGCCCACAATCTCGAAGTCGCCGGCGTGTCCGGGACGGCTGAATCCGAAGTGCTGGCCGATGGGGTCCTGGTGTGGGAAGAAAGTCTGCACGAAGGCTTCGTCCACCACGGCAACGTGCTGCGAACTGGCGGTGTCCTGTTCGCCGATGGCGCGTCCGCGCACCAGCGGCGTGCCGATGGTCTTGAAGTAGTCGGGACTGACGCGCAGCCATCCAGCCTGCTTGCCCTGGGTGGATTCCGGACTGCGTCCCTGGATGAAGATGGCGTCGTTCCAGCTATCGCCATCTTGCGGACTGTACATGGAGTAACTGACGCTGCGCACACCGGGAATCTGCCGCAGACGGTCCTGTAGCTGCCGCGTCAGTCCCGGTAGGCGCTGCTGGGTATAGCCGGCTGCCAGCGGATCCACCTGCACGATGAGGCGGCCTTCGGTGGCAAAGCCGAACGGAATGTGCTCCAGATTGCGCAGACTTTCCGTCACCAGTCCGGCCATGGCCAGCAGTACCAGCGACAGCGCGGCCTGGGCGACGACCAGCGACTTCTGCGGCAGCGCCGAGCTGTCGCGCGTCGAGCGATTAGCGCCGCGCAGCGCTTGCGCCGGGTCGGCGTGCGAGGAAGCCCATGCAGGACCGACGCCGAAGATAACGCCGGTCAGCAGCGAGAGCGCAAACGCGAACGCCAGGATAGGCAGTGACGGCGAGGTGTTGATGGGAACCACGGTCGCCCCGCGGAAGGCAATCGCCAGGATGGCGCCGGTTCCCAGGTAAGCCAGAACCACGCCGGCGGCCCCGCCGATGCAGGCCAGCAGCACGCTCTCCGTAAGCAGAGCGCGAATCAGCCGGCTGCGCGTGGCGCCCAGAGCCAGCTGTATGGCGGTCTGCTGACGGCGCACGGTGTTACGCGCCAGCAGCAGATTGGCCAGGTTGGCGCATGCAATCAGCAGCACCAGACGCCGAGGCCGCAATCAGCATGTAAAGTCCGGAGCGATACTGGTCCTTCAGGCTGGCGATCCCGGCGCCACCGGGCCCCAGCTTGATGTACTGGTAGGGAATCTTCGCGCGCTGGTAGTCCTGCAGACTGGCGGCAACCGTGGGCAGCCACTGCCGCAGTTCGCCGGTAAGCTGCGCCTGCACCTGGGCAGGATGCTCGCCCGGCTTCATGCGTCCGATGAGATAGAGCCAGTGCTGATTATCAATGTGCAATATCGAGTTCGGCGACTCCAGCATCGGCTCCATCGCCAGCGGCAGAAAGAACTCGGGCGGATCGTCGCGCAGGCGGTCGCCGAAAAATCCGTGCGGGGCAATGCCCACGATGGTCATCGGCTTGCCGTTCACCATCAGCGTGCTGCCAACGATGGTGGGATCGAAGCCGAAGCGCTCTTGCCAGGCGCGATAACTCATCACCGCTGCAGGCGGCGATCCCTCTTTGTCGTCCTGCGGCGTAAGCAGGCGGCCGGCAGCCGCGCGTAATCCGAAGGTGGAGAAATAATTGCCGGAAATAAACTCGCCGTGGAAGGGTTGGGCGGGATCGGCGGAGCCGGCACGGCGGATGCTGAAGGTGGGCTCATTGCCCTGGAAGGCAGCAATCTCCTCGAACTGCGGCGTGTTGGTGCGGATGTACTGATACAGCCCGTAGGAAAACAGTCCCCAGCCGTTTTCCTCTTGCAGTCCTCCCCAGATGCAGCAGTTGTCGTTGTCGCCGATGCGATAGAGCTGCGCCGGGTCCACCACCGGCAGCGACTGCAGCATCACAGCGTTCACCAGCGTAAAGATGGCGGTGTTCGCGCCGATGCCCAGCGCCAAGGTCAACACCGCGGTTATGGTGAAACCGGGCGACTTGCGCAACTGGCGAAAGGCATAGCGAACGTCCTGGGAAAACTGCACCTGACTCACCTCCACTTACCTTTTTTGGATGCACGTGGCGCGCCAAGAAAAAGCGGGATAAGTGGCTGATTAAGCTATGGATAGCGGGGAACAAGTTTTCGACAGGAAAGCGCTTTGTCCACAATCGCGGGAGGGTGTCCGGAATCGGACGGCCGAGAGCGAGGGAATTTGTCCACTCCGTTTCGCCCAAGTGATGAGTAAGGGCACGACTTCAGTCGTGCCGATAGAGTTCGGCTTATGATCTCGGTTGCGGACGGTCGCTGAAAGCGACCGTCCGCAACCTCCTCAGCTAACGAGAACGCATTATCGGCACGACTGAACAGGCCGCTGAAAAAGTCGGAAAAGCAGATCCCTCACCGACTAAAGTCGGTTCGTGATGACAAAAGTAAAGGGCTTATCGGCACAACTGAAGTTGTGCCCTGACACAAGGCAACCGAAACGGACTTTTTCAGCGGCCTGTGAAGTCGTGCCCTTACTCCTTCTCCCGCCAAAACGGATTTTCTCGCCTCGCCAAGCCAGGCGAAAAAATCCCCCGGCAGGGCCGTCAGCCCACCGGGGGAATTCTGCGGATTTAAGCGGTTGGGTTCTACCGCATCCGCGACTCAAGGAAGCGGCTTATGCGTGCGCCGCGGCGGCTTCCACTTTGATCATGCGATGAGGACGACGGCCGCGGCGTTTCGCCTTGACCGTGGTCTTCGCCGGCTTGGCGCGCTGGGTCACCGTGTCCAGAATTTCCCGCTCCGCATTCACGAAGGTCTTTACGCCTTCGCGGGTCAGGTCCTGCAAGGGCAGGAAGGGCAGCGGCGACATCATGTTCAGCGCCTTGCCGGTGGCCTTCAGGCTGGCATTCATCTGCTTGCCGGCCACGTCCATCAGCTTCTTCTGCGCATCTACAAAGGCGTCGGTGGCCTGCTTGGCCAGTTCGGACAGTTCAGCCTTCTTCACCCTGCGGGTGACGCCATTGCCGGAGGTCGCATTGCTGGTCTCCTCGGCGACCACGTCCAGGAACTTCCGTTGCGCGCGCACGAAGGTGTCCATGCCTTCACGCGCCAGGTCCACCAATCCCTCGGGATCGTACTTGCCGGCTTTTACCGCGGCCAGCCAGGTGTGGGTCTGTTTGGTGGCCATCTCCAGGAAGTCCTGCTGCATTTCGATGAAGGTGTCAAAGCTGCGCTGTGCCATGTCGGTCATGGCGACGGCGGGAGCAAATTCGGCGACGCGGTCTTTCACGGCGCCGGTCATGATCTCGTACTCCTTCTGCGCCAGGCCGAGCAGCAGCTTCTGGCCCTGGATGAAGTTGGTCATGCCTTCGCCCGCCAGATCAGTCAGCAGGGCAACCGGGCAATAGACGGGATCGGCAAGCCGCTCCCGCATCACGGTCAAGGCGTTGGTGTTCTGGCGTACTGCCAGGTCAACCAGGATGCGCTGGGTGGCGAAGAAATTCTCGACGCCCTGCTGCACCCAACCGGACAGCAGGGAAAGAAAGGATGACTCCCGGGTGTGGGTGGTGGGAGTGTGCGTTTTAGGAGTTCTCGGCATGATGACCTTCTTTCTTTTGCTGCAGTGCAGCATCAAGTAAAACCTAGTATTCTGGTGCTTCAATGTCAAGAGCGGCGTAGAATAATTTTGCGGTGCAACAAGCAGGTCAGCCCATGAAAACCGGCAAGGTCGTCATCAAGAAATACGCAAACCGTAGACTCTACGACACTTCCGCCAGCCGCTATATCAATCTGGAAGACATTGCGGCGCTAATCCGAAATGGAACTGAGGTGCAGGTGCTCGACGCCACCAGCGGTGAAGACCTGACCCGCGTGACTTTGACCCAGGTCATCACCGAAGACGCCAAGGAAGGCCCGTCGGGGCTGCCGCTGGAATTGCTGCGCCAGTTGATCGTCACCACCGATCGCGTGGGTCAGGAGTTCATCCTGTGGTACCTGAAGTCCGCCTACGACACCTACCAGAGCGTGCAGAACTCGGTGCAGAGCCGGCTGAGCGAGATGCAGTCGGCAGCCATGTCGCCGCTGCAGATGGTGAAGAACCTGGTCGCAGGCTCGCCGCCGCCGGAGGCGAAGGACTCAGGCACAGAGTTGGAGCGGCTGCAGAGGCGCATCGCCGAGTTGGAAGCGAAGACGGCGGCGCCGAAGTCGCCGGCCGCCCAGAAGAAGAAACGCGCGTCAAAAGCCAAGCGCGCTCGGCGCTAATTGGCGTGCGGCAGTTTCATATGGGGCCGAAGCGCCCCATGAATCCTTGACAAAGCCGGGGTGACCGAGCACGATGCGCTTTAAGGGACAGCGGAGAAACTCTGCTGTCGAGAGGTTTGTATCAGGGCATGACTTTAGTCGTGCCGAAAAGAGCCTCTATTTTTGATCTTGAGCCGGCTTTAGCCGGCGGCACAAAACCCCGATTCAGCGGCCTGTTCCGTCGTGCCGAGGCCTTTTACTTTTGTCATCCCGACGAGGCTTTCAGGCCGAGGAGGGATCTGCTTTTGACTTTCTCTGCGGCCTCTTAAGGATAGTTATGGGACAGTCGGCTGAGACCGTTCGCTTGCAGCCGTCCACCCTGGACGCCTTCGCCGGATATGTGCATGAAGCGGAGCGCGAGATGCAGCACACGCTGGAAGGCCGCGGGCCCTTCCTGTGGGCGGAGGCGACTGCGGAGCGGATGCGCGCGGTGCTGGCCGGCGAAATTCCCGCACAACTGTGGGCAGGCAAGGGGCCGGCAAAAGTTCCCGACGGCTTGATTCACGACTGGATTGGCGCGGCGTTCATCCCGCAAGCCAGCATGGCGAACGTGCTGGCGCTGATCCAGAATTACGACAATCACAAGAACATCTACAAGCCCGAGGTCATCGAGTCGCGGCTGCTGCATCGCGACGGGCCCGACTTCCAGATTTTTCTGCGGCTGCTGAAGAAGAAGGTCATCACCGTGGTGCTCGATACCGACCACGACGTGCACTACTACGCGCTCGACGTGAACCGGGGCGGCTGCCGCTCCTACACCACGCGCATCGCCGAGGTGGAGGATGCGGGCACGCCGCGCGAGAGGGTGCTGGCGCCCGACACCGGCTACGGCTTTCTGTGGCGGCTCGATTCCTACTGGCGCTTTGAGGAGCGCGCGGAGGGCACGCACATCGAGTGCCGCGCCATCTCGCTGAGCCGCGACATCCCGCTGGGCCTGGGCTGGATCATCGAGCCCATCATCCGCAAGCTGCCGCGCGAGTCGCTGATGCACACGCTGAAAGCCACACGGGAGGGCTGGCTCTGGCGCTGCGGGCGGGCGACCCGCGAAAGGCGTAACTCCAGGCGCTATAGGTTCTCGTCAAGCCCGACACCAGTTGCTACTTACCAAGTAGCTTTACTATACCGGCTACGATAAACATAGCTCCACCGCTCGCGAACAGTAGTCGGCCTGCCCATCTCGACATTTTTTTGTCCGTCCATCCTCCGTAACCCTTGGCGGCATAGAACTCTTTATTCACGAAGGCGATAATCTCGAGCACTATCCCGACGATAATCACCAAGATTGGGCTTGCCGGCGCTCTACCATTCCTCCATCGCGAAGCTTGTTGCGCCTACTAAAGCCGGGTGCACCAGGTCTCGCGGTTTCCGAGACCTGGGCGAGCTTTACTCTGGACACACGTCGACTCCGTCAACCTCAGGCGTCATTGCCAACGGTCATTCGAACACTGGTGACGTTGCATCGGATCATCCAGGCCCGGGTCTGGAACCCGCGAGACCCGGGGCGTCTCGTCACGCCCGACAGTGATTTCTACTTGCCGAGCAACTTTGCAATACCGCCGATGATGAACATAGCTCCAACACCGGCGAACACTAGTCGGCCGGCCCATCTCGGGACCTTTTTGTCAGTCGCTCCTCCGCATCCTTTGGAGGCATAGAATTGTTTATTCACGAAAGCGATCACTTCGAGTGCGATACCGACGATGATCAATAAAATAGGATTTGGCGGGTGGCCCATCCTAGCATCGAGCGGGTGCCCCACCCAAGCTTCCTTTGCTTGGGTGGGTCTGTTGACTTTCACCGGTTATCGCGACCAGGGTTGTAGAGCTAGTTAGACAATCCAGGCATGGGACCGGAAAACCCCCATCCAAGCAAACCCGGCTTGGGTGGGGCACCCAATGGATGGTAGGCTGGGCCACCCGCCGCAGAATGTGCCGCTGGCTGAAGCCGGCTCCGGATCAAGAAAATAAGGAGATTTTCGGCACGGCTGAAGCCGTGCCCTGATACAAACCTCACGCGCCATCGAGTGCCGCGTCTTCGATACGAACCTTACGCGCCGACGAGCTCGAGCTTTTCTTTCTCCTCGACAACTTCCGGTTTGGGCGCGGCTTTGGGCTGAGGCACGGACGACTTCCGCGTCGCAGGCTTTCGCGGCCGCACGCGCGTCTTCGCCCCTGACACGCGGGTCTTCGCCACGGGGATGGTTGCGTTGGCCCGGGCGCGGGTCTTCACTACCGGGATGGCCGCATTGGGCCGCGCGCGCTTCGGACGCGGCGTCTTTGCCCTCGGGCTTCGCCTCGTACGGCGTTTGCAGTGCGGCGAAGCTCTCCTGCAAGAAATGCTCCATCTGCTCCAGGTCGGGCGCGGCGTGGACGTCGCCGATGAAGCCGAAGAACGCGGTGCCGTTGTAGGTGAGAATGGCGACGTTGATGCCCATCAGTCCGCCGATTGGGACCCAGGGATACCACGCGACCATCTTGTGGCCCATCAGGTAGAGCGGCGTCTCGGGGCCCCGGACGTTGGTGCAGATGGTGTTGCAGAGGCTGAGAGGCAACTGGCTGGCCACCGGGCCGACCTTCGCCCAGAACGCGTTGGGCAGCGCCGACAGCAGCCCTCCCAGCAGGCCCACCATCTCGGCGGCATGGGCGCGCTTCAGGATTTCCACTCGGTCGCGCACCACTGCCAGCAGCTTGGCGGGGTCTTCGATGTCCAACGGAACGGCGACCGGGACGAACGAGATCTGATTGCCGAGCTCGCTGGGGCTGCCGTCGCCGCGCACATTGACCGGGATCACGATGCGGATGGAGCGGCCCGCGAGCGCGACGCCGCGAGAGGCGGCATAGCGGGCGAAAGTTGCGGCGATGAGCGCCAGGACAACATCGTTGACGGTAGCCTGGTGCTGGTTCTTGATGGCCTTGATTTGCGGCAGCGGCAGCTCGGTCCAGGCGAACTTCTGCGGGCCGCGGCAGACGATGTTGAAAGGCAGCCGCTCGGCCGGCGATGCCAGCTCCGACATCAGCTGAATGGTCTCGGCGGAGGCGGCGGGCTTGCTCATCGCCTCCTCTGCCATGCTGAGCAGCCCGGAGTGAATGCTGAGCGCTCCGCCTACCAGCGAGAGATAGGACTTGGCCAGTCCGCTGATGAAGTCCACGGCGGCGTCGTGCGGTGGGGCGGCGGCGATCTCCGGCTGCGGCTTGGATTTCGGCAACCGGGGCGGGTGGGGCGAGCTGTCCATGATGACGTTCATCACTCCTACGCCGGCCACGCCATCGGCCAGGCAGTGATGGATGCGGGCCACGATGCCGGTGCGGCCGCCGGTCATGCGGGCCACGGTGAAGTCCCACAGCGGACGCCGGCGATCCAGGCAGTTGCTGACGATGCGTCCGGCCAGCGCTTTCAGTTCCTGCTCCGTTCCATGCCGGAGCTTGGCCTCGCGAACGTGGTGGCGGATATCGAAATGGGGATCGAACTCCCAGGTCGGCAGGCCGAGGTCCAGAGGCGGAAACTGCACCCGCTGGCGATAGCGCGGAATCTGCGGCAGCTTGGAGGCGATGAACTTCATCACCTCGGCGCGCTTCATTTCGCCTTCAAAAATGCTGACTCCGGCGATGTTCAGCGGTTGCCCGTCGCGCTCGACGTGCAGAAAGAGCGCGTCGCCAAAAGAGAAGGTGTTGTTGGTGCCGTTGTTCAGCATAAGGACCTGCCTGGGAACAGATGTCGGACTTGGCGCGGCGCACACTACGGCGCTGCGCGATACATAGCCATCTTGGATTGTTTGTGACCATCCATGCAGTGACAGGTAACCCAAATTACGGTGATTCCCGAATCGGGAAGCGACCCGATCAGAGCTGGGATTCCACGCGCGAGCCCGGCGCGAGTGTGAGAAGGTGAATTCAGCTTTGCCGGCCAGATATGACAGGCGCCTCCCAGACCGCAGCACCTCCTTCCACCGCCTACGATTTCGACTTTATCGTGATCGGCTCAGGCTTTGGCGGCAGCGTCAGCGCGCTGCGGCTGGTGGAGAAGGGCTATCGCGTAGCAGTGATGGAAATGGGCCGCCGCTGGACTCCGGAGAATCTGCCGCAAAGCAGTTGGCGGCTGCGGCGATGGTTCTGGCGCCCGGGACTGGCGCTGCGCGGCTTCTTCAGCATGCGCTTTTTCCGGCATGTAACCATCCTGCACGGCTGCGCTGTAGGCGGCGGGTCTATTACTTATGCCTGCACCTTGCTGCGACCCCCGGAAAAAGTTTGGGACAGCGGTTCGTGGGCGGGCTTGGCCGACTGGAAAGCGCGAGATGCCGGCGCACTACGACACTGCGTCGCGCATGTTGGGCGTTACCCAGAATAAGATTCTGGGACCGGCGGACTTGCTGCTGGAGCAGATCGCACACCAGACTGCCGTTGGCGGTACCTTCTACAGGACGGATGTCGGCATCTTTCAGGCGGGAGAAGGGCAGCAGCCTGGCCAGACATTTCCCGATCCGTATTTCGGCGGTGAGGGTCCGGAGCGCACGACCTGCAAGGGTTGCGGCGGCTGCATGATGGGCTGCCGTCACGGCGCCAAGAACACGCTGGACCAGAATTATCTCTACCTGGCGGAGAAACGCGGGGTGCAGGTCTTCGCCGAAACGCGGGTGGTGGATGTATCACCGCTCGGCGCCGCTGACGGCAGCGCCGGCTACCAGGTCGCGACCGTGCGCTCGACTTCGCTGTGGAACCGGCATCCGCGGCGGTTTACCTGTCGCGGCGTGGTCTTCGCAGCTTCCTCGCTGGGCACGATGGAGCTACTGTTCCACCTCAAGGAGAAGCGCTCGCTGCCGGCGCTAAGTGGGCAGTTGGGCAAGCGCGTGCGCACCAATTCCGAATCGCTGATTGGTGTGCGCGTGCCGCGAACGCGCGAAGACCTGTCGAAGGGCGTGGCTATCGGCTCGGGCATTTACATTGACGAGCACACCCACATCGAAGCGGTACGCTACCCGGCAGGCTCGGACACAATGGGGATGCTGGCGACCATCCTGACCGGCGGACGGCCCGGGCCGGGGCGCGTGGCGTTATGGGGCCGGAACTTGCTGGTTTCGCTGCTGCGCCATCCCTGGCGAACCATTCGCATTGTGCAGCCGCTGGGATGGGCGCGCGAGTCGGTCATCCTGCTGTGCATGCAGGCGCTGGAAGGCCACATTGATATGCGCTGGGAGCGGCACATCTTCTGGCCCTTCCGCAAATATCTGGTCAGCCGGGGCGAGAAGGTGCCGACCTACATTCCGGCGGCGAACGAATTCGCGCAGAAATTCGCGCAGTTGGCCGGCGGCACGGCGATGAGCATGCTGCCGGAAATTCTGTTCAACGTGCCGGGCACGGCGCATTGCCTGGGCGGCTGCGTGATCGGGCGCTCAGCCGATGAGGGCGTGATTGATCATCGCCACCGCGTCTTCGGTTACCGCAATCTGTACGTGTGCGACGGCTCGGTAGTCGCGGCCAACCTGGGCGTTAATCCCAGCCTGACCATCACCGCGCTAAGCGAGCGGGCGATGAGCTTTATTCCGCCCGCCTCTGCGAATGCGTGGCAGGATTCGGCGGAGCCGCAACTCGTGTCCACCGCGGCGAGATAGCGCCCTCCTTGAATTGTCATTCCGAGCGGAGCGCTACCCCTTACGAATTGTCATCCCGAGCGGAGCGAAGCGGAGTCGAGGGACCTGCTTTTCTTAGCGATGGCAGAGATCTGCGCTCGGCGACGGACAGCAGGTCGCTCCACTCGGCTTACGCCCTCGGTCGGAATGACAATTCAGAGTTGGGCTAGTGGGCCGCTTCCACCGCAATCACATTGTCATCGGGATTGCGATCAATCAGCTTTACCAGCGGGTCAATACCGGCATGCGCGGGCTGCGCATCCACGGTCACGGTGAACTCGCTGTCCGGCTTCTCGATCTTCTGCTTCTGTAAGTAGAGGAACTTTCCGCTGGCATCTTGCACGCCGATATCCATGTAGTCGTGCAGTGGGACATCGTGCTCGGCGCCGTGGCCGTCGGCGCGCACCTTGTGCGAGTGCACGGTGAGATGCACCTGGTACTTACCGTCGGGCTGTTTGGTGTACGTCGCGGACACCGCCCGATTGTCGTACAGCGTGATGTTGTAGAACATATCGTCGTACAGATATTGCAGGTCGGGCGGCGTCTCAGCCTTGAGATAGCCGATAAGGTCGGTAGAGACCGGATAAGGCGCGCCTTTGAAGGCGAAGGCCTTGATGAAGTTCGCCAGCGCGCGGCTGACGGCGGCTTCTCCGATGTAGTCCTGCAAGGCGTACATCACCAGCCCACCCTTGGCATAGTGAATGTAGCCCTGCAACGGCTCGACCCGATACAGCGGCCGCTCTTCGTTGCGCTCCTGCGCGCTGCCGCGCAAATAGCCGTCCAACTGGAAGCGCAGGAACTTCTTCATCGATTGCGGGCCGTAGGTGTGCTGCATCACCATCAGCGCGGTATATTGCGCCAGGGTTTCATCCATCGAGGTCATGCCTTCCACGTTGGCGGCAATCACCTGGTGGGCCCACCATTGGTGCGCGGTTTCATGCGCCGTGACAAAGGTTGGCATGTCGATGGCATCAATCTTTTTCGGATCCATGTAGGTGATGAAGCCGATGGCCTCGGAATAGGGGATGGTGTTGGGGAATGACTCGGCGAAGGTGCCGTAGCGGGGGAATTCGATGATGCGCAGTTGGCGGTACTGGAACGGGCTGTAGTTGGTGGAGCAGTAGTCGAGCGCCGCCTTCATGCCGCGCATCATGCGCGCCAGGTTGTATTCGTGGCCCTGCTGGTAATAGATCTCCAGATTCACGTTATGCCAGTGGTCGCGCAGCACCGTATAACGGGCGGAATTCATGGAAAAGATAGAGAGGATGGGCGCGTCCATCTTGTAGTGGAAGTAACGGCGGCCGTTGGCCACCCACTCGTTCTGGAGATAGCCGGGCAGAATCGCGATCTGGTCCAGCGAGGTGCTGACTGTCCCCTCGAAGTCGATCCAGTCGGCGTTGGTGGTCTGGCTGTTGTTCTGGCGCGCTGCGACATCGGAAAGGGCGGGTGCGCGCTTGGCGTTGTCCAGCTTGTGACGATGGCGCACGCTGTCGTCGGTCAGCTCGACGTCGGGACGATAGCCGATGTACGGCAGGTAGGTATCGTTGGTAAAGCTGCCGTTGTGCACAATGTCGGTGTTGGGCTGCGAATTGACGAAGCCGGGATTGGGATAACGGGCGGCAAAGTCGAGCGCGAGTTTGGCATGCGGAGCGAGCGGCTGCGGCAGTTTGTAGAGCCAGAAGCCCAGCGACGGGTCTTCTATGACCGGCGTCTGGCCGCCGCGGAACTCCAGCTTGCTGATTTCGATGTGCGGCCGCGGAATCGGGATCAAGTCTTCCGGCCACAGGCTGAGAGCCACGCGGTCAATCGGCGCCGAGGTTTTGTTTTCCATCCAGATAGTGCCGGAGACCTGCGCTACCCGCTGTTCCGGATAAAGATCAATCTGGGTGGTGATGCCGATGACGCGCGGCTGTTGCTGGGTCAAGTATTGGCGGTAGTTCTTCTCGTACTGTGCCCGCATATCCTCGACCTTGTAGCTATTGCGATAGGTGTTGAGGACATTGGTGTTGTAGTAGATGAAGGCGCCAACGGCGACGAAGGCTGCCAATCCAAATGCCAGGGCAGTGCGGGACAACGGCGTCAGGCGCTCGCGGGCAAGCATCATGCGCTCTCGCCAGTCGCTTTCCTTGCCGCGGACCCAGAACAGATTGGTGATCACGGCGAGAAGAATCGCGGCAATGCCCCAATACACCTGGAGCCAGATCACCGCCTCCAGCCACGGCCCGTAGCCGTTCATGTCGGAATAGACGAAGGGCGGAATCACTCCGACCAGCAGCAGGTGGTGCTGCCATCCCATGGGCGGCAACGCGATGGTGGCGATGAAGTACAGCACCATCACGAAGTGCCCGGCATATTTCTGGTTCACGAGGGTGTGGATGAACAGCGCCAGGACGGCGAGAATCCAGAACTCGATGAGGTAATGCCCGAACAGGTAGCTGAAGTACAGCGGAAATTCGAAATGGTAGTAACCCTTTGAGGCCTGCACGGTGACGCCGACCAGCAGGATCACCAGCACCAGCACCACTTCCACCAGCATCAGCGCAATCAGCTTCGAGGAGAAGAGCACCCAGCGCCGCACCGGCAGAGCATCCACGATTTGCGCAACGCCGGCGTCGCGCTCGCGCCATACCAATTCGCCGGCATAAAACGTGGTGATGGCGAGGGCAAAGAGGAAGAAGCCGCCGCCGCCAAATTCCAGCATACGATAAGTGACGGGATAGAGTGGGGTAGCCTGAGGATCGAAGATGCCGCCGGCGCTAAGCATGGCGAAGAGTGCACCGGCCAGAATCAACACCGCGAAGAAAACGTTCTTCACCGTCTCTTTGAATTGCAGCCGCGAAAGCGACAGGCATTCGCGGAAGGAATAGGCGGCGGTGAAATTCCGTTGCACCGAGGGAAGACTCAACGTTGCCGTTGATTCGCTCGGGCCCTCCTGCAACTGCCGTGTCTTGCTGCGTCGCACCGGCAAACCGTGCGCGAAGGAGAATCGGAAATAAGCAAAAGCGAAAATCAGCAGCCCCACTGCGGTCCACAGCACGCGGTTCAGCAGGATGACGCCGGAGAGCGGAATCAGGCGGGTGTTGCGCTCGAAGGGCGTCCAGTAGCGGGTGAGCCGGTCAATGGCGTTGCTGCCGAAGGGATCCGCCAGGGCCACGCCGGTGGTGATGGTGAAGTTGCCGGACAATTGCGTGGCGACCAGGTATCCCACCAGCAGCAGCACCGAGACCACGTACACCGGCAGCATCTTGCGAGTGAGGATCGCCAGCGCAAAGAAGATGGCGGAGATGAACAGCAGGTTGGGCCAGACGATCAGGAAGTAAGGGCTGAGGTAAAAGAAAGCATGCTCCGGCCCGACGCGGGTGCGGTCCAGCCAGGGCATCAACATCCCAACCCAGGCTCCCAACCCGACGCTGAGGAAGATGAGCGCCTGCACCACCAGGCATCCCAGGAAGCGGCCGCCCAGATAGTCAAACTTGGTGATAGGCGCGGTATAGAAGAAGGCGGTGGAGTTACTGTCCACGTCCTGGTAGGTGGCCTGTCCCGCCAACGCGGCCGTAACCACCACGCCGAAGAAGCTGATGTAGCCGATGATGTTGCACAGCGCGTAAGGGGAATTGAGCAGCACCTTGCCGCCGGTGCCGAAATCCACCGATGAGCCGGAGATGGCGCCTCCGGCCATGTTGACGAAAAAGAACGCCAGCCCGAAAAACACGCAGAAATAGACCCAGGTGGAGATGCGGCGCAGGCGCTGCGAGACTTCAAAGAGAAGAATGGTTCCTACCATGGCTCAGGCCTGCCCGCCGTTGGCTGAAACCTGTGAGTCGCGATTGATGGTCGCGAAGTAAAGGTCCTGCAAGTCGGGAACCACCGGCTCGAAGCCTTCGCCGGGCTGTGCGTCGCTGACCACGTGAATGATGGTGCGGCCGGCGAACAGGCGGACGGAGATCACCTTGTACTGCTGGCGATGAGCGGCCAGTTCAGGCGGCGAAATTGATTTCCTCCATACTCTGCCGTTTAGCGTAGCCACCAGCGCCTGGGGTTCGCCGGCAACCAGCACCCGGCCCTCATGAATGATGGCCATGGCGCGGCAGAGATCGCTGACGTCGGAGACTATATGCGTGGAGAGGATGACGATGACGTTTTCGCCGATAGCGCTGAGCAGGTTGTGGAAGCGGGAACGTTCCTCGGGATCGAGCCCGGCGGTCGGCTCGTCCACGATAATCAGCAGCGGATTGCCGAGCAACGCCTGGGCGATGCCGAAGCGCTGCTTCATGCCGCCGGAAAAACTGCCCAGCGGCTTGTTGCGGTGCTGGTAGAGATTGGTCTGCTGCAACAGCGCCTGCACCGTCTCGCGCCGCAGGCGTGAGTCGCTAATGCCTTTCAGCGCCGCAAAGTGCGACAGCAGATCTTCCGCCGTGACCTTGGGATACAAGCCGAACTCCTGCGGCAGGTAGCCGAGCACTTTGCGCACTCCATCCTTCTGGTGGAGGACGTCAATGCCGTCGAGGCGGACGCTGCCGCTATCGGCCTCCTGCAAGGTGGCGAGAGTGCGCATCAGGGTGGACTTGCCGGCGCCGTTCGGACCCAGCAGTCCGAACATCCCGCGCGGCACGGTCAGGGAAACGTTCTGCAAGGCCTGTGGCCCATTACGGTAGCGCTTGGAGAGATTTTCAATTTGCAGTTCCAAACAGGGATCTCCTCGGGCAGAGAAAACTCAGCTGTGGTCAGATACGCGACTGCCGGAGATAAAGTTCAGGCCGTGCCATGCTGTGGGACGCGGTAACAGTCAACCGGCGCAAGGCAGTGTATCGCTTGCGAGTGAGCCGGTATAGCCCGCTGGGACGAGAATCGCCAGAGTGGCGATGGATGCAGCTTTGCGCGAGGTTGGCGGCTTTCGATTCTCGACAAAAAGGTCGCGCCGCCGGCAGCAGGGAACAGGGGGCTGAATCCGGCCGCGTAGCAGCGCGACATGCACAGTTGTGGATGATAGCGGGCATGACGGCGGTGCGCACGTGCAGGGGTCACGTCGCAACGTGCGCTGCGGACCGAGTCGATGTGCACAGATCTTAGGGGCTGCGGCGGTCTCCGGTGCCCCAGGTTCGCGTCCTTCTTTTGGACGCTAACCTGGGATCACAAATCTCCGCGTCGGGACTCATCCGCTCTTACTCGAGATCTGTAATCCCAGGTTAGCGGCCAAACCCGGGCCGCGAACCTGGGGCACCGGAGCCGTAGAAGCCCAAGGAAGAAGGCCGCGGCTTTTGGCCGCGGCCTTGTTGGTACCGACTCGATACGCTTAGCGGCGGCGCAGGCTTTTCTTGGCGCCCTTCTTCTTGGCAGCTTTCTTTGCCGGCTTCTTTTTGGCAGCCTTCCTGACAATCAACTTGCGGAAGCCTTTCTTGGCCGCCTTCTTGCTGGTTTTCTTGGCAGCCTTTTTCTTGGCTGGAGGTTTCTTGGCAGCCTTTTTCTTGATTGGAGGTTTCTTGGCAGCCTTTTTGGGTGGCGCTTTCTTCGCTGCTTTTTTCTTCGCAGGAGCGCTCTTGCGAGGCGCAGGAGCAGCGGGAGCGCGGGTTTCCGTCATCTCCTCGGGCTCGGCGGCTTCCACGTCCACTTCCTCTTCTACAATGGTTGCGCTCTCCGGCTCTTCTTCTTCCTCTTCTTCCTCTTCGTACTCTTCGTCTTCGAGGGAATCGCCGTAGGAGCTATCTCCGTAGTCGTCCATTTCGTCGTCACGACCGTAAAGGGTTTCATCAAAACTCGTCATCGTTCCTCCTAAGATTGCCGGACTCCGCATCGCTGACGGAGGCAGCTCGCAGGGCTGAGGTCAGACTTCTACAAAAAGGGCACAAGTGCAACAGGCGCGCGATTATAGCATGGGAAGATCGTCCCATTTCTGAACCGCACGTGAGGGGCAACGGGCCTGTTGTAACAGATCAATCGCAGGAAGGGAAGGGTTGCCGGGACGCAAAAGCGACCACGGCTGTACTACTTTCGGATGATCAAAATCTCGCCGGGGCGGAGATTTGCGGCCGGGCCGGGATTGGCCTTTTTGAGGGCGGCCACCGAGGTGTTGTACGACTCGGCAATGCTGCCTAAGGTCTCGCCTTTGCGTACTTTGTGATACTTGGCGGCCTTTTCGGCGGACTTGGCCTTTTTGCCGGAGGATTTGGCGCTGGCGGTGGTTTTGGAGCGACTGGAGCTGACTTCTGAGGACGACGCCTCCGATCCGCCGGCCGCAGGCTTATAGACGACCAGCGTTCTGCCCACGGTCAGGGTGGCGCCGTGCAGGTGGTTCCATTTCCGCAGCTTTTCAACCGGCACCTCGAAGTCGTCGGCCACCGAAGCCACGGTGTCGCCCTTGCGCACCTTATAGTGCGTGGGATGCCGCGAATAAGCCACCGCATCGGAATCGTGACGGCCGGGGGTGATGGGAATAATCAGCTTGTCGCCGTTCTTGACCTCCTCGTCCGTGAGCTTGTTGGCGGCGGAGATCGACTCCGGCGTGGTGTGATACTTGTGAGCGATGGAAGCCAGGGTCTCGCCGTAGCTGACGCTGTGATAGCGCCACCAGGTCCGCATGTCGAGCGGGATGGCGGCAATGGATGCCTGGTACTTCTCAGCCGTTCCCGCGGGCAGGCGGAGAACGAAGCTCTGGTCCTTGGGCGTCGCCATGCGCAGCAGGCTGGGGTTCAACTGCTGCAAGGTGTCCACCGAGCTGTCCACGCATTCGGCCACCAGCCGCAGGTCCACGGCGTAGTCAATGGTCACCTGGTCGATCTGCTGCGCCGGCTCCGGCGTCACGTGCTCCAGCCCATATTGGTCCGGATTCTTCGCCATGATGGTGACGGCCACGATGATGGGCACGTAGTTGCGGGTCTCAGCCGGCAGCACGCCACGGCGCCATAGCTCCCAGAAGTCGGCGTAGCCGGTGCGCTCTACCGCGTGCTGCACGGTTCCGGCGCCGGAATTGTAGGCGGCCATGGCCAGATACCAGTCGCCAAACTGGTTATAGAGGTCCTTCAGGTAAGCCGCGGCGGCGCGGGTGGCTTTCTCGGGATCCTGGCGGTCGTCCACCCACCAGTCGCGCTGCAATCCGTACAACGCCGCAGCGCTGGGGATGAACTGCCACATGCCGCGCGCTCCGGCGCGGGAAACGGCCAAAGGCTGGAAGCCGGACTCGGCCTGCGCCAGGTAAATCAGGTCCTGGGGAACGCCCTGTTCGCGCAGAATGCGGGAGATCATCTCGCGGTAGCGCCCGGAGCGGGCCAGCGCGTGCTCCAGCGTGGCGCGACCTTTGGGATGCGAGAAGTAGTTGATGAACATCGCCACTTGGTCGTTCAGCATCAGCGGCAAGTCGGACTTGGTGGTCTTGATCTCGGCTTCGGCGGTGGCTTTGATGTTGGGATCCACCGGGAAGGTGATGTCGTTGGCTTCGTCAATCGGCGCCGGTTCAGAGGCGGGTTCGCTGAAGCCGTCGCCCTGCTTGAAAGCCTCCATCTCCAACTGGTGGACTGCCCGCACAATTTTGTCGAATTCGTTTTGCAGGCGCTCGTCGCCGCGCACGTCCAGGTTGCTGGACAGCATGGTGTTGAAGGCTTGGTCGAAATTATCGCGGGCGGCTTCCAAGTGTCCGGCCTGGTAGTTGGCCTGGCCGGCGGCATACAGCTTCTCGGCCTTCGCGATCAGCGCATCCGCCAGGTCTTGCACCTGCTTGGGCGCTTCCTGCTGCACCTTGGGAGCCGGAGGATCAACCTTGGCCTCGGCGACCGGCGCAGTCACCGTGGGAGCGCCGGCTTGTGCGGGAAGTGCGCTTACCGTGGGTTTGGGATCGTCGGTTTCGCAGGCCGTGAGGAAGCACAAGGAAGCGACGATGGCGAACGGAATGACGATGCGGAACAATTTCATGAATGCGACAGCCTTACCTGCTCTTGCCTAAGAATTCGCAAATGCTACTACCGCGAAAATACAGGGTCAATCGGGCGTACCACTGCGGTCACGCCGGGGATGAAGAATTGGACGCGCGCGGCGGCGCTTGGTTTGCCCTCAAACGCGGTCCAGCGATTGCGTCAGGTCCTGGATCAGATCGCCGGCATCCTCGATTCCGACCGAGAGGCGAACGGTCGAGGCGGAAACTCCAAGCAGTTCCATCTGCTTCCTGCTCAGACCGATGTGCGACGACAGCGCCGGATACGACACGGTGGATTCCACGCCGCCCAGGCTGGCCGCCAGATACCAGAGCGTGAGCTTGTCCACAAAGCGCTCGGCCGCCTTTTCTCCGCCTTTGATATCGAAGGACACCATCATGCCGAAGTCCTTCATCTGGCGCTTGGCGATGGCGTGCGACGGTTCTGACGCCAGCCCGGGGTAATACACCCGCGAAACCTTAGCGTGCTGCGACAGCGCTTCAGCGATCGCCGCGGCATTGCGGCAGGCGCGCTCCACCCGGACTTCGAGCGTCTTTAATCCACGCAACAGAAGGTAGGCGCAACCGGGATCGAGGCACCCTCCGGTGAGAATCATCATCTGACGTGCCGCATCCATCCACTTCTCCGAGCCGGCCAGAACGCCCGCGGTCAAATCGCTATGTCCGCCGAGATACTTGGTGGCGGAATGAATCACCATGTCGGCGCCCAGGGCCAGCGGCTTTTGCAGGATCGGCGTGGCAAAGGTGTTGTCCACCACGGCACAGATCTTGCGTTTACGCGCGCGGTTGATTAGCGGTGCCAAGTCGGGGCAGCGCAAGGTGGGATTGGTGGGCGACTCCAGGAAGAGCAGCCGGGTGCGCCGGTTGAAATGCCGCTCGATGTTCGCAAGGTCCTGGTAGGGCACGAATCGGGTCGTGATCCCGCAACGTAGCAACACTTGCTCGAAGAGCTTCAGCGTACCGCCATAGATGTCGAGCATGGAAACAATCTCGTCGCCGGCCTGGCAGGCGATGAGCGCGGCTACCATTTCGGCAGCCATGCCGCTGGAAGTGGCCACTGCGGCTTCGGCACCCTCCAGTTCGGCAATCTTCTGTTCCGCCGCCGTGATGGTCGGATTGCCATAGCGGGAGTAGAGATAGAAATCGCGATCGCCTTTGGCGTAGCGTCGCAGATCGTCCAAGCCAGGCAACACGAAGACGGAGGTCTGCGCGATGGGCGTCGTCAGCGGCGCCATCTGGCCGTGGCGGTCCTCGCCGGCATGTACGCAGGCAGTGGCATCGGCGCGGCGAAGTTTAGGCTTGCTCATGCGATCGGCGGAAGGCAACTCTTGATTGTAAACGGATGGAGCAGGGAGAGTTGCAAAACCGTCTCGCCGGCGCTGTGCTGGCCGCCCGATTTCCGGTGCACCAGGTTCGCGTCCTTCTTCTGGACGCTAACCTGGGCTCAAAAATGTTCGCGCCGCCGAAATTCCATATCCGGAATCCGTAATCCCAGGTTAGCGGCCAAACCCGGGCCGCGAACCTGGGGCACCAAGCGAGAAGCCGTCGAACATTGGCGGAATTTTCGGAAGCGAATAAAGACACGTTCGAGATTGGCGGAGTTTTTCCGCTGCCGACCGTTCGACCTATTTCGACCTATAATGCCAACCCATGAAGACGTTTGTGGTGTTTCTCCTGGGTCTCGCCTGTTGCGTGATGTTTGCGCAGCAGTACCATCCCGATTTTCCCTTTGCCAAGTATCCGGTCACCGACATCTTCCACGGCACGCCGGCGCCGGCGCAGCCGACTTCGGAAGCGGCGCTGCGCTTCCGCACCGTGATTGAAAGCCAGGCGAAGAAGGGGCCGAATTTTGCCGGCCACTACACCGTCGTGACCTGGGGATGCGGCGCGGCTTGCGCTTCCTTCGCCATCGTGGACGCTAAAGACGGCAAGGTGTGGCAACCGCCATTCCCCACGGTCGGCTTCCAGGATCCGCAGGGATTTTTCCAGCACACCGGCTTGTATTACCAGGTGAACAGTTCGCTGTTTGTGTTGCAGGGATGTCCTGACGGCAAAGACTGCGCTGAGCATTCTTACCAGTGGGACGGCAGCGAGTTGCAACAAGTGGACAGCAAGCCGCTGGCTCGCAGCCGGCCGGTGGAGCGAAAAACCGCCAAGTGATGCACATTCACGTTTGAGCCGGCCGAAAGCGATGGTATGCTACAGCACCGCCGCTGACAGGGGCTGCTAGCCAGGCACGCATTCGCTCTTCCTCTCTCTTCGACGCCAAGAAATCACAAGGGGTCAGGCTGTGTTTTGCGGACAATGTGGTGCGCCGCTAAATTCAGGTCAGCACTTCTGTCCAAATTGCGGCACTGCGATAGCGAATCCTGCCGCCGGAGTTGCGCCGCCCTCTCCAAACGCCGTGCCGCTGCCGCCACTGCCGCCGCCTCCTATCCAAGTTGCTGCGCCTCCTCCTCCGCGTCCGGTAGCGCCGCCGCCGGTGATGGCAGTTCCGCCTCCGCCTCCTCCCGCTTCGGGACGGAAGGTCTGGCCGTGGGTGCTGGGACTGGCAGTCCTGGCGATCGCAGTGTTTGCCGTTGCGCACGTGCTGCTGCAACCGGATCCGCGCGATACGGTCACTCAAATTCGGAATGCCTTCGAGCAGCGCGACGTAAATAGGTTCGAGCAGTATGTGGACGTGCACGGAGTTCTCGACGATGGAATTGACCAGATGGCTGACTCTCTGGCCAGTTCCACTACGTCCGACAGCGAGCCCTGGGCCAAGGCGGCAACCCGCATCGGAGCGCGGGCGATGGCGGAGCAGTTGAAGCCGCAGATGCTGCCGGAGATGGAAGATGAGGTGCGGGAGTTTGTGAGCGCCGGAAGCTGGCAGGCAGCAGACGACCCCGATAAGTCAGGAGACTCGCACCTGCTGATGTATTTCCTGCACTCGGCACTTGGGACCGAGCTGGTGTACGAGGATTGCAAGGTGGTCAGCAAGTGGGGCGATTCGGCGGAGGTGGACGTCCACGTAAAATCTCCGTTGAAGAACGAGCCGCTGACAGTTAAGTTGAAGATGCAAATGGACAACGGACACTGGCGAGTCCAGGCAATCTCCCAGTTACCGGAATTGTTAAATCAGATGGTGAGCACATCATGAACTATTACGTGGCACGCGACGGAAAGCAGTATGGACCGTACTCAGCGGAAACCGCGCAGCGATACCTGGCAGAGGGTTCGCTGCTGCCCAGCGACTACGCGCGCGAGGAATCTGCACAAACCTGGAGCACCCTGGCGCAATTGTTTCCGCAGGCGCCTGCCGCGGCGGCAGCGCCGCAGGCTGGAGCGGCCGCTGCTCCGGCATATGCCTACACGCCGCAACCCGCACAGCCACAATACGCGGCCCAACCGCAGATCCCGCAGCCGCAGATGGCGGCACAACCGCAGGTTCAGGGCCAGCCCTATCACGGGCAATATCGGCGCAATATCAGCAGCCCTATCCCGGGAACATGCAGTTGGTTCCGCCGTCGCTACATTGGGCGCTGGTGCTGGTGCTTGGCATGTTTACCGGAATCTTCGAGACTATTTGGGCGTTCGTGCAGGCGAGCGTGGGTGACGAAGATTGATCCGCAGAGCAAAGCCATCGCCCTCTACGTTTTAATGTGGGCGGTCACCCTGGTGATTTTCATCGTTCTGCTGGGTGGCGGGAGCGGCGGTGTTGTCCACGGGACAGAATCCAATGCCGGGCCGGGTATAATGGGATTCGGTGACTTTCGTTTATGTTTGCCGGGCTTGTGTTCCTGTTGGCGGCGCTTTCAATGTGCGGCGGTCCATGCTGAACTACTACAACAGCGTCGAGCCCATCAATCTCCGTCTGAGCGGCGTGATGACCTTCTTCTTCAACATCCTCTACCTGCAGTACCACATGACGCGCATCGCGCGCTGGAAGCAGACCGGGATACTGACGGCGTAACCGGAGCGCGGAAAGATTCGTGGGGGGCGGTTTGAAAGGGCACGGCTTCAGCCGTGCGGGAGAACCCTGTTTTCGTGTCAGGGCATGACTTCAGTCGTGCCGATAGGGACCTTTTCCTCCTGTCATCCCTCACCGACTTTAGTCGGTGAGGGCCTGCGGTTGGCGGCTGAGCGCAGCACCCTCGCGCCGCACAGGAACAGCAGGTCCTTCGACTGCGTGAGTTCGTTCGCTGCGCGAACGAAGTCGCTCCGCTCGGGATGACAATTCAAAGAGGGCGGCGGCAAGGCGCACGGCTGAAGCCGTGCCCTTCCAAACCCTCTCTTCGCGGTCTACTTGCCGGCGCCGGTCCATTGGTCCACCCAGCCATTCACCGTCTGATACCACAGGCGGCTGTTCTGCGGCTTCAGCACCCAGTGGCCTTCGTCGGGGAAGTAGAGCATCTTGGACGGGACCTTCAAGCGCTGCGCGGTGGTGAAGAGCTGGAAGCCCTCCGAGACGTCGAGGCGGTAGTCCAGTTGGCCGTGCACGACCAGGATGGGCGTCTTGAAGTTCGGCGCCGCCAGCGCCGGCGACCATTTGCGATACATCTCGCGGTTCGTCCACGGCGTACCCTTGAACTCCCACTCGTTGAACCACAGCTCCTCGGTCGTTCCGTAGGCCGACACGGTGTTGAACATGCCATCGTGCGAGACCAGGCATTTGAAGCGGTTGGTGTGGCCTTCGATCCAGTTGATGGCGTAGCCGCCATAACTTGCGCCAAGGGCGCACTCGCGATTCTTGTCGATGAACGGATAAGTCTTCTCGGCGTAGTCGAGGCCCATCATCAGGTCGTGGAACGGCGCGCCGCCCCAATCGCCGTTGATGGCGTCAATGAACTTCTGCCCATAGCCGGTTGAGCCGTGGAAGTTGATCATGACGGCGACGTAGCCGTTGGCCGCGAACAGCTCGGGATTCCAGCGATACGACCAGTCGTCGCCCCAGGCGCCTTCCGGGCCGCCGTGGATGAGGAATTTCACCGGGTACTTCTTGTTGGGATCGAAGTTCGGCGGCTTGACCAGGAAGCCTTGTACTTTTTCTTTGGCGGCGCCGGTGAACCAGAAGTTCTCCAGCGGCTGCATCTCGACCTGCGAGAGGACGGTGTCGTTCATGTGCGTCACCGGTTGCGCTTTCGAGAGCAGGCACTCGGATGTGCTGTAACGAGATTGGTTTTGCGTTCCGACGATGCAGCTGACTACCTTGGGGGAAGTGGACTCCGCAATGTAGATTTCGTTGGGTGAAGCAATGGACATGCGGTCGAATACCAGCATTTTGCCGTCCGGCGTCGGAGTCGGGCATACTCGTTGAAGCCCGCCTACCAATTCGTGCGGCCAGGCATTCGGCTTGGTGACATCCATCGCATAAATCGGCGCTTCGCCCTCGTTCTCCGCTGTGAAGTAGATGGTCTTCGAATCCGGCGACCACGCAATCGAATCCACCCAGCGATCGAAGCTCGGGGATACGTCGGTGATCTTGCCAGTGGCGCGCTCGTACAGCATCAAGCGGAAGCGGTCACTTTCGTAGCCGCCGCGCAATTGCGCGCGATATG
The DNA here is from genome assembly GCA_963763975.1 of uncultured Acidobacteriaceae bacterium. GTDB lineage: Bacteria > Acidobacteriota > Terriglobia > Terriglobales > Acidobacteriaceae > Bog-257. The sequence continues at coordinate 126,066 of CAVXQR010000010.1, forward strand.
CGATGTACTTGCCGTCGGGCGAATACAGCGGCGTCGAGTCGCTGCCGGGATTGGTGGTGATTTTCTTGGCGGGGCCGCCGCTAACCGGCACAACAAAGATGTCGCTGTTGGTGCTGATGGCCTGCACTTCATCCAGATTGCTGCTGTAGGCCACTTCCTGGCTGTTGGGCGAAAAGGCGTACTGGTCCTGCCCGCCGAGCGAAAACGGGGGCGCCTCGTGCGGGCCGGGCGTCAAGTCGCGGGCCACGCCGCCGTCGGACGAAACGATGAAGATGTGGCTGTACTTGCCGTCGAAGTAGGTGTTCCAGTGCCGGAACATCAACTGGGTGAAGATGCTGGCCTTGACCTTGGATTTCTCGCGCTGCTCGTCGCGCTGCTTGTTGCAAGCATCGTCAGGGCAATCGGGATAGACCGAGGAGACGAAGAGGATGCTCTTGCCATCAGGCGACCAGATGCCGCCGGAAGCTTCCGTCGAGATGTTGGTCACCTTGCGGGGGGAGCCGCTGAGTGCGCCGCTGGCGGAATCGAAATCCTGCACCCAGATTTGGGTGCTGCCTTCGCGCGCGGCCTCGAACATCAGCCGCTTGCCGTCGGGCGAGAAGCGCGGTCGGTCTTCGGTGTCCTTACCGACGGGTGTCAATGGCTGAGCTTCTCCGCCTGCGAGAGGGACGACCCACAGGTGCGACTTGCGAGTGTTTTCGTCCAGGTTGATGTCCACCGCACTGAACACGACCCATTTGCCGTCGGGTGAAACATTGGGCTCGCCCAGGCGTTTGAGCTGCATCATGTCCTCGAAAGTGAACGGGTGCTTGGCTTGGGCAAAGCCCGAAACAGAGCAGATGAGCAGAAAGAGCAGCAGACGACGTAGCATGAGACCTCACAGAGGAAGGAACCGTGCGTCTAAGAACTGGTTAGTGTAAATGCAGCGCCCAAATTGACGAAATCACAGCGCTTTGCGAATACAATGAACACCAGAGGACCAGCCCCCATGAAGTGCCCCGTATCCGTTCGTCTGCTTTGTTTGTCGCTTGTTCTGGGAGTGTGTTTCACCTTGCCGGTAGTGGCCGACGAACGCGGCGAAGGCACGCTTGACCGCTCGCAGCCCAACGGAATTACGGTGGACGAGATCATCCAGAAATTCGCCGCCAAGGAAAAGCAGTTCAAGATCGCCCGCGAGCAATACACCTACACCCAGGATGTGACCGTCAAGACGCTGGATGGCGACACCGTGGACGGCCAATATCGCGAGGTCACCGACATTCTGTTCGACGACCAGGGCAAGCGTATCGAGCATGTCGTGCTGGCGCCCGAATCAACGCTGCAGCGAATCTCCATGACTCGCCAGGATTTCGACGACATCAACCACCGCATGCCGTTTGTGCTGACTGGCGACGAGATTCCTGAGTATCAGATTCTCTACGTCGGCAAGCAGAAGGAAGACGAGCTCGATACCTACGTCTTCGACATCGCCCCTAAGACGATTCAGAAGGACAAGCGGTATTTCCAGGGGCGCATCTGGGTGGACCAGCGGGATTTCCAGATTGTGAAGAGCTACGGCAAGAACGTTCCCGATATTGGGTTAGGCAAACACCATGGCGAGGGCGAGAACCTGTTCCCGAATTTCACCACCTGGCGTCAGCAAATTGACAACAAATACTGGTTCCCGGTTTATACCAAGGTGGATGACGAACTCCATTTCACCAGCGGTGATGTACATGTGGTGCAGGTGGTGAAGTACGAAAACTACAAGCGCTTCGGCGCCAAGTCGAAGATTACCTACGAAGGCCAGGAGATCTCGAAAGACCAGCAGGGAACGCCACAGCAGCAGGGCACGCAGCAGCAGGCGCCGCCGAAATAGCTGTCAGCTGTCAGCTATCACCTATCAGCTCTTAGCCTCTCGCTCTCGCCGTTCGCCATTCGTTCTTGGTCAGAGTCCCCCGGAAGCGGTAAGGGCACGTTCACAGGGCGCTGAAAAGTCTGTTCTCGCGAGCTTTGTATCAGGGCATGACTTCAGTCGTGCCGAGAAGCCTGAAGTCATGCCCTGATACAAGCCGCCCGACACCGAGCTTATTCCGTAGCCTGTGAAGTCATGCCTTGGTACGGGCGATGCGCGCATCATCGTTTCGTGAGCCCAGGTTAGCGTCCAAAAGAAGGACGCGAACCTGGGGCACCGGAGACGAACACGCACCTAGGGCACTGGCTGACGGCTGATAGCTGTCAGTTGCTTCACGCCGCGGGCGCCAGCGAGCGTTGTGTGGCCTGTTGCAGGAAGCGCTTCATCACATTGGCCCACATCACTTGCTTGCGGACGCCGCTGGCTTTCACCAGCCTGCCTTGCGCGAAGGTCTGCAGCAGCACTTTCATCTTCAAAATGGCCAGCAGTCGTTGCTCCTGCGGATTGGCGCCGTAGGCATTCAGGAAGCTCCGCTGTACATGGGTGGTGACGTCGCGATCGCAGAAGGGATATTTCTCCAGCACCTCAACCGCGGCGAGGAAGACGGCGGCATCCTGCAAGCAGAAACCGCGACTGAGACTGGCAAACTCGCAGAAGCCGATGGTGTCGTCGCAAACCAGCACATTCAGCGGCACAAAATTGTTCAGCACCACAGCGGACCGCAGCGGTTTTTTCTGGGCGGTGAAGGCCTCGTCGCTATGGGAGCGAATGGCTTTGGTGCACTCGCGGGAGAGCCCCTGTCGCTCGGCTTCACGGCAAAGTTTGTCCATCTCGGACATCAAGGCGTCAGCGTTAAGGACGGCGGGGGCTTCGGCTCCCGCATGGTGGAAGCGCTGCAGCCATTCTCCCGCGCGCGCTGCTGCCGCTTCCAGCGAGGTGACGTTGTTTTGCCCAGGCAACAATGCCGCCTTCAGAATGATGCTCTGTAACGGAAGTCCGTTGATCTTGGTGCTCACCACGGCTCCCATCTCGCCGAAATCGTCCACCTGGCGTGGAATTCCGGTTAGCTTCTGCTTTTCGGCGATTTCCTGCACGGCTTGCAGATTGCGATTTTCTTCGCGCGCGACCTCTTCAGGGGTACGTGTGCCGCACTTGCCGGGACGATATACCTTGGCATTCACGCGTTCGTGGCCATCGGCGAAATCCAAAACAATCTCGTGAATGTAGTGGTCGCTTTTGGGGGTATGGCCAACCACCCGCACCGCTTTCAGCTCCCGATGCTGGGGAAAGTACCTGTCGGACGAACTGCGCAGGCTATCCAGAATCTGATTGAGGGTATTCTCCGGCATCAACTCTCCAGGGCTCTTGGTCCGTAAGACGCAGACGCGGGCGCTGCGGATGCGGTCATCCTCAGCGCCCGGCTGGAATGGAACGTTGGTGCCTGGCCGGATACGCCGAAACCGCTACATTTCGTTTAGATGCAGGATTTTGCGGGCGAGGTGGTAGTGGTATTTTCGTGCCGAGTGTTGGCAACGCCGTCCCAGAACGCGGCGCGATTTTCGACGAAATCGCCGCCGGTTCCGGATGCGTCTGCGATTAGCTCAGTAGAACAGGTATTTGCGCCACTTCGAGTCGGACCGCCCCATCAGCCGCATGATGTGCCGGCTGGTATGCAGATTGAAAGCGCGAGGCTCGCGCATCAGCTTCATTCCGGTCTCGTGCGGCAGTAGGTTGCCTTTCTTGCGATTGCAGGAGTGGCAGCAGGCCACGAGGTTTTCCCATGTGGACGCTCCGCCGCGGGAGCGTGGGACCACGTGATCCAGCGTCAGTTCTCCGGCTGCCAGAATCTTGCCGCAATATTGGCAGGTATTACGGTCGCGCAGCAGGATGTTTTTCCGCGACAGGGCGCGAGTCTGGTGCGGGATGCGCCGGTATTCCAGCAGACGGATGACCGAAGGCACGTGCATGGCGATGCGCGCCGCATGCAGGTAGTGACCGTTGGCCTCCTCCATCATGGCCACGCCCTTCAGCACCAGGATCACGGCCCGGCGCGCGGCACACACGTTGATGGGCTCGTAGGAGGCATTCAGCACCAGGACGGGCGCGTGCATGGTCGCCCACTGCGGGGGTTCGTCTCCGGCAACACGGGCATGATGCATGCATCCGGCGAGGGACTTGCCATATCGCGACGCTGCGCTAGGGACCGACGTGGACATAACCTGGTTCAGAATGAAGCCGGAACTGCGGCTTCTTCTTCCTCCTCTGCAAAGTCGACAACCGGCGGCACGTCGTCCTGCATGGCACGAGCCACCGTCGCTGCCAGAACCTGTTTGGCTCCCGCCTTCTTGAGCGCGCGAGCACACTCAGACAAAGTAGCACCCGTCGTCATCACGTCGTCCACCAAGACGATCGTGCGGTCTTTCACGGCGTCCTTGTGCGGCACCCGGAAGGCATCACTCATGTTGGCGATGCGCTCCTCGCGGCTGAGACCGACCTGGGAAACGGTGTCACGACGGCGAATCAAAACCGCAGTGGAGACCTCAAGCCCCAGTCGCTTCGCAGCATGACGGGCGATCAATTCCGCCTGGTTAAAACCGCGCGACCGATGGCGCGTGCGATGAAGCGGAACCGGAACCACTATTGGATACAGGGCCAGGCGTCCGCAGATAAGCTCTTCCACCGCGCTCGCCAGGAATTGTCCCAGGACACTGGCGGCCGGCAGCACGGAGTCGTACTTCAGCAGATGGATTAAGCCGCGAAGGTTGCCGCTGTAGTAGCCGTAGGACAGGGCGCGATCGAAATGAGGCTGGGACGTCCGGCAATTCATGCACAAACCGTCGCCGCGCAGCAGTTGGACGCTGGCCAGCCCGTCGCCGCAGACAATGCACTCCGCGGTGCGGACCGGTTGGATGGCCGCCAGACACTCGGGGCAAACCGGGAGACGCGAAATTGTGAGCAGAGGTGTACGGCAGAGTCGGCAATCGGAAGGCAAAAAAACTAAGGGAAAACTTTGCAGCAGGGTCCGTAAGGGCGCGACAAGACGGGAGCGTAGCTCGGCGCGCGGCTGTCGTCGTTTTCGCGCTAGCGTCTCATGACTGCTGAAGACGTTCCTCCCATCGCGGTGCCAGGAGAGGCGAAATGCCGTCCGTGAAACGGTCCCGAAGCACCGTGACTACTTAGTATATGTGTGGATGTGGCCGGACGCAACCACGACGGTCTGCGCGAGCCAGGTTTTCACCGATATTTCATAAGGCACTGCCCGATGCGTCGATTGCCAAGTGCGATGGTCCGTCTTCTGAAAGCGGAAATCCGTCCGATAGCGGACTTCGTATTTCTTGCATCGATTGGCCGGTTGGCCGCACGCACTTGTAACAACTGCCGCTGGCGTGCTAACTTGCGCGGTCGCTATAATTTGGCTGCGCACCGCGAGGTTGTCCGCAATGAGCACAACGGTTTCCGCTCCTCCAAAGAAGTTTCGGTCCTACGTTCCCGACAACACAACCATGCCGGAGTTTACCCTCCGGGCGGTGCTGCTTGGCTTGATTCTCACGGTGATTTTGGGTGCAGCCAACGCGTATCTTGGCCTGCGCGCGGGCATGACCATCGCCGCCACCTATCCTGCGGCCGTCATCGGCATGGCGGTATTGCGGCTGATGAAGGGCTCGATCCTGGAAGAGAACATTGCCCGAACCGTGGGCTCGATCGGCGAATCGGTCGCGGCGGGCGCGATCTTCACCATTCCGGCTTTCGTCATCTCCGGCGCATGGCCGGTCTTTGACTTTCAGCACGCTTACTGGAAATCGTCCATCCTGATGCTGGTTGGTGGCGTCGCTCGGCATTCTTTTTGTCACCCTGCTGCGCCGCGTGATGGTGGAAGACCCTGAGCTTCCCTTCCCGGAATCGGTAGCTGCATCGCAGATTCACATTGCCGGACAACAGGGCAGCCGCGCCGCCAAGATTCTCTTCGGCAACATGGGTTTCGGCGGCCTGGTTTACTTGCTCGGACAGTTCAGCCTGTTTAGCGCCAGCCGGGACTTCATCGTCAATGTCGGAAACATCGGCACAAGCTTCGTCCGCATGGGTCGCAGCGCCACGGCGGCAAAGCTGCCGCGCAGGGGCCAGTGACAACCATGTCCGCGCCGGCCATAAGCCCGGCATATCTCGGCGTCGGCTACATCATCGGTCCGCGTCTGGCGTCGTTGAACTTCGCCGGTGGCGTCATTGCGTGGGGCCTGCTGGTTCCGCTGATTTTGTTCCTCGGCGGTCCTACCTTCGTAACACAGTTTGTACCCGCGGGCACCACATTACCGGACAGTGAATTCTGGGCCGGGCAGGCGGGAGCGGTGTGGAGTTTTATCGTCGGCCGATCGCCGTTGGAGGCATGTTGGTTGGCGCCTGCTTCACCCTGTTCCGTATGCGTAAGAGCCTGGGCTCGGGCATGGCGAGAGCGGTGTCCGACTTGAAGAAGTCCGCCGCAGCTCACGCCGGTACCGCCCGCACCGAACGCGATCTCAACGCCAAGTTCGTATTCGGCGGATTGCTGGTGGTGTTGATCAGCATGGTCTTTCTGTACAAGAGCTACTCCGGCGGCTTGGGGCCCGGGCATTGTGGCAGCAATCGTGATGATTATTGTCGGCTTCTTCTTCGCCGCGGTGTCAGGCAATCTGGTGGGACTTATCGGCTCGTCCAATAATCCGATTTCCGGACTGACGCTGGCGGCTCTGGTCATCTCGGCGCTCCTGATGGTGCTGATGGGCGTCTCCGGAATGCACGGTGTCGCTGCCGTACTTGGAGTAGCCGCCGTGGTCTGCATTTCCTCCGCCGTGGCCGGCGAGATGTTGCAGGACCTGAAGGTGGGACACATTCTCGGGCGGCACTCCCGCAAAAATGCAGATTGGCGACTTTCTGGGCATCGGTGTCGCCAGCTTTGCGCTGCTGCCGGTGCTGCTGCTGCTGAATCAGGCAAACATCAATATCGGTGGAATCGGGTTTGGTGACCCCCAGCTTCCCGCGCCGCAAGCCGGACTGATGGCGATGCTGGCCAAGGGCATCGTGGGCGGCGAGATGGCGTGGCCGCTGATCGTCGTCGGCATCCTGATGGGCATCGCGCTGATCATGATTGAAGTGAAGAGCCCGATGCTGTTTGCCGTCGGTATGTATCTGCCGTTGGAGACCACCTTCGCCATCTTCCTGGGCGGCATGATCCGCTGGATGACCGACAAGATTCGCGACAGCAAGAACTTCAACGAAGCTCAGAAGGCTCGGGTGGAAAATGCCGGCGTGTTGACCGCATCGGGATTCATTGCGGGCGAGGCGTTAATGGGGATCGTGATTGCCGTCTTCCGTTACAAGCAATGGCATGTGCCGGTGATCTTCCAGCATCCGAATGTTATTTCCGGATTTATCGTGCTGGTGATCCTGGCCGTCGTGATGATTCGTGTGCCGCTGGCCAACGCCGGCAGTCCGGACGAGCCGGCCCCGCCGACGGCGATTATGTAAATGGATTCACCACAGAGACACAGAGGCACGGAAGTACTCCGTGCCTTTTCCATAATTGACGCCGTCGCTAGATTCGCAGCATGGTGTGATTGGCGACGGAGGCGTGATCGGAGCGCTGGTGATTCGCGCCGACGACGCGATTTTCTTCGATGTGTCATCCTGAGCGGAGGCGTCGCGCTTTTTGCGACGCCGGAGTCGAAGGACCTGCTTTCGCCGCGAGTACGAAAGATCAATGAGCATCGCCGCCAATCTGTTGGCCATCCATGACCGCATCGCACGCGCCGCCGCCCGCGCGGAACGAAACGCGGACGACATTGCGCTGATGGCGGTAACCAAAACGCAGCCTGCGGAGCGAATCATCGAGGCGTATGAGGCGGGGCAGCGGCTCTTTGGCGAGAATCGTGTGCAGGAGTTCGCCGACAAGAGCGGCGCCCTGACAGGCCTGCAAGGCGCGCGGTTCCACATGATTGGACACCTGCAATCGAACAAAGCAGGGCGGGCGGCCGACCTTTTCGACGCTGTTGACTCAGTGGATTCGTCCAAGCTGGCGGCGCGGCTGAACACATCGGCGGAAGAGTTGGGCAAGACGCTCGATGTCCTGATCGAGATCAACGTCGGCGGCGAGGAGGCCAAGAGCGGCATCGCGCCCGATTCGCCCGACCTGGGGCAGATTCTTGCAGGCGCGTCCGGCTGGCCGCATCTGCGGATTCGCGGCCTGATGACGGTTCCACCGTTCACCGATGATCCGGAGGGCACCAGGCCGTATTTTCGCCGCCTGCGGGAGTTGCGAGACAGCCTAGGGGCACGGAATTTCTCCGGTGTGAGTCTAGACCAGCTTTCCATGGGCATGTCGCACGATTTCGAAGCGGCGATTGCAGAGGGCTCAACCTGCGTTCGGGTGGGGACAGCCATCTTCGGCGAGCGGACGCAGAAGTGATTCCAGTGCGCGACACGCCGCGGGGCGCGACCTTCCAGGTGAAGGTGCATCCGCGCGCGAAAAAGAATGCCATCACCGGCGTGGTTGACGACGCGCTCAAGTTGGCCCTCACCGCACCTCCGCTTGAAGGGCGCGCCAACCAGGCTTGCATCGCTTTCTTCGCGAAGCTTTTGAATGTTCCGCGCTCGTCAGTTACCATAGCCGCCGGAGAAAGCAGCCGCAACAAAGCGATTCGCGTTGCTGGCCTGTCGGCGGCGCAGGTGGAAGAACGACTGCGAAAAGCAGATCCCTCGTCGGCCTGAATGCCTCCTCGGGATGACAAAAATGTTGAGGCTTATCGGCACGACTGAAGCCGTGCCCTGATACAAAGCGATCGAAACCAGAGTTTTTAGCGGCCTGTAAAGCCGTATCCTCATAGAAGGCGTACGAAAGCAACTGGCTACTGACTACTGGCTACCGACAACTGACCATGACCTTTGCCCAGCGGTGGTACGACATTCGCACCGGATTCGAGCGGCCGTTCTGGGTCGCCAACGTCAGCGAGCTCTTCGAGCGGCTTTCGTATTACGCCGCGTTTGCGTCTTTAGCTCGCTACCTGCATGAGGTCCTGCATTTTCCCATTGAGCAGACCGGCGCATTGACCGGCTTCTTCGGCGGACTGGTCTGGTTTCTGCCGGTGTTCGGCGGAACGCTGGCCGACCGAATGGGTTTTCGGCGTGCGCTGTCGCTGGCTTACCTGATCCTGAGCTGCGCGTACTTCCTGCTGGGCTCGTTGGGTGCGGCATGGCTGGCGCCTATTCGCGACAATGTTCCCCTGGTCGTGCTGGTGACGGTCATCCTGGCCCTTCCGGCGCTGGGCGTGGCGCTGGTGAAGCCCAGTGTGGTGGGAACCACCGCCCGCGCCTCGAAAGAGAACGTCCGCTCTATCGGCTATTCGATCTATTACACCCTGGTGAACATCGGCGGAGCGGCAGGACCCTATGTCGCGTCCTATGTTCACCAGCGCATGCGCGTGGAGAACGTTTTTCGCGTTGCGGCGCTCAGCGTTTTCCTGATGTTCATTGGGGTCCTGCTGTTCTTTCGGGAACCGCGCCGACATGACGAGGTAGAGACGACCAGCCTGTCGCAGGCTGCTCGCAATTTCTGGACGGTCCTCACCAATCCGCGCTTCATGCTGTTCTTGATTATCTTTACTGGCTACTGGATCGTTTACTGGCAGGAATTCATTACGTTCCCGCTCTACATCCACAACTACGTCAATTCGAAAACCGACACCGAGCTGCTGCTGGTGACCGGCCCGCTCGTGGTCATCGCGCTCACAGTCGCTATTAATCTGCTGACGCAAAAGGTGCGCGCGCTCAATGCCATTACTATCGGCACTTTGATTACCGCAATCGCCTGGATTCTCCTGATCCTGATGCCGACCGTCACCGGCGCCATCCTGACCTTGATCGTCGTCGCGCTTGGAGAGATCACCCAGTCACCGCGTTATTACGAATACATCTCGCGGCTGGCGCCTTCGGGGCAGCAGGGAACGTACATGGGATTTGCCTTCCTCCCGCTGGGCATCGGCTCGCTCATTGCCGGGCCGCTCGGCGGCTATCTGCTCCATCGTTTCGGCGAGGTCGAACATCAGCCGCAACGGATGTGGTGGGTGATTATCGGCATCGGTATCGTAACCGCAGCGCTGCTGTGGATTTACGACAGGCAATGGGGCCCCAAGCAAGCGGCATGAGCAAATCCCCCGCGTATATCGCCCGCCACATTCGCCAGGTCCTGCAGGATGGAGCTTCGGCGCCGCATACCGAAGAAGTGCAGCGCTTCTTCAAGCACGAAATTAAGTCGCGCGGCTGGTACACGCATGAGCTGCGCAAGGTCGCGGTGCGCTTTCGCCGCACCATCCTCAGCGAGAACGATATCCCTTATCTGGTTGAGGTCGCGGACCAGCTCTTTCGCGGCGATGTTCTCGAAGAGAAGGTCTTTGCCGTGGTTATGCTTCAGGGCACGGTGAAGGATTTCGTGCAATCGGAGTTCAAGCAGTTGGAGAGCTGGCTGGACCGTGTGAGTTCCTGGGCCGATCACGACGCGCTGGCACACTGTCTGCTGGGGCCGATGATCGCGGCCGATCCAACCCTGTTGTCTTATCCTCCGCGATGGGCGAAGAAGAAAGGCCGCTGGTATAAGCGCGCTGCCGCGGTTAGCCTGATCCACAGCACCCGCCAGCACAAGCACTTCGCCAGTATCCAGCGCATCACCGAGATGCTGCTTGCGAGCGACGACGACATGGTGCGGAAGGGCCTGGGCTGGCTGCTGCGCGAGGCGGCAAAGTTCAACCCCGAGCAGACGGTGGAGTATCTGATGAGCATTCGCAATCGCGCCCCAAGGCTGGTGCTGCGGACGGCGTGCGAGACGCTGCCGGTCGCGACGCGGGAGCGAATCCTGGCAAAGGAGCAGGCCCCAGCGGGGGAGGGGTATTGATTTACCACAGAGGACACGGAGTGTACGGAGAAAAATAGTCCAGAATGTTTGCTCCGTGCTCCCCGTGTTCTCCGTGCTGAAAACAGACCTTCTCGCCGTCCTCATTTACAATAGAACCCGCAATGAATCTCTCCGAAATCCAGGCTGCACTCCGCGACAGCGGTCAGGAGTGCTGGCTGTTTTACGATCATCATCATCGTGATCCGATTGCGTATCGTGTGCTGGGCTTGCCCGCCGGCATGATGGTTACGCGCCGCTGGTTCTACCTGATTCCTGCTAACGGTGAGCCGCTTAAGCTGGTGCACCGGATTGAAAGCCACCACTTGGATTCCTTGCCCGGTAAGGGACTGGAGTACTCGGCATGGCAGGAGCTTTGGCAGAACCTCGAGGCCATGCTGAAGCCGTATCACAAGGTGGTAATGCAGTACTCGCCCAACAATCAGATTCCGTACATTTCGCTGGTTGACGCCGGAATGCTGGAACTGATTCGCAGCTTTGGGAAGGAAATTGTCAGCTCCGCCAACCTGGTCGCCCGCTTTGAAGCCACGCTCACCCAGGCGCAGATGGACTCGCATTTTCAGGCGCGCGATGCGGTGGACAAAATCACGGCAGCGTTCTTCCAGGAAGTCGGCCGGCGCGCTCGTAATGGCGGCACGCACGAGTTCGAGATGCAGCAGTGGATCCTGGAAGCGTTCAAGCGCGAGAACATGGTCACCGAGGATCCGCCCAACGTGAGTGTGAACGCACATAGCGGCGATCCCCATTACGAACCCAGTTCGGCCGCGTCCTCGCCAATCCGCGAAGGCGACTTCGTCCTGCTGGATATCTGGGCCAAGCGCAATAAGCCCGATTCCGTATACTACGACATCACCTGGACAGGGAAGCTGGGAGCCCCGACCGACAAGCAGCGCGAAATTTTCGACATCGTACGTGATGCCCGCGATGTCGGCATTAAGACTGTGCAGCAGGCGTTTGATGCGGGCAAAAAGATCTACGGCTGGGAAGTGGACCAGGCGGTGCGCGAGTTCATTATTGGCAAGGGTTACGGCCAATACTTCATCCACCGCACCGGGCACTCCATCACCGGCGATATCCACGGGAACGGCGCCAACCTGGATAATCTGGAGACCAAGGATGATCGCCAGATCCTGCCGAATACCTGCTTCTCGGTCGAGCCGGGAATTTACCTGCCTGAATTTGGCGTGCGCAGCGAAATCAACATGATGATCCGTAACGGAAAGGGAGAAGTCACCGGCCGGATTCAGAGAGAGCTGGTGCAGATCTGATGGCCAATGCTCCCAACGTGACCAACGCTCGTCAACGCGTAAGCAAAGACCTCCCGGCACAATCGAACACCTTGAACTGGCTGGCGCCGCTTTGCGGATGGTTCTTCCCTGGCCTGGGGCACTTGATTCAGCGCCGCTGGATTCGCGGCATCCTGCTGATGCTGGCGGTGCTGGTGCTATTTTTCGCCGGCCTTGGCATGCAGGGCAAGGTGTATGCCTTCAATACTGGCGACCCGCTGGACATGCTGGGGTTCGTTGGCGACTTGGGAACGGGATTGCTTTATTTTCTGGCGCGAATGATGGATTGGGGCGGCGGCAATATCCATCGCGCGGTCGCGGACTACGGCACCAAGTACCTGGTAGTGGCGGGACTGCTTAACGTCGTCGTAGCCATTGATGCCTACCACATTGCCATCGGGAAGAAACAATGACCCTGCAACTGTCACACTTCAATGCCGCGCTGGTGTTTGCCCTGTGCGCCTCGGTGGTATTCGGGATTACGCAGCGCAGCAACCCCAAAGATATGTTCCGCCATGGCGCCTATTGCTTCGTTCTCTTCGTGGCGGGCGTCCTGGTAGCAGCGTGGCTGATGTGGATGCTTAAACACTAGAAGAAGGGACTAGGGACTCGGGCCTAGGGCTAGCGATGAAACAAGTCCCAGACAAAATCTTCATTTCCTACCAAAATTTCATCTTAAGTCCCTAGTCCCTAATGCCTAGTCCCTAATGCCTTTTCCTCACCCTTCCCAGACAAACGCATCAAACACGCGCTTCTCTAGGAACCCCAGCCGTTTGTAGAGATGCACGGCATTGTGATTGGCCTCGGTGACGGTGAGGGAGAGCAGCGCGAAGTTTCTACTTCGCAGAGAGTTGTAAGTGCAGGCCAGCAGGCTCTCGCCAATGCCCTGGCCGCGATATTCCGGCAGCAGGCAAATCTGGGTGACGTGCCCTACGTCGTCCTTCACCCGTGAGCAGAGAATGAGTCCAATCACCGCAGCGCTGGGCCGATGAACCGCCACGAAGGAAGCATCGGCATCGAACACGCCGCAGCCGGGGAAGCGCACAATGTTGTTCAAGAAGCGCAGCGAACCCGCGTTGGTGCGGTACTGGTCGTTGATCTCAGAATCAATATGCGACCGATACGCTGCGGTAATGATCCCCGCGGCGGGTTGATAGTCCTGTTCCAGCCAGCGACGGAGGTAGATGTCATCTTCGGACTGATGGGATGACAGGTGGGAAAGCTGACTGCCGGCCAGGGGCAGGCCGAGGAATAGCCTGCGATAGCGCTGAAAGCCGGAGGACAGGAACGAAGCCGCCAGTTGGCCAGTGTCATGCGCGAGCAACTGCGCTTCCACACGGTGAATGCCGGGAGACTGTTGCAGGGTCGCGATGACGTGGTCCACCATCTGCAACTCGATTTCCCTGGAATTGCCGCGCCGCGGCGAAACGAAAAGATCTCCCACTACGCCCTTGCTTCCCTCATAGACGAAGAAGGAGAAACCGACGATAGCGCCGCGCTCCACCGCGGCATAGCCGGGAAGAATCTTGGCATCCACGTAGCGCAGGATCATCTCCGAGGAGCTGCGGTAGTCCCAGGAGAGACTGGTGGCCCACGCCACGATTTCCTCATCGAGCAGGGGCCGCAGATCAGCCGACGAAAAATGCCTGAGGTCGAGAATCTCCACAAGAGTCAGCGCGCAAAAGCAAACCGGTCGCGGTCTGCGGCGATGATGAGCAGTCTATTGCGACCCCGTCCGATAGGCAAATAAACACAGCCAGAGCGGGCGAACGCGCAAACCCCGCGATGGCTACGGATGTTTCGACTGTGACGGGATTGCGGTAATCGCATAAAAGTCCAGGTTCTGAGGGCTGAAGCCTCCGAAACGTATCACCCTGCGTCCCGGAAGCATGTATTCCAATTCAGCCTTGCTGCCGGCGGCGGCGACCACGATATGGTCTCCAGCAGGTATCTCGTGAGCTTCGTAGCTCAGGACGGGATGATTGCGGTAAAACGCCAGACCGTAGCGTAATCCCCGGGGCGCGTCGTAAACGGCAATATCCGGGATCTGCCCCACAGCCGTCTGCTCCAGGACTTGCTCCACCGGACGGGCCGATTGCAGGACGTTAATCATCGGGACCGTTCCCTTCAGCAGCAGGGCAAATGCAATGATCACCGGAATCAGCGTGGTGAAGCGCAGCATGCGGTAGCCCTGAGTCATCAGGCTGGCCCACAACGACAGGACAGCGACAATCGCAAGCGTCACGGCAATGGCGATCGCTCCTCTTCCCATGGATACTTTGAGCAAGCGGAAGGGAAGCACCAGAGCGCCCACCAAAATCGCGGCCGACAATAACGCGTGCAGCAGAATGAGCCAGAAGGCCGGCTTGTCGCCCTCCTGCTCGCGGCGCAGGATAAAGTTGGCCAGAAGGATGCTGCCCGCGGGCACGGCGGGAAGAATGTATCCCGGCAGTTTGGAGCGCGACAACGAAAAGAACACCACCACCACCAGCGTCCAAACCGTCAGATAGGTGCGCAGGTCTTCTTCTCCCGGCGGCTGCTCCACCGAGAACCGCCAATCGCGGATCGCGTCAACCATGGCGTTCACAACAAATACTGTCCAGGGAAGCACAGCCAGCAGGGCGATTGGCACGTAAAACCAGAACGGCTGCGGATGCGATTCGAATCCGCCGGTGTAGCGGCCTACGCTATGCTGCAAGATGAATACCCGGAAGAACTCTGGATTCGCGTGCTGCACGGCGATAAACCAGGGCAATGCCAGGATCAGATATAAAACAATGCCGATGGGCCACAAGGTACGCAGGAATATTTGTCCACTGCGGCGCAGGACAGCAAAAACCAGGATGATCAAGAACGCCAGCAGCAGCGCAACCGGTCCTTTCGCCAGCGTTGCTAAGGCCAGGAAACTGTAAAACCCCAGCAGCCAGCCACGATTCCGGCTAGCATGCCAGCTAAACCACGACAGCATGGCCAGCGTAGAAAACACCATCAGCAGGCTGTCGGTGGAGGCTGACCGTCCGAATGCCAACACCATGGCGGATGCTGCCGTAATCACCGCTGCATCCAGTTCCATGCCACGCCGGAAGCGCCGAGCCCACAAGTAAATGAAGAAAATAAGCAGGGAAGAGAAAATCGCCGAGGGCAGACGCGCGGCCCAATCGCTTACTTCTCCGGTGACTTTGTACATCACCATGGCCGACCAGTAGTACAGCGGTGGCTTCTCCAGCCAGGGCTGGCCGTAGAGGTAGGGAGTTACCCAGTCGTGGCGCTGGAGCATCTCGCGCGCTACTTGCGCATAGCGCGGCTCGTCGGGACCAAGCAGCCCCAGCAGTTGAATTCCCGCGAAGAAGAAGAATCCGCAGAAGGCAAGCAGCGCCAGGATGTGGGTGGCGCGGCGAGTTCGCTCCTCGCGGGACCGGGTTGCCAGCGTAGACGCCTGAGGTGGTCCCTGGTCGCTCACTGCACTCGCGCCTGATAGCCAGCCAGTCGCAACTGGTCCTGAAGGCGCTCTCTGGCGACCTCCAGCGGACCTTCCAGCGCGCAACCACTGGCGCATTCATGACCGCCGCCGCCGAATGCGGCAGCCACCGCCGCAACGTCGACCGCACCCTTGCTGCGCAGGCTGATCCGGAAGCGGCCGCCGGGTTCTTCGCGGAAGAATAGTGCGACCTCGATGCCTTCGATGGCCAGCGCGTAGTTCACCAGCCCTTCGCAGTCCTCTTCGCTGGCTTGGCAACGGTCAAT
Source organism: uncultured Acidobacteriaceae bacterium (assembly GCA_963763975.1). Classification (GTDB taxonomy): domain Bacteria; phylum Acidobacteriota; class Terriglobia; order Terriglobales; family Acidobacteriaceae; genus Bog-257. The sequence continues at coordinate 141,922 of CAVXQR010000010.1, forward strand.
CATCTCGCGATTCACGTGCATCCAGGCCAGGCTGCCGTCGCGGTGCAAGCTGCTGAGGGCCGCGCCCAGCAGGCGCATCTTGGAAAGATGGGTGGAGAAATAAACGCTATGAGCGATCTTCACCGGATCGGCGCCGCAGCGTACCAGTTCCTGCGCCAGCGCGAACGTCCGCTCGTTGGTGCCGCTGAAGCAGAAGGAGCCGGTATCAGTCAGCACGGCGGTATAGAGACAGGTCGCGGTTTCGGGCGAAATCTTCACCCCGGCTTCGCGCGCCAGCCGGAAGATCATCTCCGCAGTAGCGCAAGCGCTGGGGTCAATCCAATTGACGTTACCAAAGGGGCGAGCGGTGGCGTGGTGATCAATGTTGATGAGGAAATGATTTTCGATGCCGGTCAGCCGGGTGCGCTGTACGCTGTCGCACTCGAGAATGATAACCGCCTCGGGGACCGGGGCCTGCTCCGCGGACTGCAGCACCAGTTCGCTGAAGGGAAGTGGCCGGTAGATGGCGGGCACGCCGTCGCTCAGCACCACGCTGGCTTCTTTGCCCATGCTCTGCAGAATCTGCGAGCAGGCTAGCGCCGACCCGACGGCATCACCATCCGGTCGAGCGTGGGAGGTAAGGATGAACTTCTGTCTCCTGCCGATCTGGTTCAGGACTTCGTTAATCATCCCAGGATTCCCAAGTTCGAACCTAACGCTTGCGCTTCTCAATGCGGTGCAATAGCTCGTCAATCCGGCCGCCGTACTCTTGCGACTGATCGAGGGCAAAGAAAATCTCCGGCGTCTGCCGCCGGGCCAGTCGGCGAGTCACCTCGTGCCGGATATAGCCGCGGGCGGCGGTCAGGCCTTCCAGGCTCTGCTCGGCCTCGCTCTCGCTGCCGTCCACGGAGATGAAGACGCGCGCCGTCTTGCCGTCCGGCGCCATCTGCACTTCGGTCACGCTGACCAGACCGATGCGCGGATCGCCTAATTCGCCTTCCACCAGCGCCACGATCTCCTCCCGTAGCGCTTCGCCCAGCCGATCGCGATGATGTTTTTGTCCCCGGTTCTCCATCGTTTCATTTTCCATTGGCCGGACAGGCGAACGTTAGAGCATACGCCTGTTTGCCACGCCGGTGGGGATAACCATCACGGTTCCCCGTTTGCCTGCGAAGCGCCAAGTTCGGCCTCGCTCAGAAAGTCGAGGAACGAATCGGTGACTTCGCCGCCGCTGTTATTGGCTGTACGCATGGCGTGACGCTCCACATTGCGCATCAGGCCTTCCAGGTAGTCGCGCGAGTCCGAGATGCTGACCACGCCGAGGGTGGCGCGCTGCCAGGCTTCGCTCGCATCCAGTTCGGCCACCGCGACGTTGAAGTGCGCGCGCAGCCCGTCTTTCACGCTGCGCACCACCTGCCGCTTGTCCTTCAGCGAGTGCGCAGCTTCGATGCGAATCTCGAGCGTGAGATACGCAATCATCCGCAGTCCCGTTGCGCGACATCCCGAAGGCCGGTGCCTTGCTGCCGGCGCTCGACTCCCCGGGATGTCGCAAACATCGTTCTCTCCGAATGCGGTTAAGCGAAGGCTTCTGCCGCCACCCGTTCGGTGACGAAGTCCTCGATTACATCGCCAACTTTGATGTCGCCGTAGTTGGCAATGGAAATACCGCACTCCATTCCGTGCCGCACTTCGCTGACGTCTTCCTTGAAGCGCCGCACCGAGCCGATCTTGCCTTTGAACACCACCACGTTGTCGCGCAGCAGCCGTACTTCGGCGTCGCGCTTGACCACGCCGTCGGTGACATAGCAGCCGGCAACCATACCGACCTTGGGAATGCGGAAGGTGTCGCGCACCTCCGCACGTCCGAGATAGGTTTCCTTGATGATCGGTTCCAGCAGGCCGGTCATGGCGCGCTTAATCTCATCCTGCAACTCGTAGATGATGGAGTGCAGGCGGATATCCACCTTCTCCTGCTCCGCCAGTTCCTGCGCCTTGCGCTCCGGACGCACGTTAAAGCCGATGATGATGGCATTGGAGGCTGATGCCAGCAATACGTCGCTCTCGGTGATGGCGCCCACGCTGGCGCGCATGACGTTGATCTTCACCTTCTCGTTGGACAGCTTGGCCAGCAGGTCGCTCAGCACTTCCACCGAGCCACCCACGTCGCCCTTGAGGATGATGGGCAGTTCCTTGGTGCCGGCCGACTTGAGTTGCTCCGCCAGACCTTCCAGCGACAGGCGCGAACTCTTAGCCAGCGCGGTTTCGCGCGCCTTCTGCTCGCGATATTCGGAGATGCCGCGCGCCTTCTCACGATCGGCAACCGCCACCAGTTGATCGCCCGCCTGCGGCAGTCCTTCCAGACCAAGGATCTCGACCGGAGTGGCCGGACCTGCAGATTCAAGTGCGACGCCGCGATCGTTGAACATGGCGCGCACTTTGCCGAACACGTTACCCACAACAAAGTTGTCGGCGGCGTGCAAGGTGCCGTTCTGCACCAGCACGGTGGCGACCGGGCCGCGTCCGCGGTCCAGCTTGGCTTCCAGAACGGTACCGGACGCCAGGCGGTCGGGCACCGCCTTCAGGTCTTGGAGGTCGGCCACCAGGCAGATCATCTCCATCAGCAGGTTCAGGTTGGTCTTCTGCTTGGCGGAAACGTCCACGAACACGGTGCTGCCGCCCCAGTCTTCCGGCATCAGGCCGCGATCGGCGAGCTGCTTCTTCACCCGGTCCGGCAGAGCGTCAGGCTTGTCAATTTTGTTCACCGCCACAATCAGCGGCACCTTGGCCGCGGTGGCGTGGTCAATGGCTTCCAGAGTCTGCGGCATCACGCCATCGTCGGCTGCAACCACCAGCACCACGATGTCGGTGACCTTCGATCCGCGAGCGCGCATGCGGGTGAAGGCTTCGTGGCCGGGGGTGTCGAGGAACACGATCTCGCGGCCAAAAGCCGGCGAGTTGGTGTCGGTGATGGCGACTTTGTAAGCGCCGATGTGCTGGGTGATGCCGCCGGCTTCGCCGCCGGCGACGTTGGTGGAACGGATGGCATCCAGCAAACTGGTCTTGCCGTGGTCCACGTGGCCCATGATGGTGACCACCGGCGGGCGCGATACAGCGTTGGCGCCTTCTTCGGCAGCGCCTTTTTCAGGGGCGGTATCTTTCGCCAACTGTTCTTCGAAGGTGATGACCGCGGTTTCCGCTCCGAAATGACGCGCCATGTCCGAAGCCAGGTCGGAATCGAGCGTCTGGTTGACAGTGGCAAACACGCCACGCGCCAGCAGGCGGGCGATCAGGTCTTTGGCGCGAATTTCAAGCTTCTCTGCCAGGTCTTTCACGCTGATGCCTTCGGGAATGGTGATGCTGCGCGTGATGGGCAGCGGTTCGCTGGAGAGCGACAGCCGCGGCGGCGGAACGAAGCCCTTCATCGGGCCTTCCTTCACACCACGCGGAATGTAGCGCTGTCCCGGACGTGCCGGACGTCCCATGGGACGCTGCCCCGTCGGCGGCGGAGGCGCAGCGCCGGCCCCGGCGCCAAATCCCGGACGCATGCCCGGAGCACCGGAGCGGGTGGGATGCGGGCCACGGCGCTCGCCGGGCCGCATCGGCGGACGCGTACCCGGAGGGCCGCTTGGGGCTCCCGGACGCGGACGCTGGAAGATGGGCTTGCCGCGCTCGGGCATTCCAGCGCGAGGAGCAATCGGTGCGTTCGCCGGACGTGCTGGCGCCGTATAAACCGGACGCGGTCCGCTTTGCGGCACGATCAGGCGGCGGACTGGAGGCGCCGGAGCGGCGCCCGCTGGCGGTTGACCCGGCCTGGGCGGCACTCCCGGACGCAGGGGCGTTGCCGCAGCATTGGGCTGTACCGGCTGGGTTCCGCGAGCCGGCGGAAGCGGACGCATCACGGAAGGCGCTACCTTCGGCGCTTCAGCTTCAGGCACGGAAGGCGCTTCAGCTTCAGGCGCAGCGGCAGGCGTGGTTTGTAAGGTTGCGATCTGGTCCTCCACCATCGGTTCGGAAGGCTTGGTAGGTGCGACGGTCGGCGGCGCAGTGGGCGGCTTGGGCGGAGCAATGACGGCCGACGGCGGACGGACGACAGACTGCGGTGTAATGAAACGGGGTGCGGGCTTGGGAGCCTCTGCGGCCGGAGTCGCAGTTGCAGACGGCGCAGCGGCCTGGGCGGTAGGCGGCGCCGGCTTGGGCGGAACGGCGGACGGAGGCGGCACACTCTGACGCAACGATCCCGCGGGCGCTGCGGCGGGTGTCGCCGGCGGACGCGGAGGCGCGACCGGCTGGGCCGCGCGCTGGGTGACAGCTTTCAGAACATCACCCGGCTTGGAGATGTGCGACAGGTCAATCTTCGGCTTGAACTCGTCGGCAGGCGGCCGGCTGGCCGAGCGCGACGGGGAAGAGCCGTGCTCGCCGTGCTCCTTCACGTACTGCTTGACCCGCTCGGCTTCGTCCACCTCGATGGAGCTGGAGTGGGTCTTCTTTTCGGTGACGCCTACTTTGGTGAGTATCTCGAGGATGGACTTGCTCTTGACCTCGAGTTCCCTCGCCAAATCGTTAATTCGAATCTTCTGCATCCGCCCTGATTCCTCCGTAAATTTGTTCCGCTGCCTTACGCCTTCATAGCAACCTCGCGCAGTGGTGTTGCCGGCCCCAGTGAGGCCGGCTGAATCTCGTTACTTTTCCTCACCCGGATTTTCTTCATCGGGTACACTTTCGCCTTCCACCCATGGCCGTTCGTGGGTGGTGACCTCGGCCACGTCGGCGTCGGGAGCGTTCTCGACTCCGTCAATCACCTCGGCCTCGTAAAACTGGCCGTCATCAACCAGTTCGGCCTCACTCTCCGGAGCGGCATCCGGCTTGTCTGGCAATCCCATGTCGTCGCCTGACTGGCCGCCGGACTCGGGCCCAAGGCCTTGGGTCTCGGCCGCCTGGGCGGTAATTTCGTTTTCGATCTGGTCTTCCGGAGTGGCCACGGTTTCTCCTTCTTCGGTTGCCGCCAGCTCGGTTTCGGCTGCAACTTCGCCTTCGGCGACAGCTTCGGTCCCCGCAACCGCCTCGCCCTCCGCAGCCGCTTCGCCTTCGGCCACAACGCCTTCTTCGGCTGCCGCCGCGGCGTCCAGGCTGGAGAAGTAGTTGTTGACCGCGATGCTAATCTTCTCCACCGTCTTGGGACCGATGCCGGGCACCTCTTCCAGTTGCTCGGGCGTCATGTCGGCCACGGATTCCACGGTGGTGATGCCTGCCGCTACCAGCTTCTCGATGATGCCGGGCTCGAGGTCGGGCACGGATTCCAGCGGCGTGCTCTGAATGTTCAGCACCCCGCGCATCTGCTCTTCCACTTCCTGGCGCTTTTCTTCCTCGCTCTTGATGTCAATCTTCCAACCCAGGAGCTTGGCCGCCAGGCGGACGTTCTGTCCCTTCTTGCCGATGGCCAGCGAGAGTTGGCTGTCGTCCACCACGACTTCGAGGTGTTTTTCCTGGCCCTCGAGCACGGTGACGCGGCTGACTTTGGCGGGCTGCAGTGCCTTCTCGGCGAAGGTCACGGGATCTTCGTGATACTCGATGATGTCAATCTTCTCGCCGCGCAGCTCGCGAATGATGGATTGCACCCGCATGCCCTTCATGCCCACGCAGGCACCCACGGGATCCACGTCCTTGTCCTTGGACATGACCGCGATCTTAGTGCGCTCGCCGGCTTCGCGGGCGATGGCGCGGATGACCACGGTGTTGTCGTAGATTTCCGGCACTTCCGTCTGGAACAGGTGGCTGACCAGTTCCGGGATAGCGCGCGAGACTACGACCTGCGGGCCCTTGGAAGCTTTCTCCACGCGCACGATGGCGACGCGCGCCCGTTCGCCGGGCGAAAACGATTCCAGCCGCGACTGCTCTTTCTTGGGCATGCGGGCTTCCGCTTTGCCCAGGTCGACAATCACGTCCTGGCCTTCGGTGCGCTTCACGGTGGCATTGATAATTTCGCCCACCCGCCCGATGTACTCGTTGTAAACCGTGTCGCGCTCGGCTTCGCGCACCTTCTGGAAGATGACCTGCTTGGCCAGTTGCGCTGCGATGCGCCCCAGTACATCGGTGGGCTTGTAGGTGCGCAGCTCGCCGCCGATTTCCGCCGCGGGATCAATGCGCCGGGCGTCGTCGAGCGTGATCTGGGCAGTTGGCGTCTTCGATGTGATCGAAGTCTTCGACGATGGTGCGCACCGCGTAGGCCCGAATCTGGCCGCTTTCCTTGTCGAGCTCGGCGCGCAGGTTCTCCTGGGTCTTGTAGTACTTGCGGGTGGCGACAACGATGGCATCTTCCACCGCGCTGACTACAATCTGCGGATCGATGCCTTTCTCCCGGCTCAGGGCGTCAATTACGTTGTACAGTTCACTCGCCATAAAAATCCTGCCACCTTACTCGCTAAAATCCCGTTAAAGTTCGGGAACCAGGTTTGCCGCTTCCACATTGGCAAACTCGATTTCCACTTGCGTTCCCGCTTCCGCCGCCGCGTGCTTCTTGCTCTTCTTGCGGCCGGTCAGCTCCAGCGTCAGCCGATCGCCATCGAAACTTTTCAGCCGGCCTTCGAAGTGCCGGTTGCCGTTGATCGGCTCAAAGGTCATCAGCTTCACCATGCTGCCGGTGAAGCGCTCGAAATCCTGGCGCTTCGAAAGCTTGCGGTCCAGCCCCGGCGAAGAAACTTCCAGCACATACGACGCGCCCGGCACCGCCTCTTCCACGTCGAAAATAGTGCCGGCTTCACGGCTGAAGTTCGCGCAGTCTTCGTGAGTCACGCCTTCGGGCTTATCAATGTAGATGCGCAACATGCGGGACTTCCCGCCGCCATGCAACTCCACATCCACGACTTCCAAGCCGCTGGAGTGCGCCACCCGGTCAGCGATCTCGCGAATTTTCTCCAGCCCGGCTGCCATAGCGTTTCCAGAAACTGCGGTGCGACTAAGCACAAACCACCCGTCAGGCTGCCGCTCCCGCCCGGAGTTGCCATACACCAGCGGATTAAAGGGTGGAAATAAAAAGTGGGCTCGCGCCCACCGATGTGCTTCGCCGAATACGACGCCGGTCACGGTTGTCCCGGGAACAGGGACGACCCGACTCAAAACACAGCAGTACTTATACTTACCTACTATACGCCGGAAACCGCTAAAATTCAATGCTTCCGGCCACGGCGGCCCGGTGGCAAGCTGCTGATATTGCAGGGATTTAGCTCCGCCTCTCCACAGCCCTCCTGGTGCTGGTAAGATTTTCTCCAGATGGTGACCTTTGTCGTATTGCGACTGGTAGCGGTGGTGCTGCTGGTAGCGGCCAATGCCTTCTTCGTGGCCGCAGAGTTTGCTTTGGTCAGCGTGCGCGAGACGCGCTTGCAGCAGATGATTGCGGCGCATCGCATCGGCGCCAAGACCGTCCAGAAACTCCACCAGAAGCTGGACCACGTTCTGAATGCGGTGCAGTTCGGCGTGACCGTGGCCAGCCTGGCGCTGGGCTGGATCGGCGAGGCGGCTATGGCGCGCGTTCTGGAGCCGGCCTTCGTTCATCTGCCGCACTCCAACTTGTACGCCCATGGCGTCGCCGTGGCCCTGGCGTTCGCCGTCATCACTTACGGTCACGTGATCCTGGGCGAGGTGGTGCCGAAGTCCATTGCCTTGCAGCGCACCGAGCGCGTGGCGCTGGCGGTTGCCGGTCCCATGGATGTCTTCATGACCGTGGCCGCGCCCTTCCTGGCGTTCATGACGCGCTTCGACGCGGGCGGTGCTGAAGGCCTTTGGTACACGGCAGGTCCGCGAGGGCGGCGTGCATTCGCCCGAGGAGCTGAAGCTGATCGTCTCCGCCAGCCGTCGTATCGGTATTCTGGGCCAGCCGCAGGAGGAGATGATTCATCGCGCCCTCGATCTGGAGAACATCATGGTGCGCGAGGTGATGGTGCCGCGGCGCGACATCTTCTCGCTGCCCGGCGACATGTCGCTGGACGAAGCTATCGCCAACGTGGTGGATGAGCAGCACTCGCGGGTGCCGGTGTACGATCCGCAGAGCGGGCCGGAGCACATCATCGGCGTGCTGTATGCCAAAGATCTGATGCGCTGGATCCGATACCGGCTGGAGCCCACGGCGTCAGGGCGTTTCGCCAGCCGCCCGACGAACTTGAAGATCAGCCACATCATGCGTGAAGTGCTGGTCGTGCCGGAAACCAAGCCGCTGCCTGACCTGCTGCTGGAGTTCAAGGCGCGCAAGCGGCACCTGGCAGTGGTGGTGGATGAGTTTGGCTCGACCGCGGGAGTGGTGACGGTGGAGGATGTGCTGGAGCAGCTAGTCGGCGAGATCGAGGACGAGTTCGATGATGCGGCGGAGGTGCTTACGCCGGGCGCGGCCCACATGGTGCTCGACGGCGCGGTAAACATCCGCGACCTGGAATCCCAATACCACATCCTGCTGCCGCGCGACGAAGGCTTCGAGACGCTTGCCGGCTTCGTGCTGGCGCAACTGCAGAAGATTCCCGCCGTCGGCGACAGCTTCGGGTACGAAGGCCGGCGCTTCACGGTGGAGGCGATGGATGGCTTGCGCGTGGAGAGCGTGAAGATTGACCTTGCGCAGCCGGCGCCGACAACCCAGGCGCCGACGGTCCACTGATGCCTCGCTACCTGCTCACGCGCAGCCTCTACATGTTGCCGGTAGTGTGGCTGGTGGTGTCGGTGGTGTTCCTCCTCATTCACCTCGTGCCGGGCGATCCCATCCAGCAGATGCTGGGTGAGGGCGCGGCGGCCACCGACGTTGCCGCCGCTCGTCATGCTTACGGCCTCGACGTGCCGCTCGGGCAGCAATACGTCAACTACTGGCGCGGCCTGCTGCACGGCGACATGGGCAAGTCCCTGCGCCTGAATCAGAACGTCGGCCATGTCATCGCCACCGCATATCCTGAGACCATGGAGCTCACGCTGGCGGCGCTCATCGTGGCGCTCGGGCTGTCCATTCCCGCCGGAGTGCGCTCGGCGCTGCGCCGCAATCGCTGGGATGACCGGCTGATCAGCTTTGTCTCGCTGCTGGGGCTGTCGTTTCCCAACTTCGCGCTCGGTCCCATACTCATTCTCTTCTTCGCCATCCAACTGGGATGGCTGCCGGTATCCGGCACCGGCTCGCCGGCGTACCTCGTGCTGCCGGCCATCACCATGGGCGGAGCGCTGGCCGCCATCCTCACCCGCATGGTTCGCACCTCGATGCTGGAGGAACTGGGGCAGGATTACATCCGCACCGCGCGCGCCAAGGGCTTGCCGGAGCGTACGGTGGTGTACCGTCACGCGCTGCGCAACGCCATGATTCCCATTCTGACGGTGGTCGGCCTGCAATTTGGCGCGCTGCTGGCGGGCGCTATCGTGACTGAGACAATCTTCTCGTGGCCGGGCATCGGCCGCCTGACGGTGCAGGCCATTTCCAGCCGCGATTATTACCTGGTGCAGGGCTGCATCCTGGTGATCGGGCTGACCTACGTTCTGGTCAATTTCCTGACTGACATGCTCTATTCGGCATTTAATCCGCGCATTCGCCAGTAGGTGCATGGGACTTTTGTCCCCGGCGATTTGTGAACTGTGTCCTAGCCCTGCAACCCCGGAGTGGGTTAAAGTATCAGACGTTTCATGGAGGTCTGACCTATGCGCCTCAAAGATCGACTTCGCCAGAGCGGAACAGCAAGGCAAGCAGTCGGCGCATCGTGCGGCGGAAATTGCGCGCGAAGGCTTGCATACTCTGGAGACCAGCCTGCGCCGCACCTTGAAGCATGGCGCGCGCCGATGTCGTCGCATCCTGACGCTGAAGGTCCCCGCCTGCCGGAGCCGAAGGTTCGTACCGGCATTGTTTCTGTGAACGGCCAGGACGTGGGCAAGATCTGCTGCAACGGCGGCCGCCGCGGCGCCTGAGCCGCTGCTATCGCACCGCTGGACGGTAGGGCACCGTCTGTCCTTCCACGATGGCTGACGGGTTTTCTGTGACCAGTGCGTCAGCTACCTCCTTCCCTGCAATTGCCGCAATCGCCGCGCGCGCTTCCGACATAATCGGCGTGCGCTGCTTGGGATCATGCGTGTCGCTGGCGACGGCGTGAATAGCATTGTGTTCGAGCAGCCACTCCGCCATCTTCTTCGAGCGGCTTCCCCAAAATCCGGTGAACGAGCCTGCCGTGACCTGCACCACGCAGCCCTGCCGCGCCATTTCCAGGACTGCCTCGGGTCGCGCGACGGTGGTGCGCGTGCGCTCGGGATGGGTGATGATGGGCAACATGCCGACGGTGCGCAAATCCGCGAGGTTCTGATACACATCGGGCGGCAGCGCGAAGTCGTTGAACTCCACCAGCAGGTAGCCGGTATCGCCGATGGTGTAGCGCCGGGGATTCTGCAGCGCGTCCTGCACGTTGTCGTAGGAGAAATGGAAATCGCAGCCCAGGCTAAACGTGAGCTCACCGCGGGCGGCATCGCTCAGCTCGCCCAGCATGCCTTCGAAGCGCGGGCGATCGTAACGCCACACATCATTGCAATGCGGGCTGGCGACCATGTGAGTCACGCCGTCGGCGATAGCCATGCGGCACATTTGCTCCGTCATCTCCCAAGACTTCGAGCCATCATCAATGCCGGGCAAAATGTGCGTGTGGATATCAACCATAATTAGCGATATCTCTCACGCATGAAGTCGGTGATGGCGTCATAGGCGGCGCTCAGCACCGGCTCCTCCGGCAAAAACACAATGCGCATGTGCTTGGTCCCCGGCTTCTCTCCGAAGCCCGAGCCGTGCACCACCAGCACATGCTTCTGCTTCAGCAGATCGCTCACGAACGTGAAATCGTCCTCCGGAATTTCCAGCGAAGGATGCGCGTAGAACGCGCCCTTGGGCGCCACCAGCTTCACTCGCGGCGTGCGCTTCGCCCAGTCGGCCGTGAGCGCGGCGCGGCGACGCAGCTTGTCGCGCACTTCAATCAGGTGGTCCTGCGGACCTTCCAGCGCGGCGCGAATGGCGTGCTGGAACGGATGCGGCGCCGACAAGCGCGCGCGCAGCAGACGGTGCACCGCTTCCATATAAGGATGCAGTGCCTCGCGCGGGCCGGTGGCGATGGCCCAGCCGATGCGCCATCCCGGCACCAGGTACGACTTCGACAAGCCATTGAAAGTCACGACGGGCACGTCCTGCGCCAGCGTGGCGATGGAAATGTGCTTGGCGTGCTCGTCGAAGATCAGCTTGTCGTAAATTTCGTCAGCAAAAATGATGAGTCCGTGCCGCCGCGCCACATCGAGCACGCGCTCCAGCGTGGCTTTGCTGTACACCGCGCCGGTCGGGTTATCGGGATTGATGAGCAGGATGCCGCGGGTGCGCGAATTGATGCGGCGCTCCATGTCGTCCACGTCGGGCTGCCAGTCGTTGTCTTCGTCGAGCTGATAGGCATTCACCGGGCAATCCAGCTTGGCCATGATGGCGCCGTAGAGCGGATATTCCGGGCTGGGCGTCAGCACGTTGTCGCCGGGATTGAGCAGCGCGGTCAGGCAACTGTCAATCACTTCGCCGCTGCCGATGCCGACGAAGATGCTCTGGATATCGCGGAAGCCGCTGCGCTCGGCCTCGCGATGGATGGCGTCAATCGCCGGCTTGATGCCCAGCGACTCGGCGTAGCCGTTGTGGCCGTCGTGCATCGCCTTGGTCACCGCCTCGATCATGTGCGGCGGGGTGCGGAAGTCGTACTTACAGGGGTCGCCGATGTTGAGGTAGAGAATCTTGTTGCCGGCGCGCGCGACTTCGTCGGCCAGCACCGCCAGGTCGCGAATGGCATAGCGCACATTGGCCATGCGGGTTGCGGGCATCACTTCGATTGCGGATTTGGTGGCTGTCATGCTTTCCCTCTTTCGGCGATGCGGTATTCGCCACGCGCGCAGGCGTGTCCGTTTGAAATCTTTGAAGGGGCGCAGAATATGAGTAAGGGCACGGCTTCAGCCGTGCCGACGTCGCGCCGGCTTTGAAAGGGCACGGCTTCAGCCGTGCCGCAACGGGCAGGTGAAAGAAGCGGCTTTAGCCGCTGCGGGCAATTGCTTGTCGGATCCGCGGGAATTTCGTGCGGCGTGGCGGTCAAGCCAGATCTAGTGGAATCGCCCTCAGGGGCTAAAGCCCCTTTCATAATGGCGCTCGTTGCGGCACGGCTAAAGCCGTGCCCTTTCAAATCAACTTCGTGTGCGGCACGGAAGCCGTGCCTTTTCAAAACAACTTCGCTGTCGGCACGGCAATACCGGCTGCGGAAAAAGTCGAAATCGCCGGAGTGCCGCCGGCTAAAGCCGGCTCCGGATATCGAGAATGAAGGGCTTAACGGCACGACTGAAGTCGTGCCCTTACTCATGTCTATGCGAAGCGAGGTTTTCTCGCCGTTTGTGAAGGTCAAAGCGTTCGTGCCGCCGGCTAAAGCCGGCTCATGACTAATAAAGGGCGGGCTAATCGGCACGACTGAAGTCGTGCCCTTACTCATGTCTATGCGAAGCGAGGTTTTCTCGCCGTTTGTGAAGGTCAAAGCGTTCGTGCCGCCGGCTAAAGCCGGCTCATGACTAATAAAGGGCGGGCTTAACGGCACGACTGAAGTCGTGCCCTTACTCATGACTGTGCGCACGAGGATTTCTTCGCGGTTCGTAAAGCCGTGCCCTTTAAGAACGCGCGAATCCATCACTTTGCGCCTCCCGCCGCCACGCTGGTCTTGCACGGTGTCAGCGTCAGCCAGTGCGAGGGATTCACCGCAACTCCATTCACGTACACGCTCCAGTGCAGATGCGGCGCGGTGGAGCGGCCGGTCGAGCCGGCATAGCCGACGATGTCGCCGCGCTTCACCTGCGCGCCCGGCCGCACCGCCAGCTTCGACATATGCATGTAAATGGTCTCGACGCCCTGGCCGTGGTCAACTCCCACGGTATTGCCGAGCACGGTGATCTTCTGCGCCAGCTTCACGGTGCCGGCCTCGGCGGCGCGAATGGGTTCGCCCGCGGGCGCGCGCAGGTCCACTCCGCCGTGGTGTTCGCCGGTAGGCTTGTGATGGCGTTCGCGAATGGCGCCGTACACCGACACCATGCAGCCCGGCACCGGCGCGTCGAAGCTCGGGCCCCAGTAGCGGCGGTCGCTGAGGTTGTCGCGGAAGGCCGCGAGCATGTGCACCTCGGCGGGTGTGTTGTGCAGCCGCGAGATACGCGGCGAAAGCTCCACGTCCTGCTCGGGGAAGTTGCCGTCGAGGATGGTGACGTCGGCGCTCGCGACCGGCTTGCCCGCGTTGAGGAACTTGACTTGCGCGGCGCCGGGCGCGTCGGCGGCGGCGATGGGCATCAGGCCTTGCCAGGCGCCGTCGCTCTGGTGGAAGAGGCGGACGGTGCGATCACGCAGCCGTGCCGATTCGACGGGCTGTGTGCAGGCGATGTCGAGCACGCCGCCTTGCGGAACTTCAGGCGGCGTCGCGCGGCAAACGTCAGTGGCGAAGCACGTCAGCGGCAGCAGAGTGAGGAAGATAATCACAACGGCGAGCAGCAAGAAGTTTTGGGATTGGAACGAAGCTGCCTTATAACGGGGTTCGGGCGGCGCGAAGTTTGATGCAATTGTCCATGCGCGTTGACGATGCCCCGCCCTGGCCAAAAGCGGGCCAGAACGGGGCACCCATGTTTCGGAGGGTCCTTCCTTCGGGGGCGGCGCGAAGTTTGATGCAATTGTCCATGCGCGTTGACGATGCCCCGCCCTGGCCAAAAGAGGGCCAGAACGGGGCACCCATGTTTCAGCCGCCTCGAAATTGAAAATAGGATCGCGAGGCGCAAGCGTGCAGGCTCGCTCTACCTGAATCTCGCGCTCCCAAGTGTTTTTCAATTCGCGCCCTTTCAAACCTCCGGGGCTAAAGCCCCTCGTTCTTGCTCTCGCCTGGGGACGCCGGCCTAAAGGCCGGCTCTTCCACCTGGCGCTAAAGCCCCGATATTTACTCCGGTCTGTCAATCTGCGCCTTCTGCAGCTTGTCCGAATAGTCCACATACACCGACTTCCACTCGGTATAGAACTCGATCGCGCCAATGCCGCCTTCGCGATGTCCGTTCCCCGTCGCCTTCACCCCGCCGAAGGGCAGATGCACTTCTGCGCCGATGGTCGGCGCATTGATGTAAGTGATGCCGGCATACAGGTCGCGCATCGCCGTGAAAGCCTTGTTCACGTCCCGGGTGTAGATGGACGACGACAATCCGTACTCGATGTCGTTGGCGATCTCGATGGCGTTCTCCAGCCCGTCGCAGGCGATGATCGAAACTACCGGCCCGAAGATTTCTTCCTGCGCGATGCGCATCTTGGGATCAACGTCGGCGAAGACCGTCGGCGCGACGAACCAGCCGTGCTTGTACTGCTCGCCTTCGAGCCGATGTCCGCCGCACAGCATCTTCGCGCCTTCATCCTGGCCGATCTTGATGTACTTCAGGTCGGTTTCCATCTGCGACTTGTTCACCGCCGGACCCATGTCCACGCTCTCGTCGAGACCGTTGCCGACCTTCAGCTTCTGCGCGCGCTTCACCAGTTCGTCCACGAACTTCCGGTACACGCCCTTCTGCACGATGATGCGGCTGGTCGCGGTGCAACGCTGTCCGGTGGTGCCGAACGCTCCCCACAGCGCGCCGTCGAGCGCCAGGTCGAGATTGGCGTCGTCGAGCACGATCATGGGGTTCTTGCCGCCCAACTCCAGCGAGCAATGCTTGAAGGTCTTGGCGGCTTCCGTGCCCACGATGCGGCCGACGGCGGTTGAGCCGGTCAGCGAAACCGCGCGCACTTCGGGATGCTCCACCATCGGCGTGCCCACGTCGCCGCCAAATCCGGTGACGATGTTGACCACTCCGGCGGGAATGCCGGCGTCATGCAGCGCCTGCACGAAGTTGAAGGTGGAGAGCGGCGTGTCCTGCGCCGGCTTGATCACGGCGGTGTTGCCGGCCACCAGCGCCGGCCACAGCTTCCACGAGGGAATCGCCATGGGGAAGTTCCACGGCGTGATCATGGCGCAGACGCCCAGCGGCTGGCGGATGGCCATGGCGAACTTGTTGGGCAGCTCGGAAGGAACCGTCGGGCCGAACAGGCGGCGGCCCTCGCCGGCGGTGTAGTAGCCGCAATCAATGGCTTCCTGCACATCGCCGCGCGTCTCTTTGATCACCTTGCCCATCTCGCGGGTCATGTCCTGGGCGTAGTCTTCCTTGCGGCCGACGAGCAGTTCGGCGGCCTTGAAGAGCATCTCGGCGCGGCGCGGCGCGGGCACCAGCCGCCACTTTTTGTAGGCCTGCTTGGCGGCTTCGATGGCCTGGTCCACGTCGTCCTTGCCGGACTTCTGGAAGTGACCGACGACCTCGCGGGTGTCGGCGGGATTGAGGTTCTCGAAGGTCTGGCCGGTCTTGCTGGCAACCCACTCGCCGCCGATAAAGTTCTTGAAGGTGCGGGTCTTGCCGCCGGTCGAGACCGCGGGCGCCTTCGGTTCAACAGTAGTAGCCATATAAAGGTTCCTCCTGAACTGACTGGAAACTTCCAATCGTATCGTTCCCGGCGATGGAGGCGCAAATCATGCCGATTCCGGCCCCTTGCGCGAGGGGAACATCGTCTCCCAGTCGGGAATGGGCTCTCGGCGGGCGGGAAAGTCCGGGGGAGCGGCCTTGCGCGCCATCCAGTCGTAGCCTTCCAGAACCAGGGGCGCGTAGTACTCCTCGAGGACGGGCGTCAGCGGCCGCATGCCTACGTGTTGCTCGGGATGCGAGGCCAGGCAGTCAGTATTGCCGCGCATGCGATAGCCCCAGCGACCGCGCCACAGCTTGGCTTCGCGCCGGCTGAAGGAGCCAATCTCCTTCTGCATGCGCGCCAGGTTGCGGGCGGCGCCGTTCAGCAGCGACAGCATGACGCGCGCCCTGGGCACATCCAGCCAGCCCACGGTCACCGCGCCTATCACCTGCATGTAGCCCATCTGGATGGAGGCGGCATCTTCCAGCAGCGGCACTTGCAGGATGCCGGTGTCGCGGCCCTTGATGTGGGTGCTGCGGCCTTCGAAGGCGTTGCGGGGCGGCAGGGCGTCGCTGATGCCGCGATGGTAATAACAGAGGCGTCCGCCGCGCAGGGCGGGCGAGCCGCAGCGGATGCCGCTGGCCTTGATGTGTTCGCAGAGAATCGTAGCCATGATGTCACCTCGAAGATGCGCGAAGAAAAGGCGCATGCAATGTGAGCTGGGTCACGTGGAAAAACATACCCCCGGAGGCTCCGATCTTTATTTGCAGTGAGATAGGAGCTGATTTCCGCTAAATTATTAGAGGCAAAGGAGTTAGAGAGTGAGTAAAATCTTGGCAAGTTATTGATTTGGTTGGAGTTATTTGGTTCCTCGTAAAGTATTGGATTTAAAGGGACTCGGGACTGGGGGCTCGGGACTCGGGGTAAAGCTTTGGGAGATAATGAGTTACGGCCTGCTGCCGAGTTCAGGCTGGCGCTGGCTCGGGTGGAAATCGCCCGATTTTGCCCCGAATTGGCGCAGCAAGACACCGCGATCCGGAACGTCGCTGGGACGCACGGCGCATGGAATATCGGCTGTTTCGGGACGACGGCGGAAGATCGCGTTCCTGCCCACGAGCGTCGCAAAGGGCGAAGGCCGGGCCGGACGCGAGCGTGATGGGAGTTGGAGAAAGAAGGAAGGTGGGCGAGCTTGCACTGCGTCACAAACACTCCAATGCAAGCACGCCACACGCGAAATTAAAGAAGCGTGTTGCGCTACTTTCAGCCTATTCGGAGAAGAAATCGTACGTCCAGAGAAAGATTGGGGAAGTTTGGGGCGATTCCCGAAATGGAAAACCCCCGGATTCACCACAGAGGCACGGAGGGCACGGAGGATTGATGACGCCGGAAGTGGGTGAACGAAAACCTGGGTGCCGGGTGCCCCATTCAAGGCCATCTTTTGGCCTTGAGTGGGGGGCCATACGTCGAGACGATCCGGCTCCCCCACACATCCGCGGTTTTCGGATGTGTGGGAAGCGGCGATCCGGACCCTCTCTGATTCGTGCCGAACCCGTATCAGGGCCCGGCTTCAGCCGCAGAGGGCAATTCATCGCAAACGGCGGCGACCCTACGGGGCGCGGGTCACGGGAGCGAGCGCACCCAGCGTGCAGCGCCCAACCACCCCAACGAGCACAACCCCGGTGCTCGTTGGGGACCCCGGTCAGGCGCTGCACGCTGGGCTAAACTATGGCGCGCCTCCGGCGCTCGCAGTGGCGCGAACCGGGCATAGCGGCAGACGCAGGGCGCTTCGCATCTGGGCGCAAGCGACGTCGAATATCGTCATGTGGCTCCAGCGAAAGGCCCCGCCCTAGCCAAACCCAGGCTAGAACGGGGCACCCGGGTTTTTTTGCGCAGACCCCGTCCCCTCCAACTGCTCCGGCGTTATCAAAACCTCTGTGTCTCTGTGTCTCTGTGGTGAACCCGCTTTTGCCTGCAATTTTCCCCGTGCCGTGGCCCAAAAGTAACATCCTCTTGTGCTAGAGTCAGGTGGTACCCTGAACCCAGCGAACAACCTTGGCCCGGCGGTTTTTCCTCGGCACGATCAACCTGTAAATCCTGCTGGACCGCGCATGAGGTCGCGTGCGGCGGTTGGTCTCTCGGTATCAGTGAAGCAACCCGCGGGGGATGCGGAAGTCGCAGTTCAGAGAAGTGCCGTCGGCTAAAGCCGACTCTGGATCAGGAAGGCGCGTTTTCGGCACGACTGAAGTCGTGCCCTGACACAAGGCAAGCGTGGGAAGTTTTAGCGCGGCCGGTGGTCGTGGCCTGACCCGAGGCACTCGAAGACACAGTTTTTCCGCAGCCTCGGAAGACGGGTCGCGCCAGTTCTCATACCTGGAAAGAAAAGTTTCAGCATGTCATCCAACGGATTCCATAGCAGCAATTCCTCGCGCTTCGGCAACATGCGTTCGCTGTTCAGCATGTTCTCCAGCGACCTGGCCATTGACCTGGGCACGGCCAACACGCTGGTCTACGCCAGCGGCAAGGGCATCGTCGTCAACGAGCCTTCCATCATCGCCATCAACAAGCAACACCGACGAAGTGGAGGCGGTGGGCAAGGAAGCCAAGGAGATGCTGGGCCGCACGCCCGGCAACATCGTCGCCATCAAGCCGATGAAGGACGGCGTGATCGCCGACTTCAAGCTCACCGAGAAGATGCTGAACTACTTCATCCAGAAGGCGCACAACCGCAAGATGCTGGTGCATCCGCGCATCGTGATCGGCGTGCCTTCGGAGATCACGCAGGTGGAAAAGCGCGCGGTCATGGACTCGGCCTATCGCGCCAAGGCCAGCGAAGTGCATCTGGTCGAGCAGGCCATGGTGGCGGCCATCGGCGCGGGGCTGCCGATTACCGAGCCCAGCGGCAACATGGTGGTCGACATCGGCGGCGGCACCACCGACATCGCGGTGATTTCGCTCAGCGGCATCGTCTACTCGCGCTCGGTGCGCATGGCCGGCAACCAGATGGACGAGGCCGTGATGAACTACCTGAAGCGCAAGTACAACCTGCTGATCGGCGAGCGCACGGCCGAGCAGATCAAGATCGAGATCGGCTCCGCCTATCCGCTGGACAAGCCGCTGACCATGGAGATCAAGGGCCGCAACCTGATCGAGGGCGTGCCCAAGACCATCACCATCGACGACAGCGAAATTCGCGAGGCGCTGACGCGAGTGCGTCGCCACCATCATCAACGCCATCCGCGTGGCGCTGGAACGCACGCCGCCGGAGCTTTCGGCCGACATCAGCGACCGCGGCATCGTGCTCACCGGCGGCGGCGCGCTGCTCAAGAACCTGGACAAGCGCATCCGCGAAGAGACCGGCCTGCCGGTTTCCATCGCCGACGATCCGCTGGCGCAGCGTGGTGCTCGGCACCGGCAAGATGCTCAGCGACTTCAAGCTGCTGCGAAAGATCTCGATCGAGTAACGGCGAATTAACCACAGAGACACAGAGACACAGAGGAATCGCCGGGTGCCCTGTTCTGGCCTGGGTTTGGCCAGGGCGGGGCCTTTCTGTTCCCGTCCTCGTCGTCAAGGCAAATCGGGGTGGCGAAATATCCCCAGGCCGCAAAGGATGATTTAATTCCCTCCGGCGCTCCGTGGCCTCTTTGTCCTCCGTGTTTTTCTGCCTCCACACATACGAGAAACGCCAAGGTAAGTGCACCCCAAAGCCCCGCCCTGGCCAAACCCGGGCCAGAACGGGGCACCCAGGTTTGAAAAAGATTCTCCGCAAGGCAACTCGTTCCCAAATTTCCTCTGTGTCTCTGTGTCTCTGTGGTGAATCGCCTTTCAGTTTTTTCCCATATTGTTGGCTGCGGAAAATACAATGGACTCTGGGTTCGCACTCATTCCCATGGACACACTGGTCGGACGCTATAAGAACCTGATCGTGCTGGCGGTGATTCTGTTCGCCCAGATCCTGGCGCTGGCGATGCAGGTGCGCCGTCCCACGCAGCAGGGCGAAACGCGGCTGATACGGCTGTGGGCGGTCTCCGCGGTGACGCCGCTGGAGAAGGCGGTGGTGCATACCCAGACCTGGGTACACGGCTTGTGGCAGAACTATCTCTTCCTGCACAACGTGCGCCGCGAGAACGCCGACCTGCGCGAAGAGATCGCCCGCATGAAGCTCGACGACGTGCGGCTGAGCGAAGACGCGCGCATGGCCCGCCGGGTGCAGGCGCTGCTGGCCTTCAAGGAGCAGTACATCGAGAGCACGGTGGCCGCGCAGGTCATCGGCACCAGTGGCAGCGATCAGTCGCGCGCGCTCTACATTGACAAGGGCTCCAACGACGGCCTGAAGCCGGACATGGCAGTCATCACGCCGGGGGGCATCGTGGGCAAAGTGGCGCAGGTGTTTCCCGATTCGTCGCAGGTGCTGCCCATTAACGATCAGTTCAGCGGCGTGGGCGCGGCGCTCAAGGAATCGCGCTTGCAGGGCATTCTGAAGGGCGCGCCCGATGGCTCGACCACGCTGCAGTACATCATGAGCGACGAGAAGGTTTCGCCCGGCGATGAGGTTATTACCAGCGGCGGCGATCGCATCTTTCCCAAGGGCCTCGAGGTGGGCAAGGTGGCGTCGGTGGCGCCGGGGAAAGATTTGTTCCTCAACATTCGCGTGATTCCGTCGGCGCATCTTGATCGGCTGGAAGAGGTGCTGGTGGTGACCAAGATCGAGGAGCGCGCGCCCGATACTAACGATCTGGGGCCGCTGCGCGCGTCGGATATTCTGGCGGAGCGCCTGCCGGGCGTGCCCAGCAAAGCCGAGGTGGATGCCGCCGGCAACGCCAAGACCGGCGATGCTGCTGCCGCAGGAACGAATCCGGCCGGCGGAACTCCGGCGGCGGGCGCGGCGAAACCGGGAACTGCTGCGACGGGCGCGGTAAAGCCGGGCACGACGACCGCAAAGCCCACGACCGGAGCGAGCACGACCACGAAGCCCGCAAACGGAGCGACGACGAAGCCGGCGAATGGATCGGCAACGAAGCCTGCGCCTGGCGCGAACACGAAGCCGCCAAACGGAGCGGCAGTCACGACCACCAAGCCGGCAACGAAGCCCCCCAACGGAGGAGCGACCAAGCCCACGGCATCAGGCAGCACTCATCCCACGACCACGACTAAGCCTGCAAATAAGCCGGCGACGCCAGACACGCAAACGCCTCCGCGGCAAACCGTGCCGCGGCAAAGCGCTCCCGCGCAAACCTCCACGCCGCCGGCGAGCACGCCGCCGCAGCCATGAGCAGCCGCGTTATGCCATTTCGTGGAAGCTACACTTCACGCGAGCAGGTTGCGGTTTACGAATTCAGTTGGCCGGTGACGATTTTTGTGCCGCTGGTCGCGGTCTTCATCCAGGGCTTCATTCCGGTGGAGCTGCGCTTTCTGCCGGTGATTGATCTGCCGCTGATGGTGGTTCTGTTCTTCGCGCTGGCGCGGCGCAATCCGGTCAGCGGCTGCATCACCGGATGCATCATCGGCCTGATGCAGGACCTGTTTGCCGGGCCGCATCATTACATCGGCATGTACGGCGTGTCGAAGACGGTGGTGGGATATGCGGCGTCGTCGCTGGGGCTGAAGATTGACGTGGACAATCCCGGCTCGCGCTTTCTGATTACCTACATCTTCTTCGTGGCGCACCAGGGAATTTATTTTGGCGTGGCCCATGGGTTGTTGCGGCAGCCGCAGCAGTGGAGTTGGGGCCACGTGGCGGTGTCAGCGCTGGCCAACGCCGTGATCGCGCTGCCGGTGTTTCATCTGCTGGACAAATTCAAGAAGCGATAAAGGCGCCGCCCCTCCGAGGCGCGGGTTGCAGAGGCGGGCGTACCCAGCGTTCCGCCTTCGGCTGCACGCTGGGCTAGATTATGTCGCGCCTCCGGCGCTCGGATTCGCGCGAACTCGACATTGCAGCCGGTGCGTGCATTGGGTCGCGCCTCCAGCGCACCTGCCGCCAGCCCGCTCCGTCTGAATAAGAGCGCCGGAGGCGCGCCATAGTTTTAGCCCAGGGTGCAGCGCCTAACCGGGGCCCCCAGCGAGCACCGGTGTTGTGCTCGTTGGGGTGGTTGGGCGCGGAACGCTGGATACGCTCGCCACCGCGCCTCGCGCCCCGTAGGGGCGCCGCCTTTTCGCCATCCCAAAACAACCGCGGTCCGCTCCGCCCCGGGACTACAATGAGCCATGCATAAGTATCGGCTGGTGAGGAATAGATCTTCGGTGCAAGTCTTCGTGGATGGGCAGGTGAAGTTGACGGTGGATGCGAATGCGCGCAATGAAATGCGCAATTACATGGCGTCCACCGGGTTGTCGCCGGAAGAGATCAATCAGAAAGTGCACGAGCTGTACATGACCAATACCACGGAGTTCACCGCCGGCTAACGGCGCGTGTCGCTGGCCAGGTTTACTCTCCAACGGTCGGCAATTTGCCGGCGATCCAATTTCCTGCTATTCGGCGGGAGTTATGCCGAAATCGAACACCTTATTCGCAGAGGCCGCCCCCGGAGCAAACGCACCGGCGGTTTGTGCGCTCAGGAAACCATACTCCCCAGCATGGAGTGGCACATTGGGTGTCACCTTGTAAACTCCGGGACGGATCTTGGCAAAGGCGAATTGGATCGTGGCACTGTCCTGAGAGCCGGACTGAGTTCCGAACGCGTTCGCCTGCATTACCGTGGTTTCGCGCTCTTGTTTCTTGACATCGAAACGTAGCAAAGTGAATTCATTGGGAGTGCTGGTGCTGAATGAAGAGTGGCTCAATCCCGCCGTTTTTTCTTCAAAATAGAAATAAAACACGGCATCCGGATCGACCGTGGAGATGCCAGCGTGTGGCGACCGCACTACAGCTTTCCATTTGACCTTAGCAATTCCATAGGTCATCGCGGACGTAAAGTATCCGCCTGACTTGCCCTGGCTGTAGACCGTTGGTTCAAGCTCGACAAGCTTCCGCTTGCCTCCACTTGTCTTGTAGAAGATATAGATGCCGGCGTCGTGCTCGGCGATGGGGTCGTCAGGATCGCTTGCAACTGTGGGCGCAGCCGCGGTGGTGGTCGGTGTCATCATGGCCTTGATCACGTTGGAAGGTACCCCGGCCTTATTCAGAGCCACCAGTCCAGGGGTCGAGACGTCGAAATTCGTCTTACTGGTTTGAATCTTGGTAATGACAACTTCCTCAGGCAACTTATCCTTCACCAGTTCGATGACGGACTGATTGGTAAGGATCGAGCTGTCCGATTGTGCGACCACATTGGTACTGAAGAACAGAAGGAGTACAGCAAAAAAGAAATAAAGTTGACGCATCCAGCCTCCTAACCACGCCCTGGCCCCATCACAATCCATCATCTCGCTAGAAGTTGTGAACGTAGAGCCATGGCGATGGCGAGTCAAGGGAAAACCATGCGAAGTGCCTGATAGCC
The DNA here is from genome assembly GCA_963763975.1 of uncultured Acidobacteriaceae bacterium. Classification (GTDB taxonomy): domain Bacteria; phylum Acidobacteriota; class Terriglobia; order Terriglobales; family Acidobacteriaceae; genus Bog-257. The sequence goes on from CAVXQR010000010.1 coordinate 164,840, forward strand.
GGTTTCATTTCGGGAGCGAGATGAATTATGCAGAGAGAAATGAAAATTAGTGCTTGAGGATTTACCCAGACAAAGAGGAGACTCTAATGTCGCTTTGAGACTACAAGAAAGCTCTGCAACGAAGAGTATTCCATGAGCGATTGTTTTTGGCGGGTTGCTACAAAAATCTAAGGTTATACCATTTCGTCGTAAATCGGGAGGCAGCTATGTTTTGTGGCCGGTGCGGAGTATCGATACCAGACTCCGCGACAGCATGTACCTCTTGTGGATCGCCAGTGCGAACGACAGCCGCGGCGGTTGCGGTGCCGACGCCAGCGGGCGCGGCGCCGGCGACGGCGCGAGAAACTAAGACCTGTCCTTTTTGTGGGGAAGAAATCCTGAAATCAGCGATACGGTGCCGCTTTTGCCAGGCTGATCTTCAGGCGGCGGCAAGCACACCCAATTTCTCCAGTGTCGTAACCTCGCAGAATCCTGCTCCGCCAGCGCCTTTTCAAGCCTCTCCGGGCGTCACCGTGCATGGACCGCAAGTGCCTTCCAATCAACCTACAATCGTTATCCAGAATGTTCAGACCCAGCAAGGTGGTCAGCTGCTTCGACGATATAAGAATCCGGCGGTAGCACTTGTGCTGTCGATTATTTTCCCCGGGGGAGGACAACTGTATAACGGCCACATGGGTAAAGCGCTTCTCGTCTTTTTTACCTGCTGGCTAGTACTTCCCTATCTCTGGTCATGGTTTGATGCCTATTCTTCGGCCAACCGAATTAATGCGATTGGATACTAGATGATTGGCGATGTCGCGGGATATGCACTGTTGGTAGTTGCGATCAGTTTGGCAGCCGTGCTGGTTACGTCGCGGATCATGGCGGAGAAACTGGTGGCTGTTGGGTTGATGCCCAAGGCCTTCCTCGGCCTGCTGCCTATGCTACACACAGCGATCAGGGTGATCGGAGGAGTCCTTGTTATTTCCGGTTTGACTGTGATTGGGGTGCAGAGCGGCTGGCTAAACCGGGACCTTTTGGAAAAGTACGCCTTGCCAGGGGCAATCGTAGTGCTCGGGTTGGCTCTCCTTCTTCTCAAGTCTAAAGAGCGAAACTGAAAACTGGCAAGCGTAACGATGAAGAATGCGGATGGATTGTCGTCGAACGACAGGGCGAAAGCAAGAAGAATGCTGGCGTAGGGGCACGGTGGTAACCGCGAAAAAGCACGGCTTCAGGAAGCCGCGAGAGGCGGAGTTCCGAAGCCGTGACGGGATTGAGCTGGGAAAGCGGCGGCGCTAGGCCTGCTTGCGCTGCTGGTCCTTGTCGAGCTGGTCGCGGTCCGACTGCGGATTCTTCTGTCCGCCTGCTGCTGGCCGTGCTGACCGCTCTGCTGTTGCTTCTTCATGTCGTCCGGCTGGCCCTGCTGCTTCTTGATGTCGTCCTGCTGATTACCCTGATTGCCCTGTTTCTGGTTGTCCATTGTGCTTCTCCTTGGGGAATAACTTCAACAGACAATCAGATGGATGGGCAGTACGCGGGGATGTCTCGGGTGCACCGTTTCGGCGGCACTTTTAAAATGTGTCGTATCGAGGCAACCCCGCGCGCAGAGCGGGTTTTGGCCATCACTTCATTTTCTGCTGCATCATCTCCTGGCGTTCCTGCTCGCGCATCTGCTGCAGCTTGGTGTACTGCGCGTCGGTGAGGATGGGCTTCAGCTTGACGTCGGTTCGTCGCTGATCTGCTTCATCTTCATCGCCTTCTGCAGCTTGCCCATGGAGGTGTCGTTCTTGATGGCCATCAGCTTGCGGGCTTCTTCCATGATGATAGGCCGCACCTGCTTTTTCTGGTCAGGAGTGAGTTGCAGGGCGGTGGAAATTTTCTCCAACCGGGCCATCGCCTGCTTGTTGTCCTGCGCGCGCAGCGTCGGGGTGAACAGCGAGCTGAGCAGTATGGCCGTCATCAGGGCCAGAAGGGTTCCCATCCTGCGATGCGTCATTGAAATTTTCTCCAGGATTGCCGGGTTGCAGCGGTCTGGGGATGTTCCGGCAGCGAACGCCGAA
>CAVXQR010000011.1:0-239100 GCA_963763975.1 uncultured Acidobacteriaceae bacterium
CCAACTTCGCGCCGGCGGGTACCGGCGGCCTGTCGTTGTATCCGACGGCTCCGTGCCGGGTGATCGACACGCGTAAGGGCAACGGCCAGTTCAGCGGTGAGCTGACGGTCAACGTCGTAGGCAGCACGTGCGCGCCGCCGAGCAACGCGCAGGCATATGTGTTCAACGCGACGGTGGTGCCGGTGGGAGCTTTGGGCTATCTGACGTTGTGGCCCGACTCGGAAAACAAGCCGGTGGTCTCGACCTTGAACGCTGTGGACGGCATGATCACCTCGAACATGGCGATTGTGCCCAACGTGAACGGCAGCACCGACGCTTATGCTTCCGGCATCACGCAACTGGTGCTGGATATCTCCAGCTACTTCGCGCCGTGAAATGATGCGCCCTGGGGATGGCCAACGATCCGCGGTTTGTGTTTGGGTGAGGCGGCGCCCTTCCGGGGCGCGGGGTGTATCAACGAACTAACCCACCGTTCCGCCTTCGGCTGCACGGTGGGCTAGACTATGACGCGCCTCCGGCGCTCGCATCGTCGCCAACCTGGCATCAAAGCAAGTGCCCAAGCGTTATTTCGCCCCTGCCGCTTTCGTTGACACTTCGGCTTTTGCTCTGTTAATTTTAATGGTTCCACCAGTTCCCTAGCGCCGCCCAGAGCGCCTTCAACAGCAGCAGGAATTCACAGACAGCGTCATGGATAAGATCCTCCAACAAGTAGGCGAATTACTGCTCGCCGCCATCCCCACGATGGTGTTGCTGCTGCTCACCTACTGGATTTACAACGTAGTGCTGCGCAAGCCGCTGATGAAAGTGCTGGCCGAGCGCAGCAGTCGCACCGAAGGCGCGGTGCAGAAGGCCCGCATGGACGTGGCCACCGCCGAGGCCCGCACTCAGGAATACGAGCAGAAATTACGCGAAGCCCGGCTGGCGCTGTTCAAGTCGCTGGAAGCTCGCCGTGCAGCCGCCCAGCAGACGCGTGCCGAGGCCGTGGCGCAGGCCCGTTCGCAGGCCCAGGAGCAGGTGCGCCAGGCCCGTGCCGGCATCGAGAGCGACATGGCGGCCGCCCGCACCGGATTGCAAGGCGAAGTGGAACGGCTGGCCTCCGAAATCATTCGCACTGTGCTGCGTCCGGCAGGTTCGGCTCCGATGGCAGGAGGCCAGGCGTGAAGCTGCGCACCATCCTCCGTTCCGCGATGCTGCTGGTGGCGCTGTTCCTGACCATGGGTCTGGCCATCGCGCAGGAGCAACCCTCCGCGGCCCAGCCTCCGCAGGCGCAATCGCAAAACCAAAATTCCAAGGCCAGTGCTGCCAACTCCGACAATCCTAACGTCGTCTCCGACGAAGAGATGCAGGAGGAGTACGCACAACTGAAGTATTCGCCGGCCGTGCGCGCCGCCGCCCGTCACCTGGGATTGCGCGCCCGCACGGTGTACTGGATTTCGCTGCTTGTCAACTTCCTGGTCCTCGTCCTGTTCTTCTATTTCCTGTTCCGGAAGTCGCTGCCCAAAATGTTCGCCGACCGCAAAAGCGGAATCCAGCGGGGCATTCGCGAAGCGCAGGCCGCCAGCGCCGATGCAGCACGCCGGTTGTCCGATATCGAGGCCCGGCTGTCGAAGCTGGACACTGAAGTGGCCGGCATCCGCGTCGAAGCCGAGCGCGAAGCCGCCAACGAAGAGCAGAAGATTCGCGACGCCGCCGAGCAGGACAAGCAGCGCGTGGTGCAGGGAGCGGAGGCGGAAATTTCCGCCATCGCCCGCAACGCCCGCCGCGAGTTGAAGAGCTTTGCCGCGTCGCTGGCGGTGGACCTGGCTTCCAGCCGCATCCAGGTGGACGAGAATACCGACCGCACGCTGGTACGCGATTTCGCCGACCATCTGGGAAAGGACGGTAAGTAATGGCCGCCGTTGCCAGCCGTTACGCTCGCGCCCTGGTGGACGTGGTGCTGGAGCAGAAGATTGACGCCGAGGCCGCGCGCCAGCAGTTGCAGTCCATTGTGGACGCCGTGGCCGAGAGCAACGACCTGCGCCGGGTGTGGGACTCGCCGGCGGTATCGGCGGAGCAGAAGCGCGCCGTGCTGGATGCCATTGTGCGGCAGATGAACGCCTTCAAGCCGATACGAAATTTCGTCGCCGTGCTGATTGATCACCATCGCATTCCGCTACTGAAGGACATTGCCCGCCAGTTCCAGGTGGAGATGGACTCGCGCATGGGATTTGTGGAAGCGGAAATCTCCAGTGCGCGCGATTTGACCGCTCCGGAGAAGCAGGAGTTGGAAGCGCGCGTCGAGCAGATGACCGGCAAGAAAGTCCGTGCCAGCTACACTTCCGACACTCATTTGCTGGGCGGCGTGGTGGTGCGCGTGGGCAGCACGATTTATGACGGCTCAGTGCGCGGCCAGTTGGAAAAAGTGCGGCAGGAGTTGAGCGCGTCGTAAGGCGCGCCAGTCGAGACCAGCAGGGTTGAAGTAGTGCGCCGGCTCGATCCGGCGGGGCGAAACGAATTCGAACGGAATCTTATGGCTCAGATCAAAGCAGACGAGATCACCAAGCTCATTCGCGAGCAGATTGATAATTACGAAACCAAGATTGCCGTGGATGAAGTCGGCACGGTCATGTCCATCGGCGACGGCATCGCCCGTGTCTATGGCCTCGACAAAGTCATGGCCGGCGAACTGCTCTCCTTCCCTCACAACGTGGCTGGACTGGCCATGAACCTGGAAGAAGACCAGGTCGGCGTGGTGCTGCTGGGCGAATACACCGAGATCGAAGAAGGCGACGAGGTGAAGCGCACCAGCCGCATCATGAGCGTGCCCGTGGGCGACGCGCTGGTAGGCCGCGTGGTGAACTCGCTGGGCATTCCCATCGACGACAAGGGTCCGGTGGCGACCGACCAGTACATTCCGCTGGAACGCCTCGCGCCCGGCGTGATTGACCGCCAGCCGGTGAAAGAGCCGATGGCCACCGGTCTGAAGGCCATTGACTCCATGATTCCCATCGGCCGCGGGCAGCGCGAACTGATCATCGGCGACCGCCAGACCGGCAAGACCGCCGTGGCGCTGGACACCATCATCAACAGCAAGGGCCGCGACCTGATTTGTATTTACTGCGCCATCGGCCAGAAGCGCTCGTCGGTCGCCCAGGTGGTGAAGACGCTGGAAGATTTCGGCGCGATGGAATACACCATCGTGGTTTCGGCGTCCGCGTCGGACCCCGCTCCCATGCAGTACATCGCCCCTTATGCCGCCTGCGCCATGGGCGAGTACTTCCGCGACAACGGCAAGCACGCCCTGTGCATCTACGACGATCTTTCGAAGCACGCCGTCGCCTATCGCGAAATCTCGCTGCTGCTGCGCCGTCCGCCGGGACGCGAAGCTTATCCCGGAGACGTGTTCTATCTTCACTCGCGCCTGCTGGAGCGCGCCGCCAAGCTGAGCAAGGAAATGGGCGGCGGCTCGCTGACCGCGCTGCCCATCATTGAAACTCAGGCGGGCGACGTTTCGGCGTACATTCCCACCAACGTCATCTCCATCACCGACGGCCAGATTTATCTGGAGACCGATCTGTTTAACTCCGGCGTGCGTCCGGCGGTGAACGTGGGCCTGTCGGTAAGCCGCGTGGGCGGCAGCGCGCAGATCAAGGCCATGCGGCAGGTAGCCGGAACGTTGCGGCTCGACCTGGCGCAGTATCGCGAACTGGCGGCGTTCTCCCAGTTCGGCAGCGACCTCGACAAGGCCACGCAGGCACAGTTGGCCCGCGGCCAGCGCCTGACCGAAATCCTGAAGCAGGGCCAGTATCAGCCGCTGCCCTTCTCCAAGCAGATTCTCATCATCTACGCCGGCACTCAGGGCCTGCTCGACGACATGCCGGTGGACCAACTTCATGACTTCGAGAAAGGTCTGTACACCTACGTGGAGACGACCAATCCCGGAGTGCTGAGCGCCATCGATGAGAAGAAGGTCCTGGACGACGATCTACGCGGCGCCATGACCAAAGTGATCAAGGAATTCAAGGAGCGCTTTGTGGGCGACCGCGAAGCCGCGGCCAAGGCGAGCGCCTAGACTTCCATGGCCAACATTCGCGATATCCGGCGGCGCATTCGCAGCGTGAAGAGCACGCGGCAGATCACCAAGGCCATGAAGATGGTGTCGGCGGCCAAGCTGCGCCGGGCGCAGGAGCGCGCCCTGGCGTCGCGTTCTTATGCGCAGATGCTGGTGAGCGTGCTGAAGTCCATCGTCAGCCGCGCCGACCTGTTCCACGAAAAAACTGGCGAGCCGCTGCATCCGCTGCTGACGGTGCGGCCGGAGCAGAACATTCTGCTGGTGCTGGTCACCGGCGATCGCGGACTGGCCGGCGCCTTCAATTCCAATGTGCTGAAAGCGGCTGCCCGCTTCCTGCAGTACTTCAGCGGCAAGAACATTGACATCGTGGCGGTCGGCCGCAAGGGTCGCGACTATATGCGGCGGCGCTATCCGGTGCGCAACTTCGATATCAACCAGCGCTCCGGGCAGGTCGAAGTGATTGCCGAGCACCTGAACCTGCTGGCCAAGGTGGAATACGAGGCGGTGGAGGAGATTGCCGAACGCATCATCAAGGCCTACGTGAATGCCGAAGTAGATTCGGTGTACGTCATCTTCAACGAGTTCAAATCGGTGATCGCGCAGCGGCTGGTGGCGCAGCGCATTCTGCCGGTGCAGGAGATTGGCCGCCGTGAAGTAGTGCTGACCGAGGAGTTTTCGCTGGAAGAGCGCGAGCGCATGGCCGAAGCAGCGCGCACCGCGGGCATCAGCCTGAAGGAACCGGAAGCGGGCGAGGAGCAGTTGAAAGGGCAGAGCTTCGGCGCGGAGAACGTGGACTATATCTACGAGCAGAAGCCAGCGGAGATTTTTGCCGGCCTGCTGCCGCGTTACGTCACCATGCAGTTGTTCCAGGGCATGCTGGAGTCGGTGGCCGCCGAGCACGCGGCGCGCATGACCGCCATGGATTCGGCTAGCAACAACGCTAACGAGGTGATTGATTCGCTGACGCTGACCATGAATCGCGCGCGCCAGGCGAGCATCACCAAGGAAATTATCGAGATCGTGAGCGGTGCCGCCGCCCTTTAGGGCCGCGGCAAGCTGTCAGCCGTCAGCTATCAGCCGTCGGCTAAGGCACACGCTCCGCGCAGTACTGGTTGAAGGTTTTGATTCGAGATTTGGCTGACGGCCGATAGCTGACAGCTGAGAGCTATACATATATGCCTGAAAATATCGGACACGTAATACAGATCTCAGGTCCCGCGGTGGACGTGCAGTTTTCTGAGAGCGCGCTTCCGCCCATCTATTCGGCGCTGCGCGTCACCAGCGACGGCTTCAACGTGCCCTCGCCCATCAACGTCATCCTGGAAGTGGAGCAGCAACTGGGCGAAGGCCGGGTGCGCTGCGTCGCCATGGAGCCCACCGACGGCATGGTGCGCGGCATGAAGGCCATTGACCTCGGCGGCCCCATCACGGTTCCCGTGGGCCGCGCTACTTTGGGCCGCGTGCTCAACGTCATTGGCCAGCCGGTGGACAATCTGGGCCCGGTGACGTCCGACAAGCGGTGGCCGATTCACCGTCCCGCTCCCGCCTTCGACGAGCAGTCCACGCAGATGGAGATGTTCGAGACCGGCGTGAAGGTCATTGACCTGGTGCAGCCCTTCCTGAAGGGCGGGAAGATCGGCCTGTTCGGCGGCGCCGGCGTGGGCAAAACGGTCGTCATCATGGAGCTCATCAATAACGTGGCTCTCAAGCATGGCGGCTTCTCGGTGTTTGCCGGCGTGGGCGAACGCACCCGCGAGGGCAACGATCTGTGGCTGGAAATGCAGGAATCCGGCGTGGTCAACATCAAGGACTTCGCCAAGTCGAAGGCGGCGCTGATTTACGGACAGATGACCGAGCCGCCGGGAGCGCGCCTGCGGGTGGCGCTGACCGCACTCACCGTCGCCGAGTATTTCCGCGACGAAGAGGGCTCCGACACGCTGCTGTTCATTGACAACATTTTCCGCTTCACCCAGGCGGGTTCGGAAGTATCCACGCTGCTGGGCCGCATGCCGTCGGCCGTGGGCTACCAGCCCAACCTGGCGACGGAAATGGGCGAGTTGCAGGAGCGCATCACCTCGACGAAGAAGGGTTCGGTGACCTCGGTGCAGGCGATTTACGTGCCTGCCGATGACTTGACCGATCCGGCGCCGGCAACCGCGTTCGCTCACTTGGACGCGACCACCGTGCTCTCGCGCCAGATTTCCGAGCTGGGCATCTATCCCGCGGTTGATCCGCTGGCTTCGACCTCGCGCATTCTGGATCCGCGCATCGTGGGCGACCAGCACTACAACACCGCGCAGGCGGTGAAGCGCGTGCTGCAGAGCTACAAGGACCTGCAGGACATCATCGCCATTCTGGGTATTGACGAGCTGAGCGAAGACCAAAAGCTGACGGTATCGCGCGCCCGCAAGATCCAGAAGTTCCTCTCGCAGCCGTTCTTTGTGGCCGAGCAGTTCACCGGCCTGAAGGGCCGCTACGTGAAGATTGACGACACCGTGCGCAGCTTCCAGGAGATTGTGGACGGCAAGCACGACGACGTTCCCGAGCAGGCCTTCTACATGAAGGGCGACATCAACGAAGTGCTGGAAGAAGCCGAGAAGATGAAGGCGTCGGCGTGAGGGAGCTATTAGCTCTTAGCTTTTAGCCAAAGCCAAACCGTAGCAGCTCTTGGCTGACGGCTGATGGCTGACAGCCAGAACGGACAACGGACAACGGACAACTGATTTTTATGCCCGACAGCATTCAACTCGAGATCGTGACTCCGGACCGGCTGCTGGTGCGCGAAGCCGTCGAACAGGTGCAGTTGCCCGGCAAGAACGGGTATCTGGGCATTCTGCCGGGACACGCGCCGCTGATCAGCGAATTGCACAGCGGCGAGCTCAGCTACCGGCAAGGCGGGACCAGCTATCCACTGGCGGTTTCGTGGGGATTGGCCGAGGTGTTGCCCGACCGGGTAACGGTGCTGGCCGATAGCGCCGAGCGTCCCGAAGAAATTGACGTGGCCCGGGCGCAGGCGGCCAAGGCTCGTGCGGAAGAGGCATTGCAGAAGGCGGCGCCCGACCTCGACTACGACGCCACGCTCAAGGCGTTGCATCGCGCCGAAGTGCGCTTGCAGGTAGCAGCCCACGCCGGACAAACCGCCTCGGCCCGCTAAGCGGAACTTTCCCGCAGCTCCAACTGATCGCCCACGGCGATGCCATTCTCGCGAATGGTCCCCGCGGGCAGCTCCAGCATGGCGTAGGCCTTCCACGACATTCCGGCAAAGCGGCCCGGAGCCAGCTCCGGCCACAGACGCCGCACCCGCCACTGCCGGTCCACCGCAACCACGTCAATCGCAAACGCCATGCCCAGGGTATGCACCCCGGAGCAGGGCGCCAGCAGCAGACCGCTGCCGGGCGCAAGCCCGGTACTGCCCAGCAGGCCCAGCATGCGGGCCAGGGCGGTATCGGCAACCCGGATAGCGTTGCCGAGCGCGACGCCGGAACGGCGGTCCACTACCGCGATCAGCCGCGGCTTGCGCAGCGCCTTCCACCAGTTTGCGGACATCCACGCCAGCCTAAGCAAGCTTCTTGCGCCGAAAGACCAGGACTCCCAGGACCGCCACAAACAGAACGCCTGCGATAAGGCGAATCAAAGTTACGCCGTCCATATCGTCTCCTCTCCCGCATTCCCCCGGGGAACGCGTTGTTTCAATCGAACAATCCCGCCAGGTTGTGCATCACGCTCAACACCGCCGGTCCCAGCAACACGATGAACATGCTGGGAAAGATGAACAGCACCAGCGGGAAAATCATTTTGATGGCAGTCTTGGCCGCCAACTCTTCGGCCCGCAGCCGCCGCTTGGTGCGCAGTCCTTCGGCAAACACGCTCAACGCCCGCGCCACCGGCGTGCCAAAGCGCTCGGTCTGCGACAGCATGGCCACGAAGGCTTCCACTTCCTCTACTTTCGTGCGCTCGCTCATCTTTTTCCAGGCTTCCAGACGCGGATTTCCGGCGCGCTGCTCAAAATTGACCTGCGCCAATTCGGAACTCATCGCCGGGTGGCTTATGGCCAGCTCCTGACCGACCCGCTGGATGGCCTGGTCCATGCCTAGTCCGGCTTCCACGGTGATGACCAACAGATCGAGCATGTCGGCCATGCTGAGACGAATGCTTTCGCGATAACGCTGGATGGCGCGGTTCAGCCAGAAGTCCGGCATCATGTAGCCGACGATGCCCAGAATCAGCGCCCACAGCATGGGATTCTGCGGTGCCAGGCTGCCGACAGTAGCTCCAGCCAGCGGACTCAACAGCCGCATGGCCAGGAACAAGTCAGCCTGCCACTCCTGACGCAGGCCGGCGGCGGCCAGTCGCCTCTGCAATTCCTGCCCGGCGGGCAGCCCGCCACGGTTGCGGCCCCAGCGCAGCAGCTTGCGGAAAAACGCTACCAGAGCCTGTTTGCGCTGACACGGACACGGCTCCTTGGCCGACGACGGCCGCAGTGCTTTCAGAATGCGACGCTCGCCATTGGAGGGCCGCAGCGCCGGCAGCATCATGGCCAGCACCGCCAGACAAAACGTGGCCAGCGCAATGGCGCCAATCAGGAAGATGGAGTCGCTCATACCACCACCTTGATCACTTTGCGGATCACCAGAATTCCAATCAGCAGCATCACCACGCCCGCTGCGATCATCTTCTGTCCGGCAGGATCGTCCAGCAGCAGGCGCGCGTACTGCGGGTTAAGCACATTGATGGCGAGAAACATGATCACCGGCAACAGACTGAGGATCCAGCCGCTCATGCGTCCCTGCGCGGTGTAGACCTTCAACTGCGCCGCCAACCGCATGCGTTCGCGAATCACCATGTTGGTGCGCTCCAGGATCTCCACCAGATTGCCGCCGGTTTCCTTCTGCAACAGCATGGCGGTGACCACGAACTGCAAGTCAGGCGAAGGCACCCGCTGCACCAGCTCCAGCAGGCCATCGCGGAAAGGCAGGCCGAAATTCTGCTGGGTGTAAACGATGCGAAACTCCGAGCGCACCGGCTCGATGGCCTGCTCGGAGACGATCTCGATGGCGGCGCTCAGCGAGTGGCCGGCCTGTAGCGAGCGTGCGATCAGGTCAATGGCATCGGCCAGGCCGCGATCGAAGGCTGCCAGCCGCGACAGCCGCTTGCGATAGACGATGAAGCCGGGTATAGCGGCCACCACCACGGCAACGGCCACGTCCACCGGCGGTGAGGGAAACAGGCGGTAAAGGATGGCCAGCGCCGCTAGTCCAGACAGCACTGTGCTGCCTATCAGCGTGGCCACGCTCCAGTGGCTGTTGGCCTGGGCCAGCAGGATGCGCAGGTGGTGCGCCACCGACCAGCGCTGCAACAGCGCGTCCAGCCAGGGAAGCTTGCTCATGCGGGTGGTCTTGAGGAAGTCGGGCACACCCGGGCCATAGTGAAATTCCTGGCCATCGCCGTGAATGCTGGCCAGCCGGGCCTGGATGTTGCGCTCAATCGCCGAAGGCCGGGTCAGGCTGAGGACCACCCCAAACGTCGCGATCATGACCAGGGCGAAAGCTGTAATCAGCAGAAACATAACGCCTCGTCATTCCGGGGTTTGCGGTTGCCGGGGTCGGGTCTCATATCTCCACCGTGTGGTCCAGCAGGTTGGGCGAATACGGCAGCCCGGCAGCCTTCAGCTTCTCGGCAAACTTGGGCACGATGCCGGTAGCGTAGAAGCGGCCCAGCACCTTGCCGTTGGGCCCGATGCCCCGCCGCTCGAACAGGAAGATGTCCTGCATGCTGATGATCATCTTCGCTGTTGCCGGTGATTTCGGTGACGTGGGTTACCCGGCGGGAGCCATCGCTCATGCGGGCAATCTGCACGATGACATTGATGGCGGAGGCAATCTGGGCGCGGATGGCCTTCTCCGGCAAAGCCAGGTTGGCCATCAGAGCCATGGTCTCGACGCGGGCCAGGGCGTCGCGCGGATTGTTGGCATGAATCGTGGTCAGCGAGCCGTCGTGGCCGGTATTCATGGCCTGGAGCATGTCCAGCGCCTCTTCGCCGCGCACCTCGCCCAGCATAATGCGGTCGGGACGCATACGCAGGGCGTTGATCACCAGCTCGCGCTGCCGCACCGCGCCCTTGCCTTCGATGTTAGGCGGGCGGCACTCCAGCCGCACTACGTGTTCCTGCTTGAGCTGCAGTTCGGCGGAATCTTCGATGGTGACGATGCGCTCGCGCTCCGAGATATAGCCGGAGAGAACGTTGAGCAAGGTGGTCTTGCCGGCGCCGGTACCGCCGGAAACTACCATGTTCAGCCGCGCCCGTACCGCGCCTTCGCAACAGTTCGAGCATGGGCGGAGTCAGGGCGCGATTGGCCAGCAGGTCGTCGGCGGTTAAGCGGAGTGGTGCCGAAGCGGCGGATGGACAGCACCGGCCCGTCCACCGCCAGCGGCGGAATGATGACGTTGACGCGCGAGCCATCGGCCAGGCGGGCATCCACCATGGGCGAGGACTCGTCAATGCGGCGCCCGACCGCGGAAACAATCTTGTCAATGATGTGCAGCAGGTGAGCGTTGTCCTTGAACACCACGGTGGTCTTTTCCAGCACTCCCGCGCGCTCCACGTAAACCGTCTTGGCGTTATTCACCAGGATGTCGTTGACGGTGGGGTCCTGCAGCAGAGGCTCGAGCGGACCCAGCCCGAACACCTCGTCCAGCACCTGGCGGCCCAGGCGATCGCGCTCGGTGATGCTGAGGGGAACGCCCTGCTCGCCCACCAGTTGGTTGATCAGGGTGAGCAACTGCTGGCGGCTGCGCACATCCTGCACCACGCCCAGCTTCTCCAGGTCAATGCGGTTGAGCAACTCGCGGTGGACCGCCGACTTTACCTCCTGGTGAGCGCGTCCCAGCATCAGCTTGGTGTTGCCGTCTTCGGGAAGCCCGGTACGAGGCAGCGGATTCACAGTCGTGGTAGCCATATTTGTATCGGCCTTTCAGCAGCCATCGGCGGCGCTCAACTCCAGAACGCGAAGCGGCGTTTGGGCTCGGCCTCCACCTGCGGCTTCTCCGATTCCGGCATCAGGCTGGCCGCCCACTTGCGCAGGTTCACGACAAATTCCGAGCGGCCGTCAGGCTCGACCGGAGTGCCGGTGTTCATGGCGTAAATCAGCTCCGTCGAGCAGTTGGGAATGGTCATGGAGATAGGCTGACGCACCGCCTTCTCAATCTGGTCCAGCTTGACCGCGCCGGCCGAGGACTCGCGGTTGATGGCAATCTTCAGCTTGCCGGGAGGGATATTGCACTGCATCAGGTGGTCCACGCAGCGCGACAGGTCGCGCACCGCCGGAACATCAGGGGTGGCGATGAGATAGAGCTCGTCGGCGTGATCAATTACCGCCAGGTTGGGACCGCCAAAACCTTTTTCACAGTCCACCAGGATGTAGTCATAAAGCGAGCGCAGCGATTCCAGCGTCCGCTCCATGTGATCCAGAGGCACGTCGGGCAGGCTGTCAAAGCAGTCGGCCGATTGCAGCACGTCCATGGTCCCGTAATGCGACAGGAAGCCGGTCAGCAGCGCCGCATCCAGCCGGTCGGCGTTGCGCACCAACTCGTAGAAGTCGTAGCGGCAGGGCTCCAGTCCCAGATACAGCCCTACGTGGCCGAGGTGCTCGTGATGATCGATGATCAGGGTCTTTTTGCCATAGAGCTTGCTGAGGAACAGTCCCAGATGGACGGCCAGGGTGGTGGTGCCGGTGCCGCCGCGGGCGGCCAGAAACGCCAGGATGCGTCCACGCTGCGAGGTCGAGTTCTGGGGAGCCGTCCAGCGTCCCTGCAGCCGCAGCAGGGAGGCGCATAGTTGCTCGGTCTGCAGCGGCTTGGTCAGGTACTCGCTGCAGCCGCAACGCATGGCATCGAGAATGAGATCGGCGTCCGCCTTGTCGGAAAGCGCGATCATGGTGATGCGGGTGCCGAACATGGCCTGCAGCGCGTTGGCGGTCTCCACCGCATGCGCCCGGTCCTGGTCGAAATCGATGACACAGACGCAGGCTTCGCTCATCTGCGCCCGCTGCAGCAGGTCGAGGTTGCCGTTCTTGTTCAGGTAGTTTGCCAGGTTGCCCAGAAACTGCGCGGCAAACACCTGCAAGGTGGCCCGCATCACCCGGTCCACGGTTTCACTGTCGGTGCAGACGGTCAGCACCGACAAGGCATTGCGCTGGGTCTTGACCGTTTCCACCGTTCACTCCTAGGGTTGGGTTTCTTTCTCTACTGGATTCTTCGGCACTTTCTTGCCGGACTTCAGGCTCTGGTCGAAGACGCCTTCATCCAGATTGGGCACCACCATCTTGGGCAGTGTCGGCCCGGTATCCTTGCCATTCAGCAGATCCACCACCGTCGGGGTCACAATGACCACCAGTTCGGTAAAGGAGCGGTTGATGTCCTTGGAGCGAAAGAGCTCGCCCAGCAGCGGCAGGTCGCCTAAGCCGGGCACCTTGTTCAGCTTCTCGATGGTGCGACGGTCCAGCAGCCCGGAGATGCCGAAGCTCTGCCCGTCCCTGAGCTCGACCTCGGTTTCGGCCCGGCGGGTGGAAATAGCAGGAATGGTGTAGCCGGAGATGGTCACGGCGTTGGTGTAATCCAGCGCGCTGACCTCCGGGGCCACCTTCAGATGAATGGTGCCGTCAGGATTCACCGTGGGAGTGAATTCCACCTTCACGCCGTAGGGCCGGAACTGGATGGTGATCGAGGTCAGGCCGCCGCTGGTGCCCTGCACTACCGGGAAGGGAAACTCGCCTCCGGAAAGAAACTGTGCCGTTTTGCCGCTGATGGAAGTGATGGTGGGCTCGGCCAGGATCTGCAGAATCTGCTTCTCCTGCAGGTCCTTGATGGTGAGCCCGATATTGATGTCGGAGTTGTACAGGTACATGTTCAGCAGGTCGCTGGGCATGATGGAAGCAGCCCCGCTGCCGGAGGTCCCATAGGTG
Source organism: uncultured Acidobacteriaceae bacterium (assembly GCA_963763975.1). Classification (GTDB taxonomy): domain Bacteria; phylum Acidobacteriota; class Terriglobia; order Terriglobales; family Acidobacteriaceae; genus Bog-257. The sequence goes on from CAVXQR010000011.1 coordinate 13,012, forward strand.
GGCGGCGCAAACTGCTGCGTGGTGCCGGATCCGGCGGTGCGCGCGTTGCTGAACAGGTTGATGCCGAACTGGTCGAGCTTGGAACGGTCCACCTCGGCAATGCGCACCTTCAACTGCACCTGCTTGGGATGGACGGAGAGGACGGTCAGCGAACTGACCACCTCCTTGGCATAGACCGAGGCCAGCTTGATCGCCTGATCAATCTGCCCGTCGCTGGCGGCGGTGCCGCTGAGATAAACCTTGCCCTCCTGGCTCTCGGCGTGTACGTCCTGGCCGGGCAGGGCCCTCTGCAACGCCTGCTGGAAGTCGGAGAGGTCGAGATCGGTGGAGATGGTGTACACCGCCGACTGCCCGGCCTGGTTCCACACCACCAGGCTGCTGCTGCCGGCCGCCTTGGCGGTGATCACCACCTCTACCGGGCTGGCAATCAGCGAATCCAGCACTAGCGGATTGCTGACATACACCCGCCGTAAGTTCTGGGGAAAGTTCAGCACCTTGGAGCGGCCAACCACCAGGTGCAGGATTTCGCCGGTCAGATCCGGCGAACCTGCGCTGGCGGTGGTTGCGGTTACGGGCGGCTTCAACACCGCTGCCGGGTTTTCTGCCGCCGGCGCCGAGCTTGCCGTCAGCAGGAGAGGAAGAATCATTACGGCCGATCGAAGCCACAGGCTGCGGCCAGCGGAATGGGAGAGGACATTCTTCATGCAAGTCATAACCAGGCCTTAGAAATTGATCGTCTGGCGTTTGTCGCCAACGACGGTTTCAACTGAGTAGGAATGATGAGCGTTGGACGCCGGCGCGTGCGCTGCCTTGACCGGCGTGGGAGAACCGCCCAGCTCCGCCATGGCTACCGGCGCGGTTAATACCCGCCCGCGATCGGCGCCATTGCGCAGCACAAACTGGATGCTGCCCTGGGTGCTGGCCAGAACTACCTTCTGGGTGTCATGCGGATTCAACAGCAGGGTGACCACATTGACCGTCTGGGGTTTGCCCAGCGGATCGGGCTCGACGTTCTGGCCCGCGGTCAGCACCTCGGCGTCCTGCACCACGATCTGGGTGGAGGTGGCCGCGCTCTGCTCGGAGCGGTAAGTGACCAGCACGTCCACCCGCGAGCCGGGAAACAGGAACCCGGCCACGCCCACCACCTCGTTGGAACGCAGCGAGGTGGCACGCATGCCTTCTGGAATCTTGACCGTCAGGCCGATGCCGGAGCCGGCCACCGCAAGGTAACGGTCGAGGACCGGCTGTCCGTCGGCCAGCGGATAAATCACCGCCCGCCCCGCGACATCGGAGATTTTGCTGAAGCCGCCGGTGATAGGCAGCGCCTTTGGCCAGTCAATCAGCACCAGGTTTTCCGGCTTGAGTACTTCACCGGCCAGCACCGGCCGCGAGGCCGCCACCCAGCGCTGGGTCTGGAGATGCACGCTGGTACGGTTATTGATCTTGCGTGCCAGAAAGAAGGTGACGCCGCCGGAAAGTACCAGAGCGGCAATCAACGCGAGGGCGATTCTGCGAGGGTTCATGGTTCACCTGACAAGAATCCCGCCGACGAAAGTCACAATCGCGCCGGCGGCGATAGCTAAGCCGTAAGGCAGGTAGAGGGGTTCGTGGGTGTCGGTTTCGCCGACCACAAAGCCGGACGCCTGGCACCACACTCGGAAGGTATGCGCCAGCGTGGCCCGCAGCCGGCGATGATAGAAAGCGAACAGCAGCGCCAGCACCCCGCCGAGCACGGCGGTGGCCAGCAGCAGGCTGACCAGGTGCTCGAGTCCGGCCAGGCAGGCCACCGCGGCCAGCAACTTGACGTCGCCGCCGCCCATGCCTCCGGCCAGGAAAAACACGCCAAACAGCGCGGTGGCAATCACCGCTGCCAGCAGCGCCGTGGCCAGCCCGCGCCAGCCGCCGGTGGCCAGATGCAGCATGCCGCCGAAGGCCACGCCGGTAATGGTCAGCAGGTTGGGAACGCGGCGGGTGCGCCAGTCCAGCACCGCGCCCGCCAGGGCCCAACCCACGGCGGCGGTCAGATAAATCGGACTCCATTCTGCATTCGGTAGCACGTGGCGCTTCTTTCCGAACCGTATGGAAAATGGTTGTGCGGCGTTGCTCGGGGAGTTCGCCGCACAACCGGGCTCAAACTTGCTTCCTCGCCGGCAGCCGGACCATCCGGTGCTAGGTGATGGAAGCGTTCAGGTGACTGGCTATGGTGCTGAAACCGGTGCTCAGCGCCGTCGCTACCGTGGTCATGGTGGTAATTGCACCCAGCGCAATCAACGCCACGATCAGGGCATACTCGATCAAGCTCTGTCCGGCTTCATCCCGGCCGAATTGCTGCCATCTCTGTTTCAACAAACGCAATGCATCCTCCCCAGAGGTGTGAAAAATGGCTATGCGGTGTTGCTCGGGGAGTTCACCGCACAACCGAGTTCCCAAAAAAAATGCTTCCCTCGCTGGCGACCGGACAAGCCGGCACTAGGTAATGGAAGCGTTCAGGTGACTGGCGATCTTGCTGAAGCCCGTGCTCAGCGCCGTCGCTACCGTGGTCATGGTGGTGATCGCACCCAGCGCAATCAACGCCACAATCAGGGCATACTCGATCAAGCTCTGCCCGGCGTCATCCTTGCTGAATTGCTGCCATCTCTGTTTAAGCAAACGCAATACATCCTCCCCCAGCCGCATGCCTGAAAAAGCGGCACACGACTGCATTTCGAGCACGGCGGGGAATCCGCCGCGTTCATTGGCTCTATCGGCAGAAAGAGGAAAGCAATTAGCCGCCAGGAAAGAATTGATTACCCGGACGCTCCTCGGCCGGCGCCACACCTACACTTCGGCAGTTCCGGCGCAGTACTCCGGCCGCCACTAATCGGGAATCGCCCCACTGCCGATGTGTCCGGCGATGGCCATCGCAACCGGCATCGGACTCATGCCCGCCATAAAAGACCCTGCGGCGAACGCCGCCGGTTGGACCTGGCGCCGCCTGTTCAGCTTCCCGGCCATGTTGACCACGGCCCTGGCTGCCCTGATCTACGCCCTCGCCAACCGCGGTATGGGCGACCCTGACATCTGGTGGCACCTGCGCAACGCCGAGTACCTGGTGACCACCGGACGCATCGTCCGCAGCGATATGTATTCCTTCACCACCGCTGAAGTGCCGTGGATCAATCACGAGTGGCTGGCCGAGCTGCCCTACTACTTCGCCTATCGCTGGCTGGGCTATCGCGGTCTGTTTCTGCTGTTTGTAGTGCTGCTGGAAGTCATCCTGCTGGGCGTCTTTTATCTCGCCACCGTGCGCTCAGGAAACGTGAAGGCCGGCTTCCTGGCCTCGTGGATCGCGGTTTATCTGGCCACGGTTTCGTTCGGCCCGCGCACTCTGCTCTTCGGTTGGATTTTTCTCATTGTCGAGTTGCTGATCCTGGTGCGCTTTCAGCAGGGCCGTGACCGGCTGCTGTGGCTGCCGCCGTTGTTCGTGGTGTGGGTGAACTCGCACGGTTCGTGGCTGATCGGAATGGTGCTGCTGCTGGGCTTCACGGCCGCGGGATGCGTACGTGGCGATTGGGGCAGGATTCACGCTCCGCGCTGGAGCCGCAGCCAAGCCAAGCAGTTGGCCCTCGCTTGCGTGCTCAGTCTGGCGGCGCTGTTCGCTAATCCTTACGGCTACCGGCTGGTGGGCTATCCCTTCAACCTGGCCTTCCGGCAGAAATTGAACATCAGCAACGTGCAGGAATGGCAAAGCCTGGACTTCCACTCGTTACGCGGCAAGATGATGATGGCGATGCTGGCGGCGACGCTGCTGCTGGCGCTGGCGCGCCGGACCGAGTGGCTGCTGACCGACCTGTTCCTGCTCTGCGTGGCTTTTTATTCCGCGCTCACTTACACGCGCTTCCTGTTCCTCGCGGCCATCCTGTTCACTCCGCTGCTGGCGCGTGAGCTGAGCGCTCTGCCGCCGGTGGATTCGGCCAACGACAAGCCGTCGCTGAACGCCCTGATCATGGCCGGCCTGCTGGCTTCGGTTTTCCTGCGCTTGCCGTCAGAGGCGAAGTTAGTCGCCGGCACTGCCGATGAATATCCAGTGCAGGCTGCGGCGTACCTGAAGCAATTCAAGCCTGAAGGTCTGGTGCTGAACGATTACGACTGGGGAGGGTATCTCATCTGGAACGCGCGCCAGGTGCCGGTCTTCATCGATTCGCGCGTGGATATCTACGAATATTGCGGCGTGTTGAAGGACTACATCGATCTCACCAGCATGCAGCAGCCGCTGGAGGTGCTGGACCGCCATCACATCCGCTACGTGCTGTTCGCCAGGAAGAGCGCCATCGCCTACCTGCTGCGGCACACCGCGGGATGGAAGCTGGATTACGCCGACGACACTACTGAGCTGTTCGAGCGAGAAGCCGCCGCGGCGGCGGAGATGCCGAACGCTTCACTCATCGCCGCTGATAGCGGTTCCAGAGAGGCCACCCCACCGCGGTGAGTGGCGGCATCAACGGCGAAGACAGGGGGCGCCCCGAACCGGGCGCTCCCCATTTTTTCTGCCCTCAGTCCTGGTCGGCCTTCTCCTTCGCGTCCTTCTCGACGGCTTCCGCGGCGCCCGGCATCACGTTCTTCAGCGGCGCGCGCAGCTCTTCTTCGCGCTCCGGATGCGGCAGCGGTTTGCGCGGCAGCATCAGGTCGCGCATGGCCGCGTTGTACACGAAGATGGCTTCCACCGTGGCCGCCTGCGCCAGGTCATCCGCCTGCAGACGCTCGTAGGTGTCCATGTTGGAGTGATGGCTGCGTGAGCCGTAGTCCAGCGGGTCCTGGATGAACTGGAAGCCGGGAATTCCGACGGCGTTGAAGTTTTCGTGGTCGGTGCCGCCGGTGTCACGCAGAGTGATGGCGGTTACGCCCAGATCCCGCAGCGGCTCCATCCACTGCTGGAAGATGGGCGCGATGGCGGCGTTGTGCTGCAGGTAAATGCCGCGGATGCGTCCGCTGCCATTGTCCAGGTTGAAGTAGGCGGAGATTTTCTGCTGCTCCGGCTTCAGCTCCAGCGGGCCGGCGGGCTTGCGCAGCCACTCCGGCAGCTTCATCTGGTCAGGTGCGGTGGAGAGCGGCGCATACCCGAAGTGCTGCTTGACGTAGCCAGCGGAACCATATTCGCCCTGCTCTTCGCCGGTCCACAGCGCCACGCGAATGGTCCGCCGCGGCTTCACCTGCAACGTATTCAGGATGCGCATCACTTCCATGGCCACCACGGTGCCGGCGCCGTTGTCGGTTGCGCCGGTAGCCGAGGCCCACGAGTCAAGATGGCCGCCCACCATCACCACTTCGTCTTTCAGCTTGGGGTCGGTGCCGGGAATTTCCGCCACCGTGTCGAAGCCGTGCTCGTGGTCGCCGGTGAACTTGGTGTCCACGTTCATCTCCATGTTGACCGGAACATGGGCCTGCAACAGCCGATAAACGCGGCCGTAATTCTCGATGGCCATCACCACCACCGGCAGCGGATCGGCGCTCTCGCGCTTGTAAGCCTCCCAGCCGAAACCGGCGCCGCTGTCGTCGAAGATGGTGCCGCCGGAGCCGCCATTATTCTGTCCGTCGCGGCTGGGCGTGATCACCGCCAGGGCGTGCTCCTCCGCCAGAAACTGGCCAACCTTGTGGCGCAATTCCAGGCGCTTCACGTAGCCCTGGATGAAGTCGCGTCCGCGCTGGCGCTGCTGCGTGGGATAGTCCTCAATCTTCTTCAGTTCGGCATCGTCCAGCCGCTCAAACAGCGGCTTGTCCACCGGCTTCACCTCGCGCATGTCGCCGAACAACACAATCTTGCCGGCCAGCTTGCCGCGATACTTGGCGAAATCTTTCTCGTCCTTGATCTCGACCCACACCGCAGGCCCGTTGACCGCGCCGCTGGTAGCGGGCGACCACGGCGCCGCCTGCGCGATGAATACCGCGGTATCAGGCGCGGTCATGCGCACCCAGGTATTGAGCTGCTGCCAGCCCATGCCGAACTCGCCCCAATCTTCCAGGTGCGCATTCTTGCAGCCCATGGCGGTGAACTGATCGCGCGTCCACTCGTTGGCCTTCTTCAGGTTCTCCGAACCGGTCAGCCGCGGGCCGATGCCGTCATCCAGCGCCGACGCGTACTCCATGACATGCGAATGCCCCAGTCCTTCCAGGCGGATCTGGAGATACATGTTGTAGTCCAGATTTTCGTGCTCCGGCTGCGGCAGCTCATAGGAAGGCTGCGCCGCAGGCTCAGGCTTCTTGGATTTGGTTTTGTCGGCGGCGGCGAGGGGAAGAGTTAAAGCCAGAAAAAACGCAGAGCAGGCTACAGCAGAACGAGCAAACATCGCAGGGCGCTCCAATCGGAGAGGTAACAGCAACTGCCGAGATTACCAGATTGCGGTGATGGCCAACAATCAGACTGGGACCCGCGCCTATTTAGGTGTAGGCGTTTTGGGCTGGTTATAGAGGTTGCCGGGTACTTCGAACATGGAAGCGGGGAAGTTGTTGTTGTAGGTGACCGAGGTAATGAAGCGCTGGCCGCTCATGTCGCCGTTGTGGAAGCGCACTACGCTGTAGGGCGTCTGGATACCCTGCACCAGCTTGTAATTACTGAAGACCTCGGTCTCGTCGTCCATCTGCCGGTCCATAGGATCGCGGAAGCTGGTCTTGGTGCGCACAGGAAGATGGCTGCGCGGCTCGATGGAGATGGTCACGCTGTCGTTGTTGGCGTTCAGTATCGTCACCTGGTCGGCCAGGTTCTGCTCCACCATGGCGGTGCCTTCATAGAGGATCATGGCGCCGGGCGCGGGCAGCCACTTGCGAATCACCCAATCGATCGAATGATTGCGCCGCCGGAGATATTCCTCCAGTTGCTTGGGATCCTGTGTCGTCGTGCCCTTGTAGGTGGTCTCGTAACCTTTATCGCCGATGTTGAGCTCGATAACGTCGCGCTGCTTGGTCAGCTCCCAGCGATCTTTGTCGGGCCATTGCCAGAAGCGCCAGAACTCGATGCCCATGCTGTTGGGCTGGCCGTGATAGAAGGAGTACGAACGGCCTTCGGTCTTCACGTCCTGCACATTGAGATAGGTATCGCCGCCCAGGGCGCGAATCATTCCATTCAGCAACTGATAGGCCTTCTGCACGCCGGGGTCTTTGGCAGAGGCGAACTGCGCGGTCGGCCAGTTGGCCGGGACCAGCGCCGGCGCGGCGACGGCCGCAGCATGCGCGATAGGCGCGGCCTGAGCGGAGGCCGTGGCAGTCGGAGCCTGGGCGGGAGGCGCGGCGGGCACGGCGTTTTGCGCAACGGCGTATCCTGCCGCAAGCAAAATCAGGACTGGAAGGAATCGGGGCATGGTTAGTGCGATTGTAAACGCAATTGCGGGCTCGGGGCTTCGCCGGGCTGGAAATGGCCACCCGCTGCAACCCAAGTCCCGCTTGCAACCCAAGTCCCGCTTGCAACCCAAGTCCCGCTGTAATCCAAGTCCCCCCGCAACCCAAGTCCCGCTTGCGGGACGGAATAACTTAGCCCAGGACGTAGCGCCTTCTTTTGGCGCGGAGTCCTGGGTTAGCTGAGTTCAGAGAACCGAGTCCCTTCAGGGACGACATATGAAGAGCGGGGCTTCAGCCCCGCGAGGTTCCCCAGGCACGCGCCAGTCGAATGGGTTGGCGCGAGCCAAGCGTGTGAAGAGCGCCGACCACGAATTGCCCTCAGCCGCTGAAGCCGCCTCTTACAGCTACCCGTACGGCCCGGCTGAAGCCGGGCCCTGATACAAAGCACGCGAAAACGGAGTTTTTCAGCGTGCTATTGAGTGGGGCCTATAAGCGCTTTATTGGTATTGTCCGGAGCCGGCTTTAGCCGGCGCCACTCCTTTCCGTGAATCAGCCACAGAGGCTCCGGGTTGAGGTCAGTCGTCTCCCACACATCCGAAACCCGCGGATGTGTGGGGCACCCATATTTTCACCGTTCACGGCAAACCCGCATGGGCGGCGAAAATGCCCACGGATTTCATTTCTGTGCCAACTGTTTCCTGGCCGCCGTCAGCTCCGGCCGTTCGGACTCCACCCCCGCGCAATTCTTGGTCAACGCAGAGTAGAAGGTCGCGGCTTTCTCCGGCTGATGCGCTAACTCGGCCGCCCGCGCCGCGCCCGCCAGCCCGTTGAAGCGGTTGGGATCCACCTTCATGGACTTCTGATACTGCGCCAGCGCCTCTTCGGGACGGTCCAGCTCCAGCAGCATGTCAGCCAGCATCTCGCGCGCCGGCAACTCCACCTCGCCCTTGCCTAGCGCGTCCTGCTTATCGGCAACCGACTTCAGCAGGCCGACCGCCTCCTCATCCTTGCCCTGCGCGAAGGCCAGCCAGGCTGAGGCTTCCTCGCGTCCGGTCGCCATGCCGTCCACCACGTAGGCATAGCTGCTCTTGCGGGTGGCATCCATCAGGCGATCGTATTCGCTGACCGCATGCTGCGCGGCCGCCGCGTCATGCAGGTGTCCCGCGGCGACAGCCTGCGCCCAATAAGCCACGGCCTGGGCATCGAACTCGATATCGGCCGGGGCAGTCATCGCCATCGCGGCCTTCCAGTCTTTGGTCTCCAGGAAGTACAGCGCCGGCATGTGCACCTTCATAAAGTTCAGGTAGTCGGTCATGCCCGGATCCATGTCTTCCGGCTTGATGGCGGCGATCTTGTCGACCAATGCCTTCGCCTTAGCATCGTCGCCAACCTGTAAATAGGCATACTCCAGGAAGTCCATGGCGTGGGCTTCGTGCTCGGCGCCCATGTGCATGCCGGAATGGTTGTTCTCGATGGCAGCGATGGAGGCGAGGTTAGAGTTGATGTCCTCCTGCCACAGGCCCAGGCGGGCGAAGATGTGCGACGGCATATGCAGCGCGTGCGGCGAGGCCGGCGCAATCTGCGCGTAACGCCGCGCCGCCATCAGCCCCTGTTGCGCGAACTGCGGATTGTCGCAAGCGTGAATCAGGTAGTGGGCCATGCCGGGATGGTCGGGATTTTCGTCGAACAAGTGATAGAGGATGGCGATAGCTTCGCGGCGATTGGCGAACGTGGTGTCGTGCTTCGGCTCCGAGCCCAGCAGCGAGAGCGCGTAGAATGCGGCCGCTTCCTGATCGTCCGGATTGGCCTTGTAGAGTTTGCCCATGGCGTGCGAGTACGCCGTGGCGCGCTTCTCGAAGTCCCATTTCGCCTGCGGGCTGCTATAGAACACGGCGATGGCGTCGAGGTAGCCCTTCTCGCGTGGGGTTTTGGCGCCGATGGCCTGGCCTTTCTTCGCCAGTGCCGCGCCTTGCTTCACCGTCGCGGGCGTGGGACGGTCCCACAACTGGTGATACAGGCTGATAGCCTGGCCCCAATACGCCATGGCGCAATGCGGGTCCTGCGCCGCAACCGCCTCGAACTGCTTGTAGGCTTCGTCGTACCAGAAGGAATGCAGCAGGGCCACGCCGCGCTCGAACGGCTTCTGCACCGCGGCGGAACAGGACGGCACCGGAAAATTAACCGAGCCCAGCTTGGCATCGGGATCGCCGCCGTGATGATGCTCGTCGTCAGCCCACAAGCCACACGACAGCGCGAATAAAAGAAGGCCCAGAATACAAGCGCGCAGTTTCACGAGTCCTCCTCTATGCCGCCTCGCCGGCAGCCACAGGCCATCCCTGACAGACGTGGGCGGCGGCAATTGGATAGTGGGACGAAAGCTTACACCTTCCGAGGCTTCTTTTTGCCCCGAACCGGCCGTTCTTCGAGCACCGCGAACTGAATCCTCCGCTGCGTGGGATCAATGCGGTCCACGATCACCCGCACGGGATCGCCTAGCGAATAGGTCTTGCGTGTGCGCTGCCCGATGATCTGCCGGGTGTTGTCGTTGTACATGTAGCGATCGTCGCTGAGCGAGGCCAGCGGCACCAGGCCCTCGATGAACAGGTCGTTGAGCTCAACGAAGAAGCCGAACTTGGTGACGCTCACGATCAGGCCGTCGAAGTCTTCGCCCAGCCGCGATTCCATGAACTTCGCCTTCTTCCACTCCATCAGCTCGCGCTCGGCGTCGGCGGCCCTGCGCTCGGACTCGCTGGATTCCGCGGCAATCTCGTGCAGCGTGTCCTCGGAGATAGGACCGGCGACGGAAACCCCCCGCCCAAGCAAACCCGGCTTGGACGGGGCACCCTCGTGCTTCCTGGTCGAACTCGCGCCATGCCCAAGCGCTCCATCTTTTCCTGACGGGCTTCGCTTCGACCATGGCGAGGGCGATTCGCTGTGCGCGGGCGAGCCGGTCCCCACCGGAATCCCGTGGTCTTCGCGCTCGGCCGACTCGTACAGCACCTGCTTGAGAACGCGATGCACGATCAGGTCGGGATAGCGCCGGATGGGCGAGGTGAAGTGCGTGTAGGTGGGCGCCGCCAGCGCGAAGTGGCCTTCGTTCTTCTCCGAGTAGCGCGCCTGCTTCAGCGAGCGCAGCATCAGGTACGACAGGATGCGCTCCTCGGGCTTGCCGGCAATCTTCTGCGTCAGCTTCTGGTACATGCGCGGCGTGAGGTGCACGTCCTCCGGCACCTCGATGGTCGTGGGCCGGCGGCCGCTGCCGTAGCGGTCGCGCCGCTCCGCCCGCATGGTCATGCGCTTGACCGGCAGCGGGCCCACGCCCAGCGAATAGCCGAAGCGGGCGGCAATGGTCTCGAACTCCATCACCCGCTTGGGATCGGGCTTCTCGTGGATGCGATAGAGCGACGGCACGCCCTTGCTTTCCAGGTAGCTGGCCACGCTCTCGTTCGCCGCCAGCATGAACTCCTCGATGATGCGGTTGGCGATGTTGCGCTCCGAGCGGGTGACGCCCTTCATCAGCCCGTGCTCGTCGAACTCGATGACCGGCTCGGGCAGGTCGAAGTCAATGGAGCCGCGCCGCACCCGCTTGCGGTTCAGCAGCATCGCGACTTCGCGCATCAGCTCGAAGGTGTCCACCAGCCGGTGATAATGCCTGCGCAGTCCCTCGTCGCCTTCGAGGATGAGATTCACGTTGGTATAGGTCATGCGCTCGGCGGAGCGAATGACGCCCTCGTTCAAGCTGTAGCCCAGCACTTCGCCCTGATGGTCAATTTCCATCACGCAGGAGAGCACCAGGCGGTCCTGCTTGCGGACGCAGGCTGCACAGGTCGGTGGAGAGTTCCATCGGCAGCATGGGCACGGCGCGGTCAGGGAAGTACACCGAGGTCCCGCGCAGCCGGGCTTCGCGATCAATCGCCGAGCCATCGTGCACGTAGTGCGCTACGTCGGCGATATGGACCTGCAGCTCGTAATTGCCGTTGGGCAGGCGATTGACGGTGACGGCGTCGTCGAAATCGCGCGCGGTTTCGCCGTCAATGGTGACGATGGGCAGCGAGCGGTAGTCGTGGCGATGGCGCAGGCTCGCGCGCCTCGATGGCTGCCTCGAACTGCTGCGCCTCGCGCAAGGCCTCGACCGGGAAGCGATGCGGCAGATGATATTTGCGGATGATGATTTCGACATCCACGCCGAAATCGTCTTCGTAGCCGAGAATCTCCACCACTCGGCCGCGGGGATTTTCATGCGGCGAGGGCCAGTCGGTGATCTCGACATCCACCACCACGCCGTCCAAGTCGCTCCACTCGCGGCGGCGTGCTTCGGCGCCATAGACGCGGTCGTGGTCCTGGCGCGTGCTTTGGGCTAGTCTTGGTCTTCGCAGCATGCGCGGGAGCGGCTGCGGCCTCGTCGCCTTCTGGCCATTCCTTGCCGCGCGGAATGATGATGTCCTGCGTGACCTTCTCGTCAATCGGGGTGACGTAGTTATGTCGCGGCCCGCGATGGAAGGTACCGACGACGGTGGCGTTGCCGCGGGTGAGCACTCGCACGATGCGGCCTTCGGCGCGGCTCTCGTCGTCGCGGCGGCGGCTGAGCTCCACCAGCACCTGGTCGCCGTGCATGGCTGAGCCCATGGCCTGCGGGTTGATATAGATGTCGCCGGTGAGCTCGAGCTGCTGGCCGGGGTTGGGGATGACAAAGCCGTAGCCATCGCGATGCATGGTGAGGCGACCGGCGGCCAGGTTCTGCTGCACCGCCTTGGCTGGCAGCATGTAGCGGTCGCGGCCGCCTTCCACCAGCTTGCCGCTGCGCACCAGCGCGGCCAGCCGCTCCTCCAGTTGCCGGCGCTCGTCGCCGCGCAGCCCCATCTCGCGAATGAGTTGCTTGTAGCCGGCTGAGCGGCTGGGCTGGCGCTCGATCTGCTTCAGGATTGTCTGGTCACTAAGCATGAGATGAGCGAAAAAACGTGGCCCAGGGAACGCCGGGACTAGAGCTTTCTTACTCCGTAACTGATTGCATACGCGTTGTTAAAAACGCCTAGTAAGGGTATTCCCTCATATAAGAACTGGCTGTATGGTAGCAATAATTACACCGCATGCAGCGGCGCAGGCATTTTCTTCCGCAATTGTGCGAGTGAAATAGCCGCGCCAATCCTGCATGTTCTAAACTAGAGGCAAGGTGTTTCGGTTTGGCCCAACAAGTGCCGGTCTAAGCACTTATAACTCCAGAAAGGACCCTTTTTACCGACATGTGGAAACCTACTAACTCGCCCTCTCCAACCCCGACTCCCGCCGCCCCGGAGCCGCAGCGGAGTTTCACCCCGCCGGTGTCGGAGCCCAGCCCGGTCCGCTCTGCCACCAGCCCCATGAACACGCAAGAGCAAGCCACGCTGGGAAAGTCGCTGGTGATCAAAGGCGAAGTGACGGGTTCGGAATCGCTCTTCATTGATGGACGGGTCGAAGGCTCCATCAACCTTCCTGGCAATCGCGTGACGGTCGGACGCAACGGCGTGGTTTCGGCCAACATTTCTGCCCGCGAAATCGTGGTGCTGGGGAAGGTCCGCGGCAACATGACCGCCAGCGATCGCGTGGACATCCGCGGCGAAGGCTCGCTGACCGGCGATGTGGTCTGCCAGCGCATCAGCATTGAAGACGGCGCGTATTTCAAAGGCGGTATTGATATTCGCAAGCCGGGGCAGAAGGTGAACGGCGAAGCCAAGGACGCCTCGCCCGCCGAGACAGGCCCGACCATCGTCAGCGCCCGCGCCTGAGTTTGAACGCAGCTCCGGCAGGCTGGCATGAGCGGTACGGACGCCAGGGAATTTCCTGAGCAGGCGGCGATTGCGGTCGCCGCTTGCCTCAGAGCTGTTGAATTGGGGAACCCCGATGTGGGAGTCAGTGCTTCGCGTACTCGCCTTCGGTTGCCGGCATCGTCATCTTTCCAAGCCTTTCGCTGCCGGCCTCACCAGTCGAAATCACTCCAGCTCGGATGAGTGGGAGACGGCGCCGCAGGATGATTCAGCCGGACACTACGTCGTCTGCCTGGATTGCGGCAAGCACTTCGGCTACGACTGGTCGCGCATGCAGGTCTTGAAGTAGCGCTTACGGCTCCAGGCCGCCGGTGGTGCGGTCCACCACCGCTTGCGGCACCGCCAGGTTGGGCGTGGCCGGGGCTTTCTTCCGGCGCAGCTCCTGGGTCAGCTTCGATCGCGTCATCCACAGTCCCAGCGCCACCACCGCCAGCCACACCGCACTCACCAGCAGCACCGCCAGCAGGTCGTCCTTGCGACGGCCGGTGACAGCGATGCGCTTCGCTGCCCACATGCTGGCGCCACCGGCAACGATGGCCGTCGCCAGCGCTTTGCCCAGTTCCATCCACGGCATATCAACGAGCGCCACCAGCCGCTTGCGGCTCAGCAGCCACGCCAGGACCACCGTATGCATCAGGATGCCGACATCCGAGGCAATCACCAGGCCGGTGACGTCGAAATGATGGTAGAGAGTTGAGTAGATGGGCAGCGAAGCCGCGACAATGATGGTGCTGGCCACCATGGGCGTGATGGTGTCGCCGGCAGCGTAAAACGCCCGCGCATACAACGCCTGCGCCGACCACAGCGCCAGCGACAAGGCGAACCAGAAGAAGAACAGCGCCGTCTCCTGCGAATCCTGGAAGCTGAAGCGCCCGCGGCGGTACACCAGGTCAATCAGCGGCAGCGCCGCCGCCATCATCCACGCCGACGACAACACCGACACGGCCGAGATGCGATACACCGACTGGTTGACGGTGTCGGCAAATTCCTTGCGCTTGCCTTCGCCGAACAGGCGCGCGAAGAACGGCATCGAGGCTTGCCCAGTCGCCTGTCCTAGCACTGAGATCGGCACGGCGAACAGGCGCTTGGCGTAATTCAGGCGGCTGATCTCGCCGGTGCCGCCGGAGGCGAAGTAACGCAGGATCCAGTCGTCGGCGGAGACCAGCGACACTCCCAGCATCAGCGGAATCGACAGCCGCACCCACTCGCGAAACTCCGAGTTGCGCCAGTTGAAGTCCAGCCGGTAGCCTAGGCCATCGCGCGACGCGCCAACCGCATTGATGAAGAACGGTCCCAGGAAAGCGCCCACCAGCGCGCCGTAGGCAAGCGAGGCGATGCCAAAGCGATGCGCGCCGACCAGTCCGCCCAGGATGATAAAGACGTTGTAGAAGATGGGTCCGAGCGCGGGATAGAGGAACATTCGCCGCGAATACAGCACCGCTGAGACAATTCCGCCGGAGTAGAAGAAAATCTGGCCGGGCAGCAGAATGCGCGTCAGGTGCACGCACAGGTCAACCTGCTCCGGACTGAACTTGGGCACGATCAGGTGCACCATCTGCGGCGTGAACAGTTCCAGCAGCACCGTTCCCACGCAGACGATGGTGGTCATGATGGTGATGGTGGAGTTGAACGCGGCCTGCGCCTCGCGCGTGCGCCCGCGCGAAGTGTGGCGGGTATAGATGGAGATAAAGGTGATGGAGGCGGTCCCGCCCGCCAGGATGTAGTTCAGCCAGTCGGGAATCTGGAAGGCGGCAACGTAAGCGTCGGTCTGGTGCGCGGCACCGAAGGCCCACGCGATATACATCTCGCGCAGGTAGCCAACCACCCGCGACAGCATAACCGCGCTGATCACCAGTACGGTGGCGGAGAGCTCAGAATGCTGATGAGAAGGCCGCAGAATGCGCAGCAGCCGCGACCATAAGCTGGGCGCCGGCGGGTTGGAATTTGGGGCGGCCGGAGACGGCATTCGATTGCGATTCTACACGCTCAGCCGCAGCCTCTTTCGCGGCCGCCCATGGCGTTTGTGAGTCCTGACCGCAGCTATCCGGCGTGGCAGACCGGATTAGTCAGCCAGGAACACCGGCTCTCGCTCCACCGCGGGCAGGCTGGCCGGCACGATGGTCAGCATGTCGGTCTGCACCTTGTCCCACTGCTGGATAAGCAGGCCCTTGGTCTCGAACAGATTGCGGATGGTCGGCGAATCCCAGCCCACGACTTCCTCCAGGATGGGCACCAGGATGGCCATGGCGCTGTCGCTGATGACCGAACGCTGCGCGATCGGCGCCAGGTACTTGTTCTCCGACACCGCGATGGTGAAGCCGTCGCGCCGGTTGACGTGCAGCATGACGTGAATGTCGGAGCTACCGTCGCCGACATAGACGATGCGGTCCGGCCCGACCTTCAACTTCTCCAGCAACTGGTCGATGACGGCCACCTTGCCGTAACCGGCCGTTACTTGCAGGATGCGCTCGATCTCGCCGCTGCTGTTGTACTCGAATTCCGTCCCGTAAATGTGCTCGGGCGGAATGATGCCTTCCAGGGCGGAACGGATGACTTCGACCGGCCCAGCGGAGATCACGTAGAAGTCGAAGTGAAAGCCTTCGACCTCCTGCGAGAGAAAACGGTAAAGCGCGTCAATGTTGGGCTTCAGGCGCACGCGCTTGCCCGCCTCGTAGAGATGCTCCTGGCGGACTTTCGAGCGGAACTCGGGATCGTGCAGCAGCAGATAGGCTAGTTCTCCACCCTGCTGCACCAGATTCAGTTTGGCCATGCCGGTAGCTTTGCGCTCGAACTCGGCCTCGGGAATGCCCAGCAACTCGGCGAGCACGTAACCGGAATCGTTGAAGCTCAACGTCTGGTCGAAATCGCTGGCGAATATGTAGCGCTTCATAGGATTAACTCTTTCGTTTATGAATTCGGTATCAAGGTTTTCGGTATAAGAATGCGGCACGCGGGTTTACTCCTCTGCTGTATGAAATTTGCGTGGATAGGCATTAGATTCGCCGCGGGCCGGAAAGCACGTGAATATCCCATAGATTCTTGTAATAGCCTCTATTTGGAATCACATAGCCGAGTGCGACGGCGCTGGAAATACGCAGGTTACAGGCTTTGTGACCTGCCGTGAGATGGCCGAATCTTCGTGGTTTCTTCGCCATTATTCACGCTCCGTCCGGGCCTCGAACGCGGATCCGCGAAAGCGCCCCGGGCCGACGCAACCGGGACTGGAAAGCGCCGCCCGGTTCTGGTATCGTTCCCTCTCATTCGCATCTGCCGGCAGCCGCTTCGCAGCATGAAGTTCCAACAACGATAGGGATCCCGAATGAAGATTCTTTCCGTCAGCACGGATGAAGAGCTTTCCCGCTTCCGTCAGCGGGTGCTCGAGCAAGCTGGTCACGAAGTGATCTCGCTGATCAACGAAAAAGACGCTTTGGAAGCGGCCGACCGCCGTCTCGACGTTGATGTCGTCCTCATCTGCCATCGCTTTCCTGACGCTGCCGCGCGCAAGTTCATCCGCTTGTGGCGCGAGAAACAGCAGGGCTCGAAGATTGTTTACATCGCCCACATCTACGGCGAGTGGCCGGAGGTAGAGGCGGACCGCTACGTGGTTGGCTCCGACGGTCCCGACGCCCTGGTGCGAGTGGTGGGCGAAGCCGTCCTGGCCTGAGGCCGACGCCGTTTTCCGTCGGACGTGGCGGTGAAGCCACGATTTTGGTCGCAAATTCATCCAAAACTGTGCTAAAAGAAATGCACAACTTTCGGTGCCTGGGTGTTTTTACAGGTATCGAGGGGCGAACGCTTTTGGGACAGATGAAAGCCCTGAGGCCAGCCGCCGGGGTGAGGTGCCACTTGGATATCGTCACGATTGCTGTGGTGGGTGTGATTCTGGTCAGCTACATCGTCGGATCGCTCACCAGTTCGGTGGAAACCGAACAGGAATTGCCGCACCGCTACTAGGCGAGTGCGCAACAAATGAATTATGAGGCGCGGATAGATCCCTGTGGATTTCTCCGCGCTTCTTCGTTTGCGCGGCGTTGTTTGCGCGTTCGCGCCTGAATCCCTGCCATCCACTAAAATGAACTTCGCCGGTGTGAGACTCCCGGCACAACTCCCATGACCCATGCATGGCACGACATCTCGCCCGGCGCCCACCTGCCGCAGGAATTCAATTCGGTCATCGAGATTCCCTTCGGCTCCAGCGTGAAGTACGAGCTCGACAAGCAGAGCGGCCTGATCAAGCTGGACCGCGTGCTGTATTCGGCGGTGTACTATCCCGCCAATTACGGATTCATTCCGCAGACGCTGGCGGAAGACGACGATCCGCTGGACGTGCTGGTGCTGTGCCAGGAAGCGGTGGTGCCGCTGACCCTGATTCACGCCCGCGCCATCGGCCTGATGACGATGATCGATTCCGGCAAGCGCGACCACAAGGTCATCGCCGTCGCCACGCAGGACCCGGAGTTCAACTGCCTATCGCGAAGCCGCCGAAATGCCTGAGCACCGCCTCAGCATGCTGCGCCGCTTCTTCCTCGACTACAAGCAACTGGAGGGCAAGGCGGTGGAGGTGGACGAGATTCAGCCGTCGCAGGAAGCCATGCCCATCATCGAAGACGCGCTGGCCCGCTACAGCCAGCAGCGCCGCAAAGGCTTCGGCAAGCCGCACTAAATCGGATCAGGGTTTTCGCGAAAGCTCGGCGGCGTGCTGCTCGGCGTCCAGCGCCGCGTCGGTGCGTCCCTGCCGCCGGTAGCACTGCGCCAGCGAACTCCACACCACTGCGTCGGGCTTGATGTCCAGCGCCACCTTGTACTCCTTCTCGGCGTCGTCGAAGCGCTCTTCGGCAGTCAGAATGTTTCCCCGCAGCCAATGCAGGAAGGCGCTGTCATCATAAATAGCCAAGGCTTTGCCGCTGGCGGAAAGCGCCTCGTCGTTGCGGCCCAGCGTATACAACACCGGGGCGGAGTTCGCCCAGGTGTTGAACGCCGCCGCATCCTGCTTGACCGGTGGCGAAGGCGGCAGCGGCGCAGTCTGGCAGCTCAGCGGAAATCTCGCGATCAGCGCTTCCGTCGCGGGACTGCGGCGCACAAAGACCGCCGAAATTTCGTCCAGGTACACCAGCTTCCACAGCGGACTGTTGCAGAAATCGGCCAGCCGCACGAACTGAATGCCCTGGTAGCGCGCCACCGGCAGCAGCACGGTATTGATGTTGTAGCGCGCCACCGTGTCCATCCAGAGGGCGGAGTCCGGCGGGCTTGTACGCAGTTGGATCTCGCGCTCGATGCCGGCCACGCCGAACGGAATGCTGCGGCCATCGATGTAGTCGCGGCGCTCCGGCCCCAGCGCCCAGGTGGCAAAGCCGCCTTCGGTGAGGGTGTTGAAGACCTCGCCGGGAAGCTGCTCGCGCTGGATGAAGTCCACCGCACGTTGCGGAAACCACCAGCCCAGCCCCGCGCCGAAGGTGCTCTCATCCACGTTGCCCATATAGAAGCGGTTGGTGACCAGGTCGAAACACCGTACGAAGGCAAGCACAGCCAGTAGCCCGCAGAACGCCAACGCTAGTACGGAGCGCGGCTTCGGGATTACGGCGCGAACTCGCCAGGCGATCCATTTCCTGCGAGAGAAGGTAGCCGCCAATGACCACCACCAGGCAGGCGAAGACGGCGTCCAGGCGCACATAATGCACCGCCGGAACTGTCGCTCCCAGCAGCAGAACGCCTTCACCGATGCGTCCCCGGTACAGCGCAATCGCGCCGGCAATTGCGGCAATGGCGAGCAGGATGTAGATCGTGCCTAGCGTCTGCCGAAAGGAGAGGCTCCCGATGATCGAGGCCCAGTCCAGCGGTACGCTCTTCCACTCCAGAAAAAACGTCTGATGCTCGGCCATCACGCGCTGCTGGCGAATCAGCGCGCGATACAGGTTCCATCCCCAGGGATTCAACAGCGTGGCAAAACCCGCCGCTACCAGCCATGGCGCCGCCCGGCGCAGGCGCTCGGTCGCCGCCTGCCGTTGATTCGCGCTGAACAGCATCTCCAGCACTTCCAGCCCAACATAGGCGCCCATCAGCCCCAGCCCGGAGACGAATCCCAGATGCAGGTTCACCCACGCCGCCATCAACAGCGGCAGCAGCCACAGGCGCGCCCGGCCGGTCTGGTAGTTCTCCCATAGCAGCGACAGGAAAGCGGCGAACAGCACGATGGTGAACAGATCGGAGCGGGGTGCGGTGCGCCAGGCAATCTCCGGCACGGCAAGAATGGCGATGGCGGCGGCCACCGCCGAGCCCCGCCGCAGCAGCAGCGCAAGCGTCCCACACGAAGCCAGCGCGCCGATCCACGACAGCAGCCCGTAGCCGCCCAGCAGATAAGCGCCGTAGAAGATGACTCCCGAGCCCACGGGGTAAATCCACTCCGTGCCGGCGGCGGTGTAGGAGAGGACATCCACCGACGGCACCTGGTGATGCTGAACCACCCAGCGGCCGGTGGCCATCTGCCAGAAGACGTCGTAGTCCTTGATGGTGCGCAGGCCAGCGAGGAAGGCGTAGATGAGGGCGATCGCGGCCAGCGTGTAGAACAGCTTGCGCTCCAGCGGCGAGCGTCGAGAATCGGCCGGCGGCGAGACTGCTCCTCGTCGCACCGCTAACGGCGGGGCGTCAGGGGAGGCAGAGAAACACAGAAAGAAGGACCGCTGCAACCAGCCGAAGGCCGAGGACATGCAGAAAATATACTACCCTGCCGCGACATCAGTGGCCGGCGTGATACGGATGTCCCGATAGGATGGCGAAGCCGCGATAGAGCTGCTCCAGCAGCACCACGCGGGCCAGTTCGTGAGGAAGCGTAATCTTGCCGAAGCTCAAGATGGTCTGCGCCGCGGCGCGCGTGCTGTCGCTCCAGCCATCGGCGGGCCCGATGGCGAACAGCAATTCCTGAGTATCGTGCGCGCGGTGATAGTCCAAAAAGTTGGCAAGCTCTTCCGAGGTCAACTGCTTGCCGCGCGAATCCAGCAGGATCAGCACCGGCTGAGTGCGACGGGCGCTGCGCTCCACCAGCTTCAGCAGCGCCGCCTCCGACGGCAACTCCAGCGCCTCCGACGCCGCGTAGCGCGAAAGCCGCTTCAGATATTCCGCGGTCAGCGATTGGATCGGAGCGCTGCGGGTGCGTCCGATCCAGGCAATTTTCAGCTTCACCGGACTATGCGCCTTTGCGCGGGCGCTTCACGGCGCTGCGCTTCTTGGCCGTCTTCTTGACGGCTTTCGACTTGGCGGCCTTTTTCGGCTTCGCCGCCTTGACGGCTTTGGCGGCCTTCTTCGGCGCGGGCTTCTCCAGATCGCTCAGCTCCAGCCGCTTGGCCGTCTTCCACAGCCGCTCCAGGTCATAGAACTTGCGCGCGCCTTCGGAGAAGATGTGCACCACGAAGTCCACGTAGTCCAGCAGCACCCACTCGGCCTGGGTATAGCCCTCGCTGTGCTTTGGATTCACTCCGATGCTGCCCAGCTCCTGGTCCACTCCGTCGGCGATGGCCTGCACCTGGCGCGGGTTAGCGCCGGAGCACAACACGAAGTAATCGGTGAAGCCGCTGGCCTGCGCGTCCAGTTTCAGGATGCTGATGTCGGTTGCTTTCTTGTCCTGGCAGGCGTGTACGACCAGGGCGACCTGCGCCCGCAAATCATTTTTCTTCATGCAATCGGCTCGATGCTCAATTTAACCCCTTCTTTCCCGCGTAAAGTTGTTCCTTGACGATGTAGTTCGCGACTGCATCCGGCAGCAGCCGCTTCAGCGCGCCCTTGCGCTCCACTGCCGCTCGTACCTGGGTGGCGGAAACATCCTCGGCCGTCTCCGGCAACAGATGCAGCCGCGCGCCCTGCAGCACTAGCTCGCTCCATTCTTTTTGCTTGCGAAACAGCGCCGTCACTTCCGGCTTGGGACGCAACTTCGGCGGCAGCGACGAGGCCACGTCGGCCAGCGAATATCCCGGCCGCGCCGCCACGATGAACTCGCACTCGCCTAGCAGTTCGTCGGCCTTGTACCACTTGGCGATGTCTTTGAAGGCGTCCATTCCGATGAGGAAGTACAGGCGGTCGCTTTTGCCCAGGCGCTTCTTCACCCGCCGCACCGTCTCGATGGTATAGCTGGGCTGGCGCGGCTCGCTCGACAAAGCCGGGGCCTCCAGCAGCGACGGGATGAACTGCTTCTCCTCGGCCAGCGCCAGCGTCACCATGGCGTAGCGATGGTAGAAGGAGGTAATCGACGTCTTCTGCTTATGCGGAGGAATGTCGGCCGGCACAAACCACACTTGCTTCAGCTCAAACCTTGCAGCCGCCGCACGGGCCACGTTGACGTGTCCGCGATGGATGGGATCGAAGGTTCCACCGAACAGTGCAAGGTTCATTCAGGGTCTGCATACAGTTTCCCTGTTCACGGAATGGGATGCAAGTGGACAGCAGGATGCTTGCCCATGGCGAGTCGGCATGTGAGCTAGTTCGTTCTGCTCCGGCACCGAATCAGACCTTCGAAAAATCAAAGCGCCGCAGGCGCGTGTCATGACAGCCCAGCACGCAGCGCCCGCTTTTGGCGCGGAGTGCTGGGTTGGCCGGTGATGGAATTCCGAGTCCCCCGGGGACGCGCCCCCGCAGGGGCTTCAACCTCTGGGTGGGAACGTTACCCAGCGTTCCGCTTCGCTCCGCGCTGGGCTGTCATGACACGCCCTGCGGGCTTTGAGCCTGCCGCGTTATGGCTCGCACCTGGACACTATCGTTTTCGTTCTAGATTGGCCGTCTCCCACGCATCCCAGAAGATGGGATGAAGTGGGGCACCCGAGATCGCTCAGTCGGCGCTGTTAAAGCGTTCGCAGGACTGCACCGTGCGCAGCGTCCCGTACCAGTAGAAGCAGGCGCGGGTGGTGTGCTGCTGCTTGAAGATATCGGTGTAGGTGACGGTGACGTAATTCACCGCCCGCACCTTGCCGGCCAGCAGGTCCTCAATCGCCTCCGGCGAGCTCTGGAACCACACAGGCACGCTGACCACTCCGCCGGGCATGAGCACGCCGGCTTCGGCCTGCGGACGCTCTTCCGACGCGGGCACGTCGGTCAGCTCGTCGAGCTTCTGCAACTCGATGATGCTGGCCACGCGCACGCTCGACGCCGGGGTCTTGCCGCTGTTCTGGATTCTCACCGTGAAACCGCCGCCGGTTTCCGTGATCGGCCGCAACGAGGTCTGCGCCAGGCCGACCCAGGCGCGCTGGTCCAACTGCCGGGCCTGCTCAGACTGGTAGGTCTGGGTCTGCGACGCCTGCTGCAGGCCATCATGGATGGCCGCCCACTGCTGGCGTGAGTCGTACAGGTTGTAAGCCACCGCCGCAGCCAGGCACAGCACCACCGCCAGCACCACCCACACGGCGGCATTAATGCCGCTCTGCGCCGGCAACGGCGCAAAGGCGTTGTCGGCCAGCGGAATGTTGTAACGGTCGTCGTCCCGGTCAATAAAAACCGGTTCGCGCGAAGGCGGCAATTGCGGCCGGATGCGCCGCGCAAAGGTCGCCAGCGCCAGTTCGGTGGTCGAGCTGCCGCACATGTTGAAGGCGCCTTGACCGGGTTGGCGTTGCCGCGACTGCTCTTCCAGGTCCACCGCGCCGCGCGGCAGCACCAGCGCCAGTCCAGCGAAGTTGCCGGCAGCAGACCGCGCTTCCACGCGCGGCAGCGGCTCCTCTTCCGGCTCTTCCTCGGCGATCACGGCACGCAGCACCGGCGCTTCCGCGCGGCCGTTGGCAGCGCGCAAATTCCGCGCGGGCCGCTCGTGCTCCGGCCCCGCCTGCGAAACCTCCGGCATGTACTCGGCGGCTTCGATGCTCTCGATGGGAGCGTCCACGGTGGATGTGCTGGAGGAGGCAGTCAACGGATCGCTGACGGGCTTGGAGGTAACGCTCATCAATGTTTTCGGCGCGAGGCCGAGCTCCTGTTCATCGGGCGCAAGATCGCGGGAGGGAAGCTGCCCGCTGGTCAACGCGCGCGGCCGCCGTCCTGGCTTGGGATGCGGCGCAAATACTACAGCTGCCACACCGACGCCCACAGCGAACCACAGCGCGCTCTTTTCGACGTCGGAACCACCACCTCTCATTGCGGCCAGAAATACGCAGCGGCGAGAGCGAGCTTTCGCGCTGCCAATGAGAGGTGGCTTGTACTGCGTCCCGACATTACGTAAGGGCTCCCTTTTTACAGATACAGCTCACTGTATGAGAGCGGCAGGGTGGGCAGAATGGGACTTTGGTTGGGAGAATTACGAAAGTAACCAGCCAGTTCGGACTGGGTCACCTTCCCGATTCGGAGCCGGGCTCGGCGACATCGCGCGCCATCGCCTGCACTTGCCGCGCCATTGCCCACTTCAGCTCTTCGATGCCTTCGCCAGTCACCGCTGAGATGGGAAACAGCTCCAGCTTCTTGCGCTTGCAGTAGCGCTTCAGTTTGGCCAGCTTGTCGGGGTTGACGACATCCATCTTCGACGCCACCACGATGGTCGGCTTGCTGTCGAGGCCGCTGCCGAAGTTCGCCAGCTCGTGGGTGATGACCTCGTAGTCTTCCACCGGATTCGGCCGTCCGCTGGAGTCGGAGACATCCACCAGGTGCGCCAGCAACCGGGTGCGCTCGATGTGCTTGAGGAATTGCATGCCCAGGCCAGCGCCGCTGCTGGCGCCTTCGATCAGTCCGGGAACGTCGGCCACCACGAAGCTGAACTCCTCGCGCCCCTCGCCCACCACCACGACGCCCAGGTTGGGCTCGAGCGTGGTGAAGGGATAGTCGGCAATCTTGGGACGCGCCGCCGAGATGCGCGAGATCAGCGTGCTCTTTCCAGCGTTGGGATAGCCAATCAGCCCGACATCGGCCAGCAGCTTCAACTCCAGCCGCAGATCGCGCTCTTCGCCGGGATGTCCCTGCTCATGCTCGCGCGGCGCCTGGTGGACGGAGGTGGCAAAGCGCGCATTGCCGCGTCCGCCGCGCCCGCCGCGCGCCACCACGATGCGCTCATCGGGACGCGAGAAGTCGTGCACCAGCTCGCCGGTCAGCTCGTCATAGACCAGCGTGCCCACCGGCACCTTGAGCACGATGCTCTCGCCTTCGCGGCCGGTCTTGTTGGAGCCCTCGCCGTGGCGCCCGCGCTCGGCTTTGTATTCGGGATTGAAGCGGAAATGGACGAGCGTGTTGTGGCGCTCGCTGGATTCCATGGAGATGTCGCCGCCGCGTCCGCCGTCGCCGCCTGAGGGACCGCCGCGGGGCACGAACTTCTCGCGGCGGAAGGCCATGCAGCCGTTGCCGCCGTCGCCGGCCTTGACTCGAATTTTGGCTTCATCGACGAACATGGGGAGAAGCTGTCAGCTATTAGCTCTTGGCAATCGCTTAGAGACTATCTCATGAATCGGCTTTGGAAGGCACGGTGTGGCCACTGGAGCAAGAGCCGCGAAAATCAGAGCGCCGACGGGCGCGTGTCATGACAGCCCAGCATGGAGCGCCCTCTTTTGGCGCGGAATGCTGGGTAGCGCCCCACGGTCTCGCCGTGCACCGTACCCGCCGTTGAAACGGCGGGCTAAGATATGTCGCGCCTGCGGCGCTGCTGCCGCCGCGCGAGGGGCGCCCTAAGGTCGCAACTCTATCCACGTCGCGCGCAATGACAAAAGGCCTCGCACGCGAGGCCTTCTTGCTAAATAGCTAAAAGCTAATAGCTAATAGCTAAATTGCTACTCGCTGGCTGCTGGTTGCTTCGCAACCACCGAGACGAACTTGCCCATCGAGCCGCGATCGGTAAACGTCACCACGCCGGTGACTTTGGCGAAGAGGGTGTCGTCCTTGCCGCGGCCGACGTTGACGCCCGGCTTCAGGCGCGTGCCGCGCTGCCGCACGATGATGGAGCCGCCCGGTACCAGCTGCCCGCCGAAGGTCTTGACGCCCAGCCGCTGCGCATTCGAGTCGCGGCCGTTGCGTGAGCTGCCTAATCCCTTTTTATGTGCCATGGTTCAAATCTCCGTCAGGCCTACGCCGTGTGGTTGGTGCCATCTACGTTGATGCCGGTGATTTTGACGGCGGTGTAGGGCTGGCGATGTCCGTTAAGTTTCTTGTACTGCTTCTTGCGCTTGTAGTGGAAGACCAGGATCTTGTCGGCGCGGCCCTGCTCGACCACCTGGCCGGTGACGAAAGCCTTGGAAGGCTGCGCCATTTCGCCGTCCTTGGCGCTGAACGCCAGGACTTCTTCAAAGCGCACGTCGTCGCCGCTGGTGGGCGACAGTTTTTCCACCCGAATTACGTCGCCGGGTGCGACGCGATACTGCTTTCCCCCGGCGCGGATCACCGCGTACATGGCATTGCCTCCAAAATTAGTTAGGAAGTTCGGAACCCCGCGGCCCGCATTCCCGGCGCACACAGCGGCGCGCCCCTGCTCGAAACTCGTTTGTGCGCTTGCACTTAGCCGCGCCGGAAGGGATGACTACCGAATGCCGATTGGTCGGCCTTCTCCCGGCTGCGGAGCGTCCCTGACGGGACCTGACAGTACAGGCAAACCATAGAAGTGTAACGTGTTTGGGCGCTTGCGGTCAACCGGGAGAAGCCGCTCTTCGCCGTTCGCCATTCGCTTTTCGCCAGAATGCGCGAACTCTCCGATGCGCATCCCTATAAAAAACTCTGGGTGCCCCGTTCTGGCCCGGGTTTGGCCAGGGCGGGGCCTTTCCCGGCATCTGAACAATTTCTAGTTCGGCGCGGCCTGCTGGTTCAGCGCCGAGTTGGCCGCCGACTCCACTTCCTTCTGGATGGCCGGCACCTGCCGCTCCATCACCTCTTTGCCCGCCTGCATGCCTTCGGTCATCATCTGCGGCGCTTCCTTCACGAATTTCTGCCCCGCCGGCGACGAATAAAACGCCGACACTGCCACGATGTCGCCATGGGTCAGGTGCTTCTGGTAGATGGGAATCACCGCGTCCAACAGTTCGTCCAGCGGGAAGGTCTTCTTGGCCTTGTCGGCGGCGGTAGTCGCGGCGTCCTGCACGCGAGCGACCTCCTCTTCCGTCG
Source organism: uncultured Acidobacteriaceae bacterium (assembly GCA_963763975.1). Taxonomy (GTDB): domain Bacteria; phylum Acidobacteriota; class Terriglobia; order Terriglobales; family Acidobacteriaceae; genus Bog-257. The sequence goes on from CAVXQR010000011.1 coordinate 39,156, forward strand.
CTTGCGGATGCTCCTTCTTGAACTGCTCCACCGCAAGGCTGGCGATCTGGTCCATCAGGCCGTCAATCATGGTGGTCATCTGGTCGCGGATATGCATCAGCGTCAGGAACTGCCGCACGTCTTCCGGGGTGGCCGGATCCGACGCCTGTTGCGCCACCATCAACGGCGCTACGCTGAACACCACAAAGAGAACACCGGCGATGAACCGCTTCATACGAAACTCCTCTCAGCTACAGGTCACCGATTGTACTGCGTTTCCCGGTGCGACTGATTTGTATCAGGGCACGCCTTTACAGGTTGCTGAAGAAGTCGGAAACGCCGGAGTGCCGCCGGCTGAAGCCGGCTCCGGACAAAAGAAATGGAGCGCTTATCGGCCCGACTGAAGTCGGGCCCTGATACAAGGCACGCGAAGGCGGAGTTTTTCAGCAGCCTGTGAAGTCGGGCCCTGATACAAGGCACGCGAAGGCGGAGTTTTTGAGCGGCCTGTTCAGGCCTGCCGAGAAGCCCTACTCCTTGATGAGAGTCGGCGTTTCCCCGCCGACACCCACGTTCGCGCGCCTGCTAGCATAGGTTTGTGGCCCCGCTGCTGGATGTCCGCAATCTTTCCATCGAGTTTGCAACCGGACAGGGCTTCGTCACCGCGGTGCGGGATGTCAGCTTCAGCCTCGCCGCCGGCAGCGTACTGGGCCTGGTGGGCGAGTCCGGCTCGGGAAAGTCGGTGACCTCGCTGGCCATCCTGCGGCTGCTGCCCCCGCAGGCGCGGATTCGCGGCAGCATCAGCTTTCGCGGCCAGGAACTGCTGCAACTTCCCGAGTCCGAAATGCGCGCCATTCGCGGCGCCGGCATCAGCATGATCTTCCAGGAGCCCATGACCGCCCTGAATCCGGTGATGCGCGTCGGCGACCAGGTGGCCGAAGCCATCTTGGCGCATCCCGCGGCGCAGGCACGCACCAGCAAGGCCGAAGCCTGGGGGCGCGCCGTGGAAGCGCTGAAGACCGTAGCCATTCCCGATCCCGAGCGCCGCGCCCGCGACTACCCGCACCAGCTTTCCGGCGGCCAGCGTCAGCGGGTGATGATCGCCATGGCCATCGTGAACCGGCCTTCGCTGCTGATTGCCGACGAGCCCACTACCGCTCTCGACGTCACCATCCAGGAGCAGGTGCTTGATTTGCTCGCCGAATTGCGCGAAAAATTCTCTCTGGCCATGCTCTTCATCTCTCACGACCTCGCTGTGGTCTCGCGCGTCGCCGCCGATATCGGCGTGATGTACGCCGGCAGCCTGGTGGAGATGGGCAGCGCAGCCGAGGTCTTTCGCCGACCCATGCATCCCTACACCCGCGGGCTGTTACACTCGGTGCCGACGCTGCGCACGCCTCGTGACCAGCCGCTCCAGACCATCGAGGGATCGGTGCCTCCCATTCAAGCTTTGCCGCCGGGATGTATGTTTGAGCCGCGTTGCGCATGGCGCATTCCGCGGTGCGCGGAAGCGCTGCCGCCGCTGGTGGAAGTTGCGCCCGGCCACCTGGCGCGCTGTCCGGTGCTCGCCGCGGAGGTGCACTGAGCCATGCGCCTGCTGGTGCTCAGCGATATTCACGCCAATCTTGAGGCGTTGGAAGCTTGTCTGGCGGCTGCTCCCGCCTATGACCAGGTGGTCAATCTCGGCGACGTGGTGGGCTATAACGCCTCGCCCAACGAAGTTTGCGCGCGGGTGCGCGGGTTGGGCGGTCGGGTGGTTCGCGGCAATCATGATCGTGCCTGCACCGGCCAGATGGACGTGTCCGAGTTCAATCTGGTCGCCGCGATGTCGGCGCGCTGGACGCAGAACGTACTGACCCCGGAAAATCTGGCGTGGCTGCGCGCGCTACCCCAGGGCCCGATTTTTCCCGAAGGCCTGGACCGCGTCGAGGTGGTGCACGGCGCTCCCCGCGACGAAGATGAATACCTGCTGAACCTGGCCTCGGCGGACGCCAACCTGCGCTCGCCGCGCGCCCGCGACCGCATGTTCTTCGGCCATACCCACCTGCAAGGCGGCTTCGTCTTTCAGGACGGCGTGACCCGCTCCTTTGCGCCGCGCTATGACAGTCTGCAGGGCGCCGCCGAGTATCGCCTGCCGCTGCTGCACGAGGCGCGCTATCTCATCAATCCCGGCTCGGTGGGCCAGCCGCGCGACGCCGATTCTCGCGCCGCCTTTGCGATATACGAATGCCAGGACGACGGTTCCGACAGCGTCACCTTCTATCGCGCGCCCTACGACATTCAGCAGGCGCAGCAGCGCATTATCGCCGCCAACCTGCCGGAGCGGCTGGCGGTGCGCCTGGCCATGGGACGCTGACCGCTGCAAGAACCTGCGACCTCGATTCCGACATTCGCATCACAAAAGGTGGAGTTAAACTACAAACCATGCCCATCCGCCCGTTTCCGGAAAAATCAAAGTACCGTTCGCAGGAATTCATTGGCGGCGCCATCACCAGCCTCGATCAGGGATACCTGGTGGCGCACATTGACGGCGGCGCCCGCGGCAATCCCGGCCCCGCCGGCTACGGCGTCGTCTTCGAAGACGAGATCGGACGCCCGGTAGCGCAGCTCAGCGAGTTTCTCGGCAAGCAGACCAACAATTACGCCGAATACTCCGGCCTGCTGGCGGCCCTGAACTATACCTTGCGCCACGGCTTCAAGGCGATGAAGGTGTTCAGCGATTCCGAGCTGATGGTGAAGCAGATTAACGGCGAGTACAAAGTAAGCAGTCCGACGCTGCAAGAGTTGCACGGCCGCGCCATGAAGCTGATTGACCAGCTCGACTACTTCGAGATTCGGCATGTGCTGCGCGAGAAGAACCGCGAGGCCGATCGTCTGGCCAATCTGGCCATGGACCGCGGCATCGCCAACCGGGCGCCGGCAGTTGCGGCCACCGACGTCGGCGGCGTGGCGTCGGTTGTTCCCGAGGTCAACGGCGTCGTGAAAAACGGCGTGGTGCAGTTCATGGGAGCGCCGCTTCCCGAGGGCACGCTGGTGAAGATTCGCGCCGTGAACAAACCTTAGGCGCCCTTCTGAGACCTTGGATGCCCTTTCGGAATTGTCCTACTTTCGGAATTGTCATCACGAACGGCTTTAGCCGTGAGGGATCTGCTGTTCCCCGCCGTCGCGCAATCATCGGGTAACAGCAGATTCCTCGCTTCGCTCGTAATGACAATTCACAAGGCTCGTAATGACAATTCACAAGGGCAGTTCTTACGCCGACGCCGCCTGGCGGCTGTGGCGCAGAATCGCCGCTCTACTCTTGCAGCACATGGTGCAGCGCCTCCTCCAGTTCCGGATGCTGAAAGCGGTACCCGTCCGCCATCAGCTTCGCGGGTTCGACGCGCGCTGAGCTGAGCAGCATCTCCTCGCCCATCTCCCGCATAACCAGCCGGATTACCCACGCCGGCAGCGGCAATATCGTGGGCCGATGCAATACCCGTCCCAGCGCCTTCACAAATTCGGCATTGCGCGCCGGCTGCGGGGAGACCGCATTCACCGGCCCGCGCACCTGCTCGTGCTCCAGCGCGAAGACGAAGGCACCCACCACGTCGTCCAGCGACACCCAGCTCCAGAACTGCCGCCCATCGCCGATGCGTCCGCCGAGTCCCAGCTTGAACGGCAGCAGCAGAGGCTTCAGCGCACCGCCATCTTTCGCCAGCACCACGCCGATGCGTACATTCACCACCCGCAGCCCGGCATCGCGCGCCGGTTGAGCCGCCGCCTCCCAGGCCACGCAGGTCTCGGCCAGGAAACCCTTGCCAGGCGCGCTGTCTTCGGTCAGCACTTCGTCGCCGCGATTGCCGTAATAGCCTGTGGCCGACGCGCACAGGAAGATACGCGGCTGCCCGTTGCGCTTGTAGGATTCGGCGGCAGCTTCGGCCAGCGTGTCCGTCCCCACCACGCGGCTGGCATGCAGCTCGCGCTTGAACTTCTCTGTCCAGATGCCGGCAACATTTTTGCCCGCGAGATGAATGACGGCATCGAAACCGGCAACTTTCTCCGCATCCAGCGCTACTCCCGGTCGCCACTGCACCTCGCCGGCATCCGGCACGCGCCGCACCATCCTGGCAACTTCATGTCCCGACTGGCGCAACAACGCGGACAACCTGTGTCCGATCAGTCCCGACGCCCCGCTCATTAGAACGCGCATGACCGCGAATCCTCCGCCTGCTCCGGCTCATCACCAAACGGGAAGCTGCTTCCAGACTGACGTATAATCAATCATGGCGACGTTGCGCCAACAGATCCAGACCAATGTCCTGACGGTCACCCGTTTCCGCGATCTGCTGCGCAAGATACGCGCCTACCGTCCCAACGACGACCTCGAGCTGGTCCGCAAAGCCTACGACTTCTCCCTGCTTCATCATAAAGGCCAGGTGCGCGAATCCGGCGAGCCTTACCTGGTGCATCCCCTGGAAGTTTCGATGCTGCTGGCGGAGATGAGGCTGGATACCACCGCTATCGCCGCCGGCCTGCTGCACGACGCGGTGGAAGACACCAAGGTCACCAACGAAGAGATCAAGACCCTGTTCGGCGAACAGATCGCTCACATCGTCGAGGGCGTCACCAAGATCAGCAAAATCGATTTCGCCTCGTCGGAAGAGGCCCAGGCCGAGAATGTACGCAAGATGGTGCTGGCCATGATGGACGACATTCGCGTCGTGCTCATCAAGCTGGCCGACCGGCTGCACAACATGCGCACCCTGAAGTTCCTCTCGCCGGAGCGGCAGATGAAGGTCTCGCGCGAGACCCTGGAAATCTACGCCCCCATCGCCCATCGCCTGGGCATGGGCAAGATTCGCGGCGAGCTCGAAGACCTCGCCTTCCAGTACGTGGATCCCATCTCCTACAAGCAGGTGAAGGAAGCCATCGAGTCGCGCCGCAAGCAGGGCGAGGCCTTCCTCAACGAAGTGCAGACGGTCATCACCCAGAAGCTGAAAGAGAACAAGATCGAGGCCCGGGTGGAGTCGCGCATCAAGCGCATTTATTCCATCTGGCAGAAGCTGCAGCGGCAGCGCATTCCGGTGGACCAGATCTACGACATGTTCGCGCTGCGCATCATCACCAAGTCGGAAGCCGACTGCTACGCGGTGCTGGGCATCATCCATAACCAGTGGCGGCCGGTGGCGGGGCGCATCAAGGACTTCATCGCCATCCCGCGCAACAATTTTTACAAGTCGCTGCACACCACCGTGATCTCGGAGAGCGGCCACGCCTTCGAAGTGCAGATCCGCACCGAAGAGATGCACAAGATGGCGGAAGAAGGCATCGCCGCGCATTGGAAGTACAAGGACGGCCCGGTCTCCGCCCGCGACGAGCAGCGCCTGGCCTGGCTGCGCCAGGTGGTGGAATGGCAGCGCGACATGAAGAACTCCGACGAGTTCCTCTCCACGCTGAAGATCAATCTCTATCCCGAAGAGGTGTACGCTTTCACCCCCAAGGGCAAGATCGTGGTGCTGCCGCAGGATGCCACGCCGATTGACTTCGCCTATACCATTCACACCGAGGTGGGCAACACTTGCGTCGGCGCCAAGGTCAATGGCCACATCGCGCCGCTGCGCTACAAGCTGCGCTCCGGCGACATCGTCGAGATCCTGACCCAGCCGGGACATCATCCCAGCCGCGACTGGCTGCAACTGGCCAAATCGCCGCGCGCCCGCTCGAAGATCCGGCATTGGCTGCACATTCATCAGCGCGAGCGCGCCATCGAAATCGGCCGCAAGCTCATCGAGAAGGAAGCCCGCAAATATCGTATCGCGCTGAAGAACATCAGCGAGCAGGAACTGACTCGCGTGGCCAACGAGAACGGACTGGGCAAGCCCGACGATCTGCTGGCCGCGCTCGGCTACGGCAAGTTCTCCGCGCGCTCCATCCTGGCGCGCATCATGCCGGCGGAAACTGCGACAGCTCCCGCGGAGAAGACAGGCGAGTCGGAAGAGACATCGGGCGGCCTGACCAACGTTCTGCGCCGCGTCTTTGGCGGCCAAACCGAAGCCATCAAGGTGAAGGGCCACGACGATCTGCTGGTCTATCGCGCGGGTTGTTGCAATCCCATTCGCGGCGAGGAGATTGTCGGCTACGTCACCCGCGGCAAAGGTGTCGCGGTGCATTCCAAGTCGTGTCCCAACGTCACTAACCTGATGTACGAGCCCGACCGCCGCATCGCGGTGGAATGGGGCAAGGATGCTACCGGCCGCAACTGGCAAAGCGGCTATCCGGTGAAGTTGGTGGTGCTCTGCGACGACCATCCCGGCATGCTGAAGCAGATTGCCACCGTCATCAGCGACGCCAACACCAACATCCGCAACATGGAAGCCAAGACCACCGATCACGACGCTACCGTGGACATCATTGCCGACATCGCCGACCTCAAGCACCTGGAGCGCATCGTTAGCGGCGTGCGCAAAATTCCCGGCGTGCGCGACGTGCAGCGCCTGCAAAAGCTGTAGCCCCTTTTTTCCGCCTATCCAAATTGAAGCGGGAGCGCGTGTCCCGGTTGGTGTGACTCGACCATCGGCTCAGAATTGCGGCGGGGTTTTAGGCAGCAATGCCGAGTTGATGCCCTCGCAGGTCAGATTGTCCACGCTGAGGTTGCCCTCAGCATCCAGTTGTACCGTCCACACGGTGTCATAATCGTCGCCCGGCCATGCAGGCGCGCTTTGTCCGCCATGGTAGGCCGCCAGCAGAGCATTGACCGTCGTCGGGATGTGAACGTGCTCCCAACCCACCAGCACCTTCCGGTTGGAGAACTGACCGCCAAAGAAGAAAAAGTTGCTGGCTTCGGTAGCCAAAGTAGGAGGGTTCTGCGCGCCCATCTCGAAGCTTGCCGCCAGGCCGTAGGGCAAGTCGTTGGCGATGGCGTACGGCAACACCGTCGCGTTGGTCCGCATGTAGGAGTACAAGTCGCCATTCACACTGTCCGCCCCGGCAATGACCTGCGCGGGATCGATGGAATAGACCAGATCAGGATCGATTTTGCCGCGCAAAGCATTGGGAAGATCGAGCGCCCGCCACTGCCCGGCGCCGTAGTAATTGCCGTCCTCCCACCACGAAGTGGGATGCGCTTCGCTGTGACGAACAAAGTAGATGGTCTCGTTGGTATTGATTCCCGCGGGAACCACGGCGCCACCGACCCCGCCCGTCACCTGCAACTGGAAGGTGGTGTTGGTCTGCTGGGGCAGGCACGCCGCAGGAATAATTCCTCCTGGCGGCAACTGGGGGTAAGCAGATGGCGGATCGATTGGGCTGTTATAGGTAACCAGGCTGGCCTTTCCTGACGGCGCAATCGCGAAGGCGTAAACCGCGCCCGGACCGGCATAGCCAGTGGGCAGCGCGAAGTTGTAGCCTTGCAGTTGGTTGAGATTGGCCATCAAGGAGCGAATCGTCTCCCACGGCGCGGCGAACACATAAAAACCGGGCGTGCCCGACTGCAGCAGCGCGCCAGCCAGAACTTCGTTGTCGCCGTCGAGGTCGCGATAGTCCAGACCCTGGCAGGTGTAGGCGCTGCTGGAACCGATGGCAGCACAATTCACCAGTGGCACGTGAACGCCATCCGGCAACGCCGCCACGGAATACGACATATTCACTGGATAGCTGCTGGCCGTAACCGCCGACGCTTGCGGAATCGAGAGCGTGGTGCGATTCAACATCGCGAATTGTTCCACCGTCATTAATCCGCCCATATCAGGATACTCATTCGCCGTTTGCAGATGGGTTATCGGGGTCAGCGCATAGATGCCGTTCACATTGGCGCCGCCCAGGACCTTCTGCTGAAGGAACGTGGCCAACCTTAGCGCGCGTTGCAGACCGCGGTTGCTGAGGTTGCCGGTCTTCGGATTCACGTCTGCGGCGGCGTGGTACGACAGGTCTTCGGTGGTAACGAAAATCAGGTTGAGATTCGTTGCTTGCAACGAAGCCGGCGGGGGAGATGGAGGATTTGGGTCAACTGCTGACGAACCCCCGCATGCAGTCAGCAGCATCAGGCCAAGGGTGGTCAGGCACACCCCGAAGACATAGAGGAACCTTCGCGAGGAGGTCATGGTTTACCTTGCGGCAATGCCATAACCGTCGAAGATTGGAAAACTCTGAGACCCGCGGGGAATGCGAGTCGCCGCGGCAGCGGCGCTCCTTGTCCTTGGTGTCGGGTCAGGGCTTAGCCGCCGGAGCCACCTTCGCCGCCCTCGGCCCGGGTAGCTCAAAGTTCTTTTTGCTCGCGGCGAATCGGACTACCTGATTCTTCTGATCGAAGGTCACGGCAAAATTCATCAGCGCCCGGGCCCCGAAGTTCGCCTGGGGAATCATCGGCTGAATCGCCACGAACGGCCGCGTGAACGTATATCCGCCGAAACGGACATCCCCCGCCAGTTGCGCGCCCTTGATCTCGAACTCATTGGAGACTGTCCGGCCGCGCCCGATGACCACCGGCTCGGAGGCGAACTTCATCCCGTCCGCAAATTTCTCCGGCAGACTCAATCCCGGGCCGCGCGAATCCACATGCGCCTCCACCGGTTGCGGAACGCTATCACCTGCGGGCGTGACCTGGGACACCGACAAACTTCCTGTGGTCAGTTTTACTCGCGGTTGTGGCGCGCTGACCTGCGCCGTGTGTTTGCGTGGAGGAATGCCATGCAGACCTCAATACCGCACCCTCCTCCGGTCTGAGACTCGGCCCATTCCTCTTCTTCCCTCGGAATAAAACTACGCCCCTGCGGTGCAGGCGCGTCTGGCCCCCAGGCAGGTAGGGAAAGGGGCTGTATGCGGAACCTTACTCTGCTGAAAGTGCTGTGCCTTGCATTGGCTGCCTGCACGGCATGCGTCGTTTCCTCGCCGGCACAGACGCTCACCACGCTAACTAATTTCACGGAGGACAACGGGCGCTATCCCTATGCCGGTCTCATTCAGGGCACCGACGGAAATTTCTATGGAACCACCCATGTTGGGGGCGCTAACGACGGCGGCACCGTCTTCAAAATCACTCCCCAAGGTGTGCTGACCACGCTTTACAGCTTCTGCTCACAACAGGATTGCGCGGACGGCTATAATCCCTCCGCCCCGCTGGTGCAGGGAGCGGACGGAAACTTTTACGGAACTACCTACGCCGGCGGAGGCAGTATCAGTACTGGCACCGTCTTCAAAATCACTCCCACCGGCACGCTGACCACGCTTTACCAATTCTGTTTGGTGAACTGCTCGGACGGCGCTAACCCCGGCTTCGGAGCACTCGTGCAAGACAGCAGCGGAGCCTTCTACGGCACCACTGAGTCGGGCGGAGCCAACAGCATGGGCAGTGTCTTTAAGATCACCTCGCAGGGCGCCCTGACCACCGTTTATAGCTTCTGCATCTCCGAAGGCTGTCCGGATGGTGACACCCCGTTTGCCGGGCTGGTGCTGGGCACCGACGGCAACTTCTATGGAGCTACCGGGTCAGGCGGAAGTGGGGACGGCGGCGTTGTTTACCAGCTCACCCCCGGCGGTGTGCTCACCACCCTTCACCAGTTTTGCGCTGATCTGCAGCCTGACTGCCCTGACGGCGAGGCCCTTTATGGCGGGTTGGTGCAAGGCAGCGATGGAGCCCTGTACGGAACTACCTATTTAGGCGGCACTAGCGGCAACGGCACGATTTTCTCCATCACTACTGCTGGCGTTTTCACCACCTTGCACCAGTTCAGTGGACAGGACGGCGCCCACTCCATGGCGCCCATGATGCTGGACAGCGATGGCTACTTCTATGGAACCACCACCGAAGGCGGGAGTCACAGCGTAGGCACGATCTTCAAGATAAGTCCGGCGGGAGGGTTCAGCACGGTTTACAACTTCTGCTCGCAAGCCAACTGCGCCGACGGCAGCTTTCCCATAGGGGGGCTGCTGCAAGCCAACGATGGAAACCTCTACGGAACCACTAACCTTGGCGGCACCGACAATTACGGCATCGTTTTCAAGCTGATGCCCTACGGTCCAACTCCTTTGCGCTTTGTGCCTCTGGCGCCGTGCCGCGTGGTCGATACCCGCCTGGAGAACGGCACCTTTGGTGGACCGGCGATCACCGGCGGCAGCGCCCGCGCCTTTCCGCTGACGGAGAACGACAACGCCTGCAACATCCCCAGTGACGCGGTGGCTTACTCGCTGAACGTCACCGCAGTGCCGCAAGGCCCGCTGGGCTATGTCACCCTCTGGCCGACCGGCGGCGACCGGCCGCTGGTCTCCACCCTGAACTCGCAGGATGCACGCATCAAAGCCAACGCCGCCATCGTGGTTGCGGGCACACCCTCGGGGTCCGTCAGCGTCTTCGCCACCAACACCACCGATGTCGTGATCGACATCAATGGCATTTTCATTGCCCCTCTTTTTGACTCCACTCCCGCCGGCGTGTCCATGCTGCAGTATTATCCGGTGACGCCCTGCCGCATCGCCGACACCCGCTCGGCGCTCTATCCCCAGGGGCTGGGCGGGCCGTATCTTGCCGCCCAGGTGGCGCGCGACTTCCCGGTGATGGACTCCTCGTGCATTCCCGACGGCGCCAGCCCCGTGGCTTATTCGCTGAACTTCACCGTGTCGCCGTATCCGGCCATGGGCAGCCCCCTGGGCTATTTGGAGGTGTGGCCGACTGGCGCCCAGCCGGAGGAGCCGGTATCCACGCTGAACAACCTCACCGGAACTTACGTGGCCAACGCGGCCATTGTGGCGGCCGGCACCAGCGGCGAAATCACTGCCTATGGCACCAACGATACCGACCTGGTGATTGACATCAACGGCTACTTCGCGGAGCCGAATGGCGAGGGTTTGTCCTGGTACACGGTGACCCCGTGCCGGGTGCTGGACACGCGCTCGCCTCAGCTCGCTTCTCCGGCTGACGCTTTCAACGGCGAGCTGACGGTGGACGTTCAGGACAGCCCCTGCCAGCCGCCGGCGAACGCGCTGGCCTACGTGCTCAACACCACCGTGGTGCCGCAGGGTCCGCTCGGCTATTTGACCCTGTGGCCTGATGGCGAGGACCAACCGGTAGTCTCTACCCTGAATGCCATCGACGGTGCGATCACTTCCAACATGGCCATCGTCTCCACCGACAACGGCAGTATTGACGCCTACTCTCTCGGCAGCACCCAACTGGTGCTGGATATCTCCGGTTACTTCGCTTGCGAAGACATCGAGAAAACGACGTGCGCGGGTTCTCGACCGAGTCCGAAGAAATGAGGCGCAACTAGACAAACTCGGATGGCCGACATCAACGGCCATTTTGCGGCGCCGGGCCATGGCGGCATGGCGCCGCATCCGGTTGCTTCCTGCCGAGTGCTCAGTACGCGCAGTTGTCCGTTCTCCGTTGTCAGTCGGTGTTTAGAGTGACCAGCGGTACAGGGGCGGCATATCTTAGTCCGCCGTTTCAACGGCGGGTCATCGCAGCGAGAAGAATCGAGTCCCATCCGGGACGACATATCTCGCCCTAGGCGCAGGGACGGCACACGAGTCGCGCCGCGGCAGCAGCCGTCTGATCGCCGAGGCGCGAGCCGAATCGCGGGTCCTCGGTTGCGCTCGGCCAGTCAGCCAGCGTTAGTTTCGTATTTCCGATTCGGGACGTTTGCCATAAAGCTTCTCTATTACTTCAAGCAGCCGATGAAAACACGACCATAATCGTCGCAGGAGTAAAACCCATGCGGAGTATGCGTCACTTCTACCTTATTCTGGCCATATTCATCTTTGTTATCACCTTGCCATCCGCTGTCGCCCAGGTTGTAGTCGCAACCTTACCTACGGGAAATACTCCCGATGCTGCTGCGGTCAACACGCAGACCAACAAGATTTATGTGACCAATCATTGCGGCGGCGATCCCACGTGCGAGAGCCCAGGCACGGTAAGCGTTATCGACGGTGTGACCAACCAGGTTGCCACCGTCACCGTGGGAGCAGTGCCGATTGCGGCTGCCGTGAATTCCGCGACCAACAAGATCTACGTGGCAAATTACTGCGGCACGGTTCCCAACTGCGGCCTTGGCACCCAAGGCACGGTAACGGTCATTGACGGCGCAACCAATACCACCTTCTCGGTGAATGTAGGTTTGAGTCCCCTAGCGATAGCAGTCAATCCCGTGACCAACAAGATTTATGTGGCCAATCAGTGCGGCGATGCAAACTGCCACAGTAACAGCACGCTGACAGTCATTGACGGCGCCACCAACAACACCGCGACAGTAAATGCCGGAGTTATACCCTGGTCGGTGGCAGTGAATTCCGTGACCAACAAGATTTACGTGGTGAACCACTGCCAGGACTGCCAGAGCGGCGGGACGGTAACCGTAATTGACGGCGCTACCAACAGCACGCAGGCGGTCAGCGTTGGCGCCTATCCCGGATATGTGGCAGTCAACTCCGTCACCAACAAAATCTACGTGTCTAACCTGTGCGGCAGCGACATTACCTGTCACAGTGCCGGTACCGTAACCGTTATCGACGGCGCTACCAACGCCACCAGCGTCGTCAACGCAGGCATTGTACCGCGAACCCTGGCGGTGAATTCGGCGACCAACAAGATCTACGTGGAAAACTCCTGCGGCACCGACTTGAACTGCGGCACCGTGGGGACGGTGACGGTTATTGACGGCGCCACCAATAGCACGCAGACGATAAATGTCGGGTTTACACCGTGGGCGATCGCGGCCGACTCCGTAACTAACAAGATCTATGTGGTCAATATTTATGGCAACGACGCGACCGAGCAAAGCGTTGGCAGCGTCAGCGTGATCGACGGAATCGCCAATGCTGTGGTTCCCGTCGCCGTCGGGGACGCGCCCTTCTCGCTCGCACTCAACGAGGTCACCGACCGAGTCTATGTTCCCGACAGCGGAGACAACGCCGTCTCTGTGATTGCCGGCGACACCGCGCTGCAATTCGTCCCCGTCACGCCTTGCCGGGTAGTGGATACCCGGGGCGTGAACGGTACCTTCGGCGGCCCTGCGATTCAAGGGCGCACCTCGCGGAGCTTTCCCATCCCGCAGGGTAGCTGCGATATTCCCGCCACCGCCGCCGCCTATTCGTTGAACGTGACGCTGGTGCCGGACCAGGGCACTCCCGTCGGATATCTGACCATCTGGCCGGCCGGCGAAGTTTCCCTGCCGATAGTCTCCACCATGAACTCGCTGGATGGACGAAACAAGGCCAATGCCGCGGTAGTGCCGGCGGGAGTCAACGGCGGAGTGAGCGTGTACGTAACCAACACCACCGACGTCGTGCTCGACATTAATGGCTACTTCACGCTTCCGGGAGAAAACACGCTGCAGTTCTATCCCTTAACGCCGTGCCGGGTGCTAGACACGCGCAAGCAGACTGGCGATCTGGGTGGTCCATCGCTGGCTGGCGGACAGGAACGCGACTTCCCGCTGCTGGAAAGTTCCTGCATTCCTGAGGGCGCCAATGCGGCGGCCTACTCGCTGAACCTTACGGTCGTCCCCGTGGCAGGATCGCTGGGATACCTGACGGTGTGGCCGGCAGGTCAATCCAAGCCGCTGGTTTCGACCTTGAATAACCCGACCGGAACGATTGTGGCCAATGCGGCCATCGTGCCCGCCGGTAGCGGCGGCAGCATCGCGGTCTTTGCCAGCAACGACACTCAACTGGTAGGCGACATCAACGGCTACTTTGCGCCGGCGGGAACGGGCGGGGTGTCGCTCTACCCCGGCGCGCCTTGCCGTGTGCTGGACACGCGCAAGATCGGCAGCGGGCAGGGCTTCACTGGAGTATTGAGTCCGCCGGTGGACGTCGCGGGAAGCGTGTGTGGCATTCCTACTACCGCTCAGGGTTACATCTTCAACGCCACGGTGGTGCCTGACGGAGCGCTGGGATATCTGTCGCTATGGCCCGACGGGGCGGACCAGCCGCTGGTCTCTACTCTGAATGCCATGGATGGAGCCATCACTTCGAACATGGCGATCGTGCCCAACGGCGACGGCAAGACGGATGCGTTCGCCTCCGGCTACACGCAACTGATCCTGGATATCTCCGGCTACTTCGCGCCGTAATACAGTTGTCCGTTGTCAGTGGTCGGGGAAGAGAGCCGGCAGGTTGCCGGCTTTGGTGAGAAACCTCGAGTCCCGAGCCCGCGTCGGAGCTGCGGGTCCGCGGTCTCGCCCGTCGGCGCGACGATTCTACTTCTTTCCCTTGGCCCCAGCTTGGGCGGCCCAGGCTTGCAGCGCCTGCTTCACTACCTCCTGCAGGGTAAGGCCGCGGGAGATGGCCAGTATCTTGTAACGCCGATGGTCGGCCTCGGTCAGGCGAACGCAGAGCATCTTCGACAGCGTGTCATTGGGCATGGGTAAATTCTATCGCAGGCTGACATGCATGCATACTGGCAAAGCCGCAGGTATGCATGTCTGCGCTATTTCAACGCCCATAAGAGCCAGCGAATCATGACTTTAGCTGCTAAGTAGCCTGGAATCATCGACTTGCAGCTAGTTGCACGCTAAGCTGCTGATTCCATGGAGGTGATGCACGTATTTTTTCGTGCTAATTGTGGGTAGCCGCGGCGATGCGAACCCGGATTCTCACCCCGCCTACCGGTTCTCCTTCGCGTAGGCCAGCACCTCCTCGGCGTGGCCTTCCGGCTTGACCGGCTGGAAGACATGCGCGATCTTGCCCTCGGGCGAGATCAGGAAGGTCGTCCTCACGATCCCCATGACCTTCTTGCCGTACATGTTTTTCTCTTTCAGCACGTCAAACTTCTTGGCGACTTCTTTTTTGTCGTCGGCCAGAAGCGTGTACGGCAGGTCGTACTTTTCTTTAAACTTCTTCTGGGAGGATGGCGTGTCGGGCGAGATGCCCAGCACCACCAGCCCGGCCTTTTGCAGCTTGCTGTATGCGTCGCGGAACCCGCACGCTTCAATGGTTCACCCGGGCGTGTTGGCTTTGGGATAGAAGAAGAGGACCACGTACTTGCCGCGGAACTGCTCCAGCGAAACCGGGTTTCCGTTTTCGTCGGGCAATTGGAAAATGGGAGCTTTGGGATTGGGATTCATAACGTTCTACCTATATCGCAAATTGGCACGCACGGCCACCGCCGGCTTGCTGGCGACGTTGTTCCTGGCCCCGGCAGCGGCGCAGCGGCCTGAGCATCCGCAGCCGCAGATGGAAGGCGGCACCCAGGCGCAGAGAGACGCGCACAAGCACGACAAGCGCGGGCCGCGCGCAATCGGCGTGGTCGAGTTCCTGCCTGGCGGCGGCATGCGGCTGGTGCCCATCGCGCTGTGGATTAACGACCGCTTCTACGACGCCAGCCTGTACCAGGCCAATCCCGAACCGATGGCGGTGCAGCCGCAGACGCTGTACCAGGCCTTCGACGACGGCGAGCCCACCGGCTGGTTCACCGTGACTTCGCCCAAGCAGATCAATGGCAACTGGGTTGCCGACGGGACGTGGAAGCCGCAGACTTCGCTCTTTGACCAGAAGCTGGCCAAGCAAGCTGCGGCAAAGCCCAAGAAGAAGCTGGATCCGCTAGACGACGATACCGGCCCGCCGGTGCTCAAGCGTGCGGCTTCCAGCGAAGGCGATGACAAGTCATCGTCGGGCGGCTCGTCTTCTGGGACCAAGCCGGCTGCGGCACCCGACCGCAATGCTCCTCCGGCCTCGGCCAGCGACGATCCGGATCGGCCGACGCTGAAGAATTCGTCGCCCAGCTTGGGTGACAGCTCGTCGCATCCGGTGCCGGCTGATAAGAACGCGGCGGCAGCGCCGTCGCCAGCGCCGAGTTCCAGTTCAGACGAAGGCGATCCGGATCGGCCGGTGCTCAAGCGCGGAGCGCAGCCGGTTAAGTCGGCGCAGCCCGCCAAAGCGGCGCCGTCAACCGCTTCTGCGAAGGCTGGCGCAGGCAAGTCCGGCACCGGGAAGCCGTCGCGCGCCTATGCCGCCATCTCCGACAACAGCGACTATGAGCCGCACCCGATGCTGTTTGCCATGTTGGCCGGAGAGCGCGAGGAGAAGGCGCAGCAGATGATCGTCCTGGCCATGCAGGATGTGCGCAAGTTCGCGGCTACCCGCAAGGCACCGCCGCTGGCCAAGGGCGCGACCATCACCGACTATGACCTGCGCGCCTTCGACCTGGACTTCAGCAACTCGCCCACGCTGGTGCTGACCGCTAAGCTGCCGGTGGCGGGCACGAAGCCGCCGCGCCCCGGCGAGTTCGACTACTACGTGACCGTGGTGGCCAAGCTCGACATCCAGGGCGTGCCGCAGAAGATCTTCAGCTCGGTAACCGACAGCAGCTATCTCGACGCCTTTCCTCGGCTGGAGCTGATCGACGCCGTGGATGCCGACGCCAACGGCCGCGGCGACCTGCTCTTCCGTCAGTATTCCGACGGCGGAGTCAGCTACGGGCTGTACCGGGTTTATGCCTATTCGCTGCGCAAGGTGTTCGAAGGTGGTGCCGGGCTGTGAGTGCCGATTTGGGACTAAAATCTTGATTTCGCTTACACAAAATTGACTTTTTTGGACCGTCGGCAGACCGCAAGATTGTGCAAAACCTCTGAGACTAGCCCAAAAGCGCTACATCGTTTCTGACGGTTGCGTTCAAACTTGAGAATAGGTGCAACCCCTTGATTCTTTGGTGGCTTGAAGTTGCATCAGGTCATGGGCAAGTAGTGTTAAGTACCTGAGAATACGACTCTGTCGCAGCGCGACGACTCGGTCTTCCACAGTAATTTCCACAGACCTGAGGATTACTTTTCAGACCCCCGCGGAGCGAGCCAGCAATGGCAGTCCCAAAAGCGAAAGGCCATCCCGAAGGATGGCCTTTGTAATGCTGCGTCCAACGTCGCTTTACGGCTTGGAAGCCGGCTTGGTGGAGCTGGTAGCGGAGCCGCCGGGATGAGTCGTGGCTGTTCCTCCTGTGCCCGTTCCTGAAGGATGGGTGGCAGCCGGAGTGGCCGGCTTGGCCGGAGGCGGCACGGGGGACTGCGCGTTATAGGCCTCGACGACCGGCTTGGTGATGTCCACATTGGGGGTTGCCCACAGGAGCGGACCCTGCGGCCAGGGATTGGAGGAGTCGAGCAGCAGGCCGAAGCCGTTGGCCTTGGCATACTTCTCGATCACCGGAGCCAGCTTCTGCAGAATCTTCTGCGCAACCTGGTTCTGCTCCTGCTGATATTCGTTCTGAGCGTCTTCGGCGGAACGCTGCAGGCTCTTCTGCTTGGTCTCGATGGACTTGACCAGAGTGTTGCGGGCGTCGTCGTTCATCTTGTCGCCCTGGGTGTTGAGCTGCTTCTTCAGGTTCTCGACTTCGGTGTTGAGTCCCTGCAACTCGTTGCGCTTGGGCTCATACTTCTTCTGCAGCGCCTCGAAGTCGCGGGCGCCCTCATTGGTGCCGAAGATCGCGTTCTGGATGTCGATGACTCCAACCTTGACCCCACTGCCAGTTGTGGTGGCGGCGGGAGTGGAGGTGGCGGGGGCAGCCGCACCGGTGCTCTGGGCCATCGTCGCCGATGCAAACAACAGGGCGAGCGCGGCGGTACCTGCAAGCGTACGCTTCATTGGTTTGGTTATAGCTCCTTGAACTGCTCCGGGAATTCCTCAGGTGTTCCAGTGCGGACGCGGCCTGCCGCGCTTGGCTTCTGGACAGCCGGACAAGAGTGTAGCCGGGCTACATCGACCGACCGGGAAAACTCAACGGTGCGGATAGTTAAATTATAGGGAACCCTGCTTCCCAGCGTCAATTAGGCAATTGGAGCGCCCCGAAGTTGAGCTGTAAAAGGATCGGGCGCCGGTGCTGCAAACCATGCCGGGAGGGCCCCAGGAGAGCGTCTGGCCAGCCGGCGGCCGAACCCAAAAAATCTTGCGCGACTTCTTCGCAGCCGGCGGCATCAAGGAAGGAATCCTCCGAGGAGGGAGAAAGAATGCTTAAGCCAATGGCGACCTTCGCGGCAGTTACCGTTCTCGGGCTGGCGGTTCTCGGCCTGGGCGTTTCCACGAAACCTTCGATGGCTGGATCCTGGCAGGTGGACACCCGCCATTCCGCCGTGCAACTGATCACCGACGGAACCACGAACTACGGGAAAAACAAACTCGACTATACCGTCGGTTTTGCACGGGTGATGGGTGAAATGAAAATCGATGACGCCGATATGGCGAAGTCGAGCGTCGCATTCCGTTTTTATCCGGCAAACAGCATGGTGCCGCCGATTGCTGAAAACGGAAAGTTCCTGAGCCAGTGGCTGGAAGACGAGGCCAACCACACGCTGATATGTTTTCACTCCAAGAGCGTGCAGCGGACCGCCGACGGGCGGATTCAAGCCACCGGGGTGCTGACCCTGACTCGTGTTGACCGGAACGTACAGGCAGAGCCGTCGGAAGCCTACTCCGGGCCGGTGTACGGTCCACCGATCGTCCACCGCGTGTCACGCGATGCCACCTTCGTTTTCGACTTCCCGTCCGATGCGAACACGCAGAAAGGCGAGATTTTTGCTTCGTCCACTCTCAACCTGTCACGCGAGAATTTCCCGCAGTTGGTGAAGGCGGTTGCCGGTACCTATTGGCCGCCGGTCGTGCAGGATGAAAAGTGCGAAAACCCATCCGGCGGGACCGAGGATTTTCGCGGCTTCCGCTGCACCGGCACATTCATGGAAGCTTCCGGTCTGCCGGTCGCGCCGGGCACCAGCATCGCCGAGGACTTCTCTGGTCCGCCGTCGGATTTCAACGCCGTGGTCGGAAACCATCTCTCCATCATGCTTCGCCTGCGTTTGAAGGCCTCCTGAAAACACGCGGCAGGCGTGAACCAGGGTAGCTGGGCAGGCCGCCTCCGCCTAGAAGGTGGTGGCGACGGTGAAGCGGAAGGTCTTGCGTGGTTCACGCAGCAGGTAGCTCGGCTGGTACAGCGAGATCGCCTGGGCATAGGTGTAATCGCCCGCCGCGCCCGCCGGGAACATGCTGCGGGTAATGGGATTGGGCGAATAAGCGGTCTGGTCCAGGCGCAGCGGATTATAGGCGTAATAGAAGCGGAAGGGCGCGTTCACCACCGGCATGATCACCTGCAGTTCCAGACCGGTGGACATGCGCGGCTGGTAGTTGGTGCCCGATACCGGCTTCAAATCCGAGGAGAACGGAATCATGGAGCCGCCGCCGCAAGTAAAGCCGGTGGTCAGGTACGGGCAGCCGAACGTGGTGGTGTTCAGAATGTCGAGCTGATCCGGAGAAATCTTGAGCTGCGATTGCCGGGCGACGAAGTCCATGCCGGTATCCACGAAGGCCGCCAGCGTGACCGGCCCGACGATAGGAACGCGGTACTCCAGGTTGTTGACGATGGTGGTGTCGCCGCCGGGGAAGATAATCTGCTCCACCGGAATGGTGATGTTGTAAGCGCCGCGCCGCGGATTCGTGGGATCAAGCGGAACCGTGGTGCCGTCGGGATTTTGCAGCGGTATGGTCAGCGCGGTGGGGAAGAAGGCCACCGGCGAGATGGCACGGATGTCGAAGCCGCGGATATCGCTGTCGCCGCCATCGTAGAAACGCTCAAACGGTGGGGCCACGAGGCCGCCATAGCCGGTGATAAATGAACCCAGCATGCGGAAGCCGAAGGTGTTGCGGCCCTTCTGGATGGGAATGAATTTCTTGTACTCAACCGTGGGCTTGATGGAACGCACGTTTCCGCCCAGGCCGGCAAATTCGGTCGCGATGTAAAGACTCTGTCCGCTGTGCTCGCGCTGTGGGTTATCAATCTTGTTGTAGGAGAAGTTGGGAACAACTTTGCTGGTGATGATGCCGCTCAGCGCGTTCGGCCCGGAGATGCCGCGGAAGGCGATGCTCTGGAAGTAATCGGCCGACGCGGTGCTGAAGGTCTGCACCGATGAATTGTCGAAGTTATAGGTGATGCCGACGCGTTTGAAAGAGCGGCGGATGGGATAACTCAGCGACGTTGTGAAACCGGTGCTGGTCTGGGTGAAGTTCTGCAGCAGCGACAGGTAACTCTGCGGCAGGTTCAGGCTTTCATTGAGCTGAATTTCCGTCAGCGCCGCCTGGTTGTAGTTGTAGCTGCGGTGATAGACCGTCCAGCCAAACTGGAGCGGCCGGTCGAACAGATAGGGCTCGGTGAAACCGATGGTCTCGTTGCGCTGATACTGGCCGACCTGGAACTCGAAGGTGAAGGTCTCGCCTTTGCCGAACAGGTTGTTGGTGCTGTAGTTGATACCGATGAAGGCGCCCGCCAGGCCGCTGACGCCGCCGGTCAGGCCGATGCTGTTCTTGCCCTTTTCTTTCACCTTCAGGGTGATATCGACCGTGCCGTCCTGGACGTTCTGCTTGATCTCCGAATCCTGGTCGGGCTTCAGCGCCTCGAAATATTGCAACTGGTTCAGCCGCATCAGGCTGAGTTCCCAGAGATTGCCGTTATAGATCTGCCCTTCTTCCAGCGCCAGTTCGCGGCGAATGACCTTGTCGCGGGTGGTGGTATTGCCCTGGAACTCGATGCGGCGGACGTAGAACTGCTTGCCTTCGTCCACGTCAATGCGCAGGGCGATGGTCTTCTTCTCGTCGTCGGCTTCGGTGTTGGGGACAGGGGTGAAGTTGATGTAGCCGAGCGCGGCGTAGGCTTTGCGCAGGTTCTCCAGACCTTTGCGGATGGCCTCGGTGTCGAAGATGTCGCCGTCCTTAATTTTGAAGTAAGCGCGTAGCCTGGCGGGATTGGTCATCGCCTTGTTGCCGCTGAAGGTGATTTCCTTCAGCCGGTAGCGCTCGCCTTCTTCCACCGGCAGGGTGATATCCACGGCCTTACCCGGCGACTGCTTCATGGGGTAATACCAGCGAACCCCGCTGGTGTCGTGAACCTGGGTCTTGGGGTCGGCCACCAGCGCCTTGAAATAGCCTTGTGTCTGGTAGTAGTAACGGACGCGCTCCGCGTCTTCGCTGAGCTTGGTGGAATCGTAGGTGCGGGCGAACAGGTTCTCCAGGAAGATGGAGTGCGGGATACCGATCGGTTTGAGGTTCTTCATGGCCGCGCGCAGTTCGCGCGACTTGATGTGCTTGTTGCCCTCGAAGATGATCTTGCCAACCTTGACCTTGGGGCCTTCCTTCACCACGAAGGTCAGGGCCACCGCGGCGGGCGGAATGGGCCGGACCTCGGAGCGCACGCTGGCGAACTGGTGGCCGTGCGCGGCCAGTAGTTCCTTGATCACCACTTCGGCGTGCTTCACCTTAGTGGGATCGTACTGGCTTTCCTGCGTCAGGCCGACCTTGCGTTCCTTAAATTTGTCCAGCACGTCGCTCTGCGATACCGAATTCAGGCCCACGTACTTGATTTCGCGGATGGTCGGCTTTTCCTTGACGTAGACGTGAATACGCCAGCCCTTCGGCGAAGGCTCGCGCTCGATGCGCAGGTCGTCGAAGTAACCTGTGTTCCAGAGGGAGTTGAAGTCCCGCTCCAGGGCGGTCTGGTCATAGACATCGCCGGCTCGGGTGAACATGCGGGCGCGAATGGTGTCGGCCGGGATGCGCCGGTTCCCGTGGATGATGATCTCTTCGATCACTCCTTGCTGCGCGAAGCATGTGCTGAAAAGGAAGAAGACGGCCAGAAGACAGCTAACCGCAACGGCACAGAAGCGCATGGCGCGGCCCGAGCGCGCCGCGCAACTTACCTGACGGTGGCAAGAAATAATCAAGACCTCGATACCAGGGTTATGAAACCGCAATTATACGGTACAGGTGGCGCTTCGTGAACCCGCGTAGTGTTTCTGCAGCAAAAGGGACGGGTACGCTAACCCTCAGTCCCGCTGGAAGTTGCGGGAGCGCGTTCCACCTCGACCAGCGCCGAGTAGAAGGTGGCGCCGCCTCCCAAATCGGTAAGACGGTCTGAGGTCAGCACGTTGATATTGACCCCGCCTTCCGACAGCTTCGCCCACCATAACCGTCCGCTCACCACACCGGGCGCTACCGCGCCATTGACGCGGGCGCGCAGCCGGACTTCGCCGCGCTGATTAAAGACGCGGATCCACTCGCCATCGCGAATGCCACGTCGTTCGGCGTCTTCGCGGTTCATCTCCAACTGGTGGTCGCGCTCCATCTTCTGATGGCCGGGATGGTTCACAAAGGTGGAGTTCAGAAAGTTGTCGCTCTTTCGCGCCAGCAGCTCCGAGTGGATATTGCCGGGCCGCAGGGCTGTGTCGCGATTCTTCCGGCGCTACATATTCGGCGACTGCATCCATGCCAAGCGGTCCTAAATCGGGATTCCACAAACGGCTTTGCCGTTGGCGGTGAAGAAGCCGTTGGCAAACGGCAGCCAGAAACCGTCTGCGCCGTCCAGGTTCAGCCGCACGTGTGGATCCTTTTCCAGGCGCTCGCGGGTGATGCCCGCAAGCTGTGGACTCCGGCGTCCAGTGCCGCAGTCGATCATCTGGTCCACCGGATCGCGGAAGCACTCGTCCTCGAAGCCCATGCGTAAGGCGAGCGCGCGAAAGAATTCGCATTCGATTTGCACTCGCCTAGGGGCTGCATGCGCCTGGTGCGACACCTGCAGATAGTAATGGCCGTAGGACGCCACCAGGTCTTTGTGTTCGAGAAAGGTCGTCGCCGGAAGGACAATATCGGCATAGTCGGTGGTGTCGGTGAGGAACTGCTCGTGTACCACGGTGAACAGGTCGTCGCGCTTCAGTCCCTGCACCACCCGCGTTGTGATCGGGACAAACCGCTGCGGGATTCGAGTTGTAATACCACCAGCGATTTGACTGGCGGGATCGTCAAGTTCGGTCAGCGCCTTGCCGAGCTCAACCATGTTGACGATGCGGGCGTCGCGGCCGAGCGGACTGCGGACATCAGGTCGGGACGCTCACCGCAGCGCGATTCAGCTGCGAGGCGCCGCTGGTGGAAAGCTGCAATCCGCCGCCGACTTCCTTCCATGAGCCGGTGATGCACCGGCAGCATGCGGATGGCGCGGACAGCCATGCCGCCATTTTCGCAGCGCTGCACGCCATAGTTCAGGCGAATCGCCGCCGGACGAACGGTCGCGTATTCATGCGCCAGTCGCTCGATATCGGCAGCGGGGATTCCTGTCCAATGTGCGACCTGTCCGGCGTGTATCGCGGCAGCCGCGCCTGCAGTTCATCGAAGCCGCTCGGCATGGCGCTCGATGTAGTCGCGCGTCGTGCAAGCCGTCGCGCACGATGATATGCATCATGCCCAGCGCCAGCGCGCACGTCGCGTGCCGGGATTGATGGGGATGTGCCAATCCGCCAAACGCGCGGTGCGCGTGGCGGTACGGATCGATGACGATCAGCTTGGCGCCGTTGCGCCGCGCCTCTTCGATGAACGGCCACAGATGAATGTTGGTGCCGTGGATGTTCGCGCGCCCAGGCGATGATGTATTTCGATTTGGCGAACTGCTCCGGCTCGGTGCCGACTTTGCGTCCGTACACCGAAATGATGGCCTGCGCCGCCGGCTTCCGAGCAGATGCTGCGATGCAGCTGCGACGCTCCCAGCCGATGAAAGAAGCGCCGGTCCATGGAGCCGCCGTTCAAGCACGCCAATATTGCCGCCATAGGAATAAGGCAGAATCGCTTCCGGCCCGAACTCGTCGCTGATGGCTTGGAGACGCGCGGCAATCTCATCCAGCGCTTCGTCCCAGGAGATCCGCGCGGAACGCGCCGTCGCCATGAGTGCCCTTCGGCGCCACCCGGCGCATGCGGATAGAGCACGCGATCGGGCGAGTACACACGATCGAGATACTTGCTGACTTTTCCGCAGAGAAAGCCGCGCGTGACGGGATGCTCGGGATCGCCCTGCACCTTGGTCGCCCGGCCATCCTCGATGGTCACCAGCACGGCACAGCCATCCGGGCAATCATGAGGACACGCGGTGTAAACATTTTGTGTCATGCGCGGCTCCGTCATTATCCCACGTCATGGGCCGAAGTGTTTTGTTTTGCTGGGGATGAAGCGCTTCTGGGGCGTGACGAAGCGCAGAACGGGCGGTTGACGATTTCAGTTCTCGCTTGCCAGCAGCACCCCGAACGGAGGTATGATTCCTAAACATCTGGCCCCGCTAAGCTTCGCGAAAGGGGGTAGAGCATTATGGCTCGCAAGCTTTTCGCAATCGTTGTTCTGCTGACGATGACAGTTCCACTGTCTTTCGCGGCGAGGTCGCGCGGTCCGTCCACCCCGGAAGAACGTACTCGCGCGCTGGATTACGCCCGCAGCCTGGAAGAATTCCCGCTCGCCAAGGACAGCATGGTCAAGCGGATGTGGCTGACCGAGTGGCTGGTCAATAGCTCCGACTTCAACGTTGATACCTGCTGCGAGCAGTTGGAGACGCTCGACCAGGTGAACGACGCCTATTCCAATCAGTTGCGCATGCAGGCGCTTTACTCGGAAGCCGCGTTCCAGTTGCTGCATCCGGAAATCCGGAATCAGTTCGCCATTCAGGCCGCCGGCTTGTCAGGCACGCTGCGCGCCTATCGCGCGATCCAGCGGGTTGATCCCACGGCGAGATATCCGATGCTCGACAACCTAATGAACCTGGAACGCCGCGGCAAGCTGGAGCGTTACTTGCAGCAGCGGGCGGTCTGCCGGCAGGAATAGCGCAAGTTCAGTTTCGTACCCGGGCGCGCATGTCGCGCCCTTCTTTTTGTAGCTCTACCCAGAGAGGGCGCTGCCATGCGTTACGACTTCACCGCCATTCCCGAGAGCGACATTCCCCGCGCCTCCGATCCTTTGTTCCAGCACTTGCTCGATATCTACGCCGGCGAAACCGACAAGGTGATCTCCATATGGCGCTGTTTCTCGGACGGTGACCTCGGCTTCCGGCCGCATCCTAAGTCCTCCACTGTAGAGGAGATCCTGAAGCACCAATTGCTGTCGGAGCGGCGCTTCTTCGGCGAATTTGTGGGAACGCCGGAACCGCCCGCCCGCCGAGGTGCTGCCAAAATCGCCGGAGCTCAGTGCCTACATCCGCCGGATGGAAGAGTTGGCGCGTCCGCGGCTGGAGTTCTTCGCTGGCCGGCACAAAGACTGGTGGATGGAAGAGGCGCCGTTCTTCGAAGTGCGACGCCAACGCATCTGGGTCTTCTGGCGGCGCGTGCTGCACACTTGCCATCACCGTACGCAGTTGACGGTGTACTTGCGCCTGCTGGGCAAGCCGGTGCTTTCGGTGTACGGTCCGACCTCGGACCAGACCTGGGATGGCGCCGATCCGACCAACTCGGTGGAGGCGGCGGGGAGGAAATAAGAAGCAGTTGTCGGTTGTCCGTTGTCGGTTGTCAGAATTGGGTGGCCCTTAATGTTGACGGTTGCTCCGCGGACAACCGACAACGGACAACGGGTTACCTGACCTTGGCGAAGAGAATCTGGTCGAGTACCTCACCATTCTTCACCGCGCTGCGTTTCATCAGCGCTTCACGGTCAAAGCCTGCTTTCTCCAGCACGCGGATCGAACCAACGTTATGGGGGAAGACGGTGGCGAAGATGCGAATTACCCGGTACTCGTCGAAAGCCTCGTCGGACGCGGCTTTCACGGCGCGACTCATCCAGCCCTTGCCCCAGAACGGCTCACCCAGCCAGTAGCCCATTTCTGCGCTCAGCCGTGAAATATCGCTGCCGGGACGAAATCCGATTCCGCCCACGGCCTCGCCCCCATGCTCCAGCGCAAAGGAAGTTCGCTCCTGTTGCGAGCGCGCATACTCCAGGTAATCGAGGGCGTCGCGGCGAGTGTAGGGATGGGGAAACTGGTCACGCAGATTGGAGGCGATGTTGGGATTGTTGGCGTAGCGCAGCAGGGCGTCGAGGTCGTCGCGACGCCAGGGCCGTATGCGGAGATCGCCCAGGTCAATCAGCATGAAGAAGAAGCTCTTAGCCTTTAGCTGTTAGCTCTTAGCAAGCAGCGCAGGCTCCCAGCTTCGCGAACAAGCAGGTTTGCTAAAAGCTAAGAGCTAATAGCTGGGAGCTAGATGGACATCACTTCTTTTTCTTTGCCCTTGGCCAGCTCTTCCATCTTCTTGATTTCGTCGTCGGTCAGCTTCTGGATCTGCTCCAAGGCGCCGCGCTCTTCGTCTTCGGTGATCTTCTTGTCCTTCATCGCCTTCTTGATGAGGTCGTTGCCGTCGCGGCGGATGTTGCGCACCGCGGTGCGGTGCTCCTCCAGGACTTTGTGGAGGTGCTTCACCATCTCTTTGCGCCGTTCTTCGGTCAGCGCCGGCACCGGCACGCGGATCAGCTTGCCGTCGTTCATCGGATTCAGGCCGAGGTCGCCGCTGCGGATGGCCTTCTCGATGGCGCCAATCTGGCTGACGTCCCAAGCCTGCACGGTGATCAACTGCGGCTCCGGCGCGCTGACGTTGGCCAACTGGTTCAGCGGCATCTGCGAGCCATAGGCTTCCACCGTCACGTCGTCCAGCATGTGCACCGAGGCGCGGCCGGTGCGGGTCGAGGTCATCTCCTGGCGGAAGTCCTCCACCGCCTTGTCCATACGGGTTTTCAATTGTCCAAAGCTGTCTTTCAGTGCGGGAATTGCAGCCATTGACACGGCCATACAGGTTCGCCTCAGATGAAGATTACAAACCGATGATTATAAACCTTGGCTATGGCCGCGGCGTGGTTCGCGGCGGCAGTGCGTCAGCCCTGGCTGACCAGCGAGCCGACCTTTTCGCCCATGCACCACGCGCTGAATGTTGCCGTGACGGTTCAGGTCGAAGATCACGATGGGCAGGTTGTTCTCGCGGCAGAGCGCGATGGCGGTGGCATCCATCACCCGCAGCCGCAGCCGCAGGACGTCCATGTAGGTGATCTGCTCGAACATGGTGGCGTCCTTCACGATCACCGGATCGTCGGTGTAGATGCCGTCCACCTTGGTGGCCTTCAGGATGGCGTCGGCCTTGATCTCCATGGCGCGCAGCGAGGCGGCGGTGTCGGTGGAGAAGTACGGATTGCCGGTGCCGCCGGCGAAGATCACGACGCGGCCCTTCTCCAGGTGGCGCATGGCGCGGCGCCGGATGAACGGCTCGGCCACCTGGTTCATCTCGATGGCGCTCATCACGCGGGTGAAAACGCCCTGCTTCTCCAGCGCGTCCTGCAGCGCCAGGGCGTTGATCACCGTGGCCAGCATGCCCATGTGATCGGCGGAGACGCGGTCCATCGCCTTGGCCTGCTCGGCTACGCCGCGGAAGAAGTTGCCGCCGCCCACCACGATGGCGATCTCGATGCCCAGGCTGTGCACCTCGGCGAGTTCGGCCGCGATCTCGTGCACGCGCCGGTTGTCCACGCCGAAGCCCTGGCCGGCGGCCAGCGCCTCACCGGAGATCTTGAGAAGAATGCGTTTGTAAACGGGAGCGTCCATGATGTTGGTGAAATGACTGAATTTAGTGTAGCAGTTTGGTTTCCGCATCGCCGCCGGCAGGCTTTCCTCGATGATCCGGCCTTCTACCACGACTATTTGCAAACCGGCCTGCCGTTTTCCTCCGAGCTGAAAGAATCTGTCGCCCGATGTAGCACATCGAAAGCAATCTATGATCCGGAACTGCGGTAGACTTTTTGACACTTGCCGCTTCGCCAACGCATTCCTGCGTTCTCTTTCCGATCCGATAGCAACTGCTGATGTAACCGGGACACTGGCCAACGCTGCCGGCTTGCCGGCCCACGTCTATAACAACGATTCATTGGAGGAAAGATGGCAATGATGAAAGTGATGCAGGTTCCCCGCGCGGGAGCCGACTTCGAAATGGTGGAGCGCGAGATTCCCAATCCCGGCGCGCGCCAGGTGCGCATCAAGGTGCTGGCCTGCGGCGTCTGCCACAGTGACGTGCTGACCAAGGAAGGCTTGTGGCCCGGCATTCAGTATCCGCGCGTGCCCGGGCACGAAGTGGCGGGGATTGTAGATGCAGTGGGCGTGGAAGTGTCCGCGTGGAAGACCGGCCAGCGTGTGGGCGTGGGCTGGCACGGCGGCCAGGACAATACCTGCCGCGAGTGCCGCCGTGGCGACTTCCGCAACTGCCAGAACCTGCAGGTGACCGGCATCAACTACGACGGCGGCTATGCGCAATACATGCTGGCGCCGGTGGAGGCGCTGGTGGCGTTGCCGGAGGGCGGCAGCGACGCCGAGATCGGGCCGCTGCTGTGCGCCGGGGTGACCACCTACAACCCCTTGCGGCACAGCGGCGCCCTTCCCGGCGATCTCGTCGCCATACAGGGCATCGGTGGACTGGGTCATCTGGGGATTCAGTTCGCGAACAAGTTCGGCTATAAAGTCGCCGCCATCGGACGCGGGCCGGAGAACGCGGAGTTGGCCAGGAAGCTGGGGGCGACGGCCTACATTGACAGCAACGCCAGGAATCCAGCCGAGGCGCTGCAGGAGTTGGGTGGTGCCAAGGTGATTCTGGCGACCGCGCCAAGTTCCAAGGCGATGTCGCAACTCTTCGACGGCTTGGGTCCGAACGGCAAGCTGTTCGTCGTTGGAGCCGCGTTTGACCCGATTGAGGTCACGCCGCTGCAACTGATTCGCTGCAGTCGCGGCATTCAAGGATGGGCCTCCGGCACGCGCTGCCGATTCCGAAGACACCGTCAATTTCGCGCAACTGGCGGGTGTGCGTCCCATGATTGAGACCTATCCCCTGGAGCGCGCCGCCGAAGCCTATGAGCGCATGCTGAGCGGCAAGGCCGAGTTTCGCGTGGTGCTCACCATGTGAGGTTTAGATTCGCGGTTCGCCGGAACATCGAAATTCACTTTAGAAGGGCGTGGGATGGGTTCCTCGCCCTTGCTTTGCCTGATCCGCGCTGATTTGATCGCAGTTGGCGTTCAATCCCGGGAAAAGGCATCCTGCTTTGCCCACACTTTGGTAACCTGCTCAACATTTCCGTCGCGCCAGCGGTTAAAGTTAGAGTAGGCCAGCACTATGGATGCTCTTGACGATCTCTTGCAGCGGGTATTTCGGCTCTCGGAGTTCCGCCCCTACCAGCGGGAGATTGTGCAGGATGTACTCGCCGGCCATGACGTGGTCTGCGTCATGCCAACGGGCGCGGGCAAGAGCCTTTGCTTTCAGCTTCCAGCCGTGATGTTGGAGGGTCTGACCGTCGTCGTGTCTCCGCTGATCTCGCTGATGGCCGACCAGGTGCGGCAACTGCAAGCCTTGGGAGTTCCGGCGTTGCTGCTGAACAGCTCGCTATCGCCGGCCGATCAATCCCGGGTGTTGGCGCAGCTCCGGAACGGCTTTACCGGCCTGCTTTATCTGGCTCCCGAACGTTTCGCGGCGGCTTCCTTCCAGAACGTACTGCCGCAGCTTCGTCCCAACCTGCTGGTGGTGGACGAGGCCCACTGTCTCAGCTTCTGGGGACACGATTTCCGCCCGGAATACATGCGCCTTTCCGAGATCCGCGAACTTCTCGGATCGCCAAACACGATGGCTCTTACTGCGACGGCAACTCCGGCCGTGCGCGAAGACATCGCGCGTATGCTGGGCCTGCGCACTCCCAAGCTGCATGTTACGGGATTCGATCGTCCTAACCTGACCTATGCCTGTCGCAGACTGGATACGGAAACCGACAAAGATGCCGCTCTGCTGAACGGTCTCTCCCGGCAGCCGGGTAGCGGCATCGTGTACTGCGCTACACGAAAGCTGGTGGAGCGGCTGGCCGTGCTGTTTCAGGAGCAAATTTCCCAAGCGTGTTGTGCGCCCCTATCACGCGGGAATGGAATCCGACGCTCGCAAGCACAGCCAGCACGACTTTATGTCTTCGCCGGGAGCGATCGTGGTGGCGACCAATGCCTTTGGCATGGGCATCAACAAGCCTGACATCCGCTTCGTCATCCACTACAACGTGCCGGCGAGCCTGGAAGCCTACTACCAGGAGGCGGGTCGCGCCGGCCGCGATGGCCTTCCGGCGCAGTGCGTCTTATATGTCAGCCTGGTGGACCGTCACACCCAGGAGTTCTTCATTGACAAGATCGGCGAGAACAATCCCGGCTTGTCGCAATCGCAAATTTTCACCTTGCAAGCGCATGCGCGACAGAAACTGGAGCAGCTATTCGCTTACGCTTTTCGTGTGCGCTGCCGCCGGCGCGCCATCCTCGAATACTTCGGTGACAGCAGTCTGCCGGCGGGTTGCCGATGCGACGTATGCCGAGGCGAGATTCGGATGACGAGAAGTTCGCCGGCATTTGGGAGTTCACGAAAGTCCAGCGGGCGCAAGGCGGCGGCGGCAGGTGCCGGCAAGCTTGACCACGACGGCTATCAGCGATTAGAGCGGCTGAAGAAACTGCGGCACGAGCTGGCAAAAGCGCAGGATCAGCCTGCGTTTTGCATCGCGCACGACTCGGTGCTGGAGGCGCTGGCCCATGCCGCGCCAGCCAATCTCCAGGCGCTGTCGGAGATCAAAGGTATAGGGCCGGCCAAGCTGGGAAAATACGGCGCAGCGTTTCTGGCCGCGCTACGCGGCTGAACTGTTGTCAGCGATTTTGCTATCTGACCTGATGTGATCGTTACTCGCCGGCCTGATCGGCGGCCTTGCTGATGGCGATGGTCTCGGCTACGTCGCCGACCTTGAAGCGGGCGAAGCGCCGGACGGAAATGTTCTCGCCCAGCTTGCCGATCGCGGTCGCGATCAACTGCGAGATCGTCACGGTCTGCTCCTTGATGAAGGGCTGCTCCACAGGCAGACCTCCTCGTAGAACTTGCCCATCTTGCCTTCCACGATCTTCTCGATCACCGGAGCCGGCTTGCCGGTCTGGGCCGCCTGCGCGCGGATAGATGTCCTTTTCCTTCTCCAGTCGCCTCGGCCGTAACGTCTTCCTTGCGGATGTAGCGCGGATCGACGGCGGCAATGTGCATCGCGATGTCATGCACCAGTTCCTGGAACTCGGCCGTGCGGGCGACAAAATCGCTCTCGCAGTTGACTTCCACCAGCACGCCGATCTTGCCCCGGCGTGGATGTAGCTGGTCACCGAGCCTTCGCTGGTGGTGCGCGTCGCCTTCTTGGCGGCGGTGGCCATGCCGCGTCTTGCGCAGAACCACGATGGCCTGCTCCAAGATCGCCGTTGGCCTCGGTCAGGGCTTTCTTGCAGTCCATCATGGGGGCGCCGGACTTGTCGCGAAGCTCTTTAACTTGTGCTGCGGAAATATTCGCAGTACCAGTGCTCATGTTCGAAAACCTTTCTGGATGATTAGCTCTTGCGTGAGCTCTTAGCACAGAGCTACTGACTTGACTTCATTAATTCAATGCGTCTGCGGTCCGCGAAATGCCACGCAGCTAAAATCAATTGCGAACCGCTTCACGAAATAACTGCCCGCGCATCGACTACGCGCGCGGGCCGTGGAACATTCTCTGCGGCTAACCTCGATTCGTGCTACGCGCTGCGTATCTTCTGCGGCGCGCCGTCCACCCTTGCCCAGCACCTCTTCCATGCTGACCTCTTCGCGTCTCGGCAGGCTTCGGCGGCAATGACCTCGGCTTCTTCCGGGCTGGCGGCGGCGGCTTCGGCGCTTCGCTGTACTGGATACCGGCAGCAAGATCGGCCGCTCTGCTTGTCGGTCGCGGCCTGCGAACCTTCCACCACCGAGTCGGCAATCTTCGAGGCAAA
The DNA here is from genome assembly GCA_963763975.1 of uncultured Acidobacteriaceae bacterium. Lineage (GTDB taxonomy): Bacteria > Acidobacteriota > Terriglobia > Terriglobales > Acidobacteriaceae > Bog-257. The sequence continues at coordinate 70,687 of CAVXQR010000011.1, forward strand.
CAGCCGGATGGCGCGCAGCGCGTCATCGTTGCCGGGAATCATGTAATCCACTTCGCTCGGATCGCAGTTGGTGTCCACCACGGCGACCACCGGAATGCCCAGCTTGCGGGCTTCCTTCACCGCAATCTGCTCCTTGTTGGAATCGATCACGAAGAGCGCGTCGGGCAAGCCGGTTCAGATTCTTGATGCCGGCCAGGTTGGCCTGCAGGTGCTTGCGCTCGCGCTCCAGCTTGATAACTTCCTTCTTCGGCAGCAGCTCGTAGCGGCCATCGGTGGCCATCTCGTCGAGTTCTTTCAGCCGCTTCACCGACTTCTGCACCGTCACCCAGTTGGTCAGCAGTCCGCCCAGCCAGCGCGGGTTGATGTAGAACATGCCGCAGCGCGTCGCCTCTTCGGCAATCGCGTCCTGCGCCTGGCGCTTGGTGCCCACGAACAGTACCGCTTGCCTTCGGCGGCCTTGTCCTGCACGAACTTCGACGCTTCCTTGAACATCTTCAGCGTCTTCTGCAGGTCGATGATGTAAATTCCGTTGCGCTCGCCAAAGATGAATTCCTTCATCTTCGGGTTCCAGCGTTTCGTCTGATGCCCGAAGTGAACACCGGCTTCGAGCAATTCCTTCATGGTGATATTTGCCACGCTACCTCCTTGGATGGATTGCATCCTGTGTGCCGATGAACGGCTCAGGATTCATTTCCCGATGCCCGCTTCGAGTGCGGGAAGGATTCGTTCCGGTAAATTCGATTTTCGCCGCTCGCCGCCGGAACCAAAAGGCAAGCAGTTGTCAGTAGCCAAGCCGCTAGCAGCCAGTTTCTTCACTGGCTACCGACTACTGGCAACTGACTACTAACGCTTGCTGAACTGGAAGCGCTTGCGGGCGCCCTTCTGGCCGTACTTCTTGCGTTCCTTCCCGCGGGCATCGCGGCGTCAGGAAGCCTTCGGCCTTCATCTTGGCGCGCAGCTCGGGATTGAACTCCTGCAGCGCGCGCGCAATACCCATGCGGACCGCGCCAGCCTGGCCGTTCACGCCGCCGCCGTTGCACGTGACCACGATGTTGAAGGTGGCTGGCGGTCTCCGTCAGCACCAGCGACGACTTCGCCATGATGCGCTGCGCATCGGTCACGAAGTGCTGGTCGAAAGGCCTTGCCGTTAACCTTGAATCGCCGGTGCCGGGGCGCAAGAAGATCGCGGGCCACGCTCGACTTGCGGCGGCCCGTGCCGTAATACTGAACCAGTTCAGCCATCTGAATTTTCGGGAGACGTAGCTCCCTGATTCCTTCCCAAAAAAATTTGTTCGCGCCAGCCGCTTAAGCGCGCTTGGCAGTCGCCAGCGCTTCAGGCTTCTGCGCCTGCGTGCGGATGCTTGTCGTCGCGATAGACCTTCAGCTTGCTGGCCATGGCACGTCCCAGCTTGGTCTGCGGCAGCATGCCTTTGATGGCCTCTTCCACGATCAGTTCCGGCTTGCGCTGCCAGGCGCTTGTTGAATTCCTCTTCCTGCATGCCGCCGGGAAAGCCGGTGTAATGGCAATAGACCTTGCTGTCGGCCTTCAGGCCGGTGATGCTTCACCTTGCCGGCGTTGATGACGATCGACATGGTCGCCGGTATCAAGAAACGGGGTGTAGCGGGGTTGTCTTTGCCAGACAGAATGCGCGCGACACGAGTCGCCAGCCGGCCGAGCGTCTGCCCGTCGGCATCAACGACAAACCACTTGCGCGCAATTTCCCCCTTGGGGAAATAGGTTGACATCTCCAAACTCTCCCAGAAATTGTGAAAACCGCGAAAGAGCCGCTCCGGTCAGGCGCTGAACGCGCAGATACCTTCAGGCGGGCAAACGCAGGACTGCGAAAGACCTAAGAATAGCTGAATTCCGGCGCCATTGTCAATGAAGTGACGGAAATACAGCAGGTTGCGGCCTATCGGCCATGCTGACTTATTGTACCTTAGCGAGTGGATTTTAAGCAGTCACTCGAGGATCGAACTTGCTTGCAATCGTTTTAACGGATGTCGAGTCTGATAGCTAAACGAAGGAGGCAGCGTATGCTCGCATTCTTCCAGGACCTTCGCTTCGCCCAGCGCCAGCTTCGCAAGTCGCGCGGCTTCACCATGGTCGCCGTGTTGACACTGGCGCTCGGCATCGGCGCCAACGCCGCCATTGCAAGCGCGGTCTATGCCCTGCTGCTGCGCTCGCTGCCGTTTCGAGATGCTTCGCAGTTGCTGCTGATTAAGGAAACGCATCCCCAGGCGGGAGTCATCTCCGCCGGCTACCTCGATTTCCAGGACTGGCGCGCGCAAGCGAAGAGCTTCTCCTCGCTCGCGGCCTACAGCGATGTTCATAACGGCTTCGCGCAGGTCACGGCCAACGGCGAGGTGCGCTCGCTGCGCGCGGCTTATGCCTCCGCCGATCTGTTTCCCACGCTGGGGATTGCCCCCGCGCTCGGCCGCGGCTTCACCCTGGCCGAAGACTCCGATAGCGGCTTGCATGTGGCCATCCTCAGTCATCGCGCGTGGAGCGACCAGTTCGGCGCTGATCCCTCCATTGTCGGCAAGCCGGTCCAGATCAACGGCCAGAGCTTCGCGGTGATCGGCGTGATGGCCGCGGGCCGGCAGTATCCCATCGAGACCGACCTGTGGCTGCCCTTCGCTCAACTGAACCAGGCGGAACGCACCAGCCGGCAGTATCACGCGGTGGACGCCATCGGACGGCTGGCGCCGGGTGTCAGCCGCGAGGACGCAGCGGCTGAACTGAACACCATCGCGGCTCGCCTGGCGCAAAGTTACCCCGCCACCAATCGCTCCATCGGCGTACGCGTTATCGCACTGCGCGACACGCTCGTCGGCCAGTTGCGCCCGACTTTGCTGGCGCTGTTTGCTTCGGTCGCGCTGGTTTTGCTCATCGCATGCGCTAACATCGCCAATCTTCTGCTGGTGCGGGCTACTAATCGCCAGCGGGAAATTGCCGTGCGCACCGCGCTGGGAGCAACCCGCGGGCGCCTGCTGCGACAGTTCCTGGCGGAAAGCCTGCTGCTCTCTCTCGCCGGAAGCCGTGCTCGGCGTGCTGCTTGCGCTGGCGGCGATGCCGCTGCTTCGCTACGCGCTCTCGCACATCGCCGGCGACGTCAGCGTGCTGGCGCAGACGATTTGGATCAGCCTGCCGGTGCTGCTGTTCTCGGCCGCGCTGGCCATGGCGACAGCCGCGGTCTTCAGCGCCTTTCCGCTGCTGGCGGCGCCTCCGTCGCTCAACCAGGCTTTGCGCGACAGCCAGCCCACGGCAACCGGCCGGAACGCCTTGCGCAGTCTGCTTGCCGGTGGCGAGATCGCACTTGCCGTCGTGGTGCTGTTCGCGGCCATGCTGCTACTTCGCAGCTTCCAGAAGCTGCTGGCGGTGGATCCGGGTTCGCCGTGGATCACCTGGTCGCGGCCAAAATTGATTTGCCGGCGAATGTCTACGCCTCGCCGCAGCAGGTTGAGAATTTCTCCACGCGCTTGCAGGCGGACGTCGAGCGCCTTCCCGGCGTCACTTCCTCCGCCATCACCAACGCTCTCCCGCTAACGCCCTCGAAGTCGCTCACCCGCTTTGCCGTGGAAGGCGCGCCGCCTCCCGCTCCCGGCAACTTCCCGGTCACCCAGCTTCGCTTCGTCAGCCCGTCGTATTTCCGCACGCTCAAAGTGGGTTTGCTCGCGGGGCGCATGTTCGAGCCCAAGGACGTTGATGATCCGACCGGAGTTTTCATCGTCAACCAGGCGTTCGCTCGTAAGTACCTCGACGGGCGCGATGCCGTGGGCAGCCGCCTGATGATGGACGTTCTAACCGCGCATCCGACCGCGGTTCCGGTCATCGGCGTGGTTGCCGACGCCAAAGACCTGGGCGTGGACGCACAAACCGAGCCGGTCATCTACACCGCCGGATATCCCAACGGGCAGATCCTGCTGGTGCGGACCAGCAGCGATCCAGACGCACTGGCTCCGTCGCTGCGGCGCGTAGTGGCCGCTCTCGACCCCAACCTTGGACTGTCGAATGTCCACAGCATGGACCAGGTGCTTGGCGATTCGCTGGCCCGTCCACGGCTGGCAGCGTGGCTGTTGGGACTGTTTGCCGCGCTCTCGATTGGCCTGGCCGTGCTGGGCGTTTACGGCGTCCTGGCCTATACCGCGGCGCAACGCACGCGCGAGGTGGGCGTGCGCATGGCGCTGGGCGCCCGTCGCAGCCAAGTGATGGCGCTGTTTTTTAAGGAGGCGGCGTTGTTGGCGGTATCGGGAACAGTTGTTGGACTGATCGGCGCTCTAGCGGTGAGCCGCCTGCTGGCGGCGATGCTGTTCGAGACGCCGCCGACCGACCTGCTCTCAGCTTCGGCCACGGTTGCATTGCTGCTGATCGCGGGGCTGGCCGCAGGATGGCTGCCGGCTCTGCGCGCCAGCCGCATTGACCCCATGCTGGCGCTTAGGTCGGAGTAGTCGGTTTACAGCCCGAAGTAGGTCTTCTTGTGCAGCAGGCTGCTTTCGTCGCCGATGAGTACCTGCGTGGGGAAGACCGAGAACGAAGCCAGCAGCCGTGGCGACGCGACATCCGTCGGGACGTCGAAGACCAGCGTCGTCTGGTACGACTCAGCCGGCCGTATCGGCTCCAGCAGGGAGTGGCTTTCACCATGCGCCGCGTTCCAGGCCTTCTGTCCGGCGTCTGATATTCCCGATGCTCTCCCCGTTGCCGGCGACAATCGCGAAATTGAGCGGGTCAGGGTTGACAGGAACATCGCGCGGCCGCCACGAAGCGGTGGTGCTTTCGTCAAATCTCGTGCGAATCGTCACCACATAGAACTCTCCGTCGGCATGGACATCCCCGATTGACTCGGTGCGCTGAACGTCTTGAACCGAGTAGGCCAGGTGACAGTCCAGCTCGCAGAAATATTTCTCCTCGCCGCGCGCCAGAGTGCGATCGTGGCTGAACAGTGAAAAGCCGGCCAGCAGCAGACCATAGCCAACGGCGAGCACCAACAGCGCGGTCACGGTATATCGCAGCCACTGCTTGCGCCACGCTCCGAAGATGAGGGTCGTTACCGTCAGAATGACCAGCAACCCCGCACTTCCCAGGAACAGCAGCGCGGCCAGGTGGGCATCCAAGTTTACGTTGCGATACATACAGTCTCCTCGGATCGACGATTCACTTTGCGTCGACAAAGTGATTGGGCCTAAAAATACGCGGCTGGTTGCCGCGTTGCTGGTCTTACTTCACGTGGAAAAAGTGTTCCAGGTAGTACAGGCCGCCGAACGCAAGCGCCAAGGCAATTGCCGGGAGCGCCAGCGAACGCAGGCTCTGCCACGGACGCTTGCGATCCACGGTGATGGCGAAGACGATCCCGACCGGCACCAGCAGCAGGATGGCGATCTGAAAAATGTGCGCGGCCGAGCCTTCGTCGCTCTGCGGCGCCTGGAAGTATCCGGTCGCGACCATCAGCAGCGCCAGCAGCGACAGTCCCAGGATGATGCGGCCGCTGATGCGATTGATCTGTTCTGCCTGAGTCATTAGAACTTCTTCCGGCGCTAACCCCGCGCCGCCCGTATCACCGATTCCATTTGCGCCAGGTATTGTTCCAGCGCCCGTTTTCCCGCCGCGCTCAATTTGAATTCCGTGCGTGGTTGCCGCCCAACAAACGACTTGGTGCACTGCACGTATCCCGCTTCTTCCAGCTTGCGAGCGTGCACGCTCAGATTGCCGTCGGTAATTTCCAGCAGTCCTTTCAGGTCGTTGAAGGTGAGGTGATCATTCACCGCCAGCGCGCTGACGATGCCGAGACGGGCCCGTTCATGGATGACGGGGTCGAGTGCCAGAGCGTCCGATGCCGGAGCTTCGCGCCTCGAACGCGCCGTTGAAACCGTCACCGCAGACTTACGTTCAACTGCGCGCTTAGCCACCGTGCCTCCGCGCAATGAAATAACCAAACCCGATGTGCGCCAACCCGAAGCCCGCGGCCAGGGTCACGTTCGCCCACGTCCAGTTGCAGGCCAGTGCGATTACGCCCAGCGCCACGAATACCATTCCCATCACTGGCACGATGCGGACGGAAAATGCGCCCGCCTGCATCACCGCCACGCCGTAAAGCAGCAGCCAGATGCCGGGGATCAGCCGCGGCATCCCATTCAGGGCCAGCACTCCAGACACAATTCCGCCGGCAGTCAGGGCGGGCAGCAGTCCCATCAGCAGCCTGCGTCCTGCCAGCGACAGCATTTCCGTACCCTGGCGTTGGGCCTTGCGATGCATGGTGAACAGCGCGATGGTCAGGCCGATCAGGAATTCCGCCAGCCAGATCAGCAGCCAGCCTTCTATCTTGCGCGGCAATCGCGCAAGCACGCTAGCGGCTAGCGCGGTGAAACCCATGATCACGAAGCCCCATCCGGGGACGGCGGTAAACGCCGTGCTGCGCTCCATGGTCTGACGAATGAGCCGCAGATGGTCGAGTGCGACCGGCTCAGGTGGGAGGCTGCCTTCGCCCAGAGCGATCGATCGGCGAGTGCGTCGGCGGCATGGACGCGAATCGGTCATCGGCAGCAGCCTAGAAGATAGCAGCCGCGTTTGTCAAGTACTTTATATGGCAAAGTCAAATGAAGGCGCCGGCTGCGGCCGCGTGCCGATGCTTGCCTTTATCCCTTCAAATGATGCAGATGATGCATCAGGGCACAGCTCAGGTGACCGAGAACAAACCACACCACCGCTTCCAGCACTCGCTTGGCTTTAGGGGACATGCCGGAACCATAGCGCAGGCTACCGGCATGGGGAAGACATAAAAAGCGTCGCCTCATGCGGCGGCTCTTTGTGCGACTGTGCTTTGCCGGGAAAAGAGCGTTAGCGCTTGCCCGAGGGCTGCGGAGCGCCCACGCGCTCCGCCACCTTGAAGCTGAGCTGCTTGCTCTTCGAATCCACGTCCACGGTGATGTGGTCGCCGTGCAGCACCTCGCCGTCGAGGATCTTCAGCGCCAGCGGATCCTGGATCAGCCGCTGGATGGCCCGCTTCAGCGGACGCGCTCCATAGACCGGATCGTAGCCGTTGGTGAAGACGAACTCCTTGGCCTTGGGCGTCAGCTCCAGCGAGATCTTGCGATCGGCCAGCAGCCGCCGCAGGTCTTCCAGGCGCAGCTCCACAATCTTCGACAACTGCTCCTTGCCCAGCGGATTGAAAATGATGATGTCATCCACGCGGTTGAGGAATTCCGGCTTGAAATGCGCGCGCAAGGCTTCCATCACCTTCTCGTGCGCTTCCTCCAGCTCCGCCGGCTTGCGGTCCAGCCCGATGTTCTGCAGGTACGACGAGCCGATATTCGACGTCATGATGATGATGGTGTTCTTGAAGTCCACCACCCGGCCTTTGCCGTCGGTCAGGCGCCCATCGTCCATAATCTGCAGGAAGATGTTGAACACGTCAGGATTGGCCTTCTCGATCTCGTCGAACAGCACCACCGAATACGGACGGCGGCGCACCGCTTCCGTTAGTTGCCCGCCTTCGTCATAGCCGACGTATCCCGGAGGCGCGCCGATCAGCCGCGATACCGAGTGCTTCTCCATATATTCCGACATGTCAATGCGGATCATGGCGTGCTCGTCGTCGAACAGGAATTCCGCCAGCGCCCGCGCCAGCTCGGTCTTGCCCACGCCGGTCGGTCCCAGGAAGATGAACGAGCCAATCGGGACGCCGCGGATCGCTCAGCCCGGCACGCGAGCGCCGGATGGCGTTCGACACCAGACCGATGGCCTGATCCTGCCCAATCACCCGCTGCCGCAGCCGTTCTTCCATGGTGACCAGCTTCTTCACCTCGCCTTCCAGCATCTTCGACACCGGAATGCCGGTCCAGCGGCTGACGATTTTGGCGACGTCTTCCTCGTCCACCTCTTCCTTCAGCATGCGCGCCTGCTTGCCTTCCATGGCGGCGCTCAGCTTGGCCACCTGCTGCTCAAGCTGCGGTATCTCGCCGTACTTGATTTTGCCGGCGCGCTCGAAGTCTCCCTTGCGGGTAACTTCCACCTCTTCCGCCTTTAGCCGCTCGATGCGCTCCTTCAGCTCGCGCACCTTGGCGATGGCTTCCTTTTCCTGCTTCCAGCGCGCCTTCAGCGCATTGGACTCTTCCTTGATGTGCGCCAGTTCTTTCTCGACGTTGGCCAGCCGCTCGCGCGAGTTGGCGTCGTCTTCGCGCTTTAACGCCTGGCGCTCAATCTCCAGTTGCGTCGCCCGCCGTTCGAGCTTGTCAATCTCCGTCGGCATGGAGTCAATCTGAATGCGCAGCGAAGCCGCCGCTTCGTCAATCAGGTCAATCGCCTTGTCGGGCAGAAAGCGGTCGGAGATGTAGCGATGCGACAGCGTGGCCGCCGCGACGATGGCCGAGTCCTTGATGCGCACGCCGTGATGGACTTCGTACTTCTCGCGCAGGCCGCGCAGGATAGCAATGGTGTCCTCGACGTTGGGCTCGCCGACATACACAATTTGAAAGCGGCGTTCCAACGCTGCATCTTTCTCGATGTACTTGCGGTACTCGTTCAGCGTGGTGGCGCCGATAGCGCGCAGTTCGCCGCGAGCCAGCGCCGGCTTCAGCATGTTGGAGGCGTCAATCGCGCCCTCGGCGGCGCCCGCTCCCACCAGGGTGTGCAGCTCGTCGATGAACAGAACGATCTGTCCCTGCGACTGCTCGATCTCTTTCAGCACCGCCTTGAGCCGGTCTTCGAATTCGCCGCGATATTTCGCGCCCGCCAGCATCGCCCCCAGATCAAGCGAAACCACGCGCTTGTTCTTGAGCTGCTCAGGAACGTCGCCGGCAATAATGCGCTGCGCCAGGCCTTCCACAATGGCGGTCTTGCCCACGCCGGGCTCGCCGATCAGCACTGGATTGTTCTTGGTGCGGCGCGACAGCACCTGCACCACGCGACGCACTTCCTCGTCGCGACCGATCACCGGGTCGAGCTTGCCCTGCCGCGCCAGTTCGGTCAGGTCCTTGGCATAGCGCTCCAGCGCCTGGTACTTGGCTTCGGGATTCTGGTCGGTCACCTTCTGATTGCCGCGGATAGTGGTAAGCGCGCGCAGAATGTTGTCGTAGGTGGCGCCGCTGTGCGCCAGCAGTTCCTGCGCGGGATCGCGCTTCAGCTTGGCCATGCCCAGCAGCAGGTGCTCGGTGGAAACGAAGTCGTCCTTAAAGTTGGAGGCTTCCTTAAACGCGTTTTCCAGCATCTTGCTGCTGGCGTCGGAGAGATGCGCCTGGGTGGCGCCGCTGCCACTCACTTTGGGCAGTCTCTCGATCTCCTGCGTCGCCGCCGACTGTGCCGTGGCCGTGTGCAAGCCAACGCGCTCGAGCAGCGGCGGAACGATGCCCTCGGCATCTTCCAGCATCGCTGCGAGAATGTGGATCGGCTGGACCTCAGGATTGCCATGCTCGCTGGCGAGATCATTCGCCCGCTGCATCGCCTCCTGCGCTTTTACGGTTAACTTGTCCCAACGAATCGCCATATTTAGCTCCGTACCTCAACCATCGAGTTGTCGGTTGTCCGTTGTCCGTGGAAGGGCTCGCCAGCTCGTTTGGGATACTGCCACATCGTAGGAGGGTTCGACCACACCGGCAAGCCGACACGGGGGGAAACTTAAGACTGGAATCAACATCGGACCAGGGCCCCTGCCTCTCTCGCTAGAGTCAGGAGCCCGGCCACGTTCGCTTCGCCAAAACTGACAACGGACAACCGACAACTGCTTTTAGCTTTCGCTCCCACCGGTGAGTTCCATCGGTAAACAAAAGGGAGGCGTCCGCCGCCTCCCTTGAACTCCCCAGTTCGTCTCCTCCCGGAAACTCGCCGGGGGAGCGAAACCAGTGGTTATGCAGCCTGGCCGGCGCTCTTCGCTTCGGCCTTGCCCTGGCTTTCGACCTTCTTGCCATCCAGGGCGGGACTGCCAACCGTAACTTTGATCTGCTTCGGCTTGGCCTCGGCGCGTTTGGCCAACCGAATCTGCAGCACGCCATGCTCATAGCTGGCGCTGATGTCTTCCGTGTTCACCGTGGTCGGCAGGGTGAACGTGCGGGTAAAGCTGCCGTAGCGGCGCTCCACGCGGCGGAAGTTCTCTTCCTTCTCTTCCTTCGCGAACTTGCGCTCGCCACTGACACTGAGCTGGTTGTTTTCCACGCGAATGTCCAGGTCTTTCTCATCCACGCCGGGCACTTCCAGCTTGAGCTGGATGCTGTGCTCGTCCTCGTAGATATCGACCGGCGGCATGAAAGCACCAGCGCTCAGGGACTCCTCACGACCGCCGTACTGCTCCTCGAAAAGGCGATTGAGGCGGCTCTGCAACGTGTTCAGTTCGCGAAAGGGTTCCCAACGGGTCAGTACTGTCATGGTCCAAATCCTCCAGAGTTCTCTAGAAATCTGCGGTCAGTTGCGACCGTACGCTAACTTAGACGTCTTGATTAGCGTAAAGGAATCATAAAATATGAGTTGTATACTATCAATATGTGGATGGAGACGCCATTAGGCAATAATGTTATGTATTATCAATAGTTTATGAAGGGAGTGGGAATTTAATGCGAGCTGGCGAACGGGCTCGAGGGAGGCACATGAGCCCGTGGACCGGGCGAAGCCAGATCTTCAGGAGCGTGGGAGTGGTAGGCGAACCGGAATCATGTCTCGCCGGTTCCGCCGGTACACGCGGAAGTCGCTATCAATCGTAATCACCACGTGGCGGGGGTTGAGCTCGCTCATTCGAATCAAGCACAGATCCGCCAGGTCCGGGTTGCGGTCGCGATAACGTTGCGCGAGCTCTGTCAGGTGCTCGAGGTTACTGCTGCAATCGAAGGCCAGACAAAGCAACCCATCCTGCAGCAGTTGGAGAACATAGGCACTCGATTGAATATGAAAGGCAGCCTCCGCCAAGACCGCCTCGCAAGTCAGCAATGGCTCGGTAACTTGTTTCGCAATCTCAACCGCCCAGTCGTGATGCTGATCGTTGCGTCGAGCGAATGCCACGATGAATCCAGTGTCGGCGATGCCCTTCATGAGCGGGAGAAACCCTTGCGGCTGGAAACGTCTCTCGGGCCCCCCTCGATTGCGCCGGCATGACGAAGAAAACGCTGCTCCCCTGCTTGACTCTTGGCGGTCTCCAAATGCTCGCGAATAAGGCGTCCCATAGGAATTTGCGTCCGGCGGGAAGTCTCCTCCAGCCAAGCCCGCAGCTCATCTGTAATACGAATTGTCAATGTATGACTCATCTCGCAGAATTGTAACACATTCGTCCTCGTCGGTGGCAGCGTTTTGCGCCGTATCCGCGAAGACAGACCGCCCGCTCAGCCCTTCAGCTTCTTGACGCAATCGATGTACTGCTGCATGGCATCCGCCGGCAAGGTGCCTTTCATCTCGTGCCAGGCGTCGAACTTGGCGCGAGCTACAAAATCGAAGCCGCCCGGCGGGTCTCCCGTCGCATCGCCCTTGGTGGCCTGCTTATAGAGCGCGTAGAGCTTCAACATGGTGTCGTTGTCGGGACGCGACGCCAGGCGGTTCACATCCTGCTGGGCCTGAGTGAACAGCTTTTCCAGATCGGACACGGTGGTCCTCTCGCCTGGCAACATTATCCTCCCCAGCACACATATAGGGGCAAAACAATCCGTGCGGGGAGATCAAAATGGAACCCTCACCGGCCGAGGAAAATGATCACAACACTTCGCAGATGACGCACTTCAGGTAGGCGGTTTCGGGAACCGTCAGCAGCCGGGGGTGGTCGGCGGACTGGCCGCGCTTCTCCAGAATCCGAGGCTGGCGCCCGGTGTCGGCGGCGGCCGACGCCAGCATTTTCAGGAACTCGCCTTCGCCGACATGGAAAGAGCAGGAGCAGGTCACCAGCACTCCGCCGGGACGCAACATCTTGAGAGCACGGAGGTTAAGCTCCTTATAGCCGCGCAGGGCAGTCGGCACCACGCGCCGCGTTTTGGCGAAGGCCGGCGGATCCAGAACGATGGTGTCGTACTGCTTGCCGGCCGTCGCGTAGTCTTTGAGCAGGTCAAAGACGTTGGCTTCCATCCACTCGATCTCGCCGCGAACGATGGGCATCGCGGTTAAGCTGCTCATTCTGCTCGGCTATCTCCAGCGCCGGGCGCGAGACATCCACCGCTGTGACGCTGTCGCAGACGCGCGCCAGATGCAGCGCAAAGCCGCCCTGGTAGGTAAAGCAGTCGAGTGCCTCGCCGTGGGCGTATCGGGCCGCGGCGGCATAGTTCTCGCGCTGATCCAGGAAACGCGCCGGTTTTCTGCCCGCCCATGCCGTCAAAACGAAACTTGACGCCGTTCAGCTCGAAAACCGTCTGTGTCCGCTCGCCTGCCAGCAGTTGGGATTCCCGGACAGGAAGCTGCTCCAGCTCGCGGATGTGCGGATCTACGCGCTCCAGAACGCTGGCGCCGGGAAATTGCTCGCCCAACGCGCCCAGAACGGTCTGCCGCAGGTCAGGCCGGTCAAAAGCCTGGGTAAGTACCTGTAAAGACAGCACATCGTTGTACTTATCTACGATCAGCCCGGGCAACAGGTCAGCCTCGCTGAAAACGACGCGGAAAGCGTCGGCGTGGCGCACGACCTGGCTCCGAAAATCAATGGCGTGCGCCAGGCGCTGGCGAACCAGAGGCAGTAAGTCGGCCTCCCCCAGATCCTCGGTCGAGAGCATCCGGATGGCAATTTGCGAAGAGCTGCTGTAAAGCGCCGATCCCAGCCACCGGCCTCGCCCGTCGTGAACGTGTACCAAGGCGCCCATCGGCGTGCCCTCCGGCACCGCCAGGTCCGAGCGATAGACCCAGGGATGCCCGGCGCGCAGGCGCGTGCCGCCCTTGTGGTTGACCTTAATGATGGGAATGGAATCGCTCAGGACATCTCTCCGGGACCGAACGCTTATCTTACCCTTTGGGCTCGGAATCATGGCGGCTGGCGCGGAGGCCACGCGGAAGCGCGTCTGCAACCCTACCCGGACGTAACGTCACAACCGGTAGTGACGCAAAGCCTCCACTTCGGTGACCCTTGCAGTACAATCCTCTTTTTCTCCATGAGGCGCTGATGTTCAAGCGGGTCCTGATCGCCAATCGCGGCGAAATTGCAGTGCGCATCATTCGCGCCTGTCGCGAGATGGGCATCGAGTCGGTCGCCGTCTATTCCGACGTGGACCGCAAGTCACTGCACGTGCGCAAGGCCGACTATGCCTACCACATCGGTCCGGCGACGGCCAGCGAGTCGTACCTGAACGTGGACCGCATTCTGGACGTGGCCCGGCGCAGCGGCGCTGAGGCCATCCATCCCGGCTACGGCTTCCTGTCGGAGAATGCGCGTTTTGCCCAGGCCTGCGCCGATGCGGGCATGAAGTTCATCGGGCCGACGCCGGAATCCATGGAGATGATGGGCTCGAAGACCCGCGCCCGCCAGAACATGAAGCGCGCCGGCGTACCTTTCGTGCCCGGTTCTGAGCGCGGCCTGGACCTGGAAGCCTCGGAACGCATGGCGGAGCAGATTGGCTATCCGGTGATGCTGAAAGCCGCGGCCGGCGGCGGCGGCAAGGGCATGCGCATGGTGACGTCGCGCGAGGAGCTGCATTCCGCCTACGAGAACGCGCGCAGCGAGGCGCAACGCTCCTTCGGCGACAACGAAGTTTACCTGGAGAAATTCATCGTCAATCCGCGCCACGTGGAGATGCAGATTTTTGGCGACGAGCATGGCAACGTCGTCTATCTGGGCGAGCGCGAGTGCTCGGTGCAGCGCCGCCACCAGAAAGTTCTGGAGGAATCGCCGTCGCCTATCGTGGATGAGGACATGCGCCGCCGCATGGGCGAGGTGGCAGCCCGCGTGGCCAAGGCAGCCAACTACCAGAACGCCGGCACGGTCGAGTTCCTGGTGGACCAGGACCGCAACTTCTATTTCCTCGAGATGAATACGCGGTTGCAGGTGGAACATCCGGTGACGGAGTTTGTCACCGGACTGGACCTGGTGCACCTCCAGATGAAAGTGGCTTCCGGCGAAAAGCTGCCGTTCGGGCAGGACGACGTTCGGATGCGCGGCCACGCCATCGAGTGCCGTGTCTATGCTGAGGATCCGGACAACAATTTCTTTCCGTCGCCGGGCATGATTACGCGGCTGATTTCGCCGTCTGGGCCGGGCATCCGCCGCGACAGCGGCATGTATGAAGGCTGGTCGGTACCGATTGAATATGACCCGCTGCTGGCCAAACTGGTCGGCTACGGCGAGAATCGCGACCAGGTCATCCATCGCCTGCTGCGCGCGCTGTACGAATATTTCGTGGGCGGCATCAAGACCAACATCTCGCTCTTCCGCCGCATTCTGAAGGACCCGGACTTCCAGGCGGGAAGGATTGATACTGGATTTCTGGACCGATTGCTGAAGCAACCCAGTAATGAGACGGATCAGCGGCGGCCGCTGATGGCGGCAATCGGTGCAGCCATCTTTGCGACCATCGAGCCCAAGCCGGCCAACGGGAACAATGCGGCAGGCAACGGCAAGACGGCGATGCCGCAGACGTCGAACTGGCGCAAAGCCGCGCGGGTCGAGGCATTGCGCCAGGGGTTTCGGTGAGCTCGCATCTTTTGCTCACGCGCTAATTGCTAGTTGCTAATTGCAGCTAATTGCTAATTGCTAATTGCTAATTGCTAAAAACATGACCTATGACGTTGTAGTGGACGGCAAGTCGCACCAGTTGGAGATCGTCCGCGGCGAAAAGACGTGGCAGTGCAGGATTGACGGCCGCGAGATTGACGTGGATGCCGCGCTGACTGCGCGCGACGTGCTCTCGGTGCTGGTGGACGGCAAGGCCTACGAGATCAAGCGCGAGCGCTCGCTGCAGGGCGAACTGCACATGGTAATCGGCAGCGCCCGCTATGCCGTGGATGTGCAGGACCCGCGCTCGCTGCGCACCCGCCGCGCCGTGGCCGGAACCGAGGCCGGTCCGCAGAAGGTCAAGGCACCCATGCCGGGCAAGATTGTCCGCCTGCTGGCCAACGAAGGCGACGAGGTCAAGGCCGGTCAGAGCGTGCTGGTGATGGAAGCCATGAAGATGCAGAACGAAATGAAGTCACCCAAAGACGGCCGGGTAAAGAAAATCCTCACCGCCGAAGGCTCCACGGTCAACGCCGGCGACACCTTGGCCATCATCGAATAGGACAATGCGAAGCCTAGCCGCAGTTATCTTCTGGGTGGCGGTGCTGTCGGCGTTCGGAACGCTGGCCAGCGCACAGATTACCGACGAAGCTGCGCGAGAGCTAGTCCGCAGCGCGGTTCGTTCGGAATTGCCTCATGACTTTTTCATCGGCGTCCAAAGGGACGAGAAACTGGAAGAGTCCCTGGCACTAGCCGTGGGCAGCCGGGCTGGGTCGGAGTTCATCTACAAGGTGAGTCCAGAGGGTGTTGAGATCAAAGGAGACGCTGTCATTTACCACTCCATATCAGACGGCGAGTTCATCTTCGTAATCGCCGTTAACCGGGAGGATGGGAGCACCTACCGCATAAGAGGTTTCGACGATTCGCTGAAGGAGTTCCAGAAGCTGATGACTGCAACGGGGGCGAGGATCTCAACGCCGTACGAGGCCAAATCGCTCGCAGACTTCTACCGGGAGGTGAGTCCAGAAAAATTTCCCATGACCCCGGTCTCAAGCCTGCTTGACCTCAAGCAGGGCGCAGAGCGTCAGTGTCAAGGTGGTATGACTTCATTTGACCACGACCAAAAAGCGTTTAATGCCTGGTGGAAGCATGCGAGATCGCTGTACGCGAAAATTTCGTTCGAACAAACTGCTACTCCTCGGAGCGGCGGGTACCTAGTGGAGTGGATCATCCTGTCCTCTCCCGCCCCCGAAAACTGCGGCGGCGCTCCTCTGCGAGTCCGACTTGAGGTCAGTTCAGATGGTCATATTGGTAAAGTGACTTTTTCTCCTCTTCCTGGGAACTGACCCACAATCTTCAAGGCGAAAACCGCAGAGCACCTGCCGGGGGCTCCCACCCTTATGGTGCAGCTCTCAACGTTCACACGCCGCGCCGCTCAGCCGAAATACGCGACGGATCCGGCGGCCGGATTGATCAAGACCACAAAAATGTAATTTTCCCTCTCTGCAATCCAGCTCTGTGTCACGAGCGTACACACCGAGAAGGCCAAGACCGGATTCGGGGCGCGCCCAACCCAGCCTCCTTCTAATTCTGTTCGCAGGAGTGAACCCTCATGGATTTGGCTGAAATCACCACCCTCGCCAACCAAGCCCTCAACCGAAGGGGCTTTCTCAAAGGCGCGGGACTTACGGGCGTGGGCATAGCTTCGGCCACGCTGATCGGCGGCGGGTTGAGCAGCGTGATGGCGGCGGGAAAGCCGCCATTGGGCGCTGTGAAGCCTAGCACCGTGCATGACACGCCAACTGACATCTTCACCGCCGCGCTGGTGGCTGAAGATCTTGCGACGACCTTTTACTACAACGGCCTAGTGGGCCCGGTCATCCAGGATCCGAACCTGGCCGGTCCCGGCGGCAGCCCGCGCCATCCCAACCCCAACGATTCCAATCCTGGCAACGTGGAGTATCTGCAAGCCGCCATGTCGGAAGAGGCCGTGCATGCGCAGCTCTTCCGCAGCCTGCTGGGCTTGCAGAATGCCCGTCAAGACCCCTATCAGACGTTCTATTTTCCCGCGGGTACGTTCGATACCCTGACGCCCTTCCTGGCGACGCTGGACGCATTGGAGAATGCGTTTATCGGCGCCTACCTGACCGCGGTACAGGAATTCGCTTACTTCGCCTCGGTGGGTGTCAGCGGATTCACCGCTGACCAGCTTGAATACTTCGCCAAAGTGGCCGCCTCCATCTGCGCGGTAGAGTCGGAGCATCGCGTGCTGGGTCGCGTTATCGGGAATAACAATCCCGCCAACGACAAGGCCTACGAGCAAACCGACGGCATCACCAGCCTGGCGCACGGCAGCAGTTCCGCCGAGGACTTGCTGGCGCCGTTCCTCAATCCTCAGACGGGACCGGCCTATTCGCTCGGTACCGCACTGTCGAACCAGTTGGTCGGGCTGCCGGTTCAGACCGCGTTGCCGGACGGAACTCTGTACTAACCAGCGGAAGGGCTGCATCGTGCGGTGCAGCCCTTCGGAGGACACATCATGTTTGAAGGCCTCTTTCAGCCGATGCACCTGCTGGTGATCGGCTTCATCGCATTACTGATATTCGGTCCGAAGAAACTGCCTGAGCTGGGTAAAGGCCTGGGGGATGGCATTCGCGCGTTCAAGGATGGCGTGCGGAACGAGAAAACGGAAGAGCAGCCGGCGCAGAAATAGCAACCGCGAGACTGGGTCAAGAGCTTGATCGGTGATTTGCATCACGCGGAGCAGGCAGAGCCTGCAGATGCGAAGCTCAGTACCCAGCAATCGCGTCAAACGCGACAGCCGCTACTTCATGCTGGAAGCATCTTTCAGGATCTGGTCGGCGAAGTAGTTATCCACCGAGGCCTTGTCGCGGATGGATTCGTAGTAGGCCGCCTTCAGCAATTGCTCGCGGCGGTCGCGCAGTTGCTGGCGGATGGCCTGCTGCACCCGCGGATCTTTCAACTCACGCTGGCCGGCGGCTTCCTTGCTGATGAGCTTAACGATGCGGTAGCCGGCAATCTGATGGCTGTTGGGATCGCCTACCGGCAGCACCGGCGTGTACTGTCCCGGCTTCAGGCGGTTCACCGCGTCGTAGGCGGCCTTGTCGCCCTTCAGCGAGGACTCGGGGATGAAGCCGAGGTCGCCGCCGTTCTGTGCCGTGTCCGGCTGCTCGGAATAGTTCATGGCGTCGGTGGCGAAGTCCTCGCCGCTGTCCAGGCGGTTGGCGATCATCTGGATCTTCTTGCGCGCCTCAGCCTCATTCTGCGCCTTCATGTTCTTCACCTGGGGATTCGGCTGGGTGGTGACCAGGATCTGCGCCAGATGATATTGCGGCTCAATGAGATTGAACTCCGCCTTGTGCTGGTTGTAGTAGTTGGTGATGTCGTCGTCGGAGATGTTGATCTTGGAGGTGACTTCCTTGTTCACCACCTTGTCAATGGTGATGGAGCGCCGCAGGTCGCGCTTGAAATCGTCCAAAGTGAGGCTGCGTTCTTTCAGCCGCTTGTCGAATTCTTCCTGGGTGTAGGGCGCCTTGATCTCTGCCAACTTGGCATTCACTTCTTCGTCAGTAGCCAGCAGGCCAAGCTTCTCGGCGCGCTGCATCAGGATTTCGTTGTCAATCAGCCCGCGCAACACGGAAAGCCGCAGGCTGTCGGCCTGCTCCTGAGTGGGCTTCTCCGGCGAATCGGCGGTCTGGTTGTTATAGTACTTGTCCACTTCGGTGCGCGTGATCTTGCGGCCGTTGACCGTGGCCATCACGTCGGCGCCTTCCTGCTTGCTGGTGCAGCCGGCCAGGAAAAACAGCACTGCCAGGGAGATGGCCAGGACGATAGCGCTAGCGCTCGGAGTCTTCCTCATTCGATTCAAACCTTGCTCCTCCTGAGAAGCAATGCTGCGACTCAGATGGCCCACTTGCTTATGCCCTCTACTTGCTGGGCGTCACTGGCTTCGGCGGCGCGGCCGGAGCGGGCGGCTGAATGCCGGCAGCCAGCAGTTGCTGGTTCAGCGCGGTGCGCACGGCGTCGGCGTCGAGAGCGCCTTCCAGCTTCTCGCCGTTCACGAACATGGTCGGCGTGGCGCTCACTCCCAGTTTGTCGCCCTCCGCCATGGACGCCTTGACTGCGGCATCCGATTGCGCCTTCACGCAGGCCTGCAGCTTCGGTTCATCGGCGCCGTACTTCTTGCCCATGTCAAAAGCCACGTGGTCCAACTGGAGGAAGGATCGCTGCAGGTCGTGCTGATCGCCGCTGATCTCGCGCTGGTTGGCGTGCACGTAGTCGGCGAAATCCCAGTACGCCTTGTCGCTCATGCCGGCCAGGCAGTTGGCGTCGTTGGCAGCGTGTGGCGCCCAGGGATGCATGTTCAGCGGATAATCCTTGTACACGATCTTGATGCGGTCGCCATACTGCGGCAGGATTTCGCCCATCAGGGTGCTGTGCATGCGCGAGCAGAACGGACACTCGAAGTCGTCATAGTTGATCAGCGTGACCTTGGCGTTGGGATTGCCGCGTACCGGACGGCCCTTGACGTCAATCCTGCTCATGATGTCCTGATAGGGGTCCTTGCTCAGGTCCAGCTTGGTCATGCGAATGAGCGTCTTGCCGTCCTTGGAGAGCAGAAAATCGGTAACCTGGGTCTTGCCTTCACGGCTCAGGGTAACCGGAAGGGTCTGGTAGTCGGGGAATTCGCTCGGCTTAGCGGCACCGACGGTGATCTTCACGTCGGGCGGCAAATCGAAGTATACCTGTACCTGGTGCTGCACCCGCTCGCTCATCTGAGGGCTGATCGAATTGGAAGTGGTTTGGGCCGAGCAGCCGACGGAGGCCAGCAGCAGCAGAAGTGCGAATCTCTTTAAAAGCAAGTGATAAACCGCCTCAGACAAACAATTTAGGACCCTCTGATTATCTCACGAGGCGGCGGGGGAATGCTGTTCGGCGGCGGGAGAGCACAGTTGCCCAGGAGCAAAGTTTGGGGCCGGCTAGCGTGACGGTTTGACCACGGTCAGTTGGCTGGCCGGCAGCAGAGCATTCATCGAGCCGGAGCGAAAACCTTCGAGATCGAGGGTGACGAACGTAAATCCCAGGCCTTTGAATATCTGTCGTCAGCGTGCCCGGCCATTTCCAAGGTCATGGCGAGAGGCAGCTCTTCGCGGGCGATTTCCAGGCGCGCGATGTCGCCGTGGTGGCGAACGCGGAACTGCCGGAAGCCGAGTTCGCGCAGCGCATCTTCACCGCGCTCGACTGCGGATAGAGCTTCGCGGGTCACCGGGCGTCCGTATTCGATGCGCGATGACAGGCAGGCCGAAGCCGGCTTGTTCCAGATGCGCAGCCCGGCGCTGCGCGCCAGGTCGCGGATGTCCTGCTTGTTCAGGCCTGCGTCCAGCAGCGGCGCAGCCACGCCATGTTCGCGCGCCGCCTTCTGTCCGGGACGATAGTCGCCCTGGTCGTCCAGGTTGACGCCATAGGCGATGGTGTCGAAGTTCAGCCGCTGGCGCTCCTGCTCCATCACCGTGAACAGCTCGTCCTTGCAATGGAAGCAGCGCGCGCCGTCGTTGCGACGATAGTCTTCGCGCTCCATCTCGGCGGTGTGAATCACCGACAGCGGAATGCCTTGTTCCTCGGCAAAGTCAATGGCGTCGGCAGCCTGCGAGCGCGCCAGGCTGGGCGAATCGGCCAGCACCGCCAGCATCTCGTCGCCCAGTTCCCCATGGGCAGCCCAGGCCAGCAGGGCCGAATCAATGCCCCCGGAGTACGCCACCATGACGCGGCCCAGCGAGCGCAGTTGCGCGCGCAGGTTGCGCGATTTGAGCTCGAGCGCCTGGGGCAGCGGCAAGGGAAGCGATGGCAGCGCCGACATATTCGTCATTGTAAGACACTCGCCCGGGGCGGTTGGGTCGCTTACTCAGTAGAGTCGTTGCAGGCGGCGGATGTTCCCAAAGGTGCCAACGTTGGTCAGGCTGAAGGAGAAGCGGTAGAAATTCTCGTTGCGCACCGTGCCCAGGGCCCAGCGCGAGTATTCGAAGGCCACGCCGCAGCAGTCCCAGTTGTAATTGGCCTGCAGGCCGGTCGACTGGATGTAGTGCAGCCGGGAATCCACTCCCACGCTGTAGGCGCTGCTGAAACCGCGCTTGGTAATGCTGCCGTATTGCAGCATCAGGCGATACTGGTTGAAGATGTCCTGCTGGGTTGGCGCGCCGGGAGTGGTCGGCGTGGTCACTTCGCCGGGAACGTGGAGATACGTCTGCCCGCCGGCCACATACCAGTTGGGCGACAGCCGCTGGCCGGCAAAGATGGTGCTGGCGTTCACCTGGTGCAACACGGGGTCGTAGTCCAGCGCCCACTGGAAGTCGGTGTTGGCGTCCTGCAGTCGCAGCCGCGAGATGACCGGCGAGAAGCGGCGCGCCTCGGTGAGGAAAGCGATACCGGTGAAGTCCACGGTGGTATCGAACACGTTGCGCACACCCGGAACCAATGCCCCGCCGAAGGTGGTGTTCATGAAATATTTCTGTGCCACCATCCAAGTGATCAATTCACGCGCCGGACCCGATTTGTCGTCGCAGGTGCCCGGCTCCGGCGTGGTTGCGGTGACGGCGGCGGCCGCCGCCTTGGCGGCCTGCTCCGGGGTATCGTTCAGATGCTCCAGGAAGCTGTACTTGGGATGGCGATAGCAATCGGCGTTGGAGGTGGACTTCTTGGCGAACAACCGGTTGACCACACCATACTCGATCTCGTTGGTGTCGGCCAGGATGTCACGGCCATCGAAGCGGATGATCTCGGCGAAGTTGTCCACCCCGCCCTGGTAGCGATACTTGGCGTAAGGCTCGACGGTGTGTTTCACCACCCGCCCCAGCACCTTGTGGTCGAAGATGCGCGACAGCGTGGGCGGGCGAACCTCAAACGAGCCGTTCACCGCGTTGCGATTGATGCTATCGTCCACGGCGATGCCGATGGTTGAACCGGGAGTGGCCACCAGACGCTGGGAATAGTACGTTTCGCGGGCGCCGATTTCGGGACGCAAGGTCCAGCCCTTGAGGAAGCCGGGCCACGCGAAGTACGGCTTTGCGTCCACGCGGCCCACGATGGGCGCCGTTTCGAAGCCAGTCTCGTGGCGTGAAACGCCCTCGCCTGCAACGTCGAATGCATACACGATGCTGGTGCGGCTGAACGGCCGCTCCACCGTGGAAAATTCCAGGCTGGGGATGTGTGCGATGTCAATCGAATCGCCGGGAGCTTCGCTCTGGTAATCCTGGTAGCGCGAGACGAAAAGTCCCAAGCCGTAGCCGTTCCAGTTTTTGCTGAGGAAGCCGCTGGAGCGCACTTCGGAGTTGATGGACTCGGAGAAGCTCTGCCCGAAGGCCAAACGGAACAGGTAGGAGCTGAGGTAGTCCACCGAAACTACGCCGCGGAACCCGTGGGCAAAATCTTTCGAGCCGTTGACCTTCAACTCCTGGCCGCCCTGGTTCTGTCCCGTTCCCGGATAGCCCTTGTTGTCAATGACGCCGAAGTACTCTGCTTCAAAGCGGTACTTTTGTCCCAGCGAGCGCAGGTCCATGGTCTGGGCCCAGCCGCGCGCGGAATACAGGTAAGCACCCAGGGTGACATCGTTGCTGCGATTGATGGCCCAGAAGAAGCCGTCGCCCAAGATGGTACCGCGCGAGTTCGACTGCCCGATTTCCGGGATCAGGAAGCCGGTCTGCCGTCCCAGGTTGTCCACCGGATGTTCGAGGAAGGGGAAGTAGAAAACCGGGATGCCATGCAGGCGCAGAGTGGCGTGGTGCATCACCGCTTCTTCGCCCAGTTCGATGGTGGCGGTGCTGGAGTTCATCTCCCACTTCGGTTTAGGCAACTGGCAGGAGGTGATGTAGCCGTGGTGCACGCGGTAGCGGTCGGGACCGAGCTTGTCGATGATCTGACCGGTGAAGAAGAACGGCGTGGACGAGGTCAGGAACATGGTGTGGTTCTTGACCTGGACGCCCAGCGAACCCGTCGCGTCGTAAAAGACGCCGGTGTCGCGGCTGACGTCGTAGGTGCAGTGGCTTCCGACCACGTGCTCGTGACGCGGGCCGCCATCGAAGACTACGTGACCGGTAGCAGTAATTTGCCCGGTAGTGGAGTCGTAGGTCGCCTGGTCGGCGTGCAGGATGTAATCGCGGAAGCGGATCTCAGCATGACCGCGCACCGTGTAGATGTCCTGATTTTTCTCCTGCTGATCGCCGTGAATCAGCACCTCATCGCGCCCCAAGGCAACGTTGGTGGCCGGACGCGGCGGACCCTGCTGCTCCTGCGTGGTGTCGCCGGCTTGCACTTCTTCGCGAATCAGTTGCTCGGTGGCGACGTCTTCCAGACCGTTGTCGGAGCGCACGCTGATACCTGAGCCATAGGAAGACGATGGCAGCACCGGAGTGACGCTGGCGACGGTGGCGGGCAGATTCTCCGGGAAATTCGACAACCCGGAATACGGGCTATTTGACTGCGCTGCCGGGCTTTGCGCCGGACGCAACTGGCTGGTTAACACAGCCGGTAGCAGAAACAGATGACAGGCCAACAGCGCCGTGATAATCAATCGAGTGCGGGATGTCATCGAGCGGCTTGCGTCCCCTTGGCCGGGTCGATTAGGTTGAGCGGAACTTTGCAAGGTAGCACGTCACGCCCTAACGAGCAAAACATTGCCAGCCGCTTCGAACATCGCGCAGCTCTGGAAGTTCTCCTAAACCCACCAGGCCCGCGCTGGTTGCGCCCTTCGCGGCGACTGGAAGGCGTTTGCGTCAACTGCGCCAGGTTGGCGGCGGCCACTCTCGCCGGCAAGGGTTTCAGGAAAGCGCCCCGCCCGTACTCGCAACGGTGCGATGGCGGGAAACATGGTTGCGCCACGACATGACCGAATCAAGCTTACGTTCCGATATCGCCGACGCCACAAAACGCGAGCCCGAAATCTGGCGGCAGGAGATTCATGCCCGCGTGGCGCGCTACCGCACCCGGCGCGATCGTCGCAGCGAAGGGCCTAATACTCTGAATCTTCAGTTCCCGGTGGAAGCCGAAGCCACGGCGGCCGTCCCCGTCATGGTCGAAGAGGAGCCGGAGACCGAGGAGTCGTTGGCCGCCGTCAGTGTTGCCGAAGAGATTCAGGAGCCGGAAATCGCAGAGGTGTTCGCGGAGCCTGAGCCGCAGCCGGAACCACCGATGATGGAGGAGATGGCGCCCGAGCCGGCGTCCGCAGGGGAAGCCTGGTCTGAACCGGTCCCGCTGTGGCAGCCCGAGCAGCCGTCGCTTCCGGCGATGGAGTCGATGGCGGAGCCAATTCCGCTGCCCAAGCCCGCACCCAAGCCGCGGCGCAAGGTGCTGGCCTTTCCCAAGCAAGTCACGCAACAGGTGACGCAAGCCCTGGAAGTAGTGCAATGGCTGGCCGAGCCCATCGTTCCCGAGCAGCCGCGCATCCTGGATGTCCCCGAAGAACACCAATATCCCAACACCCCGTTCCTGGACGGCCTGCACTTCGGCGCTGAAGCCAATGCGCAGGCGGCGCAGCTTCCTTCGCGAGACCACATCGAGTTGCCCTTCCGCGTGGTCAGCGTGGCGCGGCGCGTCCAGGCCGGCCTGGTGGATTGCGCCATCGTGCTGCTGGCTTCGGCGGCCTTTGCCGCCGTCGGCTACGGCATGCTGCACCAGCCCATCCTGAGCAAGCCGCTGTTGCTGACGGCTGCAGCCATTCCGCCGTTGCTCTGGGCCATCTATGAATACCTGTTCATCATGCACGGCGGTGTTACCGCCGGCATGCGACTAGCCAAACTCCGCATCGCGACCTTCAAAGGCGAAGCGCCACGCCGACGCGAGCGCCGCAAGCGCGTGATGGCCGTCTACTTCTCCACCGCGTCATTAGGCATGGGATTGCTGTGGGCGCTGGTGGACGTGGATACGCTGTGCTGGCACGATCGCCTCAGCCGCACCTATCTCACCGAACGCGAATAGCTCGGGCAGCCAACCATGCCAGATCTCAATCGCGCCGCTACCGGACATTCCCTGATTGGAAAAATCCTATTCCCCTTTTGTGTCATCTCATGTAGCTGACAGACCGGCAGGCTGGCGAGTAGCCTTTTAAGGGTTGGGATTTACCACCGTGCTGCCTGCGGCAGCAGGTTTTTCCCCGCAGATGAAGGCCGCGTTAACTCGCAGTGCCATTCCGCAAGGCTACTTGTTGAAGCCAGGCGGCGTGGGATGAGGATTCCCCTGCGAACGAGTACACTAGTACCCTTCCCGCCGGTAAAGGGAGCCGAGCATCGCCCGGAGATATCCGGGTTTTTCCATGTCCACGCCAGCTGAGAACCTGCAGCGTCCCGCGATCAAGGTCTTTGTCGCCACTACGGTGATGCTGACCTTTATCTCCTTCTGGCGGGCGGCCGCTATCGTGCTCACCGATCTGGCCTCCTCCGCCTACTACGTGGGCGGCGACGCGGAAAACGTCATCGGCAAGAGCGCGCCCTGGTTCGTGCTGGCGGTCATGCTGTTCAGCTACGCGGTGCGTTCCCTCTACATCGAGTCCAGCAGCATGTTCGTGCGCGGCGGCGTGTATCGCGTGGTCAAGAAGGCGCATGGGCGGCACGCTGGCGAAGCTCTCGGTCTCGGCGCTGCTGTTCGACTACATGCTGACCGGCCCGATCAGCGCGGTTTCCGCCGGACAGTACCTGGCGGGATTCGTGGACGACACCTTCCAGCACGGTCGGCCACCCGATCAACATGACCGGCTGGCAAGGCGACTACTTTGCCGCCGCTGTTCGGCGTTGCGGTCACCGTGTACTTCTGGTGGCAGAACATCCAGGGCATTCACGAATCCAGCGAAAAGGCGATGCGCATCATGCAGATCACCACGGTGATGGTGGTGATGCTGATCATCTGGTGTCTGATCACGATGCTCGCGGAGATCGGCAGTGCCACCGTGCCGCCGCTGCCGGCCGCCAGCCGCCATTCCCCAGCGACCACAACGAATCGCTGGGCTGGCTACTCGCACTTCCCCGGGCTCGCCATGCTGCCCTGGTTCTGCTGCTGGTCGGCTTCGGCCACTCGGTGCTGGCGATGAGCGGCGAGGAATCGCTGGCCCAGGTCAACCGCGAGATCGAGCATCCCAAGCTGAAGAACCTGGAGAAGGCCGGAGCTGGTCATTTTCATCTACAGCCTGCTGTTCACCTCGCTGGTGTCGTTCTTCGCGGTGATGATCATCCCCGACAAGGTTCGGCCGGATTATTTCGCCAACCTCATCAGCGGCCTGGCCATGAACATGGTCGGGCCCTACAGCCTGCGGCTCATCTTCCAGGGCTTTGTGGTGCTGGTGGGCGTGCTGATTCTCTCTGGCGCGGTGAACACGGCCATCGTCGGCGCCAACGGCGTGCTCAACCGCATCGTCGAAGACGGCGTGCTGACGCTCGTGGTTCCGCAAGCCGCACAGCAAGTTCGGCACCTCGCACCGGCGTGATCAACATGATTGCCGGCCTGCAGCTGCTCACCATCGTCGCTCAGCCGCGGCAACGTCTATCTGCTGGCGGCGCTGTATGCCTTCGGCGTGATCTGGAGCTTCTCCTTCATGTCGCTGGCGGTGCTGGTGCTGCGCTTCACCGAGCCGGGCGATCGCGAATTCCGGGTGCCCGGCAACATCCACATCGGTTCGGTCGAAATGCCCATCGGCGTGGCGCTGATCTCGCTTGTGCTGTTTGCCACCGCCCTCGTCAACCTCTTCACCAAGCCGCTGGCCACCATCGCCGGCGTGTCGTTCAGCGCGGTGTTCTTTATCGTGTTCACCGTTTCGGAGCGCATGAACGCCGTCCAGCACGCCAGGGCGAGTCGGAACTGGAAGAGTTCCGCGTCGCCGAGCAGCCGAGGAGCTGAATGCGAAGGCCATGGAGGTGCGCCCGGGCAACATCCTGGTGGCCATCCGCGATCCGCGCAATCTCTATTACCTGAAGCAGATACTGGACAAGACCGACATCAGCAAGCAGGACGTGGTGGTCATGACCGCGCGCATTTATCAGCGCGAGCACGCCTTCAGCGGCAACCTAGCTGTGGACAGCCAGGACCTGTTCGAGAAGTACGAGCAGCAGCTGTTCACCAAGGTGGTGGACGTGGCCGAAAAGGAAGGCAAGCACGTTTCGCTGATGGTGGTGCCTACCAACGTCTTCGAGGGCATCGTGCACACGGCGCAGCGGCTGGAGTCTTCCGTCATCGTCTGCGGACTCTCCAACAAGCTGACCGCCGACGAGCAGGGCAAGCTGACCGGCGACGCCTGGGAGCGCCTGCCGGAGCCGCGCCCGCGGCTGCGCCTGGTGGTGGTCGAGCCCGGTGGAACCAAGCACGAATATTTTCTCGGTCCGCACACGCCGCGCATGCGTCAGGAAGATGTGGACCTTCTACACAGTCTGTGGAAAGAAGTCACCAGCGATCCCCGCTATCGCGAGCTGCATCATTACCACGTCTTGAACGTGGCGCTGAAGGAAATGGTAGCCCGCATGCACGATGGAGCGGAGAGACATGAAGTGCTGGAAGACATCTACCAGGAGATGCGGCGCCACGGCGGCGATCCGGTTACCGGCGACGATATTCCGACTCCACCCGGCACTTAATCAAATTGAGCCATGCATTCGTGCTAAGCAATACTTAAGCACTCGTCCGCCGGGTTGCGGTCAGGGTCCGCGTCCCGGTCATTAATCCCCAAAACCTCGCCACTCGTCCATTCGCGGGATAATTCGCAGGATTTACGCGCCGATCGCGGCGACGAAGGAAGAAGAATTGCCCGCATGAGCTTGCGGTAAAAAGCCGACGATCAGCGGATCGTCTGTCGTGCTCTCAATCTATCGCGACACCAACCCCAAACTGTTGCCGGACAGTAAAAGGCAACAATTCCAAGGAGTGTAACGAGTACATGAAGTGCAGAATTTTTGCAGTTTCCCTGACAGTCCTCATCCTGGGCGCGATGGCATTCGCGGCCAGCAATGAAAAAGTTCTTTACACCTTTCAAGGCGGAAATGATTGCGCTCCGTATGGTACGCTGGTTGCCGATCAGTCTGGCAATCTTTTCGGAACAACCTACGGCAGCCGCCAAAACCCTGGCGCTGCGTTTGAGTTGACGCAAAACTCCGGCGTCTGGACCGAAACCGTGCTGCACACCTTCACCGGCGCCAACGACGGCCGCAATCCTGAAGTCGGACTGGTCGCGGACGCGGCTGGCAATTACTACGGCGTGACTCCGATCGGCGGCACCGGCAACGACGGCGTCGTGTACGAACTCAGCAAAGGCTCAGGCGGCTGGACGGAGACCGTCCTCTACACCTTCACCGGCGGCACCGATGGCGCAATCCCGATGAGCGGCCTCATCATCGATCAGGCCGGCAATCTCTATGGCACTACCTCGCAAGGCGGCGGCACCGGCAACGGCGTGGTGTTCAAGGTCGCCAAAGGATCCGGCGGATGGACCGAGAGCGTGCTCTACAGCTTTAACGGCACCGACGATGGTGGCTGGCCGATGGCGCCACTCATCTTCGATCCCTACGGCAACCTTTACGGCACTGCGACCCAGGGCGGACCTGCCGGCGTAGGCGTAGTGTTCAAGCTGACTCCCGGCAACAACGGCTGGACCGAGACTGTGCTGCACGGCTTTACCGGTGCCGACGATGGCGGCCAGCCGCAGGGCGGTCTGGTGCGCAACTCCGTCGGCCAGTTGTTCAGCACCACCGACGGCGGCGGCAGCGATGGCGCCGGCACCGTGTTTCAGCTCGCACCTAGCGCTGTGGCTCCGCCGATGCTGACCAATGTGTGGAAAGAAGACGTGCTCTATAACTTCACCGACAGCACCGATGGCGCTAATCCCTACACTGGTCTGGTGCTGGATCAAGCCGGCAACCTCGACGGCACCACGGAAGGCGGCGGCTCTGGCTGGGGTGTGATCTTCCAGCTTATCCCCAGCCCCAGCGGCTGGACACAGAATGTGCTGTATTCCTTCGCCGGCAGCGCTGACGGCGGCTTCCCTGAATCCACGCCCGTGGTGGATGGCTCCGGCAACGTCTATGGAACGACGATCGCCGGCGGCCAGGGATGCGGCGTGGCCTACCAGCTCAGCTCAGCTTTGAAGACTCCCCCACCTCCTCAACCGCAGTTTCAACCTCAACTTATGCATCTGAGAGCTCCTCAACCAGCCCAGTAGGCGGGCGTTTCCACCCGGGACCGTCCCGGGTGGAAACTTTACTTTCCTGGCAGTTCCACAATCCTTGCTACCATCGTAGGGTGAGCCCCGACGCTAAAGTTCGTGTCCGTTTCGCGCCTTCTCCCACGGGACATCTGCACGTCGGCAATGCCCGTACCGCGCTGTTCAACTGGCTGTTCGCTCGCCATGCCGGCGGGACCATGGTGTTGCGCATCGAGGACACCGACCTGGAACGCAGCGAAGCGCGCTTTGAAGGCCAGTTGCTCGAGGACCTGAAGTGGCTGGGCCTGGACTGGGACGAGGGACCCGACACCGGCGGCCCGCACGGACCTTATCGCCAGAGTGATCGCCTGGAGATTTACCGCGAGCATGCCGAACGGCTGCTGCGCGAAGGCAAGGCTTATCTCTGTTTCTGCTCACAGGACGAACTGGAGCGCGACCGCGCGCAGGCGCTGGCCGATCACCAGCCTCCGATTTATTCCGGCAAGTGCCGCGGGCTTGATCCGGAGGAGGCGCAACGCCGGCGCGCCGCAGGTGAAGCGGCGGCGATTCGCCTGCGCATCCCTGAGCACCCGATTCGCTTTCACGACATCGTGCATGGCGACGTCGAGTTCTCCAACGAAGTGGTCAGCGATCCCATCGTCCTCCGCTCCACCGGCATTCCGGTATACAACTACGTGGTGGTGGTAGACGACGGCCTGATGGAGATCACCCACGTCATCCGCGGCGATGACCATCTCTCCAATACGCCCAAGCAGGTGGCGCTGTACGAAGCGCTGGGCTGGCCGACGCCCGAGTTCGCGCACCTCTCCACCATCCTGGGCAGCGACCGCGAACGGCTGTCGAAGCGCCACGGCGCAACCTCCATCGCCAACTTTCGCGACATGGGCGTGCTGCCGGAAGCTCTGGTGAACTACCTGGCGCTGCTGGGCTGGGCACCCAGCGGCGGCACGCGCGAGATTTTCTCTAGCGAAGAATTGCAGCGGGAGTTCACCTTGGATCGCGTGACGCCGTCGGCGGCCGTCTTCGACATGGAGAAGCTGTACTGGCTGAACCGGCATTACCTGAAAGAAGCTTCGCCGGAGCGCGTGTTGGCGCTGGCGGAGCCGTTTTTTGTGCGCGGCGGATTGCTGCCGGAAAATCCGGATGCGGCGACGCGGGCGTGGTTCGGCAAGGTGCTGGCATTGTTGCTGCCTTCGGTGGACAAGCTGGAGCAGCTAACCGAGCGAGCAGCGCTGATCTTCCATTTCGACGCCGCGGCTGCCGTGAAGTCGCCGGAGAACTCGGACGTGCTTGCATCGCCGAAGACCGACGATGTGCTGCTAGGCTTTGCCCGCCGCGTGGAAGGGGATCCCGAACCGCTCACGCCGGAGCGCTTCAAAGCCATCATGAACGAGGTGAAGGCGGAGGCCAACGTCAAGGGCAAGGACCTGTTCCATCCGGTGCGCATCGCGCTGACTGGTTCGCATTCCGGGCCGGAGTTCGACAAGCTGATCCCGATTCTTGAGGAAGGCTCGAAGCTTCCGCTGCCGCACCACGTGATGAGCGTCCGCGAACGTCTGGCGGCCTTCCGCGCCGCGCGAGGCACATAAGGATGACGCTTGCCTGACGAAGACATCGCGCTTAGTCCCAGCCAGCGCAACCGCTTGCTGATTACCTGCAAGCACATTGACAAGCTGCTGGCGGACATCGAAGAGGTGCTGAACGCCAGCTCCTCGAGGAGCGTATTTCCCAGCTATGTGAGCGACATCTCTCCCCAGCAAAGAAAGACCATCGAGGACTATATAACCCGGCTTCGGGCGCAGCTTCTGCAAGTCGCGGCGCGGCAGTCGCTCGCGGCCGAGGAGCCCCGCATCTCGGCCAGCCACGCCATCCACGTCGATCTCACCTTCATCGAAATTGCCGTCACCGAACTTGCTCCACGTTACATGCGGGGTTACGGTGCGGTGTCCCAACAGGGCGCGATCGACCTTTCGCAAATCATCATCGAGCTGCAATCGACCGTCAAAGAGCTTCACGGATACCTGCTGCAATCCCGCCAGGACGTGGAGGCTGAGTCCGAAGGCCATGCCGGCGAAGAATAGCGGCCGGCATCAGCAGGCTGAGCTCTCCGGATGGCTGACCCGTTAAAACTGGCTGAGGTATTCCCGCTTCTTCTCTTCCGGGAGGAAGGACGCGCGGAAGGAATTCATGGCTAGATGGCGCAGCTCGTCGTCGGTGAAGCCGAACGTTTGCCGGGCGATCTCATACTCGTGCGTTAGCGTAGTGCGAAACATGTCGGGATCGTCGCTGTTCAACGTCACCAGCACGCCGGCATCGAACAGCTTGCGCACCGGATGATCCTCCACTCGCGCGCAGCAGCCGGTCAGCACGTTGCTGGTGATGCATATCTCCACCGGAATCTGCTTCTCGGCCAGGTATTGCACCAGCGTGGGATCGTCAATCGCGTGCAGGCCATGGCCAATGCGATCAGCCTTCAGCTCGCGCAGCGCGCCCCAGATGGATTCCGGGCCGACGGTTTCGCCGGCGTGCACCGTCAATCGCAGCCCATGTCCGGCGGCGTGCTCATAGACTTCGCGAAACTGCTCGGGCGCGCCGCTCGTCGCCGCCAATTCCGATACCGGCAACAGCATTCGCCTTCAGCGGTTGCGGAACAGCGCGGAGGGCAGAGAAAGTGTCGTCGGCTAAAGCCGACTCAGGATCGGAGATAAAGCGCTTAGCGGCACGACTGAAGTCGTGCCCTGACACAAAAGTCGCGGAATCAGAGTTTTTCCGCGACTTGTTCATCCGGATGGCTTCGTCCACCACGCGCTGGGCTTCGTCCACGCCGAAGTGCCGGACGGCGTCGAAGATCCAGTACAGCGACATTCCGAAATCGCGCTCGCCGCGAATCCGTCCGCGCTCAGCCCCTTCAAACAGCGGAGCAAATTCCTGCCCGCGCCATTGCACTACCCCGGCGGAGATGTACACCTCGGCGTGCCGCACATTCTGCGCCGCCAGCTTCTGCATCATGCGATACGTGACCAGCTCGTAGTCTTCCGCCGTGCGCAGCCGCTCGGTCACCGCCTTGAAGGCCAGCAGAAAGCCGGTGAAATCCTGGTACTGATAGAGCGCCAGCGCTTCGTCTTCGGTGAAGACGCGGCCACTGTCTTCAATGTTGCGGTAGCGATTGTTGCTGGTTGGCAGCGGCGTGGGATGGCGGCGGCTCAACTCTGACAATGTGGGAGGGTCCACCGAACCTTCGACATGCAGGTGCAGCTCAGCCTTGGGAAGCCGGAGCAGGAAATCGTCGGAGGCAGCCATCGCCAGCGCTACCGCTTTCCGGCCATGCGCGGGCTGAATTCGCTGCGATGCCGGCTGTACGACCAATACACCACCATGCCCAGAGCCAGCCACACAAAGAAGCGGATCCAGGTCAGGATGGGCAGCCCCGCCATCAGCAGCACGCAGAACATCACGCTGAGGATAGGCGCGGCCAATCCACCGGGCGCGCGGAAGCCGCGATGACGCTCCGGCTGCTTGCGCCGCAGGATGATAACGCCAATCGAGACCAGCACAAAGGCAAACAGCGTCCCGATGTTCGACAGGTCGGACAGCGTGCCGATATCCAGGATGCCGCCGGGAATGCCGACCAGGAAGCCGGCGACCCAGGTGGCGACTGCCGGAGTGCGAAAACGCGGATGCACGTTGCTGAACCACTTGGGCAGCAGGCCATCGCGCGACATCGAGAACCAGACTCGCGACTGTCCGAGCTGGAACACCAGCAGCGACGAGATCATGCCCATCATGGCGCCGAACAGCACCGCCAGCTCGGTCCAGTGCAGCAGCGCCGACTTGTTGGTGCCCGCCAGCTTGCTCATGCTGTTCACCACCGGCGCGGCGTCGTCAATCAGCGAATGCCACGGCACAATGCCGGTCAGCACGATGGCCACTGCGATGTAGAGCACGGTACAGACCACCAGGGTGGCGATGATGCCGATGGGCAGATCGCGCTGCGGATTGCGCGTCTCCTCCGCTGCGGTCGAGACCGAATCGAAGCCGATGTAGGTAAAGAAAATGATGGAGCCGCCGGTCAGCACCCCCGGCCAGCCTTCCGGCGCGAAGGGATGATAGTTGGCGGGCTGGATGAAACGCATGCCAACGAATACGAAGGCCAGGATGGCGGCAATCTTGAGGATCACCATGATGTTGTTGGCCTCGGCCGATTCGCGGATGCCGCGCACCAGCACCACCGTCAGCAGCATCACGATAAGAAATGCCGGAATGTTAAAGCCGAAGTGCCATCCGGGAGCGTAAAGCACGTTGCCCTGAAGATCAGTCAGGCCGCCGGGCAGGTAGGCCGGCGAAATCCAGCGCAAGTTGGGATGCCAGCCAAACCAACTGAAGGTGGCAGCCATGTGCGCCGCGAAGCCGACGCTCACCGCCATGTTGCTGACGGCATATTCCAGAATCAGGTCCCAACCGATGATCCACGCGATCAGCTCGCCCATGGTGGCGTAGGTGTAGGTGTACGCGCTGCCGGCGATGGGAATCATGCTCGCCAGCTCGGCGTAGCACAGACCGGTGAAGGCGCAGACAATCGCCACCAGGAGGAGAGAAACCGACAGCGCCGGACCCGCGCCCGGACGTCCCAGAGTGGCCGCGTGACGGACGATGTAGTCCGCCAGCGGCGCATTGAGGATGGAAGAGGTATCGAACTTCTGCCCCGCGATGGCGGTGCCTACTACGGTGAAGATTCCGGAACCGATGACGGCGCCGATGCCCAGACCGGTCAGCGACCACGGTCCCAGGGTTTTCTTCAGCCGATGTTCCGGCTCCTCCGATTCGGAGATCAGCTTGTCAATGGATTTGCACGCGAAGATTTGTTTCGCCAGGGTGACGCTCCCGGAAGCATCGGAATCAATGGTTTCTGAATTCAAACAGAAGCCGCGCCGGAGGGCAAGCTCAGTGGGGGTGTTGACGTTGCGGAGTCACGCCGGGCGGGGGAGCCCAAATCGGGAGGGTTCGGGCTCGGTTCCAGCACGGGCCAGGGTTTCGACTCAAGCTCTCGCCTCGCCTAAGGCCACACGTCGCGCCGCCCGATAATTCCTATGAGGACTGCTTACGACAAGCCTCTGCCGCCGCGCCTCGCCTGTGCCTTTCGCGCCGGCTCCTCCAAGGAGGAATCAGTATGCCCGCCCTTCCCCGACCAGGCCGTGCTTTGCTTCGGCTCGGGCTTGGCATGCTATTGCTCTACGGACGGAGCGCAGGCCAGACCCTGATTGCGACCGTTCCCGTCGGCATGGGGCCGCACGTAGTGGTTTGCAATCCCTCCACCAACAAGTGGTACGTCGGCAACCAGGACAGCAGCAACCTGACCGTGGTGGACGGCGCAACCTTCGCCACCGCTACCATTGATCTCGGTTATGCGCCGTTCGACGCCGCAGTGAATACCACCACCAACCGCATTTATGTCTCCGACGGCAACGAGCTGTCGGTGATCAACGGCGCCACCAATCAAGTGACCACCGTCAGCATCCCGGGCGTGCCGGCGGGAGTTGCGGTAAATGCCGCTACCAACCGCGTCTACGTGAGCAACGCCAGCCGGGGAACGGTTGCGGTGGTTGACGGGGCCACCTTAACGGTGACGGCCAACGTCGCGGTGGGCAATGATCCGATCGCCGTTGCGGTGAATGCGCTGACCAACAAGGCCTACGTCGCCAACCTTGGCAGCAACAGCGTCACCGAGATCGATGGCGTCACCCTGGCGGCACGGTCGCTAACGGTGGGCAGCTCGCCGGCGGCGCTGGCCGTCAATCCGGTGACCAACAAAATTTATGTGGTGAACTACGGTAGCGACTCCGTCAGCGTGATTGACGGCAGCCAGTTCACGGCAACCACTGTGGCGGTGGGCAGCTATCCGCTGGCCATTGATCTCAACGCCTCGACCAACAAAATCTACGTCACCAACTTTGGCGACGACAGCGTAACCGTGATTGACGGCGTCCTGAACCAGACAACCACGCTGGCGCTCGGCAGCGGCACCGGCTCGCCCGAAGCCATCAGCGTGAATGCGGCGACCAACCAGATTTATATCCCGGAATCCGGAGCGAATACGCTCATCGCCCTCGACGGCAATTCCAACTCCATGAGCCGGCTGGCGTTGGGACAGCAATTTCCCCTGGGCGTCGCCGTGAACTTCCTGACCAATATGGTGTTGGTGAGCAACAATTATTCAGGCACGGTGTCGGCGGTTTCGGGCACATCAGGAGCAGGCGGAGTGGCCCAGCGATTTGCGCTGACCACGCCCTGCCGCCTGGTGGACACACGGCTATCCGGCGGCCCCATCGCCGGGGGCAGCTCGCGCAACTTTATCCTGACCGGGGCCGGCGGGTGCAATCTCCCGGCAGGCGCAACTGCCTTCTCGCTGAACGTTACCGTGGTGCCGCAGGGACCGCTGGGCTACCTGACCATATGGCCCACCGGCCAGAGCCAGCCGCTGGTTTCCACCATGAATTCGCTCGATGGCCGCATCAAGGCCAACGCCGCCATCGTGCCGGCAGGCTACCAGGGAGCGGTGAGCGTGTATGTCAGCAACACCGCGCAGGTCGTGCTCGACCTGAATGGCTACTTCGAGCCGGCGTCGGGGAGCAGCCTGGAGTTTTATCCGCTGCCGCCCTGCCGCGTGTTCGATACTCGAAACGCCAGCGGCTCGCTGGGTGGGCCTTCCCTGAAAGCCGGTACGGAGCGCGAATTTCCGATACTGAGTGCGACCGCCTGCAACGTGCCCAGCGACGCGCAAGCTTACGCGATGAACATCACGGCAGTTCCGAGTGGCGGGCTGGGCTATCTGACGGTATGGCCTGCCGGCGGCGTGCGGCCTACCGTCTCCACGCTTAACGATGCCACGGGCACGGTGGTGGCCAATGCGGCCATTGTGGCGGCAGGCGCTTCCGGCGCCATCGCCGCCTACGCCAGTAACGATACCAATCTGGTGGGCGACATCACCGGATACTTCGCCTCGCCGGGCACCGGCGGGCTGTCGTTCTATCCCATCACGCCCTGCCGTACGCTCGACACGCGCCAGAGCGGCAGCCATCAGCCCTTCAGGGGCAAGCTGAGCGAACCGGTGGAAGTCTCGGATGGTCCTTGCGGGATTCCCGGCTCAGCGGCCGGCTTCGTCTTTAACGCCACGGTAGTGCCGAACGGAGCGCTGGGCTATCTGACGTTGTGGCCCGATGGCGAGAACCAGCCGCTGGTCTCGACGTTGAATGCGTTGGACGGCGCGATCACGTCGAATATGGCGATCGTGCCCAGCATAAACGGCACCACGGATGCGTATGCGTCCGGCTCCACGCAGCTGGTGCTGGATATCTCCGGCTACTTCGCGCCGTGAGGTTGTGCCGCCGGCTAAAGGCCTTGCCACAACGCCCCTTGATGGTGTTGTCATCACGCGGAGGCCTTCAGGCCGACGAGGATCTGCTTTTCGCGTGAACCGGCACGATCCGCGCGAATTGGCAGGTGCAGGCCAACAGCAGATCCCTCACCGACTAAAGTCGGTTCGGGATGACAATTCGAAAAGGGGGCCGGGACGCGGGCCTGAAAGGCCCGCTCTACCCTCTGGCGAAAAGCGAATGGCGAATGGCGAAGAGCGACTTCCTCACTGCGGCGCCAATATCTCCAGGAAGTGATCATCAATCATGGTGAACAGGTGCACCCGCGCGGCCAGGCCGCCGATGCCGTGCGTCTTCTGCGGATACAGCATCAACTGGAACTGCTTGCCCGCATTGATCAGCGCATTCACCATCTGGATGGTGTTCTGCATGTGCACGTTGTCGTCACTGGTGCCGTGTACCTCCAGCAGCTTGCCATGCATCTCGGCGGCATCATTCACCGGCGAGCTGTTCTTGTAGCCGTCGGCGTTCACCTGCGGCAGGTCCATGTAGCGCTCGGTATAGATGGTGTCGTAGTTGCGCCAGTCGGTCACCGGCGCCACCGCCACGCCGCCCTTGAACATGTCGCTGTGCTCCAGCGCGTAGAGGGTGAAGTAGCCGCCGTAGCTCCATCCCCAGAAGCCGATGCGGTTGGGGTCAAGCTGCGGGAACTGCTGCAACGCCTGTTTGGTGGCGGCAATCTGGTCGGCCAGCTCGGTCGGGCCGAAGTGGTGCTTGATGGGCAGCGCGAAGGCTTTGCCGCGATTGGACATGCCACGGTTGTCCACCTTCAGCACGGCGAATCCCTGCTTGGCCAGCAGTTGATCGAACAGGCCCATCTCACCCCAGCCGTCGCGAATGGTTTGCACTCCCGGCCCACCGTAAGGATTCAGGATGAGCGGCGCTTTGCCGTCCTTCATCATCGGGCCGCCGGTAGGTAGCAGGATGACGCCTTGCAGGGTGGTGGTGCCGTCGGCGGCCTTGAAGTCCACAAACTTCGGCGTCAGCAGGCCGAAGTCCTCGGTACTCTTCGACCGCCAGATTTCGTTGCAGCTTCCGCCGACGCTGCACAGCGACAGCACCGGCCGCTTCAGCATGGAAGAGTAGAAGTCCACGTAATACTTGGCGTTCTTGGGATCGAAATCGGGCTCGTGCGAGCCGTCCTGCTTGGAGATGCGCTGCAGGTTCTGGCCGTCCAGCCCTACGGCGAACACGTTGGACTGGCGCCAGTCATCCTTATTGGCGTTGAAGTACACCAGGTTCGCGGCGTCATCCACGCCGTTAATGCTCTCCACCTCCCAGTCGCCCTTAGTGAGCTGCGCCACCAGCTTAGCCGGGCCGGAGAGCGGGTTCTGCTTGTCGAACTGGTAGAGGTAGATATGGTTGTGGCCGTCGCGCCAACTGGTCCAGAGGTAGCGGTCACCGGAGTTCAGCAGCAGGAAGTCCATCTCGGGATGCATGTCAATCCAGGCATCGCTGCGCTCGGTCATCATGAGTTGCGACTTGCCGTTCTTGACGTCCACGAAGTACAGGTCCATGCGGTCCTGCACGCGGTTGAGCGCCATCGCCCAGATGACGTTGGCGTTGACCCATCCG
Organism: uncultured Acidobacteriaceae bacterium; assembly: GCA_963763975.1. Lineage (GTDB taxonomy): Bacteria > Acidobacteriota > Terriglobia > Terriglobales > Acidobacteriaceae > Bog-257. The sequence goes on from CAVXQR010000011.1 coordinate 108,489, forward strand.
AAGCGCGGAATCAACACGTTGGGATCGTCGCCCAGCTTCAGGCTGCCGTCCTTGCCGCCGCCCGCAGTCAGCCATTTGATTTTGCCGCCACCGGCGTTGATTACGCCCAGCCGCACTCCGGGATTAGGATCGCCGGCCTTGGGATATTTTTCCTGGTCCACCGTAGGATGCGTCGGGATCCAGTCGGTGATGGGATAGCTGGGCACGTCCTTTTCATTCATCTGCAACAGCAGGATCTGGCGGCTGTCAGGCGACCAGAAATAATTGCTGCGGCTGTACAGCTCCTCTTCATAGACCCAGTCCACTTCGCCGTTCAGCAGGTTCTCGTCGCCGTCTTTGGTGATCTGCTTTTCGTTCTTCTGACCTAGCGGACGCACGTAGAGATTGTGCTTGCGCAAGTAGGCCAGACGCGAGCCATCGGGAGAGAACTTGGGGTCAGAGGTGCTGTCGGCGCTGGAGGTGAGCTGCAGCGCGGTGCCGCTGTCCAGGCTGTAGAGCCAGAGCTGGCCCATGGAGTCAAAGAGCAGCTTCTTGGAATCGGGCGCCCAATGGTAGGCGGCGACGCCGTAGCGCTGCACCGCTTCCTTCTTGCGCTCGTCCTTGATGGCGCTGGTGGGCGGGGCCAGCGCCTCCAGCTTGCTGCTGGCTACCAACTCCGCGCGTTTGCCGGTAGCGACATCAATGTAATACAGGGTGCCGTGCTGGCCGGTTTCGTCGCGTTCCACGAAGGAAACCTTGGCGCCGTCGGGACTCCACTTCAGGTTCTCCGGGCCACCCTGTCCGCGGCCGGACTTGAAGATGGCTTCCACGGTGAGTTCTTTCTTTTCGCCGGATTGCTGGGGTGCGGCGCTGGCTTGGGAGTAAAGGAACGAAGCGGAACAGAGCAGGAGAGCGAGAACAGCAAGACGTGTCTTCACAGTGTCTCCGTACGAAGAATATGCGGAGAAAGTTTAACAGGCGGGGGGGAAAAGCGTGCTCCGGAGTAACTTGCACGCGGGCGGCAAGTTAGGCGAGTTTCACCGTCCTGGTCTCAGCCTGATGCCGTAACTCTTCGGGTTCGTCACAGAAACGTCACAAATCTGGAATGGAACGCAAATTCGCAAAAGCAATATTTTTCGGATAACGGTAAGGTACCTTCATCGCGCCATGAGGCCGCCACTTCGTCGAGCGGGACTGCTGGTGGCCTCTTTTTCTTATAACTTCTTTTTATGGTGGAAGCCCCCGCATTTATGCGAGGGAAGCAACGCTTCAGCGTTGCGGAGATCGCGTCCCCCTCCGATTGCGAGTCCCGTCGGGGATGGCATATGTCGCCGGACTAGACTAAGTCGCACCTCAGAGGAAAAGCAGATCCTCCACGGGCTGAAGCCCGTTCGTGACGACAAATTTAAAGGGCTTTTCGGCACGACTAAGACAGGCCGCTGAAAAAGTCGGGAAAAGCAGATCCCTCACCGACTAAAGTCGGTTCGGGATGACAAAAGTAAAGGGCTTTTCGGCACAACTGAAGTTGTGCCCTTACTCATGCCTCGGCAACACCTCGCCAAAACAGAGTTTTTCAGCGGCCGGTGAAGCCGCGCCCTTTCAAAGACGGGCGAATCAGGACTGGTTGGCGGGTTCGTCGGCCGGAGTGGCCTCCGCCGCTTCGGACTGCGCTTCGGGCGCATCGTTCTGAGGCGCCGAATCGCTCTGTGCTTCTTCCGCCGGCGCTTCTGCCTGGGCATGCGCGCGGCGAGCCTTGGCTTTCGGCTTCTTCACTTCTTCCTCCGGCGGCTTGGGCGGCGGCGGGATGTAATACAGGATGCGATTGCAGTAGAAGCAGGTCACAATCTGCTCGTTGGTCATCACGTCCTGGAAGACCTGCGGGCGCAGGCGGACGCGACAGGCGGAGCAGCTCTCATCTTCGTGCACCGCCGAAATCGCCGAGCCGCGCAGCTTCAGCACCCGATCGTAGTGGGTCAGCGACTCTTCGCCGACGGTAGAGCGCAATTGCTGGCGTTGTACATTCAACTCCGCCAGCTTAGCCTCGTCCTCGGCGGTCTGGCTGCGGGCGTGCTCTTTTTCCTTCTCGTTCTCAGCGCTATCGGCCTTCAGCGCCGCCTCGGCCTGCTTCAGCGTGTCCTTGCGCGCGTCGGCGGCAACCATGATCTCCAGGATCTTGTCTTCCAGTCCGCGGATGACCGTCTCCGCCTGCTCAATCTCGCTGAGCAGCGCCTTGTACTCCTGGTTGGTTTTGACGTTCAGCGACTGGTTGCGGTATTTGCTGATCTTCTGCTGCTGGTCCTGGATCTCAGATTCGTATTGGCGCTTGGCGGTGTCGTCAGCCTTGATCGCCGCCTGCGCCGTCTCGACCCTGCTTCTGGAGCCGGCCAGCTTGGCCTCGATCTGCGCTACCTCTTTAGGCAGCGCGGCCACTTCGGCCTTCAGGGCGGCAACCTGGAGGTCAATCTCCTGCAGGTCAATCAGGTTTTTCAGGTCGGAATTCATGGAGCGGGACTGTTGCGATTTTAGCACGCAACCGCACCGTGCCATGCCGGCCCCACCCGCGGGTTACGAAGGTTAGCGGCTAAGGTTTTCTATGTATTCGAGGGTTGGGCAAAAAGACTTAGGATAGGAGCATGGCAATTGAAATTGCGCGACTTCTTCTTGGCCTGCTGATCGCCGGGTTTCATCAGAAAATTGCGGACTTCATCTGCGATCGCGAACAATCGCTGGTGCTGGCCTTCCGCGAGCGCGGGGTGCCGTTTCCTCCCGCCTGTAGCCGCGAGACCTTCCGGAATTTCTATTTCGGCATGGGAATCTTCGTGGTGCTGATCGAGATGGTCCGGCTGTATCAGATGGCGCATTAACCCATCTTGAAGGAATACGCACGGGTTTTGTGTGACGGGCAAGACTCTGGGAAACGATAAATCTCGACCTGCTAAACAAAGGCCCCGCCCTAGCCAAACGAAGGCTAGAACGGGGCACCCAGGTTTCATTCGCGCGGCACCGGGATCAGAGCGCCGCTTCACTTCGCACAAATAACACGCCCCTCGCGATGCGAGGGGCGTGAGCAATTAGGGCCGGCCTTTGTCGGCCTTTCAAAGTCAGGCTACTTGGTTTCTTCGGTGGTCACGATACCCGTCGGGCCGGCCTTTTCGAGCTTCTGCTTCTTGGTGGCCATGGTCTTGTCCACCCAGTCGTCCGCCGTCTTCAGGTCGGTCTTGCGCTGGTCGGGATTGGCGCAATCCATGTCGGCCTGCTCGCGATACAACAAGTTCAGGTAGGCCATGGCGTCGTCGTAGTCAGGACGCAGTTCCAGCGCCTTGTTCAGCTTCTGGATGCCGTCCTGCACGATGGGCTCATTGGGAGTAATGACCTTCAGCAGGTCTTCGCAATCCTTCTTCTTGGCGTCCTCGGTGGGCTTCAGGCCCAGCTTGGCGCGCTCTTCCATGCGCGGCTGATAGGACTGCGTCCAGTCAATGACGGCGATGGAGTAGTAGGTTTCGGGATCGTTGGGATCCAGCGCGATCACCTTCTCGTAATATTCCTTCGCCTTGTCGAACTTTTTCATCTGGAAGTACAGCGAGGCGATGCCCTTCAGGCTGTGGACCTGCGATTCCTTGGAAGGATTGAGGTCGAGCACCTTCTGGAATTCGGCAATGGCCTCTTCGGCGAAGCGGTTATTGTCGGGCGAGTCGGCCCCCGGGATGTATTGCTGGAAATAAGCCGTGGCCAGATAAAGACGGGCGTTGATCAGGCTGGGATCGTAGGATACGGCGTTCTTGAAATGTTCAATGGCGTCTTCATACTGCGCGTTCTTATAGGACTGCACGCCCTTGTTGAGCTGATCGCGGGCTCTCAACTTGTTGCAACCCACGGTTGAGAACATCGCAAGCAGGACTGCAAGCAGGATAAGTAGGCGTCCGCTTTTGTTCATGTTTGATATCACTCTCCGTTGCGGATGTCCGGCTCCCGAGGAGTTGCGGGGACCCGCCATGGCGGACCCCCGCTGTTCCGGAAGGAGGAGATTTTCCGAACCACGTTATTGCCGGCGGACGCTTATTGGCCCGCCTCGATCTTGGCCGTGATTAACCCGATCTTGTCCACGCCTGCGGCATGGCCGATATCAATGACCTGGGCCACGTCGTCAAAGGGAATGTCGTTATCGCCCTTCACGAACATGACCTTTTCAGCGCGGGTCTTGAAGATGTCGGTCAGCCGGTCCTGCAAGGTCTCCCAGGTCACATCGTCCTGGTTGATCTTGAGCGCGGGCTTGTCGGTGCCGCTTTTGATGACCTGCACCACGATGGTGCGATCACTGGGCGGCGGCTGCTTCTGCTGGTCCTTGGGGGGCTGGGGCACCAGGGCGTCCAATCCCTTGGGGGTCAGCGGCGTGATCACCATGAAGATGATGAGCAGCACCAGCAGCACGTCAATCAGCGGCGTAATGTTGATGTCAGCAGAGGGTCCGCCGCCACCGGACCCGACGTTCATCGACATAAATTACTCCCTTTACTGCGCCCCGGCGCCCGCGGCTGCGGGTTTCGGCGGCTTCTTGTCTTGCGGCCCGACGGTTCGCTGTTCGGTCAGCAGACCGACATCGTCCACGCCCGCGGAGCGGATGTTGTCCACCACATCCACCACGCTGCCGTACTTGGCGCGGGCGTCCGCCTTGATGAAAACGCGCTTGTCCACCTTGTTGGCCAGCCGGTCCCGGACCTTGGTCGCGAGCTGGTCGGCCGACACCTTGTCAGTGCCGAAGAAGATGGTACCGTCGCGCATCACTGCCACCAGCAGGGCGTCTTCCTTGTCGGCGTCAGGCATCGGCGTAGGGTTATTCACCCTGGCCATGTCCACGCTCTGCCCTTTCTGCAACATGGGAGTGATGACCATGAAGATGATCAGCAACACCAGCATCACGTCGCACATGGGCGTGACGTTGATGGCCGAACTGATCTTCGCGCCTTCGTTGCGTACTACGATTGCCATAAAGTTCGCCTCCCGTCATTCTGCCGATTCGGTCCCGCCAGGCGGGACTGTCGCAGCAGTTTAACGGCGCACCTGACGCTTTTTCAGGAAGTAGTCAATCAGCTCGCTGGAGCTGTTGTCCATTTCCACGTCGAAGGCTTCCACTTTGCCGGTGAAGTAGTTGAACATCATCACGGCCGGGATGGCGACGAACAGACCGACGGCGGTGGTCACCAGGGCTTCGGAAATACCGCCGGCGACGGCGCCCAGACCGGTGGCCTTCTGCGACTGAATTTCGCGGAAAGCGTTCAGAATGCCGACTACGGTGCCGAACAGTCCGACGAACGGAGCAGTGGCGCCGATGGTGGCCAGTCCGCCCAGCCCGCGCTTCAATTCGGCATGCACGATGGCTTCGGCGCGCTCCAATGCGCGTTTGGAGGCTTCGATCTGCTCGCCCGGAATGTCAGGAGAATCGCCGTGGGCCTTGAATTCCTGCAGGCCGGCGGTGACTACCTTGGCTAGGTGGCTCTTCTTGTTGCGCTCGGCGACCTTGATCGCTTCGTCGATCTTGCCTTCGCGCAGGGCTCCGGCAACTGCGGGAGCGAACGCGCGCGACTGCTTGCGGGCAGCACTGAAGGCCATGGCACGGTCAATCATCACGCCGATGGACCATCCAGACATGATGAACAGGATGACGACGACGATCTTCGCCAGAAGTCCCATCTGTTTCCACAGCGAGACAGGGTCCCAACCCACGCCGCCGCTATCCTGGAAGATCCAGGCGGCAGCCATGTAAACGTGGCTGAGGGTGTAGGTGGCAAGGTTTGCTAGCAACATGAGTCGAATTTCCCTCCTCAGGAACTTTCGTTACAGCAGCACTGCGGTTACTGCCGGTGATTCGAACTTCGGGGGTCTTGCGTCTCCCCCAGGGACGACTGCCCGAAGGCAGTGTGCAAATCGGAAATTCAAGGCCGAACTCGCAGGGCGTGGTTTCCACCGCGCCGGCACGAAGTTAGATGCACCTTTCAGCCGCGCTCAAGCGGTCTAGCCGCCCGACAGGCTGAAATTCACGTTGATGGTGGTGTCCACCTCGACCGCCTCGCCGTTCAGGTAATACGGCTTATAGCGCCACTGCTTCACCGCCTCCATGGCCGACTGGATCAGCATCGGTGGACCGCTGACGACGTGCAGGTTGGTAATGGTGCCGTCCTTGCCGATGACCGCCTGGATGACCACGGTGCCCTGGATATGAGCGGTCTTGGCCAATGCGGGATACAGGGGCTGGACCTTGTGAACCAGAAGTCCCTGGGAAACGCCGGAAGACACGCGCACACGCTGCGGGGTCGCCACTTTGGGCACGGCCACCGGAGTGGAGCTCAACACGCCACCCAGCACGCCGCCCATACTGCCTCCGGGAACGCCTCCGGGAACGCCGCCCACCACGCCGGCAACGCCGGTGCTCGGGGGCGCTTCATCTTCCTTAATCATCTGGATCTTTTTGGGAATCGCCGTCGGAGTGCGCAACTGGCCGTTGTCCAGCTCGGTCTGGATTTTGACCACCTTCAGCGGTGCGGCAGGAGGTGGGGGTGGCGGGGGTGGCGGCGGCGGGGCCGTCAGAAACGACATTACTTGTTGATTCGGCAGGGCCTCGGTAAAGATCAATGGCAATAAGACCAGCACACCGACCAGACAAATCTGAATGATGAAAGAAACTGCGGTGGTCGCGCCGCGCTTGGTCTTGAGCCTGCCCCCAGATTCCATGAGGCTGTCTTCGAACATAGCCTGTTCTCCGTCGAACGCTTTGATTACTTAGACACCGGGTTCCCGGATTTTGCTCCCGTGAAGCGAGAGTGGCGCCGTAATTCTTCTCTCCGGCAATGCGACCGCAGCCGTGGGCTCGGCTGTGGGAAAAACAGCGTCCCGAAGTATACACCTTGGGATGCAAGTTGGAAGCGGAGTGCATCCCGCGGCGAAGATTCCTGCACTGCGACCGAATTGCCTCCTAGGCCTTTACCTTCTCCCGCCGCTCCCCGGCAACATTGCGCGCCAACGCCTGTCCCGCCTTGCGCGCCCGCCATTCCTGATACGAAACCAGCATGGGCGCGGCCACCGCGATCGAGGAATACGTCCCGATCAGGATGCCGATGACCAGCGCCAGCGAGAAGCCCCGCAGGACTTCTCCGCCGAAAGCATACAGCGAAAGTACGGTCAGGAAAGTAAGCCCCGAAGTCAGGATGGTCCGGCTCAGGGTCTGGTTGATGCTCTTGTTGACAATGTCAGCCAGCCGGTCCTTCCGCAACAGCTTAATGTTCTCGCGGATACGGTCGTACACCACGATGGTGTCGTTCATGGAGTAGCCGATGAGCGTCAGGATGGCAGCGATTACCGTCAGGCTGATTTCCTTGTCCAGCAGCGAGAAGAAGCCGACCGTAATAATGGTGTCGTGGAAGCAGGCGACCACCGCGCCAATGCCGTAAATCAGTTCAAAACGGAACCACAGATACACCAGCATGCCGGCCAGCGAATAGAGCGTCGCCATGATGGCCTGGTGCCGAAGCTGCGAACCGACCTGCGGGCCAACGATTTCCACGTTGCGAACCACGAAGTTGCCGGTGAAGAAGCCCTCGTTCAGCGAGCTGACAACCTCCGGAGGCGCCACGCCGCGCAGCTCGTCCACCGAGCTGAGCAGACCGCCGCGCTCCTTGTTGCGGAAGTCTTCAATCTTCTGCGCCATGGCGGTGTACTGCTGCGACGCGTCCACGCCCATGTGCATCGGATCTTTCTGCAGCAGGTAGTCCGCCAGGCTGGCGGAGCCGGTGTTGTTCAAGTCCTGTTTGCCGGCAACTGCCGCCGGCTCCAGCGCGTGGATGATGGTGTTCTTGCCCTGGTCCAGCGCAGCTTCGCTGGTCTCCTTCATGCCCAGGTCCACCAGCACCTCGTGGTCGGAGGCGGGGCCGAAGTTCTGGATCTTGGGATCCTTCAGGCCGGCGTGGTCCATCTGGCTGCGAATCTGGTCCAGGTTCGGCGCCTGCGCGAACTTCACGTACACCAGGGTGCCGCCACGGAACTCGACGCCCAGCGGGATGCCGTGCCAGAAGAAGATGGACAGCAGTCCGGCGACGCTGAAGACCAGAGAGAAGGCAAGGAAGTACCACTTCTTGCCCAGGAAATCGATATTGGTATTCCGAAATAACTCCACCGCAAGCCCCTTGCTAGAACTTGTAATTGCGAATCTGTTTCACCACAGAGACACGGAGACACAGAGCTTTTATTTCTTCTTCTCTGTGCCTCTGTGTCTCTGTGGTAATCATTTCTTAAATACTCAACGCTTCGCCACGCTGATGGCGATTCAAAATGGCGTCGAAGATCACGCGCGACACGAACACGGCCGTGAACAGGTTCGCCAGCAAGCCGATACTCAGCGTCACGGCGAATCCCCTGACCGGACCGGTTCCGAAAAGGAACAGGATGACGGCCGAGACGATGGTGGTCACGTGGGTATCCAGAATCGTGGTCCAGGCATGGCCGAATCCCTGCTCCACCGCCGATGGCGGCGTCTTCCCGTGCCTCAACTCCTCGCGTATGCGCTCAAAGATGAGGACGTTGGAATCCACGCCCATACCGACGGTAAGAATCACACCCGCAATTCCCGGCAAAGTCAGCGTCGCTCCGCTGAAACCCAGGAATCCCAGCAGGATCACCAGGTTCAGGAACAACGCCAGGTCAGCATTGATGCCTGCCGCCCGGTAATAGACCAGCATGAAGATCATGACGGCCAGCATGCCGATAATGGCGGCACGCACGCCCTGGCGAATGGAGTCGGCGCCCAGCGAGGGACCGACCGTGACTTCCTGCAGGTACTTGATGCCGGCCGGCAAAGCGCCGGAACGCAGCGTCAGCGCCAGGTCGCGCGCGGCGTCTTCGCTGAAGCCGCCGGTAATGCGGCCTTGATCGTGGATCTGCTCCTGGATGGTGGCCACTTCCATGACCTTGTTGTCCAGCACCACGGCCAGCTTTTCGCCGACATGGGAGCCGGTAAAGGCCGCAAAGCGCTTGCCGCCATCGCCGGTCAGGGTGAAGCCCACATCCGGACGGCCGTTCTCGTCATGGTCGGCGGCCGCCGAGCGCAAATCGCCGCCGCTGACGGCAGCCGCACGGCTGATCAGGTAATACACGTCAGCACCGCTGCTGCTCTCTCCCGAGGCGCTCATGTTCTTGCCGGGCATCAGGATGGCATCCGCAGGCAGCACGCCGCCGCTGGCCTGCAATGCCGCATCCTGCGAGGGAAACGGACCGCCCAGCGCCTGCCGGATTTCCAGCATGGCGGTGGACTGCATGATTTCTTTCACGCGCGCCGGATCATCTACGCCGGGGAGCTGCACCAGAATCTGGTAATCGCCCAGTCCGTGCTCCTGAATCACCGGTTCGGAGACGCCAAGCTGGTCAATTCGGTTGCGGATGGTCTCGATAGCCTGCTGTACCGCCTTTTTGCGGGTATCGTTGGCCACCGAGGTCTTCATAGTGGCGGTCCAGGTGTTCTGCGCACCAGACGTCAGGTCAAAGTCCGGCAGCCGGTCGTTGACGATGCGCCGCAGGTCGGCTGATTGCTCCGGCGGAACGCCCTTGATCTCGATGACGCCTGGCGTCTGCGTTGAGGTAGTAACGTCGCCGAAAGGAATGTTGGCGCTCTTGAGCGCTTCCTTCAGCCGTTCTACGGAGCGGCTGGTATCGGCATTGATGGCGTCGTTGACCTGCACCTGGAGAATCAGGTGGGTCCCACCCTTCAGATCGAGTCCCAGATGGATGTTTTTCTGCAGCGCCGCCAGCAGGCCCTGGCCGGAGAAGCTGCTGGGAATCCCGAAGATCCCGAACACAAACGCGATCAGTACGGCAACAATGAGAATGGTCTTGAGGAGAAGGTTCTTCTTCATGAGAGACGGTTTCCCTGATTAAGACTTGGGACGTTCCTCCGCGGTGGTCAAAGTCACGATGGCGGAACGGGCAATTTCGAGCTTCAAATTATCGGGCGGAACGCGCAATACCACGACGTCGTCCTTCACCGACATGATGGCGCCGGTGATGCCGCCGCTGGTGACCACGCGGTCACCGGCCTTGATCTCCTTCAGCATCGCCTGCCACTTCTTCTGCCGGCGCTGCTGCGGCATGATCAGCAAAAGGTAGAAAACGGCAAATACCGCCACCATGATCAGCAGCGGACCGGAGCCGCCGCCGGCCCCGAGGGGTGCAAATAACGCGAGCAGTGTAGTCATCGTTTCGTAAGCTTTCTTACAGCCGCTGTCTGCCGCAGGCCCGATGGCGGCGCAATCTTCCACCCTTCCCGGTCAGCGACCGGGACGAAGTGCGCACTAGCCAATGAGTCCAGCGGGGACAGCACTCACGGACAACTGGGGAACCTGAACTTGCCTGCCGCCCGAGGCGGCGCAGGATTGTTAAGCGGCCAGCGAACCGGCGCGACGTCAGGAGGAACCCTGAACCCTATTTTATCGCGCTTTTGCCGGAACCCGGGGCCCGGCGACGCGAATTTGCGCCTAACGGGATGCGAGACCTGGTCAGCGATGGGCCGCTAGGAAATCAGCTCTCCGGGGTCTCCAAGCCGCTCCGATTTTACGCGGTCTGGGCTGGTAGATGCGGTGGCCTGACACCTGCTAGAAAACTTGCAAACTCCCCAAGTTCTATAGCTTGCCGCACCTTACGCATGGTGTCAAGGTAATACGCCAGGTTGTGCACCGTGTTCAGCGTCTGCGCCAGCAGTTCGTTGGAGGAATAAAGATGCCGCAGATAGGCCCGCGAATAGCGCGCGCACACCTTGCAGCCGCACTTCGGATCCAGCGGCCCTTCGTCGGCGGCATAGCGCGCGTTCTTGATGGTCAGCTTGCCTTCGGAGGTAAACAGCAGCCCGTGACGCGCCGCCCGCGTCGGCAGCACGCAGTCCATCATGTCCACGCCGGCCGCCACGTAGTGCACAATCTCCTCCGGCGTTCCCACGCCCATCAGGTAGCGCGGCTTCTCGTCCGGCAGGAAACGGATGGCGTTGTCCACCATCTCGTAGGTCATGGGACGCGGCTCGCCCACGCTGAGCCCGCCAATGGCATAGCCGGGAAAATCCATTTCGACAGTCCGCTGCGCCGACTCCCGCCGCAGGTCAGGGAACATTCCACCCTGCACAATGCCGAACAGGGTTTGAACAGAACCGGTTTCCACCCGGGTGTCACGTTCTGACAAAATCCGGGTGCCCCGTTCAAGCCCATCTTTTGGGCTTGAGCGGGGGGTTTCGTCGGAACTGAGAAAATTTCCAGGATTTTCGTCGGACTTAGAAAAAACCTGGGTGCCCCGTTCAAGCCCATCTTTTGGGCTTGAGCGGGGGGTTTCATCGGAACCGGAAGACCCCCGAAACCACGGCACTTCCTCTTTATGTTCCTCGAAATACTTCTTACTCCGCTCAGCCCAGCGCAACGTCATGTGCATCGAGTCGCGGGTGCGGGCATATTCAGCCGGATGCTCCGTGCACTCATCAAACGCCATGATGATGTCGGCGCCCAGCCCGATCTCGGCCGCAATCGCGCTCTCCGGGCTGAAGAAATGCGACGAGCCATCCAGGTGCGAGCGGAAGGCCACGCCCTCTTCCGTCACCTTGCGCAGGTCGCTAAGGCTGAATACCTGGAAGCCGCCGGAATCGGTGAGGATGGGCCGGTCCCAGGCCATGAACTTCTGCACGCCGCCCAGCCGCCGCACCATCTCCACGCCCGGCCGCAGGTAGAGGTGATAGGTGTTGTTGAGCAGGATCTCGACGCCCAATTCTTCCAGCGTGTCCTGCGGCACCGCCTTTCACCGTGCCCAGCGTTCCCACCGGCATGAACACAGGTGTGCGCACTTCGCCATGCGGCGTGAACATGCGCCCGGCGCGCGCCGCGCCATCGCGCGCCTCAATCTGAAAGCGGAACGCCATGCCTGCGATTGTAGCGGAGGCAGCTTTTGGCTCTTAGCTTTTAGCTCTTAGCCAGAAGACCTGCGATTCGAGTCTCATCCTGAGAGTCGCGTCCTCACATAAGAAGTGTCATCCTGAGGGCCGCACATTTTATGAATTGTCATCCCGAGCGTAGCGGAGCGAAGTCGAGGGACCTGCTTTCCTCAACTTCGCGATAATTTGGTGTCACGGAAAACACGCAACAACCCGCACGGTCAGTCAAGTTTCTCCGTGCGCCCCGTGTTCTCCGTGGTGAATTCATCGCCGTGGGAGACGACACCTTTCGACCCGAAAAACGAAGGCCGCGCCCTGGCCAAACGAAGGCCAGAACGGGGCACCGGCGTGTTCTGTTCCCATCACTTTCGCCGTTGGCGAAGGCGAACAGCGGTTTTACGCCGCCTTCTGCTTCGGCTGATACTGTCCCGCTTCCGCGCGGAAGCCGATGCACAGCCGGTTCCAGCCATTGATGGCCACCAGCGCCAGCGTCAGCTTGGCCATCTCCTCTTCGGAGAACTGCTTGCGCACCCGCTCGAACACCGCGTCAGGCACATGGGTCTCGCTCACGCGCGTCACCGACTCGGCCCAGGCAAACGCGGCGCGCTCGCGCTCGCTGTAAACGCCCTCGACCTCGTCCCACACGCTAACGAGGTCAATGCGCAAGTCGCTCTCCCCCTCCGCGCGCAGGTCCTTGGAGTGCATGTCAATGCAATAGGCGCAGCCATTGATGCGCGACACCACCAGGTACATCAGGTGCACCAAATTCTTCTCCAGGCCGCTCTGGTTCACATGTTCCTGCAGTTGCAGCATGGGCTGCAATACGCCAAGAGAAGGATTCGCAAAATTAATACGCGCTGCCATGAAACTCACCTCACGAATGAAATAACGTGCTTCTTTTTGTGATGGGCAGCGCTGAACGCGGGATTCAAAATGTGAAGCCCGTAGTCAGTGGCTAGTGGCTAGTGACTCCGTGGGAAGGCTAAGAGCTAAAAGCTAAGAGCTAAAGGCTAAGACTAAAAGCTAAAAGCTACCTCCGCTTCTGCCGCTGGCGCTCTTCAAAGCGGCCGCGGCTGACGATGGCGCGTCCGATGGTCCCGTCGCCGATCAACTCGTCGCCGTTGTGCGCCTCCACCCGCAAGGTATAGAAGCGGCCATCAAAGGATTCAACAACCGCGTCGCACCTCACTACTGCGCCCTCCACCGTCGGTGCGCGATGCACGATGTTGATGGAGGTGCCGACGCTGATATCGTCGCCTTCACAAAACGGCTGCAGGGCTTCGAAGCCGGCGGACTCCATCCAGGCAATCATGATAGGCGTGGACAGCACCGGCGGCAGCTCCGGCTTCCAGTGATTGAGAGTGTGCTGATGTTCGACGCGGCGCTCGACTGCCGCGCGCGTGCCTGTGGGGACCGTTTTCGCCATGCTGAGACTCTAGCGGGAAGCCGAGCGCGCTGTCATCCCGGCGGGCTTTTAGCTGTTAGCTTTTAGCTCTTAGCCAGAGAACGTTCAGGATTCCTAAACCTGGGTGCCCCGTTCTGGCCCAGGTTTGGCCAAGGCGGGGCTTCTCCGGTGAGTCGTGAATGGTTGACGGGTGTCGAGGGCCGTGCTCACTGAAAAGCCCCGCCCTGCCCAAAAGATGGGCAGAACGGGGCACCCATGGGGAGTCGAAGCTGAGAACGAATGGTCGTGAAAGCACAAACAAAAAGAGCGGGACGCCGGGCCCCGCTCTGACTTAAAGGAATGAAACAGACGAGCCGCTTACGCGACCGCCGCCGTGCGTCGCGCTTCCATGCCGTCCAGCACGCGCCACAGCGACTGCGCGGTTTTCTCCGCCGAGGCCAGCGCGCCTTCCGCCTGCTCGGGATGGGCGTGGATCTCCTGCTCCATCAGATCGCGCCACACGTCGGAGTGCTCCACGTCGGCGTACTGATGCAGAGTGAAATACCCGCAGGTCGCCTGGTCGGCGCCATAGCGCTCCGTCAGTCCGCGCGCCTTCTCGCGCGCCACCCGCGGCACCTGCGACTCGTAGGCATAAAACGCCGCCAGCACCTCCACCAGCGAGCATTCGCCGGCGACGCGACGGAACTCCGCCATCAGCTCGCGCACTTCCGGCTTGGGCTCCTGCGCCCGCACCTGGTCGCGATCGGCACCCATGCCCTCGGCAAAGTCCAGCCACAGCTCGCTATGCGGACGCCCGGCAATCTCCTCGCCGCACAGATTGCGCAGCACCGCGCGACGCGGCTCGCCGTCGTCCATGCGCGCATGCAGCGTGCTCAGGTAGGTCGGGAAGGCGGCCACGTGCGGATAGTAGTCGGCCGCATAGTGCGCCAGGTCTTCGCGCGTCAGCTCACCCGCGCTCCAGGCCTTGTAATAAGGATGGCAAAGCAGGTCGTAACGGCCAATGCGCTCCTCGAGCGCCTGCAGAAAAAGTTCAGTTGTCATCGTTCACCCCACAAAATTCGGAACCAGGGAAGGCCTTCACTATACGAGACGGGCGGCACCGCCACAACTGGGTAGGACGCTTTTCGCCGTTCGCCGTTCGTTGCCGTTCGCCGTTCGCTGCTGCTCACGGTTCGCTATTCGCTCTTCGCCATTCGCCAGCATAACCCAAGGCTCGGACTCTTTACCGACTTGGGTGCCCCGTTCTGGCCCGGGTTTGGCCAGGGCGGGGCCTTTTCTGCGTAGCGCTGAAATCCCTCAGGTCAAAGTTCTGGGTGTCCTCCGTGCCTCCGTGGTCTCTACCGGTCGGGGCCCCCACTCGTCCCCTCGCTTGGGATGAGTGTGAGACGCAGGCCATAACAACCGGCGTGGCAACCGGCGTGGTCACCCAAATCTCCCCGCGCTCCGTGTTCTCGGTGGTGAAAGCGTTACGCGTAAACCGACCACACTCGCTCTGAAAAAGGCCCCGCCCTGGCCAAAGTCGGGCCAGAACGGGGCACCCAGGTTGGTTCTGTTCCGTCCTCTGGCGAAAAGCGAAGAGCGAACGGCGATCAGCGAATAGCGAAGGGCGGCCTTTTAAGTAACGTTACCCCTGTTATGCGCGCCGTCGAAAACAGGCCAGCCGCGCGCGCCGTACGGTTGTACACTTACGCCATGTCCGAAGTCCCCGTAGTTGTCGCCAAAGTCTTCATACGCTATCAGTGGATCAAGAACTCCTCGCTTGACCGCTTGCTGATGCCCATGGCCGAGAACAAGAACCCTTCGCTGTCGGGATTGCTGGTGTTGCCCGTCACCCGCTTCGACCTGTCGGACAATCACTTCGCCGAGGTCGCTTTCACCCAGGCGCAACTGGAATTTGAGGGCGTGCTCTACGTCCCCAAGACGGAAATGCTGGCGATTGTGAAGACCATGAAGCCCGAGGACATGGAGAAGGTCGGCCACCGCACCCTGGGATAGCAAGTGTCGCGCCTGGTAGAGCGGCACTTCAGCGCCGCGTCAGTGCTTCCCCGCCATCGCGAATTGGCTTTAAGCCGACGCCACATCTGCAAGATTATTTCCGGAGCGTGCCGCCGGCTGAAACCGGCTCGGAGAATATAGGATCGCCGGACGCGGACGTGAAGGTCCGCTCTACCCAAAACCTCATCCAGCTTCTCAACCGCGCTGTCTACTCCTGACTTGCTACAATCAGCACATCGGCCGCTTAGGTGGCCCTCTGGGGTATTCCCTCTTTTGCAGCAATTCAACGAATCCTACGACATCGTGGTGGTCGGCGCCGGACATGCCGGTTGCGAGGCCGCGGTGGCCTGCGCCCGCATGGGCCTGAAGACCGCGCTATTCACCCTCAACGTGGACCTGATCGCGCAGATGTCTTGCAATCCCGCCATCGGCGGCATTGCCAAGGGCCACCTGGTGCGCGAGGTGGACGCCCTCGGCGGCATCATGGGCGAGGTCACCGACGCCGTGGGCATCCAGTTTCGCCTGCTGAATACTTCGCGCGGCCCGGCGGTGTGGTCGCCGCGCGCCCAGTGCGACAAGCAGCAGTATCGGCTGAAGATGCGCCAGGTGCTCGAGGCCGAGCCCAAACTGCATATCAAGCAAGCAGAAGTCGTGAATCTGGTTGTCAGTTGTCCGTTGTCAGTTGTCAGTGAAACCGATTCTGCGCCACCGACAACGGACAACGGACAACGGACAACTGGTGTCGTCCTTCGCGACGGCCGCACCGTCGGCTGCGCGCGCTGTCATCATCACCACCGGCACCTTCCTCAACGGGCTCATCCATTGCGGCGAGCAGCAGTATCCCGCCGGACGCAGCGGCGAGCCCAACGCCGTGCTGCTGGGCGAAGCCCTGAAAGCGCTGGGCCTGCGCGGCTGCCGCCTGAAGACCGGCACTCCGCCGCGCCTCGACGGCCGCAGCATTGACTGGTCGAAGTTCACGGTGCAGCCCGGCGACGCCGATCCCACGCCCTTCAGCTTCCGCACTCGCCGCGTGGCTCATCACGATAAGCAGGTGCCGTGCTACATCGCCTTCACCACCGCCGAAACGCACCGCATCCTGCGCGAGAACGTGCACCGCTCGCCCATGTACAGCGGGCAAATTCAAAGTATCGGACCACGATATTGTCCCTCGATCGAAGATAAGGTGGTCAAGTTTCCCGACAAGGAAACCCACCAGCTCTTCCTCGAGCCCGAGGGCCTGAACACGCACGAGATTTACGTCAACGGCATGAGCACCTCGATGCCGATTGACGTGCAGTTGGCGGTCATCAAGTCGGTGCCCGGCCTGGAGTCGGCGGAGATGCTGCGCCCCGGCTACGCCATCGAGTACGACTCCATTGACCCCACCGAGTTGGAGCGCACGCTCGAGACGCGCAAGATCGCCGGCCTCTTTCTCGCCGGGCAGATCAACGGCACCAGTGGCTACGAAGAGGCGGCGTGCCAGGGCATCATGGCGGGCATCAACGCCGCGCTGAAGGTGAAGGGCGAGCCGCCGCTGATTCTCGACCGCACCGAGGCCTACACCGCCATCCTGATCGACGACCTCATCAGCAAGGGAACCAACGAGCCTTACCGCATGTTCACCTCGCGCGCGGAGTTTCGACTGCACCTGCGCATTGATAACGCCGACCGCCGGCTTGACGCCGCACGGACGGCGCATCGGCCTGATCAACGACGCCGCGTGGCAGGACTATCTGGCCAAGCAGGAGCGCATGAAGGGCATGCGCGAGGTGCTGGAGAAGACCCGCGTCAACGAGGAGGTTGTCCGTTGTCAGTTGTCCGTTGTCCGTGAAGACGTTGCCGCCTCGCGAATGCTCGACCTCCTGAACGAAGCCAGAAGCGCGGGATCCACGCTGTCGCAACTATTGAAGCGTCCCGAGGTGCAGATTGACATGCTGGCGCCGATCTTGGCGACGCTAATGCCGACATTCTTCGAGCGCGAAGCAGTTGTCGGTTGTCAGTTGTCGGTTGCCGGCGAAAATCTCTCGCCAGGCGCAGCGACAACCGACAACGGACAACGGACAACTTCTTTCCTGGCCACTGCTGTCCGCAACGAACTGAAGTCGGTCGAGACCGAAATCAAGTACTCCGGCTACCTCGACCAGCAGAGCAAGTCCATCGAGCGGCTGAAGAAGTCGGAGCAGCGGCTGATTCCCGACTGGTTCGACTACGGCAAGGTCAGCGGCCTCTCGCGCGAGATGAACGAAAAGCTGAGCCGTGTGCGTCCGCGCACCCTCGGCCAGGCCAGCCGCATCCCTGGCGTCACCCCCGCGGCGGTCTCGCTGATCAACGTGTTCATCGAAATCCGGTCCCGCCAGCAGGCGTAACCGCAGTTGTCAGTTGTCGGTTGTCAGTGACACGGCTTTCGTGTGACCCAGAAAATCTGGGTGCCCCACACACCCGGGGGTTTCGGATGTGTGGGAATCGGCAACTCTATACCGGCAATGTCTTCAGCCGTGCCGTTCGGCGCCGGTGTTGATTTGTCATCCCGCGGAGGACTTCAGGCCTCCGCGCTAAATCACGCCGTCCATGTTCATCGCGCACCGCGCCCCTTGCATTGCTGCGTTACAATTTCTGCGCATTTCCTGGAGTCCGCCTTGAAACCACTTGTTTTGCTTGCTCTCCTGCTCACCTCGTTCACCCTCTACAGCGAAGAAGCCAAAGTCAAAGCCGAAGACATCGTCAGCAAAAACCTGGCCTCGGTAGGTACGCCTGAGGCGCGCGCCAAATTGCAGGGTTTGCAGATCACCGGCAAGTCCACGCTCGGCGCCAGCAACGGGGGCGTAACCGGCGACGGCACCGGCATGCTGGCCTCGCAAGGCAACAAGATGCGCTTCGAAACCAAGTACAACAATCCGCGTTACACCGGCGACACCGTGGTCTTCGACGGCAAGAACGTTCTGGTGTCGAAAGACAGCGCCGGCAATCGCAGCATGTTCGGCGAGCTGATCGTGATGCAGCCCGGCATCTTCAGCTACGGCCTGTTCGGCGGCGTGGACACCACCTCCTGGCTGCTGAACGATCCCAAGCTGCGCGGCGGCAAGCTGAACTATTCCGGCGTGAAGAAAATTGACGGCGTAAACGCGCACGAACTGGTGTACCAGCCGGAGCAGAGCGACAAGAATTTTCGCGCCAAGCTCTACTTCAACACGGAAAACTTCCGCCACATCAAGACCGTGTACACCGTCTTCGTGCCGTCGGAAATGCAGGCCGGCGCCAAGTCGCGCATGAAGGGCATGGGACAACTGAGTTCGACCCCCAACGCCACCTTCACCATCGAGGAGACGTTCAGCGATTTCCGCCAGCTCGGCCCCTACATGCTGCCCATGGGGCACAAGGTGACTTACACCTCCGACACTGGCAAGACCGGCATCTGGACCTTCGACAACAGCTATAACGAAATTAACGGGAGCAAGATTCCGCCGGAGAAAAAATAGAGGTTCAGGGACTAGTGGCTATGGGCTAGGGACTCGTGGTTAGGAACTAGGAATTCGCGGGCGGTTGTGGGTTCAAGCCGGGAAGCTCCTGGATTGTCGCAGGTTGGACGCTGCCGCTGCAGCGGTGGATTCGCCGTCCAAGCATTTCGCCGAACTCGCGCCGGTGCCGAATTTGCGCGCCCGCGCCGCGACTTAACCCATGCGCCTGCGCCAATGTCGAGTTCGCACGAATGCCAGACTATGGCGCGCCTCCGGCGCTCGCATTCGGCCGGACTGGGGGCAAAGGATTCGAGCGGACTGGGCACCTTAACAGATGCATGCGTGAACAGATGCAGGCGTGGCGTTTGCATCAACAGGGCTGCACGAAGCCGCGCTGGTATGTTACAACTGCTCAGTCGGAAATCTCCCGCCCGCGCACTGCCGGGCGGACCTGGTGCAGCGGATGAGTGCTGAGAAAAAGAAAAGCCGCAAGGCCGCCAGCGCCTCCGATCCCATCATTCCCGACAAGCTCTATTTCCGCATCGGCGAAGTTTCCAAGCTTTGCCGTCTTCCCGCCTACGTGCTGCGCTTCTGGGAAACCGAGTTCCCGCAACTGAAACCGGTGAAGAGCAGCACGGGCCAGCGAATGTACCGCCAGCGCGACGTGGAATACGTGCTGCGCATCAAGAAGCTGCTCTACGATCAGGGCTTCACCATTGCGGGGGCGCGCCAGCATTTGAAGGCGGAGGCCAAGCCCACGCAACGGCAGGATGCATTGCCGTTCCCCAAGAGTTCTTCCAAGGCAAGCTTGAAGAAAGTGCGCCAGGGGCTGCAGGAAATTCTCGGCATTCTCGGGCATCGCCGCTAGGTTTTCTTTCACTGCTATAGTTCTCAGCAATGCTCTCCGTCGCGTCCAACGCCACTGCGGACAGGAGCGGCCATCGCCCGCTGCAGCCGGCATCGCTTTCGGCGCGAATCTTCGAATCCCCCTGGACCATTACGTTCGTCGGCGCCGTGCTGCGGCTGCTGAACCTGGGACGCAAGAGTTTCTGGCTGGATGAAATCGCCAGCGTGGTCATCGCCAGCTCGCACGGTGCGGTGTTTCGCGACTTTCTGTGGCGGCGCGAAGGCAACATGGCGCTGTATTACCTGCTGCTGCATCCCTGGCTGCATTTCGGTTATGGCGAAGCCACGGTGCGAATGCTGTCGGTGATACCGGGAGTGATTTCCATCCCCTGCTTTTACCTGCTGGCGCGGCGGCTGCTGGGCAGAAACACGGCAGTGGTGGCGACATGGATTTTCGCGCTGAGCTCATGCGCGGTGGTGTATTCGCAGGAGGCGCGCGGTTACAGCCTGCTGGTGCTGGCGGTAATCGTGGCCACGTATTGGCTGGTGCGTTTCGCCGACCAGCCGACCTGGAGAAACGCGTGGGTATACGGTGTGGCTGCTGGGGCGATGCTGTATTGCCACTATTTCGGAGCGCTGGCGGTGGCGGCGCATGTTCTGTCGTTACCGGCGCTGCCGGCGGAGCGGCGCCCGTGGCGAAAGCTGGCGCTGATGGCAGCGGTCGTCGCGATCCTGGGCGCGCCGGTGGTGTGGATGGTCCACATTCAGGATGTCGGCCACATCGCCTGGGTGCCCGCCCCGTCGTGGCTGGAGGTGTATCACGTCTTTACGTTTCTGGCGGCGGAGAGCGGCAAAGGCGTCGGCGCTGTGCTCATGGTGTTGGAGTTCGTGCTCATTGTTCTTTGCTGGCGAAAGATGGCAGCGCTTCGCCAGGCGCATGATCTGGTGTTCTGGCATTACGTCCTGATCGCGAGTGGCACCTTCTCGCCGATTGTGCTGTCGCTGCTCATTTCGCTTGATCGGCCAATTTTCTTCCATCGCTTTCTCATCATTTGCCTGCCCGGCTGGTTGCTAATGGTGGCCGCGGGAGCGGAGCGAGTCCGTGGGGCGCGTCTGCGGCACAGCGTGATAGCGGCACTCATGGTGATGTCACTGGCTTTCACCATCGTTTCCTACACCCACGTGCGCGAGGACTGGCGAGGCGTGGCCGGTTACCTGATAGCGAAGGCCAATCCGGCGGACCGCGTCCTCTATTACTTGCCGGTAGGATATTTTGCGGCCGAGAATTACCGGGAGTGGTTGCCGGGCGGCCATGGGCCGCATCCGCTGGGCGTGATGGTGAATGCTCCGGGCAATGAATGGATCGGCGAGCTCGATCATCCTGAGCGCATCTGGATGGTTCGCTACCCGGCGACGCCGGACGACGCCACTTACCGCGCGGTGACGACTGAGCTGTCGAAGGACTACGAAGTCGCCGATAGCAAACCGTTCCGCAGCATTACCGTGACCGAATACCGGCGGAAGGCGGATCGGCCGTGAAAACCAACGCCGTGCGCCTGCTGGATGCTGCCGGAATCCCGTACCAGCTCAAGGAATATGAAGTGGATCCCGACGATCTGGCGGCGGAGAGTGTAGCCGCGAAGATTGGGCTTCCCGCGGAGCAGGTATTCAAGACGCTGCTGGCGCGCGGCGATCGTAGCGGACTGTGCTTCGCCGTGATTCCCGGCAACTACGAGCTCGATTACAAGGCACTGGCGCGGCTGACGGGCGACCGCAAGCTGGAACTGGCGACGCTGAAAGAAGTGCAGCCGCTCACCGGCTACATTCGCGGCGGGGTGACGGTGCTGGGCGCCAGGAAGGACTTCCCGGTTTACGCCGATGAGACCATCGAGCTCTGGGATGTGATTTCGGTATCGGCCGGAGTTCGCGGCACGCAGATCCTGCTCTCGCCGGCTGATTACCTTCGTGTAACCAACGCTACGGTGGGCGAGATCGCGCGCCAGAAGAGGGATTGACCGCGAACGACCTGACTCGTAAGCTATTGCTCGAAAAGTCAATGGTAGCTTCGCCAGATTGTTAGCGGCGAAGCCGGCCGCCAAGACGCTGGCATGGGAACCCTGAAGCAGGACTTCCGTTACGGTCTTCGAATGTTACGGAGGAACCGCGGCTTCACAGCGGTGGCGGTGATCACCCTGGCGCTGGCGATCGGCGCGAACACCTCGATCTTCTCCGTCCTGTATCCGGTATTACTCCGGCCGCTTCCCTACAGCGCTCCTGACCGGCTGATGGCGGTGGGCGAGTGCCGTCCACGTGCTGCCGCCTGTGACCCCACCAGTTCGTATCCCGATTACCTGGATTGGACGCGGCTCTCGAAAAGCTTCTCTTCGCTGGGAGGGTATTTCGTGGAGTCGTTCACGCTCAGCGGCATGGGCGCGCCCAAGGCCATCCTCGGCGCCATGGTGACGACCAATTTCTTTTCCACGCTGGGTGTAAGACCGGTTAAGGGACGAGATTTCGCGAGCGGGGAAGAGTTGCCGGAAGGACAAGGGCCGACGGTGGCCATTATCAGCTACGGGTTCTGGCAAACCGAATTTGCCGGAGACGCCAATGTCATTGGCCGAACCCTGAAGCTGGACAACAAACTGGTGACGATCGTCGGCGTTCTTCCCAGGAATTTTGAGTTGCCCGCGGCGGGCGTGGTTCCGGTATGGGTGCCTTTGCATATCAACCCCTACACTCGCACCGCGCGCAAGGGACGCTGGCTGTCGGTGATTGGAAGGCTGGCGTCGGGCGTCACTCCGGAACAGGCGCGGGCCGAACTGCAGGCAGTCACTGACCAGGTCGGTCGCGACTCCGGACAGGGCGCAAGCTTCACCATCCGAGTCACCGACCTTCGCGAGTCCATGATCGGCAACATTCGGCCGCTGCTGCTGGTGCTGTTCGGAGCGGTGGGGCTGGTGCTGCTGATTGCCTGCGCCAACGTGGGCAATCTGCTGATGACGCGCTCGCTGGACCGCCGCAAGGAGTTCGCGGTCCGGCTGGCGATGGGCGCCAATCGCAGCCACCTGGTGGTTCAGTTGCTGGTGGAGAGCGTGATGCTTTCCTGCATCGGGGCAGTGCTGGGCCTGCTCGGAGCTCTGGCCGGAATTCGGCTTCTGGTCAATGCGGTTCCAGACACGCAGATTGAGATGGCAGCGTATCTGCCGGGCGTAGGCATCAATCTGCCGGTAGTGCTGTTTCTGGTAGGAGTGGCGTTTCTGACCGCGCTGCTGTTCGGGCTGGGGCCGGGGCTGGCGATTGCGCATACCCCGATCGGCGAAGTGCTGAAAGAAGAAACCCGCGGCGGGACCAGCGGCAGCCATGCCCGCCTGCGAAGCGCGGTGGTGGTAGCGGAAATCGCGATGTCCATGTTTCTGCTGATTGGCGGCGCGCTGCTGCTGCACAGCTTGCGAACGCTGCTCGGCCAAAGTCCTGGGTTTGATCCGCACCACGTCCTGACCTTCGACATCAACCTTCCTGGCGCAAGCTATCCGGTGGACAGCGCGTGGCCGTTCGCCGATCCCAACGGCCTGAACTTTGTGCATGGCTTCCTGGACAAAGTGCGCGCACTGCCAGGAGTGGAAGCGGCTTCAGCCACCAGCGGCCTGCCGGCGCGCGGGACTGCCCCAAGCAGCCGGTTCCTACTGGAAGGACAGACGGCTGCGCCGGGACAGGAAGAGTCGTGCACCACCCGTCAGATTGATGCTGCCTATTTCGCGGTGATGCGAGTGCCGCTGATTACCGGCCGATCATTCGCCACCGCCGACAATGCGCAGGCGCCGCCGGTGGCCATGGTGAACCAGGCATGGGTGAAGCGCTATCTGCGTCCGGAGGAAAATGCCCTCGGCAAGCGGGTGCGCCTGATGACGCAGCCCGAGCAACCGTTCCGTCAGATTGTAGGCGTGGTGGGCGATTTGCCCGAGGACTCGCTGGAAGTCCCGTCCCAGCCGGCCATGTATTTTCCGCTCGACCAGTTTTCCTCGAACACGGTTTACCTGAGTTACGTAGTGCGTACCGCGACCGAACCACTGGGACTGGTGCGGCCCATCCAGGCGCTGTTGCAACAGACCGACTCCCAACTGGCCATGGTGAGTCCGCAGTCCATGGATCAACTGCTGGACCAGACGCCGGCGGTGTTTCTGCGCCAGTCGTTCTTTTCGCTCATTGGCAGCTTTGCCGCGGTGGCGCTCATCCTGGCCATGCTCGGCCTCTACGGACTGATGGCGTACTCGGTGATGCAACGGACGCGCGAGGTTGGAATCCGCATGGCGCTGGGAGCACAGCCCCGCGACATTCTGCGACTGATGTTGCGGCAAGGCCTGATGGCGTCGCTGATTGGCGTCAGCGTGGGGCTGGTGACCGGGATCGCGCTGGTTCGCCTGATGAGCAGCCTGCTCTACGGCATCGGATGGGGCGAGTGGTACCTGTTCCCGGCGGTGGGACTGCTGCTGACCGGCATCGCGCTCGTCGCCTCCTATATTCCCTCCCGGCGGGCAACCTTGGTGGATCCCATGACCGCGCTGCGCAATGAATGACGGCATGAGCGCTCGCATTATCACTGACAGGCATTGCCGTTGCGGGTACACTCGCATGCACCGCACATGACTCGAACCTCTCTGGATTTCACCCCGGCCGAACTGCGCAAGCTGCGTAGCCTGAAAACCCCTTACGGCATTCAGAAATTTCTGGACGACATGCCCTATCACCTGGGCGACACTGCCTGGTCGCCACGGCGAGTGCTGCGCGAGCGCACCGCGCATTGCATGGAAGGCGCAATCTTTGCGGCGGCGGCGCTGCGGGCCCTGGGATTTCCGCCGCTGTTGATTGACTTTGAAGCGCATGGCGACACCGATCACGTGCTGGCGCTGTTTCGCGTCAAGGGACACTGGGGCGCCATCGCGAAGTCGAACTACAGCGGCTGCCGCTATCGCGAGCCGGTGTATCGCTCGCTGCGCGAGCTGGCCATGAGCTACTTCAATATTTATTTCAACATGCGCGGCGAGCGGTCGCTGCGCACCTTTTCCCGCCCGGTGAACCTTGCGCGCTTCGACGACCAGCACTGGATGACCACCGAGAAGCCCATCTGGTTCATCCCCATGTACCTGGTGGATGTGCATCACTACAAGCTGCTGCGGCCGGGCATGGCCAAGCGCCTGCATCGCGTGGACACGCGTACCTTCCAGGCGGAGTTGCTGGGGAAAGCCTACAAGGCGCCGAAGACCGAGAAAGCCTGAATGCAACGTGGGTGCCCCGTTCTGGCCATCGTTTGGCCAGGGCGGGGCGTCGCTACGCCTTCAGGATGGACATGTACTGACGCCAGGGCCCGACCTCATATTCGTACTGGCGGGCGGCGACGCGCGCCATCTGCGAGATGTGCGACAGGTCGTGTACCACCCACGAGGAGAGCAATTGCGCGAGTGTGACCGTGCCCAGTTCGGGATGGGTGCCAGGTTTCGCCAGGTCATTCTCGGTGAGCTTCATGCCATCTAGCGCGCTCAGATTTTCACGGCGCAGAAATTCAAACTGCTCCAGCAGGGCGGTGATGGATCGGCTCTGGTCCTCGCGGAATTGCGCGAACCGATCGAACGGCTCAAACGCCTTGTCGGTGCCATATTGCAGAATGATGCGCGCCCGCGGAATCCAGTCGGTCATCTCGCCATGGATGAGGTGGCCAACCACGTCATAACAGCTCCAACTGCCGCTGCCCTCGCGGGCGCGCAGCCAATGGTCGGGGGCGCCGGACACCATCGCCGTTATTACCGTGGGCGTACGCTCAAGAATCTGGGTTGCTTCCGCAAGCTTGAATTGCATACTCAACCTCACTGTTTTGGACGACTGTCCGGGGACTTTGGTGGCACAAACAAGCGCAGCGGCGGCGCGGGCCGCTCTTGTTGGAGATACGACAGGGGGTGGCGGGAAGTTCCGGGGAAACCGGCTGACTTTTTGCCATTCGAGATGCTGGCTGCGCCAACAATTATCCTTATCTCAGCCCACACTCCAATGAGCCATCCGAATCGCCCGCCCGGAATTGTCGCCCTCGCGTTCTTCTTTGCGTTCGGCGCCACGATGAGTGGCCTGACTGCCGCGATGTTGCTGTTCCCCGGAAGTGTGCTGGAGCCGCTCTGGCGCCTGAACCCCCGGGCACGCGAAGGTTTCGCCGGAATGGGTTGGTGGGCGGTGCTGCTGATGGCGGTGGTCTGCGTGGCCTGCGCCACCGTGGCACTCGGTCTGCTTCGCCGCAAGCGCTGGGGCTACTGGACGGCGCTGGTCATTCTGAGCGTTAACCTTGTGGGTGATGTGACCAATGCAGTAGTCGCACACGACTGGCGCACCCTCATCGGCGTCCCGATCGGCGGCGCGCTGATTGTGTATTTGTTGCGGCGGCGGGCGGCGTTCCATCCCTGACGGCGAAATGACGTTCACCGACAAGTTCTTGACGACTTGCAATGGGCTGGGATCAGGGGTGTCGCGGAAGGGACGGAAAAATCCGACACGGTCAGTGAGGCGGATCATCGCCTTGCTGTTTCTCACGAATCGGGCGGCAGGGCTCTTCTGAAATGGCCTGCTGCGCGACACCTTGGGCTGCCAATTGCTCCGCGAGTTGAGCGTTTTGCTGCCGCAGTTCCTCGATCGCCGCGGACTGTCTGGCGATTTCCTGGGAAGTTCTCTGCAGCAAATCGTTATGCTGTTGCAGCACATCGTCATGCAGTTGCAGCACGGCGGTGACGCGCTGCATGGCGCTGATAACTGCACTTTGGAAGAGCTGCAAGGGCCGCGTGTACCAGCTTAGGGAGCGGCGCATGGTCTGCTTTACCAATTGGATGGCCCGGTTGTGCAGTCCGGGCCTGCGCGGGTTCAGTTGGCCCACCTGGCGATGCGCCGTAAGCATCTCACCGACGTCACGCGCCAACGGGGTGAGTCTTGAAGTTGAAGCCCGGGAACTGCCTGCGAGGTCCCCGACATCCGCCCAGGGAATTTCTCCTGCCGCACTTTGCTGCGTCTTCGAAACTATGCTCTGCCGGAGGTTCTCTATCTGCTCGGGCGACTCATTCTTCCCGTTGCCGGCGGCGCCGCTCCGAATTTTCGAGCGAATGCGTTTAACCGTCTCATCCACGCCGGCCGCCGCGCTTTCGATTTTGTTTCTATCTCCGGACATTCAACCAATCCGGGCTCACCGAGGGCGTCGAGCCGCAATGAAAACGGTATTTCCCAGCAGCAAACTGTTCAAGCCACGCACCAGGTCGAGAATGTCGTATATGTTCTCCGAGGCTGCGCCATTCCAATTGTTGGGTCCGTTGAAGAGAAACTTGTCTACGATTTCCAGTCCCGACTGCTCCACCGTGGTGATGACTTCTGCGGGAGTGTATTCGCGATTGTGACGGTCGGTCCCGCCATAAAAAATCTCCGGCGCCCAGAAGATGTTCTTACCCTTTGCCAGCGCCAGGATATTCGCCAGGTTGCACACATTTGGGGTGGTCAACAGCACCACGGCATTCGGCCTCAATACTCGCCGAATCTCTTTGAGAATGTCAGTCGGTGCAGCGAAGGCGATGTGCTCCAGGACCTCGGTGAAGAGTACGCCGTCGAAACTCTCATCGGGAAAAGGCAGCGGGTTCTTCTCCACATCGAGTGCCTGCACGTTCAGCTCTTGCAACCATTCCCGGCTGGGATAGGTCTCCTCCCAGAGCTGGTTCAGGTCAATGCCGTGAATCTCGAATCCCATGCTGTGGAGAATGAAGCCCATGTGGCCGGGGGCGCAGCCGAGATCCAGGAGCTTGCCGTTTCGCGGGAAATGCTTCAGGGCGGCGTTGGCCACGAAGCGATAGCGTGGCAGCGAGCACTCTACGTACTGCTTCTTTTCCGGGGGAAGACCATCCACATATTCCCGCTGAAATTTGCGCACCGCAAGTCCGGCGGCCCCAGTGTCCGGCTCCTCCCACTCCACCCGGAATCGAGTCTTCGACGATTTAGGGTCGGGAGAAAACTCGAGCACCGCGTCGAGCACCTGTAACACCGCTTGCTTCATGGGAAGGGGCCATCCTGGAGCACGAGAATGTTTCGGTTTCAACCGCTTTCAAAACGCTCGCATCTGGTTGAAGAAATTGGTCGGGGCGAGAGGATTTGAACCTCCGACCCCCTGCGCCCAAGGCGGATTCTAACCGATCTTGGAGTCTACTGAAAATTGGAGCGCGCAACTGCTTGGTATTGAATTTTTTGCAGGCTGCTTGTTGCGTGATGTTGAAGCGACGAGAAGTTGGGAGCACCCAACGGGGCGCGCGACAAGATCCCGCGGGATCGGTGAACTTAGCCTCTTGGCAGTCAACAAGTTAGGCTGAATTCTGTTCCACTCGGTTACCGAGTGGTAGAGCGGAGCCTCTACTACGCGGAAGGGGCGGTTTGGGTCGGCAAAGTGGGCTTACGACCCGCCAATAAGCTCTTTCGTTTCTTGATTCTACCTTTTACTCCTTTGGAATCATCCAACTGTGGCCAGTCGTGAAATAACCTCTTTGTTTGCCGCAGCGAAACATCTTTGGGAGGTAGCAATTTAGCGCTTTGGCCGGCTCCGAGTCCGGCCTCTCTTGGCGCTCATCTTAGGGCCGGGCAGATGTCGGTCCGGTCGGCCCTGTTGTGACCTGGGCTGATCCTGAATTCGCTTTGGGCGGGTGGCCCATCCTGGTTCGAGCGATTTCTGTATTGGAGGGAAACGTCTGATTCCGTGATTGGTCGGGGCGAGAGGATTTGAACCTCCGACCCCCTGCGCCCAAGGCAGGTGCGCTACCAGGCTGCGCTACGCCCCGACATCTTCCCGATTATACAGGCCACGTCCGCGCCCATCGCCGCGCGTCGCAGCCGCGCTTGTCTTCCATCGCCTCGCATCGTAGCCCACGCTCGCCTTCCATCACCGTGCATCGCAGCCGACGGTCGCTCTTTGCCATCGTGCCCGGCGTCCCATCTCAAGCTCCATGGTTCGGGCCCGGCGATCCATCATCCTGCTTCATCGCCGCCTGCCGCAGCGTGCGCCCTCGCCGAGCCGTTATAATGAGAGGCTCATGAACGGCGTGGTATATGCAGTCATCGCATATGTCCGGAGTCCTGTAGGTATCTTCGTCGAAGAGTTGCGGCGCGAACTGCACCCGGCTCACACTCACGCCGACGCCCACATCACTATTCTGCCGCCCCGACCGCTGAACGGCACCGAGGAGCAGGCAACGGAGCTGATCGGCAGAATCAGCGCCGAGGCTGCCCCCTTTGAAGTCACCATGGGCGACGTGGAAACCTTCATCCCCGCTACCCCGACGGTGTTCCTGCGCGTGGCGCACGGAGCCTATCGCCTACGTGAGCTGCACGATCTGATCAATCGCGAGGCCCTAGCCTACAGCGAACCCTACCCTTACATGCCGCACTTGACCATCGCCAAGATGGACACGCCGGAAGAGGTGACCAAGGTGGTCGGCATCGCGCGTCCGCGCTGGAGCGCCTACACCGACAGCCGCCAAGTGCGTATTGATCACCTGGTGCTGGTGAAAGGCACTGGCGAGCGCTGGGTTGACTTGGCGATCTCGAAGTTCGGCAAGCCTTAGCGCGGGCTTACGCCCCAGCTTTCATCGCGAAGCAAGTGAGATTTTCAGGGGTCGCGGCGGGAATTTTGGGGTGGGTGGAGGGATTCGAACCCTCGACAGCCGGAGCCACAGTCCGGAGTTCTACCACTGAACTACACCCACCACAGCAGCAAAAATTATAGCATTCAGTGCGCATTATTCCTGGCGCCGAACGCCTCAGCCAGCGATGGCTAATTCTCGGAGCAGCCGCCGCCCATGCAGCAGTTGGACTGGCCGCAACCGGCGAAAGGCTCGGCGCTTCCGCCGCTCTTATTGACGGCGAAAACCGAAAGCTGCTGCTCCAGTTTTTCCGTGTGGCACTTGGGACAAGCCGGCTTCTGTTCGCCGAACAGGATCGCCTCAAAACGGTGTCCGCACTCTTCACAGCGATATTCAAAGATTGGCATAAATCAGCGCATCCCGAACCACTCGGCCGAGTCTGCGGGCCAGCCGAAAGTGATACAAAGATTATAGATGCTGGATGGCAATTCCACCGCGCGACTCCCCCAAATGTCGCATAGGGACGCCGAGGGCACAGCTCAGGACGCGAGCGACCATTTTGGCGAGCCGTTCGTCCCGCGGCGTCCGTTCGTCAACGGACACGCCCAGACCATCGCCGGCAACTATTTTCCCCGCCGCAATGATCTGCCTCCCGCCGAGGAGCGGCTGTTTCAGGTCGAGCCAGAGATGCAGGTGCTGTGTCATTGCCATTGGCAGCCGCAGCGCGCAACGGCCATGACCCTGGTCATCGTGCATGGTCTGGAAGGCTCAAGCCAGTCGCAGTACGTCATCGGGACCGGCAGCAAAGCCTGGCGCGCCGGCATGAACGTAGTCCGCATGAACATGCGCAACTGCGGCGGCAGCGAGTCGCTGGGGCCGACGCTCTACAACTCCAGCATGTCGGCCGACGTGCGCGTCATCGCGGAGACGCTGATTGCCGAGGACAAGCTGCAGAAGCTGTCCTTCGCAGGCTTTTCCATGGGCGGCAATCTGGTGCTGAAGATGCTTGGCGAGTGGGGAAGCGAGGCTCCTGAACAGGTGAAGGCGGGGGTGGGGATTTCGCCGGCGATGGACCTGGCAGCATCGGCTGACGCGCTGCACCAGGCCGCTAACCGCATCTACGAATGGAAATTTCTGCGCGGGCTGCGCCGGCGCATCCGTCGCAAGGCCGAGCTTTATCCCGGGCGTTATGATGTGCGCTACCTTCGAGGCCTGCGAAGCTTGCGCGATTTTGACGACCAGATCACCGCGCGCTATGGCGGTTTTGCCGACGCCCAGGACTACTATCTTCGCGCCGCCTCGTCGCGGCTGCTGGATGCCATTGCGGTTCCTACGCTGGTCATCCACGCGCAGGACGATCCTTTCATCCGCATCTTGCCTGACACCTCGGAGAAGCTGATGCGCAATCCCAACATCACCTATGTCGAGACCGAACATGGCGGCCACTGTGCCTTTCTGGCCGCCGCTAATGGTTATGACGGCCGCTGGGCCGAGCGACAGATGATTGCCTTCCTCGAGCGGGTAGATCGTGGGAATCTGCAGCGCCGCATGGCATAGGGATTTGCGATAATGGAGCAGTTGTCGCGGCCGCTGTGCCGCCGTCGCGTGGGCCCGTAGCTCAAGTGGATAGAGCATCAGCCTTCTAAGCTGAGGGTTGCTGGTTCGAGTCCAGCCGGGCCTACCATTTTTTCTATCAGCTAGCGCGCTGCAATTCCGATTGCAGAACCTTACTCAAACTGCTTGCGGAACTCCGCCAGTTGCTGCTTGAGTTCACTCACTTCGCTCTGCAAGGTAGCGACCGCCTCTTCCAATCGGCTGACGCGCTCATTGTCAGCAGAGGAACTCGGGGGCGAGGCCATTCGCGGCGACGGCAGTTCCCCCGCCTCTATCTCGCCGGAAAGCAGATGCGCGTAACGGGACTCCTTTGTGCCCGGCTGGCGGGGCAACACTGCTGCCAGTGGAGGCTCGCGTTGCATTAGTTTCTGCAGACTGGATTGCACCGCGTCCAGGTCTTCAAAGCGGTGCATGCGCTCCGTCCGCCCGCGCAACTCTCCCGGTGTCTGCGGGCCGCGCAAAAGCAATACGCACAACACGGCAGTCTCGCCACGCGAGAAGTTGAAAGTCTCTTGCAGGCGATGTTCGTACTTGGTTACGCGGCTGTCGGCGCCGCTGGCCGGACCCGCCAGGTTGAGGTCGTGCAACCCATTCAACGCGTCCCGAACCGCGCTCTCTTCCAGATTCATGACCGGATCGCGATTGTTCTTCTGGTTGCAGGCGTTGACCAGCGCGTTCAGCGACAGCGGATAATAGTCCGGCGTGGTGATGTCCTTCTCCACCAGAGCGCCTAACACACGGGCCTCAATCGCGTTCAGTACGATGTCCATTAGTTTTAGGAAAAAGAAGAATAGCACTGCTCTCTGGCTAAGGACCGGAAAATTGGGACAACACGACCATGCTAAAATAGGGTCGTAACCCGGTGATTTTGTGGCAGTTACGGCCGGGTCCGGCATTTCTTTGCGAGTCCATTGAGTAGCTCAGCGATGCGCCTCTTCACACTGGCTGTGCTGGCGATAGGTCTCACGGCTGCGCTGCCGATGTTCGGCGCGCAGGTGGATGTCAGCGTCAGCGATTCCAGCGGCACGCCACTCAAAGGCACACTAGTGATTGTGCAGGACCTGCAGCGGCAGGAGCGCGAGCTGTTTCGCGTGCTCACCGACGAGCACGGCAAAATCCCTACCCACACCCTCGATCCCGGACTGTATCGCGCCATCGGCACCTACCCCTACGGCCAGTGGCGCAACAATGTCCGCGAGTTCCTGGTACGCGACACGCCGGTCAAGGTGACGCTGCAACTGCCGCAGTCCAGCGGCATGGACTCGATTGACGTCGCCATCGGTCAGTTGCAGGTTACGGTGCTGGACGCCGCGGGCAAGCCTGCCGCTGGAGCGCGAGTGCTGGTGCGCGACGTGGATGCCACGCCGCAGTCCGAACATTGGGGAACCACCGATGCGCAGGGACGAACTACGTTGGAGCTGACCGTGGATCCGGCGGCGCTGGTGGTCGTCTATCACGACCAGCTTTACACCTTTGCAGCCAGCGGTCTCGACACCGAACGCACCCTGCGCCTGAAATAGCTGGCGACGCCTACGGAGTGGGCAGGATGCTCACCTGCGGCGCGCGGCAATCTTTCAGCCTCTGCCCGCAGGCACGGAATTGCAGGTCCTGGGTCAGGCACACTTCCATTCCCACAAATTGCGAGCCGCTGCAGGACACGCGGAAGTTCGACGTGCTGGTGTTGTTGGACTGCGCGAAGGACTGCTCCAGGCTGCCCGGACTTACCTGCTCCGTCTGCGACACCGTGCGGTAATCGGCCGGCACCTGTACCGTCTGAAAGGCCTTCCGGATGAGCGCGAAATAATCCTGCGCGGAAAGTCCACTACAGGTCCCGTGAGTCGCCCATTCGTGCTGGATCAAGCCGCGGGCAGGCATGATGGGCAACATCTGCTGCACAATCGCTTGCGAAACCGGCTGCGCCGGAGCGCAATTCTGCGGATACGAGCCGTCATTATTCTCCGGCCACATGCCGTGGACCACGAAGCCGTAATGCCGCTTGGGATCGCACTCGCTGGAGGAAGCGCTGCTGCTGTGGGTCGAGCAGAAGTCCGGCGCCCAGGAGAGATTGAACAGGTAGTAATCGAAGGCGCCCGGAGCAGTGTCGGCGGTGCTGCGCCGCTGGCCGGCACAAGCTTGTCCCGTCAGCAGCACAAGACCCAGCAGCACCGACACCAACCCTCTCCGGGTGACGGCGGAACAACTTTCATCAGCCATGTGGGGCCGTCCCTCGCGCTTACGTCGTTCCTGCGGCAGCCGCCGACTTGAACGACTGAATGGCGCTGGCTTCGTCCGGCTCAATCTCCAGCACCAGATGAAGCTTGGTCATCAGCAGCAGGTCATGCACACGCTTGCTGACCTCTACCAGTTTGAGTTGTCCTCCCTGGCTGCGCACCGTGGTGTAGGACTTCACCAGTTCGCCCAGGCCGGAGCTGTCGATGTAGCCGACGTGGTGCAGGTTGATCAGGATCTTGTTGCTACCGCTCTCCATGATCTCCCGCACCAACTGGCGCAGGGCAGCGCTGCCCTCTCCGACGGTGATCCTGCCGCTGAGATCGACGATGGCGACGTCGGCAACCTGCCGCTTCCCGGTCTGCAGCTTGATCGGCGTGTGCTCCTGCATACTAATGCCGAGGCGACCGAAGACCTCGTTGGCAGTCTTGGCCACGTCGTGCGATTCCGTGCGCACCACCACCAGGCTGCGGCCCTCGGCGAGGACGCTGCGGAAAAACGCGGCATCTTCGGAGCACTTTTCCTCAGGCGTGGGCTGTACTGCGCTCCCTCCCGAGGCCGCTTTGCCTACCGCCGACCCTGCGCCTACCCCCGCAAGGCCCAGCAGCGCCGCTGCTCCGAATCCCAGGGCAACGACTTGCCCGATGCCCGGCACCGCCAGCAGCACCGCCGCGCCAACGCCGGCAGACATACCGCCGGCAAATCCCATGAATCCTCCGACTGTCGCACCCAGTTCTTTGGCAACGCCGGTACCTTCGTGTTCCGAGAGGGTAAGAAAAACGATCTCCTCCCCAGGCACCTTATGTTCCACTAACTCCTTGAAAGCGTCTTCTGCACGCTCGCGGACGGAAAAAACCCCTATGGCAGTTTCCAAGCAACACCTCCTCCAGAACAGTCGAACCGTTGGCTAAATAAAGCCGATCTTGTCAGCCCGGGACCAGCGAGAGTTGCCCTTTTTGAGGGTCAAAATGGCGAGAATTTTACACCTCTTGCGGCGGAAGTACAGTTTATTTTGCCGATAGCCCAATTTGGCGGCGGTGGCTTCGGAATTGAGAGGGGCCTTGGCGAATCGGCTAGTGCAGATGAACGAGTTGGTCGAGGATAAAGAGTCCGGCCACGCCGATAAAAACCACAAGCGCCATTTTGACGCCAGGCTCACGATTGACTTCGGGAATTAAATCCGAAGCGGCCACATAGATGGTTACTCCCGCGGCCACCGGCAAGCCATAACTCACCGCGTGCTTGCCGATCGCCATGGTCAGCACGCCCGCCATGGTTGCCAGCCCCAATATCACCGAAGCGAACCACGACCGGCCTTTGCTGAGACCGCTGGCCAGCATCACCGAGGTCACAGTGAAGCCTTCCGGGATCTTGTGCAGGAAGACTGCGAGGAAGATGATCCAGCCCAGCCAGGGGGACACCAGAAAGCCGGAGGTAATGGCGATACCGTCGAAGAAGGTATGGATGATCAGCCCGAACAGAATCGAGACCCTGCGATGCGAGTGCAGATATTCGTCCGAGTGCGTCTCCTCGCCGTAGTGGAAGTGGGGGGTGATGGTGTGCTCGAAGAAGTGCACCAGCAGATAACCGCCGAGCACCAGCAGAGATCCTTTCCGCATGCCCGCCAGTTGCAGGCTCTCGGGCACCATCTCAACCATGGCGGTGGCCAGCATGAAGCCGGCGCCCAGGGCCACGAAGTAGCGCAGGTAAGCCTGCTCCCAACGCTTCTGCACAATGACCGCGCCGCCAAAGACGTTGGCGGCTGAGGCGGTCAGTCCGAGCAGGATGCTGATAATGACAGGATTCATGCGCAGCGTGCAGAATAGCAGAGCCGCGGCAAAAAAAAGGAAGGCGACATGAAGGCTGCTGTGCTTTACGCGACGGGACGCCCGCCCCGCTGCGACGATTTTCCCGAGCCGACCGTAGGCGAGGGAGAGGTGATTGTCGACGTTCTGGCTGCGTCGTTGAAGCCGGTGGACAGGCAGATGGCCAGCGGCGCGCACTACGCCAGCTCGCAACAGCTTCCACGAATATGCGGTATCGACGGGCTGGGCCGCCTGGACAGCGGTCAACGAGTTTTCTTTGGCGGCACGCGCGCTCCCTACGGCGCGATGGCGCAACGCACGGTGGTGCGCAAGGCATTTGCCTTCCCTGTCCCCGATAGCCTGAGTGACGAGCTTGCCGCAGCTCTGCCCAACCCGGGCGTTTCGGCCTGGCTGTCGCTGGCATATCGCGCCAAGCTTGCGGCGGGCGATAACGTGCTGATTCTTGGCGCAACCGGCGTCACCGGCAAGCTGGCAATCCGGATCGCCAAGCTACTGGGCGCCAGCCGTGTGGTCGCGGCAGGACGAAATCGCGAACGGCTCAACGCCATGAAACAACTCGGCGCGGATGCGACGATTGCACTCGACGTGCCCGACGAAGAGCTGGCCACCGCCTTCACGCAGGCAGCCGGCGATAAGGGACTTCAGGTTGTCCTCGACTACATCTGGGGACACCCGGCAGAAGTGCTGCTAGGGGCGATGACGCGGAAGGAGTTCGCCGCCGTCGAAGCGGAAACTCGCTATGTGCAAGTCGGCGAGGGAGCGGGTGCCGAACATATCGCTGCCCGCAGCCGTGTTGCGAAGCGCCGCCATCACCATTATGGGGACAGCCGGCATTCCTCCCATGGAGATACTCGTCGACGCATTGCAGAAGGTGATGGCCCACGGTGCAAGCGGCGAACTGCAGATCGAGACGCAGCGCATTCCGCTCGCCGAGATCGAGACCGCGTGGGAGCAGGATCAGCAGGGGAAACGCTTCGTGGTGATTCCGTAAGGCGAGTCGGGGGTTTCCGCTCGCGGCGGCCAACTTCAAGCCGACACCGCGGGATAACAGCAAGGATGCTCCTGACGCGACGTCCGGGCAAATTGTGGTAGTCTGAGCGCGTGAAGCTTACCGCTGTATTCGAGCCTGCGAAAGAAGGCGGATTTACCTGCTTCGTTGAAGAAATTCCAGCAGCTATTTCGCAGGGCGAGACTCTGGAAGAAGCCAAGGCGAACCTCCGCGAAGCGCTGCAACTCGTCCTCGAATGTCAGCGCCAGCTCGCGGAACAGACTTTATCTCCTGAGGCTGTTCGGGAAGTCTTCGACCTGGCCTAAGCATGAAGTTGGCCGACCTGGTACGCCATCTGCGCCGTTATTCGTGTGCTCTCTATCGCGAGGGCGGCTCGCACTCGGTTTGGATCAACCCCCAAAACGGCAAGATCGCCAGCGTTCCACGTCAAAAAGAGATCAAAGAGGGAACTGTCCGCGCCATCTGCAAACAGCTGGAAATCCCGCGAGAATCCTAGCAACCCTCGGATTGAAGCCGCTGTTCTAGCCGCTATGTCGAATGTGCATCACGTCGCCGTCTTTCACGATGTACTCCTTGCCTTCCAATCGCAGAGTGCCGCGGGCGCGAGCTTCGGCTTCTGAGCCTGCCTCCAGCAACTGGTCCCAGTGGATGGTTTCGGCGCGGATGAAATGATGCTCCAAGTCGGTGTGGATGGCGCCGGCGGCATGTACGGCTTTGGAGTTGCGCTCCACCGTCCACGCGCGGCACTCGTCTTCGCCCACGGTGAAGAACGAAATCAGGCCCAGCAGTTCGTAGCTTTTGCGGATAAGCCGGACCAGCCCGCTCTCCTTTAGTCCATAGCTGGACAGGAACTCGGCGGCATCTTCGTCGCTCATCTCGGCCAGTTCGGCTTCTACCTTGGCGCAGACGGCGATGGCGCCGCTATTGGGACGGGCGGCAACTTCGGTAATGCCGTACTTGGCGATGGCCTCTTCCTGGTTCTTGCCCAAGGTCTGGCTCTCACCGATGTTCAGCACGTACAAGATGGGTTTCTCGCTGAGGAACATGAAGCCGCGGACGCGCTTTTTGTCGTCGGGGGTCATCTCCATTTCGCGCAGCGGGCGCTCGGTTTCCAGATGGGCCTTGGCGCGGATGAGCAACTCGTGCTCGCGTTCCACTTCCAGCGTCTTGGCTTTTTTCAGGTCTTTCTGCACGCGCTCCAGGCGCTTTTCCACCTGGCCCAGGTCGTTGACGATCAGGTCGAAATCAATGTTCTTGATGTCGCGCAGCGGGTCCACCGGCCCGACATGGGGGACAGAATCGTCTTCAAAGGCGCGCACCACGTGAGCGAGGGCGTCAACGTTGCGAAGGTTGGCGGCGAAGGCGGTCTCGTTCAGGGCTTCCTTGCTGAGCGCGGCGACGTCGGCGTATTCCACGCTGGCGTGCACCAGCTTCTTGGGGTCGTAGAGGGCCGCCAGGCGGTCCAGACGGTCGTCGGGGACCTTGGCAACGCCCAGGTGCGCCTCGCGACCGTGCGGTGGGAGTGATCTGCTGCTTGGTCAGCATGACGAAGAGAGAAGTCTTGCCGACCTGCGGCAAGCCGATGATTCCGGTTTTCATGATTGCGTTCTGCGCCTTTCGATATCGATGAGGCTATTAGGTGACGGAAGAAGCTAGCGAACTTGAAGCGAGCGCATCTCGCAACTCGAAGCCGCTTTACGATAATCGTCGCGCCGTGAGGAACAGCAGCGCCAGTCCTGAGTATGAGTACGGTTCCTTCCACCCGCGTGGACCAGACGTGCAGACGGTTGAATTCCATCCGGCGCGCGTCATCCTGGGGAACGGCGTCGATCATGCCCATCTGGTCTTTCAGCGACTGCATGCGGGAGGCAATACCGAACATTCCCACCAGCGTCAGCACAATCATCAGATAAACAATGAGATTGCTGGCGGCGAAAGGATGGGCCGCGCCATTCACAATGCGGGAGTCAATCATGGAGGTGCCGGCGAATACCACGCCGCAGACGATGGCCATCCAGTGCAGGATACCCAGGGTACGGCTGACCACATTTCCCGCCAACTGATGGGTCGGCAGGACCCTGGGGTCGAACAGCGAAGGCGCCATGACGAAGGCAAAGAAAATCAGGCCGCCGATCCAGACAACGAGCGACAGCAACATCAGGAAACGTAAGAAGGACATGAGGGCCTCGGGTGGAACAGGCCATTGTAAATGCCGGCAACATAGAGATTGGAGTCGGGGGGACTGAAGGGAACGGGAGCGCCTTCACCGCGAAAGCGCTCCGCCCGGGAACACGTTCAAATCAGGAACTTCGGCCAGGGAACGTGTTCCCTAACTTAAACCAATCGGATCAGCAGCTTGCGAAATTCAGCGGAGGAACTTCGGAGCTTGCGCAGCTGGGGCTCGACACATGCCACCCGCGAGGCCAAAGGGTCGAAATCGATGATGCTGTTGGCCGTCTACCCGAGGCCAAGTGACATTCTTGATAATGGGTAACAGTCTCTGTGGGTTACTTCAGATTTTTTATGGCGTTACCGAAAACCGCCGCCAGCCTTGGAAGGTCGCCCGGCCAGATTCCTGGGCGACCTTTGTCAGCCGCGGCGGCTTCCGTTATTCTCTCTCGTCATGACCCCGCCGGGCTGGCTGGCACCGGATCATGGTGGCGCATAATAAAACTTGGGGCGGTTCCGTTTGCCCCGGAGGTAGAAAATCTAGTCCACCTCCGGGAGCCCCCTGGAGAGCAGGTAGGTCCGCTCGCTCACTCCTCCCGCTCGATTGAAGGCACAATAGCGCGCCACGGTTTTAGTCTCAATGGATAACGGCTGATTTGGGGATAGATTCCATATGATTGCCCAAGCAACTGATAACAAGCCAATTAATTGCTTATATGAGTGAAAATCCGGAGCTTTCGCGAGCGCAACGGTGTATAATCCGCCTCCGAAAGCGCACAAGTTCCAAGGCTAAGTAATTTGACCACCACTCAAAAACTGCTACGCTTCGGCGTTTTCGAGATGAACCTCTCGACCGAGGAGATCCGCAAGGGCGGAACGCTGCTCAAGCTTCCTCCTCAGCCCTTTCGGGTACTTGCACTCCTGGCGAGCCGCTCCGGGCAGATCGTTACCCGGGAGGAGATTCAGAAGCAGATTTGGGGCGAGGAGACGTACGTTGACTTCGAGCAGGGACTGAACCATTGCATTAAGCAAATTCGAAGCGTCCTGAACGACAACGCGGATTCGCCGCTTTACGTCGAGACGGTCCCCCGACGTGGTTACCGATTCCTCGCGCCCGTTATATCCAAGACAATACCGGCACCGCCACCGAGGGTTACCGAATCCAAATCCGGAATCCAAAGTGGGGTCATTCCGACCCCCAGCTCCATCCAGTCGGCGCCTGGCACGTCCAAGCCTCCGACGTCCATTGCGACTCCCGTTTCCGAAGCGAAGCCACCGCAGGCGCCGGTGCAAGTCCCGGTGACGCCTGCGCCGCTCGTCCAACCGAGGGCGGAGGAACGCTCGGTCATCCAACCGGCGATTGTTGTTGAGCCGCCGCAAGAGCCGCCGAAGGCAGGACCCAGATGGATCTGGCTGGTGCTGGCGTTGGCCATTCTGGTCGTAGGCGTGGTCGCCTACTTTCTTTGGGCGAGTAAAGGATTGTCGGGAGGCAAGACTGGCTCGGGCAGCAAGCAGCGGCGCTCGGTTGCCGTACTGGGGTTCAAGAACGCGACCGACCGTCCCGATTCGGCATGGCTGTCCACTGCCATCTCTGAAATGCTCTCCACCGAACTGGCGGCGGGCGACGAGCTGCGTATCATTCCCGGCGAGAACGTGGCGCGCCTGAAAATGGAGACTCATCTCAGCGATACCGACGCCCTGGCCCCGGACACGCTGAAGAAAATCCGCAAAATGCTGGGCGCCGATTACGTGGTGCTCGGTTCCTATACCGATCTGGGACAGAATACCGGCGGCCAGATACGCCTGGATCTTCGCTTGCAGGACGCGGTCGCCGGTGAAACCATCGCCTCCATCTCGCAGACGGGAACCGAGGCCCAACTGTTCGATCTAATTTCCCGCACTGGTAGCAGCCTTCGTCCCAAACTTGGCGCAGAAGAGGTTTCAACCGAGGAAGCGGGAGGAGTGCGTGCGACCCTGCCGAGCAATACCGACACTGAAAAGCTCTACTCGCAGGGATTAGAGAAACTTCGGGTACTCGACGCCGCTGCGGCGCGGGACTTCCTGCAGCAGGCGGTGGCAGCGGAACCAAGTTACGCGTTGGCGCACTCTGCCTTGGCCGATGCGCTGGTCGCGCTGGGCTATGACAAGAAGGCCCGCGAAGAAGCGGAAAAAGCTTTTCAAGCAGCGACCAACTTGCCCCGTCAGGACCGCATGCTGGTGGAGGCCCGCTTTCGCGAAATCAATGGAGAATGGAAGCAGGCAGTCGGTCTGCATCAGATGTTGTGGCGCAACGCACCGGACAACGTAGAGTACGGGCTGCGGCTGGCCAACGCGCAGACCCGCGCCAATAAGGGCAAAGACGCAATGGCGACGGTAGCGGAGCTTCGCGCCCTGGCCGCTCCGGCGCGCGACGATCCGCGCATTGACCTGGCGGAAGCGGCGGCGGCGTTCTCGCTGGGAAACTTCAAGCTGGAGCAGGCATCGGCGGAAAAGGCGGCAGCCAAGGCCCAGGCCCTGGGCAGCGGACTGGTGCTGGCGCGGGCCGAGCGCGAGCAAGCCAAGGCGCTGTTTTATCAGGACAAGCTCGCTGACGCTCTCAAGATTTATCGTCACGCGCTGATCACGTCGCAGGAACAGGGCGATCTGATGACAGTTGCTTCCTCGCTGAACAACATCGCCGACGTATTGCAGGAGCAAGGCCAGTTGGCGGAAGCGCAGACCATGTACCGGCAGGCGCTGGAGACTTATCGCAACATCGGCAATGAGCGTTCCGCGGCCGGCACTCTGAGCAATATGGGCGTGGTCTATCAACTGCAAGGCGATATGGCTTCGGCGCGCAACATGTATGAGCAGGCGCTGACCAACTATCGCGAACTCAGCGATCAGCGTAACCAGGGAATCGTGCTCAACAACATCGGCGAGGTGCTTTATCAGCAAGCCGATCTTGCCGGAGCGCGCAAGATGCACGAACAAGCGCTGGCCATCAGCCAGCAAAGCGGTGACGCTAACACTACCGCCGAAGCCTTGTTTGACCTGGGGCAGGTGCTGGCGGCGCAGGGAGACCTTGCTGCCGCGCGGGCCCGCCAACAGGAGGCGCTGAAGACGCGCGAGGCTGCCGGTCAATCCGGACTGGGAGCAGACAGCCGGCTGGCTTTGGCGCAGCTTTCGCTGGAAGAAGGACATCCCGCGGAAGCCGAAGACCCGGCGCGCAAGGCTGCGGAAGAGTTCAAGAAACAGGAACTGCCGGATTCGCAAGCGCTCGCCGACAAAGTGCTGGCGCAGTCGCTGCTGGCGCAGGGCAAAACGGCCGAGGCTGCCAAAGTGATCGCCGCAGCTTCCGCGATGGTGGCCAAGAGCCAGAATCGCGCCTTGCGGTTCTCCGTGGGAATTACTTCGGCGCAGGTACAGGCAGCAACGGGTAAGCCCGGCGATCAGAATGCGGCGGTGGCCAGCCTGCGGCAGATCCTCGGTGAAGCCGGCAAAGACCACCTCGTCGCCGTGCAATACGATGCCACGCTTGCGCTCGGCGAACTGGAGATGAAGGTCGGACAAGCAGCGTCGGGACGGGCTCGGCTGGCCAGTCTGCAAAAAGAAGCCGGCGCTCGCGGATTCGGGTTAATCGCCCGCAAGGCGGCAGCCGCCAACCGAGCCTGAGACCTCATTCAGTCATACCGCAAAGCGATAGCGGGATAGACCCCAACGGCAAACACCACGAATTAAGCCATGCGGATCGGAAGCCGAACTGTTCGGCCGTCGAACTCGGTGTTCGGCAGCGGACATTCCCGACTGTGTGTTTTTGCTACCTGCGGCGGCGAAGGCGCCACGCCACCGGCGCAATTCCGGTCAGGAATAATGCCAGAGATGTGGGCTCAGGAGCGTTTGCCAGCACCTTGAACTGGGAGTCGGGGGTCCAGCCGGAGAGCCCCATATCGATGGTGAAGCTGCCGTTGTTGGGAATGCCCTGGCCGCCCCAGAAATCGATAACCGCAGCGAAATTGTCCTCGCCCGGCTCGATGGCGCAGAAGGCAAATGCGGAGCCGCTGCAGGTCATATCGCTGGTGGGCAGGTCGGGAACATAAAGCTCCAGATTGTGGAAGGTTTCACCGCTCACGTTGGTAAAGCTGAAGAAGCCGCCCCCCTGATCGTTGGTGGTGAAGGTAAATTCCAACCCCACGCCGGTGAAGTAACCGCTGGGATCGTTGATGATGACGTGAGGATCGGGAGCAGGCTCGGCGTCGGCAAATGCCGCCGCGGCGCTGCCCAACAGGAGAGCACTCAACGTCAGAACCCGGAACAGCCTCATGGCAGACCTCCAAGTCTGATTCATCGAGGGGTGGTAAGTATAACCTGCTTTTATCGCGGTAGCGGAATCTTGTCAGAATGCCAACAGAAGATAAAGCGAGACTGGATCAGGGAACGAGCGGAGCGTCATCGAGCATTGATGAGGCTTTACGAAGCATGTCGCAAGGAGCAGTGAGTACCGATTCGGAACTGGGTTAATCCAGCACAATTTGGGCAGGTTTGCGACAAATTTAGGATGATTCCTTGCATCCGCTGCTGCGGCCAAAAACCCCTTTTCGTTGATTCTGCTCGTACTATCCCTTATAGTACAGACGCCCGTCCCAGGGACTTCGTATCCGGCAGGAGCTCTCCTCCACCAGCATCGAAGAGATTTCTCTCCTCAGCCAAAGGAATACATTGCCAATGAAATTGAAATCGTTGTTCCATGCCGCTTCCGCGGCAGGATACATTGCTCTCTTAGTCTGTTTTGCCATCACTATGACCAGTGTCCCGGCACAGGGACAGAGCCTGTT
Source organism: uncultured Acidobacteriaceae bacterium (assembly GCA_963763975.1). Classification (GTDB taxonomy): domain Bacteria; phylum Acidobacteriota; class Terriglobia; order Terriglobales; family Acidobacteriaceae; genus Bog-257. The sequence continues at coordinate 151,412 of CAVXQR010000011.1, forward strand.
TCGCCAGCTCAGCCAGGATAGCTTCACCAACCAGAGCAGCCAGCATATGACCGAAGTTGAGCCCGGCGCGTTTGCCTGGGGACCCACCATCGTCACCGCGTTTCAGGTAGGCCGCATATCAGGCGGTGGCGGCGCCGACATCGGCTTTGCTACCAGCACTAACGGCGGGATCAGTTGGATCAACGGATATCTTCCCGGTATGACCACCTACGGCGGTGGCGGCACTAATACTGCGGCCAGCGACGCGGCGGTGGTTTACGATGCCAAACACGGGGTTTGGTTGATCTGCACCCTGCCCATCGGCAACGATACCTACGTTGCCGTCAGCCGCTCCACCGACGGTATTCACTGGGACAATCCCATTTACGTCACGCGGTCGGGCAGCCCGGATAAGAACTGGATCAACTGCGACAACACCCCGACCAGCCCGTATTACGGCAACTGCTATGCCGAGTGGGATTCGACCGAACTGGGCGACTTCATGCAGATGAGCACTTCCAGCGACGGCGGGCAGACGTGGGGACCGGCCAAGGGAACCGCCGGCAATGACTATGGAATTGGCGGCAACCCGGTAGTGCTGCCCAGCGGCAAAGTCGTGGTGCCGTTTGGCGGCTTTAACGGCGACATCCAGTCCTTCAGTTCGAGCGATGGCGGCCAGACCTGGACCGCGGCCGTCAACGTCGGGCAGGACATCAGCCACTACGAAGCCGGCAATCTTCGCAGTGCCGGACTACCTTCCACCACCATTGATGGCGGAGGCACGGTCTACGTGTCCTGGCCGGACTGTCGTTTCCGTACCGGCTGCTCGTCGAACGACATCGTGTACAGCACCTCGACCGATGGCGTGACCTGGAGTCAGGTAGTCCGTATTCCCATCGATCCGGTCACCAGCACGGTAGACCACTTCATTCACGGTATGGGGGCGGACTTGCGTACCGCGGGCAGCTCAGCTCATCTTGCGGTGACTTATTACTATTACCCCGTTTCCAACTGCGGCAACAGTTGCCAGCTCTATGCCGGCTTCAGTTCTTCGACCAACGGCGGACAGACTTGGACTTCGGGCGTGCAGTTGTCAGCCAGCATGCAGCTCAGTTGGTTGCCAAACACCTTCTCGGGACGAATGGTGGCGGATTACGTAGCCACGGTGTTTCCGGTCGGCGGTCGCGCGTTCCCGATTTATGCCATCGCCTACGCGCCTACCGGAAGCCTGTTTCACGAGGCGATCTACACCGATGGATATGGCTTTATCCTGGGCCAGGGCCAGCAGTTTAGCTCAGCCAACGACAAGACAGTGCCCAACGCCAAGTCCGATCATGGACCTCGTGAGTACTACGACCTGGACAACGAGAAGCCGATCCATCCTTCCGAGAAGACTCCGCCACACGATGATCGGGACTAACCCGGGAACCAACTTGCTATACCGACCGCCGGCACGAGCCGGCGGCTTTTTTGGGAAAAGCAACGGCTAATCGATGGTGATGGCGATGACGAGGTTGTTGTGTCGCCGCAGGCGGGCGAAGAAATCGCCGATGCGCTTCAGGAAGTAGCGACGCCGTAACAAGCGCTGCCCGACGGCGGCCTCCTGCGCGTCGCAAATGCGCGCCTGGCCGCGCACCCAGTCGCCACGAAGTTGGCCGCGAATCGAGCACGGGGCGATGCTGACCTGCGGGTTGTTGCGGATTCGCTTGACCTTGCCCACATGCGCTTCCGAATAGAGATAAACCGTCCGCTGCTGTAGGGCGAACCACACTGGCGTGCGCACTCCGGCACCGGTCTTGCGATAGGTCTCCAGGCTGAGATACTTGGCATCTGCGAATGGGGTTAGAAGGTCGCTCATGGATGTCTCACCCGATGAGAGTATCGCGATTGGCGTTTGGACTCACGATCGCGAAGCTGTGGGAGGTGAAGTTTGACACTGTCCATCGGCCACTCTTAGAATGATGTTGGCTGGACGCGCCCGTCCGGCCTTTCGTATCCGTGAGCAGCCCCGCAATTTAACTGCACTATCGGTATCAGGCTCGTCTTACCTCGTGCGGCAGAATAGCTGCCGCATCCGGCCGTTGGCGGTGTAGCTCAGGTGGTTAGAGCGACGGTCTCATAATCCGTAGGTCGTAGGTTCGAGTCCTACCGCCGCCACCAGATTTCGAATGCAGCTTGGTTGCCCGCGCTAATTTGTGGCGCGAAATCAGCCTCCCGGCTCGCTTTTCGGTAAACCCAACCCGTCCCATTTGCTTTTGCTACACTACGCCGTCAGATGCCCATGCCGTCGCTGACTGCGCCCGTTTCGCGCTCGCGCATCGAGTCCATCGACTTGCTGCGCGGCGTCATCATGATCGTGATGGCGCTGGACCATGTGCGCGACTTTCTGGGCAGCCAGGCGATCAGTCCGACCGACCTGTCCGCGACCACCGTGCCGCTGTTCTTTACGCGCTGGGTCACACACTTTTGCGCCCCGGTATTTTTCTTCGTGATGGGGACGGGCGCATATCTTGCGGGCCGTAACCGCAACACCCGGCAGTTATCGTGGTTCTTGTTCACACGCGGCGTGTGGCTGATTTTCCTGGAAGCGGTGGTGACGCGCTGCCTGGGTTGGCAGTTTAATTTCGATTATCGGTTCACGGCGCTCATCATCCTGTGGGCGCTGGGGTGGGCGCTGATCACCCTGGCTGGGTTGGTGTACCTTCCGGTTTCCGTGGTCACTGCGTTCGGAGTGATCCTGATTCTCGGTCATAACCTGCTGGATGGAATTCAGTCGGCCAACCCACTATGGACCGTCCTGCATTCGCCAAACTTGGTCATCGATTCGCCACGATTTTCTGTGTTGGTGGGATACGCGCTCATTCCCTGGGTGGGAGTGACCGCTGCCGGGTATGGCCTGGGCCAGATTTATCTGTGGGAGGCAAAACGCCGCAGAGTGTTCCTTCTGCGAATGGGTATTTTGCTGACCGCGGCGTTCGTCGTCCTGCGAGCCATCAATAGGTATGGCGACCCGCAGCCCTGGAGCGTGCAGCATTCAGCGGCTTTTACCGCGCTCTCTTTCCTGAACACCACCAAGTATCCGCCGTCGCTGTTGTTCCTGCTGATGACACTGGGGCCGGCCACGCTGTTCCTGTGGAAGTTCGACGGCGGGACGCCCTCACGGTTGCGGCCGGCGCTCATCTTCGGCAAGGTGCCGATGTTCTACTACCTGCTGCACATTCCGCTCATCCACATCATCGCCATCATCGTGTGCTATCTGCGCTACGGGCACATCTACCGGATGTTCCAGTCGCCCGCTCGAGACCGTTTTCCCATCACTCCGCCTCCGGGCTGGGGCGTCTCGCTCCCGATGGTGTATTTGTTCTGGGGAGTGGTCGTGGTTCTGCTGTATCCGGCGTGCCGTTGGTATGCGGCGGTGAAGCAGAGGAGCAAGTCTGCCTGGCTCAGCTATTTTTAAGCGAACAGGGGTTCAGGATTGGGAGCGCGCAGCCTGGCGAGCGGCCTTCATCACCGTCTTCTCCATCCGTCCCTGTCCTGCCCAATACAAGCTGATCTCGTGGCCGTCGGGATCGTTGAGATAGGCGTGGCGCCAGCCCCAGGGCATCATGCGCGGCAGTTGGGTGATGTAGAAACCCTTCTGCTGCAATTTGCGGCAGAAGCCATCGAGATCGCGAACTTCAAAGTAGAGGCGCACCCCGTCACTGGCCACCGAGACTCCGGGCCCTGCCTGGTGCAGCGCGATGGTGCCGTCGCCGCCGGGGGCGCGCAAGCGGGCATACACCGCCGTGCCTTCGTAGCGGAAATCCTCGATCAGCTTGAAGCCCATCATGTCGCGATAGAAATGCATGCCGCGCTCGACGTCCTTGACGTAGATCATGGCGTGATTGAAGGAAAGCTTGTCGCCGCTGACGTCCGGAGCCGACGTCTTGGCCGGAGCGGCAGGCGCCTTCTTCGCGGCAGATCGACCGACAGTTTTGGCCGACCGTTTTACTGCGGTCTTTTTGGGCGCTGCCTTCTTGGTGGCTGGTTTCCGGACGGATTTCTTCGGCATAGCTTTTTCCCCGCAGGCTACCGCTTAGGCGGCGCAAGTATGTTCGGCGGCTGCGGTAAAGTCAAGCTCCGGCACAGCCTAACGGGGCGTATTTTGCAGTGCAATCAGCGTTTCCTGCGCCCGCTGAAAGGCTTCAACCGGGACATGCACCGAGCCTTGAAATGGATGGTTGACCTCAGCAATGGCAATCAGCACCAGGCCAAGCATGAAGGTGAGAGTGACAACCTGCACGATATGGAGGGTCAGGTTGTCGGTGCCGAAAAGGCAGGAATACATCACGGTAATGACCCCACCCAGCAGCAGCACCGTCCACAGAATGCTAGGCAGAGCTTCGCGGCTTTCGGTTTGCCGGGTGCGGCGATGTTCGGTCATGTCCCGCAACTCGGCCATGGTGTGTTCCAGGGCAACCTGCTCGGAAGCATTGTGTACCTGGGTATGGCTGGCCGTGCTCCAAAGCTGGCGGGTGACGTCGGTGGCGGCGGAACTGACTTGTAGCTTCTGCATGGCGGGCCATTCTTCGCTGACCATCAATTCGGCGTAGCGAACGGCCAGCCGTTGCAGGGCAGTGCGCGAATCGGCGGGCAGTCCCTCGGCCGAGCTTGCCACGTTGACCAGACAGTCGGCTTCGGCCTCGGCGTTGTCTTCCGCCACCTGGAAGTTGGTCCAGACGGCGAACAGCATGAAGCCGATGATGACGGCATAAGTGGTGCCCAGTACCGTGATCTGCCAGCCGATGAGGTCGTTGTGTTGGCGGCGGTTGGCGGTGGGCCAGAAACGGCGCAGGACGCCCAGAAAGGCGAGGGCGAGTACTGTACTCAAAGCCATGTAGAAAGCGCTCTGGGTATTGGTCAGCATCGTCGGCTCCAGAAAAGCTGCAAAATGGAATGTCGTTGGCTCGTGGGAAGTGTAGCGTGCGCCGCCGGGTGCAGGCAATGGCCGCCTATTTTCTCCCCGACCCTTTTTGCGGTACTATACGCGACACTCACAGCCGGCACACTTTTTCGTTGCTCCGGCCCATCTCCGTCCGGCAGGTTTCATCAGCATCATCGAACGAAAGGCCGAAGCGGTCCTGCTTGCTGCAAAGATGCGAAGGCGAAGGAGCATCTCGTGGAGTGCACCTACGCCTCGTAAGTCGCGTCTATAACAAATGGGTCGGCCACCGACGGCGGCCGGCGATCTTTCATAGGAGAGACGGATGCAACTGGGAATGATTGGTTTAGGCCGCATGGGTTCCTACATGGTGCAACGCCTGATGAAGGCGGGGCACGAATGCGTGGTAAGTGACACTCACCCGGAAGCGATACAGGACTTGGTCAGCAAGGGCGCAAAGGGCTCCAGCAGCCTGGCCGATTTCGTGCAGAAACTGAGCAAGCCACGCGCTATCTGGATGATGGTTCCGGCAGCGGTGGTGGACGGAGTACTGCAATCGCTGATGCCGTTGCTGGCGGAAGGCGACATCGTCATTGACGGCGGCAATTCCTATTACATTGACGATATTCGCCGCGCCGGCCAGCTTAAACCCAAGGGCATCCATTACGTGGACTGCGGAACCAGCGGCGGCGTTTGGGGATTCGAGCGCGGTTATTGCCTGATGATTGGCGGCGAAGAGAGATGTGGTTAAGCACCTCGACCCGATTTTCAAGACATTGGCGCCGGGAGTGCTGTCAGCGCCGCGGACGCCGGGCGCGAACGGCGCACCTTCGACCGCGGAGAACGGTTACCTACGTTGCGGGCCCAACGGCGCGGGGCACTTCGTCAAAATGGTGCACAACGGAATTGAATACGGCATCATGGCGGCGTTTGCCGAGGGACTGAACATCATCCACAACGCCAATGTCGGCAAGCAGAAGCACGAGGTGGACGCCGAGACCACCCCGCTGCGCCATCCGGAGCTTTACCAATACGACATCAATGTGTCCGAGGTGGCCGAGGTCTGGCGCCGTGGCAGCGTTGTTGGCTCGTGGCTGCTCGACCTGACAGCACAGGCCTTGCGGGCGAACCCCGACCTGTCGGAGTATGCCGGTCGGGTGTCGGATTCCGGCGAAGGCCGCTGGACGGTGCAGGCTGCCGTGGACGAAGGCGTGCCCGCGCCGGTGATAAGCGCGGCGTTGTTTAACCGATTTGCTTCGCGCGGGAATGCGGAGTTCGCCGACCGGCTGCTTTCGGCGATGCGCTTTGAGTTTGGCGGCCACAAGGAGAAGCCGGCGAATGGCTAACCAGCCCTCCGACGCCTTCGTATTCTTCGGCGCCACCGGCGACCTCGCCTACAAGCAGATTTTCCCTTCGTTGCAGGCGCTGATCCGCGACGAGGGATTCAATCTGCCGATCATCGGCGTGGCCAAAGCCGGCTGGAACCTCGACCAGCTCAAGGCGCGCGCCAAAGACAGCCTGCAGCACAGCGACAAAGGACTGGACGACGCGGCCTTCCAGAAGATGACCGAGTTGCTGCACTATGTGGACGGCGACTACCAGGACCCGAACACATTTGCTCAGTTGCGCCAGCAACTCGGACAGGCGAAGTGTCCGTTGCACTACCTGGCAATTCCACCCAGCCTGTTCACCCTGGTGGCCGAAGCCCTGGCCAAGTCGGGCTGTGCCGACAATGCCCGCATCGTGGTGGAAAAGCCGTTCGGTCACAACCTGGCCACCGCGCAACAACTCAACGCCACCTTGCACAAGTTTTTCCCCGAATCCAGCATCTTCCGGATCGATCATTTCCTGGGCAAGGAACCGGTGCAGAACATGCTGTACACGCGCTTCGCCAATCCCATGTTTGAGCCCATCTGGAACCGTAACTATGTGCGGAGCGTTCAGCTGACCATGGCGGAGGACTTTGGAGTGCAGGACCGCGGCCGGTTTTACGACGAGACCGGGGCCATGCGCGACGTTGTCCAGAACCACATGCTGCAGGTGATGGCCAACCTGATGATGGACCCGCCCGCGGGGGAGGGTCCCGAGCGGCAACGCGATCAGCGGGCAGCGCTGTTGAAGCAGGTGCGTCCGTTGACCCCCGCCGACATCGTTCGCGGGCAGTTCGCAGGATACCGGTCAGTGGCAGGGGTGGCGTCCGGTTCCACGGTCGAGACTTTCGTTGCCATCCGCCTTTTCGTGGATAGCTGGCGCTGGGCGGGAGTGCCGGTGTACATTCGCGCCGGCAAGGAACTGCCGGTCACCTGCACCCAGGCGCTGGTGGAATTCAAGCGGCCGCCGCAAGAGACATTTCACGAGATCGTTCCTGCCACCTCGGCCCATCTGCGAATGCGGGTCAGCCCCGACATCACCATCAGCGTGGGGTTGCGCGTCAAAGTCCCCGGTGAGCGCATGATTGGCGAGGATGTCGAACTCACTTTGCAGGAGCAACCCGCGGACGATATGCCGCCCTATGAACGACTGCTGGGGGATGCTTTGCGGGGCGAGTGCGAATTGTTCGCCCGCCAGGACATGGTCGAGGCGCAGTGGCGCATCGTCGATCCCGTGCTCGACAACGTCACGCCGGTTTATACCTATGCACCGGGAAGCTGGGGTCCGCCGGAAGCGGAACAGTTGATTACCGGCGATGGACCATGGGTCAATCCGGACGGTTACGGAATCGAAAGCATGACGCGCCGTCAAAATGTGGTTTTCCTGTTCGACGTGGACAACACATTGCTCGACAACGACAAGCGTGCAGGGTGATCTGTTCCGGCATCTGACGCGGGAATTCGGCACTAAGGCGCGCCAGCGCTACGTGGCGTTGTTCGAGGAGTTGCGGGAATCGCTGGGCTACGCCGATTATCTGGGGGCGCTGGAACGCTACCGGTTGGAGAATCTGCACGATCCGAAGATCCTGCACATGTCCAACTGGCTGATCGACTATCCTTTCGCCAAGCGACTGTATCCGGATGCGCTGGAGGTGGTGAAACGAGTGCGACGCTGGGGCAAGGCGGTAATCTTGTCGGATGGCGACGCCGTGTTTCAGCCGCGGAAAGTTCAGCGCTCAGGATTGGGGAAGGCCTTCGCCGGCAACGTGCTCATTTATGTGCACAAGGAACAGAACCTGGACGATGTGGAGCACAAGTATCCCGCCGACCACTATGTCATGATTGACGATAAAGTGCGCATTCTGGCCGCCATCAAGGGCTACTGGAAGGACCGTGTGACCACCGTATTTCCTAAGCAGGGACATTACGCCCGCGATAAAAAATTGGTCGCGCAGTATCCTCCGCCGGATATCGCCATCCAAAGAATTAGCGACCTACTTAATTTTCAGCGGTCTGCCTTTTTGCAGACGGACAGAGGGAGAAGTTTATGAGCGCTACGCAGCAGCTTCACGACCTGGGTCAGAGTTTGTGGCTGGACAACATTACCCGCGACATGCTCGACAAGGGCACATTGAAGAAATACATTGACGAGCTTTCCATCACCGGCCTTACATCTAATCCCACCATATTCGATCACGCCATCAGCAAGAGCTCGTGGTACGACTCTGCGATCAGCAAGCTGGTCAGCAACGGCATGTCGGGCGAGGAGCTATTTTTCGAGCTGGCTATCGAAGACCTGCGACGTGCTGCCGACCTCTTCAAGTCGGTGTTTGACCGCACTGGCGGAGTGGACGGTTTCGTGTCGCTCGAGGTTTCGCCGCTGCTGGCTTATGACGCCAAAGCGACGGCAGCGGTGGCGAAATCGCTGTACCAAAAAGCGAACCGTCCCAACCTGTTTATCAAGATTCCCGGAACTCCGGAAGGCACGAAGGCTATTGAAGAAGCCATTTTCGCCGGCATCACCATCAATGTGACCCTGCTGTTCAATCGCGAGCAGTACCTGGCCTCCGCCGAGGCCTACATGCGCGGTTTGGAACGCCGCGTCGCCGCCGGTCTAAGTGCGGACGTGCGCTCGGTGGCGTCGCTGTTCGTCAGTCGCTGGGACAAGGCGACGATGGACAAGGTGCCCGGCAATCTCCGCAACAAGCTGGGCATTGCGATCGGCACGCAGATGTATAAGGCTTATCGCGACCTGGTGGAGTCGGACCGCTGGCAGCGGCTGGAGAATTCCGGCGCTCGTCCGCAGCGACTGCTCTTCGCCAGCACGGGAACCAAGGACCCCAAGGCGTCGGACGTCTTGTACATCGCGCCCTTGGCAGCTCCGAATACGGTCAACACCATGCCCGACGAAACCTTGCTGGCCTTTGCCGATCACGGCAAGCTGGCGGGAGCTTTGCCGCGCGACGGAGGAGATTGCGAAGACGTGCTTAGCGATTTCACCAAGGCCGGCATTGACCTGGTGAAGCTCGCGGCCGACCTCCAGACGCAGGGCGCAAAATCGTTTTCCGATTCCTGGAAGGACCTGCTGGGGTCCATCGACACCAAGAGTAAAGCGCTGGTCTAACCACAGAGGAGCCAAACATGGCGAACGCGACGGCGAGTGCCAAGCCGCGCCTGACGGAGACTCCCGCCTGGCGTGCGTTGCAGGCGCACTACGAGAAAATCAAGGACACAGAACTGCGGCAGTTTTTCGCCGACGATCCCAACCGTGGATTGCGCCTCAACGCCGAGGGCGCCGGCCTTTATCTCGATTACTCGAAGAACCGCATCACCGACGAAACCATTCGACTGCTGTTGCAGTTGGCGGCGGAGCGTGGCGTGGCGGAACGTCGCGATGCCATGTTTCGCGGCGAGAAGATCAATATCACCGAGAACCGCGCGGTGCTGCATGTGGCATTGCGCGCGCCGCGCGGCACCAAAATCATGGTGGACGGCAAGGACGTGGTCGCCGATGTCCACGCGGTGCTCGACAAGATGGGCGCATTCGCCGAAGAGCGTGCGCAGCGGCGCCTGGAAGGGCCACACCGGTAAGGCCATCAAGAACGTCATCAATATCGGTATCGGCGGATCGTATCTGGGGCCGGAGATGGCCTACGATGCACTGCGGACGTTCACCGACCGCTCGATGAAGTTCCGCTTCATTGCCAACGTGGATGGCGCAGCCTTTGCCGAAGCCACCCACGATCTTGATCCCGCTGAGACCCTGTTTGTCCTCTCTTCCAAGACCTTCACCACCCTGGAGACCATGACCAACGCCGCCACGGCTCGCAAATGGACGGTGGACGCGCTGAAGGACGAATCGGCGGTGGCCAAACATTTTGTCGCCGTCTCCACCAACGCGCCCGGCGTGGCCAAGTTCGGCATTGATACCGCCAACATGTTCGAGTTCTGGGACTGGGTCGGCGGCCGCTACTCCATGGACTCGGCCATCGGGCTGTCCACCATGATCGCCGTTGGCGCCAAGGGCTTCGAGGAAATGCTGGCCGGCTTCCACGACATGGACGAGCATTTCCGGACTACGCCGCTGGAGAAAAATCTTCCCGCGCTGATGGGATTGCTCACCGTCTGGTACAACAATTTTTTCGGCGCGCAGACTGTCGGCATCATGCCCTACGCCGACAATCTGAAGCGCTTTCCAGCCTACTTGCAGCAGCTCCAGATGGAGAGCAACGGCAAGCATGTCGATCTCGAAGCCCGCCACGTTAATTACCAGACCGGGCCGATTATCTGGGGCGAGCCCGGCACCGATGGGCAGCATTCCTTCTACCAGTTGATCCATCAGGGCACAAAGATCATCCCTTGCGACTTGATCGGATTTTGCCAGCCGTTGAGTCAATACACGGAACATCACAATCTGCTGATGGCCAATATCTTTGCGCAGGCCGAAGCTCTGGCGTTCGGCAAGACGGCCGAGGAACTGAAGGCGGAAGGCTCGCCCGATTTCCAGACGCCGTTTCGAGTCTGCGAGGGGAACCGGCCGACCAACACGATACTGGCGGACAAGCTCACGCCGCGCGCGCTGGGGACCCTGGTGGCGCTGTACGAGCACAATGTCTTCACCCAGGGAGCAGTGTGGGACATTGACTCCTTCGATCAGTGGGGCGTGGAACTGGGCAAGGTGCTGGCGGTGCGGATCATTCCCGAGCTCGACAGCAAGGCCGAGCCCGCGCTCAAGCATGACAGCTCGACCAATGCGCTGATTCAGCGGTACCGGCGGTTGCGAGGGGGCAGCAGTTAAAATGTTTCCGCCCGCGGAAACGGGCGCCGAGATCATGTCCAAAAAGGTATTTCCCGATCGCCAAAGTCTCATCGAGGGAACGGCGAAGTACATCGCCGATCTGGCGGTGCGCTCCATTGCCGACCGCGGACGCTTCACCATCGCGCTCTCCGGCGGCAATACTCCCAAGCCGGTCTATCAGCGGCTGGCTGAAAATCCCTACCGCCAGCAAATTGACTGGTCCCGGGTAGAAGTCTTCTTCGGCGACGAGCGCTGCGTTCCGCCGGACGATCCGCAGAGCAATTACCTGCATGGCACGCAACACGCTGCTGGACCACGTGCCGATTCCGTCCGGAAATATCTATCGCATGCTGGGCGAGGAAGTTCCGGACAAGGCAGCGGCGGCCTACACGGCGGTGCTGGAAAACGTATTCGGCGGGAAGGTTGGGCAAACTCCGACGCCGAGCCTTCGATCTGATTTTGCTGGGCATGGGCGACAACGGACATACCGCTTCTCTGTTTCCCGGACTACCGGCCGTGTCCGAGCAAGTCCGCTGGGTCATGGCGCAATACGTCGAGGTTGTCGGCATGTGGCGGCTGACGATGACGCCGGTCATCCTGAATGCCGCCCGCAATGTGGCCTTCCTCATCGAAGGCGCGGACAAGGCGGAGATGGTGAGCCGGGTTATAGAGGGCGTCTATCAGCCAATCGTTTTGCCGTCACAAATCGTGAAACCCACGCCGGGAGAGCTGGTCTGGTTGCTGGATGCCGGGGCCGCCTCCAAGCTCAGGAGCCCGGCATGAGCGGCGCTGCGAGCCTGGATCCCGAGGCAACCTACAAAAAGCAGGCAGCGGAATATGCCGTCCGCTACATCGAGTCGGGGATGACGGTGGGCCTCGGGACTGGTTCGACTGCAATTTTTGCCATCCGCCACATCGGCGCATTGCTGCAATCCGGAGAGCTGAAGAACATTGTTGGCTTTGCGACTTCGAAGGCTTCATGGGACGAAGCCGTCCGGTTGAACATTCCGATGCTGAGTGACGACTTGCCCCAGAATGTTGACGTCACCATCGACGGCGCCGATGAGGTGGACTCCCAGCTCAACTTGATCAAAGGCGGTGGCGGAGCACTGTTGCGCGAAAAGTTAGTGGCGCAAGCCACTGCGCGCGAGATCATCGTGGTGGACGAAACCAAGCTGTCGCCATGCTTGGGCACGCGCCACGTTCTGCCGATCGAGATTCTCCCGTTTGGCTGGCGGTCCCAACATCGCTATATCGAGTCGCTGGGCGCCAAAATTGTCATTCGCCAGGGCCGCGACGGCAGTGAATACCGCACCGATTCCGGCAACATGATTTTCGATTGCGACTTCGGGCCCATCGCCGATCTCAACCAGTTGGCGCTCCAACTCCAGGCACGCGCCGGAATTGTCGAGCACGGCCTATTCCTTGATCTCACGCATGCTGTGATTGTGAGCGGCCCGGCCGGCATACGCGAACTCACTCGCACCTGATCTAGTCAGTTATATCTGACGCTTCTGCACTCCCGATGCGTGCGCTATGATGCGGAATCTCGCGCGGACGGGCTTGTCCGGCCGGATACACCCGCCGAGCACCACTGGAGATCAGCAGGCATGGGCGTTCCCGACGAAAAGGTGACACCCGCTATCGCCAGCACGGTCGCCGTACGCCGACGGCGGCTGATGGACCGTCCGTGGATATTCTCGATAATTGCCATATTCATTGGGTTGGTTGCCGGTCTGGCTGTGGTGGGATTCCACCTGGTCTATCGCGCGGTAGCGGCAAACTTAATAGGCGCGACTACCGGATGGCGCATGGTTCTGGTGCCGGCGGCCATGGGCGTGCTTGTCGCCGTGCTGATGATCTACGTTTTCCCGCATGTGCGCGGCAGCGGAGTCAATCAAACCAAGGCCGCGCTCTACATCAACAACGGGTCTATTCCATTCCGCACCGTCATCGGAAAATTCGTGTGCTCCGGGCTGGCCATCGGTAGCGGACAGTCGCTCGGCCCCGAAGATCCATCGCTGCAGATTGGCGCTGGTCTGGCTGCCGCGGTTGGCCGGCGCCTGCGGCTGTCGGTCGAGAACATGCGGCTGATCGCGCCGATCGGAGCGGCTGCAGGATTGGCCGCAGCTTTCAACGCTCCCATCTCCTCGGTGCTTTACGTCGTGGAAGAGGTGACGGGGAGGCTGCGGGTAGGATCGTTGGGAGCGGTGGTACTGGCTGCGGTGGCGAGCGTAGTGGTGGAGCGCCATTTCCTCGGCTCCGAGCCCTTCTTCCGAATTCCGGAGATCGCACCGGTACAAACCATCGAGCTCTTTGCCTATGCCGTGCTCGGTGTGGTCGGCGGCGTGGCTTCGCTGGTTTTCGTGAAGCTGATCGGCCTCATCCGTCCTCGCCTTCGCAAACTGCCGCGCTGGACACACTTTTTACAGCCGGGGATGGCCGGCCTACTTATCGGCCTAGTAGGGTTGGCAGGATTTCCCCAGGTCATGGGCACCGGCTATGACTCCATCGGCGCGTCGCTGCATGGGAAGTTCGGCTGGCGCATGCTGGCACAATTGGCCGGTCTTAAGGTGCTGGCGACCACGCTGTCATTCTCCAGTGGAGCGCCGGGCGGGTTGTTCGCGCCGGTGTTGTTTGTCGGAGCCATGCTGGGGGGAGCCGTTGGCGCGCTACAACGCGAACTGCTGCCGCAGATTGCCGGGCCAGTCGGAACCTACGCCCTGGTCGGCATGGGAACGCTCTTCGCCGGCGTGGTTCGCGCGCCCATGACATCCGTGTTCATGGTGCTGGAGCTGAGCGGCAACTACACCATCATTCTGCCGGTCATCATCTCCAATGCTATTGCCTATGCCATCTCCCGTGCGTTCCAGCCGGTCCCCATCTATGACCTGCTCTCGATCCAATCAGGGCTTGACCTGCCCTCCATGGAAGAGGAGCGTGAGGTGCCCGCACTGCGGGTGGAAGATGCCATGCGTCCGCCATGCTCGCCGGTGTTACGCGGCTCCGACTCCGTGGCTTCGGCTGACGGCAGCACTTCAGGCTGGCGGGGATGGGCTAGTCCTGATTCGTGGAACTGCCAGTCCATGGCTGGGCATTGACGCAGAGCTCTTACAGAACGTCGCACATGGCCCATCGGGCGAGACTCTGCATGACGCGCTTGCGGAACGCGGCCGCATTCCCGTGCTGCATCCCGACGATCCCCTGGAAGCCGCACTTCAGCAGATCGGTGACTGGCCGTTGCTGCCGGTGGTTCATCGCGCAGACCCGTCGCGGCTGGAAGGCGTCGTCTCGATAGACGATATCCTGAACGCCTATCACCGCACCGCGAGCCTCCAGCCTCCTAGCGAAACTGTCCCGATAAGGTGCTCAGACCCATACCCAGTCCAGAATCCCCTTGACTGCAGGTGTTCGAAATTGGACACTTCTATCCATGCAGGGACATGAGGCCAGATTTCAGGCTCGCTACGACTACGATAACTTCTAAATGTCAAACAATATAACGACCACGTCAATTGGTGCGACATTTGCAATTACCACAGCGCAATGGATATAGCCCGCCCCGAAATTAAGCGTCAGAAGCGCCGCCGGCAGATAATTTGGGTCAGCATCGCCATTCTTCTCCTTATAGCGGTTACCGGTTGGGATTTCCCGTCTGAAGCCGGCCGCTCCGCCGGTGGATCGCAGCACCATCTGGACCGACACCGTGAAGCGCGGCTCCATGTTGCGACAGGTACGCGGTCTGGGCTCGCTTATCCCCAGCCATGAAGATGTCCGGCAGATTCCGGCCGAGACCGAAGCCACGGTCATCCGCATCGTCAAGCTGCCCGGCTCGCTGGTTGATCCCAATACCGTCCTGGTGGAGATGACCAATCCGCAACTCGAGCAGGAAGCCCTGGATGCGCAACTGCAAACCAAGGCGGCCGAAGCCGAACTCCAGAGCCTGAAGGTCAAGCTGGAAAGCGACCTGATGACGCAGAAGGCCGGGGCTGCAACGGTAAGCGCCGACTACAGCGAAGCCCAGCGCCAGGCGCAGACCGATAAGTCACTCTACGATCTGGGCGTGATTTCCGGGCTGGCGGCGAAAGCTTCCGAAGGCAAAGCCCAGGAGATGGTCACCCGCAACCAGATTGAAGATGACCGGCTGAAGATCAATGAAAAGGCGATCGTCTCGCAGCTCGCAGTGCAGCAGGCCAAAGTGGACGAGATGCGCGCCCTGGCCCAACTGAAGCAGGAACAGCTCGAACGCCTGAAGGTAAAAGCGGGCGTGGCCGGCGTCCTGGTCGAGCTGCCGCTGCAAGTTGGTCAGCACGTGCTGCCGGGAACGGAACTGGCGAAGATCGTCCAGCCCAATCACCTCATGGCCGAACTGAAGATTCCCGAAACCCAGGCACGCGACGTGCAAATCGGCGAGCCCGCTTCCGTAGATACTCACAATGGCGTCATTTCGGGGACCGTCAGCCGGGTTGATCCGGCGGTACAGAACGGAACCGTCACGGTTGACGTACAACTCACTGGCGAGCTTCCCAAGGGAGCGCGTCCGGATCTGAGTGTGGACGGGACCATTGACCTGGAGAAGCTGGACAACGTGCTTTATGTCGGACGGCCGGCGTTTGGCCAGGAAGACAGCACCATCTCGATGTTCAAGCTGGATCCGGACGGCAAAGGCGCGTCCCGGGTGCAGGTCAAGACCGGTCGCGCTTCGGTGAACCTGATCCAGATTGACTCCGGCTTACATGAGGGCGACACCGTTATCCTCTCGGATATGTCGCGCTACGACAATACCGACCGGGTGCGGCTCGAATAACAACCCGGCAATTTCAACGGTTGGACTACAACAGAATGGAAGCGAACATGAGCGAAGGAACGCCGCTGATCGAAATTGAAAATTTAACCAAGGTCTTCTACACCGATGAAGTGGAGACGCACGCTCTCGCCGGCGTCCACCTCATGGTGCGCAAGGGCGAGTATGTGGCCATGTCGGGACCGTCGGGCTGCGGCAAGTCCACGCTGCTGTCCATCATCGGCCTGCTCGACACTCCGACGGGCGGTGCTTACAGGCTCAACGGGCAGGCGGTGGAGAACCTCGATTTCGGCGACCGCTCCCGCATTCGCAATCGCGAGATCGGATTTATCTTCCAGAGCTTTAACCTCATCGGCGATCTCACGGTCTACGAGAATGTCGAGCTGCCGCTGACCTATCGCGACGGCATGCCGTCGGCCGAGCGCAAGAAGCGGGTGCTGGAATCGCTGGAGCGCGTCGGTATGGCGCATCGCTTGCGGCACTATCCCTCGCAGCTCTCCGGCGGTCAGCAGCAACGTGTCGCTGTGGCGCGAGCCCTGGCGGGTTCGCCATCGATCCTGCTGGCCGACGAGCCTACCGGAAACCTGGATTCGCGCAATGGCGAAGCGGTGATGGAGCTGCTGCAAAACCTGCATCGTGACGGCGCCACCATCTGCATGGTGACCCACGATCCGCGCTTTGCCGCGCACGCGCAACGCGAAGTCCACCTGTTCGACGGCAAGGTGGTGGCGGAAGAGGAGTTGCGCCGCCTGATGCAGGAAGCGCAATAAGACAGCTATTAGCTCTTAGCCATTAGCTCTTAGCTTTTAGCCGCCAGAAATGAGTTGCGGCGATTGCGCTCTTTGTGGCCCTGTAAGCCTATTCACGTGCCGAAGTGTGCGGTGTAACCGACAGCTGAAGGCTGAAAGCTAATTGCTAATTGCTCCCCATGACTCAACTCTTTCAAGATCTCCGCTACGCCGCCCGTCAACTGCGCAAGAATCCCGGATTCACCGCGGTAACGGTGCTGACCTTGGCGCTGGGGATTGGCGTCAACGCGGCCATGTTTGCCGTAATTGATGCGGTGCTGTTGCGCCCATTTCCTTTTCCCAAGCCGAATCAGATCGTGGAGATGAGCGAGTTTTCGCCCAATGATGCTGGAGCGGCTGGCATCTCGGCGTTGCCCAACATTCGCGATTGGCGCGCCCAGAACCGTTCCTTTCAGGACATTGCCTGGTTCACCAGCGGCATTCGCAGCGTGGACCTGCCCGGACACTCCGATTTCATTCCGGTTGTGTATAGCAGCGCCAACATACTATCGACGCTCCAGGTCGAGCCCGTCATGGGTCGCAACTTCGAAGCCGATGACGACCAGCCTGGACACGGCGACGTGTTGCTCCTCAATTCCGTCGCCTGGGAGAAATTCTTCAACAAGAGCCCGCAGGCTGTCGGTAGCACGCTGAAGCTGGGCAACAAGATGTACACCGTCATCGGCGTCATGCCCGCCGGATTTGAATTTCCGCCGGTCGGCGATGGCCCCGCCGTCTGGGCGCCGCTGCTCACGAATGCAAACTACGAAGCACGTGACTCCCGTGACTTGACCGCCTTTGGTCGCCTGAAGGAGGGTGTTTCCATCGGCGCCGCCCAGGCGGAACTGTCCGGCATCCAGACCAACATCTCGAACGCGTATCCGAAACTGGAGCTGGCCAAGCGCGTGAGCGTAACCAGCTACCGCCAGGTGCTGACCGGCAATGTGCGTCAGGCACTTCTGGCGCTGCAATTTGCTGTGCTCGCGGTATGGCTGATCGCATGCGCGAACGTCGCCAGTCTGCTGCTGTCGCGCACCGCCGGACGCCGCCGCGAAATCGCTATTCGAAGCGCGATCGGCGCTGCGCGTAGTCGCCTGATCCAGCAGTTCCTCACGGAGAGCCTGGTGCTCGCCTTCACCGGCGCGGCCTTCGGCCTGGCACTGGCGTATGGCTGTGTCAACGCCATGCGCTACTACATCGATCTCCAGCTTCCACTGTCGCAATACATCCAGATTGACGTGCGAGTGATCGTCGCGCTGATTGGATTCTCGGTCCTTTCCGCGGTGCTCTTCGGACTGGTTCCTGCCATACAGGCGTCTGGAGCTCCCGCTCAGGAAGGGCTGCGCGAGGGTGCCCCCGCCGCGGGCAGTGGACATCGGCAGAAACGCTTTCGCGACGCTCTGGTCGTGGGTGAGATTGCGCTGTCGCTGCTGCTGCTGGTTTCCGCCGGCCTGTTGCTGCGCAGCTTGCTGACGCTGCGTAGTCTGCCGTTGGGATTCGTTCCCCACAACGTCGTTACCACCTCAATCTTCTTGCCTCAGTCCGGAGGAGGCATGGTCGGCAATACCGGGAAATATGCCGGCAAAGACATCTCGCAGGTGTTCTATGCGCCTCTGCTCGATCGTTTGTCCCATCTGCCGGGAGTGGATTCCGCGGCGCTGACCAGCGTTTTGCCGCTCTCTCCAAATTTTCAGGCCACCGGGAGTTTTGAGATTGTCGGGCGGCCGAAAGACCCTGCGAACAAGCCACAGGCGGCTGTGCGGGCGGTGAGTCCCAGCATTTATCCGACGTTGGGCATCCGCTTGCTGCGCGGCCGTTTGCTGAATGAAGGCGATGGCGCGGCGAATGAAGCCGTCGCCGTGGTCAACCAGGCTTTCGCCAAGAAGTACTTTCCCAACCAGAATCCTCTGGGACAGCAACTGAAAATCGCCGACAAGGGGCCGCACGCGGTGCTCACGATTGTGGGCGTGATGGACAATACCCATCAGACCACCATGGCGGACGAGACGCAGCCGGAGATTAACTTCTCCTATCTGCAACTGGGGCCGCAGGACGAGTTAACGCCGTACATCCTGGCGTCGTTTACCAACTTGGCTTTGCGTGCACACGTGGCCACGTCAACCGTAATTCCTGAAGTCCGAACGGCATTGCGACAGTTCGATCCCGATCTCGCGGTCACGGATATTCGCACCATGCAGGACCTGGTGGACCAGTCGCTGGGCAGCGAAACTCTGGCCGCGCGCTTGCTCTGGATCTTCGCCGGAGCAGCACTGCTGATCTCGATTGCCGGAATTTATGGATTGCTGGCGTACAACGTCAGCCAGCGCACGCGCGACATCGGAGTGCGCATGGCGCTGGGGGCAACCCGTGCAACGTGATTCGACATGGTGTTGCGCGAGGCCGTATTGCGTCTGGCCATCGGGGTTGCCATCGGGATTGTCGCCGCGCATTTCCGCAGGACAGCATCTTGCGCAGCTTCCTTTATGGCGTGGTTCCTTACGATGCGTCCACCATCATCCTGGTGTCGCTGGTGCTGCTGGCCTGCGGTCTGCTCGCCAGCTACATTCCGGCGCGCCGGGCTTCGCGCATCGACCCATCAAGGCGCTGCGCTGGGAGTGAGAGCCTGATATCAAGATCATGATTGAACTGAAGAACGTCGAACGCAGCTACAAAACTGGAGCCGGACAGACCTGGGTGTTGCGGCGGGTCGATCTGACTATTCGCCAGGGCGAGTTCATCACCGTGATGGGGCCTTCCGGCGCGGGAAAGTCGTCGCTGCTGAACGTGCTGGCATTGCTGGACGATCAATGGCAGGGCGAATATTGGTTCAAGGAAAACCCTGTCCACCTGATGAAGCGCAAGGACCGGGCGGAACTGGCAAAGCGTCACATCGGCATGGTGTTCCAGAGCTATCACCTGCTGGACGACCTGACAGTGCAGGAGAACATTGACTTGCCGCTGTCCTATAAAGACATCCCCCGAGGCGAGCGCCAGGCGATGGTCGCCGATTCGCTGGACCACTTCCAGATTGTCGGCAAGAAAGATTTGTATCCCAGCCAGCTTTCTGGCGGACAGCAGCAACTGGTGGGGATTGCGCGCGCGGTGATTCACAAGCCGGCTTTGCTGCTGGCCGACGAACCGACGGGCAACCTTCACTCCAGCCAGGCCAAGGAAATCATGGAACTGTTCGCAAAGCTGAATGCTGAAGGAACGACCATCGTGCAGGTGACGCACTCGGAAACCAACGCCGCCTATGGCACGCGCACCATCCAGATGCGCGATGGCTGGCTGGTTGGCGATACTGCCAATCCCGCCCTTGAAGCCGCGGGAGGGATGGCGAGGTCATGAGGAATTCAGCCCTGTCGCGAATTCTGGCCGCAATTTTGTCGCTGCTGATGCTGGGCACGCAGTTGCCGGCGCAGCAGCAGCAGGAGCAGCAGCAGTCGCCAAGCCAGGCCCCAGGTGCACAGCCCATGCCCAATGCGCCGACGCCGCAGCAGGCGATCAATCCATCTCCGGCGCCGCAGCTTTCGATTCGCACGCCTTCCAACCTGGCGATGCCGCACTCTAAGAATCCGTTTGCTGCCTATGCGCCCAGCACTGTTCCTGAGCCCAACCTCGACAACTCGCCGCGACTGCAGCAGATGATCCACGACGGTAAGCTCTACGTTTCGCTGCAGGACGCCATTGCGTTGGCGCTTGAGAACAATCTCGATTTGGCCATCGCGCGCTACAACCTGCCCATTGCCGACACCGACATTCTGCGCACCAAGGCCGGAGGAGTCTTCCGCGGGGTCAACACCGGTGTGGTGCAAGGAACGCCCGGCGGAGGCGTCGGCGGCTTTGGAGCCGGCGCACCGGGAGCGGGTGCGGGCGGTACCACGGGCGGTGCGGGTGGCGCGGGCGCTGGTGCCTCGGGTCTGGTGCAATCCACCCTGGGCGCCGGAACGGCGGTCTCGTCCTATGATCCTTTGTTTACTGCAACCGGCGGTACCGAGCATCAGGCCACGCCGCTGTCGAACCTGCAGATTTATGGCGTGCCCGCATTACAGCTCAACACCACCCAGGCCAACGTCATCTATAGCCAGGCGTTTCCTACCGGTACCAGTTTCACCTTCGAGGTGGACAACAATCGCCAGAGCACGAACAGTATTTTCAGCAGCCTCAGCCCGCAGTTGCAGACGTACTACCGTGCTACTTTCCAGCAACAACTGCTGGCAGGATTCGGAACCGGACCCAACCTGCGTTATCTTCGCATCGCGCGCAATAACAAGAAAATTTCCGATATCGCCTTCAAAAGCCAGTTGATTGCGACCGTCACCCAGATCGCCAATATCTACTGGGACCTGGTGAGTGCCTACGAAGAGGAGCGCGTGAATGAGCAGTCCTATGCCTTTGCTCAGCAAAGCCTGGGCAATACCCAGAAGCAACTTCAGCTTGAGGCTGTACCGGCCATGGACGTCATGCGGGCGGAAGCGGAGGTCTCCAAGCGCGATCAGGACCTGACCGTTGCGAAGACCAACCTGCAGTTGCAGGAGTCGCTGCTCAAGAACGCACTGACCAAGAACCTCGACGATCCAACGCTCGAAGCTATGCCAGTGGTGCCGACCGACCGGCTGGAGAAACTGGGCAACGAGCCCGAACGCTCGACCGACGAGTTGATTTCGCAGTCGCTGTTGGATCGTCCCGAACTCAGTGAATCGCAGATTGATCTGGACAACCGCCAGATCAGCCGCAAGGCCGCGCGCAACGCCCTGCTTCCGATGCTGACTCTGGTGGGTTTCTACGGCGGCACCGGTCTTGCCGGCTTGCTCAACCCTTACTACTACACCACCAATACAACCACGGTTCCAACCGATTTCTGGGGAGGATTCGGCAACGCCTTCAACAACACTTCGCCGGACTATTACGTGGGCTTGAACCTGGCGATCCCGATTCGCAACCGCGTAGCCAAAGCTGACCAGTATCGCTCGGAACTGGAATACCGGCAGGCGGAGTTGCGCGAGCAGCAGTTGAAGAAGCAAATTCGCATCGAGGTGCGGAACGCGCAATATGCGCTGGAACAGAGCAAAGCTCGCGTGCTGGCCGCACAAAAGGCGCGCGACCTCGCGGATAAGACCTTCGGCATTATGCAGAAAGAGCAGCAACTGGGCGCCGGCTCATCCTTCCAGACGCTCACCGCACAACGCGATCTGGCGGTTGCAGAATTGGACCTGGTCAACGCCAACACCGCCTACCAGAAGTCGAAGCTGGAACTGGAACGCGCCACCGGCACCACGTTGGAAAATTACAACATTCAGATTCAGGATGCCGTTGACGGTATCGCGCACTGAAGGGAGAACTTGTGCCGCGTACGCAGGTCACAGGAAGTCAGGAAACACCAGCCGGGTTGATTGGCGGGAGAAAGGCGGAAACCGCCGGGCGCATCTTGGCCGCCGATGACCAGTCTCACATTCTGGAAGCGCTTGAATTGCTGCTTCGTCCCGAGGGCTACGAGGTGGATACTGCCAAGTCGCCCGCTTCGGTTCGCGAGGCTCTGGCCAGCGAGTTTTACGACGCGGCCCTGATCGACCTCAACTACACCCGCGACACCACATCGGGTCAGGAAGGCCTCGACCTGCTCTCCGAAATTGTGGCCTACGACAGTAGCCTGCCGGTCATCGTCATGACGGCGTGGGGCAACGTTGGGCTGGCGGTGGAAGCCATGCGTCGCGGCGCGCGCGACTTCATCCAGAAGCCCTGGGAGAATGAGCGTCTGCTGGCCATCCTGCGGACGCAGGTGGAATTGCATCGCGTGTTGCAGCGTAGTCAGCGTCTGGAGGCGGAAGCGCGGCTATTGCGGGCCGAAGGCGGACCTGAGTTCATCGCCGCTGCGCCTTCCATGCAGCCGGTGTTGCAGACCATAGCTCGCATCGGGCCTTCCGACGCTAACGTCCTGATCACTGGCGAGCATGGCACCGGCAAGGAGATTGCGGCGCAGACTTTGCATGCTCTGTCGCCGCGTGCTTCCATGCCGCTGGTGGCGGTGAATACCGGCGCTTTGCCCGAGGGAACCTTCGAAAGCGAGCTATTCGGTCACGTGAAAGGCGCGTTCACCGACGCCCGCACCGATCGCATCGGCCGTTTCGAACTGGCCGATAACGGCACCATCTTTCTCGACGAGATCGGCAATGTGCCGGTCCGCCAGCAAGCCAAGCTGCTGCGCGTGCTGGAGACGGGCGAAATTGAGCGCGTCGGCTCTTCCCGCACCAAGCGCATCAATGTACGCGTTATTTCCGCAACCAACTCCGACCTGCAGGCTGCCATCGCGAACGGACAATTCCGCGAAGATCTGCTCTTCCGCTTGAATACAGTGGAGATTCATATTCCGGCGCTGCGCGAGCGGCGGGAGGACATTCCCGCCCTGGCGGCGCATTTTCTGAAACGCTATGCGGCCCGCTATCGCGTGCAGGTGAGCGCCTTCGCCGCCCCGGCCATCCAGGCGATGATGCAATATACCTGGCCGGGCAATGTGCGCGAACTCGAACACACGCTGGAGCGTGCCGTCCTGATGTGCCACACCGGCGAGATCCAGGTTTCCGACCTCGGTCTCAATCCTCAGCGAGCGCAAGGTCAGAATCTGGAAGAGCTCAGCATCGAGGAAGTGGAGGGCATCCTGGTGCGTAAGGCCTTGCAGCGCTTCCACGGCAACGTGAGTCAGGCTGCGGAAGCTCTGGGCTTGAGTCGCGGCGCACTGTACCGGCGAATGGAACGGTATGGACTCTAGCTCCGGCAGCGAGAAGCGACCCCGGGCACGAGAACCGCGTTCCCGCGCCGCCCGTCTGCTTTTCGAGAAGAAGATCGCGCTATTCGCGATTCTGGCAGCGCTCCCCGGAGTGGCATTCGGCACCATCCTCATCTGGGTGCGGCCCTGGCCGGATGACGTCAAGATGGCGCTCACCGCGCTGGAATTTTTCCTCTGGCTGGTGCTGACGCTCGCCCTGCTCGATCAAATCGTGCGTCCCATTCAAACCCTGACCAACGTGGTGGGGGCACTGCGGGAGGAAGACTATTCCTTTCGCGCTCGCGGGGCGGCGCCCAACGACGCGCTTGGCGAGTTAGCGCAGGAAATCAACGCGCTGGCCGACATTCTCACCGAGCAGCGCATTCAAACGGTGGAAGCGACCGCGCTGTTGCGGCGCGTGGTGGACGAGATTGATGCTCCCATCTTCACCTTTGATCCGCATCACATCCTGCGATTGGCGAACGCTCCCGCCGAGCGGCTCTTGCAGCAGCCCTCAGCCCGGCTGCTGGGCAAAACCGCGAGCCAACTGGAGCTCAACGCCTGTTTTGAAGCTAGAAACGAGACGCTGGTCGCATTGCCCTATTCCACCCCCAACGCGCGCTGGATGGTGCGCCGCAGCTCCTTCCGGCAGAATGGCGTTCCCCACACCCTGATCGTGCTGTCCGACGTAAGCCGCGCGCTGCGCGAAGAAGAACGTAGTGCCTGGCAGCGCTTGATCCGCGTGCTGGGACACGAGCTGAACAATTCGCTGGCGCCCATCATGTCCATTGCCGGCAGCCTGGCGTCGCGTCTGCCGCTGGCGGAACTTCCGGCAGCGCAAAATGCCGACTTCCAGCGCGGACTGAACATCATCGAGTCACGCACTGCCGCGCTGCACCGTTTCCTGCAGTCCTATCGCCGCCTGGCGCAGATGCCCTCGCCCACGCTCAGGCTGGTTGACGTGCGCGCCTTGGTGGAACGCGTGGCCATGCTGGAAACCCGCATTCCGGTGGAAATTCACCGCGGGCCGGACCTGAACATGATGCTGGATCCAGACTTGATCGAACAGATGCTGATCAACCTGGTGAGAAATGCGGTGGACGCGGCGCTGGAACAAACCCAATCAGCGCACCCCGAATCTCAGCCGGCGCCACCACAAGTGCAAGTGGGATGGGAGCAGTCGGACTCGCGAGTCACGCTGAAGGTTCAGGACAACGGCATCGGACTGCTCAATCCCAGCAACGCCTTCGTGCCCTTTTACACCACCAAGCCCGGTGGCTCCGGCATTGGCCTGGTGCTCTCGCAGCAGATTGCCGAGGCGCACGGCGGCTCCATCCAACTTTCGAATCGAGCCGACCGCTCCGGCTGCATCGTCAAAGTGCAGCTACCCTATCACCCTGTCTGAAGTGGATGAGCCTTACGGCTTGGCCGGCGTTTCCGGTTTCGCTTCGGCCGGGGCCTTCTGCGGTTCGCCGGGCGCCGATTCCGCCGGTCCCTGTGGCTGGTTCAAATAACGAACGATCATCGAAATGCGCCGGTTGGCCGGATCTTCGGGATTGGCTGGGTTACGCGGCATCTGGTCGGCAAATCCCCGTACGTCCGCAACCTGATCCTCGCGCATCCCGTTTTGCTGCATCAAGCGGCGACAGGTGTTGGCACGGTCCACCGACAGCTCCCAATTGCTGTATTCCTTGCGCTCCCCATAGGGCTTGGAATCGGTATGACCTTCGATGGAAATTTTGTTGGGCAACTTTCCCAGTTCATGCGCCAGAGTGAGAATCAGCTCCCGGCCGTTGGGGGTCGGCTCGGCATTTCCGCTTTCGAAGAACAGGCCGGTTTGCGATTCCAGCAGTTCGATGCGTAAGCCTTCGGCGGTGACTGTCATTTCGATGTGCTGCTTCAGTTTGTCGAAGTCGGTAACATGGCGGATGGCCGTAGTCAGTTCCTCCTTCAGCTTTTGCATGTTCTCCTTGGTCAGGGTGAAATTCTCGCCGGAGCCGGACTGATTGGTGCCGACCATCTTGGAGGTTCCGGTCGGGTCCTTGAAATATCCGCCCACTGCTACCTGGATCTGCTTGCTGGAGTTCATCAGCCACAGCACGATGAACAGCGCCATCATGGCGGTGACGAAGTCGGCATACGCGACTTTCCAGGCGCCACCGTGATGGCCACCATGGCCGCCCTTCTTCTTGATGACGATGATTTGACTGGTCGCTGCCATGGGGATGGGCCTCAGGAGGCCGCCGGCTGGGCTTCGGGCGCGGCGGCAGCAGGAGCGCCCTCAGCGGGGGCATCAGCCGCTTTCTTGCAGTTGGTTTCAAACTCGGAGAACGTCGGCCGCACGTGACCGGGAATGGCTCGGCGTCCGATTTCCACCGCCAGCAGTGGCGAGACGCCTTTGGCGAAGGCGATGATGCTTACCCGCAACACATGCCAGTATTCGTGCTCCTCCTGGCCGAGCTTGGCCAGGTTTCCGGCGATGGGTCCGACCAGGCCGTAACACAACAAAATGCCGAGGAAGGTTCCCACCAGCGCGGCTGCAACTTTCTTGCCGATTTCCTCGGGCGGCCCGCCCAGGGCGCTCATGGTCAGCACCACTCCTAGTACGGCGGCAACGATGCCCAAGCCGGGCAGGGAATCGGCGACCGTGCTAAGTGCGGCCACCGGCATACTACGTTCGTGGGCGTACACCTCCATGTCGGCCTCAATCATCTGGTCCAGATCGAAAGGTTCAACCCCGCCCATGGTGACCATGCGCATGGTATCGCACACAAAGTCGCGGGTTTCGTGGTCCTTCAGGAACGCAGGATAGCCGGCGAAGAATTTGCTTTCCGCCGGCTTTTCGATGTCGTTCTCGATGGCGACCGGCCCTTCCTTGCGGATGCGACTGAACAAGTCATAGAGCATCTTGAGCGATTCGAGATACCGCTTCTTGGTGAATTGGGAGCCTTTGAATACGCTGATCACCCCCGCCAGCACCGCTTTGATGGTGTGCAGCGGATTGGCGATTAACAGCGTCCCCAAAGCCGCGCCCACGATGATGAGGACTTCATTGGGCTGGATCAGCACGGCGATCGGGCCGTGCTCCAGCAGAAAGCCGCCAATCACGGCCCCAAACACCACCAGAATTCCGATGATTGCGAACATCGCTCCGGCCTTCTAGCGCCTGTCGCTGCCGTCACCATGACGTGAGGGTTGCGGGTTGGAAGGCGGGGGGCATTCCCGCCGGACATTTCCTTCCACCTGCCCGGCGTAACCGCCGGGCATAGGCGTCCAATGTTCTTATCGGCCGAAAGCGGGAAATCCTTGATGTCCGCAGACCGCCCGGCAAGTGCCGGTGTGAACCGGAAACTTAGCGTTCGTGCGGGGTTAGCAGCCGGTCTATCGACGCGGCGCCCGCTCCCTTGACCAGCAGCAGCAGTCCCAGGGCCAGAGCCAGGAGATGGTATTCGAATCCTTCACCCTTCTGCTGGCCGGTCCAATTCATGAAGAAGCCATTAACATGATGGACGGTGGCGATGGCCACCAGCATGTTCACCATGATGCCGAAGGCGGCGATGCGGGTCAGGAAGCCCACGATCAGTCCCAGGCCGCCGAAGAACTCGGCGCAAATGGCCAGGAACGCCAACGGCGCAGGAATACCCATGCCGGTAAAGAAACCCATGGTGCCGTGGAAGCCGTAGCCTCCAAACCAGCCCAGCATCTTCTGTGCGCCGTGGGCAAAAAAGACAATTCCCATCACCAGACGGGCGATGGCAAGCGTGAAATCATTCGGTGTTGAAACCAGCTTCCGAAGCATTCTTCTCCCTCCAAAGCCGACGTTGCAGCTCATGTAAGAGATGATTGTTACAACACATAAGGTGCAAAGGGAGGCAACCTGCGCACTATGAACGGTTTAGCTGCTATGCCAATCCGCAACGCCTGGGTAAACCCGGGAATCCTGCCGCTCATCGGGAACTACGGTTTGTCCGCCGCCTTGAACTCCGCCCAGGGATTGCCTTTCATGTCTTGCAGCACCGAGCGCTGCCAGTCGAACTGGGGATGTTCCTTCAGGAACTTGTCGGCGATGAAGTCCTCGCCGCAGGGATGGCCGGCGCGCGCCTGCAGTGACATATTGCGGGCAAGGTTGCTGTCGGCGGCTTGTGAGGTAACGGCGCCCATCGGACTGTAGGGTGGCTCAGCCCAAACCGGATCGCCGTGGGCGTCGCTTTCGCCGTGGCCGCACAAACCTCGAAGGTTGCGGTCTTCTTTGCCCTCGTAGCTGTCCCAGTGGTCGGCAAGAAATTTCTCGCCCAGCGCCAGGTCAATCTGCCCTTTGTTTTGGGGCATCAGTTCTTCCCAGCGCTTGCGGCGCGCATTGGGAGAACTGGCCATATTGGTGGGATCGAAGTCGGTTTCCGCCTTGATGAAATCTGGATCGCTGGGGAAATTTGAGCCCACAAAGTAGCCATCGGTGGTGCGCCAGACCTTGTGCATCTTTAGTCCGAGTTCAAAGCGCGCCACTTCGCCGGTGTTATTGTCGGCCAGCAGCCAGTCGTTGGCGTAGCCGCCGTTGTTGCCGTCGAGCATGATGCCCACGTACTGGTCGATGGAGTTGGCGTACTGTAGCGCTTTGCGGGCACGCACAAACTCAGGCTTGCCATTCGGGTCGAATAGTTCGAAGCCGGTGATGGTGGTTTCCGTCACCATCAGCCCGGCTGAATTGATGCCGAAATCGTCGTCGCTGACGATGACTCCCGGGTAACCGTCGGTCAACATGTGATAGCCGTGGGCCGGAACGATATCGAAGATGATGGTCCAACGCTTGCCGGTGGCGATGTCGGTCCAGTTGCTGTGGGCGATGACCGGCTTGTGGTCCTTGGTCCACGAGCCGGTTGCCACGAATGCGCTGCAATTTCCCGGGGGCTTCAAGTCAGGCGCGTTCTTCAGCTTCTCCTGCCGGTTCAGCCACGGCACGTAGTAATCGGGAATTTCCTCCATGGCGTTCAGTGCGACCACGTCCCAGAGATCGAGCATCGAGCCATGGGCCTTCAGGCCGTCGGCGATGCCCTGCAATTCTTCCTGGTATTCGCCGTCAATGTGCGGCCACAGCACGTTCTGGGCGGTCTGGCGGAAGAATTCCCAGTCGCGGTGCGCCAGGTAGGTGTCCTTTATGCGCACCGCGCGCAGGCCATCTGCGATCTCCGGAGCCAGCAAATAGCCGTGCTGATAGCCGATGTCGGCGGGCGAACCCTCGAGATGGATGTAGGTCCAGCCGCTGCGGGAGAAGCGATATGCCGGCTTGAGTCGGCCCTCGTCGACTTTGGACGATTCCTGCTTCGTCCCCGCCAAGCAGCCCATCGCAAGGCAAGCCACAAAACACACCAGGATCAGAGATCGGATCTTCATCGGCATGAGCCCTCTTCCGCGCAGAAGGAATACATTCTGCAGCAGCTTATCGTTTCGGTTCGGCAAACGCAATTTCAGTCCGGACTTGGATAACGAGGTTTTTCAGCGCCGCTTTCGGTGGATGCGATATCATCGAGCGCTTCGAGGACAACATGACCAATCCATTGTCGCGCTTTGCCAAGCTCCGATCCCATCATCCTTTATGCATCGAGATCCTACTGCTCGCCTGCCTGATACTCGTGACATGCCCTCGGCTGCAGGCGCAGGCCTCTGACGCGGGAAGCTGGAAGTTCGCCGTCTCCGGCGATTCGCGCAACTGCGGCGATATCGTGATGCCCGCCATCGCTCAAAGCGTCATCCAGAACGGCGCTTCGTTCTACTGGCACCTCGGCGATTACCGCGCCATCTATACCTTCGACGAAGACTATCTCCATACCCATCCCAACACCACCATCAGCGATTACATCTCCAACGCCTGGCCTGACTTCATCCAGCACCAGATCAAGCCCTTTGGAGAACTGCCGGTCTATCTGGAGATCGGCAACCACGAACTGATTTCGCCGATGACTCGCGGGCAGTACATCGCGCAATTTGCCGACTGGCTGGACAAGCCAGAGCTGCGCGCGCAACGGCTGGCCGACAACCCCGACGATCACTTGCTGAAGACCTACTATCACTGGATTCAAAACGGCGTGGACTTTATCAGCATGGACAATGCGTCTGCCGAACAGTTCGACCCGGCCCAGATGACATGGTTTCAGACCGTGCTGGCGGCTGACGCCAAGAATGACGTTATTCGCACCGTCGTCCTGGGGATGCATGCTGCGCTGCCCGACAGTTTGTCGGCCGGCCACAGCATGAACGATTCGCCGCAGGAACAGGTCAGCGGACGGCAGGTGTATGCCGCGCTGGTGAACTTCCGCCACTCAACCAAGAAGAACGTGTACGTGATGGCCAGCCACTCCCACTTTGTCATCAGCAATGTGTATGAGGACGCCTGCCACCCCAAGGACGACGCCTTAACGGGATGGATCGTGGGCAGCGCTGGCGCGGTCCGCTACAAGCTGCCGCAACAATATGCCGCGGCCACCATCGCCAAGACCAACGTGTACGGCTACTTGTTGGCCACTGTCGCCGCCGGCGGTAGCATGACCTTCGAATTCAAGCAGATCGAAAAAACGGCGGTGCCGGATTCCGTCATCAAAGAATTTTCCCAGCAGCAGGTGGACTGGTGCTTTGAGCAAAACCAGGCACCCTACGCGCCTGCCGGGCCGGTGTGTCCGATTCAGTAACGAAGCAAATCAGACGCCGTTACCTAGCGTGAAGTGCACGTTAATCTGCGTCTCCACTTCGACCGGCTGGCCATTCAGATAGAACGGCTGATAGCGCCACTGGCGTACCGCGTCCATAGCTGACTCGATCAGCAGCGGAGGACCGCTGACCACCCGCAGATTCTGAACCATGCCGTCCTTCCCGATGGTTGCTTGCAGCATTACCGTACCTTGGATGTGTGCACGGACGGCCAGCTGCGGATAATTAGGCTTGACCTGCCGGACGAGCATGCCTGCCGCCACCCCGGAGGAGACTCGCACCTTTTCCGGGACAATAAGCTCCGGCATCGCGCTGCCGGCGGGAGTCGAAGATTCCAGTGCTCCAGGAATTACCAGTCCGTCGCCAGTCGTAATCGCTCCAATCACACCGTTTCTGCTGCCGAGAGGCGGTTCTTCCTCGTGAATCATGGCGATGGCCCTGGGGATGGCACTGGGCTGACGCAGAACGTCATGATCGAACTCGCTGGATGGGTGCGCGATGCGTGGCGTTGCGGGCCTCGGCGATGCCGGCGGCAACATGGCAGGAACATGCAGTACGCTCATCAACCGCTGCACGGGCAAACCATCGGTGTACAGGAGTGGAACCAGCACCAGCATGCCTGCGAGAGCAAGTTGTAGAGCAAACGACAAAATCGTGGTTCGGGGATTGCGTTTCGCCAAACTGCCACTGGACTCAAGGAGACTGTCTTCAAACATTTCCGGCCTCCGTTCTTTGTCTGAACAGACACCGGCAGTACCCCTTGGGGTTCCCGCGACAACCGGTAAGCCAGATTTTTTTATTGAGCGGGTGTGACCGGATTGCAGTCCACCTGGACATCGCCCCAACTGGGACGGCACAAAGGGAAGCGCTGCTCGCGATCGTCATAGCTGACGCGCAAAGTAGTAGGAGCGGTCCACTGAATTTCCACCCGGTCGCCGACTGCGTTCTCGCGAAACAACTCTTCCGCCTGGAGCTTGGGCGATGGCAGCCAGAAACGCATCTGCCGTTGCACCCAGGTCAGCGCCGAGCCGCGCACCTTCTCGATGTCCACCAGCGTGGCTGAGCCCACCGGACCATTGCAGCGGCGGACTTTCAGGGTCGCTACATAACGGCCATCGGGAGATGGCGCCCGTTCCGTTACCTCGATGTGGCAGGCTACGTTGCGAAACAGAAAGATGTACAGAAACATCAGCAGGCCGGGAATGAGCAGCAAGAGCACGCTGAACTTTCGCGTCGCCACCGTGCTCATGCGACCACCGTAATCGGAGGCTTAGCCTCTCCCATAGCCTCACCAATTTCAGCCGCGGTTACACCGGCCTTGCGCAATTCGTCCAGCATGGGTGCCGCATCATTGGCGGCGACGGAGATGAGCAATCCGCCCGCGGTCTGCGGATCGTAAAGCAGGGTTATCCGGTCCTCGGAAATTTCACCGCGATAGGCAACGCACCCCTCGGCAAAGGTGCGATTGGCCTTCAAGCCGCCGGGTACGTGCCCGGCGCGAACGCACTCCAGCGCGCCCTCCAGCAGCGGCACTTGCGACACACAAATCCGCAGCCCGACCTTTGAAGCCACCGCCATCTCGCGCGCGTGCCCGATCAGGCCAAAGCCGGTAATGTCGGTCAATGCGTGTACCTCGAACTTCGCGGCGATCTCCGCCGCCGTCTTGTTAAGTGTCGTCATCGAGCGGACCGCCGCGTCAATCCATGCCTTCTCTGCCTTGCCCCGTTTAATGGCGGTGGAGATGACGCCGGTGCCGATGGCTTTCGTGAAAATGAGCCGATCGCCGCCGCGGGCTCCCCGATTGGCCAGGATTTTTCCGGGATGCACCGTTCCGGTCACGGCGTAGCCGAGCTTGATTTCCTCGTCGCGAATGCTATGACCGCCGATAATCGTGCAGCCCGCTTCGATCATCTTGGAGAGTCCGCCGGCCAGCATGTCTTCCAGGATTGTGAGATTGCCGCCATCGGGAAAGCAGACCATGGTCAGCGCACTCATGGGACGTCCGCCCATGGCATAGACGTCGCTCAGGGAGTTGGTGGCCGCGATCTGTCCGAAGACGTAGGCGTCGTCCACGATGGGGGTAAAAAAGTCCACCGTCTGCACCAGCGCCAGCTCCGGAGTGAGTTGATACACGCCGGCGTCGTCGGCAGTTTCGAAGCCGACTAGCACGTTGGGGTCCTGTTGCCGGGCTAATTTCCCAAGCACCGAGTCCAGCACCGCCGGACTTAGCTTGCTGGCTCAACCGGCAGCCTTCACCATTTCCGTCAGTCGCGTTGTTTTGGCATCGGCCATCGTCCAGTCATTCTAACAACCGACGGCCGTCAAGAAAGGGCTTACTTCAGGTGCAGGTCAACCAGTTGCATGGTAGGCACGCTCTGGTCCCAGTCGGCGGACACATGCTCGAGCGTCATGCGAAGGGTCTTGGTCTGGCCGGGTGCGATCGGGACGCGCGAAAGGTCGGCGAGATCGTCGTATCCGCCCATCTGATTTGCCACCAGCACATGCAGCGGCAGAGTTTCGTTCTGTACCACTTCGTTCAGCGTGTTCTTGAACACGGCGTGCATGGCGGCGCCCACCAGCGCGTGGTCGCCGGTGTTGGTGACGCCCACGTCGAGATAGGTCACCGTGCCGCCGACGTAGTTTTCGGCAGCGCTTACTTTAGCGTTCGACAGCTTGAGCTTGGCGGCGTAGGGATCGATCTGCGAACCGTTGCTTTCCTTGTTGCGGGTGAGGCCGACGATGATGCCGACCACAATCAATACCGCAATCAGGCCGATGACAATCGGCGCCCAGTTGCGCTCCTCGGTTTTTGCCTGGACGGGCGAGAAGGGTTCTGCCATGGCATCACAATATTACTCCGGCGACGGACGCGGGGGCGTCGGCGGTGGGTTGCCTTCAGATTCGGTGGCGGGGCGGATGACGCTGTCGGTGCGGAACTTCCTGTAGTCATTATAGGTGACGTGCACGTCCTCATTTACGCCGACCAGTAGGCCGATTCGCGCCTCCAGGCGCACGTCCACCCGCTTCGGCAGCCAAACCTCATCATTCACGCGTACCTGTTGCATCTCGAAGGTCGTACCCTTATGCAGCCGCGCCAGCAGCCATCCGAAGGAAATCGTGTCCAGAATCTCGCCGCGCAGCTTGACCCAAGTGTAGTCTTGCTGGTCAATCCAGAAACGCGGGCAGATGCGCGGCAGCATGCGGGCATCCCGGTGCTGCGGCTTGAAGCCGGCTCGTGGCTCTCCGTCAATCACCCAGGCCTTTCGGCCGTTCAGCATCTCCTCTCCAGCGATTCGGAAGGTATAGGCATCGAGGATTTCACCCACAAACGCCCTTTGCTCCTGGCGTTGCTTGTTGTACTTTTCGATTCGCCGTTGCCGCTCCTCCGGAGTCTCGTGCTCGCGCTTGCCGGTCTCTTTGTCGAAGGCCTGGTTCTGTTTTTTCTGCTCGCTCGCGGAAAGTGGCTTGTCGTCTTTGGCAATCATGCGCTCGAACGGCTCGCCGTAGAGGATGAGGATTTCGTCAGTTTCTGACTTACTGGAGCGGACCCGCTCCTGGCTGTCCAGTTTGTCTTCCTGAACGTGTTCGAGGAAGGTGTAATCGCGGGCCGCGTTCCAATCGATGACGTCTTTGTCGATGGCGCGGCGCATGATTTCGCGAGCGTCGGGGTGCGCCTGCGCTGCCATTGAGAGCGGAAGCGTAATCAGGCAGGCTAGGCTTGCGAGCACGCGGGTCACTGCAATACAGACGTATCTGCCCGGAAAATGTCGCGCCGGGCAGGGAAGCTCTGGCCGGCGCAAAAACTATTCGCCGGCGACCGTCATGCCGTCAATGCGCAGGGTCGGGGAAGCGATGGAGCCTCGGAATCCAGGTCGTTGCCGATTTCGCTGAGGTTGAAAAACATGTCCTTCAAGTTTCCGGCGACCGTGATCTCCTCGACCGGGAAGGTCAGCTCGCCGTTCTGGATCCACAGGCCGCTAGCGCCGCGCGAGAAATCGCCGGTGACGAGATTCACGCCGAAGCCCAGGAACTCGGTCACCAACAGGCCTTCTTTGATGTCCGCAATCATCTCCTGCTGCGACTCTTGGCCCCCGGCTGGAGAAAGAAGTTGCCCGGTCCGATGCCCGGCGTGTCCGCCAGCCCGCGCGACGCATTGCCGGTGGTCTGCAGCCTCAGTTTTTTCGCCGTGTAGGTATTCAGCAGGTAGGACTTCAGAACACCGTTTTCGATGACTATGGTCTTACGGCTGGGCACGCCTTCGGAATCGAATGGACTGGTACCGAAGCCGCCGCGCATGGTGCCATCGTCCACGACGTTGACGTTATCGCCGGCAATCTTCTCCTTCAATTTGCCGGCCAGGAACGACGCCTCGCGGTAGATGGAATCGCCGTTGAC
The DNA here is from genome assembly GCA_963763975.1 of uncultured Acidobacteriaceae bacterium. GTDB lineage: Bacteria > Acidobacteriota > Terriglobia > Terriglobales > Acidobacteriaceae > Bog-257. Next base: position 185,929 of record CAVXQR010000011.1, read on the forward strand.
TGCCTCAAAGATGTGCCCGACCAGGGCTCCGGCGACTGTGTGCTCGAAGACGATCGGGACTTTCGCGGTCTTCACCTTGCGTGCGCCAAGCGGCGCAGCGTGCGCTTCGCAGCAATCGCGCCAACTTCTTCCGGGGACTCCAGCTTTTTCAGCGTGTTGGCGACCGAATACCAGTAGTCGCGCTGCATCGCCGAGCCTTCGACTTGCGCAATCGGCACCGCCGAAACCGAGCAATAGGAGCGCTGATAATCGCCGACAAAGCCGTGCGAATTGGCCAGCACCTTGTAGCCGATGGCTGCATCGAAGGTGCCGCCCTCGGAATTCACGATGCGTGGATCGGCGTCCAGCGCAGCTTTCTCGGCGCGCCGCGCGTAGTCAATGCGGTCCGCGCTGGAGAGCGAATAGACGTCTTCGTAATAAAGGTCGAGATCGCCTTCGAGCTTGCCCAGTTGCTGCGGCTCAGGAATACCCGCGAATGGGTCTTCGCTGGTGACTTTGGCCAGCGAGAGGGCGGAATCCACCAGTTGCCGAACCCCTTCCGGAGTGAGGTCGCTGGAATAGGTGCTGGCAGCGCGTTTGCCGAAGAACACCCGCACTCCGATGGCCTTGGAGCCCGATTCCTTCAGGGTTTCGACCTCGCCCAGGCGAACAACGGTGGAAAATTCGCTGCCATCCATGGCAACCGCTTCAACCGCTGTTGCACCGCCAAGCATGGCGCGTTTGACTACATCCGACGCAATTTCTTTCAGATCCGTGGAAGCCGCAGCCTGCGAGCGCTCCGCCGTGGAAACAGTCATGATAATGAGTCCTAATTTGTGGCAGTCCCACAGTGTGGGACAGGAGTACCACATTGTGGGATAAAATTTACCCGCCGGTGCCGCCCACCGTCAGACGATCGATCTTCAGCGTCGGAATGCCCACGCCCACCGGTACCGATTTGGCCGTCTTTGCCGCAGGTGCCAACGCCTTCGTCGAGCTTGCAGGTCGTTGCCCACCATGGTAACTCTGGTCAGCACGTCAGGACCGTTGCCGATCAGCGTTGCATCCTTCACCGGCGCAGTAATAACTGCCGTCCTCGATCAGGTAAGCCTCGGAAGCGGAGAAGACGAACTTGCCGTTGGTGATGTCCACTTGCCCGCCGCCGAAATTCACCGCATACAGCCCGTGCTTCACCGAGCGAATGATGTCTTCCGGGGGATCCTGCCCGGCCAGCATGTACGTATTGGTCATGCGCGGCATGGGAATGTGCTGATAACTTTCGCGCCGGCCGTTGCCGGTGTTGGGAATGCCCATCAGCCGCGACGAAAGCTTGTCAGAGAGATAGCCCTTCAGGATGCCGTTCTCGATGAGCACGGTATTGGCGGTGTTGTTGCCTTCGTCGTCCACGTTCAGCGATCCGCGGCGGCCGGGCATGGTGCCGTTGTCCACCACCGTGCATTTGTCGCTGGCCACGCGCTGGCCCAGCATGCCGGAGAAGGCCGAGGTTTTCTTGCGATTGAAGTCGGCTTCCAGTCCATGGCCGATGGCTTCATGCAGCAGGATTCCCGGCCATCCCGGACCCAGCACCACTTCCATCTCGCCGGCCGGCGCCTCGCGCGCGTCAAGCTGCACGATCGCCTGCCGCGCCGCTTCTTTGGCAAAATGCTCCGGCGAAGCGTCGCCCTGGAAATAATCCAGCGACACCCGGCCTCCGCCGCCGGCGCTGCCGCGGGCTGAGCCCGACTCGACGGACTTGGCTATGCAGAACACGCTCATGCGCGACAGCGGCTGCGCATCTTCGGCAAAGCTGCCGTCCGAACCGATGACCAGGATGCGCCGCAGTTCGTCGGCATAGCTCACCCGCACCTCGTGAATGCGGCGGTCATAGGCGCGCGCTGCTTTGTCTGCGCGCTGCACCAGTTCCACCTTGGCCAACACGTCGGCTTCCACCGACGGCAGCGGCACCGGATACAGATTGTGCGCTGGCTTGTCGGTCAGTCCCACCACTGGCTGTTTCGCCGGTCCACTGGCAATCAGGGCCGCGGTGCGTGCGGCATGCAGGATGCGCTCGGAGGACAGATCGTCGGTGTAGGCGTAGCCGGTGCGTTCGCCTGAAAGCACGCGGACCCCACAGCCGACCGAAATGCCCTGGGTTGCCGACTTCACCATGCTTTCGTCGAGCGAGACCGAGGTTGAAGTCTGGTACTCGAAATAAAGATCGGCGTAATCGCCGCCGGCGGAGAGCGCCGCTGCCAGGTAACGTTCCACATCGGCTTGCGCCAGACCGTAGCGATCGAAGAAGAATTTTTTGTCCATAAGCCTACTTCATTGGATGTGCGGCAGGCGGCAAAGAAGCAGCCTGCGGTGCAGAACCAAAACTAATCTAATGTTCGATTATCACACAGAGACGTGTCGCTGGACGCTGTGCCCAGTGCCGCTTTGGGGCTATCGTCTAGGAAACAACCCATGCCAGCCGCTCACAAATCACCGCAACAACTGGCCGCCTTGGTGGATGATTTCCTCACCGCGACTCCGCTGGCGGTCGCCATCGAAGAAGGCAGCGTTATTTTCGACTTCGCCCACGCCCGCTATTCGGTGTCCAGTGACCTGCGCTGCGTTCTGCACATGTGGTCGGACGATCGCAATGCCGTGCGGCGCGTGGTAGATGCGGAGCTTACGGCACGCATACTGCGCCTGCAGGTATTGCGCTTCGGGCAATCGCAGCCCATCGTGCTGGAACTCTCCGCCGATCGCGATCGCCGTAGCGGCGCGGCCCGCCGGTCCTTGCGCGCGCAATATCTCCACTTGCTGGAACGCGTGCTGGCGCGCGACTTTCCCGCCTTCAAGATCGAGCACCTGAGCGTGAGTCCGGACCTGGAACATTCCATCAGTCCGGTGTACGGAAGGGCGCTGCTGCGCTCCGGGCAAACTGCCTTCGCGGTGCTTGGCGTTGGTTGCGAGGAGACACAGACCGCCGTAGACGCAGCACTCACCTTCGGTGTTCTTTGGATGGACCACCAGCGGCAGCGATTGGCTGGCCGGGCGGTGGTTGAGGGGCTGAAGCTGTTCTTGCCGCCGGGACGCAGCGACACCGTTCGCCAGCGCGCCTCGCACTTGGACCCGGATGCGGCTAAGTGGCAAGCATACGAACTGGACGAACGTTCTACGCTGACCGAGCCGCTTGACCTCGCCGATTCCGGCAACATCATCACCCGGTTGAACCGTTGCCTGGATCGCCAGTCAGCCGCGGAACGCTTTGCCGGTTCCATCGCTCGCATCCACGAACTTGCGCCCGAGGCCACGGTGTCTGTGGACTCAGCGTCAGAGATCATCTTTCGCCAGCACGGGCTGGAATTTGCCCGCGCCCGGATGGCAGCTTCGGCCGGAAGCTATCGCAACTCTGAGACTGTCGTCTTCGGCACGGGGGCTGCCGAATATACGCTGGACGACAAAACCGACACGGCATTTCGCGATCTGCTCGCGCGCATGGTGAAGGAGCGCCGGGCCGGAGGAGCGCATGCCGATCTCTATTTCCGCATGGCGCCGGAGCGCTGGCTGGAAAGCCTGGTCGTCAACAACGTGGCGGCCGTGGACGAACGCTTGGACCCAAGCTTCGTTTACTCGCAGGTGCCGGCCTTCGCCGCCCTCGACCGCGCCATGCTCGATGTCCTGACCTGCACACGTGACGGCCGGCTGGCGGTGCTCGAACTCAAAGCCGACGAGGATATCCATTTGCCGTTGCAGGGCCTGGATTACTGGGGGCGGGTGCGATGGCTACAGCAGCACGGAGAGTTCGAGCGCCAGGGGTATTTTCACCAGCACCCGATTTCCAGCGCGCCGCCGCTGCTGTATCTGGTGGCGCCGGCCTTGCGCACCCATCCTTCCACCGACGTTCTGCTGCGCTACCTTTCGCCGCGCATTGAATGGGAGCTGGTGCAAGTGGACGAACGCTGGCGAAATGGCGTGCGCGTCGTCAACCGCAAGCATCGCCGCCAATCAGCCGCTGTGCGGCTTCCCAGCGAGGCGGCTACGAGTCTGGCGTAACTCCGCCCTCGAGAGCACGAAACTTCCAGTAGTCGCCTGCGGTTTCGTTGAGGTCGCCGGCCGGCTTCTCGCCTCGGAACACCCGCGAAACGCCGCGCACAATGCGCCGCATCGGCAAGTCGCCGGTTGCGTCCGCCAGGAACAGCTCGCCTATTTTCAGCATGCGGTAATACCAGCGCGACAGGATGGCGAGGTGTTCCATGCACTCCAGCGCATTCCTCGCCCTGGTATCAGCAACACTCTGTAGCCGCTCGACGATGCGCGTTTCCATGGATTGCGGCCGCGCCGCCATGTGCGGCGCCTCGGCGTGCTTGCCCACGCTCAGCGGCACCGGTTCACAGATCATGCCGCCGGCGATCTTGAACAGCGCCACCGACTCGCGTTCGACCGACGGCTGGATCAGCACGCCATTCAGGTGATCGAGACGGCGAACAATCTCCGGCTTCTGCGCGATAGCTGCCCTTATTTTGTCCAAGCGAACGTGCAGTGCGGCGGCGCCTTCAAAGTCGAGATTGGCCGAGGCCTGGTCGCGCAACTGCTCGGTCTCCCGCACCAGCGACTGGCCTCCGCTCTCCAGGAATTGCTGCACCCGTTCCACTTCCGCCGCGTATTGCTCGTCGCTGCATCCTTTAAAGCAAGGCGCCAGGCACATCTTCATCTCGGAATAAATACAGCCGGGAAAAGCCGGATCAGGATTCAGATCGTCAGTGCAGCGCCGTATTTTGAACAGGTCCAGCGAATCGTTGGCGAATTTCTCTGCCAGCATCCGCGTGGGAAAGGGGCCAAGATACTGCGCCGTGCCCTTCGCCGCTGCGATGCGCGTGGTCACGACGGCGCGAGGAAAGCGGTTATCGAGGATGAGCTTGATTAACGGCGCGAAGCGAAAACGCAAGCGTTTGTCGTAGGTCTTGGGAAACTCGCGCCGCAACACCTGGTAGAGACAAAACGTCGCTTCGAAGTCTGAGCCGACGGCGTCCCACTCCACCGCGCGCACCCGATCGCGCAGGTTCAGCTTGCGGGAAGGTCCATCGCTGGCGCCCAGCAAGCGCTGCACCCGACGCCTAAGATTCGACGTCTTGCCAACATAAGGCTCGCTGCCCTCTTCGCCACGCAACACAAACACCGCCGCCGCCGCCGGCGCCGCTGCGAAGACCTCCGCATCCTGTTGCGGCAGAAAATCAATGTGTTGCGTGGCCACGCACAAGATTGTAGTGCAGTCGGCTGTCACCCAATACGTTAGCGATCCTGGCCGCTGTTTTCCCGCTTGGTGCTGCGCAGCGAGATCCGGTTGGGCGCTTCGATGCGCTGGAACTTCGCCTGCTTGGAGTGCTCGCGGTAATCCTGGCCTTCGAGTTCTACCCGCTTACACATTTCGTGCAGCCGCGAACGCATGCGCTCGCCGATGCGATCACCCAGGGTCTCACGTCGCGCGGCGCGATCGGCGGCGGAATAGCTGCGTGGATTGTCATCCTGCACAGTCGCCTGTTCAGGCTTGTCCGGAAAGTTGGTGGTGATGATGGTGGTGAGATTGTTGTTGTAGCGGCTGTTGAGAATGTAGTTCACGGTGTCGAACACCCACTCGGTGCTGCGCACCGCCCCCAGTTCATCCAGCGCCAGCACTTCGGCCTCGAACACCGGGCGCAGAATCTCCATCTCCGTGGCCTGCACTGAGGCGTTGTAAGAATTCTGGATGGACTTCAGCAGCTCACGATAGTCGCAGAACAGGCAGTGGATGCCCTTTTCGCGAATCAACGCCTTCAGGATGCCGACGGCGAGATGGGTCTTGCCTACGCCTACCGGCCCGACGAACAACAGCCCGGTCTTCTCCACCGGGTACTCTTCGACGAAGCGTCCGGCGAGATGGCGAGCGCTGCTCAGGCTTTTCTGGCCGCCATCCTCAAAGTCATGCAGAAAGTTTCCCAACTCGCAGTGCGCATAGCGGGCCGGAATGTGCGCCACCTCGAGCAGGCGCTCGCTGCGGTCGCGGACGCGGCATTGGCAACGCACCGCTTCGCGTTCCTGGCCGCGCAAAATAGTCTGCCAGCCGGTGCCGCCGCATAAGGCGCAGATTTCCGTCGAGCCTTCCGCTGCCATCGATGTCTCCGCTTATGAATCTAAAGCCGCGATGTTGTCGGCGCAACCGCGTGCGGATGAAAGGACGCGCCGGGGGCCGAACTTTCGCAGGAAAAGATGTGCAAATCCGGGGCGGGAATCTTTGCCGCCGCAAGAAACAGGCTGGGGCGGAGCGACATCACAGTTGCTTGTGACGACGTCGCGGACCGCTTGTAAGCTCGCGGCGCGCCGGTTATCTTCGCTGTGAACCGTATTTCCCGCCCGCGCAACCCGGGCGGCAGTTCTTCCTTGGAGTACAACCATGACCCCCACTGCCACCAATCTCTCGGAAAGCGGCTTCCGTCTGAACGTTCCATCCGCCGGATTTGACCATCAGCGTGACCTGGTTCCCGGCCTGCTCGAATTCCTTGAGCCCTTGCACCGGCGCTTCACGCCGCGGCAGCAGGAGCTGATCGCCAAACGCAAGCAGGCGATCGCCGCCTCCTTGCAGGGGAATAAGCCCAAGCATCTGCCGGCATCGGAAGCGACGACCTCCGACTGGAAGATCGAGGTTCCCGACTGGTGCCAGGACCAGCGCAATCAGATGACCGGTCCGGGCGACGATGCCGAACTGGTGGTGAAGATGCTCAACTCCGGCGCTCCCGGCGTGATGCTCGATCTGGAAGACTCGACGGTCAACGAGTGGCAGCATCAGCAACTGGGCATGGAGAACATCCTCAAGGCGCTGCGCGGCGAGCTGGATTACGACGACAAAAAGCGCGGTCGTCGCGTGGGCATTCAGCCCTCCAAGACCGTGATCTGGACGCGGGTTCGCGGTCTGCACCTCAGCCAGGGCGGCATCTTTCACGAAATGATGTCCGGCTCGCTCTTCGACCTCGCCAGCCTCTGCTTCCGGGTGAAGCCGGCCGACCTCAAGCATCCGCTCAGCATTTACATTCCCAAGTCGGAGTCGGCGGAAGAGGCGCTGTGGTGGCGCGATGTTTTCCAGGCCATCTCCGAGAAGCTGGGCTGGCCGAAAAATTACATCCGCTGCATGGCGCTGGTGGAGTCCCATCCGCTGGCCTTCCAGATGGAGGAGTTCCTCTACAACCTGCGCGAGCACATCCTGGGATTGAACCTCGGGCGCTGGGACTACATGGCCAGCCTCGGCCACTTCAACCTGAATGATCCCGCGTTCGTGCTGCCCGACCGTAACACCATTCCGCACGATGTGCCGTTCTTCCAGAATTTGCGCGGACTGATTCCGGAAATCTGCCACAAGCGCGGCGCGCTGGCGATCGGCGGCATGACCGCTCTCTATCCCAGCCGCGAAGATGCGGAACTGAATGCCCGCGCGCTGGCGGTGCTGGAGAAGGACAAAAAGAACGAGGCTACCTGCCTGTTCGACGGCGCCTGGACCGGGCATCCCGACCAGAACCAGATTGCCGTGGATCAATTCCCGGTGCCGAACCAGATCAAGGCCCGCAAGCCCGGCGTGGAGCGCTATCCCGACTTGCGGCCATCGCCGCGCGGCGTGGGCCAGACGACGGTCACGGGCACGAGGGCCGCAGTGCGCACGGTGATTCGCTATCGCAACGGCGTGCTGAACGGCAAGGGCGCCAGCCTGCTCGACGGCTACATGGAGGACCTGGCCACCGACCGCATCTACCGCGTGATGCTGGCGCAGCGCATGAAGCACTACCAGACTGTGCCGGTGCTGGATGGGGATGGAAAGCCGGCAGCTCATACGCCGGAGTTTATCTCGCGCATCTTCGACGAGGAATTGGAGAAGCTGATGGCGAATCCGCCGAAGGATGCCTTCGGCAATCCGGAGCAGTTCAAGGTTGCGCGCGAGATCGCCGAGGGCATGGTACGCAACGGCGAGTTCGATCCCTTCTGAGCAGGGATGAGCTTTTAGCCCTTAGCTTTTAGCGCTTAGCCATAAGCTTCCAACAGCGGATTGCAGTGCCCGTCTTGTGTCAGGGGCGACTCCACGCGTTGCTCAGAACACCGTTACGCAATGCCTTGTATCAGGGCACGACTTCGGTCGTGCCGATAAGTCCTCTATTATTTTTTATCCGGAGCCGTCTTTGCCGGCGGCACAATCCCAGCAGCCTGTTCCGTCGTTCCGAATCACGCGCAAAAAAAATGGCGCCGGTCGAAAACCGGCGCCGATTCGCGTCTCTGCGGAATTATTTGCGGTGAACCCGCATGGCGTCTTCAATTCCCAGCGTGCAGTCCGGATTTACGTTCTGGATGAAGATGTCGTTCTCGCCGTTGCGGTCGTCCATCCACGCCAGCGCTGACAATCCCGATGGAGCCAGCCCTGCCATCAGCCGCGATTTCCCGGCCGACGCTGTGGACACGCCGAACTGCGAGCAGACGGTCGCGCCATTGGTGTCGAGCCGGATAGCCTGGATCGTACCCGCGTCGTAAAGGGGCGAGTCATACCAATACACCAGCGCGCCATCGCCAATCTGCACCGTCTGCACAAACTCCTGCGAGTCCGAGCCGAGTGGCAGGATGATCACGCCATCATTGCCCCACAGGCGGTTTCCGGCGGTGTCAAACTTCTGCCCCGACACACCGGCCATGTCTTGCAGCGAATCCTGCTCCGTCCAGAAGAGGAAGGTCTCGCCGGTGGAAGCGCGATAGCCGACTGAAGGATCGACGCGCACGTTCAGGCTGTCGGTTGAGCCGACCGAGCCGTTATGCGGGAAAGCCTCGGTGCCATTGGCCAGGATGTGCTGCGCGTACACCTGCAGCGACGGGCTGTTGGTGTACCAGGCGAAGACTGCGCCGCCATTGCCGTCGGAAATGAAATACGGAAATTCGCCGAACTGCAGCGAGCCGCCGTCAAAAACGTGCACCGGGGTAGAGCCCCAGAGCCGCTGGCCGGTGGAGGAAATCTTTTGGGCGTAGAGGTAATTGTTGCTGCCGAATCCGTGGTTGCGCACGAACGACACGATCACCGAGCCGTTGTCGGCAGCGTGCATGTCAGCCAGCGTGTAGTTGTAACCGGATTCGCTGAGCACCACGCCGCTGTTGAGCGCGGTGGTTCCCACCCACTGGGGATGGCCGTTGGCGTCCAGCTTCTGCAACACAATGTAGCTGTCGGTGGTCCAGCCCACCACGATGCCGCCATCGCTAGTGCCGGCAATCTTGGGATCGGCGTGGAAGCCCTGGTCCCACGTCATGGAAACGCCCGACGCGCCCCACAGCAATGTTCCGGAGGGACTGACCTTCGCGGCGGTAATCTGCGGATTGTCGGGGTCCTTGCGATCATCCTGGAAGGCCAGCAGCGCATTGCCGCTGGTGTCGGCGGAGAGCCCGTAGTCCTCGGTGGAGCTCAGGGTCAGCTTGGCCACCTGGATGCCGTCATGCGCCCACTGCTCATAACCATTGGCATCGAGCCGCTGCAGGTAAACGTCATAGCCATTCGGCGGCGGATCGTTGGGATTGTTGTTGAACCAGCTTACGAACCAGGTGTTGTCGGGCATCGGCAGGGGCTTGGGTTGTACCTGGTCGGCGCCGCTGATGTTTGAGAGATCGAGGTTCTGCGATGGATCCGACGACCACTGTGCCCAGGCTGTGCAAGCCAGGGTCAGAGCGAAAATGAGCAGGATGAGAGCACGACAGGCGTGTTTCATGGGGGTCTCCTTGGGAGGTTGAAATTCGTGCTGGGATTGACGCCGCCATTGTAGTTCATGGCGCAAGAAAGCCCATGGTCAGAAGTCGAGGGCCGGATTCTGCAAGGGGGCAGGACACCGGGTCCTGCCCTGTGAACAAAGTCGCGATGGAAAATTACGCTTACAGCAATTGTCTCAGCACGTAATGCAGAATCCCGCCGTGCTTGTAGTACTGCACTTCCTGCGGCGTATCAATGCGCACCGTGGCGTCAAACTCGAGCTTGCTGCCGTCCGGCCGGGTAGCGCGCACCTTCACGGTCTTGCCGGGAGCGAAGTTCTCCAGCACCGCGGTCAGCCCGACGATGTCGAAGACCTCTTCGCCGGTCAGGCCATGCGATTCAGCGCTCTCCTCGTCGAGGAATTGCAGCGGCAGAATGCCCATGCCCACCAGGTTGGAACGATGGATGCGTTCGAAGCTCTCCGCCAGCGCGGCCCGCACGCCCAACAGTCGCGGTCCCTTGGCCGCCCAGTCGCGCGACGATCCCGAGCCGTATTCCTTGCCCGCCAGCAGCAGCAGCGGCGTGCCCGCGGCGCGATACTTCTCGGACGCGTCGAAGATAAACATCTCCTCGCCGCCGGGAAGATAGCGCGTGTATGCGCCCTCGCGGTCGGGCGTCAGCTTGTTGCGCAGACGAACATTGGCGAAGGTGCCGCGCATCATCACCTCGTGATTGCCGCGCCGTGAGCCATAGGAGTTGAAGTCGGCCGGCTTCACGCCATGGGCGATCAGATATTTCCCAGCCGGGCTGTTGTGCTTGATCGAACCGGCGGGCGAGATGTGATCGGTGGTCACGCTGTTGCCGAGGTAGCAGAGCACGCGCGCGCCGGTAATGTCCTTCACCGCCGCCGGCGTCTTCGGCATGTTCTCGAAGTACGGCGGATTCTTCACGTAGGTCGAGCTGTTGTCCCAGGCAAAGGTCTCGCCCTGGGGAACATTCAGCCCGCGCCAGCGCTCATCGCCGTTGAACACGTCCGCGTAGCTCTTCTGGAAGAGATCGCCGGTGATGTAGCGGCTGACGATTTCGTCCACTTCCTTGGCGGTCGGCCAGATGTCCTTCAGGTACACCGGTGTGCGCTTGCCGTTCGACGAGTAGCCGAGCGGCTCCTTGTACATATCAATGTCGGCGCGGCCGGCCAGCGCGTAGGCCACCACCAGCGGCGGCGACATCAGGTAGTTGGCGCGGACCTCGGAGTTGATGCGGCCTTCGAAGTTGCGATTGCCGCTCAGCACCGACGCCACCACCAGTTCCTGCTCGGTCACCACGTTGGAGACTTCCTGCGGGAGCGGCCCCGAATTTCCGATGCAGGTGGTACAGCCGTAGCCCACCACGTGGAACTTCAGCTTCTCGAGGAAGGGAAGCAGCCCGGAGCGGCTGAGATATTCCGTCACCACCAGCGAGCCCGGCGCCAGCGAGGTCTTCACCCACGATGGGACCTTTAGTCCTTTTTCCACTGCCTTCTTGGCCAGCAGCCCGGCGGCCACCAGCACGTAAGGATTTGAGGTGTTGGTGCAACTGGTGATAGCGGCGATGACCACGCTGCCATGCTTGAGCGCTTTTTCGAGCTTGATGTGGGTCTCGACCGAATCCTCCTGCGAGTCGATGCCCGCGGGATGCCCGCCTTCGCCCTCCCAACGCGACTCCTGCTTCGGCGGCACATGCTGTCCCGGCTTCAACAGGCTAGGCAGTGCTTCATGGAACGCGTGCGCGGCGTTGGACAGCGCGACGCGGTCCTGCGGCCGCTTCGGCCCGGCGATGCTCGGCTCTACGCTGGCCAGGTCGAGTTCCACGACATCGCTGTATTCGGCTTCCGGCGTGTCGGCGGTATGGAAGAGGCCCTGTTCCTTGTAATACGCCTCGACGATCTTGATGTGCTCTTCAGTGCGGCCGCTCAGGCGCAGATAGCGCAGCGTCTCTTCGTCCACCGGGAAGATGCCGCAGGTAGCGCCGTACTCCGGCCCCATGTTGGCGATTGTGGCCCGGTCCGCCAGCGGCAGATTACCCAGGCCCTTGCCGAAGAACTCCACGAACTTGCCGACCACGCCTTTCTTGCGCAGCATCTCGGTGACGGTCAGCACCAGGTCGGTGGCGGTCGAGCCTTCGCGCAACTGGTTCTTCAGACGCACGCCCACCACCTGCGGGATCAGCATGGAGACCGACTGGCCCAGCATCGCGGCTTCGGCCTCGATTCCGCCGACGCCCCAACCCAGCACGCCCAGGCCGTTGATCATCGTGGTGTGCGAGTCGGTGCCGACCAGAGTGTCGGGATAAGCCAGGGGATGGCCGCTCTCGCCCTTGGCGCCGAGGAAAACCACGCGCGCCAGGAATTCCAAATTGATCTGGTGCACGATGCCGGTGTCCGGCGGCACGATGGCGAAATTCTTGAACGCGGTCTGTCCCCAGCGCAGGAAGGCATAGCGCTCCTTGTTGCGGTGGAATTCCAGATCGGCATTCAGTTGCAACGCCTGCGCGCTGCCGAACTCATCCACCTGCACGGAGTGGTCAATCACCAGCTCGGCGGGCTGCAAGGGATTGATCTTCGCCGGACTTCCACCCAGCGCTTTCATGGCATCGCGCATGGCGGCAAGGTCCACCACCGCGGGAACGCCGGTGAAGTCCTGCAACAGCACGCGGCTGGGCATGAAGGCGATTTCCTGCGACGGCACGCTCTTGCCGGTCCAGGAAGTCAGGGCGCGAATGTCGTCGGCTTTGACGGTCTTGCCGTCTTCGCGGCGCAGCAGATTTTCCAGCAGGATGCGGAGCGAGTAGGGCAGATGCGAGATCGCGCAGCCGTGCTTTTCCAAAGCAGCCAGGCGATAAATCTCGAAGTCGTGTTGACCCACGCGGAGGACGGAACGGCTGCCAAAACTATTCATGGGATGATTCCTTCTTTTTAATAGAGGAGCAATGTAAGGGCGCGGATTCCGGGTAATGCGGAACTTTCTATCTTAAATGGCCCCCGCCAAATCGGATAGTCGCAACCGCAAAGGGCCATCTAATGCAAATGCAACTTATGCGGCAGCAGGTAGGTGAAGCCGCCGAACGCCTCCCAGCGCGTGGAGGTGCTGGTGAGCCCGCGATTGAAGCCGGCGTCGAACACCAGGTGTTTGCTGGCGTTGTAGTTGACGGCCCACAGACTACCGACAGTGTTGCCGTGGAGAAAAGGCTGGGTGAAATGCCAGATTTCTCCCGAGATGCCGAACTTCCCGGCCAGCGCATGGGAAACCGATAGAGTCTGGCCGAACTGGGCGCGGCGGACATTGCCATCGCTCAACTCGTCGAAAAGATAATTGGTGTCGTAGTGGAAGCCCTTCACGTCGGCACTGGCCATGAGCAAGACCGAATTGCTGGGCCCGCCAACATCAAGGTCGGGCGCGGAACCTTCGTAGACGCGTCCAAAGTACGACACGGCAAACGTTGGCCGTGCCCCTTCGCCGTGATACACCACCGCCTGCACGCCGAGTGCGGTATCGCCCGCGTCATTGGAGAGATGCCCTTGCGACAGGGTGCGGGCGAATGGCTGTGAGCTGGCCAGGAACTGGATCCAGCGGTTCACGGAAAACTTGATGACCTCGTCCACACTGAATTGCGAGCTGACCCCAGGAGAATTCCAGCACCCAGCACGCCGCTCTCGAACTGAAAGTAGCCCACCGGCGTCAGCGTGGCCGGCGTGGCGACGGTTGGCCGGCCGGGATTGGCTTCGACGTCCTCCTGCAGCGTGGAGGGTGTCGGGCTTTTGGAGGCATTGTCCTGGTCTTGCCCGGCCGCCGCTCCCGCGAAGGCAAGCGTCAACACGAGCAGGCTGGTGCTGGCGAAACGTGATCCCAGAGATTTCATCTTGCCCGCAGCAGCAGAACGGGCACGCTCACGCTGTGCTGCACCCGGCTGGCGGTGGTGCCCAGAAAAAGTCGGCCAGAAAACGGTGGCCGTGCGTGCTCATGGCGACCAGGTCGCAGCCTTTTTCCTCCACCCATTTGACGATTTCCGTGCACCGGATCGCCGATAAGCCAGTTCGGCCTCGGCGGGAATGCCGGCAGCCTGGAATTCCTGCTGCAGGCCTCTTCAGATAGGCAGTGTCTTCGGTGATCTCCGGACTGACGGCGTCGCGCCCATAGGTGCGCGCGGCCCAGCCGGTCGGCGACATGCAGCAAGACCAGCGGCTGTGCGCCAGCTTGGCGAGTTGCTTGACGTGCTCGATAATCGCCCGGTCGGTCGGCGTGCCGTCCAGCGTCACGAGAATGGTGTCGTACATGGCGGTCCTTCCGCTTTCATCGCCCGCTAATGACCTGCCACGCCGATCTGAGCGAGTCCGGCAGGCCGTAGATGTCCATCACGGTGATCAGGATAGCGCTGCCCCAGCCGGCGATCAGCAGGAACCAGCCGATTCTTCCACATCGCCCATGCGCTTGCGCGAACTGGTGAAGTGCAGCAGCGGAAACATGGCGAACGGCAGCTGCAGCGCCAGCACCACCTGGCTGAGGGTCAGCAGGTCGGTCACGCTGCTGTCGCCGCGCATGCCGATGATCAGGACCGCCGGCAGGATGGCCAGCGAGCGCGTGATCAGCCGCCGCACCCACGGCTGGATCCGCCAGTGCATGAAGCCTTCCATCACCACCTGCCCGGCCAGCGTGCCGGTGATGGTGCTGCTCTGTCCGCTGGCCAGCAGCGCCACGGCAAACAGCGTGCTGGCCGCGGCCGTGCCCAGCAGCGGCGCCAGCGTCAGGTAGGCGACGCGGATCCAATCGCTGTCGGGGCTGAAGGTCGACCACCTGTCCGCCGGCTACGGTCACGCTGTCCTTGCCGAAGAACACCATGCGCCGCCAGCACCAGGATGGCGGCGTTGACGAAGAAGGCGATGGTCAGCGCCACGGCCGAGTCGATGGTGTTGAAGCGGATCGCGCGGCGGATGGAGGCTTCGTCCTTCTGCAGCTTGCGGCTCTGCACCAGCGCCGAGTGCAGGTAAAGGTTGTGCGGCATCACCGTCGCGCCGATGATGCCGATGGCCACGTACAGCATCCCGGCCTGGCGGAAGCTGCGGCGAGACCAGCGCGCGCGCCCATCTCCAGGAAGCTGGGCTGGGTCTGCGGCAGGACGAAAATCTCGATGAAGTAGCAGACGCCGATGGTGGCGACCAGCAGCAGCACGACCGCCTCGATGGTGCGCATGCCGAAGCGCTGCAGCGCCAGCAGCAGCAGCACGTCCAGGCCGGTGATGATGACCGCCCAGAGCAGCGGGATGTGGAACAGCAGGTTGAGGGCGACGGCGCTGCCCAGCACTTCGGCCAGGTCGCAGGCGCCGATGGCGACTTCGCACAACAGCCAGTTGGGCCAGCGGGTCCAGTCGCGGATACCAGTCGCGGCAGCATTGGGCCAGGTCCTTGCCGGTCACCACGCCCAGCCGCGCGGAGATGACCTGCATGAAGATGGCCATCAGGCTGGCCAGGCCGACCACCCACAGCAGCCCGTACTTGAACTGCGCGCCGCCCTGCAGGTCGGTGCCCCAGTTGCCGGGGTCCATGTAGCCGACGCTGACCAGAATGGCCGGCCCGACGAAGGCCCGCCACTGCTGCCAGAAGCCGCCTCGGTGGTGCGGCACCGCGACGGTGCTGTGCATCCCCTCCAGCGACACCGATGGCCGGCATGGCCGGCTCCGGTCATCCGGCGGCAGAGCTTGGCGGTAGCTGTCGCGTTACTCGTGTGCAACTGAATCACCCGCAGAAGCGGGCGACGCCGCGCCAGCGAAGTCCACATGCCGTTAGCCGAAGTATATCAGGATTAACTAAACTATGGTTAATTATTTTTTGGACGGGATGTGCGGCGCTTTTTGGCGGGCGCAACCCAGACTTTTTCTGCGGCGGGAGCGGCCGAGCGACACCTTGCCGGCCGCGGTGACCAGGCTAAGGGTATCGTCGTAGTTGCGGACGCTGGACAGCGATCTCGGCGCCCGGCCGAATGCCGAGCTTCTCCAGAAATTCTCCCAGCCTGCGGTCGCGCTCGTAAACGCTTTGCACCGTATAACGGCCGCCCGGCTGCGCTTCGGAAAGCAGCAGCAGTCCACGCTTACGCTTGGCTCGCGGAGACTCCGGAGTTGGCCGAATTGCCATGCGGACAAGGGCCGCCGCGTCCCAGTTTGCGCGTGAGCATGGCCTCGAAGTCGCTGGAGACGGCGTGCTCCAGGCGCTCGGCTTCGTCGTGCACCTTGTACCACTCCATGCCGAAGATCTCGTGCAGCATGCGTTCGATGAGGTGATGCCGGATGGCCAGCCGCCGCGCGATCTTGCGCCCTGCCGCCGTGAGTTGTACCCGGCCGTCGTTGCGCACGGTGACCAGTCCGTCGCGCTTGAGCCGGCGCAAGGCCATGGTGACAGCCGGCGCGGACACCGACAGCCATTGCGCCAGGCGGGCCGAGATGACCTGCTCGCCTTCGCCTTCGGCTTCCAGGATGGCCTTGAGGTAATCTTCTTTGGAGACCGTGATCATGGGATTGTTAATGCCTAGTTAACGCCAGTTAACAGAGGATTGCAAGGTTGCCAGATTGACGTTCGCGCAGTTGGTCTGAAGTCGCGCCGCAGCTGACTGATTTTCGGACCTGGGCTTCGCGCTGACGATGTTTGAAGCACCTTCACGATGCGACTGTGACGCAGCTGCCGAGGCCCAAGCTGCTCGACAGTTTCACTGGCGCACCGCACCCCTACTCTTTTCTTTCGCTGCGCGTCTGATTTCGATAGCGGAAAACTCGCGCGGAACTTGGTCCCATGAAAGTCCTGGTCCTCGGCAGCGGTGGTCGCGAACACGCGATGGTATGGAAGCTGCGGCAGTCGCCGCGGGTCAAGAAGCTGTACTGCGCTCCCGGCAACGGCGGCATTGCCGCCGACGCCGAGTGTGTTGCCGTGGACCTCAAGAGCCTGGACTCGCTGGTGCAGCTGGCCGAGCCGGCTCAATCCCGACCTCACCGTGGTCGGACCCGAGATGCCGCTGACCCTCGGCGTGGTGGACGAATTCCGCGGCCGCGGCTGGCCGGTCTTCGGACCGACGCGGGCCGCGGCGCAACTGGAGTCCAGCAAGAGCTTCGCCAAGGAATTCATGCAGCGCCACCGCATTCCCACCGCGAAATATTCGGTCTGCGCCAACGCAGACGAAGTGCGCGAGGCGCTGAAGCTGTTTCACACGCCCATCGTGGTGAAGGCCGATGGCCTGGCTGCCGGCAAGGGCGTGGTCATTGCGCAGACCAAGGAGGAGGCGCAGCGCACCGCCGAAGAGATGCTTAGCGGCAAGATGCTGGGCGAGGCCGGCTCGCGGGTGGTGCTGGAGGAATTCCTGAAGGGCGAAGAGCTGTCGTTCCTGGTGATGAGCGATGGCGAGCGCGTGGTGCCGCTGGTGGCTGCGCAGGACCACAAGCGCGTCTTCGACAACGACCAGGGCCCGAACACCGGCGGCATGGGCGCCTACTCCACCGACCAGATGCTGGATGCGCAGATGCGCGACTGGCTGATGACCCACATCGCGCGGCCGGTCATCGCCGGCATGCGCGCCGAAGGCGCGCAGTACAAGGGCATTCTTTATTGCGGCATCATGATGACCGCGCGCGGGCCCGATGGTGCTGGAGTTCAACTGCCGCTTCGGCGATCCGGAAACCCAGCCGATCCTGATGCGCATGGAGAGCGACCTGCTGGAAGCGATGGAGGCGTCCATCGAGGGCCGCGTCAGCGACGGCGATTTTCGCTGGTCGCCCGATCCGCGGTCTGCGTGGTGATGGCTTCTGGCGGATATCCCGGCGCATTCGAGGCGGGCAAGCTGATCAGTCGGCATTGACGAGGCTGAGCGTCATGACGGGAGTGAAGGTCTTCCATGCCGGCACCACTCGCCGCGATGGCGCCTACTACACCTCCGGCGGACGCGTGCTGGGCGTGACCGCGCGCCGGCAAAGACCTGCCCGACGCGGTCGAGCGACGCCTACGACGCGGTGATGAAGATCCGCTTCGACGGCATGCACTACCGCAAAGACATTGCGGCGCGCGGACTGAAGCATCTGAGGGCGGGGAAATAGGATTTGCCCGCGCATAGAGGGCCGACGGTAAACTAATATCTGGATTTATGTCTGGCATATATAAGGATCCTCGGCACGAGGCAGCCCGTAAGAAATATCAGCCAACAAGAATAAAACTGCTTTTTATAGCGGAATCCCCGCCTGGAACCGCTGATCGATTTTTCTATTTTGAAGACGTGAAACGCCAAGATTCACTGTTTTGGGAAATGATGAAAGTCATATATGGCGTTGAAAAAGTAGAACGGTCTCGCAAGAAAGACCTTCTCGAACGTTTTTCCTCAGACGGGTTTCATCTCATCGATGCTGTTCCAACTCCTCTCGCGGCCGGATCAAAAGCGGTCCAAATTCGCGCTGGGACCGAAGCGCTGAAACGAGACATTCGGCAGTTGTGTGCTAGTGATGTTCCAGTCGTGTTGATCTCCAAGAACGTTTACGAGTGTTGCGTTCACGCAATTAGCGACGGATACACAGTTCTGAATGACGCGATGCTTCCATTTCCAGGAAGCGGCAATCAAAGACGATTCCGTGCGGGCTTAAGAAAGACACTCAGCAAATACAAGCTATGAACAACAATCCTCTCGTCTCCATCGTTATGGGCAGCGATTCCGACCTCGAGATCATGAACGAGGCCGGAAAAGCCTTGGCCGAATTTGGCATCGCCTACGAAATTGACATCACTTCCGCGCACCGCTCGCCGGCGCGCACCAGCGAATACTCGCGCGGGCTGAAGGCGCGCGGCGTGAAGGTGGTGATCGCCGGCGCCGGCGGCGCCGCTCACCTGGCGGGCGTCATCGCGGCGGAAACCACGCTGCCGGTTATCGCCGTGCCCATTCCATCCACCGCGCTGTTGGGCCTCGATTCGCTGCTGGCCATGGTGCAGATGCCCGCGGGCATTCCCGTCGCCACTGTCGCCATCGGCAAGCCCGGAGCTACCAACGCCGGCATCCTGGCGGCGCAGATGATCGGCCTGTTCGACGAAGGCGTTGCCGCCAAGCTGGACGCGCACAAGAAGAAGCTCGCCGACGGCGTGGCTGCCAAGTCGCGCAAGCTGAAGGAAAGCCAGAAGTCCTAGCGTGCATCGCCGGTTGCGCTGCCGCCGAGGCCATTTCCCGACCGACCGCGTCGGGACGGCCCGGGCGGCGCCCACCGTCACCATTCCATCCCATTTCCGGCTCCGCCGGCCCGCCCGTAACTCCTTTGCTCCCCTTCCCGATACTCCCCAATTCCCAAGCCGCCCACCCGGAGTGACTGCCGTCACTTTTGCAGGTGATACCAATCACGGCTCGTTGGCCCATTCCAAGCCACACTAGAGCGTAAGGAAGAGATGGGGACGGACCCCGTGCGTGGCACCCAGTCTTAGGCCACGGCGGCGGCCGGAAAGAGGCAAATCATGCTGCTGGCATACCGCCTGGTCAAGCTGATCGAGTCGCACTCCGACGGGCTGGCCCGCAGCCTTCACAACCGCTATCGCGAATGCAGCAAATGCTCCGCCTACGTCAACGTGCCGGAGGCCCAACTGCTGGAGCGCGTGTACGACGTGTATCGCCATCTGGGCGAGTGGTTGCTGGGCCGCACCGAGGCCGACGTCGAACGCCGTTACTTGGAGGTGGGCGCCCAGCGCGCCGCCCAGGGCGTTCCCATCAGCCAGGTGGTGTGGATGATCTGCCTGGTGCGCGAAAACCTGTGGGACTACCTGCAAAAGCATGCCGAGCTGGAACACCCCGCCGAGATTTTCGGCGAGATGGAACTGCTGGAGATGCTGGACCAGTTCTTCCATCAGGCGATCTATTACGCGGCGCTGGGACATGAGCGCGCCACCGCCGGCAGTCCGGTGCATCCGGAAGTTTTGATGAAGTGACCGAGGCCCAACGATATGTCCTGGATTGACGATTACCGCAGCCGATTGGTGACCGCCCGCGAAGCCGTCGCGTGCGTCGAGTCGGGCATGCGGGTGTACATCCACCCTGGTTGCGCCGAGCCGGAAGCGCTGGTGGAAGCGCTGATGGAGCGCGCGCCCTTCGTCAAGAATGTCGAGCTGATGCATCTGCTGACTTCGGGCTCGTCGCCCTACTGCGCGCCCGACATGGCCGAGCACTTCCGCCACAATGCCCTGTTTGTCGGTGGCAACGTGCGCGAGGCGGTCAACGATGGCCGCGCCGACTACACCCCCATCTTCCTGGCCGAAGTGGAAGCCCTGTTCGAATCCGGCGAAATGCCGATTGACGTGGCTTTCATTCAGGTTTCGCCGCCCGATCCGCACGGCTATTGCAGCTTCGGCGTGGGCGTCGAATGTACCCTGACGGCGGCCAAATACGCGCATCGCGTGGTGGCGCAGGTGAATGCGCAGATGCCGCGCACCTATGGCGACAGCTTCATTCACGTCAGCGAGCTGGACGCCATTGTCGAGCTTACCCGGCCCTTGTGCGAGCTGAAGCCACCTCCCACCAACGAGACCTACCAGCAGATCGGGGCCCAGGTGGCCAACCTGATTGAAGACGGCGCGGTGCTGCAATGCGGCATCGGCGCCATTCCCGATGCGATCCTGCCCCACCTGATGGACCGCAAGGACCTCGGGGTGCACACCGAGATGATCTCCGACAACGTGATCCCGCTGATCCAGGCCGGCATCATCAACGGCCAGCGCAAGAACCTGAAGCCACGCAAGATCATTCTCGGCTTCGTGCTGGGCACGCGCAAGCTGTTCGACTTCATCGACGAGAACCCGATCTTCGAGTTCCATCCCTAGGCTTACACCAACGATCCCTTCCGCATCGCCATGAACGATCGCATGGTCGCCATCAATTCGGCCGTCGAGGTGGATTTGACCGGGCAGGTTTGCGCGGAGTCGATCGGGTCGAAGTTCTACAGCGGATTTGGCGGCCAGCTCGACTTCATTCGCGGCGCGTCGCGTTCCAAACACGGCAAGCCGATCATCGCTCTGCCGGCCACCGCCAAGGGCGACACCGTCTCGCGCATCGTGCCACGCTGGCCCACGGCGCCGGCGTGGTGACCGGCCGGGGCGACTGTGCACTACATCGTCACTGAATACGGCGTGGCCTATCTGCACGGACGCAACATTCGCCAGCGGGCGCAAGCGCTCATCGAAATCGCCCATCCCAAGTTCCGCAACGAGCTTTACGAGTATTGCGAGCGTCAGCGCTGGTTCCAGCGCAACGCCGTTGAGGTATCAGTGGGAGCATAAGGAGCCCAGACATGTCATCGCAACCACGAGGTCATGTCGTCATCGATCCCGAAGAATGCAAAGGATGCGGTTTGTGCGTCGAATCGTGTCCGCCGGAGTGCCTGATTCTGGCTCCGGAGCTCAGCAAGTACGGAGTTCACCCGGCGCAGTACACCGGCCAGGAATGCACCGGCTGCGGCATTTGTTATTACTGCTGCCCTGAGCCCGGCGCTATCACGGTGTACCGGCTGAAACCAGCGCCCAAGGCGGCTGCCGGCGTGGTCGCCAAGAAGGAGGTCGGCAATGCGGCAACTCTGTAAAGGCAACGTCGCGATGGTGAAAGGCGCGGTGCTGGCCGGATGCCGCGGGTACTACGGATATCCCATTACGCCCGCGAGCGAGATCGCCGAGTATGCTGCCGAGCTCATCCCCGAAGTCGGCGGGACGTTCCTCCAGGCGGAGAGCGAAGTTTCGGCCATCAACATGGTGTACGGCGCGGCCTCGGCGGGCATGCGGGTAATGACCGCCTCCTCCGGCCCCGGTCTCAGCCTGATGCAGGAAGGCATCTCCTACATGGCGGGCGCTGAGTTTCCCGGCGTGATCGTGGACATGATGCGCGGCGGCCCCGGCCTGGGCAACATCGCGCCCGAGCAGAGCGACTACTTCTGCATCGTGAAGGGCGGCGGTCACGGCTGCTATCGCAACCTGGTGCTGGCCCCGGCGTCGGTGCAGGAGATGTTCGACCTCACCGTGCTGGCCTTCGACCTTGCCGACCACTACCGCAACCCGGTAGTCATGATGACTGACGGCTATGTCGGTCAGATGATGGAGCCGCTGGAAATCGAAGATGCGCGAACATCGAGCAGCCGCCCAAGGAGCTGGGCGGTGAAAGGCACCGCCGAGAGCAAGCGCAATCTCATCAGCTCCATCGTACCTCGAGCCCGACGCGCTGGAAGCGCACGTCCGCAAGCTGGAGTCCAAGTATCTGCTGGCGCAGGAGCTGGAAAGCCGCCACGAGAATTACATGACCGAGGACGCCGAAATATTGCTGGTCGGCTTCGGCATTGTGGCGCGCGTGCTGCGCAGCTCCGTGGACCAGTTGCGGGCGCAAGGCATGAAGGCCGGCTTGTTCCGGCCCGTCACGCTGTGGCCGTTCCCCTCACGCGAGCTCTGCGAGACGGCCAAGCACGTGAAGTCGGTGCTGGCCGTGGAATTGAGCACCGGCATGATGGTCGAAGACGTCAGGCTGGCGCTCAACGGCGAAGTCCCGGTGGAATATTACGGACGCTGCGGCGGCAACGTACCCACCGTGGAAGAGATTACGGCGCAGGTGTTCGCGCGGGTGGCAGCCCATGTCTGAAGCAGCCAAGGAGGCAATCGTGGAAGGCTACGAAATAGTTCATGAGAAATCGCCGGCGTTCTATGACAAGTACGAGCGCAAGGCGGAATTGCAGCAGCAGACCCACTATTGTCCCGGCTGCGGCCACGGCATCGCCCACAAGCTGATTGCCGAGGCCCTGATTGAGCTGGGAGTGCAGGACCGCGCCGTGCTGGTCAGCCCGGTCGGCTGCTCCGTCTTCGCCTATTACTACTTCGACGTGGGCAATGTGCAGGTCGCCCACGGACGCGCTCCCGCCGCGGCTACCGCGCTCAAGCGCTCCAATCCCGATTCCATCGTGATGGCTTATCAGGGCGACGGCGACCTGGCCGCCATCGGAACCGCCGAGATCATTCACGCCGCCAACCGCGGCGAGAACATCTGCGTGTTCTTCATCAATAATTCCATCTACGGCATGACCGGCGGGCAGATGGCGCCGACCACGCTTCCCGGCCAGAAGAGCACCACCTCGCCCTGGGGACGGCGCGCCAACAACGAAGGCCTGCCGCTGCACGTCTGCGAATTGCTGGCTTCCTTGGCGACACCGACCTACATCGAGCGCGTCGCGCTCAGCGACATGAAGAACATCGCCAAGGCCAAGAAAGCGGTCAAGAAGGCGCTGCAGATTCAGAAGGACGGCGGCGGCTTCTCGCTGATCGAAATGCTCTCGCCCTGCCCCACCATCCTGAAGATGGATCCGGTGGTCGCACGCAACTGGGTCGGCGACACCCTGGTGAAAGCTTTTCCGCTGGGCGTCTTCCGCGATCACAAGCCCGACTTGCCGTTCAGTCCGGCGGTGCCGTACAAGAGCGTGGCCGAGGCGCTGGAGATTGAAGAGCACGACGAGGTGCCGCCCACCCATCGCCATCGCCATACCCGCGAGCTGCGGGTGAAGCTGGCCGGCTTTGGTGGCCAGGGCATCCTGCTGATGGGTCAGTTGCTGGCAGAGATGGGACTACGCGAGCACATGGAAGTTTCATGGCTGCCCTCTTATGGCCCAGAGATGCGCAGCGGTAGCGCGCACTGCCACATTACCCTCTCGCACGACCGCATCGGTTCGCCGCTGATCTCGCAGCCTGAGGTGCTGGTGGCGATGAACGAGCTCTCGCTGCGCAAGTTCGCCTCCACCGTACCTTCCGGCGGACTCATCCTCTACAACCGCGATTCGCTGCCCGAGGACTTCAAGGCTCCCCAGGCGCGCGTAGTATGCGTGCCGGCCTCGGAGATGGCGGACAAGCTGGGTTCGGCCAAGGTGGCCAACGTGGTCATGCTCGGCGCCCTGCTGGAAGAGACCGAATGCCTGCCCACGGAATCGGCGATCACCGTGCTGGAAGAGATGGTGAAGAATCCCAAACTGCTGGAACTCGACCGCCAGGCCCTGGCTGCCGGTCGCGATTACATCGATACCAAGGTTGAGGTCGGCGCAATCTCCCAGCCTGACGGCTATGCGTACTGAGCGCTGACGGACCACAGAGCCGTCCGTTGGCGCTGGTTCGAGATTCGCGCAAGCGGCCTCCCTTTCCATCCTTCTGCTGCTGCCAGCCAACCAGCCTAAAGGCGGCAGCAGAAGGGTGGTCGGTTCTTCCGACTCCCAGCTCGAGACCTGCTCCCATGTTTGTGGACATCGTCGTGAAAGAATGCCCAATTCCCCCGTGCGCTCCGTGCTGAGCGACTCCTCCGAAACCCGCATTCTCCGTACCTCTGTGTCTCTGTGGTGAATCTGATCCACACTCACACCCTGCGGTGATGGCGCTCACTGCGTCCGCCCCGCAATCGCGCTGCAATACAGACGCACGCCGGAAACTGCCGCTGCACCCCGCGGCCCTACCCGGTCCGCAATCTTTACGACTTCATAACCGGCAAGAGCAGGGCTGGCCGGGCGCCGTTTCCCTTTCTTCGCGGTCGCCTGGTTCGGCCCTCGCGCCTGCCGGAGGACAAGCATTGGCCGTCAAAATTTGGAGGCTTGCGATGTCGGATCCCCACAAGAAAGAAGAAGTGCTGTGTCCCCTTTGCCATGGTCATGGCTACGAACGCAAGGAGCTGCTGGTGGTGCGTTGGCGCAGCCGCGAATTTGAGCGCTCGCTGCAGACCATCGCCGACGAGGCCGCCTTTGGCGTCAGCGGCGGGCTGGAGAGCCCCTTCGAGAAAGAAGAGCCGGTTTACAGCAACGAATCGGACTGACGCTGTTCGTCCGCAGCCCTTCGTGAATTTCCGCCGCATGCGGAGCGATCCGCCATGTGGCCAGGGTGATGCTCATCACCGGAAAGGTGGGCGCTCATGCCTACCGTAGCTGCTTCCCGCCGGGTCCTGGAAGACCTCAACCCGCTGAACATTGCCGCTCACCAGTTCGAAGTGGCGGCCGACTACCTGCAACTGGAGGAGGGACTGCGCACCGTCCTGCGGCGGCCGCGGCGCTCCATCAGCCTCACCCTGCCCATCAAGATGGACGACGGCAGCATTCGCGTCTTCGACGGTTTCCGCGTCCAGCACAGCAATGTGCGTGGCCCCTGCAAAGGCGGCATCCGCTACCATCCCGGCGTCACCTTCGAGGAAGTGGCCGCCATGGCCGCGGGCATGACCTGGAAGTGCGCCCTGATGGACGTTCCCTTCGGCGGCGCTCAGGGTGGCATCACCTGCGACCCCAAGCTGATGTCGCGCAGCGAACTGGAACGCATTACCCGCCGCTATACCTACGAGATCGCGGCGCTCATCGGCCCCGACCAGGACATCCCCGCTCCCGACGTCAACACCGACGCGCAGACCATGGCTTGGGTGATGGACACCTACAACATGAGCATGCGCCACGCTTCGCCGGGAGTGGTCACCGGCAAGCCGCTGAACCTGGGCGGCTCGGCCGGCCGCTATGAAGCCACGGCGCGCGGCTGCCTGATCATTCTGCGCGAAGCCTGCAAGCTGCAAGGCATCGACATTAGGACCGCCACCGCTGCCATCCAGGGCTTCGGCCACAGTGGCAGCATCCTGGCGCGCCTGCTGGCCGAGGAAGGCGTGCGCGTGGTCGCGGTCAGCGATTCCCGCGCCGGCGTGGTGAATCTCCAGGGCCTGGACGTGCCCGCACTGCTGCGCTTCAAGCTCCAGACCGGCAGTGTGGAGGCATTTCCCGGCGGCAGCCCCATCCCCCGCGAAGATGTGCTCCGCATCGCCTGCGACATCCTGGTGCCGGCGGCGCTGGAGAACCAGATCACCATCGAGAACGCCGGCTACGTGAAGGCGCGCATCGTGGCCGAAGCCGCCAACGCTCCCACCACGCCGGAAGCCGACCAGATGCTGATGCGCAAGGAAGTGACCGTGCTGCCCGACATCCTGGCCAACGGCGGCGGCGTCACCGCCTCGCTATTTCGAGTGGGTGCAGGACCTGCAGCAGCTCTTCTGGGACGAAGAAGAGGTCAACCGGCGGCTGGAGCAGGTGATGCTGCGCGCCTATCGCGAAGTGCGCGAGTGCAGCCGCAAGTATGCCTGCAACTATCGCAGCGCCGCCTTCATCGTCGCTATCGAGCGGGTGGCGAAGTCCATGCTCGACCGCGGCATCTGGCCGTAGGGCGGGCGACATCCGAAGGCAAAACAAGGGCCGCCTCGCCAGCGGCCCTTGTCGTATCGCGATCCGTTTAGCTGTCGCTGTCGCTGTCGCTGAGGAGCTTCTGCAGCGTCGGCTTGTGCTTCTGGCCGGCGCTCTTGCGCTTCTTGCTGGCAGGCTCAGCCCGCGTGGGAGGAGGCGTACCGATGGTCGCGCGCGCCGCGGCCTTGACCGCCTTTGACGCTTTAAATGGTTTCGGCTTGCGCTTTTTGGCTGCCATCGCGCGCCCGCCTGCGTCCTAGCTCAGGCGCGCATTCATCATGCGCATCGCCGGCAGCGGTGCCGGCGGATGCAGCATGCGCTTGGGTCCGCGCTTGCGCACCAGCAGCAGCCGGATGCGATCCAGCAGTTCGATGGGAGCGAATTCTCCCTTGGGCAGCCAGGCATCGGCCAGATGCTCTTCCATGCAGGCATTCACCGAGCCGGAGAACAGCAGCGCCGGCGTGCCCGGCGAGATGGTCTTCAACTGTTCCACCAGCTTGGCGCCGCTTAACTTGGGCATCATCAGATCGGTGATGACCAGATCAATGCCGCCGGCATGCATGAGGGCGATGGCAGTGTCGGGGTCGCAACAGGTGATCACGCGGTAGCCGCGCGTTTCCAGCATGACTTTTCGGATGGAGAGGGCGCGTTCGTCGTCGTCAACGCAGAGTATGGTGCGCTTTGGTTTCATTCAACCTACCCGTCGGCCTGCTCGGGAGATGCTGCGCAGGGGCGTCCATGCAAACCTGGGTGGGCGCGAGTGGCAGTCACCAAGTGGCTTCTCTTTTTTGATTACGCCAGAGCAATAGCGTGAGTGGATAGTAAGTCGCACGCACCATGCTTACAAGTACCGCGTGAGTCAAATGCGCGAGAATTTTTTCCCCAATTGCCGCTGCCCGCGAGCGCACCATCACTGGTGATATTTCTTTTAGGCGCTGACTGGAAGCCTTGCTGGACATGCCTTTTCAGCGTGCACAATTTATCCGCAGAATATTCACAAGGTTACTTCGCCGTTAATCACCTGCACCACGTTGCCGCCGACGCGCACATTTTTTACGGAATCGCCCTCGCGATCGGCGCGAATATAGATGAAACTCGGCCGCCGCGTTTCGACGCCTTGCTCGATCAGCCCCTGCTTGCCGGGTTCCAGCACGCCGTGCCGCACTGCCCAGGCGGTGCAGCAGCCTGCCGCCGAACCCGTCGCCGGATCTTCGCCGTTGTAGAACAACATGCGCGCGTGCAGCGTGGCCCCGGGATTCTCCGCCTCGCGGCAAACCATGTACAGGAAGCCGCAACCCTCGTGCGCCGCGATGTACGCCGCGATTTGTGGCCAGCTCACCGCCAGGTTCTTCAGCGTCTGCAGCGAGCGGAAGGGAACCATGGTGAAAGGGAAGCCGGTGGAGACCGTCTGGATGGGCAGGCTCTCGTCCAGCTCTGAGGTGTTCACCCCGATCGCCCGCGCCACCGCTTCGTGGAAGTGCGTGGGACCGAACTTCGGCTCCGCCTGGCGCATCTCGCCGAACAGCCGGCCATCGCGCTGTTCGAAGCGCACCGGAATCTTGCCCACCTTCAGGTCCAGCACAATCTCGTCGCTGCCCTGGGTCTGCCGGAGATGCCAGGCCGTACCCAGCGTGGGATGTCCGGCGAAGGGCAGTTCTTCCTGCACCGTGAAGATGCGCACCTTGTGGCCTTCGCGGCGTTCCACCTCCGGCTCGCGCGGAAAGATAAATGTCGTCTCCGAAAGGTTGGTCTCGCGCGCCAGCCGTTGCATCTCCTCATCGCTCAGCCCGCGGGCGTCGCCAAAGACCGCCAGTTGGTTGCCTTCCAGCGCGCGACTGGTAAACACGTCCAGTTGCACAAACGAAAATCTGCGTGAGCTCATGATTTGCCTTCCAGGGGGTGAAGTACAGGCGATTAGACGGGAGGCTGTCCTAAAACGACTCCAACAATGTCGCTGATGTCGGAGCGCGCTGCATTGCACAGCACCGCGACCGAGCGGCGATATACGTCATTGAAGGCCACGTAGCTGGAAAAGCCGCCGGTCGCGCCGTTGTGCCAGTAGCTGTTGTCGGGATGGATGTGCCACCCCATGGCCAGCGCGGGAACGCCGTTCTTCGGCTCGGTCTTGCGCTCGTGCGTCAGCCGCAGCGCCGCCTCCAGATCGCCTTCGGGAAAAAGCTGCGCCTTGAGGAAGCGCAGCATGTCGTTCAGCGTCGAGTGCAGCGCGCCCGCGCCTTCCAGAGTGGCGAAGTGCCACACCGTGGCCGGCTTGCCCAGCGGCGTGTGCCCGGGCAGCGCCCGGTGGCGCTGTTCGTAGGTCAGCTCAACCCTGGTGTCCGTCATGCCCAGCGGCGTGCAGATGCGCTGCTGAATGGCCTCGTCGTAGCTGGTGCCCAGGCGGTTGGCCAGCGCCATCCCCAGCAGCCCGAAGCCGACGTTGCTGTAGAGATACTCGGGCTCCTGAGGACGCTCCAGGCCCTGGCGCTTCAGAAATTTCGCCAGCTTGTCGGGTCCATAGTAGGCGTAAGGATTGTCGGCGTGCCGCGCCGGCAGCGTTCCCCAGAACGGCGCCAGGTTCCTGGGCAGCCGGGGCAGGCCGGAATGATGGATGGCCAGATCGCCCAGCGTGATCTCGGCGCCGCTGGGCTTGGGCTGGAACTCGGCGGGCAGCAGTTCGCGCACCGGCTGGTCCAGGCGCACTTCCTGGCGCACCACCATGTCCGCCAGCAGCAGGGCAGTGAAAACCTTGGTGACGGAGCCGATCTCAAAGATGACGTTGCGCGCCGCCCCTTCGCCGAACATGCGGAATTCGTAGCCCTGATCGGAGAAGATGACCGCAGCCACGGCGCAGCCCTTGGGAAGTTGCTCGAGCCGTTCCGCCAACAGATGGTCGAGCTTCTTCTCTCGCAGGAGGTCCGGCCTGGAGCTGCTGGGCGAACTCATAGAGATGGTGTTCCCTATCAGACTACATTGACCACAGCCAGAATCCAGCAAATTCGAGCTTCGGACTTGCAATATCGAATGCTCCCACGTCCGTGCTGCGCGGCCCGTTCGCTCCCTTTTCGGGACGGGCTGGCGGGAATGTGGAATAATGGCTCGCATTCTGCCAGGCACATATAGAGGCGAGGTACCCGCAGATCCACCCGCACCTTTCTATTGCTTGCACTCAAAACAGGAGCAAATCAAATGAGCGAAAGCCGCATGCCGCGGATCAACGAACCGGCGCCCGACTTCGAAGCCAAGACCACGCATGGCATGGTGAAGTTGAGCGATTACACCTCCAAAGGTAAGTGGGTGGTGTTGTTCTCCCATCCCGCCGATTTCACCCCCGTTTGCACCACCGAGTTCGTGGAGTTTGCGAAGCGCAACGACGACTTTGCCAGCCGCAACACCCAGCTCATCGGCAACTCCATTGACAGCATTTATTCGCACATCGCCTGGGTGCGCAACATCGAGCAGAACAATAAGGTCAAAGTGCCGTTTCCCGTCATCGCCGACCTGGATCAGAAGGTGGCCCGCGCCTACGGCATGGTGCACGAGGCTGTCAGCGACACCGCCGCGGTGCGCGCCGTCTTCGTGATTGACCCCAAGGGCATGATCCGCACCATCCTGTATTACCCCATGTCGCTGGGCCGCAACGTGGACGAAATCGTTCGCATCGTGGACGCGCTGCAGACCGCCGACGCCAACGCCTGCGCCACTCCCGCCAACTGGAAGCCCGGCGACAGCGTGGTGGTTCCCGCGCCTGCCACCCAGGCCGACGCCGAGAAGCGCATGGCCCAGGGCGGCGACCTGGAGATCAGCGACTGGTATTTGTCGAAGCGCAAGCTGGCGAAAGCGGCGGGGAACTAGGCGACCCGCGAAAGTCGTAAACATTTGTCCGTTGTCCGTTGTCAGGTGTCGGTTTCGTTGTCGGTGACAGGGTGGTTTTTGCGTGGCAGATGAAAATGCTGGGTGCCCCACACATCCCATCTTTTGGGATGTGTGGGAAGCGGCAAATCTCGAACCTCTCTGATTCGCGCCGAACCCGTACCAGGGCGCGGCTTCAGCCGCGCCGCAACGCCCGCCAAAGCGAACGGGCTTTAGCCCCTGCGGTTTCTTGTCGTCGGCTGAAGCCGACTCTAAATTTAGAAGTGGTCGCGGTTCGGCGTGGCTGAAGCCACGCCCTGATACGGGTTCTGCGCGACCCGAGTCCCGACTCCCGGCCCCCGAGTCCCGAGCCAACCGAGCCCCCGAGTCCCGAACCAACCGAGCCCCCGAGTCCCGAGTCCCGAGTCCCTAGCCCCTGCTTTCTCTCCCCGGTTTATGATGGTGGCTTCGCGGGAGCGAATGGGGTCCGGTGACCCTTCCGGTCTTCAAAACCGGCGATTGGCGTCTCTGACGTCAATGGTGCGTTCGACTCGCACACGCTTCCGCCAGTTCATCCTGCAAGGAGATCCCCATGCCCCTGGGCGCAGAAAACGAAGCCAGTGCCCGCTCGCAGATTGAAGCCATCGTCCTCACCCTGGTGGATAGCTGGAACAACCACGACATGGTCACCTACGCGTCGCAGTTCACCGACGACGCCGACTTCGTCAACGTCGTGGGCATGCACTGGCATGGCCGCCGCCAGATCGAACAGATGCACATTGCCGTGCACAACACCATCTTCCGCAACAGCTCGCTGCGCTCCCTCGGCCACTCCATACGCTTCCTGGGCGAAGACGATGTCGCGTTGCTGCATGTCAATTGGGAGATGAGCGGCCAGGAGCCGGTGCCGGGCCTGAAGTTCGAGGGCGTGCGCCGCGGCGTGCTGTCCGGGGTGCTGGTGCAGAAGGACGCTCGCTGGCTGATCACCGCCTTCCAGAACACCGATATCGTGGACGTAGCCGTGCCCGGCGTCGGCGGTCCCAAGCCCAGCTAGCTTTCTTCTACGGGGCGAAATAGCTGGAGATGTCCAGCACCAACTGGGTCGTTCCTGAGGCGAAGGCGTCAGTCTTGCCGTTGAGATTGGGCACGATCGCCATATTGGAGGTGATCGCCCCGTCAATGGCGTTGAGGGTGGACACCACCGGCCGGTTTTCTCCGTCGGGCCACAAGGTCAAATAGCCTAAGTAGCCGGACGGGACCACGGTCGCGTTGAAGACGTAGGTTTTCGCTATGCTGGGAACCCCGCATCCGCTGTCCACCACGTCCACCGGCGGATTCAGCGTGCCGCTGAACGGCTGACCATTGCCGACCCTACGCGAATCAAATACCCGGCAGGGCACCGTTGGATACAGCGAGAGTCCGCCCTGTCCCGGTGCGGCGAAGTAGCCGTTGATGTCCACTGCCAGTTGCGTGTCGTTGCTGGGATAGACGGCAATCTCTCCGCCGGTGCCGGCGGGCACGATGGCCGCATTAGCCACGATGGTTCCCGTCGGATTATTCAACGTGGACACCAGCGGTCTCGACTCGCCGGTGGGCCACACCGTCAGATATCCTAGCGAGCCCTCCACCGGCACCACTGTGAAATTCATCGAATACGCTGATGCATTGGCGTTGCTGGGAATGCACGAGCTGTCCAATACCGGGAAGTTTCGTTGCTGGTCGGCAAACAAGTACGGACCTCCCAAAGATCCGTTGGCCAGGCGGGTGTCCAGCACGCGGCAAGGGGTCAGCGGATAGAACGCCAAGGTGGAATTCCCCACCGGCGCGAAATAACCGTCAATGTCGAGCACCACATCGGTCGTGTTGGATACATAGACATCAACGGCACCGCTGGCGCCTGCCGGAACAATCGCGGCGTTGGCTTTGATGCGGCCATCCAGCGAGTTCATGGTTGAAACCAGGGGCTGGCTCTTGCCCGTCGGCCAGATCGTCAGGTACCCCAGGCTGCCGCTTGGGACCACCGTGACATTCAAGGAATAAGCTGCCGCGGTTGCTGGTATCTCGCATCCGCCCTGCGGAATCGGGAAGCTGCGGTAGGTGCCGCCGGCAAGCGCCGGCCCGCCGAATTCACCATTCTGGTTGCGAGTGTCAACCACCCGGCATGGAGTCACAGGCACGAATTGCCAGGGAGTTGGACTGAGCCCATCCGAGAATCGGAAGACGGTGCCGCAGGTGTCGCTCTGAGGGCAGTTGGCTCCGAAACCGCTGGTTGTCCCGTAGAAGTTTCCGTCGGTGGCCTGTATCAGTCCCGCGAGCGGATAAGCGCCGTCGGCGCAGTCCGGTTGCGAGCAAAAACTGTAAAGCACCGTCTCCGTCCCTTCCGGTGTGACTCTGAAGATGGTGCCGCCGTTGGCGCCGCCGCCGCCCTCTTCAGTTGTCCCATAGAAGTTGCCGTCGGTGCCTTGCACCAAGCCGAGAGGACCGACCCCGGTAGCTTCTTGGAAGTTGTAAAGGGTGGTTAGCGTGCCGCTTGAAGTGATCTTGAACAAAGTCCCGCAGCCGGGAGGCTGAAAAAAGGAGCAGTTACCCGTTCCGCCCGCCGAGGTTGTCCCGTAAAGGTTCCCGTCGGCGGCCTGTACCGGCGGAGCCATTGGGTGATAGCCGTCGTCGCCATCGAAACTGTGTAGGGAGGTAAACGTGCCGTCAGGAGTAATTTTGAACACCGTCCCACAGCCGATGGGAGCTTCGAGACAGACATGGCTTGCGCCTCCACCCCAAGTCGTTCCATAGAAGCTACCGTCCGCGGCCTGCATCAGGCCGCCGGTTACATCAGCTCCGTCAGCGCCGTTGAAGCTGTGCAGCGTGGTGAGTGTGCCACTCGAGGTGATTTTGAAGACGGTGCCGCAGCCGCCGACATCACCACAACCGCTTCCCCCGCCCAAAGGGGTGGTTCCGTAGAAGTTGCCGTCGGTGCCTTGTACCAGGGGAGAGCCGGGAAAAAAGCCGTCAGGGCACGGAAAACCTCCAGGGCAAAAGCTGTAAATCGTGGTCAGTGTCCCGCTGGGCGTGATTT
This sequence comes from uncultured Acidobacteriaceae bacterium, assembly GCA_963763975.1. Taxonomy (GTDB): domain Bacteria; phylum Acidobacteriota; class Terriglobia; order Terriglobales; family Acidobacteriaceae; genus Bog-257. Next base: position 218,793 of record CAVXQR010000011.1, read on the forward strand.
TGAACACGGTGCCCGTGCCATAAGCTCCCCCCTCGCTAGCTGTCCCATAAAAGTTTCCGTCGGTGCCTTGCACCAGCCCAGCCTCAGGGATCTGTCCGTCCGCGCAATTCGGCTGCGCACAGAAGTCGTAAACCGTACTTAGCGTGCCGCTGGGCGTGATGTTGAAAATTGTCCCAGCGTCTCCACCGTTCGTCCCGGCCTGCGAAGTCGTTCCATAGAAGTTGCCATCCGTGCCTTGCACCAGTGATGCGGTGGAGGCCTCGCCGTCGGCGCAGTTCGGCAGCGAGCAGAAGCTGTACAGCGTGGTCAGGGTTTGCGCAGGCGAAGCGATCGCCATTGCGGCACAAAGAACCAGCAAAGTACAGACGGTCTTTAACAGGCCGAGGTACAACGAGGGGCGGCATGCAGCGTGCATTAGCTTTACCTCCGCACGATGTCTTTAAGAAGTGCAGTGGCCGGTGGGACCCCTTAATGCGAGCAGAATCGTAGCATGCTTACCTCGGGAAATCCCCGATATTTCCAGTACTGCCTTTACTTTGCCGCCCTCTGAACCCCATGTGCGCTGTATTGAAAAGAGGCCGTGCTCGCCGGCGTCCTGGTGCAGAATGACGCCCGCTGGATGATTACCGCCTTCCAGAACACCGATATCGTGGACGTAGCCGTGCCCGGCGTCGGCGGTCCCAAGCCCAGCTAGCTTTCTTCTACGGGGCGAAATAGCTGGAGATGTCCAGCACCAACTGGGTCGTTCCTGAGGCGAAGGCGTCAGTCTTGCCGTTGAGATTGGGCACGATGGCCATGTTGGAAGTGATCGCCCCGTCAATGGCGTTGAGGGTGGATACCACCGGCCGGTTTTCGCCGTCGGGCCACAAGGTCAAGTAGCCCAGGTAGCCGGACGGGACCACGGTCGCGTTGAAGACGTAGGTTTTCGCTGTGCTGGGAACGCCGCATCCGCTGTCCACCACGTCCACCGGCGGATTCAGCGTGCCGCTGAACGGCTGACCGTTGCCTACCCTGCGCGAATCGAATACCCGGCAGGGGACGGTGGGATACAGCGAGAGTCCGCCCTGTCCCGGCGCCGCGAAGTAGCCGTTGATGTCCACTGCCAGTTGGGTGTCGTTGCTGGGATAGACGGCAATCTCTCCGCCGGTGCCGGCGGGCACGATGGCCGCATTAGCCACGATGGTTCCCGTCGGATTATTCAAGGTGGACACCAGCGGTCTCGACTCGCCCGTGGGCCACACCGTCAGATATCCCAGCGAGCCCTCCACCGGCACCACGGTGAAATTCATCGAATACGCTGATGCATTGGCGTTGCTGGGAATGCACGAGCTATCCAGCACCGGGAAGTCACGCTCCTGGTCGGCAAACAGGTGAGGACCTCCCAAAGATCCGTTGGCCAGGCGGGTGTCCAGCACGCGGCAAGGGGTCAACGGATAGAACGCCAGGGTGGAATTCCCCACCGGCGCGAAATAACCGTCAATGTCGAGCACCACATCGGTCGTGTTCGATACATAAACGTCAACGCCGCCGCTGGCGCCTGCCGGCACAATTGCGGCATTGGCCTTGATGCGGCCATCCAGCGAGTTCATGGTTGAAACCAGGGGCTGGCTCTTGCCTGTCGGCCAGATCGTCAGATACCCCAGGCTGCCGCTCGGAACAACCGTGACATTCAACGAATAGGCGGCGGCAGTTGCCGGAATCTCGCAACCGCCCTGCGGAATAGGGAAGCTGCGATAGGTGCCGCCGGCAAGGGCCGGTCCACCGAATTCACCATTCTGGTTGCGCGTGTCCACTACGCGGCATGGCGTTACCGGCACGAATTGCCAGGGTGTCGGACTGAGCCCATCCGAGAAGCGGAAGACTGTGCCACACGCGCCCTGCTGAGGGCAGTTGCCTCCGAAAGCGCTGTTTGTACCGTAGAAATTTCCGTCGGTGGCTTGTATCAGTCCCGCAAGCGGGTTACCGCCGTCGGCGCAGTTGGGCTGGGAACAAAAACTATAAAGAGTGGTTTCGGTGCCGCTCGGGGTAATTTTGAAAATAGTCCCGCCCGCCGGCCCCCCTCCAGTGCCCCCTCCACTCGTTGTCCCGTAGAAGTTTCCATCGGTAGCTTGTACTAGTCCCGCGAATGGGGCGCCACCGTCCGTGCAGCCTGGCTGAGAACAGAAGTCGTAAAGCGTAGTCAGAGTTCCGCTTGGAGTGATTTTGAAAATTGTGCCGCAGCCGTTAACACCCTGGAAATAGCAGCCGGTGCCGGTCCCGCCACCATAGGTGGTGCCATAGACATTCCCATCCGTACCCTGCACGAGACCGCCAGATTGATACCCTGAAGGGAACGCCCCGTCGGCGCAGCCGGGCTGACTGCAGAAGTCGTACAACGTGGTCAAGATTCCAGTTGGGGTAATTTTGAAGACAGTGCCACAACCGACAGTTCCGCCGTCGTTGGACTCACACAGATTGTTCGCTCCGCCTTGAGCGGTGGTGCCGTAGAAGTTTCCATCGGTGGCCTGGATCAACACCGCGGCAGGGTACCAGCCGTCTGCGCCGTTGAAACTGTGCAGGGGGTTCAGAGTTCCGCCTGAGCTGATCCTGAAAACCGTGCCACAGCCAGTGCCGCCGCAGTCGGTGCCACCTCCCAGCGACGTTGTTCCATAAAAATTGCCGTCGGTACCTTGCACCAAGCCGCCGACCGGCTGGTCACCCTCAGCGCAAGGGAAACAGAAGCTGTATATGGTGGTTAGTGTGCCACTGGCAGTCATCTTGAACACTGTGCCATCCAGAATGTTATGGGCTCCTCCACCTTCGGTGGTCCCGTAAAAATAGCCGTCGGTACCCTCCACCAACCCGCCGAAAGGGATCTCGCCGTCCGTACAGTTTGGTTGAGAGCAGAAACTGTAAAGGCTGGTCAGCGTTCCGCTCGGCGTGATTTTGAAGACTGTGCCGTAGGTCCCTCTGCTGCCACCTGCGGAAGTCGTTCCATAGAAGTTTCCGTCAGTGCCTTGCACCAGTGGTGCGGTGGAGACCTCGCCGTCGGCACAGTTCGGCAGCGAGCAGAAGCTGTACAGCGTGGTGAGGGTTTGCGCAGGCGACGCTATCGCCGTTGCGGCACAAAGGACAAACAAAATACAGGCGGTCTTTAACAGGCTGAGGTACAACCAGGGGCGGCTTGCAGCGTGCATAGCTTTACCTCCGCACGATGTCTATAGGACTGCTGTGGCCGGAGGGACCCCGTAATGCGAACAGAATCCTAGCACGGTTTCTACCTCGGGATCCCCCCAAGTTTCTGTGTGCTGTAAGTGCCCTGACTTGCGGATTGGCCCGCAGCCCCCCCCGCCTTTCGAAGGGAAAGGGCCACCGCCATGCCCGATTCTTGCCGGAAAATCCCACGGAACTTTTCGCGAGAGCCCCCCGTACCTTTCATTGCCGGAGGTTGGAGATGCTCCGGCGAGCGCAAGCAGCGCAGCGATAAGGAGTGGATTATGGACGGAAACATGGTTGGTTTTGCGGCAGTGGTCATGGCCCTGGGCATTCCCATGGCAGCCATGTACACCTATTTCCGCGTGCGCCGGTTGCGCACCGAAGAACGGCTGGCGGCCATCGCCCGCGGGGTCGCGATCCCGATGGAGCCGGAGTTGACCCAGGCCGCGCGTTCGCGCCGTTGGGGCATCCTGCTGACCAGCGCCGCGGTCGGCTACATGATCGCCTTTTCCCTGGTGGCTCGCACCGAACCTGATGCCTGGACCGCCGTGGGCTTTGGCGTGATTCCGCTGTGCATCGGCGTGGGCTGCTTCGTGGATTCCTTGCTGGTACGGCGCGACGCACAAGCTGCCTGAGTTCCTGCATTCCCCCAAACGGAGCCGCGCGGACAACCATCCGCGCGGTTTTGGTTTTGAGCGATCTTCTCACACATCCCAAAAGATGGGATGTGTGGGGGCGCCCAGATTTTCACGAGTCACGCGAAAACCGTGTCAGTGACAACGGACAACGGACAACTGACAACGGACAACGGACAACCGGTTTACGGGATTGCAATAAAAAGGAGCGGGAAGCCCCCTCCAAGCTTTCCCGCTCCGAGTCAGCGCTACGAGGCGCTGAAAATTAGTGCGCTCCGCCTTTCTGCTCGATCAATTGCATCAAGATGTTCAGGTTGGTCTGGGTCACGGTGTCAATAAAGTCGCCGTAGTTCAGGTCTTCGCCGCCGGTGGGATAGCCCCACTGGTCGCGGCCGTTGCCAGTGATGGTGGCCTGCTTGCCGTCGTAAGGATTGTCGCGGTTCGACGTGAGCCCCCAGTTGGTCTTCTCGGCGGTGCCGCTATCGGTGAGCGACCAGGTGTCGGTGCCCAGGATGTAGTAGTCGCCGTTGGAGCCCTTGGCGTTGAACAGCAACTCCTGATCGCTGGCATAGTGCTGCCCGCGAGCTACCTGAGTGCCAAAGTCCGGCGCATGATAGTCGCCGGCGTAGCCGTGCCAGTAGGAATCTGCGTTGGCGGTGACGCCGTACCACAACAGCACCGGCAAGCCCACCAGATCATAGACCGCCTTGTCATTGTTCAGGCTCGGCGGATTCAGCGGGTCATAGCACAGTGCAATGGAGTTGACGCCGGCATCCTTCAGAGCCTGCGCCACCGGCGGACGCACACCGTAGTTGCCGTTGCCGCCCAACGCCGACGGCCCAAAGATGATGTGGTGCTGGTCGTAGCTGCGGATGGTCTTCACCGCTACGCTGGCCAATTGATAGGTGTACTGGTAGAGGAAAGCATCCATGTCGGCCTTGAGCGTGGCGTTCTCGCCGGTAAGCATGTAGGGATCGTGTCCCATCCAGGAATGACGGCCATCCTCGTCGAGCACGCCGGTGCCGGTGCCATAGCCGCCGGCATCGCCGAAGGCGGTATAGAAGCCCTGGCCCTTGGTCATGATGCTGCCGCCGGAGCTGGTGCCCCAGGCGGTGTTCAGCGCCTGGATGGTGCCGTACTTCTGCTGCAAGTAGGCGACCCAGGCATACTTGGCGTAGAGCTTGCCGTCGGCGAAGCCGGCGTACTTGAAGTTAGTGGTGGCAATCAGGAATGACGGATGCGGATAGGGCGCCACCGGATTGTTGCCAACGCTCTTCAGCGCCCAGAAATAGTCGGCGTCTTCAATAGTGATGCCGACGATCCACGGAACATTAGCGAAGCCGCCGGTGATGGCGGTGTTCTGGTTGGCCAGTTCGGCAGTGTAAGCCTGCTGCCATTCGGGATCGAAGACGTCGAGCAGCCTTCCCTGGTAACCGTTGTAAGTCGAGTGCGGAACACCGGCGACGATGTTCTTGAGCGCCTGCGGCAGGCCCAGCCGTGACGGGCTGAGATAGGCATCGCCGGCGGTGGGGAATAGCAAGATGAACGGCAGCTTCACGCTGTTGCCATTGTGGCCGCCCCAGGTGCCGACCGGCAGACCGCGCTGCGAGGTGTACTCGCCCAGAGTGTTGAAGTACCAGCTCTGCATGCGCTCGCCGCGATGCGTCGCCCACAGCTCCATGTTGGTGCCGTAGCGTGCGGTCAAGACCGAGCGCTCGATGAATCCTTCCGCCGCGTTGAATACCGAGTTGATGTAGAAGGTGTTACCCAGCGGGCTCACCATGCTCCAGCGGCCGTCAGCTTTTTCCATGCGGAAATAGCCGCTGGCCCCGTTTTTCGACGGTATCGAGGTCAAGCCGCCGTAGGGGTCGAGGCCGAGCGAAACGGTGATAGTTACCTGCGAATTCGAAGTCAGCGGATGAGCGCTGGAATCCGTGACCGCAATCTGAAAGCTGTAGCGGCCCATGGTTTCCGGCTTGCCAGTGATCTTGCCGTTGCTAGATAGACTCAGCCCCGCCGGCAAGCTGCCGGAGACCAACGCATAGTGGTACGGCGCGGTGCCGAACGAAGACTGCAGGCTTGCGGTGTAGTTTTCCAGATAGTGGCCGGCAACTGCGCCGGTCGTGGAATTGGGAACTGCTGCCAACACCAGGGAGGGCAGTAAGAGAATTGCAAGTACCCAGAAGGAATTTTTTGAGAATCGGAGCGCCATGATTGCACTACCTCCACTGCCCCAACACTAGAAAATGCGGGGCCGCTAAGGCTACTGGCCTGAGGGCGGTTTTTAGGACAGCGGCCCGACCTGTGCGCGACTGTCCGGAAGTACAGGTAACGAGTGCGACACCTTTCGCCCAGGCCACGCAAATGAGGCAGTGGAACCTGACGGATAGCCGTTATCATCAAGCCGCATGCCAGGCCAGTGAGGTCCAGCGCTGCTTGTTTGCCGCCTCCAGATTCGAGTTTCGCAAGCGCTTCCTGATCATCTGCGCCATCTTTGCGCTGTCGTTCTGGACCTACACCTTTGACCATCACAACGCCGGGGCTTCGCTGGCGGAATGGCTAGCCCGGCGACAGGGCATCGCTCCCCGGCTGTATGTGCGGCTCATCTTTGATCTCGCCGCGCTGCTCGCGGTACTGGCCGCGGCGCTGCGCACCTGGGCGACCGCTTATCTCGATCCCAACGTGATGCTCGATCGCCGCTTTCGCACTTCGCGGCTGATCACCGGCGGCCCCTATCGCCGGATGCGCAATCCGCTCTATCTGGGCAACATCCTGCTGGCGATCGCGTTTGGCATCATGGCCAGCCGTACCGGCTGCGTGATTCTGATCGTCGGCATGACCCTGTTCGTTTACCGGCTGGCGCTGCGCGAGGAAGCGGAGCTGACCGCCAACCTGGGCGACGTTTATCGCGATTACTGCGCCAGGGTGCCGCGCCTGCTGCCGTCGCTGTGGCCGCGGATTCCCGCCGCCGGCGGCGCCCCTGACTGGCTGGGCGGATTTCTGGGCGAAGCTTTTCTGTGGGTGATGGCAGCGGCGATTGTGAGCTTTGCCGTGACTTTCAACCAACGAACGTACTTCGTGCTGCTGGCCTGTTCGTTCGTGGTCTATTTCATCGCCAGCATGATTCTCCGCTACCGCCCCAGCCGCTGATTGCGGGGACTGCGAGTCCATCGGCCAAATCGCGCTGCTCGGCATGGATGAAGGCAAGGCTTGATATGGTTGGGCAACGCCGAGGCCAAAACCTCGGTGCCCGTTCTATCCTGGGCTTGGCTAGGCGGGGCCTTTCGCGTGACCTGCACGGTGCCCCAGGTTCGCGTCCCGGGTTTGGACGCTAACCTGAGTTCAAGAATCTTCGCTTTGGAGCGCCACCGGTATCCGTAATCCCAGGTTAGCCCAAAAGATGGGCGAACCTGCGGCACCAAGCTTTCAGCTCTCCCGAACAGCGTTGACTGCCGTCCGGCCGAGCGTAAGATGAGCTTTCATGCCGCGCCGAACTGCTAGCGCGCCGTCACCGCCGCCGCCCGAAGGTCCGCGTCCGCAGGTCATTGTTGACTTCGACAGCGTTCGCGGGTTGCTGTTTATCGTGCTGAAGAACATCGGCGAGCGCAGCGCCTATCGCGTGGGTACGGTCTTCGACAAGCCGCTGCTGGGTCTGGACGGGCAGAAGAAGATTTCCGACATGCAGTTATTTCGCCGGGTGGAGTTCATGCCGCCCGGCAAGGAATTTCGCCAGTTGGTGGATCCGGTTTCGGCGTTAGTGCGGCAGCAGCGGCTCGGCAAGGTGGGCATCACCGTCAGCTACGCCGACGGCCAGGGGGCTTCCTTCACCGAACGCATCGTGCACGACCTGCGCATCTATCGCGACCTCGGATACACCAGCATTCCGGCGACAGGAGACGAACATGGCCGGTCGAATTGATCCATACGCAGCCTTCAATTTTCGGGTTGAGATTGACGGTGTCACCGCCGCTGGCTTTTCCGAGTGCCACGGACTGGAGGCTTCCGTGGAGGTCATCGAGTATCGCGAAGGCAACGATAGGATCAATACCGTCCGCAAACTACCTGGGCTGGTGCGCTATCCGCCCATTGTGTTGAGGCGGGGGCTGACCCAGGACAAGTCGCTGTGGCAGTGGTTTCAAAGCGTGGTGAACGGAGAAGTGCAACGCTCCGCCGGTTCCATCGTGTTGATGAACGCCGCGCACCAGGAAGTCATGCGCTGGAATTTCATGGGCGGCTGGCCCAGCAAGTGGGAAGGGCCCGCCCTGAATGCCAAGAACAACGAGATCGCCATCGAGACCCTGGAAATCCAGCACGAAGGGCTGGAACTGGAAAGCTGACGGCGATCTCGCCGGCACAGCCCGCTGGGAAACTCCGCTCTTGGCTGCCTTGAAAGGGTCGCCTTCGCAGGCCGCCGAAAACTCTGCTTTCGAGAGTTTTGTGTCAGGGCCCGACTTTATTATAGCCGGCCCGATCAGCCCTTTCCTCTCACTCTCCGGAGCCGGCTTCAGCCGACGGTACGACGGCGATTCCAACGCTTTCAGCGACCTGTGTAATTACTGCGCCTTCACCACCAGCAATTCGAAACTTCCCGGAACCATCGCCGGACGCTGGCCCGGCGGCGGAGGCGTTTCCGAGCGCTGCGCCGTCACTAAATACGCGGTGTTGCTCGCCTGGTCGAGCGCCATGGTGCGCGCGCCGCGAACCGTGGGCACGTTCTGCACCACGCTGTATTTGTCCGGGCTGTCTTCGTGAATCACCGTCAGCACGCCTTCGCCGCAGGACATGTAAATCTGCTGCGTCTTGGGATTGAAGCGTCCAGCATCCACGCCTTCGCCAATCGGCACCGTGGTGATGACCTTGCCGCTGTCGGAATCCACCACCGCCATCATCTTGTTGTCGCAGCCGGCGAACAGTCGATGATGCTCGGGGTCGAGCGCCAGCGCACTCGGCTCCTGGCAAGGCGCAACGCTCCAGCGCGCCACCACCGTGAGCTTCACCGGATCGAACTGCGCGATCTCGCTCTTGTCCTCGATGTTGACCCAGGCCTTGCCCTTGCCGTCGCTGACAGGAAATTCCGGTTTGCCGCCAAGCGGAATCGTGCCGGCGACCTTGTTGGTGGCAGCCTCAATCGCCGTCGTGTCCTTGCTCCGCGCGTTGAAGGTGAACACTCGTTTGCTAAAGGGTTCGAACAGAATCGCGTCCGGCCGCTCGCCCACCGTCACCGACGCCAGCTTGTTCAGCGTCTTCATGTCGAATACGGTTACGGTGTTATCGCCGCCGTTGCTGATGTACCCGTGACCTAAATCGTGGTCGAGTGCGACCCCGTGAATGCCGGACAGATTCGGGATGTCGCCGGTCACCTTGAGCGACCCGCCATCCACTACCATGACGTGGCTACCGCGGGTGATGAACAGCCGATGTCCCACCCCGTCGTAAGTCAGGTAGTCCCAGCCGCCTTCGCCGCCCAGCTTCACGCGCTGGACCATCTTGAACTGAGCCAGGCCCGGCAGTGCGGTGCACAGCGCCAGTCCCAGCAGAATTGCGAACATCCGTTTCATAACGACTCCTTCTTTTTCACGAGCCGGAGGGCCGGCCCTGGTTGCGAGTGAGATAAAAGTGAACGCCCGGGGTAACAATCAGCGACAGCACCATGGAAATAGTAATCCCGCCGATGACGGCGATGGCCAGCGGCTGCAACATCTGCGAGCCCGCGCCCAGCGCCAGTGCCAGCGGCAGCATGCCTGCCACCGCCGCCAGCGCGGTCATCACGATGGGACGCAGCCGGCGCCGCCCCGCCTGGATCATGGCGTCGAAGGCGGACATGCCGGAGGCGCGAAATTTCTGGTCGGCATCCAGCAGCAGAATGCCGTTCTTGGCCACGATGCCGATCACCATGATCAGCCCCATGAACGACGCGATGTTGAACGTGGTGCGGGTTACGAGCAACGCTAGGAACACGCCCGAGGTGGACAGCAGCGCCGACGCCAGGATGGCTACCGGCGCAGCTACGCTGCGGAACTCGAACAGCAGTACCAGGAACACCAGCACAATCGCCAGCATCAGCACGGTCAGCAGATCATGGAACGATTGCTGCTGCTCGGCGTAGGTGCCGCCATAGACGACGCGGATGGAGGGCGGCAGGTGCAGTTCGTCCACCGCTTTGCGTACGCCCTTGATGGCGCTGCCCAGATCGGTGCCTTCCAAGCGCGCCGTCACCGCCACATCGCGCTGCAAATTCTCGCGCAGGATCTCCGTCTGTCCGGGAAGTTCGGTAATGTTGGCCAGCGTGCCCAGCGTTGCGGTGCGGCCGGTGGCGCTGTTGAGCAGGGTGTTGCTCATCGCGGCCAGCGAGCTGCGATTTGCCTCGGGATAGCGCACGCGAACCGTGTAGGCCATGTCCTGCGCGATGACCGGCGTTGCCGCCGGCTCGCCTTCCAGGATGGCGGACGCATCGGTCGCCACCTCTTCCGGCGTAAACCCGGCGCGGGCCGTCACCGCAGGATTGACTTGGAACACCGTGGCCGGGCCGCTGATGGAATTCTCGATGCCGTTCAGGATGTCCACCACGCCCTGTACTTTGCCGATGGCATCGGCCACCTTCGGCGCCCACTGCGCCAGCAGCGCGCCATCGGGATTGAAGAGCTTGATCCGCACTGGCTCCGGCGCATTCGACAGATCGCCGATCATGTCCTGCAGCACCTGGGTGAACTCCACGTCCACCGCGGGCTCCTCGCTGGGCGATGCGCGCCCGCAGATCGGCCATCATCTCTTCCACATCGCGATTGCGCTTGGGCTTCAGCTTGACCGCGATATCGCCGGTGTTGGCTTCGGTGACCGCCGCCAGCCCCAACTGCAAGCCGGTGCGGCGCGAGTAGCTTTCCACCTCCGGCGATTTGTCGCAGCATCTGCTCGATGTGCGTAATCATGCGGTTGGTTTCGTCCAGCGACGTACCGGCCGGCGTGATGTAGTCGAGCACAAAGCCGCCTTCGTCCATCGCCGGCAGCAGATCGGTGCCCAGCGCCTTGTAGCAGAGAAACGAAGCCAGCACCAGCAGCACGCCACCGGCAGCCATCCATCGCGGCTGTTGCATGGCGAAGCGCAGGCTGCGTTCGTAGAAATCGAGCAAACGCCGGAAACGGCTGCCCATGGCGGCTTCTTCGGCCGCCAGCAGGCGCGCATTTTCGTCAGCGGCAGATTCAGCAGGCGGCTGCGGTGCCTGCTGGTCGCCGCGCAGGAAGTACTGGCTCAGCGTCGGCGTCCACGTCAACGCCAGAGCCAGTGAGGTCAGCAGCGAAGCGCTGACCGTAATCGCCAGCGCGCGAAAGAAAACGCCGGTGACGCCGGTGATCGCGATCAGCGGCAGGAACACGACAATGGGCGTGATGGTCGAGCCGATCAGGGGAGCCGTGATTTCGCGCAAAGCGCTTTGCACCGCTTCGATGCGGCCCTGTCCGGCGTCGCGATGCAGCGCGATGTTTTCCACCACCACGATGGCGTCGTCAATCACCAGGCCGACGGCGGCCGCCAGCCCGCCCAGCGTCATCAGGTTGAAGCTCTCGCCCAGCACCTTGAGCGCGATGAAGGTCACCAGCACGGTAACCGGAATCACCAGCGCCGCCACCAGCGACGTTCCCCAGTCGCGCAGGAACAGCACCATGATGATGGACGCCAGCACCAGCCCGATCAGGATGGCGTCGCGCACGCTCTTGATGGACTCGGTCACCAGGTCCGACTGGTCGTAGAACGGCGTCGAGTTGCACGCCCGGCGGCAGCGATCTGCCGGATGCGGTCGACTTCGGCGTGCACTTCGTCGGCGACTGCGACGGTGTTGCTGTCCGGCTGCCGGTTGATGTTGAGCAGCACCGCCGGCTTCCCGTTGGCGGTGACGATGGTATAGACCGGCTTCACGCCGGGCGCGACCGCGGCCACATCGCCGATGCGTACCGGCACGCCGGCAGGCGTGATCTTGACCACGATCTGCGCCAGTTGTGCCGGATCTTGCACCTGGCCGTTCACCAGCGCGAGATAAAGCTGGTGGTTCTGCTGCAGCAGGCCGGGCGAATCAATCAGGTTGGTGCGGCGCACGGCGTCGAGGATGTCGTTGACGGTGACGCCGGCGGCCAGCAGCTTCGCTGGATCGGGCGTGATGTGGAACTCCGGCTCCTGCCCGCCCTGCACCACGACGGTGGCCACGCCGTCCAGGCGATTGAGCCGCGGCTTCAGCGTCGTAGGTCGCCAGCGTCCACAGCTGCGTCTGCGGCACCGTGTCCGAGGTGAGGCTGTAGCCGAGGATGGGGAAGCTGGCGAAGGTCAGCCGGTGGGTCTGGATGGTGGCGGTCGGCGGCAACTGCCCGCGCACCGACGACAGGGCGGCGTCCACCAGTTGCAGCGTGGTCACCATGTCCACGTGCCAGTCGAAAAACAGGTCGATCTCCGCCGAACCGCGGCTGGTGATGGAGCGCACCTGCTTCAGCCCGGGCACGCCATTCACCGCTTCCTCGATCGGCCGCGTGATGGTCACCATCATCTGGTCGATCGGCATCACGCCGTTGTCCACGCCGATGACCACGCGAGGGAAATCTGTCGAAGGGAAGACCGAAATCGGGATGGTGAACGCGAGATAGATGCCGGCGATGGCCAGCACCAGGATCAGCAAGATGAGCGGCTGTGAATAGCGCGTGAACCACTACGCTTCCCGCGGCGGAATTCACGTCGCGCCAGCCGGCCGACCCGAGATTTCCAGTCCGCGGCCATCTCAGTCTTTGTCGCTCGCCGGTTCGCCCGCAGCTTGCGGCGCGGCTACCTTCACCTGCGTATTGTCGGGAAGTCCGTATCCGCCGCTGGAGATAACCGCTCGCCGGCGGTCAGGCCCTTGGTGATCTGCACGCGATCGCCCTGGCGGATGCCGGTCTCGACGGACGACCTGGTGCGCGTGGCCGTCGCTCACGACCATCACGGTGGTCGTGCCCTCAGGCGTTTTTAGCAGTGCCGCCGTCGGAACCACGATGGCATCGTTCACCGTTGCGCGCCACCATGGAAACATTCACCGTCGAGCCTGGCCGCAGCTTGCCGTCGGGATTGCGCGCTTCGATCCACACCTCAACCGTGGTGCTGTTGGGATCAAGCGCCGGACTGACCAGCGTGATTTTGCCGTGAACGTTGAGATCCGCCGGGAGCGGCGAGCGTGGCGTCGTCGCCGGGCTTCAGCGCGGCGGCATCGTTTTGCGGAATGTGTGCGCGCGCGATCACCGACGAGGTGTCCATGATGGTCAGCAGCGGACGTGCCGGGCGGCGGCGTTTCGCCGGGATAGCTGGGGCGGTCGGTGACCACGCCGTCGATCGGGCTGCGGATCTCGGAGTACGCAAGTTGCGCGGCGGCGCCCTCATACTTGCCCTGGGCCGAGGTGAGCTGCCCCTGCGCCGATTGCACTTGCTGCTTCTTGCCGCCCGCCTGCAGCGCTTTGGCATGGCTGGCAGCGAGCTCGTATTGCGGCCTTGGCCTGCGCCAGCGACACCGCCGAGGCGGCGAAATCCTTGCGCGGCAACGCTCCCTGCTGGAACAGGTCGCGGCGGCTGTCGTACATCTTCTGCGCCGCATCGTAGGCTTCCTTGGCGGTCTTCAGGTCGAAGTTCGGCCTTCTGCCACTCCTCCGGCAGCGCCGACGAGGTTGCCAGACCGTAGGTCGCCTGCGCTTGCTGGTAAGCGCCCTTGTTATCCAGTTCGGCGGCCGCCAGGTCACGATTCTCCAGCACGGCGAGCAACTGTCCGCGATGCACCGCGCTGCCGCGATTGACGTAGAACTGCTGCACCGGCGCAATGATCTTCGGAGTGATGGCTGCCTGATTCTTCGGAAACAGGATGGCCTCCGCGGTGACGACCTGCTGAATGGAGGCGCCCTCGGCCGTTGCCGTCTGCACCGTGACCACCGGCAGCGGCTCTTCGTCCTTCTTGGAGCAGGACGCCAGCAAGACCACGGCCAGCGCGGCCGCCAGCACGCCCGAAATTTTCCCGCGATGGATCAAGGCAAGCTCCCGGTCAGCGTCTCCAGGTTCGCCAGCGCCACGCGGTAGCGCACCTGCCCGTCATGCTCGCCGATGCGCGCCTGGGTCAGGGTGTTCTGCGCGTCCACTACCTCCAGCGCGGTGGCTTCGCCGGCCTGGTAACGAAGCGTAGTCAGCCGCTGGCTGTCTGCGGCCAGCTCCGCCGTCTGGCGCAGCACCGCAAGCTCGCGCTGCGCGGTCGCAGCTTCGGTGTAGAAGATTCTGCAAGTCGGCGACAGCCTGCCGCTGCGCCGCGCTCAGTTCCACCTTGGCTTGCTGACGCTGCAACTCCGCCTGTTTCACCTTGCTCTGGATCGCGCCCCAGTGCCAGATGGGAATGTTCAGGGTTGCAGTCGCCGCGTAGCCGAGGTTCTCGATGCCGTTGCTCTCGGCGGCGAACTGCGCCGCATCAATCCCGTAAAAGTAGCCGAGCTCGAGCGTGGGCAGATGTCCGGCGCGCGCCGCCGTGACCTCGTGGTTGGCGACCTCAACATTGGCCAGCGCCGCGCTCAGCTCCGGATTGTTCTTCGCCGCCAGCAGCTGCACGTCACTCATCGCCGGGAGCGGCGGTGCCTGCGCCAGGTCGTCCTGCGAGGGTGAAGTCCTGAGAGAAGTTGGGAAACAGCAGCACCGCCAGTGACAGCCGCGCATTCTGCTCCGCCAGACGCGCTTCGTCCAGCAGGCGCCGCTGGTCGTTGGCCTGGATTTGCGCCTTGATTACGTCCGAGTGCGCCACCTCGCCGCCGTTCTCCAATTTGCGGCTGAGGTCGAGGAAGCGCTGCGCCTCATCGTTCGCGGCCTGCGTGCTGGCGGTCTTCGCCTGCGCAGCCAGCAGCCCGTAGTAGGCCTGCACCACGGTCAGGTTCAATCCGCGTGCGGCGATTTCAGCCCGGGCTCTTGCCAGTGCCTGCGCCGCGGCAGTGCGCTGGTAATCGGCGATCAGCCCCAGACCGAACGCCTGCTGCACCGCGCCCTGGCTGATGTATTCGTGCACGCCGTTGTTGGCGATAAAGCGGAAGCCGCCGTGGCCGTTAGGCTGGGTGTAGATGAAGCCGTTGTTGTAATCGACGCTGGGCAGCATCGCCGCGCGTGCCTGGATGCGGTCTTCACGCGCCAGGCCCAGGCTGGTGAGCGCCGCCTGGAATTGCGGACTATTGGCTCTCGCTCGCGCCAGCGCATCGTCCAGCGTGAGCACAACGGGAGCGGGGGAATTTGCTTGCGCCGCCTGCGGCGACATTTGCACGGCGATCGGCGGAGCCTGCTCCTGGGCCGGCAGCGCAATCGGGATCAGGCAACTCATCCCCGCGGCCATCAGGCTTGCCAGGCGCACCCCTTCCCTCCCATCCAACATCACAGCATGGAGCAGGGAACCTTAACCGAAGCTGAATGCTTTATCACGCGGTGACGAAGCGCGCTTTCCGATTGTGCGCGGCAATCCTCGGTAGTTGAATAGGAGAAGGGTTAAGGCCGGCTTCAGCTTCGCCGCAGTAAGACTGGCCTTGCGATGGAGAACATGCGGGTCCTGATCGTGGAAGACGAGCGCCGCCTGGCGGAGAACGTGGCCCGCAGCCTGCGCGAAAGCGCGGGCTACGCCGTGGACATTGCGCTCGATGGCGAAGAAGGTCTTTCATGGCTGAGACGAATCCCTACGACCTGATCGTCCTCGACCTGATGTTGCCGAAGACTCGATGGCCTCACCGTGCTGCAGCGGATGCGCCGGCGGGTCGGGAGTTCCGGTGCTGGTGTTGACCGCGCGTGACGAGAAGGAATCGATCGTTGCGCTGCTGAATGCCGGGGCCGACGACTACGTTGCCAAGCCCTTCGACCTGGGTGAATTGCTGGCGCGCTGCAAGGCGCTGATGCGCCGCGGCAAGGGACGCAGTGCGCCGCTCGTCCGCAAGGTCGGCGACATCGAAATCAGCACCGCCGACCTGACGGTGCGGCGCAAAGGTCTGCCGGTGAACCTGACCGCCATGGAATATCGCGTGCTCGAATACCTGGCGCATCGGCCGGGCGCGGTTGTCCCCAAGACGGAGCTGCTGGAGCATCTTTATGACTTCAACTGGGAGCGCTTCAGCAACGTTATCGAGGTCTACATCTCCGGGCTGCGCCGCAAGCTGGAGGATGGAGGAGAACGCGGCTGATTCACACCTTGCGCGGCCAGGGTTACATACTGCGTGCCTGAAATGCGAACCGTATCCATTCAACGGCGGCTGATTGTGGCAGTGGTCATCTCGCAACTGCTGCTGGCCGCGGGCGTGGTGTCGGTAGGCGTGTTCTTTTCTGAGCGCCGATTGCCAACGCCTTCGACTCGCGGCTGCAGGGCCGCGCCATGAGCATCGCCGCACTGGTGCGCTACTCCGAAGAGCCGCATCCCAAGCTGATCTTCGAAGACGACATGGTGCCGCCGCCGTTGGAGCGCGGACAGCCCGACCTCTATCTGGTGACCCACAACGGCCGGCTGATTGCGAGCTCTGCGAGCTGGCCGGCGGAAATGGAGGTGCCGTTCCGCAAAGGCCGCAACCACGCGAGCTTCCGCCGTAACGGTGTTCACTATCGCGCTGTGCTGCTGAAGGACATCCCGGTGCTCGACCGCGAACCCGACGTTCCACGGGGCGACACGCTGACCGTGGTCTACGCCGCGCCCACCGACCGGGTGCGGCGCGATGTGGTGATGGCCGCACTCTCCATCGCCGGCGGAACCTTCCTGCTGCTCTGCTGACGGTAACTCTGGCGGTGTGGGGCTTGCGGCGAGTCTTGCGTCCGTTGGACGATCTGGCGCGCAGCGCGGCGGACATCTCTCCCGCCAACTGGGAGCTGTGTCCCGGCGACGAAGCGCGGCGACACCACCGAGCTGGCGCCGCTCACCGCCGCCATGACCTCCATGCTGGGCAGCCTGCACGCCGCCTTCACCCAGCAGCGCGAATTCCTGGCCAACGCAGCGCACGAACTGAAGACGCCGGTGGCCATCCTGAAGTCGACGCTCCAGTCGCTGTTGCAGAGGGAGCGCTCGGCGAAAGATTATCGCGCCGGGCTGGAACAGGCGCTGGACGACATGCAGCGGCTGGAAACCCTGCTGCACTCCATGCTGCGCCTGGCGCGCGCGGAACAGTGGGCCACGGCCAGCGCCGGCCGCGAGATGCCCGCCGTAGATGTCAGCTCGACGTGCCGCTCAGCGGTTGATCGGCTGCAAGCGCTGGCCTCCGAACGCAATGTCGTGCTGGCGCTCGAGGCCGACGGCACGATGCTGGTACAAGCCGATCCCGACGACCTCGAACTGGTGTGGAGCAATCTGCTGGAAAATGCGATCCGCTTCAGCCCCCCGGGCGAGAAGGTTCGGCTCTGTATGAAGGCCAATGGTCGCCGCGGCACGGTGGAAATCGAGGACCGCGGTCCCGGCATCGCTCCGGAAGAACTGCCGCACATCTTCGAGCGCTTCCACCGCGGCGACAGCTCGCGCGCGCGAGAGACCGGCGGCTACGGTTTGGGGCTTGCGATTTCCAAGGCGCTGGTGGAAGCCTACGGCGGGACGATCACGGCGGAGAATCGTTCCCAAAATGGAACAACGATGTTGGTTTCGCTGCCGCTAAGCTGAGCGGAAGTCGAACTTTGGCAAGCATGCCAAATCCTGCCACAACTACAACGCAGCGTTTACTTTGTGAATATCCTGGCGCCGCCTTGCCGGCTGGCGATGAGACAGCATCGCGGTCGCAGTTCCTCATCCGGCAAGCCCTCCAGCGAAAGGCATTTTCATTTCCCACATTGGAACCAAAATTGGCGCTGCTTCTGCCAGCCCAGTCGCAGGTAACCAAGTAAGTACGAAGATGTATTTACAAAAGTCGCGATTCGGGGCAAAATCGGTTTTGCAGTCAGGCAGTTCTGGGGGAGGGCTGCCTTCCGAGCGCCCGACGGATTATTCCGCCGGGCGCTCTTGAATTTTGCCGCCGGCAATTCGCCTTCGCCTCCCTCCCCAACCCGTCTTCCTCCTTGCCCAGCAACAGCTTGTGCCAACCCGGGCCGGGGCTTGCGCCGAACCGCCGTCTGCCGCATCCAATCTGTACGCGGGATGGTACGATGAACTAGCGGCGCTAGCGGACAGCTCGCGGGTATCCTTGGAGGAAGAATGGCAACAGATGCAATCGTTGAAATAACCGACGCCAATTTCGATCAGCTGGTGCTTAAGTCCGACCAGCCGGTGATGGTCGATTTCTGGGCGGCGTGGTGTGGTCCCTGCCGGGCGCTGGCGCCGATTGTGGATGAAGTGGCGCAGAGCTATAACGGCCGGGTGAAGGTCGGCAAGATGGACGTGGACAAGAACGCTTCCACGCCGCAGCGCTACGGAGTTCGCGGCATTCCCACCCTGCTGGTGTTTAAAGGCGGCCAGGTGCGCGAGCAGATCGTCGGCTACGTCTCCCGCGACGTGATTGAGAAGGCGCTGGACAAGAATCTGGGGTAGGCGAAAGTTCTTTCGCGAAGGCGCGCGGCTCCGGCTGCGCGCTTTTTCTTGCCCCCGAGTCAGCAATCGGCATAGGGGGGAGAGTCACCTCTCCTCCCCTGCCACACCACCGGACATGCGGGTCCGCATCCGGCGGTTCGGACGGATTGAGCTATGTCCCAGCGAACAACCTTGGAAGTCCAAGCGAGTCGAAGTAGGCGATTGGAAACGCATAGCTCATGGCAGGGCTGTTGGCTATGTGCCATGGGCCGTGAGCGCTTCCGGCCGTTTGTGCAGCCAGGTCTTGCTCACTCCCCGATCGCACAGCTTTGCGAACCGCACCTTGCCGCGTTTCCATTGCTTCCAGATCATGGATCGCAGCCTGCGCCGTATCCATTGATCCAGTTCCTCCAGCACCGAGGGCGTCTCGCAGAAGCCGAAGTAGCCCTTCCAGCCACGTAAGTAGCTGGCCAGCTCCTTCGTCATCTGCTCGATACTGATACCCCGCGTCCGTCCCGTAAGCTCCCGCACCTTCTGCTTGAAACCGCACGAGAGCCTTGGCGGCGATGCGCCGCTTGGGTTCGCGTGCCTGGTGAAGCTGAAGCCGAGGAACTTGCGTTCCACCGGTCGAGCCACCGCGCTCTTCTGTTCGTTGACCTTGAGCTTGAGCCGCCGCGTGATGAAGCCGGTAATGCTCCGCTTCACACGCTCCCCTGCCCGCTGGCTGCGCACGTAGATGTTGCAGTCGTCCGCATACCGCACGAAGCAGTGCTTGCGCCGCTCCAGTTCCCGGTCAAGTTCGTCGAGCACGAGGTTCGACAGCAGTGGCGATAAAGGACCGCCTTGCGGCGTTCCTTCATCCACCGGACCCACCAGCCCGTTTTCCATCACGCCCGCGGTGAGGAACGCCCGGATCAGCTTGAGCATCCTCTTGTCCGCGACCCGCCGCGCTACGGCTGCCATCAGCTTGTCGTGGTTGACCCGGTCGAAGAACTTCTCCAGATCGAGATCAACCACCCAGCGGCGGCCTTCGGCGATGTACTTCTGCGCCTTGGCTACCGCCTGATGCGCCGAGCGTCCGGGCCGGAACCCGTGACTGTGTTCGGAAAACTCCGCGTCCCACCTGCCCTGCAAGACCTGCATCACCGCCTGCTGCACCATGCGGTCCAGCACCGTCGGGATGCCCAGCTGACGCACCCCTCCGTCCGGCTTGGGTATCTCTACCCGCTTCACCGGCTGCGGCTTGTAAGTCCCACTGAGCAGTTGTTCGCGGATGGCTGGCCAGTGCTCCTTCAAGTAGCCGGCAACTCCTCGACCGTCATGCCGTCGATGCCCGCGACTGCCCTTGTTGGACTTCACTCGCTTCTAGGCCTGCAAGCAGTTCTCCCGCTCGCAGACCTCTTCCATCAGTTGTTCGTTGTTGTTAGCCGGGCTTTCGATCATGCGCTTCGCCGTGAGCGTTTCGGACCCTTCGCCAGGAGCCATCGGAGCTTCACTCCTGCCCCTCCTCGCCAAAGGCCAGCCGAAGCTGGTTATTCTGCCGCTTGCCGCTCATCGAGTCGCGCCGCCTACTTGCCGCTTCCTTCCGTTTGGGCCTTCGCCGCTTGCGCGGCTACTATGCCCGCTGCTGACTTCTGCCGCACGGTCAGAGTGGATTGCTCCACCCTCAGTCCCGATTCCGGGACATGCGACAGACCTCCCGAGGTAAGTTCAACCGCCTTCAACGCGCAACCGCCGAATTTACAACCAGCGCCCTTGATGGATGTGGACTTCGCTGTCATTTGCCAGCTCGTCCGGCGCCGTATGCCTCATATCCGGTTCTTGTCCATCGGCTCGCGTCTTTGCTCCACGCTTCCTTCAGACCCCGCCTCGCGACGACGCCCTTGCGCTTCGCTATCACTTCTCCTCCATCAGGATGTGAAGAGGACTTACACCTCCAAGCTGTTAAACATGCTCGGCACACAAGCAAACAGGGCGGGAGCAATCCCGCCCTTCTTGCTG